>CAZJVU010000019.1:1592-4760 GCA_964550035.1 uncultured Candidatus Saccharibacteria bacterium | reverse complement strand
CGGCCTTCACGCTTGATAAAACGGCTGCCGCTGATCTTGCCAGCTGCATACATTTTTTCTTCGTAATCGATGCTGAGTGGGAAATAGTCGAATCCCTTAACTGGGCTGTTGGCCACCATAGCCGTACCCAGCACAACGGTGTCGCCATAGCTCACAAGAACACTCGCGCTGGTTCGGAAACCAACACGGTTGACCTCTAGGCTAAGCGTACGACCACAGAACTCAGTCTCAACTTTGACAATGTCTTTGCCAAAAGGGTTGATAATATTACTCATAATAGAGTTTCCTTTCTGAGTCATCCCCGCGGGTAATCCGCCTAGGTAACGGGTTTCAACCAAGGTCTTCTTAGTTCAAATCCACCACCTAACAGACGGGCGCGGGGTGAGTTAATTTTGTAGGTACAAGTAAAGAACTCCGCAGAAGCGAGCGCTATTTGCGGAGTCCGAGACGTGCGATCAATGCCTGATAACCGGCGTAATCCTTCTGCTGCATGTAGCCCAACAGACGCTTGCGGCGACCTACCATCTGCAGAAGACCGCGACGACCGTGATTGTCGTGCTTGTTCTGCTTGAGGTGTTCAGTCAGCTCGCGAATACGAGTGGTGAGAACTGCAACTTGGACTTGAGTCGAACCGACGTCAGTCTTGTGACGCTGGTTGTCAGTAATGACCTGTTGCTTTGCTTCTTTAGTAATCATCGAAGGTTATTTTATCAGATCAGGAACAGTTTAGCAACACAATCCGCCCCTATAGCTCCAGAAGCGTCAGATCGTCTGCAGATTGCACATCTGGCAGCGCAACGGCGTCCTTAATATCATACTTACCTACCACCGTGCGACGCAGCGCAGTCAGGTACGCACCCGTCTCCAAGCGCTTGCCGATATCTTCTGCGAGCGTGCGAATATATGTACCGCTGCTCACATGCGCAAGGATTTGCGCCTCGGGATATTCGTAGTTCAAAAGATCAAGTTTGTGGACGGTCACCTCTCGAGTCGGCATCTCGACTGCCTTTCCCGCGCGCGCAAGCTTGTAGGCACGCACACCGTCGATCTTGATAGCGCTGTAGCTCGGTGGCGTCTGTGTGATAACCCCGCGGAAAGGCGCAAGCGCTTCACGGAGTTCGTCTTCAGCCGGTTTGCGGTCAGTGACGGGCGTAATCTCGCCCTCCGGGTCGCCTGTTGAGCTCGTCTGCCCCAAACGAAGCGTCGCCTCATAGCTCTTGTCGAGCTTACTGAACTCGCCGGCGCGCTTACAGTACTCACCCACCACAATGATCATCAAACCCGTCGCAAACGGGTCCAGCGTGCCAGTGTGGCCTACTTTGACCTTCTTGCCCGCCTTCTGGCTCAGCAACCAACGGACGCGAGCCACGACGCCAAAGCTGGACACGCCAGCTGGTTTATCTATGAGTATAATTCCATTCATAACTACATTATCCCTTATGTTGACAGCTGGCGGGCACGGAAAACCTGATCCGCGCCCGCCAACCTGCGCGCTACCGCTTGATCACCACCCCTTTCCGGGGACCGAAGGCAAAGGCCCTGCATGCGGGCCTACCGGTTGATCCCGGCGGCGTAACCTCCACGAACCGCAGAAAGACCCTGCACTTGAACAGGTCTCCCCCAATGACACGTGACTCAACGACCTCGACTCCGAAGTGGCCGAACGACCGCGTCGATACGAGTCGCGACACCAAGGTCACGATTTTTTGCAGTTCGCGTTGCTCGAACTGAGCATGAAACCTCTGGAGGTCGACGTCGGCAAGGTTGCCTTCTCTCTTGAAGAGCTCATCAACCATCGACTGCAAGGCTGCGCGCAGTTCGCGTCTTTCGGCGGCGGATATCATTCCTCACCCCTCTAGGTCGCCCACCGATTGGACGAATATTACTATACAATAATTTCGACAAAATTACCTGCAGAGCGGGGCACGCTCATCACGCGCCCCGCTCTGCTCATCTCGCGACCTCAGCTCTTCCTGGCCACCACCTTACGGACTTCCGTCTGGGAGATGGCGAAGTACATCGGAGGCTGCCCGACACGCGTCAGGACGTAGAGCGTCCCGCGACGGGTACCTTCGTACTGCACGTCACGCCACTTGATGCGGCGGACGCTGGGTTGCATCCTGGACGGGAACGTGACGCGGGCGTGAAGGTCCAGGACCGCCACGATGGTGGACACCGAAACGCTCGCGATGTTCTCGCGGTAGCGTGTGCTGATGCCGTACGTGGTGCCCGCACCCTGAGAGAGTCGCTGCATAGCGATCTCCAGCTCAGCACGGCAGGTGGGATTGAGCGTAGCGCCCATACCAGCCATTAGGTAAACCGCCTCCTCATTGAGTGGGTTTTGTGAGATGGATTAGGCAATTTTACACGAACTCACTACGAGTTTGCAATGACCTATTGGCCAGGAATGCGGAACTGAGCAGGATCAGTTGGGGCTGCTGGCGGCGTCTGTTGAGGCGCCTGCGGTGGTTGTTGCAGCGGTTGTGGCATTGCAGGCTGCTGCAATGGCTGTTGTGGTAACTGAGGTAGCTCTGGAGCTGCCGGAACTGGTGGCAGCGTACTAAAGTCCGGCATCGGAGGAAGCGGTGGCAAACCAGTTGGTGGCATCTCGGGTTGCGGCGCAGGCGTCGGAACTGCTGGCGTTGGTGCTTCGAGTGGCTGCGGCATTGGCATAGCGCCTAACTCGCTTGGAGCTGGACTTTGAGCGGCCTGAGGGGCAGCAACTTTGGAGGCGTGAGCGTGAGCTTCGGCCTCGAGTTCGCTCAACGTCTGCGGCGCAACGGCTTGAGCTGCGTGGTTAGCGGCTTCACGTTCGAGCTCTTCTAGCGTAGGTCCCTCGGCAGGCTGAGGAGTAGGCTCCACAGGAGCTGGAGCTGGTTCTGCAGGTGCTGGCGCCGGAGCAGCGGGCTGTTCAGCGGGTGGCGTCAAAGGCTCAGCGACGACGAGTGCTGGCGGCGCCACTGGAATCTCTGGGAGCTTAGGCTCTGGTTCGGGCTCAGGTGCAGGAGCAATAGGCTCTGGCAACGGAGCTGGCGACTCAGGAGCTGGAGCTGGTTCTGGCAACGCTGCCTGAGGTGCTGGCGGCTCAGGGGCAGGGGCTGGCTCAGGCACGACAGGCGCAGGGGGCTGTACTGGCTCAGGAGCCTGAACAGGTGCGGGTGCGGGCTG
>CAZJVU010000019.1:0-1492 GCA_964550035.1 uncultured Candidatus Saccharibacteria bacterium | reverse complement strand
GGCTGGTCTTGCTGATTCTGATTATTTTTCTTGCGCTTGCGACGCTTGGCAGATGCTGACTGTGGCTGCTGTTCGGCTGGCTGGCCGGCGGCGCCGTGCGTCAGAATGGTTCGGTTGCGCTTCTGCTCTGCTTCTTCGCGAATCTTGTCCTGCAAGGCTTGCTCGGAAGTCGCGTTAAGCGTCCCGCCCATGCTTGGCGGCTTGATCTCGCGACCCTGCCATGACGGATGAGTTGTCAGGTAGCTTTCTTCGTCGCCTTCAACCTGCCCTTCTCCGCCCTCGGTACTCTCGTCGTTAATATTGTGGCTACCAGGTGTTGGCGGCTCAACCATCTCGCGTTGCGGTGCGCCTTGGACGGTTTCTTGCTGAATAGCTTCCTTGAGGTCGTCAAAATTCTGCGCAGCTGGTGGTGCGATAGCCAATTCTGGCTCTGGCTCCGGCTCGGGTTCTGATTCGGATTCGACGGGTTCAGGTTCGGCGACAGGCTCTAGGGGCAACGGAGCTGGCGCTTCCTTTGGCTCCTGGCCGTGATTAATGTGCATTTCACCGTCATCGGCGCTTTCGGCACTTACCTTCTTGCTGGTTTCTGGTGCTGGCTGTTGCGCCTTGGGGTTCTCGCGGCGAGGTGAAACAGGCGCGGGAATCGTCTGCAGCTTGGTCGCGATGAGCTGCTGGTTTGCGCCAGCGGCCATCAACTGGGCCGAGATGGTCATGACGTGAGGCGTTGTCTTCTGGTTGCTGAAGCGTTCGGTGCTGGCAACAATACCGGTCAAAAGCGCAGTGCTAATCTGTTGGTCGAGGATACCGGCCTTGAGGGCGTCAGCCATGCTGGCGAGCATTTCACTAAGCGAGCTGGCGTGAGAGTCCTGCCAGTTGATAGAGCCGAGACTGCTCTTTTGCGCAGTTGAGTTAATAGTCGCAACGGTTGCGTCGTGCAGAATGCGTCCGTGCGCTGTGATCGCCTGGTCGAGATCCTTCTGGTCTTCGACTCCCAATGCGATAATGAGGTCAACATTGAAGTCACCCTGACTAAACTGCAGATCGGTCTGCGAAATCTTGGTGCGGTACGGGGTGATGAAGATACGAACAACGTCGTCCTCCACCTTATAGCGCAGGCGGTCAGCCTTGTCCTTGTCCAGGGCAATGATGAAATCGCGCAGGCTATCGACGTTATTCTCGAATGTTTTGCCTGGCTCCAAGAAATTAATGGCTGGCGGAATAACACCGCTGAATACGGCCGTGGCGTGCTTGTCGAGCTTGTTGAGCATGAGCGTCAGGCCCAATGCTGCGGTCAGTGCGTCAACGGATGGGTTGGAACTGACAGTAACCAGAATATTCGCTGACTGCTTGATTTTGTCGGCGATGAGCTGCTTGGAGTTGGAGGATTCCTGCACTTTTGAACTACCTTTTTGTTTGTATATATAGAGTTTAAGCTCACTGTAGCATAAGCAGAAACGGTGGTCAAACAACTCGCCGAGACGCCAGCTCTCAC
>CAZJVU010000018.1:0-7436 GCA_964550035.1 uncultured Candidatus Saccharibacteria bacterium | reverse complement strand
CAATGACAGCCCTCCGGGGCTGTTTTTGATTGCGTCAGGATAGACGGTAAGTGCAGCTGCCTGGCTGGGCGGCGAGGACTCCCCGCCGCCCAGCCAGACACGTACACGTGTCAGTTGTTGCGCCCCATGCGGCGCATGAACACATCCAGAGGCACCAGCACGCCGACGAAGCTCAGCACGACCTCGACGTTCTGAGGCGGGGTGCTGCTTCGCTGCGCCCTGTGGCTGCTCCGGTTGTAGATCTGCTCGAACAGGTTGGCCGCGGTGACGTCCGTGAAGCTCACGATGTACCGACCGTGTTCGCACGGCGGTGTCGCCTCGATGACGCCGCAGTTGTTGCGGCCCAGGCGGCGCACCACCTCACGGAGCATCTCGTGAACCTGTTGGATTGGGACACCACGTCCCACGTTCATGTCGAAGAACGCGACGATCGGCCTTGCTCCGGGCATTTCTGCCTCCCCTAGTAGCGGATAGCTGCACTTACCACGTAAGGGCCGATTGACGGCCCAAAACTTGAATACTATATCATAAACCTCTCCTCGAGTCACGAGCTTCGTAACCCAAGGAGAGGCGGCAAAAGGTCTCTTCCGAGCAGGGCAGCTCAGGGGGCGGTCGCTCTTGGCTACCGCCCCCGTGAGCTACGCCTACTCTGGCGGATCCTGTCGCGAACGACGGCCAGGAATCCGGATCTTCCCCATCAGCCTCGACATGTCGATCGACTTCGCCCAGGCCAAGCGATCCCGCTGCGCCCGCACCGGTTCGGCTGGAGGCTCAGAGGTCACCCTGGGCCTTCGGGGCGGCGGGCCCATCGGGGTCGACGGAGCGAGAGGAAGAGGCGGCACACCATCGAGTTGCAGGACGGAGCGCAGCGGCCGGTTCGGGACGTTGTCAGGCCGAACGCTCTGCTTCCCGACCTTGACCTTCTCGGCAAGCAGGAACCGTTCGAACATGAGCCCTGCGGCCGCGCTGTTGAGCACGACCCAGTAACAGTCGCCCGCCGGAACGGTGCCACAGCGCAGTGCAAACGGGAGTGCGTGCCCCACCGGGTGGAGCATGAGCGCAGCGATGTCCCTGACCGCGTCGACCGCGAGCGTCGGGTCGAGCTCGGTGCGCAGGAGTCGGTAGTAGACCACTCCGTAGTACTCGTCGGCGTAGTGGGGTGTCGGAGGCGCGTCAGGTGAAACGCCGCCCCATTCGGGCTCCGGCTGTGGTCCCAGCTCGGCGAGCTGCTGTTCGGAGAGGACCTGGCGCAGCCTGCCACTCCCAGGGAGGCTGTCTGCCCTTTTGATCTTCAGGGCGTCAGTGTCGACATCCCGCTCGAAGGCCTCTCCGCACTCGACGGCGTTGAAGCCCAGCCAGTAGAACTTGCCGTCCTCGCGACGTCCGACGCGGACGACGAACGGACCTTGCGACGCGAACTCCTGGGCGATGTCGATGACGACATCCTTGCACGCTTCCCACGGCAGTCGACGTGAATCGATGCGGTAGAAAACGACGCCGGTGGGATGGTCTCCTTCCGGATAGTTACTTGGACCATCTGAGGCTGATCTGCCTCTGGCCATCGCGACCTCCTTCTCGTAGATCGTAGGTCGATGAAACCTTTTGCCATGTCTAGTGCGCCTGGAGGCGCCCTAAAACTTGCATATTATACAATAAATACAAAATGTTTTCTACAACTTCTGCATATATCCCCCACTACTCGGTGAGGAAAATATGGAGAAGGCAAAAGATCTTTCGACGGGCGGCGCCACCGCGGGCAGAGACTCATCGTACGAATCTCGATCCCACGGAGCGCCGTCCATCGCGTCATCACTTCTCGGTCGACTTGCCACCCTGGCGTTTTTTGCCGAGGCGAGGCACCAGGAACCCCAGAGGGCCGTCCTTGCCCATGAGCTGCTCGCGGGCGGAGGCCATGATCGCCTTGTTGCCGGCCGGCTTCCCCGCGGCCTCCGCGAGCATCTTGTCGCGTCGCGTCTGGAGCATCTCGGCGGTTACGACCCCCAGCTGCTTGTTGGGGTCGCCGCCCGGGAGCTGGTACGCGCGGTGGGGCTTCACCCCCGCCGCCCGAAGTGCCTGCTCGAACATCGCCCCGAAGGCCAGGTGGTTGAACCCGACCCAGTAGATGTCGTCGTTCACCCGCAGTCCGAATCGGAACCCGTAGGTCTGGCCCTCGGGAGTGTGACGCCCGGGACCCTGGTGGGTCGCCATGTTGACGATGGCGATAACCGCCCCCAGCGTGTCCGCCAGGGAAAGGTGGCTCTTCCTGACGCGGTAGAACACGACTCCTCGCTGTTCGGCGGCGGCCTCTTCCGGGGTCGGAAGCATCGAAACTTCGCCGTGCTGAGAGCCGGGCTGATCTCCGCTCACGTTCCTACCTCCTCGATGAGACAATCTTTTGCCATGCTTAGGTCGCCGCATGGCGTCCCAAAACACGTGTACTATACCATAAATTCAATCAAATTCCTACCTTCACCCCAGCCCAAGGTGATTCGCAAAGACAGTCCTCCCAAGGCGGCAGGCATGTAATCACGCCCACCGCCCCGGATGTCATCGACGGCGCCTTCTCCGACGCCGAGCGCCCTTCATTGCATGGCCCAGCAGATCCAACGCCTCGTCGACCGCGCTCATCTTCTGCTCCTCTTCTGTCAGAGGCGCAGGAAGGGTGCAGCGAATGTCGTGGCGAGACGTGATATTTCGCAGGATCGGCTGATCACCACCAGGAAGTGTGTCCGAACTTCGCGCCGATACGCGGTAGCGCACCAACACAAGTTCAAACAATTTACCCCAGTATCTGGCATTAAAGCCCACCCAGTACACCCCGTCGTCTGAAGGCCGAATACCAGCCTGCAGATTGTAGCCGACGGAGCTCCCATCTCCTGCCGTGCCGTTAACCAGCACGGCCATATGACGCAGGGCAGCCATGGCATGTTCCGCCGAAAGCTGCCTACTATCGAGCCGAAAGAAAATCACTCCTCTATCGCCCACTGCCTCTCCAATGGCCAGGGACCGCGAACTGTCTTTGCGAAAATACTATATCACAATATTATCTAAATCTACGAAAGCCGACTCGCGATCTTACCCAGACTCTGCTCCAGCAAAGTCCAGGGATCGGCGCCCGTTGATTTCATCTGCATGTCAGCTTTAGCGACGCTAGCGATGATACCTTGCAGCTGAGCGTAATTGAGGCTGCGCGCCAACGGCTGCATCTTGCGGACCACAAACGGATGGATGCCAGCCTCCTTAGCCACCATATCGGGCGATTTGCCCTGCGCCGTCGCTACAACCGCTAACGTATGCACTTGACTGACGAGCAGTCCAAAAAGTTTGTACGGGTCTTCGCTGGCTTTTAGCTTCCCCAATAACTCCATGGCGCGGACGGCATTGCCCTGGAGCGCTGAGTCCAACAGGTCAAAGACGCTCGCTTGAGGACTCGGTTCAACCAAGCGGTCGATCGTTTCCTTCGTAACGGAGGGGTCGGCGGCGATGAGCTTCTGCAGCTCACTCCACAGCTTCCACTGGTCTGTCCCTGCCAGACGAACCAAATAGGTGGCTGTGCGGCTATCCAATGTAGCGCCCTCAACCTTCGCAGTAGTCACGAGCCATTTCGTCAGTTCAACTTCGTTAAGCTCCGGAAATTCTCGGACCGTGCCGTGCTTCTGAAGCTGCTTGTATGTGCGCGTGCGCTTGTCAGGCGACGAATCTATGATGACGAATGTTACTTCACTCGAAACTTTCTCGATAAAATCACCAATCGCCTCCCACAAAGACTTGTTCTTGCTAGGTTCGCGCAGCAGCACAAGTCGCTCACTCGCAAACAACGATGTGCCCTGCAATAGGTCCGGCAGTCGCGCAGGATCAAAGGATTCGCCGTCGATGCGCTCGATAGAATGCGCACCATGTTTGTTCAACGCCTCAGCAACCAGGGCATCGCAAGCTTGGCGCAGTCCAAAATTATTACTTCCGGTTAATAGGATGATCATGACTTGCCCTTCGGTGCGACCTGACAGTGTGGGCAGATATGCGTGCCACGGCCAGCGACGCGCAGCTTCACGATAGTTGTGCCGCAACGTGAGCAGGGGCGGCCCTCGCGGCGAAAGACGTTCGCAAACGTCAGGTAGCTCCCCCGTTTGCCGACGGCGTCCACGTAGTTACGGTCGGTGGAGCCACCCTTCTCGATGCTGAGCTTGAGGACGTTGATGAGTCCGGCGTAAAGATCGCGGAGTTGGGTGTCGCCGACGTCTTTTACGCGGGTCAACGGGTGGATCTTGGCCGCCCATAACGACTCATCGGCGTAAATATTACCGACGCCAGCCACGACAGTTTGGTCCAATAATGCTGCCTTGATAGCGCTGCCGTCACGGCGTCTGAGCCGTTGAATGAATGCATCAGCCGTAAAGTCGTCGGCCAGCGGCTCCGGCCCGACCTTCTGAAAGAAATCGATAGACGGGACCTCGATGGTCGGCAGTAGCCGCACCCAGCCAAACTTACGCTGGTCGTTGAAGAATAGTTTACTGCCGTCGTCGAACGTAAACGTCACCCGCGTGGACTTATCAGGCAGTTCCCCTACCAGACTGCCGTTCGGATGACCGGCACCAAAGCGCTGATCGCCGCGGAACACTAGCTGACCAGTCATCTTCAGATGAATAACTAAGCTGTATTCGCTGTCGAGTTCGATCAGCAGAACCTTTGCGCGGCGCTTCACGGCCGTGACTTTAGCGCCAACTAAATGCGCAGCAACATCGGCGTCGCTGTTCGGAAAACCCTTCGGCCAATCAAAGTCGACAGCCTGCACTCGCCTACCCGGCAATAACGCAGCCAACCCAATTCGAACTGTCTCGACCTCTGGGAGTTCGGGCATTACTGATCCGCCTCGAGCAAAGCCGTCAGGTCACGCTGGATTTGTGGCCACGACTCGTAGTGGATCGCCTGCATACCAACCGCGCGAGCACCTTCACAGTTTCGCTCGGCGTCGTCGATAAATACTGCCTCATCCGGCTCGATACCAAGCTTGCGACAGGCGTACTCGAAAATCCCAGGCTCTGGCTTGATCATCCCAATCTCACCGCTGATAACGACAGCGTCAAAGAGCTTGGCCCGCTCTTCGAGCGTAAAGAACTTAATACTGGAGTCACGACCAAGGTTACTGAGCATCGCCAGCTTGTACCGAGAACGCAAACCTTGGAGCATATCAACAAACTCTTGATTGCGCGCAAAACCAGAAGTCAGTTTGGTCGTAATCTCTTCAACGGGCAGGCCAGTCATCTCGGCGATCCCAGCAAAAAGCGTTGCGTCGTCGATGTGGCCGTATTCGCTCTGCTTTATGAGGTCACGAATCTCATCATGATGTACCTTCGGGTTGGCCATGACCGTCTGGTAGAAGTAATCGTCCTGCGGGATGTAGAGAACACCAAAACAGTCGAGGATTATCGCTTTGATCATGCCACTTCCTTGAGATCACAGAGGTCGATCTGCTCGGCCAGGGCAATACCCAGCTTTGTAAGGTGGTAATATGGCTCGTCGCCAGTACGCTGCTCGTCGGGTAGCGGCTGCTCAGATTCCATCAGGCCACGCGTCACGAACACGATTGCATATCGTTCACTCACCTCCTGGCGCCGCATAGTAAGGCTGTCGTGCGCCAGCAGTCCGTTCAGCCATAGCAAATCGCGCAGCGAAAGATGCGCGACCGTCTCGAGCATCTCCAAATAGTCAGAACGCTTCAGATCACCCTGAAAATACGAGGCAGTCAGCACGCCCAGCAGACGGCATTTCTCCATATCCTCTTGGGCCGCGAGCGTCAGGAGTAATTTCTCTACAAAGGCTTTTGGCTTCTTCTGAAACTTCAAATAAACCTTGTGGCGCTCCCCTTCCTCGAGGCGCTCCCAAGCTGAATAAAATTGTTGTACCTTTCGCGCAAGCAAATAATCGCTGATCGCGCCTTTAGACTTGTAGGCAGCAATCGCCAACCCGAGCAGCGGGACCTGGCTCAGCGCAGGCACGGTCGTCTCGAGTTTCTTGTCGAGCAGAAGTTCGCCGATTGCTTCGGCTGGGCCCTGCCAGATTTCGGGGAGTTTCTCGGCCATAGCGCTACTTTCCTGTGTGACCAAACCCGCCCGCACCGCGTTCAGTTTCGTCGAGTACCTCAACCTCTTGCCAGGTAACCGTTTCATGCCGGGCCACAACCATCTGGGCGATTCGTTCGCCGTCCTTGATGACGAATGGCTCGTGGCTGAGGTTCACCAGAACCACACCGAGCTCGCCACGGTAATCGGCGTCGATAGTGCCGGGTGCGTTCACGAGGCTGATGCCGTGCTTGATAGCGAGGCCAGAACGAGGTCGGATCTGTGCTTCGTAACCCGGAGGCAACGCGATGAATAGACCAGTCGGAACAAGCTGGCGCTCCAAAGAACCGAGCGTAATAGGCTCATCAATATTTGCACACAGGTCAACCGCTGCTGCGTGCTCGGTCTGCACGGCTGGCAACGGGTAGCGGGATCGGTTAATAACTCTCACTTGCACATCACTCATAAAGAATATTGTGGCAGAGTTCAGGGGAAGCGTCTAGAGTGGCAGACGGTCGCTGTAGCGACGCCAAATCTCAAGCATGGTCGGCGCAAACTGCTCCGGATGCTCCTCCATGCGCTCTCGCAGCTCGCGGGGCGTGAATGTTACCATCTCGCCAATGTCAGTGGTGCTGTACGTCTCTGGCGGATTGCCCACCAAGTAGTACACACTGACGTACGTCTGTCGATTGTCAGGCAAATTAAACAGCCCTCCCCCGACCGGGACGACATCAGCGGCGTCAATAAAGAGCTCACGTTGAGCCGAACGCTTTGCGGCGCTCAGCGGAGATTCACGGCTACGGCGGATAGTCGCAGCTGGCACACCAAGTTGCCCTGAATACAGGTTCGGTAGGTCGGTCCTGGTCGGAATCCGGGCCAGAACTACCTCGCCAACCGGCGAAATCAGTACGATATAGATCGAGTGGTAGGTGTCTTTGTGCTTGTTGATATCACGACGCGGTTTGCTGCCAACGACGTGACCGTTCTCGTCTACGAGGTCGACGTGATGTGTGCCATGTTCCATATCCCCACTATACCACTTGATCTGTAGCCTTGGGGTTGCTGTGGTGCTTCGGGAATTTCTGGACGGCCACCAGGGCAGTCGCAACCAAGTGTGAGCAGAAGTCGGGCTTGGAGCAAGTGCACTTCCAGTACAAGCCGTCGGTCGTTGAAGCTAGCTCAGTGTGTTGAACGGTTCCACCAGGGGTTGTGACCTTGGCAGTCACCTTCAGCGGGTTAGTCAGCTCCAGCATGACGCCATTCGCGGCAACGATCGCCTCGCCCTCTTTGAAATCATCGACTGAGGCTCGTGCCTGCAGCTTCCCTGGCTCTACCAAATGCGCTACCGACTGCATACCCGTCCCCTGCTTATATAAC
>CAZJVU010000017.1:0-11896 GCA_964550035.1 uncultured Candidatus Saccharibacteria bacterium | reverse complement strand
TCCTGCGTCGCCGGGCTTCGATACAGTCGAGGTGGGTGAAGGGGATGAGCGGCGTAAGCGCTCTATTGCGTCGCCGAATTATTCCCGCTCTGCACCTTCAGCTGAATGTCATTGTCGTCGAGCGCGCCATCGCCAAAGTTGCCATAGCCGCTGAGCTCTTTCGTGCGACCATCGTATTCCTTGAGGAAATCGTCAACTGCGCTTTTAGTAACGGGACTGGTTGTGTCGTACGTTTTCTGTGTGTCGGTCGTACGAACCTCACTGCGTTCACGTTCATAGCCAGGACGACTGAGGTCAAGCTTGGCTGAGCCGTCCAACGAGTACCACGCCACGCTGACAATGGTCAGCATTATCGACAGCACGATCGCTCCTGTCAGTGCGAGCGGTAACTTAGGCCCGCGTACAACCTTACGCGCCAGGCGCTTAACCCGAGTATACGGCGGTGTGAATGACATTACTCTACTGTCTCCCTGTATTTTGCGATTGCGCCGCGGTATTGGTTCATGAGGTCGACTATCTTGGTTACTTGATCGCCCACGGCGTTACGGTCATCGCGCGCCTTCACAATCACCGCGTAGTAATCGGCCGGTTTCTGCTTGCAGTCAACTCTCAAAGCATCCGAGAGATCGGTGTCGTAGTGATCGTAGTTCGAACGAAATGTATCCACTGCGCCCTGGAGCTGCGTGGTGAGATCGATAAGGTCTGGCGTGTTAATCTTGTTATAGGTAAACCGGCTGTTGAACGCCGATATCTGGCGAAGCATTTGGTCATAGTCACGACCTCTGTTGATACGCGATACTGCGTCACGCTTCTGGATTTCCTGCAGCGCAAACTGTGAGTTCGAACAACGCGATCGAATCATATCCAACATATCGCTACTGACATCCGTCTCTGCACGCACAACCGCGCCGGAACCGAACGCCACTATAAAAGCGCTCGCCAGAACGATAAAACCACGACCAATATTGCGACTATTCATCTGCAACCAATTATGGCAGCTCCCCGCTCCCTGTCAATCTGAGCTGACCCCCGATCTGCTCAACAAAACCTTCGCGCGTCAGATCGGTCACGACTGACTCGAGCCGTTCGTCGTCAACGATCGCGCCGAGTTCCTCCAGCGGCAGTGGGCCGGTTACCAGCGCTTTCAGGATCTTGCCCCGTACCTGTCGGCGCGACCCCTCGAACGTGCTCTGTTTGGCATAGTGCCGGCTCTGTGAAATGTTATTGCCGCGTGTTTGTTTCAGGTGCGTGCCATAGTCCATCAGCGCGTAGTACCATTCGCGTGGATGCTCAGGGTCGCGGGTTTGCTCGACCAGCGGCAACAGTTCTTTGTCGTCTACATCGGTCCTATCCGCGAAGAAGTGATGAAAGAACACCGTCCGAACGTTCGTCTCAATAAACACGACCGGTTGATTAAACGCATAGGCCAGTACCGCGCCGGCCGTGTTCTTGCCAATACCCGGCAGTGCCATGAGTTGGTCGAGCGTATTAGGGATTACGCCATTGTGCTCCTCGATGACTTTTTGCGCAGCAGCATGCAGAAACTTGGCGCGGCGATTATACCCCAGCCCACTCCACGCAGTCAGCACATCCGCCAGCGGTGCTCGGGCTAGCGCCGCGACACTCGGGAATGCCCTCATGAACGCCTCATACTTTGGTACGACACGCCCAACCTGCGTCTGCTGGAGCATTAACTCACTCACCAGCACATGATACGGCGACGGGTCATCACGCCATGGCATTGCCCGTGCATGGGCACGATAATAATCCCACACAATTTCCCGAAAATCGTGGACTTGCCCGTCGCTCAACATCTAGGAGATAGATTCGTCGATTGCCTTTGCCAGCTCGATATCTTGCGCCGTGACACCACCAGCATCAGCGGTAAATGCAGTGACATCGACTTCGTCGTTTCGAAGCGTCACCTCAGGATAGTGAGTGAGGCGTTCGGCCACGCCGCCAATCTCTTCCACAAGCGCCAGCCCCTCCGCAAACCCGTCTGTCTCGAACACGCGCACCAACCCTTCGCCCGGAATATGCGTCCAGGTAACGTTAAGCTTGGCTACTTCGGCTTCGATTTGTGAGTCAGATAATGCTTGTTCGTTCATGTGTCTATTGTAGCGCAGCTAGTTGGGTTTTAAAGCGTGGATCCTCTCAATGAGCTCTGCCCACATAGCAATGTCCTGAGTCTGGCTTACGAGTTGCTGCGCGATATCACGTATCTCGAGCAGCGCGGGATCATCTTCGGTAGCATCTTGCATAAGGAGCACATGAAGTACTTCGGACACAATTTTCTCACCAGCTGCTTGAGGTTCGCGGAACTGAGAATCACCGCTCTTAGCGAGTAGCTCCCGTGGCGGCAACTCACTCGCTTCTGAAGCTACTTCGTTGAGGTATTCTAGAATTTTCGTGCGAGACGCAGAGGTGGTAGAGACAATTTGTGTATATATATCAGCGGCTGTCATATTCGCATAATACCATGTAAGCGGGCCAAGTTAACGTCACGGCCCATGACAGACGCTCAGTCCCAGCCGGGAGGCGGTGTGTCGCCCTGGCTCCGATCGAACAGCACTGTGCCGTCCAGATCACGGACGTACAGAAGCCGACCGTTCTCGTCGACTGCGATGTGTACCTTACGACGCGGGTCCTTCTCGCCCACGAAGCCCTCGAAGTAATTGGTCTGGGGCGTGCACGACTCGTAGTTCTCGCTCGAGGTGTACTTTGCCCAGCGCGGTGGCTCATTGAGCCGTCCCGCAGTCTGGACGGCAACCTGGCCCAGCTTTACCATTCGCCGGAAGGTTGCCTCATCCCCGTGCAGATACTTGCTACCCGGCTTCGTGTTCCGGGCGAACAACCACACCATGACATCCTTGAAGGACATCGTTTCTCCTCTGGTCACGCGAGGGCCAGGATAGCCCTTCGCTAGGACGGACGTATCCTAGCAATGTTTGGGTCGAAAGATCAACAGCATTTCTTAATACAAACTCAACCGCGGATCGTCCTCTGGGACTTTCTGGCTGGTAGACGGCGAAGCGTCAGTGATTTTCTTGGCTTGGCCGCCCTTGAGTGACACGATGTAGTCGCTCGTACCGGCTGGCATTGTGACGCGGTAGGTAATGATATCGTCGGTTATCCAGCGGACTGGGCCGCTGAGGCCGTTGGCGCCGTAAAGTGTCGTCAATTCACTTCCTTGCTTGAGGATGAGCGAATACTTACCGTCGAGGCGATCGATGAGCAGTTGCTTGCCATCGCTACTCGTCGTACTGAGGTAGCGGAGTGAATTGTCGCTCGACGACGGCAGCGAGACGGTCTTGAGCTGATCGGTTGCGAGGCTGTATTCGTGCCAGGCTTGGTCTTGAGCTGTCTTGAACACGACGCGGTCATAGTCTAGCTGGTAGTAGCCGTCGTATCCGACTTGATCGCCAAGTGTTTTAGAGGTTGTGGCGTTGGCTGGTGCTATGCGGAGGATGGGGCTGCTGGTCTGGTCTGGGCCGGAGTTGGTGTAGCGCAGGTATAGTACTTTGCCGGCGGCAACCGTGCTCACGCTGATCGCATCTGCGGTTTCGAAGTTATACACTCGCCGGCTATTCACGTCGACGCCACGAAGCGTCGTGATGTACGAGTTGGAATCGGCGGCGTAGGCAGTCGTCGTGTAGATCAGCTCGTTACCAGACCAGTCAGCGAATGTTACGTTCACGCCTTCGTCGACACGTGCGATCTGTTTGGTGCCCAAATCAACGATGTAGACTTGCTGCAGGAGATCATGCTTGCCATTCTGAGTGCCTTCCCGACTCGAGCTCAGCACACCGTATTTGCCGTCTGGGCTTGCGGTAAAGTTGGTTGTGTCGGTTTCTTTACCAGTGCCGGTCACGACCGTCTGAACATCTGAGCCATCGAGATTACTACTATAAAGCGTGGTCACGCCGCTCCGATTACTCAGAAAGTAGTGTCGTCCGCCAGGCACGAACTGCACGACCGGCGCATCATTCGCCCCGAGCGTGACGTCAAACTTCTTGTCGACATATGCGCCACCAAAGTTCGCGCTCACCGTCGCCTTGGCTGCATCGGTACCTGGGACTTTGAGTGAGACGAGACCTTGGTCATCTGGTTTGGCCACGACATCACCGATAGTGAAATCACCCGTCGTCACCGGCTTGCCGCTCAGCCAGTCGATCGCTTTGAACGAAACCGGGATGCCCACACCCTTCATACTGAGCGTAAGATTTCGGGCTGCATCGTCGGTGGCTTTGCCGCCAAACTTGTGCAGAAACGGATCGAAGTCCAGCGTGACACCGTAGTTTATATCCTGAAATCCTGCCTTCTTGGCGGTAATCGTCGCCTTTCCGTACGGCACATTCGGCACCTGGAGCTTGCCTTTGCTATCGGTATGGTAGGTTGTGCCGTTAACTGTCACGGCGACGTTTTTGAGTTCTGAAACTTTGGCTTTGCCTTCACCTGGTGAGATGGTTACGATGGTCAGCGTGTTGCGCGCGCCAAATGCGTTAACCATCCACCACCGCGCTGGTTGGATAAACCACAGCGCGGCGACAACCGCCAATAGGAACACAACAAACCCAATCCAAAACTTCGGACTCCTGAGCATCCCCTTGAACTTCTCACCAAACGACCGCTTCGGCTTAGGTGGCTGCACTAACTCTGGCTGTGGCGTAGAGACGGTGTGCACGACAGGTTCACCTTGGCTGGATTGCCAGGGGCTGGTTACGGAAGGTGTTTCGAGATTTTCGTCTGTATTTGGTTTTTCTGCAGGGTCCATTGATTTTACCCTTGGTTATATATCTAGTATACCGCTAGAATCATGGTATGACTATATCGCGACGCCAAGAGCTGCAAGCCGCAGCCGACCACCTCAGTAAGAACGACCCACATCTCGCGCCGATCATTGCGCGCTTCGGCCTGTGCACTATCGAGCCGCACGACGACTATTACCGTGAACTGGTCGATTCTATCATCAGCCAACAGCTCAGCGTGAAGGCAGCGAGCACTATCGAGAAACGATTCGTGGCGCTCTTTGGCGATACGTTCCCCACGCCCGAGCAAATCCTCACACGCGACATCGAGGAGCTCCGCGCTGTGGGGCTGTCGCGACCGAAAGCAAACTACGTGCTTGATCTTGCACTCCATATCATCGAGGGCAGAATCCAACTCGAGAAACTGCCCACGCTCCCAAACGAAGAAGTCATTCGCGAGCTTGTTGCCGTCAGAGGCATTGGCGAGTGGACGGCGCACATGTTCCTTATCTTTAGTCTGGGCCGCCTAGACATTCTGGCGACAGGTGACCTCGGCGTGCGCATGGCTATGAAGCGTCTCTACCACTTGGATGACGCGCCCAAGCCCGACGAAATGCGCGCCATCGCCGACAAGTTCAGCTGGCACCCATACGAGTCAATCGCCTGCTGGTACCTCTGGAAATCACTCGATAACGAGCCGGCGGTCGTATGAGCAGAGTACCGAGAGCCTACAGCGCCGGTGGAATTGTTGTGGCCGGTGATAAAGTTTTGCTCGTGCATGAGAACGGTACCTTCTGGGGATTCCCAAAGGGCCGCACCGAACCGGACGAATCGCTCGAACAGACAGCCATTCGTGAAATCATTGAGGAGACCGGCCTCAGCGACGTCACGATTATCCGCAAGCTCGGCAGCTATCTGCGCTCGCCGCTCCTACCCGACAATACAATCGATACTTCACATATCAAGGAGATCACGCTCTTCCTCTGCCGCACAACGTCGACAGCATTCACCGGACAGCACGAGCCAAACATCACAAGCGCATGGATCGACAAAGACAAAGTGGCCAGCATGCTCACCCATCCGACTGACCGCGAGTTTTACGAATCGATCGATGCGCTGACGTAGTTGATCGGCACACCTTTCTCCATATATTTGCGCTCGAAATGCGTGGTGATTTTGTAGTCGCTGGGCAAGTCGCTTTCGTGCAAATCAAAGCTGAGCTCGTGCAGGCGCCAGCCTTCTGCCACAAATTGCTCCAGGCTCCACAGGAAGAGCTCGCGGTTGTCTGTTTTGAACCGTACCACACCGTCTTTGGTCAGAAGATCAGCATACACTTTTAGAAATTTTGGATGCGTCAGCCGGTGTTTGGCTTGTTTGTCGCGCGGGAACGGATCTGGAAACGTAATCCACAATTCGCTGATGCTCCGTGGCGCGAACAGCTCGCTCATCTCACGCAGTTGCGCCCGCACAAAGGCGATGTTCTTGATCGGTTCATTCAGCGCCACTTTAGCGCCTGTGTAGAGTCGGTCAGATTTGACGTCGGCAGCTATAAAGTTCTTGCTTTGCTCTGCACGAGCCAGGCCAACGCTGAGATCTGCCGTTCCCGCGCCAATCTCGACAACCAGCGGCTGCTTACGCTCGAAATACTCATCCCACACTCTAGGCGTGACATCACCGGCCTGGAAGCAATTCGCCCATTCGTCAAAGTGCGCGAACTTCCACTTCTTGCGCTTGCGCGTGATAAACAATTGCTCACTCATAGATTTCTAGAAACAGCTCGCACCCTGCAACGTATTGGCGTCGTTGCCGCCACCAAGCGTCTGCGGCGTTTGAATGGTATTGGTCGGGTTAGTCTGCAACATCATACCGACTGAATCTGGATTTGCGCTGCCGGTCGTGTCAGTCTGAGAAGTGCCATTGGTGCAGACATTGCCGCCACTCTGCAAAATCTCGTCAGCCTTGCCAGAAGCTTGACCGGACTTTGCACTCGATTCCGCCTGCGTATTCGCACTCTGCTGGCGAACAATCCCCGCCCCAAAGATAAGCGCCACGATGATGACCGCCAGCGCCACTGCGCTCACCAGCATGCGGTTGCGCGTGGGCAATACTTGCGCTTCGGCAGATTCATGAGCAATGGTATCGGCCTCTGCATCAGCCTCCACTTGAGCCAGCGCAGCCTTTTTCTTGGCGGGCGCTTTCTTGGGTGTAGGTGGTTTTTTATCTGTCGTAGCTTTTTCGATCTTTACCACCGGCTCATCCGAGCCTTCGGCAATCACAGCAACAGTTTCAGCTTTCTTGGTTGCCGGCTTCTTTGCCACCGCCTGTTTCTTGGCGCGCTGGGCACGAGATGATTTGGAGGATTTCTTCTTAGCCATGTATCTAGTGTACTCCAATCGCTATTTCTTTGGCCCCTTACTGGCGTGATCAAGGAATGGTTTAAATTCCCAAACCTTCTTTGTAACTATTGTCAAAAGTCCAATAAATTGGCCAAACATACCAATAATAATCAAATTCAGAGCCCACTGAGGAATAAGCTCTAGGTTAACGTTCTCCCTACTGAATAATCTCGCCGCTGCCTGCACAAATACTAAAATCATGACTAGCAGTGACAAAACTACGGTATATGCAATATAGAATTTAATAAGCCAATCTCTATGTTTTTGAGCCTGCTCAAAAATGTCAGAAACTAGTTCTTCGATATTTTTATTTGGTTCAGCAGTTTTAGGCGGTTGCGCTGGGCCTTTAGACTTTAAAAGCTCAAAAATCTGGTCAGCCGAAAAAGGTTCAGGAGTTGGCATTCGAATTAAGCCACTCTCTCCTCACCCTTGCTGCCGCTGGACTTACACCAAATCGTTCGGCCAATTGCGAATCAGTCACAAAGGGCTGATCCAGGCGACTAAACTCGTCCCGCGGCATAAGCAACGTAGCTGCAAAAAAATTAGCCTCACCTTCATCTTGCATCGGCCTACTTCCATCAAAAGGACGATCATCAATAAAATAGTTGTCCTTCTCGTTATGCTTGAGAACATAATGGGCAAATTCATGAGCAAGTGCAAATGTCTTTGCGCCCGCGGGCTGGTTAGCCTGAACCGCAATTAATGGATGCTCATACTTTTCACTCTTACGAAATATAGCGCCCCTAACATTACGCCGACCGCCAAAATCATCTTCAACAAGGCTGACATCTGGAATGTAGGCTTTGATGATGTCTTGAAGTGAGTTTTCAGGGTACGACAATCCAGTATTTAGCAAAACGGAATGGACAATGTCCTCTATCTCCCTCTGACGCTGGAATGTAATTTTATTTAACGGCATAGTAGGCTTTTCCTCATTTAAGCATATGGTGATGCTCAACGATAGTAATTATGAACGATGAGGCTTAGAATGATCTGTAAAAAATTTTATACTACGGAGTCAACCGGTTGATATCGCGCGGGAAGAGCGTGGCTTCCTTGACGTTGCCGAGGCCGATTGTCTTCTGCACCAGGCGGTCGACACCGAACCCACAACCACCGTGTTGAGGTAGGCCGTAGCGGAAGGCTTGGAGGTAATACTTGAAACCTTCGTGACTGACATCAAGGCCGGCGTCGGTCATTTGCTTGATCATCTTCTCGTAGTTGTTTTCGCGGAGGGGAACGGTTGCGATCTCGAGACCACGGAACAGGAGGTCGCCCCAGGCAACGGTGCCGTCGTCCTTGAACTTGTGGTAGAACTTGCCGGCTGCAGCTGGAAAATCAACGGCGTAGATCAGGTCCGTGCCGAGCTGCTTACGGGCGTAGTCGGATATCCACCGTTCTTCGTCTGGCGTGAGGTCTTTTTCGTCGGTGGTGTCGGTCTTGGTGGCCTTGGTGTACATGTCGTGGATTTCACTGATGGTGAAGCGCGGGACCTTGCCGTCCTCAGGCAGGTTGAGCTCGGGGGCGTTCAATGTCTTGAGGTCAGCGACATGTTCGTCGTAGACGCGCCTGAGGGCGTGTTGGGTCATGGTAGCAACGGTGTCGAGGACCTCGGCGTGGTCTTCTACGAATCCCATCTCGATGTCGAGCATCGTCAGCTCAGTCAGGTGGCGCGTCGTGGCGCTTGGCTCGGCGCGGTAACTGTGGTTGATCTCGAACACGCGTTCAAATGCGCCGACCATGATCTGTTTGTAGAACTGAGGGCTTTGTGCCAGCGTTGCAGTTTTGCCAAAATAATCTAGCTTGAAGACTTCGGCGCCGCCTTCGGTCGCCTCGGCCAAGAGCTTTGGCGTATCGATCTCGACGAACTCGTTTTCGTAGAGAAATTCGCGCAGGTAACGCGTCAGCGATGCACGGATACGAAAGATCTTCTGCTCATTGAGGTTACGGACGTTCAACACACGGTACTCGAACAGTGTGTTGAGGTTTTCGTGTTTGTGACTGATAGGCTTGTCGATCTCGATCGGCGGCTCATCAGTCACCGGAACCTCAACAGTGATAGTCACGTCGTGCAACTCGGCACCACCTGGTGCGCGCTGGTCTTCGACAACGGTGCCTTCGAACTTCACGACTGTGCCGATCTGCATGCCGCGAAGCTTCTCCAGCTCGTCTTTATTCTCGACCAAAGCCTGCGCAATACCGCTACGATCGCGAATCGTCAGGAAGTTAAGCCCGCCCAAAAGGCGTTTCTTGTGGAGCCAACCGCGCACGACGACGCTTTGGCCAATGTGGCTGGATATGTCTTTGGTCAGAGTTCTCATAATTGTGTAACCTAGTGTTTTACTCCCGTATAGGATAATCTGTTACACCTCTATAGTGCAAGCAGAAGCGTTTCCCTGGGGTTAGTTAGTGCTACTTAGCAGTGACGACGAAGTAAACCAACGCTGCGATAACCACGACGGCAACGACCATCACGGCAATAACAAGGCCTTTGCGCGAGCCAACCGGACGAACGGCGTTGACTGGCTGCGGTGTGGGCATCGCGCTCGGTACTTGCGTGTCGAGCGGAGGCGTACCCATAGGGGTTGGGTTTTGAGGTGCTGCGCCGGGAACGGTTGGTGGTGCTACTACCGGTGGTTGCGTTGGTGGCACGCCAGGTTGCTGCGGTGGTGTTGGCTGCGGTTGTGGCGTGGGTGTTGGGTTTTGAGGATTATCAGGATTCATATAATTTCTCTTTTAACTGCTTATGGTATTAGTATCATTGCGCAGATTATCGAGAGCGTCAAGCGTCGTCCCCACCTCGTGCTTTTCGGCGTTTGTCCGCAGCTAGCGTTGCGACTGCGCGAAGATCTTCGTACTGGTCAAACTCATCGACAATCTTGCGACCGATTATCGTCTCGAGCACGTCCTCGATGCTCACCACGCCCATCACCTCCTCGAACTCATTCACGACCATGAACAGATGGTGCTTTGTCTTCAGAAACGCCTGCAACACATGGTCAAGTGACTTGTCCTGATGCACGTAGAAAACCTTTTTGTCCATGACATCGCTGACTGTCTTGGCTTTTGGATTGAGCGGCACGAGATCATGCATATACAGAATACCGCTGGTGTGGTCGAGATCCTCGGCAATAACCGGGAACCGCGAATGGCCAGACTTATGCAGCTTGTCGAGGAGCACCGGACCAACTGTTTCGTCGGCCGCCACTGTCGTCAGAACTGATCGAGGCGTCATGATGTCGCCGACGCGAACATCCTGATACTTCATAGCTTGTGTTATCAGAAGCTTCTCGTCTTTGTCCAGAACGCTCGCGTCGCGGTCGACGGCTTGCTGGAGCTCTTCCTTGGAATAAAATGTCGCTTGGGCCGACGAACCGAGTGCTCGGCTATCGGCGAGCGGCTTGAGGATTGGCCGGAGCGTTTCGACAGCTTTCAATAGGTGTGGTTCGAACTGTAAACTATACCGCTCGGCGAGACGCGCCACCCAGACCTGCGAGCTCAGCAGCTCCGCCAAGATAAGCCACACCAGCGCCAGAAAGATCGCAAAAAAGAAATTGTACGAACTCCCCAAAATAATCACCACCACAATCGACAGCACCAACACCGCCAATCGGCGAAGCGCATCGAGCAACGGACGGTTGGCACGGAACTCCGCCTCAAGCTTGGCCTTTGGATCGTTCGCCTTGAGCCGTCGCTGCAACTCAAAATCAGTCAGATCATTCGGTGAAAACCGTAGGCTCTTGAGTCCGGCTACGGCCAAAATCAAAACCGCCACGGTGAGCTGTATCAAAATGCTTACCATTATAGCTACAGTATACCCTAAAGCTCTCGCGATAGATGCGTCTCAGCAAAACCTTAGAGTCATGCCATAAACTAACCTACGTTGTAAAGTGCTACCGCTTGGTCTATCATAGAAACACTGACATTTTTGAGGGAGAGACATGACACGAACACGTTGGATTATCTTTGCGGTGCTTTGCCTAGGCATCCTGGGACTTGTTGTATTTACATCGAAGAAAGATAGCGGAAGTAGCTGGAGCGGCGACGCGACCAAGATCATTAATGACGGCCCAATCGCCGACCACGTATTTGGCAGCAAAGCCCAGAAGGTCACGCTCATCGAATACGGTGACTACCAGTGCCCTGGCTGCGAATCGGTCTATCCTTCTCTCAAGGCAATCACCGACAAGTACAAAGACAAACTCACGTTTATTTTCCGCAACATGCCACTCACGACGCTTCACCCGAACGCGCTCGCCGCTGCGACCGCTGCTGAGGCTGCCGGTATGCAGGGTAAATATTTCGAATACCACGATGCTCTGTACGAAAATCAAGAGGCATGGAAAGACGCCAGCAGCAGCAATCGTACAAGCAAGTTTGAGGAATACGCCAAGCAGCTCGGCCTCGACGTCAATAAGTTCAAATCCGACCTCGGTAGCTCAGAAGTTACCAATAAGATCAACCGCGACCGCGCGACCGCAAAGACGTTTGATGTCACGTCGACTCCGACACTCGTCCTGAATGGACAGAAGATTCCTCAGGACACCGTTTTCGACAATGGAAAACTCACACAGGCAATCGAAGACGAATTCAAGAAAGCTGGGCTGTAGAGTCAGGGTCGTGGGGGGGGGGGGGGGGCCCCCCCCCCCCCCGGGGGCCGCCCCCCCCGGGGCCCGGGGGGGGGCCGCCCCCCCCCGCCGGGGGGCCGCCCGAGCAATTACGCCCCCCGGTGTAGTGCCCCGCCGGGCCGAA
>CAZJVU010000016.1:0-12844 GCA_964550035.1 uncultured Candidatus Saccharibacteria bacterium | reverse complement strand
TAGACGAGCGCTGGCTGGCGTGGGTTGTGGAAAGGCGTCTGGAGAGCTGGGCTATCGCCTCAACTGCCGCTGAAGCTCCCCTACAATCTGCTCTGTCGACTCATATCGAATAGCCTGCAGCCCCGCCTCACGCGCCCCCGCGCAATTTGCCTCAGAGTCATCCACAAAAACCACCTCGCTCGTATCAACACCGAGCTGGTCGCAGGCGTACTGGTATATCTCAGGGTGCGGCTTGATCATCCCCACTTCCCCACTGATAATCGCAGCGTCGAACAGCTCGGCGCGTTCTTCGACGCTAAAAAACTTCACCGCAGAGTCCCGGCCGAGATTGCTGAGCATCGCAACTTTGCGCGCTGGTCGCAAGCTCTTGGCGTATGCAACCAGCTCGTCGTTGCGTACAAATCCATCGACGAGGTTACGGCGGACATTGCTCAGCGCAACACCGGTCAGCTCTGCAATACCACGAAACAGCGTGTCGTCGTCGATAAGGCCATATTCGTTCTGCGCCACGAGATCGCGGACCTCGTCGTGATGTTCGTGCGGATCAGCCAGTAGCGATTGATAGACATAATCACTCTTGGGGATATAGAGCACACCAAAGCAATCAAAGATCACCGCTTTGATCACGAGCGCTTCTCCATGCACTCAATGAGCTTGAGCCCAAGCGGCGTGATGCGGTAAAAAGTGTGCGGCGTTTCGTCACGCTGCTCTTCAGGGAGAGGCACCTCTGTCTCCATGAGGCCGCGGGTCACGAACAATACGGCGTAGCGTTCGCCGATGTACTTCTCGGTCAGGATGAGCCCGTGACTTGCTACCTTTGCCAGACGCGTCAGGTCGCCGATCGACACGTGCGTCATCGTCTCGATGAAATCCATATACTCGCCGCGTTTCAGATCGCCCTGCATGTACATGGTTGTGAGGAGTCCCAGCAGCTGGCACTTCTCGAGGTCTTCTTGCTGTTCCAAGATGAAAAGCAACTTCTCGAGGAAGGCACGCGACTGTTTCTGGAACTTTTTGTATACGTCATGGCGCTCTTTTTCACTGAGGTGATCCCACGCCGTATAAAACTTTTGTACTTTCTTGGCGAGTAGATAATCACTGATGGCGCCCTTAGACTTATAGGCGGCAATGGCGATCGACAGAAGCGGCACTTGGCTCAGGGCCGGCGCAGCTTTGTCGAGGCCTTTCTCAAGGAGTAGATCGCCGATGGCTTCGGCTGGGTCTTGCCAGATTTCGGGAAATTTCTCACTCATAGCTACCGCCCCGTGTGGCCAAACCCACCTTCGCCGCGCGCTGTTTCTTCAAGCACAGCTACCTCTTCCCAGGCGATTGTTTCGTGGCGAGCCACGACCATCTGGGCAATACGTTCGCCGTCGTTGAGCGTGAACGGGTCGTTGCTCAGATTGATAAGAATGACGCCGAGCTCGCCACGGTAGTCAGCGTCGATGGTTGCTGGAGCGTTCACCAGACTGAGGCCGTGCTTTGCGGCGAGACCAGAGCGAGGACGAAGCTGCGCCTCATAGCCGGGCGGCAGCGCAAAATACAGACCAGTCGGCACGAGTTTGCGTTCCAGAGGTCCAAGCGTGATGGGCTCATCAATATTTGCGCGTACATCAACAGCAGCAGCGTGCTCTGTCTGATATGAGGGCAAGGGGTGTTTCGAACGGTTGATGACTTTGATTTGTACGTCGCTCATAAAACGTATTGTGCCAGAGTTATGCGTGGTGGTCTAGGCGTTCTGTTCGGCGATCCAGGCTTGGATGACCTTATCGTCCGGGTCCATCATGTCGTAGTCAGCGTAGCGCTCTGGGTCGATCCATTCAAAATGATCGTGCTCCTCGCTGAGTGCAAGAGCAGTACCCATAGCCTTACAGGCAAAGAAAATGGCTGTGATGTGATGTAGTACGTCTTTGATAACCGGAAACCATTCACCGACATAGAGCGGCTTGAGTGGCTTCACCTCGAGCCCGGTCTCTTCCTTGACCTCACGAGCGAGGCCATCGAAAAATTTCTCACCCGGCTCGGTTCGCCCACCGGGAAGTCCATACCGGCCAATGTTTGTTCCCTCTTCGTAGGTGTTCGCCTCGCGGAGAATAAGCACCTTACCTTCGTCATTCACAATCAACGCCTTCGCGGCGACGCGCTGTTTCATCTCTGTCATCATACGCTCCTTATAGCGGTAGTCTATCCTGGTAGCGGTCCCAGAGCAAGCGCATGGTGGGCGCAAAATCGTCAGGTTGCGACTCCAGCCGCTCACGCAGACCGCGTGGCGTTATAGTTACCAGCTCGTCGATGTCGGTCGAGCTAAATGTCTCTGGCGCGTTCGCCACAAGGTAATACACGCTGACATACGTTTGCCGACCATCCTCGAGGACGAACAGTCCGCCACCCACTGGCACGAGCTTTGCGTCATCGATGAAGAGCTCACGCTCCACCGAACGCTTGGCGGCTGTCATCGGCGCCTCACCGCTGCGGCGAATCGTGGCGGCTGGCACACCGAGCTTGCCTGTATATAAGTTGGGAAGATCCGTACGCGTCGGAATGCGAGCCAATACTACTTGGCCAACCGGCGTCACAAGTACGGTATACACCACGTGATACACATCGCGGTGCTTGTTGATATCGCGGCGGAGTTTTGTACCCACAACCAAGCCGTTTTCGTCTACAAGATCTACGTGGTGAGTGCCATGTTCCATACTTCTACTATACCTTACCGGACGAGGTCCTCGAGGCTGACTGGTACCCGCTGATCATAGATGACCGCACCGTCTTCGTCCTTGGTCGACATGTTAGTCCAGAGCTGACTCGGGACGAGTCGGTAGAGGCGCTGTGGGCCTTCGCCTTTGAAGCGCTCGAGGCTGCCCATTGTGCCGTAGAATCGAGACTTCGCCTCGGCAAGAAGCTCGTAGGCGTAGTCGATATGTGCATCGTCTTCGAGCTGTTCAGCGCGTCCCTCGAGGTACAAACCACCGTGGCCATCGCGCGAGTCGAACACAACCGCAAAGACCCGCCCATCCCGTACGATATTCTGCGAGTGGGTTGTACGGGGCGATGAAGCCCAGAAAAAGTGAAGTTGATCATTAAACGTACCGAACACCGGCGAGTTCAGCGGCGAGCCGTCCTCGCTCACCGTGGCCAGCGCGACATGCGGTACCGTCTGGAGAATGGCGCGAATTCGCTCAAGCCGCGGTTGCATGCGACTCCCCCGCCTTGGGGTTTCGATGTGTCGGTGCGTTCTCCCACGCCACGATTGCTGTCGCGATAAGATGTGAACAGAACTCGTGCTGGTCGTTGCATGTGCATGACCATCTGAGACCACCGGGCACGGAATCGAGCTCTGTATGTTGCACACCCATGCCGGGCGAAGTCACCTTGGCTTTTACTTTGAGCGGGTTGGATACGTCGATCATGACGCCATTGTCCGCAGCGATCTCCTTGCCCTTCTTGAAGTTATCAACGGTTGCTCGCACCTCGAGCTTTACCGGCTCTACCAAATCCGCGACGGAATCCATAACCCTGCCCTTTGCTTAACAGACAAACTGTATCACAAACTCAGCTCGGGCGCGCCAGGAATTTTATGCTACCAGATCAATCAATCCGCTCAGACGATCAACAACTCGCTCGGCGCCCGCCTCGCGAAACTGCTGTTCGCCAATCGCGCCTGTCGTCACTCCCACAAAGTCCAGACCAGCGCCATGCGCTGCCTGATAATCCATAAGCGCGTCTCCGACGTACAAGATGTTATTCGTAACACCTTCCCCTGCCAGGAAATGCAACATCGGCTCAAAGACTTTTGGATCGGGCTTGTGCACAGCAGTGTCGCTGGATGTTTGCAACTTGTGCAGCCGCTCAAACGGAAACCCTGCTAGTGTCAGGTCGCGCATCACCACGTCGTGGGCTGTCGCTGTCACGATACCCAGCTTCTTGCCACGACCGTGCAACTCCTCCAGTACTGGCACCGTGTCGTCGTGGAGTTCCACCGGAAAGAGATGCGAATATTCCAAGTATTTCGCCTTTACTACCTCTGGTACGTCAGCGATATGTGCGTACACACTGGCGAGGAATGTATCAAATGGTTTGCCCCAATGTTCCAAAAACTTGTTCTCATCGATTGTTGTCCCGTAGGCGTCCTGTGCAAAATGTTTGTGCTGACGAAGCTTGACGGCGTACGTCTTGATGAGCGTGTCATCCATGTCGAAAATAATTGCATCGTAGTGTTTCTGCGTCATAGGTAAAAGTCCGGTATTATTCCGTCCGCCTCTCTGTCGTTAAAGCCGGATACAAATTGTATGCTTCTCTCCCAGAAAGAGCAATAGCTAAAGTATAGTGAAAACAAAAAACACCCGACGGGTGCCTACTACATCTGTTGTGCTGCCCGACCGAGGGCGCCGCGCTTGCAATGAAGCGCGGGCCCTCGGCCAGGTTGTGGGACTCAGCTCTTGCTGGTCCCGTTGACGGACGAATCGACCACGAGCCGGCCGCTACGCCCACCGAGCTCGATCCGGACCTTGTCCATGGTGGCGGCCACGCGAGCGTCCACCAACTCACCCAGCGCCGTGTTGACGTTGGACGGTTCGGGCTTGGTGCCGGCCGCCTGCATGAGCCGCAGGTGACCCTGCATCTCCTTCGCCGCGGCGATGAAGTGCTCCGTCCCCAGACGCGATGCCCTGTCGAGCATGGCGTACTTCTGCGTACGCTGGATGACCTGCGCGATGAACGCCGGCGTGAACCCCTCCATCTCCGCGCAGATCGCAGCGAAGTCGATGTTCTCCTCCAGCGCGCCACCCACCTGCTGGCGGACGAGCTTCTCGATGTCCTTCGGCTTGAGCATGCCGATCTCCACCAGAACGTCGAACCGCCCCGGCCGCAACATGCCGGCGTGCAAGTCGCCGATGTTGTTGGTGGTGGCCAGCAACAGGACCTCGCGACCCTTGGTGACGACGCCGTCGAAGGCCTCCAAGAGACCCTCGATGTTGTCGGCATCGGCCCGTGCGACCTTGTCGATGTCCTCGCAGAACACGAACGCCTTCCCGAGCATGGCGGCCAGTTCCAGCAGTTCTTCCAGGTCGTCCCCGGATTCCGCCAGGATAGCCGTCCAGCCGTTCTCGACGGCGATCTTCGCCGTCAACAGGCCGGCCAGAGACTTGCCCGTACCGAACGTGCCGTGGGCCAGCACGCCCTGCTTGAGCGACAGTCCGTCACGACGGAATCGGTCGGCCTCCCGCATCGGCAGCCAGAGGTTGGCTTCCAGGATGCGTTCGACTTCGGACGCGTAGACCACAGAGTCGGCGTCCACCTTGCCGAGGTCGACGAACTTCGGTTCGGTATCGCCGCCGACCTTGATGGCCTGGCCGCGGTAGATCGAGCGCTCGGCCAGCTCCATCTCGATGCTCGCGAAGAGCATTTCGATGGTGGCCTCCAGCTTCCGTGGTGCGGTGACTTCCATGCAGAAGACCGTGCCGAACGTGTCGTGCTCGGCCTCGGTGAAGGTGATGATCGCGCCGGCCAATGCCGAGACGCGGAGCTCACCCCACGGCACCTGCGTGGTGTCGTTGACGCCCGTGTGCACGGTGATCATCTGCGGCGGCGTGCTGCCGAAGAACGACTCCGTCGGCTTGCCGTCGACGAACCCGAAGGTCTGCTTGAGCTGCCGGTACGCCGCCAACGCCCCGTCATGCGGACGGTAGTTGAAGATGCGTCGGAAAGTCGTGGGCAGCTCCTGGTTGTACCAGTGGCTGAAGATGGCCGTGATTGCCATGCGAGGCGTCATGCCCTGCGGGATGACCAGCTTAGCGCTGCCACCCACGGCAACCATGTCGTCGCTGAAGGTCGTCGCCTCGTCCATGGACTGCAAGATCCTGATCAGCTCGGCACCGCCCAGGACGTCACCGGTGGCATCGTGCATGTGGAATCCGTCGAACGGTTCGTTGGCCACTATGGCTCCCCTCGTCGTGCCTTGAGTAGGCTCGGTGTGGTCGCCCCTCCCAATGATGGGGCTTGCGATATTTTACAATAATAACAGATATAATGCAATGATTTTTACTATCACTACATTGACATTTAACCTACGAAGTACTATAAAAAGCATGTTCAGTCTTCAATGCTGGAGTGTGACCATGAAGCACCTCACCCGCACCCAACTGCGTGCTCTGCGCTGTTCGCCGTACCTTCCCTACCGGCCCAGTGGCGCCCTGAAGGTCGTCCGGTTCATGGAGAGCCAGGTGCGTCGCCTGCCGTACTGGCTGATGATGCCCGCCTTCTACCTCTACCTGATGATCATCGAGTTCACGCCGCTCGGCATGCTGGCCCGCATGGACCTGCTGACCGAACGGCTCTACCCTGCAGACGACCCGCGCTGAACGCGCCGCCCCGGTGTCACACTTCTGTGTGGCCCAGGGCGGCACAGCCCATGCACTTATTATTTCTTTACTCCTGCGCTCTGAGCCACTGGAGCAGAACCAACGCAATGCGCTCCTCCTGCATCTTGCCGCTCACGATCATCTCTTCGGCAACGGCAAAGTCATGCCAACCCACCTCGTCGACTTGCTCGCCCTCTTCGAGCGCCTGGCCGTCTTCGTGCTCGTGCCAGCCAGTTGCCTCAAAGACGTACAGGTCCCACTCGACTGTCGCGCCGAGAGTCGACTTCTTGTAGAACGTTACGCCCTCGACAGCCATGCCGGCTTCTTCAGCGGCCTCAGCCTTGGCTTTGTCCGCGGCAGCATCGAGTATGTCACGATTGGATTCGCGAAACGCCTCGTATTCCATCAGTGAGTCAAAAACTTTCCCGCCCGGCAGCCGATAGTCGTACGCGTCGAGCTCTTGGCGAAATTCTTTCGTCAATAAGATCTTTCGTACCTTGCGATCGGCGATGATCACCCGAACTCCCGGCGCTCGCCGCGCTACCTCAAACACTCGCCCATCTGGCTGCGTCACATGCACGAGCTCAAACAGTTTGCCTGTGGCGTAAATACTTTCACTCATTCTCTGTCTCCTTGCTTATCCGAAATACGCTGCGACCAGCGTTGCCACATAAAAACATAGCACGTAACTCGCCTGAAATACCAAAAAATATCGTCGCGACCAACGCACGAACAAGAACAACATCCAGTCCACGACAAGATAGCTGGTAATAATAACCAGAAAGAAACGCGCAATCACGCCCGTCCCCGGCGCCAGAAGCAGCCCTACAACGAGCACGAGCATCCCAACCGCCATCGTCCATGCCGCAATGCCGTGGATTTGGCTCTCGCGCCCGCCGCTATCTGGAACAAGCGCCGCAATCACGGCGCACGCCAGCGAAGCCGCCAAGACCACTCCGTACAGTGCACCCAAGTGGTACATCGGTATCAACCAACCGAACGCAAACAGCGCAAATAACGCGATGCTCAGCGATAGACAGATCGCAAAGATCACCCGACTCGGCCGCTGCCGCGCAGCATGCCTACTCAGCGACAATATACTTTGCCGACCCCACCGCCGCAAAATATACCCCAACCCCACGATAATCGTGGCAAGCGAGAGGAGACCGAGGTGGTGGAAGGCTTCAAGTGATTGCATACTATTTATCGCTCTCAAGCCGAATCAAGGGTGCCTCACTCGCCGCATACAGACGCCACCGAACATATGGCTTAGATTCTTTCAGTTCATCCAACGTACCAACGAAAATATCGTTGAATTCAAATTGTGTGCTGAGAGAGTCGTCTAGGGTGCAATCAACGAAATAGCTTTTAATCTTCTGGCCATTCAACCCAAGACTAATCCAACTATTTCCTGTAAGTATCGAACCGCTTAGATCGCATTTATAAAACAGCGCACTAGCCGCACGAATACGAGTAAAGTCAACCCTTCGCATCGAGCAGTCAATGAATGTCGTGTCAAAGACAAAATGAGTACCTGCGAAAGATGCACCGTCCAACTTACAATGCGCAAAAACTAAATGATCGGCCACGAAGTTACCGAGCTTGAGCCCGCTTAAATCCAGATTACTCAAAGTAGCAAACTCCCCGTCACCAGCCACAGCGAAGCGAAGTCGACGGAATTTCAACCAATTATCGGAACTATCAGAAAAAATTGCGCTATCTTTGGGCCGATGGAAGTTGCCAGTCATATCTAAATCATATCACTTTATGTGCGGTATCCCGCGGGCCTCAACTGGGGCCCGCGGGATACCTCTCGCACTATTCGAGCCACCCGTTTTTGTGGTTGCTCGTGGTGTCAGCGATCCGACCATCAGCCGTGAAGACGATGGTCGTGTGCTCACGTTGACCCTTTCTGTGTCGGGTGCGGCCAGGAGATGCTCAAGTAGTAGCCTCCCGGTGCTTGTGGGTCGCTCGTGGAGTTCACGGTGTACTCCAGATCGCCCTGCGTCCACTTGCCGCTCCGGTGCTTCAGCTGGCCACGGCCATCGACAACTTGGTTGGGCGGCACGTACGGCAGCACACCCGATCTCTTCTGGTGTGCCGTGCAGATACCGACTCCCGGCCTTCGTCTTCCTGGCGAACAGCCAAACGAGCACGTCCTTTGCGGACATGGCTAGTCCCTTCTATTGGGGCCATGTGAGATACACGCGCTTTTTGTCGCCGCAGCACGTCCTGGGCGTAGCGCGTTACAGGTGTCCCTGCTCTCACAGCGCGTGATTGTCTGCCAAGTTGCCTCAAAGTGTCAAGCATACATTGACATAAGCACCATAAAATTATATAATGTCTCGGTTAGCCGAAACGGTTTCGGTAACGCTCCTTCAGGAGGTTTACGTGCTCAAGTTCTTCCGCAAGTACTGGCAGATTATCTTGGGGACCATCGCGGGGACTGCTCTGGTCGTGGGAGCCAACATCGCCTGGCCGCACAGCTCGGACGACCCGTACGTCAACTGGCCCACCCAAGCCGCGACGTCGGGCATGCACCCCGAGCTCTTCCCCAACGGTCAGGTACCACACCCGAACCTGATGGTCATCTTCACCTGCACGCCCGAGGGCATGCGGGTAGATCGGAGGTTCCTGGTCGATACCGACCGCAAGCCGTACAACTACGTCGACGTCCGCGAAGCCAGCTACACCGGCAAAGGCCTCTGTCTGGCCACCACGCGCTGGCAGAAGCAGGCCCCGGCGTACGTCGGCAACTTCTCCAGCGAGTTGAAGCCGGAGGCGTCGTGGTCCGAACTCGGCGCCGGCTGGTCGTCCCTGCCGGGCGACGACCACGCTTTCGTCGGGCAGGGCCAAGTACAAGTGACGCTGCTGGAGGTACATGACACCGGGCTTGCGCTCGGAGAACCGCTCAAGGTCAGCGAGAACGGCATCCCCGTGCCACCGCACCCGTGAACTCCTGTCGCCGAACGAGCGGCGCTGTGGTCCTTCCCGGACCCGGCGCCGCTCGGCACCACCCCCTCGAATTCGCACCCACTCGGGTGTTTTTGTTTGCCTAAAGTTCGCCCCAGTTATCGCCGGTGGATACGTCAACTTTGAGCGCGACAGGTAATTTGTAGACACCTTCCATGGCTTCTTTGAGAAGCTTCGCAACTTTCTCCGCGTTTTGCGCTGAGGTTTCTACGAGGATAGAGTCGTGAATCTGGAGCAGCTGCTGCCCTAAACCGTCAAGCTTCTTCTCGACCTCGAGCATGGCGAGCTTCATGATATCAGCTTCAGTTCCCTGAATTGGCATGTTGATAGCCGCGCGCCGAGCAGCCTCGCGAACCATAAAGTTGCTCGACTTTAGGTCTGGCGTGGGACGGCGTCGGCCAAAGATGGTTGAGACATAGCCATCCTTGAGTGCCTTCTCGGCGGTCTCGTCCATATACTTGCGGATCGGCGCACGGAGCTCGAAGTATTTATCGATGAACGCTTTGGCTTGGTCGCGTGTCATACCGGTCGCCACGCTCAGCCCGTGTGGGCTCATGCCGTAAAGGATGCCGAAGTTCACTACCTTTGCGTCGCGACGCTGCTCTTTGGTCACTTGATCGAGCGGAATACCCAGCACCTCGGCGGCGGTTTTGGCGTGAATATCTTCGTCCTTATTAAAGCTCTCGAGCAGGTCATTATCTTCGGCCATCACGGCAGCCAGTCGCAACTCGAACTGGCTGTAGTCGGCACTGACAAATACATTGCCTGGCGCCGGAATAAACGCCGTGCGGATGGCCTTACCTATTTCGGTGCGGGTTGGAATATTCTGAAGGTTCGGGTTATTAGAGCTGAGCCGACCAGTCGCTGCAACGTCGAGTGCGTAGGTGGTGTGGAGTTTGCCTTCCTTGTCGACAAGCTTCGGAAGCGGGTCGATGTAGGTGCTCTTCAGCTTGGTGTATTCGCGGTAGGTTGTGATAAGGTCCACAATCGGATGCAACCCACGAACCTTGTCGAGCTCGGTTGCGCCGGTTGAGTACCCAGTTTTTCCTTTCTTGATGCCTGCAGTCGGCAGGCCAAGTGTCTCGAACAAAATATTTCCCAGCTGCGCAGGCGAGCCGATGTTGAACTCCGTACCAGCGAGCTCATAAATCTTTTGTTCAAACTCGCGAATGCGCGTATCGAACTGCTTGCTCATGTCACTCAAGTACTCGCTGTCGAGGCGAATACCCCGGTGCTCGATGGTCGCGAGCAGTTTGATCATCGGAAAATCAAGATCGCGGGCGACCTTCAGGAGGTCCGGCGCTTGGTCGAACTCCAACTTCTGATCTTTATACGCTTCCCAAATACTCGATGTCACCTGTGCGGGATCGTTCATATCGATAGTCACGCCGCGAATATCACTCAGCTCACGCGAACGCTCCAGCGAGTTCAGTATAAACGCCGCGATGCGCGTGTCGTGTTCCACCTCGCCAGTCCACTCCACGCTTTCAGCCAGAAGTGAGCGAAAGATCGCCTTGAGGTCGTGACCGAAAACTGGCCCGTTCATAACAACCTTGAGCATCTCGCGAGCCTCGTCACTCATGCCGCCTTCACCGTAGGCTACGACGGAGATGTCCTTGAGGAGAGGTAACGCCGCGTCTTCGCTACTCCCACTCTCGAGGATTGGCAGCACGCTGAAGTGATCCTTGTCTGGACTCACCCAGAGCGTTGTGCCTTCGGGGTTGAGCGCGATAAGGCGAGGCGCACCAGGCTTGTAGTCGCTGGTTTCGAACTTTTTCTTGTGGATTGACGGCAGCTCGTGCTCTTCGACGTGCTTTTCGGCTTGGGCAATTTCAGCGCTGCTCATTGCGCCTTCCACCTGGCGAAGCAAATTACGAAACTCCAGCTTGCGCAGCATGGCCACGAACTCAGGCGTGACGCCATCGTGCAGCTTGGCTTTCTCGAAGTCAAACTCGATCGGCGCGTCAACCATCAGCGTGATGAGCTTCTGGCTGAGGTAAGCCATGTCTTTATCTTTCTCGAGCTTGGCTTTCCATGCCGGCTTGATCTCGTCGAGATGCTCGTAGATACCGTCGAGCGTTTTGTACGTCTTGATAAGTTCCAGCGCCGTCTTCTCGCCGACACCGGCTACGCCAGGGATATTGTCGGACGAGTCCCCTTTCAGCGCCTTCACGTCGACCCACTGGTGAGCATCGACGCCGTACTTCTCAAAGAATGATTCTTCGCTGAACTCTTCGATGTTGGTCAGGCCCTTCTTGAGGGTATAAATATGCGTGTGTTTGTTGACCAGCTGCAGAAGGTCGAGGTCGCTACTGACCAGATAGCTCTCGATGCCTTTCTCGCCGGCTTGCTTGGCAAAGGCACCCATGAGATCGTCGGCTTCGTAGTCGTCGGCTTCGTAGATCGGCCATTCGAGTGCGTTGAGCAGGTCGTGCAGGATGGGCACTTGCTCATAGAAGTCTGGTGGCGCTGGCTTGCGATTACCCTTGTACTGCGGATACAGCGCGAGGCGTGAGCGGATGTTGGTGTGGCGCTTGTCCCAGGCGACCGCGACGTAATTTGGCTTGAGCCGTTTGATAATTTCGAGTGCCATGACCGCAAAGCCGTAGACACCGCCAGTCGGCGTGCCGTCCTTTGTACTCAAATTTGGCATGGCGTAGTAGCCACGATAAAACACAGATTTTCCGTCGATAATAACAAGTCGCTCGCTCATACACCCCAGTATACCAGTAAATGGGTATGATTGATCTGTTGGCGCTTGCCGGCCGGCCTGTTCGATCGGCCGGCAAGCGCCGTCGTCCTACTTGATGAGGCGGACGATGTCCGTTTTGAGTAGGTCCAGCACCTCCCAGGGGTCCACGGCCGTACTCACACGCATGCGGAAGTCAAGACCCTGCACTGACGGACGGGCATCGTCGGCGAAGGCGTCGGCGTAACCGTTCTGCGCCAGAACGTCCCGGTCCCTCTGCAGAACCGGGAGGCTGGCCACGACTTCGAGCTCCGCATCGACACGCGCCAGACCCAGCGCATTGCGCATTGCGCGTACGCTGCTGAACTCCCGGCCTTCGAACTTCACAGTTGGAATGAACCTGAAGGCCATCTTCTCATTTGCCCAATGGTTCATCTCTCGCTGGCAGGCCTGCGTGGTGTTGATGCACGACTCGCCCGCGGCACCGATCACCAAGGCTTCTGCGCCTCTCGCCCGAACCTGGTGGGCACCGTAGATCTTCAGGACGCGCGCCGCTCGGATGCCTTCCGATGTCTGCACCCAGTCAGTGCGAGGGAAGGTCACCTTCAGGTCTTTCCCGGAAGTCGATACACTGACGATTTCGATTTTCATCGCTCGCACTCTTCTCAGAAGGAGTTTCGGACACCACCATAATAGCATGCTGTGTTACTGCGGTGGGGGGGGGCCGCGCCACCCCCAACACCCACCCCCCCACCCCCCTACCACAACCACACCACAAAGAGAGGAGGACTCTGGAACCACAATCCGACGACGGCACAAATCA
>CAZJVU010000015.1:0-14936 GCA_964550035.1 uncultured Candidatus Saccharibacteria bacterium | reverse complement strand
GACGTTAGGAAATTTGAGAGGATCTGCCCCTAGTACGAGAGGACCGGGGTGGACGAACCTCTGGTGTATCGATTGTTCTACCAAGGGCATTGTCGAGTAGCTAAGTTCGGACCAGATAAGCGCTGAAAGCATATTAAGCGCGAAACTGACCTCAAGATTAGATTTCCCTATGAGGACACAGAAAGATGATCTGTTTGATAGGCGCAAGGTGGAAGTGCAGTAATGTATGGAGCCGAAGCGTACTAATAGTCCCATCGACTTTTTATGCCCTTAGTCTACACTTGTTTATGCTTGCATAGCAGAGTGGGCTGAGGTAAGGTTGACTAGTAGTTGGTGTATACCACACCAAGTTGTTCTTTATCGAAACTTACAGGCACCGTATGGACATCGATAGATGTGATACAATGAGTAGCACCAAAGGAGAATCATATGATTCGATCAGGCGGCTCAGAGACATAAGTATCATACCTATCGGTGCCCATGGCGCTGGGGAAACACCCGTTCTCATTCCGAACACGGAAGTTAAGCCCAGCTGCGGCGATTATACTGCGCAAGCGGGAAACTAGCACGGTGCCGTTTTATAAAAAGACTCAGGTAATACCTGAGTCTTTTTCTTTTGGATAAATTTATACAGGTGGCGGTATATGAGCGACTACTACAGTAAAATACAATAACGCTCATGTAAATATTGACAAAGTAAGCATAAGTTGCTAAAATTACCTTAATCACTATCTCAAGGGTGAGTTTTTAGTAAGGAGATTTAGAAATGTCAGGTACTGTTAAGGGCGGTAAGCAAGCCGCTGATACTAATATGAAGAAATATGGTAAAGACTTTTACGCGCGCATTGGCGCAATGGGCGGTAAGAAGGGCACCACTGGTGGCTTCGCCGCTAACCGCGACCTCGCTCGTATTGCCGGTGCCAAGGGTGGCCGCATCTCACGCCGCCGTAGGGCAGCCGAGGTAGTTGCTGCTGAGCAAACCGCTGAGCAGACGACACCAGTAGTTACCGAAACACAGAACGACTTTGAGCTTGCGGCCTAGTTAGGTCAGCTTATAGCGCCTAAGGGCGCACTGTCGGGCGTCGTTTGGACGCCACGAACACCTACAGTTTATGCAGCTGTAGGTGTTCGTTTTTGTTTGGATACCGGTGAGATTGCAGGTAGGGCACAGCGCACGCGCATGTAGCCAGTCTCGATAGGTATCCAACGAGTCTTCAATAAGATCCACATCATAAGGAACCTCATAATGCGGTGCAAAAGTGGTGCGCACTGCATCCCAGGCCTCGCGTTCGCGACGAAGAAGCTCAATATCAAGTCTGTAGCCGGTGTGGCCAAGCACGGCATGGGCCAGCTCGTGAAGTGCATAGAGAGCAGGCACCTCTCCCTCGGGCATAGTAAGCTCACCTCTGGCTTGAGACCATTTAAAAGTAGTGCCCACAACAATCGTAATGTCGGGATGGTCGGCTCTAAGCCGTGATAGTAATTCCTTGGTGAGTAGCATAATAGTAGCAACCGTATATAACGGCCTCCTGTGGGTGTTGAGCTTGCACGATGTGGGGCATATCAATATAGGTAGAGATACGCTGTCGTAGCACCTCAGCCAGTAGATGGCCATATCTGTCGAAATAGGTGCCAACGCTTCCGCCGATAATAATAACCTGCGGCTGCAACAAAGGAATGAGTACCTGGAAGCCAACCGCCAGTCGCTCAACAACCTCACGCCAATCGGCAGGATCAGTTATCTCTGAGGCCATCTTGCCAAAGTGTTTACGTATGGCCTGGCCTGAGGCGAATTCTTCCCAGGGGAGAAAGCCCTCAGGCGTTTGGAGCGCCATGAACCCACCCTCGCTTGTGTCAAACGCCGTATCAAGGCGCCCGTGGTTGATGATACCTGTTCCGATGCCGGTGCTGACAGTCACGTAGATGCTAAGGTCCGGAATCTGAGGCAAGCTATGTGTTTCGGCCAAGCCGGCGAGCTTGGCGTCATTATTGACGAAAATAGGGCAGTCGTACTCTTTAGCCAGGAGCTTACGAAGCGAGAAATTGTCCCAAGGGAGGTTGCCGCAACGAAGGATTGTACCGTCAGTGTCAATGATGCCGGGCGCAGCAATGCAGATAGCCTGCGCTTTGTGGGCGTCAAAACGCTGCAATACTTTTATGAGCTCTTTGAGGAACTCGTGTGGATTTTCTGGTGTGGGAAAACGCTCTTCATTTGTAACACTCCGCTCACCATGAAAACTGGCCACAAGTGTCTTCGTACCCCCGATATCAACCGCAATAATCATACGCTTAGTGTAGCATGCCTTGTGCGTCTGCTCGAAAGGTTATATCATAATAATTACTAGAGATAGACAGGGAGAAGTTGTGTCCAGTAATACAGTTCGCACAGTTGTGATATTCGGCATCATTGCGCTCGTTTTGGGCGGGGTAACTGTTGGCGGGCTCCGCCTGATGAAAGCTCGTAATGATGCATACGCTTCAGGCCAGACGCAGCAGACCGCTACTAACACGACCAAGCAACCTGCAGTTGCCCAGCCTAAGCAAGAAGCTAAGCAGAACGAAACCAAGAATAACAACCCGACCTCAACTACACCCATAGATCAGGGCAAAGTAGCCGACGCTCCTAAGCCAACCCCCACTCCGGCGCCATCTCAGACGCAGCCTGCTGCTTCTCAGCCGGCAGCAACGCCACCGGCACCTAATGCTAAGAAAACAGATACATCACTTCCGGCCACTAGTGGTTTATCTCCAGCTGACTTCTTTGCCACGGGCGGACTTATGGCCATCGCAGCTTTCTTCGGGAGCAAGCTCCTCAAGGCGCGCGCCGACTACCGTCGTTATTTACATCTATAACTGAACAGGGGCCATCTCTTTACTTTTAAGGGTGATTACGCTTATAATAAGGGTAATCTTTTGGTGCGGGTATTTTTGCGTGCACCCTTAGAAAATACTTTTGGAAGGAGTGTATTACTACACTATGGTGAAAACCACCAACATAACAATGGATGACCTCCTTGAACAGGAGGCCGCCGGGCAGCTCGCTAGTGGCGAAGTTGTTGAAGGCAAAGTGCTCTCTGTAAAGAAGCACGAAATTTGGATCGACCTGGGAGCGTACGGCATTGGCCTGGTTCCACGCCGCGAGATCGGCTTCGCTCGTAACCTGAGCGAAGGCGACACTGTTACCGCGAGCGTTGTCGATACAGAAATGGACGAAGGCTACGCATTGCTGAGCCTTCGCAAAGCAGCGAAAGACCGCGGCTGGGACGAGATCAAGCGTATCTTCGACGAAGGTGAGACGATCGAAGTCACTGCCTACGACGCGAACCGCGGTGGTCTGCTGATCGAGCTAGAAGGCATTCGTGGCTTCCTGCCAGTATCGCAGCTGAGCGCGGAGCACTATCCACGCGTATCTGGTGCTGATAAGGACGAGATCCTTCAGCGTCTGAACGCTATCATCGGCAAGCCGCTCACTGTCCGCATTCTGGATGCTGATCGCAAACAGAACAAGCTGATCTTCTCTGAGAAGGAAGCTGTTCGCGAGAACATGCAGCAACGCTTCGAGCAGCTCAAGGTCGGCGACACGGTCAAGGGCGTTATCACTGGTGTGGTTGACTTTGGCGCATTCGTCAACGTCGATGGTATCGAGGGCTTGATCCACATCTCCGAGATTAGCTGGGAGCGTGTTAACAACCCAGCCGACTACGTGAAGGTTGGTGATGTTGTTGAGGCCAAGATCATTGCGATCGACAAGGACCGCCTCAGCCTCAGCCTGAAGCAACTTCAGGAAGATCCATGGGTCAAAGAGGTAGAGAAGTTCAAGAAGGGTGACGATGTAGAGGGTACTGTAACCCGCATCACGCCGTTTGGCGCATTCATCCAGATTAGCCCAGCGGTAGAAGCGCTCGTACACATCACCGAGCTCGGTGAAGGCGAGGGCGCAGACCCAGAGAAGCTGTTTAAGCTCAACGAGAAGAAACACTTCGTTATTCTGGACATCGACAAAGAGAACCGCAAGATTTCTCTTAGTCTGAAGAAGTAAGTAAATGAGCACACGCCGGCGCGGGAAACTGCGCCGGTGGGCTGCCAGAAAGGGACGCGGTTTATGGCGCAGAAAAAAATTGTTATCGCTGACATGATAACCGTGGGGGAACTGGCGGCTCAGCTAGACTTGCCTGTCACCAAGCTGATAGGCGAATTATTTAAAAATGGCATTATGGCGACGGTCAATCAACGAATTGACCTCGAAACAGCTCAGATTATTATCGACGAGCTTGGTCTTGACGTGCAGCTCGAGAAGAAAGAGTCAACAGATGCTGCTATCCGCAAAGAGCGCACCTTCAGCGATGAGGCTATCGAACGTCCACCAATCGTCGCTGTTATGGGCCACGTTGACCATGGTAAGACGAGCCTGCTTGATGCGATTCTGGATACCAAGGTCGCAAGCGGTGAGGCTGGCGGTATTACGCAGCACATCTCAGCCTACCAGACGACCTACAAGGATCGTCCGATCACTTTGTTGGACACGCCAGGTCACGAAGCGTTTAGTGCGCTGAGACAGCACGGTGCGGCTCTAACGGACGTCGTTATTATTGTTGTTGCTGCCGACGACGGCGTGAAACCGCAGACGGTCGAGGCAATTCGGTTCGCTGAGCAGGCACACGCGAAGATTATTGTTGCGATCAACAAGGTAGACAAGCCCGAGGCCGACGTTAACCGCGTGAAGCAACAGCTGGCGACCGACCACAATCTCACGCCAGAGGAATGGGGCGGTGACACAGTAATGATCGAAGTGTCGGCCAAGACGCGCCAGAACCTCGACAAGCTTCTCGAGCTCATCCTCTTGGTCGCTGACCTCGAGGAGCTCAAGGCAGACCGTGATGTTCCTGCGGAAGGCTTGGTTATCGAGGCTCACATGGAGCAAGGCCGCGGCGCTGTCGTAGGCCTGCTGGTTGAGAACGGTGTGTTGAGGCCGTCGAACTTCATCGTTGCTGGCAGCAGCTACGGTAAAGTTCGTACGCTGCTCGACTATGCCGCTCGACCCGCCAAAGAGGCTGGACCATCAACGCCGGCAACAGTTACTGGTTTCAAGGAACTGCCTGAGTTCGGTGATACATTTGTTGTGTGCGCTAACGAAAAGGCTGCTCGTGCGCTTGCCACAAAACACTTGCAGGAGCACAAACAAGAAGTAGCTAAGAGTTCAATCAGCAGCACAGATTTACTGAATATGATTACCCGTCATCACGAGAAACAGCTTGTGAATGTTATCGTGAAAGCCGATGTACAGGGCTCGCTGACTTCCGTTGCGGATAGCTTGCGGTTGCTGGAGAATGAAGAGATTTCTCTCCGGATCATTGGCTCTGGCGTCGGCAATATCTCTGAGAATGATGTACGTATGGCGGCTGGTTCTGACGCCATCATCTACGGCTTTAACGTGCAGCTTCCACCGGCTGTGAAGCGTTTGGCAGTGCAAGATAAGGTATCGATTCGTATTTTTAAAATCATTTATGAGTTAATTGATGATGCACGGGCTGTGATGACTGAATTGCTCGCTCCAGAGGTTGTAGAGACCGAAACCGGCCGTTTGATCATTCGAGGCGTATTCCGTACCACTCGCGACGAAATCATATGTGGTGGTGAAGTTACAAAAGGCAAGATCATGCCAAAGTACCTCGCTCGCGCAACGCGTAACGGAGAAGACCTTGGCGAAGTCGAGGTGACGACCGTACAGAAGAACAAGACCGATGCCAAAGAAGTCTTTGAGGGCGACATGTGTGGTTTGCAGCTTCGCACGAAGGGCAAGCTTCTTCTTGAGGAAGGTGATCGCCTAGAGTTCTTCACTCGAGAACTACGCAAGCGCGCACTCTAAGAGTAAGAAACAGTCGTAAGGTATAGTAAGTATGACCACTCCGCGTGCGGAGTGGTTTTTATTCCGCGCGACCGGCAGTGACGGGGTACACCCGCACTGCCGGTCGTCGCGATTCTACCGCTTGTTATACGGGTAGTACTCGATTGCGTCGATTTTCATTGCGCTCGAGGTAAACCTCGGATCGATAGTACCACCCCAGGAGCCGCCCATTGCCACGTTCATTATGAGGAAGTACGGTTGGTCATACGGCCAATTCGCTGGACCCCAATGAGGGTCTTTATCGAGGCGATAATACAGCCTGTCGTCCACGCCAAAACCAAGCCGATCGGGCGTCCACTCCAGCCAGTAATCGTGCGGCGAGTTTGCCGCATCCGTGACGGCCTGGCCGGCGGTATGTGGGTCGTGATCGGGATGGTTCAGGTAGGAGTGGACTGAGCCATAGACTGTGTCTGGCTCTGACCCTACCCATTCCATGACGTCTATTTCACCATTTAAGGTGTCATCGAGGCCGTTTTTGGAATTTTCTACGTCGTGAGCGGCGTATTTGTTGTTCGCCGGACGCAGCCAGAGCGCTGGCCAGGTACCTGCGCCAGCTGGAAGTGTGACGCCTTTCCAGACAATGCGTCCGTAGGTAGGGGCAAACGAACGCTCGGTAGTGAGACGAGCGGACGTATATTCCTTACCCTGGTACGGTTGATGCTTGGCTTCGAGTACAAGCTTGCCTCCTGACACGTATGCGTTGGAGCCGGTGTAGTATTGCTTCTCGCCGTTGCCGCCACCCTCGCCGTTGACCTCAGGCGTAAAGACTTTGAGATCAAGCGGGGCAGAGAAGTCGTAGGACCACGTTGGCGTTGAAGCAAACTCTCCGGCTACTACTGGCGGTTTCGGTGGGCGTGTTGACTCGCGCACGGCTGGGGTTGTATGTGGAAGCGGCTGTGGTCGACTCCAAAGCGCAGGCAACGGCACGCCCATGAGTACGGCAACCAGCGCAAGCCCAGCCGTCGCGCTAATGACCACGATCAACACGCGAACGATCTTCCGGAGCATGGGGTGCTTCTCCAATCTCTTTCGAACGGTAGAATTTATAGATTTAATCATGAAACTTCTTTTCTCCAAACCGCACCCGGGGTGATGTGTATATTACGCTATATTAGTATAGTATAAGCCTTGCAAAACTGTAATGCTTATGCTATAAAAGTAAGTAGTTACTTCACAAAAATTAAAAAATACAAAGGTTACAAAAACATGGTATTAGAAAAAGTACAGAGCGACCTCAGTCAAAAAGGACGAGGAAGCTTTACGTCATCGCTATCACGAGCGGTAAATGTATTGATCGGAACGCCGCAGGTCCTCGATGAATATTCGAGTACAGCTGCACATTACGATGGCCTTATAGACATTATTGAGCGAGCAGGCTGGGACCTAAGCAAGCTCGAAAAGGTAAAGCACGCACTCGATGAGACGGCGCAGCATCTTCTCGGCGAGCTCACGGAAAGCCTTCCGGATATGTCTAGCACAGAGGAGCGATCATTTCTGGCACCGTTCCACAAAGCGATTCATCAGTTTGCTCGCATGACTGAAAAGGAGCGACGTGCATTTAGGGCGGAGTATAGCCGTTTTGCCGAGCTCCACGCCAGATCACTTCAAGAGTTTGCATCTGCGGACATTGCCTAAATAACTCCACTTGGCTTACTATGGGCGTAGTAAGGTATAAATTAGATTATGTTCCAGCTCGATGAAAATTTTTTGGTAAGTCTCGGTCTCGGCGCGATGCCTGCCGAAGAGAAAAAAGCCTTCCTTGATTATGTCTACGAAGAGCTCGAGCTGCGCGTTGGCACTGAGCTGTCCAAGGACCTCAGCGACGAACAGCTCGAGCAATTTGAAAAGCTCGCCGACGGTGATGATCAAGACGCCGCCTTGCAATGGCTCGAGCAGCACTGTCCTAGTTACAAACAGGTTGTGAAGCAGGAACTCGATAAGCTCAAACAAGAAATTATAGCCAGCAAAGAGCGGCTACTCGGCGCTGAAGCAAACTAGGGCTTTGCGTATCCCCGTAAGAAGTCCGCGCCGGTCATTCTCTTGCCGCTTGGGGCAATAAGCTCGAGAATCTCGAGATAGCCGGGGTTGCACGGGAGGACAAAACGCCCGTCTTGCTCGTTTTGTGCGACACGGGCGTTGGTGACGACGATTTGATGTCCATTGAATGTATAACGACTTTTGGGCCACACGGCGTAGGCTCGAACTTCACGCTCAAGTTGCTCGGCAGATTCGGTTAGATCAAGGTTACCGTCTGATTTCTGAATAAGCTTGGTGTATGTTGCTCGGGATTCTTCCTGGGGGTATGGCTTTGCGGTGCCATCAAGCGCAGAAGGTAGAACGTCAACAACGAGTTGAGCGCCCATGGACAAGAGTTTTGCAGTTAGCTCTTGCTTGGTTTCGGAGCCAGTCAGCGTGACTTTCTGCTGTGCATATACGGGCCCCGCGTCCATCGCTGCTACAAGACCCATAACGGAGACGCCTGTTTCTGTGGCGCCATCGAGAATTGCTTGCTCAATCGGAATCGAGCCGCGGTAGCGGGGGAGAAGCGACGGATGAATATTGAGGATCCCTCGAGGAAAAATATCGATGATGCTCTGCGGGATGATGCGACCGTAGGCGACGAGTACACCAATATCTGCCTTGTAGGCGACGAGCTGCTCGTATATATCTTTTGGTCGGTTAGGGAGCAAGACGGGGATGTCGTGTGCCTTAGCCACAATCTCAATCTCAAGTTCGCGTGCTTTGCGCGACTGACCAACTTCGTGGTTGGCAACAACCGCCTTCACATCGTACCCATTGTCGATGAGTGCTTGGAGCGCAGGCGCGCCCTGAGGCGAGAAGCCGCTACTCAGTCGTTCATTGCCAAAGAATATCAGACTGTTTGACTTCTTCATAAGGTATTTTCTTTAGTTCACCGTCATCGCTGAGCTTAAAGAACGCGTCATCGTCCTTGATGTGATCGATGAAGACTAGCCCGTTGGTGTGGTCGATTTCGTGCTGTAATACTCGGGCGAGGAAACCTTCTGCCTTCAGCCGGACTTCGTTGCCGTTGATGTCCATGGCGCGTACGCGTACCTTGCTGTAGCGGGGGACGAGGCCGTAGATATCTTTGACGCTCAGACAGCCCTCGTGGTCGTATTTGATGGAGCCTTCGAGCTTTACGATTTCTGGGTTGATGAGTGGAAAGAACGTGCGGTTATCCTTGTCGTCGAAGTCACTTCGCACGACAACAACACGGTAAAGTTCGTCGATCTGCACCGCCGCAAGCGCCACACCGAGCTCATGCGGACGGTGGTCTTCCCAGTCGAGTGTTGCCTCTTCCATGTGGCGGATGAGTTCCTTAACCTCGTCGGTGACGACGTGTATCTTCTTCGACTTATCGCGCAGGTGCGGATTGGGCAGCGTGATGATGTTATTACGATTCATTTGTGTCTAAGTATACGGGAAATAACAGATTGAGCCAATAAGGAAGGGCGACAGCGTTATACGTTCTTTACTATCCGGCTCGGGTCTGCGGAGCTAACGCTCCTCGCCGCCGCGCTTCGATAGCGTCGAGCGAAAGAAGTATAACCGCTGTCGCCCGCTATAAAAGGTTAGCCGCATCCAAGTCAGTCTGCCACCCAACCGGCGCGGCGACGGCAATTGCGGCGAGCTCCGCGCGCTTTTTGCTCTTCACTAAAAGCTGCCAGCGGTAATTGCCGTGCATGCGCTCGTAGAATGCTGGTGTTGGACCCTGGATGATGAGATGTGGATGCTCTGCGCGAAGTTTCGTTGCCATTGCGCGCGCAGCACGAACCGCACCCGCCTCAGTTTTGTAGCTCGTCGTGAGTTTGAGCAGGTAGGTAAATGGCGGGAATGCGCCGCGCTTGCGTTCGAGGAGCTGTTCGGTATAAAAGTCGTCGTAGTTACGCTCGAGCGCAAGTTTAATGGTAGGGTGGTCGGGCAAAAATGTCTGCACGACAACATGACTTTCGTGCTTACCGCGCCCAACACGTCCTGCGACCTGGTAGAGGAGCTGGAAGACTCGTTCCTCGGCCTGATAATCCGGGAGGTGCAGGCCATTGTCCGCCTGAAGCACGCCGACGACGCTGAGGTTTGGCACGTCGAGACCTTTGGCGAGAATTTGTGTACCGATCATGATGTCAATTTTGCCGTCGTAAATTTCCTGATAGCGCTTGTCGAGTGTTTGGTTGGCGTCGTTATCGGCGTCGAATCGCGCGATAGTAGCCTTGGGAAAGGTTTTACGTACTTCATCTTCAATCATCTTGGTACCCATGCCTCGAAACACAATGCTCGGGTTACCGCAGACCGGGCAGCTCGGTGGAACCTTGTGGGCTCGACCGCAGATATGACACAGAAGCTGGTGTTTATCGGCGTGGAGTGTCATGGGTACAAAACACGTCTCACAGAGCGCCGACCAGCCACAACTACTGCAGAGCGTTGTGGGCGCGGTGCCGCGCCGGTTGTGAAAGAGCAAGACCTGTTGCCCACTTTGGAGCGCCTCGCGCATACGCGCAAGCAGCGCGTCGGAGATAAAACGATGCTCGCGGAAAAGCTCCTTGCGGCGAAGATCAATAGATTCGACGCTTGGTTTTTCTGTGGCAACGGCAGGTTTCGTGAGCTTGATAATCGGACTTTTCGTTTGCTCGGCAAGGTAGTAGTCACCGATTGCAGGTGTCGCACTTCCGAGCACAACTTTTGCGTGTCCGTGGAACCTGGCGAGAACGCTCGCCGTGCGGAGTGCTGAGTATCGTGGTGACTGGTCTTGCTTGTAGCTTGGCTCATGCGCTTCGTCAATGACAATGAGACCGAGGTTTCTGAGCGGCATGAAGAGTGCCGAGCGCGGGCCAATGACGACAAGCGGGCGGTCGGCCTCAAGCACCTCCAGCCATACTTTGTGTCGCTCGGCTTCAGTCATGTGTGAATGGGTCACCACGACGTGTTCGAAGTGGTTCGTAAATTCGGCCACGAGCTGCGGGGTAAGGGCGATTTCGGGGACGAGTATAATAGATGATCGTCCAGATTTGAGCTCATGCTTCGCTGATTCTATGTATACTTGTGTTTTGCCGGAGCCAGGAACGCCATGGAGGAGGAGCGTGCCGGTCGAGTGTTCGGTGATTGTTTGTATAGCCGACCGTTGCTCTTTGTTGAGCACAATAGTTGTTCGGTTTCGTGTAGCGTTCATCTGTACGCGCTTTGAGTCACGGCGTTTTTTGGCGAGACCGGCCGGTAAGAGCGTTTGGAAGACAATCGCGAGATGCGTTGCGTAGTATGCACTCATCCAGTTTGCGAGCGAAACGAGAGGGGCGGGAAGAGGATCTTCGACAATGTGTTGTTCAATCGGCTTCGTTGTGAAAGTAGGCTTGCTGACCGATTTCACAACGACACCAAGCAATGTTTTTTTGCCAACGCCAACTTGTACGATAGACCCAACTGGCAGCTCAGTCTCACTGTGGTACGTAAAAGCCGGCTCGTTCGCACGAACAACTGAAGTTGGAGCCACCAGGTAATAATACATAGTGGTATTGATTGTAAGCGGTCTGCTACACTTTATACAGTATGTATTTCCATTCTCGTACAGAAGCTGGTCAAAAACTTGCCGCTGAGCTTCAGCAGTTCAGATATGAAAATGTTGCCGTTGTTGCGCTCAGCGATGGCGCCGCTGTTGTAGCTGAACAGATAGCCATGACGCTTCATAGCGTGCTGACGATGTTGCTCAGCGAAAACGTGCAAATGCCAGGGGAGCGGCAATCGATAGGCACGGTCGCCCAGGACGGAAGCTTTGTTTACAACAGCTCTCTATCCGAGGGCGAGGTCGACGAATATTACAGCGAGTTCCATGGGTACATTGAGGACCAAAAACGCGAGAAGCTGTCGCACCTTAACCACTTGCTCGGGCAGGGCGGGTTGATTGACCCATTGATGCTCCGTGAGCATGTGATCATTCTGGTGTCGGACGGGTTCAAGCACGGGACGAGTCTTGATGCTGCGGCAGAGTTTTTTAAGCATGTGAAGATTCAAAAGCTCGTCGTGGCCACGCCGATTGCATCGGTCCAAGCTGTTGACCGCATGCACATTATTGCCGACGAACTTCACTGTTTGAGCGTGACCGAAAACTATATCGATACCAATCATTACTACGATGTAAACGACGTGCCCACGCACGACGAAATCGTCCTGCGTATCAATAATATTGTGAATAATTGGCAGTAGCGGACTTGCCGCGTGCGTGTATTGAATGTAGAATTATTAGCAACAAAGGCAATAGTTGTTAGGTAAAGGTGAGCGGAAGAAACAATGCTGGATATATTTATCACTTCTCGGGTGCGACGCAAGATTGTGGTCGTGTATGCCAAATATCCTGACTTCAAGACGCACGTCCGTGGCCTGGCTAAGCTTATCAAGGAAGACCCGGGCAACATCCAGCGTGAGCTGAAGCGTCTCGAGAAGGTTGGGTTCTTGCACTCAGAGAAACAAGGCAATACCAAAATGTATTCGACCAACAAACACTTTGCGATTTTCAAAGAGCTCCAAAGCATCGTTCTAAAATCACAACAGGCACAGCAGAAAGCCAAGCGCTAGAATAGACTCATGGCGAGTCGACTTTTCGAGGAACTACTCAAGTCGCGCGGACTGGATGACCCAGTCGTCCGGGCGGCTTTTTTGGCGCCAGATTACGAGGCAATGAAACACGACCCGTATCTGTTGCCTGACATGGAAATGGCTGTCCAGCGGCTACTCCACGCTAAAGAAAAACAGGAGCTCGTCTACATTTATGGCGACTATGATATCGACGGTATTACTGCTACCACGGTGTTGCTCGAGGCATTTAAGGCGTTCGGCATAAGGGTAGAGACCTTCATTCCAAATCGATTCGTCGAAGGCTATGGCCTGGCCAGGTCGGCGGTCCAGGAGTTGAAGGATCGTGGCGCTGATCTCATTGTGACGGTAGATTGCGGCAGCTTATCGCACGCTGAAATTGATTTTGCGAATGAGCTCGGTATGGAAGTGATCGTAACAGACCACCACAGTGTAGCGGAGACAATGCCGGCAGCTGTGGCAACGATCAATCCGAAGCGGTCTGACCACAAGTACCCATTTATTGATCTTGCGGGTGTGGGTGTGGCGTTTAAACTAGTCCAGGCGCTTCAGCAGAGAACCGATGGTTTGCCGCTTGGCCAAGAGAAGTGGTTACTCGATTTGGTGGCTTTCGGCACTGTCTGCGATGTCGTGACGCTCTTGGATGAGAATCGTTCGACTGTTTTCTGGGGGCTGCGCGTTATGCGCCGGACAAGACGTGCTGGACTGAGAGCGTTAGTCGCTGTAACCGGTATTAAGGTAGAGGAGATCGACGCCCGAACTTTGGGCTTCGTCTTTGGCCCACATCTCAATGCGGCCGGCCGGCTTGAGACGGCGCAATATAGTCTCGACCTGCTCACTGAAACTGATAATCTGAAGGCACTCGAGATTGCCAACCAGCTCCACGACATGAACGTTGCACGTCGAACCGAACAAGATCGTATCGTGAAAGAAGCGATTGTTCAGGCGGACTCATTCGCTGATTTACCTGTGCTTGTTTTGTCCGGGCCCAGTTGGTCGCATGGCATCATTGGTATCGTCGCGGCAAAGATGTTGGAGCGCTACGCCAAGCCGACATTTGTCTTGCAGGAAATGGGGGAGGAGAGCAAAGGCTCTGCGCGGAGTTATGGGGACTTTAGCGCAGTCGAAGGCATTCGCGCGGTGGAGAGCTGGCTGACGCGTGGCGGTGGTCACAAACTGGCCGCGGGTGTGACGCTGCCGACTAAAAATATTCCTGAGTTTCGTCGGGCGATTAACGAGTTCTATCATTCGCTCCAGCTGGCCGACCAAATTCGCCATCTTCAACCAGTACCAGATGCGGCAATTGCCGATTTTTCGCACGTCACACCTGAGCTTATCGCTGAGCTGAAACAGCTCGAGCCATTTGGCAACGGTAATCCCTCGCCGATATTCCATGTCCCGAAAGCAGTTGTGGTGGAGCGACGCTTGATGGGCAAAGAAAACCAACACCTTAAGCTGAAAGTTCAAGATGACGGGCGACGATATTTTTCGGTCATTGGATTCAACCTGGCCGATAAAGTAACGGCCGACGCGGGTGAGTTTATCGAGCTCTGGATCGAGTTGATCGAGAACGAGTGGCGCGGGCGAGTCAGCATCGAGGGACGACTGCTTCGAGCTGAGACGTTATAAGTTTTGAGAGTGGTGGGGCCGGATGTTGCCGGCCCCACCTGGGCTCAGGCTTGTGGCGGTCGGTGAATGAACTTGTGCCCTGTCGTGCTGGCATAGGCGACGACCTTCGGAGGAATGGAGGGCGTCCGACCGAGCATCGTGTCCATTTCGCTTTCGAGCGAGAACGTGACGCCGCACTTCTGGCATTCTTCGTCGCTCTCGTACCGTCGTCCGCATCCGGAGCAGTAGAAGCAGATCGTGTTGAAGCCGCGATTGGTGGAGGCCCTCAACATCGCCTGCCGGACCGTCTTGCGGTGGGTGAGCCTGACCAGATTGCGGTTGATCAGCCTCGCACCCTCCCTTGCGTTGAGGCTTTCGAGGTCATCAGAATTTCCTTTGACGAGTCCGCTGATAGTCAGGATGACGGACTGACCTCTCGAGCCCGTCCTCGCCAGTCGGAGCGGGTCAATGAGCAGGAAGTCCGCTACATATGTAGGTTGCACTAAAACTCCTTAGTTGCCGATGGTTGCCATTCCGAGCCTTACCCGAAGGACTGTTATAACCCTTCTCGGGAGTGTCGTCAAGGCGGAGATAAGGTTTGAAGGTGGTGGGGGCGGAGACATCGGCGCCCCCCCGGCGCCGGGGCGGCGGGGGGGGAGGACGACCATATGGAAGCCGCGGGGGTGGTTTGGGGGGCCGGCGGTTCCCTCGTCGTGGGTTGGGCCTTTCGGGGGGTGTTGGCCCCCCACCCCCCGGGGCGCCCGCCCCCCCCCGGGGCGGGGGGGGGCCGCGGGGCGCCCCCCCCGCCCGACGTTCAAGCCCG
>CAZJVU010000014.1:0-18214 GCA_964550035.1 uncultured Candidatus Saccharibacteria bacterium | reverse complement strand
GCATCTCCTCGTCCCGCCCGGCTTTGTATGCCTTGTCGGTGTCCGCGAGGTACTGATTGAGCCTCGGCCACTGGTCGTCCCCGATCACGTACGGTACATCCCAGATCGCGATCTTGTCGACTGCCGAACCTGCCGCTGCTGCCTCCAGCACGAGGGCGCCGCCAGATGAGGCGCCGTACAGGTGAGCTGAGCCACCGGCTGCCGCAATCAGCGCGTCGAGGTCTTCCAGCTCCCGCGCCAGGGAGTACGGCGGTGTATTGCCGCTGGCGCCCCGGCCGCGTCGTGCGTAATTGTATACCGTGAAATCGTTGGCAAGGACCTGAGCCAGCGGCGCGTTTTCAGTGCCGTCGTCTAGGGTGCCGCCCACGAGGATCACCGCCGGGCCAGTGCCTTTCCGGTCGTAGGCGATCTTCGTACCATCGGCGGACGTCACACGAAGTGTCATCTCGTTCATTGCTTCTCTCATTTCTCGATGCGTGGTCGTCACCGTCCGATTCAAAAGGTGTGCCGCAATCGTAATTAGTGCCTTTACTGGTCGTTGTTGTAGTGTATCTCACGTAATACGCTTCATCAACTTCTTTCGTAGAATGGAGCAGAGGTTCGAGACCAAGACAAATGCCTCAATAGTTGAGGCATTTTTTATCTGTTACTAAGCTTGGCAGGGGTGGAGGGATAGACGCCCGTCTCACCTCGTGCTCGAAGCAAGCTTCTGTGCGCGAGGCTTACGAACGAACCCCCGGCTTGCGCCAGCTAAAGCTGCCGCGCCGTGCGCTCAAATCTTCGTCAGCAAGATAAAAGCATCTACATGAATGCAGATGCTTTTATCTTGGCAGGGGTGGAGGGATTCGAACCCCCGGCCCTCGGTTTTGGAGACCGATGCTCTGGCCAGCTGAGCTACACCCCTATATGTGTAACGGATGATATTATAACAGATCTGTTGATCTATTGGGAAGGTGGTGGTATATCTCAAGGAGTCCGACGATAAGGAGTGTGCGATGGCACGACCGAAGGTACAGGCTCATCACATCATCATGGACTCGACGAACAAGCGGCTTTTCGCGTCGTATCCCCGAGGAACCGCCTTGGTGGATCTGGAGTTGATCGCGGCGAACTTCGCAGCGCAAACCGGCCTCCGAGCCCGGGCGCTCTTGGCTCGGCAAGACAACCAGGCCCACGAGACGCCGGTCATTGTGGTGCGGGTGGCCACTACTGGCGACGTCGAACCGGCGCTGAAGACCTTCAAGGAGATGACCGATCCGACCCTGCCGGTGGCGATCTGGTCGCTGGTGATCGACGTGCTTCTCTGCCAGTGTAACGCCGTGAGCACTCGAGCGAAGGACATGCGTTTCGTTCCCGGGTTTCGGCCCGAGGACGAAGAGGCGTTCGGGCTGCGGTACTACGCGGCCATGCAGCAGGTCCCTGTCGGGCAGATCCTCTCGCAGGATCCGCACCCGCCCTACCGGCAGCTGAAGAATGCAATCGAAGATGCCCTCGAAAGCATCGGCGCCTACGCGACGGCTCAGGTGATCGTGCCTGGTCCTGACTACCGACGCTGCACGCATGTGAAGTGAGGTGAGGGCGGCTGTGGCCGTTGGGCCCGGCTGCCCTCACCTAGGCACTACGAATAATAAATTGACCTTATATCTTATATATTTTATAATAGTGCTCGAAAGTCAACCACTCCGCTACTATGTGAAGGATGGCCATGCACGACTACGTACGGTCTGTCATTGCGCTTCTCTCGGACGCGCCCAAGGACGGGCGTGGCAACTACCTGCGCATTCGTCCGGAGGCGGGTCGTGAACGTGTCATCGCCTACCTGACCGACGAGCGCAACGCTGCGCAGGAGGAGGTGAACCAGCAGGAAGGGAAGGTTGTCCCGCAGCTTCTCACGTTCAGTGTGCCGATGCAGATGCTCGTCCTGAGCGAACTGCTGCTTGCGAACCTGGACCAGCCGGTCGATCTCCGCGCGCTCAACCTCGTGCAGGGGCGCGGGGCGTACGTCGCCAATCGGATCGAGGAGGCCGTCGAGGAGCTCACCATGATGGCCCCGCGGCTCCTCGAGGTGGTCGCGAACCCCTGAGCTTTCGCTCGACCGGGCGCCCACGCTGGGTGCCCGGTCGAGCAAGACCCTGGTAGTTGACTTTCACTTCTGAACTTATAGGGTGAACGTGCTAAAATAAGAGAGTAATCAACGCTTTTTAGAAATAAATTTGTTAAAATAGCAATTATGAAATCTCTCAACCTCGCTCGACCGCAAATGCTGATGATCGTAGGAAACCCAGGAGCTGGTAAAAGCTTCTTCGCGCGTCAGTTCTCTGAGACGTTCGACGCGCCGGTTGTGAGTTTGGACCGTATTCGTTTTGAACTGTTTGCCAATCCAACGTTCAGCAATGACGAGAACGACCTGGTGAACCGTATCGCTGCGTACTTTATCGAGGAACTCCTCAAGACCAAGCGGAGCTTTCTGATTGATGGCGGTTGCAACGCCCGCGCCGATCGCGCCCGATTGGTGCAGCTCGCCAAGAAGTCTAACTATGATGCCCAAATTGTCTGGGTCCAAACCGACCCTGCTACCTCTCGTACTCGCGCGCTCAAGCGTAATCCCGAAAAGCGTGTCGACGACAAGTACAGCCCCAGCCTTTCTGAGCAGACGTTCGAGGCACTCGCCCGTCGTTTCACGGAGCCAACTCGCGAGAATCATGTCGTTATCAGCGGCAAGCACACCTACAGTACGCAGGCTAAAATGGTCCTCCGCAAGATGGTTGCTGCTCGCGAAGCCGCTGCCGGCGTCGTGCACCGCCAAGAGACCGAGCAGGTCAACCAAGCCACGCAGCGACCGAACGCAAACCGTCGAGGGATCGTTATCCGCTAGGTGCGCGCCGTGGCCGGTACTTCATCAAAGCTTCGCGACGACGAATTTGGCGAGATCACCTTGCGCCGTACTTCACTCAGCCGGAATGTCAGGCTGAAGCTCGATTCGCGGGGGGTTATTTCTATTAGCCTTCCGAAGCGTGCACCGCTCTTTCTGGCTCGTCAGCTTCTGAATGACTCGCGCGCTAGTATTCGCAACTCGCTGCAGAAGATCCGCAAACAGAAGACGCTCTACCAAGAGGGTGACATTATCGGCAAGGTGCATCGACTGCGCATCGAGCAGGGTGACGCGGTTGGTTATTCGCATCGCCTCGCCAAGAACGAACTCGTTGTCTTTACGCCAGTCGCCGCGCCGGTCGAGCGGGTGCAGCAGACGATTCACGAAGGCATCGCCAAGGCCCTGCGGGTGCAGGCCAAGTCGTACCTCCCCCGCCGCCTCAAGACGCTCGCCGATGCGCATGGTTTTCACTATAGCAAGCTCCGTTACAGCAGCGCCGGCACGCGTTGGGGGAGCTGTAGCTCCGAGGGGACGATTAGCCTCAACATCTGGCTGATGCAGTTGCCGTTCGAACTTATCGACTACGTTATTTTGCATGAGCTCAGCCACACACGCCACATGAATCACAGCGAAGCTTTCTGGGCCGAGCTGGCAAACTTCGTGCCAAACTACAAAGATTTGCGTCGTAAGCTCAAAGAGCATCACCCGTACGCTTAGGTTTCGGTATACTTAAGCCATGACGTCTAAAGACATCCCCTATCTTCGCCTCTTGAACCAGTCCATTGCGAGTTCATCGTGTACGAATCCTACTGATCTCGTGAAGTCACTTGGTGCGGTGCAGGCGCAGGACTATGGGCAGGCGTTGTGGGCGATTGGCTCGAGGCTCACTGACGCGAAAGTAGAGGACGTGGTACGGGCTATCGAATCTGGCGAGATACTTCGTACGTGGCCAATGCGGGGCACGATTCACTTTGTACTCGCCGAGGACGCCAAGTGGATGGTCTCTCTGGTGGGCGAGCGTTCGCTTCGGGCGGCAAACTCGCGCCACGCTGGATTGAACCTTGGCGCTGCTAACTTCCGTAATGCAGAGGAAGTGCTTCGGAGCGCCCTGGCCGGCAAGCGGTTGCCTCGACCACAGATTATGCAGCTCCTCGAGGAACATGGTATCTCCACCAAGGAGCAGCGTGGGTATCATATTCTATGGGCGCTATCGCTGAAGGGTATCTTGTGCATCGGCCCTATGGAAGGTAAGCAGCCCACCTATGTCTTGTTGGATGAGTGGGTGCCGCATAGCCGCGAGCTTTCGCGCGAAGAAGGGCTGGGCGAACTTGCGCGGCGCTATTTCACGAGTCACGGGCCGGCCACGTTCGTGGATTTTGCTACGTGGTCGAGCCAACCGCAGCGCGATGCCAAGATTGGCTTGGAGCTTGCCAGATCAGAACTCACGAGTGAGCACATTGACGGCGTTGAGTATTGGATGCGTCGTGATTTACCTCAGATGAATATCGCAGCGGTGCACGATACCTACCTGCTGGCTGGTTTCGAGGAGTATTTGCTTGGCTATAAAGACCGCTCGGCTGTTCTCCCTGCCGGCAGCACACCGGCAACGGTGAATGGCATCTTCTTCCCTATTATTGTCGTCGATGGCCAGGTGCGCGGGCTCTGGAAGCGCGTGATTAATCGCAAAAACATCACCGTAACCTTCCGTCTTTTCGAGGAGCTTTCGCCAGAGGTTATGCGCCAAGCTCGTGCTCAGGCGGAAGCTTACGGCAGGTTCATGGGCTTGCCTGTCGTCTTTGGCTAAATAGTTCGCAGCTGGCGAGTGCAAAGGCGCTTACCGTAGAAGTACGGAGGAATTATGCCAAAGTATGGTAAGAAGGCCCAAGAAAAAGTCGAAAAAACAGTGCACGAAATGAAAGAAGGCAAGCTCAAGTCTGGGAAAAGCGGCAAGAAGGTGACGAGCAAGAAACAAGCTGTCGCGATCGGGCTGAGCGAGGCTCGTAAAGCTGGTGGAAAGGTTCCCAAGAAGAAATAAAGATTGCATAATAGTACTTATTACGATAGTATAGTCGTGGCCCCAACATGGGGGCCACGATTTTGTTTTGGAGGATGAAGTGGACAGACTCACTCCCGCCAAGGAGGCGGCGAATCTGTACCTCAACCGTGAAGTGCCCAAGGGGTCGGCTCGTGACCCGCTGCGGGGGCCCTGCAATCGGCTCACGCTGTGGGTGTTCGACGGCCTCGGTGGTAGTCCCAACGTCGCGAACATGGTCGAGACGCTCATCAGGAGGTTCGACGCCGGCGGTCCCCGTACCGGACAAGACCTCGCGAGCTTCGTTCGGCGTACCGCCAAGCAGGCCGTCGAGGCCGGCATCCAGCAGGCCTACGGTGACGCCCATCGGCGCGAAGTCCCCGGTGGCCTGCTCAAGCGGCTCGCCACCCTCGACGCCTGATTCTCAGGCACGGAAGGAGCGCCATGACAACCGAACGACTGCCCTTCGCGAAGCGACAGGCCGAGCGGAAGCTGGAAGAGGACATGCCGCCGGGCGTCGGACTCGACGTCTTCCGAGGGAAGTGCTTGCGCTATGTGACGTGGGTGTTCGACGGCGGTCAGAGGCCGCGCGATGAGCTCACGTCGCCTGTGCGCCAGCGGGTCAACGAAGCAGTCGAGCACGGACTGAAGCAGGTCTACGGCCAGCAGTACCTGGCCGAGCTCGATCCCAGCGTGGTCGCTCGCCTTGCCGCCGTTGGCCTCGGCTGAGCTTCACGTCCTCACACAGTGCTTTGGTGGGCCGGCGTTTTCGCGCTGGCCCACCAAAGCCTACCCACCTGAACTTATATTTTCGGCTTACGAATACGCGCCACAAAGAATGCCTCGATATCCACGCTCGGCGCGAGCCGCAGGCAATCGCTGAGGTCATGGACGAACGACTTGTTGTTCCAGCTCTTGAGCGTGGGGATGCGATTTGGCAGGTCGAGCTCAATTGGCTTGAGCTGCGCGGTCTCTCGCTTACGCAAGAGGTAGTCGACGACGGCTTCGTTCTCCTCTGGTGCCATCGTGCAGGTGCTGTAGGCCAACATGCCGCCGGGCTTGAGAAGATCCCATGCCGTGACGATGGCTTTCTTCTGGATTCGCTGAAGCCGTTTGATCTGGGCAACGCTCCAATGATCAAGCGCTTTAGCATCACTCAGGTCAATCATCCCCTCGCCGCTGCACGGCGCATCCAGCAAGATGCGGTCGAAATGTTCATTGGGCAACTGGCTGCGCAGTGTGTCGATAGCGAAAAGCGTCGTGTTGTGTGTCTTGACGCCAAGGGTTTGGAGATTGCTCAGCATGCGGTTGAGCCGAGCGCGGGAGTTGTCGTTCACCCAGAGCTCTGCCTTATTACCGGTGATGGCCGCGATGTGGCTGGCCTTGCCGCCGGGTGCGGCGCACATATCGAGCACATGTTGTTTGGGCTGTACGTCCAGGACGATGGGCGGGATGAAGCTTGCTGCGTTTTGTAGATAAATGTTGCCTTTCTCGAAATTTTCACTATGCGTGAGCTCGGCTTTGTCGCCGTCGAACCAGTAACAGTGTTCGGCCCACGTGATAGGGTTCGGGAATGTCAGATCGCTCTTGAGCGTGTTGACGCGGATAGACTGGCGTCGCCCCTTCATCATGTCGATGCGGAATTTGGGTACAATCTTACGGGCACGTTCAGTAAATACCTGGCGTTTGTGGAGGACTTTGTCGTCTCTGTTCATCTGGCCCATTGTAACAGAGGAGGTCGCTGCGTGACTACTTGTTTTGTTGCAGTGCTTGTCTGGTTGCGATAAGCCACTTTTCATGATTAAATAAGTTGTCCTGTAGGTACAACGAAAGGTCAGCCGATGGCTGTCATCATCGACCTCATCCGGCACGGAGAGTCGGAATGGGTCAAGCGTGCGGAGGCAATGCCTGTCAAGGTGTTCGGCGGTCGCATGAACGAAGTGCCGCTTTCGGAAACTGGCCGCGGGCAAGCATTTCACCTCGGTCTCTACGCCGTCAGGAACGGCATCCGTCCGACACACTTCGTTTCGTCGGTCGCAACACGTGCGCTGGAGACTCACGACTTCAGCGCGCAAGGCATGCACAGGCGTGTCCAGGTGGCGCCGGAGGCCGGACTGGTCGAGATGGACTGGGGCGACTGGACCAGGATGCCCCGAACTGTCGCAGAGACCAAAGCGGTGAAACGCGCACGGGCCAAGTTAGGCTTCGGCTTCGCTCCGCCGCGAGGTGAGTCCTTCGACATGGTCAGGGCGCGCGCACTGCCTGTGATTCTCGGCCACGCCAAGCGGGCCGGCAGCGGTCATGTCTGGGTCCACACGCACCGCAATGTCATCAAGGCAGTCGTGCGCCAGTGGTTCTCCGGCTGGACGCCGGACAACATCTCGGATGTCCCGCTCGACGTCGTGTCGCTGACCCGCCTGCGGTACTCCGGTGGCAAGCTGGAGTTGGTGTTCTTCAATCAGCCCACGCTGCCCACGGGGGGCTGAGAACTCATCGGGCGCGAGGCAATTACCTGCCCCGCGCCCGATGAGTCGGCTACATGAAATTATTTTGCTTCAGTAAAAATATCTTCGCTACCGATAGGCGCGCCCTTGAATTCGCCAACTCTGGCATGCGAAATGGTGATGCCGACCATGACATAGTTTCCGGCGCGTAGCTTAGCGATCGGCGGCAACCACTCAGCGGCTTGCGCATGGGTACGTGTGAGTTGCTTCATGACGGTGTCGATGACGCGCGGGTCGCGCTCGACTTCGGCATGACCTTGTGCCTGAAGAGTGCTGACGTCGTCTTCGTCATAGCTGGTGATGCTGACGGCTGGACGGGCGCTGAGGTTGTGGAATTTTGCGGTGTCTGACTTCGTGAGAAAGTAGACATGCATTTTAGTTTGGTGGTCACCACTCACCGCATAAATAACTGCTCCATAGGGGCGATTGTAGTCATCCAGCGTGCTCAGCACGACGACAGGATGCTCGTCGATATAGCGCATGACTTTGAGGCGATCGTGCATAAGCTTGTCCATATCTCTAGAATAGCAAATAATAGAAGATATATGAGCACGAATATTCCATTAGCCGAGCGGATGCGACCGAAGAACCTGGACGAAGTTACCGGCCAGATCCATTTGCTAGGCGACGATGGAATCCTGAAACAGATCGTGCGCAGCAAAAAGCCGGTGAGTCTCATCCTATGGGGTCCGCCAGGTAGCGGCAAGACGACGTTGGCACGCATTATCGCCCAGGAGGTGAACGCTGATTTTGTAGAGATTAGCGCGGTGACGGCAGGCATGGCCGACGTGCGCAAAGTTGTAGAGCGCGCTCGTACTAACCAGAATCTTGGCCAACAGACGGTGCTGTTTGTGGATGAAATCCATCGCTTCAACAAGGCGCAGCAGGATGCGTTTCTGCCCCACGTCGAGAGTGGACTCATCACGCTTATCGGCGCCACGACCGAGAATCCGAGTTTCGAAGTTATTACTCCCCTGCTTTCACGCACGCGCGTTCTTGTGCTGGAGCCACATAGCAAGGATGACCTCATTAACATCATCAAGCACGCCATTAAGGTCCAGAAAACCACCAAGCGCGTAGCTCCCGCTGCTATCGACTACCTGGCAGAACTGAGCGGTGGCGATGCTCGCGTCGCGCTCGGTAATCTCGAGCTTGCGCTGGAGCTCACTGACGGCAAAGTCACTATCGAGACGGTCAAAACCGCTGCGCAAAAGCGCCTCCCCGGCTACGACAAAAAGGGCGAGATGCATTACAACATCATCAGCGCCTTCATCAAAAGCATGCGCGGCAGCAATGTCGACGCGACGCTATACTACCTGGCACGAATGCTGCAGGCTGGCGAAGACCCGAAGTTTGTGGCGCGCCGTATGGTGATATTTGCCAGTGAAGATATCGGGCTGGCTGGTAATGGCGGGCTGAACCTCGCTGTCTCGACATTCCTGGCGGTCGAGCGAATCGGCATGCCAGAGTGTCAGTACAATCTCTTTCACTGTGCTGCTGCGCTCGCCAAGGCTGAAAAGTCTCGCCAATCTGCCGATGCGATGAACCGTGCGCTACGTGCCGCCGCTGACTTTCCTGAGGCGCCCGTCCCGCTGCATCTACGCAACGCACCAACCAAGCTCATGAAGGATCTGGGCTATAACAAAGGCTACAAATGGGAGGCAAACTTCCAACACGATGGCGGCTTCTTGCCTGACGAACTCAAGGATACAAAGATTTTCTAGATAAGTTCGAAGGGTGGGGGGTCCGCCCCGCTGGACACTTTGGGCGTCCAGCGGGCGGATGTGGTCTCAGTGCTGATGCGGTCTCTTCTGGCCGAGGATCTGCGACCCGATGAGCCAGCCGCCGATTCCGATCAGCGCCAAGCAGATGAGCAGGCTCGCCCAGTAGGGGACGTGCGGACCGCCGAAGAGGGCGATGAGGCTCGTCTGGCCGTACGTGCCGTTCAGCTGCTGGGTGGTTTCCTTGACGCCGCCGCCCAAGCCGGCAATCACCAGGAGTATGCCAAAGAAAAACATGTGCGACTCCCAACTACTCGATGGAATGTGCTAAGCATATTATACCATATATATTTTGCGATTGCACACTTCTGTGGTTTACTAGATGAGTCAATTCCATGAGGAACGGAGGCGCCATGGGCGCTCGAATAGTCGTCGAGGATGTTCTCGTCGAAGTCGTCACCAAGAAAGGGCGAAGCTGGCACTGGCACAGCGTCAAGAAGTGGCGGCTCCGAACGCCCGAGGGCCGCGTCGGTGTACGTATCGAGCTCGACGTCAGCGGGGTCCGCGGCGGCGAGGAGACGATCAAAGAGGCACTCCGACAGCTAAAGGAGGCCGGCGCCATCGGCATGAGTTATGTCGAGCCGGACCGCGTTCTGATCATGTGCATGGGCGGTTACCGCGTCGTCCGCGCACTTCTCGCCTCACGGAAACTCAACAGCCCCTACGTGGACGCAATCTGCACCAAGCTGAAGGAGCGGCTGGACGCCATCGACCAGGGCAAGTGAGAATGACACCAACGGCGTACCGGGCTTCCTCAAGCCTGGTACGCCGTTTCTCATTGGGGGGTGCTAATTTGCTTGAATCTTGATGGACTTTACCGCGTCGATGACATGCTGATAGAGCTGCGACGTGTCACTCGGAATGTTACCAGCGACGAACGATTCCCACGCTGCCTTCACGCTGGCTTGGTCATTAACGCTGAGCGTGTGTGATGCGTCGTCGAGCAGATGAAATGCGCCATAGCCAAAGATCTGCTGGTCCTTCACCTTGCCGGTTAGGAAGACAAAGGCCTGTGGATCGTACGACACAGCTTGTGCGGTTGTGTTGAGGAATGCAACGCCAGTGAGCGAGCCATCACTTGTGGTCAGGGGCGTTGCTTTGAGCAGGTTGCCGCAGATACTTGTGCTAAGCACGCCGTAGCCTTTGGCGCAGACATTCTTATCAGCCGGCTGGCCGTTGCCGATATTCGCAATGTTTTGGATGTAGGTCGCTTTGACGGCTGGAGTGACCGTGCCGTTCGTGCCTTGCGATGGTTTAGTGAGCCATGAGGTGATGTTGTAAAAGCTCAGCGAGTTGGTTGTCTGCGTCGGGTCGGTCGGGTTCTTCTCGGGGACCATAATGAGCTGCGCCAGTATGTCGTTATATGATTCGGCGTAGACGCTCTCGAGTGACGTGTTAAGGACGCTTCGGCCGTTGACGGTGCGCCACGCTTTAGGCGCGGTCATGCTCAGGACTGAGACTTTGATAGTGTCGCCCACTTTGTCGGTGGACTTGGGGATGACGAGTGCGGCTTGGAGGTTTTCGGTTTCAACTTTTTCGGCTGTATCGAGACTGATAGGTCCACCAGATGTTTTGGAACTTGTCTCCTGTGGCGCATGCGACTTCTGATACCAGAAATACCCCAGCGTTGCGCCCGCTACCACGACGGCCAACACAAATAATATGATTATCACCGTCAAAACCCTACTTCGGCCACGCCTGATTTCCATGTCACTCCCCTTTGATCTTAAGTATAAGCGATTTTCCTCATATCAAAAACACCACCTGATTTCCAGATGGTGTTTTTGTAACCTCAAGACTCACAATAGAGCGTTGAGTACTGAGGTAGAGTGCTGGGATGAGCGTCCCAGCGCGCTGCTGTTCAAAGGCCGGAACAGCTCGGCGTGGGTCAGGAGAAGTCGAGGGTCGTCGTGTTCCCGATCTTTTCCCGCTTCACCGTCCAGCCCGCCTCCGGGTTCTGGTACTCGGCGATGATGTCGGTGAGCGGGTGGCTCAGGAGCGAGTCCGGGATGTCGACGCTGAACGTGGTCTCGCCGCGGGCCTTGGCGGCCCTCAGTTCCTTCTCGATCCGTGCGCGGAAGTCGTCCAGCATGCTGGCGGTCCTGTCCATCGCGGAACCCAGGAACTCCTCGCGGGAAGTTACCATGGCACGTACCTTTCTTCTAGAAGAGAACCGTGGCGTTGTAGCCCCGGCGGTGGTCCGGCCAGAGGTTGTCGACAACCCTGTCCATGTCGTCTTTGTGCTGCCAAAAGGCACTGCCCTGTGGCACCAGACGCTTGGATGCACCCCGCCCCAGCCGGACGCGCACGGTGTAGGTGAGCGTCCAGAAGTTTGCAGTGTGCGCCGAGCTCCATGGCCGGATGCCCCAGACGATCTCGAACCGGGCGTTGGCCGGCAGGTCGATACCCGCCTTGGTCTTTACGATGCGGCGAACCGCGGCAAAGATGCCCTCGATGGTGATCGGCCGATGCCCCGCTCGCCACCTCGCCTGGGTGGTGAAGTCGGTGGCGTAGCTGTAGCCGCCGATCAGCGAGGGGATCGTCTGGCCATGGTCCTTGCGGGTGTTGAACAGCGTGAAGTCGCCATCCGTGACGACGGTGTCGACCACGATGGTCTCGCCGCCTTCCCAGCCAACTCCAAGCCCGGTGCAAATCGGAATGTTGTCGGCTTTCAGGATGTCCTCGATCCGCGGGTGCACCGCACGACCATGCTGGTCGATCGGGTAACCGCAGTCCCGGTAGTACTGCCCGATGCCTTCCGGCACCCGCCATATCTTCTTGGTGGATGTCGGCGGGTTGGGCTCTACCAGCTCGGGAGGCGCTTTCTTGCGCCCCGGACTTTCGGCGTCAAAGCCCGGCGGCAGGATGAAGTTACCCGTCTGCAACCGCGCGAACTGCGGGTGTCGTTGGATGAACCCACGCTTCTTGTAGCCTGGGAGGCCACCTCGTTGCATGGTGTCGTGGATGTACGAGTAGGTTTCTCTGAGTGAGATCCTGGAGTACTCCATGCCTCCGTAGCCGCGACCCCATCTGTCCGTGTCGGGCAAGAATAGCTTGTCTCTTGCCCACCAGGTCAAAGTCAACGCTTTCCCTCCTCCTTGACAGAAAATGCATTCCTGTACGTGGTTACTGTATCATAAAGTTATCTGATGTCAATGACGCTTACATTGACACATTGCTACATCTATGTTTAAATATGTATAACCGAACGTCCCCTAGAGAAAGCGATCGGTATGCTCTTTCCCGGTTTCGACATATTCGAGCCCACGGCGCTGCTCCTGCACGCCATCTTCGCGCTTCGGCAGCGCATCCCGAACGGATGCGAGAGCATTCGCGCGGAGTTCGACCAGCAGGGTGCGGCGTATATCACGGCCGTCAGGCCGGGTGGCGGGTTCAGCCATGTCGATCTCGACGAAGACGAGATGGGCGCTGCCGGCCTCCTGCTGAGCTACCTCTCCTATCAGGTGATGCAACTCACCACGATGAAGGAGAAGGAAGGCAACGCGGAAGTCGAGGCCGCCCACCAACGGCTCGCCAAGAGTCTCCGCAAGTCCGGCCTGAGCGTCGGTCTCCTGGAGGGGCTGGTTGGCAAAGATGACGAAGCTGATTACAGCGACAGCCTCACCATCTTCCGCAACCCGCGCTGACACTTCCTGGCACATACGTACCTATCCGCTCGCCGACCCGGAGAAATAATTGGTCGGCAAAAGACCCGAGCTCTGAACTTAATCAGATCTCGGGTCTTTTTGTAGCCTGTAGACTTCTCTAGCGTTCGACGAACGTCAGCGCGCTACCGCGTTTACCGCCACGACCGGTTCGGCCGATACGGTGCACGTAGTCTTGGTAGCTGTTTGGCTGGTCAAAGTTGATCACGTGGCTGACATTTGGAATGTCGAGGCCGCGGGCAGCAACGTCGGTGGCAACCAGTACTTTGACGCGGTCGTCTTTGAAGTTCTGGAGTGCGCGTTTACGCTGAGGCTGGCTCTTGTTGCCGTGAATTGCTTCAGAGGGGAAGCCGTTTTTGGTCAGCTGTTCGGCGAGGCGTTGGACGCTCCACTTGGTTTGACCAAAGACGAGCACCTTTTCGAACTCAGGCTTGCGGAGGAGTTCTTCGAGTACTTCGACCTTGTGTTCTTTCGAAGTGGTACGAATGACGTCTTGCTCGACGTGCTCGCTTGTTTCGGCAGTGCGGACTGATACGGTCACTGGGTCAACCAGCAAACCGCTCAATAGGCGCTGAATCTCAGGTGTAATCGTTGCGCTGAAGCACAGCGACTGGCGCTTCTCTGGAAGTTCACCGATCAAGAATCGGATGTCATTGATGAAGCCCATGTCGAGCATCTGGTCGGCTTCGTCCAGAACGACGATTTCGACATTCTGGAGCTTGAGGACGCCGCGCTTGACGAGGTCCTTCAGGCGGCCAGGTGTACCGATGATGACGTGTGGGCCACGCTTGATGTCGCTAATCTGGCGGGCAATGTTCATGCCACCAACGATAAGCGAGCTGTAGAGACGCATGCCGCGGCTAAATTTGCGGAACTCGTCGTCGATCTGGTAGGCCAGCTCGCGAGTCGGTGCCATGATTAGCACGGCTGGGCGGTTCTGAGTGTCTTTGATGCGCTCAAGCATAGGAATAACAAAGGCAGCGGTTTTGCCCGTACCAGTGTTAGCTAGGCCGATAACGTCGCGACCTTCGACAATTGCGGGGATCGCACCGTCCTGAATGGCGGTCGGCGTGACGTAGCCAGCTTGTTCAATGTTGCGCTTTACAGCGTCGCTGAGCGGAAAGTCAGCAAACATGTGCTTTGGCTCGTAGATGACCTCTTCGGCTGGAGCGACGGCTTTGTTGACGAACTTCTGCGGGTCGATGTATGCGGCACCATTGCGGTTGCCGCCACCACGACGCTGTGAGCCGAAGTTGACGGGGCGACCATTGCGACGGAATCCGCCAGCGTTTCCACCGCCGCTACGGCGATCAGAAGGACGCGAAAAAGAATTGCGTGAGTTGTTTCTCATGTAAGTTTAATATTGCCTTTCGTAGCAAACTATCAGATTGGAAGAATGATGGATTGCCTATTATTGGTAATCGGCTGCAAATGAACAGCGATATGTACCTCGTTGGGCTCGATATCCATCTATAGCTTTTGTATTATAGCACAATATTCCGCTTACGTCTACAACTTTTATAATTTCATGGTGCTTGGGGGCCGGGACGAACCCGGCCACCCGTCAGCGCTTCTCGTCTATATCGCCATGGCGGTACATGTAGCGAAATCCCATGACGAACATGCCCAAGTCCAGTGCGATTAAGCCCCAGATGGGTCCGTCGCTTTTGTGTAGATCCGGCATCTCGCCCATCAGGGCTAGGAAGCACAATGCAATGTGGGCGCTCCCGCCAATGACGAGCATGAACGCCACAAAGAGCGCTGCCGCCTTTGTAGTTCTGGTGCTGACGTAGGCTCCGATCGCGAGACTCATGACGAGCCCAATAATGCCCACGTACATCATCGTCAGCGTCTTCGACAAGTCCGCGCCCGCCGTGGCGGCACATAGGCTGGCGTGGCGGGAGCAGCTTTTGTTGTCTGCCAGGTTCCACACGGCGCTTGCGACGATGCTGATGGCCGGGGCGGCGAAAACAGCCGGCACAAGGTATTTGAAGTTAAGGCGCATGGGTTTCTCCAAATGGTGGAAGAAGCACTTACGAAGATGTACTGTACAACGTCGTTGCAGATGAGTCGAGACTTTATAAGTTCATATTGCCTGGGGGCCGGGACGAACCCGGCCACCCATCAGCGCTTCTTGCTTTCCTTCTTGCGCCACCTCAGGATGCAGATGCCAGCACCGATCAATGCGATGTCGAGCACGCTCCACGCCGTGATGAGACCTCCAGGCCTTGGGGTGGCAGGCAGTCCCAGGTTGCGGCCGGTCAGTACGGCGATGCTCAGTGCCAGGTGGCCGGCACCGCCCAGGATGAGGATGGCGATGACGACAGCGATGGCTACGCCGTCCAGGCCCTTCTCTCTCTTCTCTGATCCGGCGTAGCTGAAGAGCGTGGCGCCCAGGGTGAGGACACACAGGTTGATGCCCAGTCCGCTCACGGTCTCCACCACACTCAGCTGGTACTTCACGCCGAAGCACAGATGCTCGTGCTGCGCGCAGCTTGTGGTACCCAACAGGTACCACAAGGCACTGGCGATCGTGAGAGCCGGTAGGATGGTGAATACCGCCGCAACGGCGTATCTTAAGCGCATGACTTTCTCCCGAAATGAGGAATGGAGCACTTACGAGTAAATACTATACAATATAATTATAAATAAGTCTATGACATACGGGGGCCGGGACGAACCCGGCCACCCATCAGCGCTTCTTGCGTGCTTTGCTGGACACCACGAGCCCGCAGCCACCTACGAGGAGCATGGCCGCGTCATACGCCACCAGACCCCACGAGAAACCATGGCTGTCCGCAGCCGAACTCGGAAGCCCGAACGTATAGCCATTCAGGGCCAGGATACTCAGTACGAGATGGCTCGCGCCGCCCAGCACAAGGAGCGACGCCACGATGAGGGTCGCTTGTTTCGAACTACTGGCGCCGAGGTAACTTGCGATCGCCAAACTCAAGATGAGTCCAAGGATGCCGAGGTACAGCGCCTGCAGCGCTTGCGGTACATCCGTGCCTGTCGTGACGATGCACAGCGCTGTGCGGTCACTGCAGGCTGCGCTCCCCGTCAGATACCAGATGGCAGTCGTGATGGAGTAGATGCATGGCGCGGCGAACAACGCCGGTGCCAGGAATTTCATGCGCATGATTGCTCCAGGGGCTAAGTGGGAAGCACTTATAACAGTTACTATAGCACGTTCACCTCTGTCTTTTTGAGTATTTAAAAACTCGCAGTAAGCGAGCGAGAACGGTGCGGGCGGGCGGCCCACGTGGATGGGCCGCCCGTTCCCCGCTGGTGTATCGTCAGCCTCCGTTCGTATTGCGACCCTTTCGCTCGGATTCCGCGGTTCGCGATTGACTCTTCGCGCGGTCCTCGTGCGCAGGCTTCACGAAGTACTTGTCCACTGCCAGGAGAACCACCGCGAAACCGAGCATCATGACATCGAAGACGATGTTGAAGCTGAGGTCGTTGCGGTCACCGAGCTGCACGAGCCCCGTGATGTTCGCTGCCATCAGCAGGTGGTAGCCCAGGTCGAGCAGCATGGAGGGGATGAGCGCTACGGCCGCCCATACTCCCGTCCCGATGCGTCCGCCCCTTGCCCTGCTCAGCACGATGATGCCGAAGAGTGTGAAGACCAGGGTGATCCAGATCTGGACCGACACCTCCGTGGGCGTTTTGGCCGCGAATGTGGTGCACAGCTGTGCTGCGTCGCAACTCGCGGGATTGTTGAGCCGCCAGATGTCGCTGACGGCGATCAGACCGCCGCCTCCGACAAGCACGAGGCCGGCTATCAAACGGAACAGGAACACGGCTACCCCTCTCAAAAGAGCAGGTTGACTTTACCAGAAATATTATATCATCTTTTCGAATAAATTCAGGACGCTGTGGCCGGGTCTCCCCGGCCACGTGTTAGCGCTCCTTCTTCTTGGTTGCGAAATGCCACACGCCCAGGACTACGCCCAGCCCGAAGGCTAGGACGTCGAAGGGCAGGTTGTAGTACTGGTTGAGCCCAGACTTCTGCGCGAAAGCGATGGCTCCCTCATCGTGAGCGACGAGCCCCATGATGTTGAACACAAAGTCAACGATCGAGCACGGCACAAGGAGCAGCGCTCCGAGGAGGAACCTGTACTTCTGCGCGGTGTCTCGGAACAGCATGACGCCGAACAGGATGTCGAGAAGGCCGAGGTACAGCACGAACAGCGTGGCCGGAACCGCGCCGAGGGTGACGGCGGTGATGCTGCACAATTGGTCGTGCTGAACGCAGCTCTCGCGGCCGAAGAGGTACCACGAGCACATCGTCGTGAGTAGGCCGCCGATCACTACGAACAGCGTGGCCAAGGCGTATCTTAAGCGCACGGTTCCTCCCGAAACCTAGAAGGGCACTTACGAAGATATATTATGGCATTTTAAAGTTGCTGAGTCAATGTTGGTGCGCTATGCTAGCTTTTATATCCATCAACGAGGGGAGCACTAAGAATTTATCTTTTCAACTCGGACTGCCGTACCATATGCGGCAACTTCATTCATGACGCCGCCAATGTCGCCACTGTCGAATCGCATTGTCAGCACGGCGTTTGCCCCTTTGGCTTCGGCTGCCTGGCGCAGACGGGCCAGCGCGTGCTCTCGGCTATCGCTAAGGAGCGCCGTGTAGCCCTTCACTTCTCCGCCAAAGATGGTGCGAAAACTAGCACCGATATTGCTGAACAGATTACGACTGCGGACGATCAGCCCGAACACTTCGCCGTAAGTTTCGACGATTTTGTACCCCTCGAGGTCGTTCGTTGTGACGACGATAATGTCATTATTCCCCATGATTCTCCCCTTTCTTATGGTTATCTTCCAGCTCATGAATGCGGTCATGGTTGAGCCCAAAGTGATGTGCAATCTCGTGCCACAATGTGTGCTTGACGTGCGCCCTTAGCTCGGCAACATCATGGCTGGCGTACTCGAGTGGCCGCTTGAAGATCGTGATCTTGTCTGGCAAAACGAGATTGTAGCCAGCACCGCGCGCAGTTTGTGGGATGCCCTGGTAGAGACCGAAGAGTGTTTGATTATTGCGGAGCTTCATGAGTTCGCGTTGCTCTGGCGTCGGCTCGTCTTCGTAGACGACGGCGACGTTATCGAGCGCGCGAATATACTTTTCGGGGAGTTCATCCATAGCTTCGGCAATGATTGTGGCAAATTGTTCGTCCGCGATGTCCATATAATTGCATATTAGCACTTTGGGTGAGCGAGTGCTAGGTTGGGCTGTCTCCGGGCCGCGCGGGGCGGGCCCGAGAGGGGGAGACCGAGGGGGTGGGGTATAGGGTTCCTGCCGGGGGTGTAAAGGGTGGTGGCGGAGTTCTTAAAAAAAAGAAGGGGGGGGG
>CAZJVU010000013.1:0-23068 GCA_964550035.1 uncultured Candidatus Saccharibacteria bacterium | reverse complement strand
TTTTTATTGTACTCAATAAAAAAGAAGGGGCGGACCGACTGACAGGACCCCTTCCATCTATTACAATAAAAGGCATGCCCGAACTCCCTGAGGTAGAAACCGTCCGCATCGGTCTCGCTGCGTTATTGCCCGGCAAGCGCGTGGCACATGTCGAATACGATTGGCCCAAAGGCTTCCCAAACACCGACGCAGACGTCGATGGGCATCTTGTTGGCGCCCGCATAACGGCGGTCAACCGGCGCGCAAAAGTACTCATCATCGACCTCGACAGCGAGTACTCGCTCGTTATCCACCTCAAGATGACCGGCCAGCTCGTCTTCCGTGGCGCCACGCAGCGGTTCGGCGCCGGCCACCCAAACCAAAGCCTTGTCGGGGAACTTCCCGACAAATCAACTCGCGTGACATTCACGTTCGACGACGACAGCAAGCTCTTCTTCAATGACCAGCGCAAGTTCGGCTGGATTCGACTCCTCCCGACCGTCGAGGTACCGGCCATCGATTTCTTCCAGAAGGTCGGCCCCGAACCACTAGCCGATGACTTCACCGCGGAACGTTTCGCCGAACGACTCAAACGCCGCAAGAACAGCAGCATCAAGGCCGTGCTCCTTGATCAAACCGTCGTAGCTGGCATCGGCAACATCTATGCCGACGAATCACTGTGGGCGGCCAAAATTCATCCGCTCACCAAAGTCAGCGACCTCAGCGCCGCCAAAGTTCGCGCGCTCTATGACGGACTCATCAAAGTATTGCGACTCAGCATCGAGAAAGGCGGCTCAACCGACCGCAACTACGTCGACGCCGAAGGTAAACGCGGCAGTTATCTGACATTTGCGAATGTGTTCCGCCGCGAAGGCAAACCATGTCCACGCTGCGGTACGACAATCATCAAGCTTCGAGTGGCTGGCCGAGGCACCCACATTTGTCCGCAGTGTCAGAAGTTTCCGAACGGTGTGCAGAAATGATTTATTTCCTGACCGGCACAAACGAATTCGCTGCACGCCAGGCGCTCGACAAGCTGGTGGCGGCCGCAACTAGCAAACACGGCGCGCACGCTATCGAGCGCGTGGACGGTGAATCATTCGATATAGCGCGGCTACCCGATGTGCTGCAGGGCGGTTCGCTGTTTGCGGCCGAGCGGTTGATTATTTTGCGTCACGCAGCCAAGAACAAGGCGCTCTGGGAAGCGCTGGGTGACTGGGCTGAGCGCGTGTCAGATGAAATCACATTGGTCGTCCTCGAGGCCTCACCTGACAAGCGCACACGGACATACAAGCAGCTGCAGAAGGTTGGCAAGCTCCACGACTTCCCAGAGCTCAATGAGCACGAGCTGGCGAAGTGGGCGAGTGCGGCCGCCAAGGCGGAAGGCGCAACGCTCGACCCCAAGACGGCGGCATATCTGGTTCGCCAAGCCGGGACCAATCAGTGGCTACTAAACAGCGAGCTCCAGAAGCTTATTGCTGCCGGCGATGATATCACGACCGCCACGGTTGATCAGCTTGTTGAGCCAAGCCCCCAGGCCAGCGCGTTCGAACTGCTCGATGCGGTTCTGCAGGGACAACAGGCAAGGGCTGCGGAATTCCTCTCGCGCCTCAAGGCTCACGAAGATCCGTACAAGCTGTATGGGTTGCTCGTGAGTCAGATCCAAACACTCGCCGTCGTGGCAACCGCAACCGGCAAGCCACCCGAGACGATTGCTAAAGAAGCTGGCATTCATCCGTTCGTCGTCAAAAAGATGCAGCCGCTCGCGCGCAAGCTCCGATACGCGCAGCTCCAGGCGGTGATTGCCGCGGTCGCTCTGGCGGATACGCAGATGAAGTCCACTGGTGTCGAGCCGTGGGTTCTGCTGGAGCAATGCCTTGGCAAGGTAGCAGTTGAAGTGGCGTGAGACATATGAATTTATTGCATTTTATGGTATAGTTGCTGACGAGTTTTAGGACCGCTGCGATAGCGCGGACCTAGACAAGGCAAAAGGTTCTATCCGAGCTCGGAAGGGAGCTTCGATGGTGTACTTCAGACTACTCGAGAACGACGATGACGGGATGACAAGGGAAGAAGCGAACGCTCTCCTCGCCCGCATCTACCAGCGACACCAAGGAGAGGGACGCAGGGAGGTCCTTGACGACCCTGTACCTCCGAGTGGGATGAATACCTACTTCTTGTACCTGGAGAACGTCGAGCAAGCCCAGATGTGCCGCACTGTCCTCAGTAGGAGAAACATCCGGTTCGAGGAGCATCCGCATCTGCCCCAGCCCGAATGGCCCGCGGACGCTGCTCCGCAGCTGAGTGTTCCGGACGATTCGACAGTGGGCGTCATCTTCTTCCTGGTGAGCATGAACGAGTTGGACACTAACACCGCCATTGGGATGGTGAGGGCCATCGCGGTCACGCTTCACGAGTTGAACCCCGACAGAATGGTGCTGCACGCGGGCTTCCGGAAAGACAGGGACCAGCCCGCTTTCTACTGGGTCTGTCTCAACTTCCTGGAGGCGGGAGCGATCTTCCTTCACGCCCTCCGAGAGAGGGGCGTTGAGGCTGTGCACTACCCCACGCTGAAGGGGGAGCGTCCGTCGCTGAACCCGGTCAACCTCAACCAGGCGGCCCAGTTCTCGGAAGTAGTGTCGAGGAAGGTCAGTCGCCGCAAAAAGCGCCAGCAAGCGCGCGATGCGGAGGAGTCGCCGTTGGAAGTTACCGGTGAAGCGGCCTTGGCCCAAGGGCAAGGGTTCGCGGCTGTCATCGGGACACTCCGCAACAACAGGCTGGCTCGGGCAGCAGCAGCGAGGTTCGCCGGGCGGAAACGCGAAAAGCGCCCCAGTGACCGAGCCCGAGCGGCCGAGAGAAAGTTCGCCGAGCGCGACCCCAGCATCATCCACCGCGAGCGGGACTGAAGACGGCGCGCGTCCCGGGGCAGGCCAGCAAGGCCAGCCCCGGGACCGCCCGTAGAAAACCTTTTGCCATTTCTACCTTGCCGACAAGTATCGATTGTCGGTAGCGTAGAGAGATTTGACATAACTGTTAAAAATACGTATAGTTCTGTACGTCCAAACACATCGAGAGAATTGGGAGAGCTGAGGTGACAGAAGCGTCATACCAGCTGAATACACTCCGGGGGGTGACGGGGTACGGCACTGGAACCTGCTTCGCCGCGACTCTCGACAGAGTGAGTCTCCGCGCAGAGGTGAAGCCTCGTACCTATCAGCAATACGCTGATCTGCGAGCTTACTTCGTGGAGCACATTGGCGACGGTGCCAAGCAAGTTACGGACGACTTCGCGGCGATGCATCGCACGGTCCACGCCCAACTCTGGCGTGACCTGCGTGTAGCGCCCAGAAAGATCGCCTATCGCCGTGCGAACAGCCCGGAAGAGCTCGAGAAGCACTTGGGTGATCTGTTGCAAGGTGGGTTTCGGGTGAGTGTCGTGATAAAACAAGGCGCACACGCCATAGGCCTCATGAGGACTCGACGAGCCGGCCTCTACGTTGCTCGAAGCACATCGCTCCCATGGGACGACGATGACATGTCAGAGACTGGTGTCTGGGACAGCGCGACCGTCATCGCTGATGACGTGTGGCGCAGGCTGTGCTGTGCTCGATATCGCAGGCGGCCGAACAGGCCCAGGTCTTCCTACGCAGCTGCGAACATCGTGGCCCTGCCGCCCGAAAGATGAGGCGGTCAGGCCCGAGGACGCAAAACCCCGCTCGAAAGAGCGGGGTTGCTTCATTTTCAGGAGAGTGGTGCTACTCGGCTTTCTTAGCAGGTGCTTTCTTGGCTGCAGGCTTTTTCGCTGCGGCTGGCTTGGCGGCTGCAGGTTTCTTGGCAGCGGCGGTCGCGGTCTTCTTAGCTGTTGGTTTTGCAGCGGCTGCCTTTTTGGCGCCGGTTGCTTTTACGCCAGCTTCTTTAGCGGCCTTGGCAAGCTGAGCTTTCTTGCGAGAAGCAGTGTTCTTGCTCATGATGTTTTTCTTGACTGCGGTGTCGAGCTCAGACTGAGCTTTCTGCAGGTTTTCGGTGCTCTGAGTGGTGAAGAAATCCTTCAGAGCTTGGCGCAGATTGCGCTTGGTAGTGACGTTACGCGCACGACGCTTTTCGGTCTGGCGCATTCGCTTGATAGCGGACTTGATGATTGGCATAAGTGAACGTATCCCTTAATAAGTTTGTTAGTAAAGTTCAGGGGAAAATTATACAGGAGTTGAGCTCTGTTGTAAAGAGTTACATCCCCGTAGAAACGTAATGAACCCCGCGAAGGCGAGGGTCCACTACGTGAACACGTCGCCCGAGCGGGGTCAGATGGCGCTTTCGGCGTAGGCGAAGGCGCCGTACGTCTCGCCGTCGCGGAGAACGTAGTAGATGTAGCTCCAGCGCGAGCAGATCTTGTTGGCCAGCAGGTTCACCAGGTTTGCGTCGACGTTCTTGCTGGTGAGGTAGTCACGCAGCTCGTCACGCAGCAGCTGATGACGGCTCTGCAGCCGCGGATGGCCGACCATGATCTCACTGTGCATGATTTCGGTCAGCGCGCCGTCGCGCCTCAGCGCTGTTGCCACGGTTGCAGCCTCTTCTTCGGTGAAGTCGAAGCCACGACGGAGACTGCGCAGCAGTCTCAGACGCTGCATCTCGAGGGACAGAGGCATCATATGTCCTTTCACGAATCAGGGGTAGAACTAAGCATACAATAATATATTTGGTCTCGGAAGTCAATTATTTGACCCCTCTATACGCTTATGCTACAGTGAGCTTAAACTCTAACCTAAACAAACAAGGTATCAAAGCAGTGCAGGACGCCTCCAACTCCAAGCAGCAAATCGCTGAAAAGATCAAGCAATCAGCGAATATTCTCGTGACCGTCAGTGCAAACCCTTCTGTCGATGCACTTACCGCGGCATTGGGCCTGACGCTCATGCTCAACAAACTAGACAAGCACGCCACGGCCGTCTTTAGTGGTGTCGTGCCGCCAGCTATCAGCTTCCTTCAGCCAGGTAAGACATTCGAGAATAACGTCGATAGTCTTCGTGATTTCATTATCGCGCTCGACAAGGACAAGGCAGACCGCCTGCGCTACAAAGTCGAGGACGATGTTGTCCGTATTTTTATCACGCCATATCGAACTAAGATTTCGCAGAGTGATCTGCAGTTTAGTCAGGGTGATTTCAACGTCGATCTTATTGTGGCGCTTGGGGTAGAGGATCAAAAGGATCTCGACCAAGCCATCACCGCGCACGGCCGAATCTTGCACGACGCAACGGTCGTTACGGTGAACGCAGCTTCACAGAAGAGCTCGTTGGGTTCTATCGATTGGCAAGATAGCAACGCCAGCTCGCTGAGTGAGATGCTCGCTAGCATGGCCGAGACACTCAAGCCGGGTATTCTTGACCAACAGATCAGCACAGCGCTGCTCACCGGCATTGTGGCTAACACCGAACGCTTCAGCAACCAGAAGACAACGCCACACGTCATGACCATTGCCGCCCAGCTGATGGCCGCCGGTGCTAATCAGCAGCTGATCGCAACCAAGCTACAGACAATTCCGACCCCCGTATCGCCTCGCCGTGAAAAGCCAAAACAGCCTGCTCAGCCTGAAGCTGGCAAGAAGGTGAACGCCGAACCGCAGCCTGACGACGGCGAAATGCATATCAACCACGACGACGAAAAGTCGCAGCCAGCGCCGCTTCCTATAGAGCCAGCCCCAGCCCCGGTAAAAAAAGAAGTGCCAACACCTAAACCAGAGGTAGCGCCACAGCCGGAGGCCGAGCCCGAACCAGAAGCTGAGCCCCAACTTGAACTTGAACCTGAGCCTGAATTCCCAATTGCGCCACCAGCAGCCCAGAACTTCGATGACCTCAAGCAAGCTATTCAGCAAGAGACCGTGAAGGTATCGCCACAACGCGAAATGATGGCGGAACCGCCAGCACCTGGCAGCCACAACATCAATGACAACGACAACGATAATAAGAAGCCTCAGCTCGAAGAAGAGAGCTACCTTACTTCGCATCCGTCGTGGCAAGGGCGCGAGATCAAACCGCCGAGCATGGGCGGCACATTGAGCGCGACAGCCGAACAGGCCCTTGAGGACAAGATGCAGGAAGAGCAAGAAGAGAAGCGTAATCATACGATCCTCACTCATGGCGCGACTTCTGAGGGTGCACCAGCCCAAGCGCCATCCCAAAGTAAATCCAAGCGAAGGCGAAAATCGAAGGGTGGCCAAGGCCAGCAGCAAAAAGCCGCGAATCCTGCACCAGCACCAGCTCCAGCCTCCAAGCCAGAGCCAACGCCTGCAGTAGCTCCAGAGATTCCACCGGCTCCTGTCACGCCACCGCCAGTCTCTGAACCAGAAGCACCCGAACCACCGATTGCTGCTGTTGAGCCTACTCCAGAGCCAGTCACGCCACCAGAATCGCCAGCACCAATTGAGCCACCAGCTCCAGCACCCGTTGAGCCTGCGCCGGTCGAGCCAACGCCCGCACCACAGCCACAGCCTGAGCCAACTCCGGTCCAGACTCCCGCTCCGGTAGAGCAGCCACTGCCAGAGATCCCCGTGGCACCACCACCGCTTGTAGTTTCTGAGCCATTAACACCTCCAGCGACTGAGGTAGCACCAGCGCCTGCACCGGAAGTGCCAGAGACCCCTCCAGCTCCAGCTCCTACTCCAGCGGCTCCTTCCGCTCCCCAGCAACCAGAGCCGACGCTGGAAGAGCTCGAGCGTCAAGCCGCTAACCACGCTGCTGAAGCAGTAGCCCCACAGACGATATCTGAGCTCGAAAGCGAGCGTGAACAAGTACAACCGCAGCCACCGGCACCATCGCCACTCAGCGACGTCCCAATGCCACAGCCTATCGAGACACCGGCCCCAATCACACCAGAGCCAGCCGGGGTGCCAACTGGCATGCCGCCGTTGCCTCCAATGCCTGACTTTGGAACACTTCCACCTGCTCCTGGATCAAACGGTGCATTACCATTACTTCCATCGCAGCCGCTCCAGCAGCCAGCTGCGCCGCAGCCTCCGCAAGAACTCGCGCCTCCACCTGCTTCGCCACCGGCTCAGGCGCCAACACCGCAACCACAGCCACCAGCTGACCCTGCGCAGTTCCGCATCCCTGGTCAATAAGTCCTTGCATTTTTTAGGCCTCTTCGTATAGAATGCTTTAATCCGTCTTCTGTTTTTGCCGTAAGGAGATACTGACGTGCCCCAAGGATTCGCATCGTCTACTTGTGTTGGAGAAATCGCGCAGCACATTCTCCAACTTCTGTCGTCCAGTACCAGTCAGCGTCGTCACATCAACGAACATCACTGGGCATCCTTGCCCCAGCTCGATCCGCAGAGGCTCGTTCTGCAGCTGAACGTCTGCAAGGGGGTTTTCCCCGAGCTTCGTGCTGAGACGTGCGCCTGGAGTGAAGTAGGAATGCAGGGGAGCGGCGTGCTGTACAAGATCACGACTGCTCCAGGAGCCCCGCCCGTGTACTTCACGATCCAAGGCCACGATGTTGTGCGGGTGGGACGGCGCACCAAGTAGCGAAGACGGCGTGGCCGGGCGCGTTCCACAGTGGAACGCGCCCGCCACACAAGCATTAGATGATGAATAAAGGTAGTATGCAGACATGGATGGAATTGTACTTATAGATAAACCGGCCGGAATGTCCAGCTTTGGCGTTGTGGCAAAAGTTCGCTGGCTCCTCAGCCAGAAAGCGGGCAAGAAGGTGAAGGTGGGCCACACTGGCACACTCGATCCGTTCGCGACAGGGCTGATGATCGTGGTCGTGGGCGCTTACTGCAAACGCGCCTCGGAATTCAGTAAGCTCGACAAACGCTACGAAGCAACTATCAAGCTCGGCGAAACCAGCTCAACCGGCGATCCAGAAGGTGACATAACGCCCGTATCCAGCGCGCAACCAACAGAAGCGGATATCCGCACCGCCCTGAGTAAATTTACCGGTGAAATTTCTCAGACACCACCAAGCCACAGTGCCATCAAGATCAACGGCGTCCGCGCGTACAAGCTTGCGCGTCGTGGCGAGGAAATAGCCATGCCGACACGGCAGGTCACTGTTCATGAGCTTGAGCTTCTAGACTATGTGTACCCCGAACTTCGTATCAGCACGCACGTCAGTAGCGGCACGTACATTCGTACACTTGGCGAAGATATAGGCGCAACGCTTGGCACGGGTGCGTATGTAAGCCAGCTCCGCCGGACGACAGTAGGGAAGTATGCTATTGCGGACGCTCTCGTGCTAGAGTCGGCGACCGCCGAAACGATCACCGACTCCCTTGTGAAATTTCTTGAGGTTATTACGCCGGCTGCGTAGGGTTTTTGGGCAGCGTGTCAGGGGCTGAAGCGGACTCTTCGGGCTCTACTCTTCGGTTGTAACGTTTGGCGATCTGGTGAAATACATAGTCGGCCTGGGCCTGTATATCCTCTTCGTCGGGGTTGCGGAAAGGATCGTGTCCCACAAAATCGTATAATCTATTGCTTGATTTAACCCCGAAAGTGTCATGGTCCCGCTGCCCGTGGTCGTGTCTGACTTGCAAGTTGTAGCGCATCTTGGTCGCCACCAGGTATAGATCATCGAGAGTCTCCTCGTCGACGCTCTTAGCTTGTTCTCTGATGGCCGCATCGAGACGGTCGAACATGCCTGCAATGGTAACTGCTTCGCCTTTTTCAGCGGCTTGCGCGACAAACTCTTCCAGCGCACCATAGAGACCGGCCGCGAGTTCTTGTTCATGCGCGTCAAAGCACATCATAAACTCTGGTTGCTGAGCTTCTTCCCTTGAAACGCGTTCATACCTGTTGAAGATTTCAAGACTCTTTTGGAACTGATCAGGGGTTTGTTCCTGGGATTTTTCGGTTTCGGCCGAGGGTGTTTTTGTTTCAGGTTCTTTGAGAAGTGTTTCCATGGCGATTTGTTTTAACATTAGCACTTTATAGCGTCAAAGTCAATGTAGTGTCATGCGTATAAGGCGACCTCTTGTGCCAGGGAAGGTAATCTGCTAGAATTAATCACGATGATTACTAAAGAAGCAAAACAACAGGTCATTACTGAAAGCCAGCGTCACGGTACCGACGTCGGTTCGACCGAGGTTCAGATTGCTATTCTCACTGCTCGTATTCGCGAGTTGACCGAGCACCTGAAGCAGAACAAGCACGACAATCACAGTCGTCGCGGCCTGCTCCAGATGGTAGGTCGTCGCAAGCGACTGCTGAAGCATCTGCAGCTGACGGACTACCCTGCTTATCAGGCATTGATCGCTCGTCTCGGACTCCGCAAGTAAGCACCACGGCTTACAGCGGAGTTCTTTACTTGAACCTACAAAATTAACAACCTGTACGCCGCTTATTAGGTGGTGGATTTGAACTCAAGCATTCGGCTTGGTTGAAACCCGTTACCTAAGCGGTCGCAGGTGCCTAGGAAAGGATATCCTATGAGCAATATTATCAACCCTTTTGGCAAAGACATTGTCAAAGTTGAGACGGAGTTCTGCGGCCGTACGCTGAGTCTCGAAGTAAACCGCGTCGGATTCCGCACCAGCGCGAGTGTGCTCGTGAGCTACGGCGATACCGTCGTACTCGGCACCGCAATGGTCGCCAAGAAGCCAGTGCATGGCTTCGACTATTTTCCGCTGAGCATCGACTACGAAGAAAAAATGTATGCAGCTGGCAAGATCAGCGGTAGCCGTTTTATCAAGCGCGAAGGCCGCCCGAGTGAGGAAGCTATTTTGATCGGCCGCCTCATCGACCGCCCAATTCGTCCGCTGTGGCCAAAAGGCTATCGTCACGAAGTGCAGGGCGTTGCCTCTGTTCTGAGCATGGACCCAGCATTTCGCCCAGACATGGTCGCGATGATCGCTATGAGCACTGCATTTATGCTGACTGGTGCGCCATTCGAAGGTCCAGTCGCTGGTGTCCGCATTGGTCTGAAGGACGGCAAGCCAGCCGCCTTCTTACCACTCGAAGAGATGAACGATAACGACCTTGACCTGGTCGTTGCCGGTACAGAAGAAGCCATCATGATGGTCGAAGCTGGCGCCAACGAAGTGAGCGAAGACCAAGTCGCCGAAGCTCTCGCGTGGGCACACGAAGCTATCCAGCCTGCGGTCAAGCTCCAGAAAGAACTAATCGCCAAGGTCGGCGTCACAGCGCAAGAATACGAGCTAACCCTGCCAGACGACGATATCCAAAAAGCCGTCGACGCGTGGGTCGAAGGCAAGCTTGGTGAAAACCTCCGCGCACCATACCCCGAGCGCAATGACCTCGTGACCAATCTTCGAAACGACTTGCACGCGCACTTCGAAGAGCAAATCGGCGAAGAAGAGTACAAAGAACTTCACCAGGAATACGACGACGCCTTCACTGGTGCGCTTCACAAGGACGTCCGCAAAGGCATTATCAAAGACGGCGTCCGCCCAGACGGCCGCAAGACGACCGAAGTCCGTCCGCTCAGCTCCGAAGTTGGCATCCTCCCACGTGCACACGGCTCGAGCTTGTTCACTCGTGGTATGACCCAGGGTATGAACATCGTTACCCTCGCACCACTGAGCTACGCGCAAATCGTCGACACCATGGAGCGTGAAGGCGAGCGTCGCTACATGCACCACTACAACGCGCCAGGCTACACCGTTGGCGAGATCAAGCGCCTCGGCTCACCAGGCCGCCGCGAGATTGGCCATGGCTATCTTGCAGAGCGCGCTCTGACCGCTGTATTGCCGAGCGAAGAAGATTTCCCATACGCTATCCGTTCCGTCACCGAAATCATGAGTCAGAACGGCTCAACCAGCATGGCTGCGACATGTTCTAGCTGTCTGGCGCTGATGGACGCTGGTGTTCCGCTGAAGGCGCCAGTAAGTGGTATCGCTATGGGTCTCATGAAGGACGGTGATCGCATAGCTATCCTGAGCGACATCGCTGACGCCGAGGACTTCGCTGGCGACATGGACTTCAAGGTCACAGGTACCGAGAAGGGTATCACCGCGCTGCAGATGGACATGAAGGTTCACGGCCTGAGCGTTGACGTCCTGAAGCAAGCTTTGCTGCAGGGTAAAGAGGGCCGCGCCTTCATCTTGAACCACATGCTCGAGACACTGCCAGAGAGCCGCACCGACCTCAGCCCATACGCTCCTCGTATCGAGAAGATTCAGATTAACCCAGAGAAGATTCGCGACGTTATCGGTAAGGGTGGTGAAACGATCAACAAGATCATTGCCGAGACCGGCGCCGAGATCGACATCCGCGACAGCGGCTTGGTTATGGTCGCCGCACCTGACACGAAGTCTATCGATGCCGCTATCGAATGGATTAAGCACCTCACTGCCGAGCCGGAAGTCGGCGCTATCTACGAGAACTGTCGCGTGGTAAAGATCATGGACTTCGGCGTCTTCGTCGAGATCATGCCTGGTCACGAAGGTCTTGTCCACGTCAGCGAAATGGCTGACAAGCGAGTCGAGCACCCAAGCGATATCGTCAAAGAAGGCGACACCGTGAATGTGAAGCTCGTCGCTGTTGACGACCGTGGCCGACTCGTCCTCTCGATGAAGCAAGCTAAGCAATAGTTGCACGAAGAGCAAAAATATTGTACTATTAGCCCGTTACTATTGTAGCGGGCTGCTCTTTTAGGAGTGGCAGCCCTTTGCGGAGAGGAGAAGCCGATGCCCCCGAAAAGCGGGCGCAATCCGGCAAGTTCGTACGCCCTCACCATCGCGCAGGTGCGAGACCTTGCTCCCGGTACCCCGCTTCTGGTGTGCGTCATGAACGATTACGCACCCGACGTCGGGCGGAACCGTCCGGCTGAGCGACGTCTCGACCAGATGTTCCAGGTTATCTACCGAGGTTCGATCTCTCGGCCTCGAACCCATCGCGACATCGGAACCGGTGCGTGGGTGGTTCTGGAAGGGCCCAAGCTCGAATTCGGCATGGGAGACATGGTCGAGGTCACCAGGTGGTGGCAGCGCACCACGCGATTCGCCTACGAGCCGGCCATTCTCGGCCTGTGCCCGTGGCCGTCGTCAAGTTTCGGCTGGACCGACACCGTGTGTGTCGTCCTGGCTCGCGACAAGCTGGCCATCACCAGCCAGTACCCCAAGCCTGCACGCAAGCGCTGATGAACAACGCGCGGGTCGGAGCTCCCTCCGCCTGCGCCCCAAGTATTTTCTTACGCAGAGAGTATTTAGGGCGCAGAATCATAAAATAAGTTCAAGTAGGACGCCCGGCTCCGCCCCCGTTCGGTTGGGGGCGGAGCACTGGGCTGTGTCAGTGTTGCGCGGCGACGGCGTGGAGGTCGCGGTTGCGGATCGACGCGCCGATCAAGTTCAGCCGTCTGATCGACTCGCGCTTCTGTTCGCGTTCCATGTGCGGCCACCATTCCTGCATCATGCGGCTTGACAGTTCGCGCACTTCTTTCAGGAGCGAGGCTGTGTCCAGCGGGCTGGCGGGGGCGAGGAAGCGCAGCTCGATCACCAGGATCGAAGCCCTCGTTGCCCAGAGGTAGTCCTTGCCGCGTACGGCGAGCTCTACTGCGCGGCTGGCGCGCTTGATGGCTTCGGCTGGCGGCTCGTTGTGTTCGTGAGCCAGCGCCTGCGCGTAGTGGTAGAGCAGTTCGGCGTGCTCGCTGTCGGTTTCCGCTCGGTCCAACAGCGCCTCACGGCACGCTTCCCGGATGAGATACGCGGGCCGGTGGCCACGAGCCAAGCGGCGAACCTTTTCGATGCCGGTGGTGTCCATGTGCTTCTCCTCGAGAAGATGGGTAGGCTGACAATGGTATATGATATAATATTATTATCTATTTGTCCATATATTTTAAGACGCAACAGATGACAAACGTGAAACAGCGTGCTATAATACGAAATACCAACTACCAGATAACCTGGTGAACTCTCTTGTACGAAGCTGAATAAAAGGTAGTTGCCCTTCTGTGTCCATGAAAGTTGATAAAAAACACCTTCTCGATCAAATTACCGCAGACATGCTCGAGCGTAATGTCTGTCCAGATTTGGCCAAGACGGCCACGAACATTGTTCCGGGCGCAGGAAATCCTGACGCGGACATCATGTTTGTTGGGGAAGCCCCAGGCAAGAATGAGGACTTGACCGGTGAGCCATTTGTTGGCGCTGCTGGCAAGAACCTCGAACGTCTCCTGGAAAGTATCGGTCTGACGCGCGATGACGTGTTCATTACGAGCATCGTCAAATATCGTCCGCCGAACAACCGCGACCCCAAGCCACAGGAGAAAGCTGTCTTCCTGCCGTACCTTGTGCGCCAGATCGATGTCATCCAGCCGAAGCTGATCGTACCACTCGGTCGTCACGGAATGGAATCGTTCCTACCCGGCGCCAAGATCGGCCAGGTGCACGGTACGTTGCAGCACGATGCCGAGGGTCGGCCCATCCTGCCAATGCTGCATCCCGCAGCGTCTCTGTACAACCACAGCCTCAAGGCAGTGATCGAAGCAGATTTTCTATCGATTCCTAAAATTTTAAAGACAATTAAGAAAGGAACCACTCACCATGAGTGACAATAACGGAGGCAATCAGCCTCAACAACAAAACAAACCCCGCGGTCCGCAAAACAACCGCCGCGGCAACGGCCAAGGTAATAACCAGCAAAACGGCCAGCAATCTCAAAAAGCACAGGCCCAGCAGAACTCAGTACTCGCACGCACGCAAACGCGCCGCGGTGAAGTGCAGCGTGCTGCGCGTCGCAACAGCGAGCTCGTGACACAGGTCGCCAGCCAGCACGTCATCGATGTGCCGGTGAACAAGTCGATCTTCAACGGCTACGACGGCGAACAGTTTACACTGCTCCAACAGAAGCGACTCAAGCAGAGCAAGGGCCCTGTCCTGCGTATTATCCCTATCGGCGGTCTCGGCGAAATGGGTATCGGCAAGAACATGATGGCCATCGAGTACGACAATGACATTATCGTGATCGACATGGGCCTCATGTTCCCAGGTAACGATTATCCAGGCATTAACTATATTGTGCCTGACATCTCGTATCTTGAGGAGCGCAAGCACAAAGTTCGTGGTGTTATCTTTACTCACGGGCACCTTGACCACATTGGTGCGTTCAAGCATCTCATTCACAAGATTCCAGCCCCTGTCTACGGGAGTAAATTCACCGTCGGCATGTTGCGCAAGGCGATGGAAGAAGCTACCAGCGGCTACCAGCCGCAGTTCAACGAGCTCAACCCAGAGGCGCACGAGCGTGTGCAACTTGGCGATAGCTTCAGTATCGAACTAGTGCGCGTGAACCACTCGATTCCTGACTCGACTGCCGTCGTGGTGCGTACGCCACTTGGTGTGCTGATCGACACTGGCGACTGGCGCTTCGAGGAGAAGCCTGTCGATGGCCGCAAGTTCGACCTCGCTCGCCTCGAGGAAATCTCTCAGAAGGAAGGCATCCTGATGCTCATGAACGAGAGCACCAACTGTGAAGACGCCGGCACGCACCAGCACGGTGAGTACGACATCAAAGAGAGCATTGGCCAGATCATGGACAACAACTCGAACCGTCGTATTATCCTCAGTACCTTTAGCTCGCAGATCCACCGCTTGCAGATGGTACTCGAAGTAGCCCAAGCTCACGGCCGCAAAGTTGCCTTTGCTGGGTATAGTATGCTGCAGAACCTCGAAGTTGCGCTGCGCAGTAACACGATCAAGATTCCGAAAGACACCATCGTCCGTATGGAAGACATCGTAAAGCTTCCCGACAGCAAGGTCGTAGTGATCTGTACTGGTTCGCAAGGTGAGTTCAACGCCGTGCTGAACCGCATGGCCTCTGGCGCACACAAGTTCCTGAAGGTGAAGCGCAGCGACGTCATCCTCTTTAGCTCAAGTGTCGTCCCTGGTAACGAAAAGTACGTTGTTCGTACCGTTGACAACCTGATGCGCGAAGGTGGCGATGTCATCCAGGACCGCAAGACGCACCTCTATAATGTCGGCCGTATCCACTTGTCTGGTCACGGGTATTACGACGATCACGTGAAGCTTATCAACGCCGTAAAGCCGAAGTTCTACCTGCCAATCCACGGTGAATTCCACATGCTTGTGCACAACGCCGAGCTGGCAGAGAAGGATGGCAACATCCCGCGCGACAATATCTTTGTCTGCGATAGTGGTGACGTTATCGAGATCCAGCCGGACAAGACCGCCAAGAAAGCTGGCCGTATACCAGTGGGCGGTGTCATGTTCGACGACTCGGGCGAGGAAGTCTCTGAAGTCGTCCTGAAAGACCGCATCCACATGAGTAATGAAGGCATGTTTGTCGTCGTTCTGACTGTCAGCAAGAAGACTGGTCGTCTGCTCACCAGCCCAGATATCATTAGCCGCGGTTTCATTTACCTGCGCGATAGTGAAGAGCTGATGAACACTATTCGCCAGTACCTGAAGCAGAAGATTGCTCGCAGCTACGGTGCCGGTCGTAAGGTTGACCTGGACGATCTCAAGCGCGAAATCAAAGACGATGTAGCGCACGTCCTCTATGACCAGACCCGCCGCACGCCTATTGTGATCACCGTTATCAACGAGATTTCTGCCGTTCCCGCAAACGCTAACGGCACGTCACAGAATCAACTGCGTGATGATACGCTGCCTCAGGGTGTATAGTTAGGGCAGAGCAGGAGAGTTCGTTCACCGGCTCTTCGCTCATTTCTCCAGAAACACGACAAATCTCCGCGCGGTAAACAAGGGACGAGGTAATCCTTGTCCCTTGTTTCCGGCTCCAAAGCGTGTTTCTGAAGAAAGAGCGAGCGCCGGCTGACGTAGGCACGGAAGTTCCTCAGCCAAGCGCCTCACTTGTCAGGCAGAAACATCCTGTTTCCCAGGCGAACGGAGTGAGCTGTTTGCGAACGCAGAGTTTTCTGACGGCAAGTGAGGCGATTCGGCGACCAAAACAGAGTGCTGGCGTGTAGTTTATATTGCAACACATCCCAAAACCTGCTATAGTATTAAAAGAATAAGCATTATGGCCAAAAGAAAAAGACGCTCCAGCAAGAAGCAAGCGACACCGCAGCACAATCTGCCCGAGGGGTTCTGGCAGCAAGCAACCGCGGTTGTACTTGTTGTCGTATCGTTGCTACTCGTGATCGCCATGTTTGGCGCTGGCGGTCCGCTCATGGAAGCCGTGCTGACAGCAGGGAAGTGGGCGCTCGGATGGGCAATTTACCTTGTGCCATTTATTTTTGGATTTATCGCATTCGAAATCTTTCGGGCCGAGAGCAACCGGTTGCCATTTGTTATGGAGTTCGGCACCGTGTTGTTCCTCGTCTTCATTTCTGGCTTCTTTCATCTGTTTTTGCAAGACCCAGCCGATCTCCAAATCGCCATGACCGGTGTCGGTGGTGGCGTGGCGGGATATTCTATCGACCGCATCATGCTCAGCCTACTCGATACGAAAACATCAGGATTGGTATTACTTGTCCTTGCATTTATCACGAGCCTGTTCGTCCTTAGGATCTCACCACTCAGCGTCTTCCGTGGACTTGCCGGTCTCTTCCGCCGCGAACAAGTGGACGACGAGAACAATAGAGCAGTTGCTGAACGCGCCGCCGCGCTTGACCACAAGAGTAGCTCCATCGGTGAGCTCAAGATGAACGAAGGCGTACCAACGCTCGCATCCATGCGCGGTGGCCGCGGTGGTCTCAAGAACAGCTTTGAATCAAAGCCACCAGAAGAATCTCAGTCAGCACTGACCATTGCATCTGACCCGAACTGGAAGGTGCCGAGCCTTGACCTTCTCGAGAAGAAGCAATCACCAGCCGACGCTGGCGACGTGAAGCATAATGCGCAGGTCATCAAAGACACGCTTGGCGAATTCAGCATCGATGTCGAGATGGAAGGTGCCAACATCGGTCCAAAGGTAACGCAGTACACGCTTAAACCGCCGGCCGGCGTGAAGCTCACGCGTATCACCGCGCTCGAGACAAACATTGCGCTCAACCTCGCTGCCTCTGCTATTCGTATCGAGGCGCCAATTCCTGGTCAGCGCGCTGTCGGTATCGAGGTGCCAAACGTCAAGGCTGCCGACGTGCGTCTCTACGGCGTTCTGAACTCAAATAACTGGCAACATGCCGGTTCACCCCTGACCTTTGCTATCGGCCGTGACATCGCGGGTGAGCCGACGCTTGGCGAGCTCGATAAGATGCCACATCTTCTGATTGCTGGTGCGACCGGTTCTGGTAAATCGGTTATGATCAACACGCTACTCTCAAGCCTGCTGTACCGCAACAGCCCGAGCGATCTCAAGCTGATTCTTGTCGACCCAAAGCAGGTTGAGCTCACACCTTACAACGACATTCCGCATTTGTTGACGCCAGTCATCGTGGATCCCGAGAAGTGTATTAGCGCGCTCAAATGGGCGGTCAACGAAATGGAGCGCCGTTACAGCCTCCTTGCCGAAGAGAAAGTCCGCAACATCAAGAGCTACAACGACCTCAAGAAGAAAGACGGTGAAGGCATGCCGTACATCGTCATCGTCATCGACGAGTTGGCCGACCTGATGATGCTCGCTGCGCGAGATGTCGAGGCGCTTATCGTGCGCTTGGCCCAAAAGGCGCGCGCTGTTGGTATTCACTTGGTGCTTGCCACCCAGCGCCCAAGTGTCGATGTTATCACTGGCCTTATCAAGGCGAACGTACCTGCTCGTATCGCATTTACCGTTGCTAGCCAGGTCGACAGCCGTACCATCCTTGACCAGATAGGCGCCGAAAAACTACTTGGTCGTGGTGATATGCTTCTCCTGACGCCAGAGCTGAGCAAGCCAAAGCGTATCCAGGGCGCCTTCGTCGGCGACGAAGAAGTGGTAAAAGTCACGGACCATCTGCGCATGCAGCGTCCTCCAGATTACGACCCAGAAATCATTGCGCAACCTGTCCAGTTGAATGGAAAGGGCGGTGTCGTGATGGACTTTGACGGCGGCGGTGACGACGATATGTACAAAGATGCAGTCCGCGTTGTAGTAGAGAGCGGCAAAGCGAGCGCCAGCCTGCTCCAGCGCCGCCTGCGCGTCGGTTACGCTCGTGCGGCACGACTTATCGAGACTATGGAAGAACAAGGCGTTGTAGGGCCTGCAGATGGCGCGCGACCGCGAGACGTGCTTATCTCGAGCTTGGATGAGATTCAGGGCAGCTCTGAGTAGATAGACAACTAAAGAGCGCCGCTCTGAGACTTACGCCAGCCAGCGCTCGTCTATGTCCTCTTCCCGACGGTATCGAAGCCTGGCGGCGAGGAGCGATAGCTCCGAGACCCAAGCCGGAGGGAACGGGGACATAGACGAAAAGCTGGTCCACGCAGAATCCTCAGACGCCTCTTCGCCCCATTCTCCACCCCTCCTAAGACAGTCGGGATCGAAGAAGGGGGCGAGCGGCGTCAGCCAGCTGTCGCGTCTGCACCGATCCTATCGATGGACCTACTGTGGCGTCAGAAATTCAGAATTTATTTTTTACAACATTCAACAGATTGAAACCGATTTTACAGCCGAGGGCAACCTTGCGTACTCTTTAGGTGTCGCATGGTCGATGCGTCCAAGATGTTTAATTCGTAAGAATGTGAGCGATGCTTTCTAATACAGAGGCGGAGCGCACGTATAAGCACTTGCTTTTTAGCGGTGGCCAGTGTACCATATACTGCGGTATAAAAGTTAAAATATAAACGTTCCACAAAACGGCTTTTTTAGTTTGGTGTGAGAAATTGAAAGCCAGGTACATCCCACGCGCCAAGAGGGAGTTATTTTGTCATGTCTCGTTTGCCTATTCCTGGCGCAGACCATGGGGTTTGGGGGAGTCTTCTTAATGATTTTCTCCTTACCGAACACAACGTAGACGGCTCGCTAAAACTGCGAACCGACGTTGCATCGATTAGAAACAAAGTTGATACGGCCATGCAGCAAGCCGACAGGGATCAGCCCAATGGTTTTCCGTCGCTTGATGCTGCGGGACGCATTGCCCCAGAACGGCTCGGAGTCGGACAGGTCGATCAAACCAAGTTTTTGCGTGGCGACCAAGCCTGGGTCGAGGTACCCATGGCCGCTAACGCAACCGACAGCGTACCAGGCCTTGTGCAACTCACCGGTGATCTTGGCGGTACTGCCGCTGCGCCAACAGTCCCTGGTCTAACCGGTAAGGTGGATAAGAACTCATTGATGCACAACGTGAAAGAATACGGTGCAGCTGGCGATGGTGTAGCTGATGACACGGCTGCTATAGCCGCTGCCTTGGCGGCCGGCGGGATCACATACTTTCCGCCTGGCACGTATATCCATACTGGCCTGACGCTGAGCAGCGGTGCGCATCTCCGAGGCGCCGGCTCGAGCGGCTACGTCAAAGACTATGCTCCTGCCAACCAAGCCAATATACCTCAAGCCATGCGCTCGACCCTGAAGCTCAAGAGTGGTGCAAACGCACACTGCCTGACCGTCCCTGCAGGCACAGCGCACGGTGTTATCGAGCACCTGGACATCGACGGCAACAAGGCAAATCAGACGGCCGGTGGTGGCTGCGGCATCTATCTGCCAAATGCTACAAATGCCGAAGAAGCGCAGTGGAAATTCAACAAAATATACGTCCACGACATACGTCTGCACGGACTGTATATCGGGACGAATCGTCAGGGGTGCAGCACCGCACAGTCGGTGTATTTTGCCTGCGGCTCGAGTGACTCGTCGGCAGGGAGCGGCATTATTATCGCGGGTACAGATACGACGGTCGATACGTGCTTGGTCGGTGTTTCTTGGGGTGACAGTATTAAGATTCTTTCTTCGGTCAATCGCATTGTGAACACTGAAGTTTTCTCGAACATTACATCAGGCACGACAACGGGCGTGGGGATTGCGATTGCGGATGGATTTAGCTGCACCCGCAATATAATCATGGGGTGCACCATCGACCGTTGTGCTGGTCATGGTATCTATGTCGGGACGAGCGCGACCAGTAATACATTCGCGGCGAACATATTTCACTCCAATAGCCAAAAGGCCAACGGGAGTGCTTTTCACCTGAACGTGAAGGAAAGCGGCAACATCGTCACGGGTAATCAGTTCTGCAAAAACGACGCCAGCGCCAGCGCAAACAAGCCAAACTATGCGGTCAACGTATCGACTGGCAAAACGCTTTACGGCAAGAACCTCAATGTCGTCGACGCCGCCGCATACAATACCGCAGCAATTAACGATTCGACGCTGCTTATCGCGCCGAATTTGTAAGGAGGCTAGCTTGTCAGGCAAGGCATTTTATAGTACAATTACATCTGTTAACAACCTAACTCAGCTTGAGTTCAAAGCTCAAGCATCTCGGACAACCGAGATTCCGAAGGAGGAGAGAGTATGAAGCGTGACTACGAACTCGTAGTTTTGCTGCATCCAGATCTTGAAATCGATCTGGAGAAGCCACTCACCAAAGTTCGCCAGATCCTGAGCGACAACGGCGGTGAGATTGTCAAAGAAGACAACTGGGGTAAGCGCAAGCTCGCTTATCGCATCAACAAAGAGGACTTTGCCGTCTACGTCTACATGGAAGTGAAATTTCCGGCTAGCGGCGTTAAGAAAGTCCAAAGCACACTCAACATCACCGACGAGGTGCTCCGCTACTTGCTGACCGCAGTCGACCCGAAGGCCGTTGCAGCAGCCAAGGAAGCAGCCGAACGAGAAGCGGCAAACGAAGAGAAGAGTAAAGACGAAGAGTAATAAGTGAGGAGTCAAGGGGTATGTCAAAGAGTATTAACCAAGTCATTCTGATGGGTAACCTGACGCGCGACCCAGAACTGCGCACCACGCCAAGTGGCCAGAGCGTTTGTAGCTTTTCATTAGCCGTAAACCGCAGCTGGCAGGGCCAAGACGGTACTCAGCAGGACGCGGTTGACTACTTTGACGTTACCGCCTGGGGTAAGCTCGGCGAACTCGTTAACCAGTACATGAGCAAAGGCCGTCGCTGTCTCGTACAGGGCCGCCTGAGCCAGCGTAGCTGGGAGCAAGAGGGTCAGAAGCGTAGCAAGGTTGAAGTCGTCGCGAACGACGTTACCTTCCTCGACAGCGGCACAGGTGCCGGTGGCGATGGTGGCTCATCTGCACCACGCAGCAGTGCTCCTCGAAAGAGTAGCAAGTCTGACGAGCCAAGCGTCGAAGAGATCGACGATAAGCCGATTGACCTCAGTGAGATTCCTTTCTAAGCTCGCGAAGCGTTAAAAACTAGGGGTGGCAGCTCGCTGGGTGGCCCCACTTTTTCCCGCAGCGTGTACTCACGCGAGGACAAAAAGAAGGGGCGGACGAGCTGACAGGACCCCAGTCTATATAATCTATAGGAGTACATAAGTATGAAGAACAAGCGATTCAAAAACGATGTTGCCTACTTTGACTACAAAGACGTCAAAGTACTGCAGCGCTATGTAAACGCCTACGGCCAGATCGAGCCACAGGCAAAGACCGGCCTCAGCGCCAAGCAGCAGCGACAGCTGGCAGGCGCCATCAAGCGCGCGCGTCATCTGGCACTGCTTCCATTTGTAGCAACCAATTAGTCAACCTTCCTGGCGCGGCGCATTTCTGCGTTGCAGCTTCTAGTCCTCATTCGCAGTATGTCAAATACTGCTCACTCCGGGCTTCAGCTGCGCCTTGAACTGCATCCGCGCCAGAAACGTTGCGGCCAAAGGAGAAATTATCATATGTACGGTGTAACAGATCTCAAAAAAGGCGTACTCATCACCCTAGACGGAAAGCCCTACCGCGTTGTCGATTACAACCAAAAGGTGATGGGTCGCGGTGGCTCGATTGTGAACATCCGAGTCAAAAATTTACTCGATGGGAGTGTTATCCCAAAAACATTCAAGGGTGCTGAAAAGATTGAACCAGCCCACGTCGAGAATCGTACCGTTCAGTACCTCTATCAGGACGGTGACAACTACAACTTCATGGACGGTGCGACCTTCGAGCAGTTCGAGCTGAACAAAGATGTCGTCGGTGACATCGCCCCGTACCTGAAGGAAGGCAACGAAGTTTCGCTACAGTCCTACGGGGGCAAAGTTATCAATGTCGAGCTGCCAAATAATCTCTTTCTTGAGGTAACGTACGCCGAGAATGTCGTGAAGGGCGATACCACAAGCAGCGTTCTCAAAGACGCTACACTCGAGACTGGTCTCGTGGTAAAGGTGCCGTCATTTATTAAGATTGGTGATGTTATCAAGGTAGACACGCGTACCGGCGACTATCTCGAGCGCAAGAAGGATTAGCTCAATTTTGTAGAAATGACTCAGGGGCGGCCCGTGTGGACCGCCCCTTTTTGAGTTCTTCGTGACACTCAGTCGTCGCTCGACAGAAGCTTGATGGCCGCAGCCAGCTGGAGTCCGTCAGCGACGGCGTCGACCAGATTGGCCAGGACCGCCATGACGGTACCGCTGTCAGCCCGCCTGCCAGACTTGCGCCGATCCGGTGCACTGCTGACAGTATCCCATGTGGCAGCCATCTGCTCTCCAGTGATATCGGCGAATGCCTTCTGGAAGTGCTCCAGCCGGCCGCTGACCAGGAGCATGTGCCCGCGCTGGTTGTGGGTGGCGATGGTGAAGTCGATGCGCCGACCGTAGCTGATGCTGCAGCCGGTGATCGCACCCCTCAGGAAGAGCTGCTCGATCAGGTGTCGGAGGCCCTGCGGCATGTCCATACGTCTGGCTAGCTGGGTCCTGTAGTTCTGATCGGTCGCCAGGAAACGCGTGGCGCCGATCGACTCCTTGAGCTCGATGCGAATGCCCGTACGACCGTCGTAGGTCGCCGGTTGTGCTGGTGTTCGTCCCATGGCTCCATCCAGATGTCGTGAGGTCAAAACTCACGGTAACTTTACTATTATCTAGAGATGTTGTCAATATAAGTTCAGATGTCGAGCGGGGGGGGGGGGGGGGGCCCCCCGCGCGCCCCCCCCCCCCCCCCCCCCCCCCCCCGCGGCCGCCGCCCCCCCACCCCCCCCCCCCGCGCCGCCGCCCCCCCCCGCCCCGCCGCCGCCCGCGCCCGGCGCGCCGCCCCCCCGGGCGGGCCCCCCCCCCCCGCCGCCCCTGCCGGCGGGGTCCGCCCTTTCCCCCGAGCCCGGCCCGCGGCGCGGGGCCTACCCAACCCCCCGCCCCCCC
>CAZJVU010000012.1:0-25533 GCA_964550035.1 uncultured Candidatus Saccharibacteria bacterium | reverse complement strand
GGTGCCGTTCACCAACAACGGCGCGGCGCTCAAGCCGTACTCGCCGGTGCTGATCGGCGGCGGGCGCAACGCGGCCGGCGACATCATCATCAACTGGGCGCGGCGCACCCGGAAGGGTGCGAAGAATTGGATAGACCCGCCGCTCGCCGAGGATGCCGAGTCGTACCTGCTCAACTTTTACTCCAGCGCAACCTTTGCGACGCTGGTCTATTCCGACACAGCAACGCGCGCAACCGACACTATGCCAGCGGCCGACCAGACGGCAAACTTCGGCGGCCACAACAAACCGCATAACGACCGCAACCACCACCACGAAACCTAACGATACACCCACGAACGCCCCGCCACCAACAAAAAAAAAATAACTTATAAAAATATTATATGCGTCGTGTTTCGGATGGCGCCCGCGGCCCCGCCCCGCCGCCCCCCCCCCCCCCCGCTCGTTCAGGTGCTCTGCCCGACCTGCCGCACCAGGAAATCCTGATAGATCGGCGGCGGGACGTGCACTTCGAACCGCACGTCTCGCGGATTCCTGATCTGGACCTGGCCCAGCAACCGAAAGGCAGTCAGGGTGTTGTTGGACCTTCCAACCGCCCTGATCATCCACCTGTCGTGCCTGAAGCAACGAGTGACGCGGATCTGAATCTCGTTGAGGTTGTCGCTCCGCGGAACGACAGTCGGGTTGCGGACCCACTCAGGAACCAGGAGCGTCATGTAGTAGTGATCGTCAGTCATGACCGGCCCGAAATCAGCCGTCACCGGTTCTGTCATGGCGCCACTACTTGGAGCTGACAGGACGCTTGATGAGGACCCGGAAGGTCTCCATCCGGCCCGGCGGAACACGCACCACCATGGCGTGGTCAGTGCGCTGCGTTCGCCGGCTCGCGCCGGGGCTGCCGCCGGTGTGGTGGGCGACCAGCATGGTGCCGTCCGTCGTCACCGTCAGGTGCCACGCTTCCTGCTTGTGGCACTTGGGTACCGTGATCGTGACCTTGTCCAGCCCGTCGTCGCGCGCTTCCAGCGTGGGCTGGTTCGGCCAGCCCGGGACCAGAAGTGTGTCGATCGTTTCCGTCAGCTCGCGCGAAACCGACGCGTTTCCGTAGCCGCTCATAGGATTCACCTTCCATCTCGAGTTGCGGTCGATATAACTATACCATAATTAGTTCTTTTTACTAGGTAGTGGCTCCCAGAAATGAGGCAGCCCCGACCTTTCGGCCGGGGCTTGTCGCCTCTCCGTCGTTCTACCTTTCTCCCTTGGGCGGACTCGCCGCCACGTCGGTCGTTGAAGTCGCTCCAGCCAGCGCTAGGACGTCGTCGGCGGCGATCACCGCCACGCCCAGCCCGGTGGGGTGGAGTGCGTCGTGTTCGTCCGGCATCCTGATCTCTGGACCGGGGACATCCGACAGGTCGGCGCAGACCGTCTTGAGCCTCGGCAGCGCGAAGCCAAACCCGAACAGCTCGGCGCCGGTCTGTAGCGCCTTGTTGAGGTCAGCGTTGCGCGAGTTGAGCATCGCGATCTTGTCCTGGCTCATACCCTTGGTCGCAGGGCAGGTATCGCCGTTCTTGACCAGGTCGTACGAGCCGTTGATGACGATGAGCGGCCGCGTGCCATCCGGACCGTTGCGCAAGCTCTGGAGCTCCACGAGTAAATCGTGGTAGTCCCACTTGAACTTCTCCAAGAGCGCCTCGTACTGCGGCGTCGTCAGGTTGTCGTTGCAGACAACCGACACGAGACACAGGCCGACAGCTCGCGACCACCAGAGGTCGTTGGGACCGATGGTGACGATGACTGCGCGGAGGTTGGACATCTGCTTGAGCCGACCCACCTGGGTCCCCAGCAGCTGACCACCGCGCGACTGCGGGCCCATCAGGCCTTCGCTGATCGTTGCCGACGAGCAGGCCAGATTGAGCACCCGCCAGTTCTTGAGGCGACCGATCTGCGCGGCGAGCGAGTCACCGCTGCGGCCACAGCCCTTGTCTTCCTTCGTGGCGCCCTTCAGCTCCTTGCCACCCTGCGTTGCCGCACGGGAGTCCCCGATGGACACCGCGTCGTAGCCGGTCAGCGCAGGGCCTTCCGGAACAGGGGAGAGGTGCAGGGTGCCATGCCCGACGAGACCGTCGAGCGACGTCGCGCTGGCGATCGAGCTGGATCCACTCACGAACAGCGCCGCGACCAACACGAGGTTGACCACAGTTGCCGCCACAGAGCGAACCATCAGCATGACTGCCCGCCGGCGTTTGCCATTGATCAGCAGCGCCACGAAAGCAACGCTCAGGCCAAGCGCCAGGCCGGAGCCCAGCGTGACCAGTGCGAACGATCCGAGCCACTTGATGAAGGCGTTCTTGAAGTCGTCACCGACCTCTCGCGGGAGGTGGTGGTCGACCGCGGCCTTGCTCAGGAGTTCGCTTCCCTGGAACGGCGCGTCGACCGTCAGGTGCACCCGCAGCGGTCCGTAGTACTTCGTGGGAAGCAGGTAGAACGTCTGCGGTTTGCCGGTGTTCACAGTTATCTCACCCTGGCCAGTGAGCGACCAGCTCGGAGCGGCCGCCTTGACGGTGAAATGCTGGCCGAGCGTGTCAACCGACTGCGCCGGCGTGAGCACGATACCGGAGAGCACCGCGGCGAAGGCGACCGTCAGCATCAACACGAAGTTGATCGCCATCCGCCGCCAGCGTCTGGAGCCGGTAATCCAGGCCAAGAGCGCCAATAAGAGGCGCTTCACGACCCAGATGGGTGTAGGTAGATTGTTAGAGGGCGTCGCATCGGCACGGGTAGCCATGGGACGGAGTCCTTTCCTCACTCGAGATCCGAAAACGTGATGTATATTTTATACTAAAAACATACTTTTGGCAAGGCAACAACACACCACCGAGCTGTAGACGAGGCGCCTCTGTTGTGGTATGATTGGGCAGTTGTAAATACAACGGCAAAAGGGAAGTCTGAATACTCACCCAACGCCGCCAGAAGATTCCTGTGATTTACACGTCGCAGAATTTTGGCTCAACCAGTCAGAACATTTGGCCCTATACCTTCGGTATATGGTCCAGATACTCGAAACAAAGATTTGTGCGAGCACAAACTTTGCTTCTCCGTTCTGGCCCTATCGTCTAGCGGTTAGGACACCGGGTTCTCATCCCGGCAACCCGGGTTCGATTCCCGGTAGGGTCACCATGAAATTATTCAACTCACAACAGAGGTAAAAAGTTCCAGGAAATATTCGCTGGGACTTTTTATTTTGCAGTGTGAGCCGCAAGAAGAATTTAGTACATGAGCGTCTGCATTAACGTTCTCGGCTTTCTTCGTACCCTATTCTAGGGGTATTTTATGCCATTTTGATAAACTGATACTATGCATAGAGAAACCCTGCCAGAAGGATATAGTTTTGCCGAGAAAGTTTCCGCTCAGGAAGTCATCAACTTACGTACTACTTGCCAGTGGGGAGCCGAACGGCGCATAGAGGCATGGCGGCAGGCTATTGACACCTCGCTGGCGGTAGTTGGAGTACGTATAGAATCTGACCTTGTGGGGGTTGGATTTTTGTCGGGCAACACCAGGCACGCCTTCTTAAGCGACCTAACGGTCCACCCCGAACATCGTAGCAGGGGTATCGGCAGGGCTATCGTAGCTCGCAGGTTAAATCTAGCATCCAGTATGGGTCCAAACGGCATCCCCTATATATATGCGGAGATTCTTGCGTCGAATACTCTAAGTGATTACTACGTCCAGCTAGGCTTTGCGGGAGTCGAGGGAATTATCAAGCTTGTCTAGTCACTCATTTGTGCCATCGCCAATGTCCAATTTCTTAAGCTCTTCGTCTGTCTTTCTGAGGCTAGGCCATAGAGTGTTCCACATTTGGGACGTATGGGTTCACCATGAAATTATTGCAACTCATCTGTTTGAAGATGAGCACCACTTCCTTCGCGCGGACCAGCGTTCGAGTCGTAGATGACAATATATGCTTGATCATTTTCTTGGATGTTCCGACTATGCTGATTCCTAAAGCCGCTATGATGCGAAGTTCGAAATGAGCCGATTCACAGACATGAAGAGGCCCCGAAGGGTTAAGTACTGCTTGCGCAGCACAACCTCTCGGGGCCGTTACTCACGCCCACGCCGATTGACTTTGGCTTCCGCAAGCTGCCTGCGGAGGATAGCCTCAACTTCGTCGAGGTCCTCTCCGCGATCGTACTTCTCGACCATCTCTTCGATGAACGACTTTGTGATCGCATCGCGGTAGGCGCTTTGCGGATACTCCAGGCGATACAACGCCCGGATGTACCTCTCAACGATCTCTCGCCACCGCTCGCGGCCGGCCAGATACTCTTCGCCGTACTTCTCTTGCCTACGCCGTACTTCTTGGAGCTCGGCGAGGCTCATGTCGTCGTCGGCGGAAAGTCTCTCTCCAAGTCTCTGAAGAAGCTCGGCGTTGAGTCCCTGGGTCGACGGCGGGGGACGAAAGAGAAAGTTGATCGGCTGGTCGTTACCGTTCGTACGCATTCGTTTCTCTCTTCTGTCTCAGTGAATGAGGTAGTAGGAAGAGAGTATAGAGGGACACGACATCATATGGCTAGATCGCCCGCCGGAGCATGTAGACTCACCTCTTTCTGCGGCTCGATTGTGTGGGTGCAATTCCATTAAGATAACATAAAATATAAATAAAGTCAACTATCTACTCTGCTACCTGCTTCGAAGATCAAGCTCCAAATCGGTAGCGTAGTCCTCAAACCCAACCCGTCGGTAGAACCGTATCGCTCCGTGATTCCGCGCAGCAGCACTGACGAATATTCTCTCCGCGCCTTGTTCTCTCGCCCAGGCCGTGAGAGAGACAAACAACTTTTCCCCGATACGCTGGCCACGGTAGTGTTCACTGACGAGCGTATTCTCGAGCTCGACTTCTTTCTTGATCATGCGGTAGCAGTGCGGCTGCATTATGCCACCACACATATAACCAACTATGTTTCCCTGTAGCTCCGCGACAAAACACACACCTTCTTCACCGGCTATTCGTTTGGTGAAGAAGGCCGTTCCTTCGCTGTCATATGGCCAACTCATTTTGAGCAAGGGATCATACTCGTGATCATGCTCGAAAAGCTGGTGATTTAAGTATTGAACTGTTTTGAGGTCTTCTAGATGTGCCTTGCGCACAACCACGGCATCATTTGTCATATAGATGCATTATAGCGCAGTGAACTTTCCCCAGCGAAACGCTTCGCATTGCCGCAAGCGCATTTCCTGTATAATGAGGGCCTCAGCATTCTTTTAGAAAACGGAGACAATCAATGGATCAACAACCAAGTACCACCCCCGAGACGCCAATGCAGACACCTTCGTCGGCACCAACGCCAACGCCGACACCGCCCAAGCGCAACCGCAGCAAACTCTATGTCACGATTGGTATTTGTGTGCTGGCAGTGATTATCATCGCGGTCGGGCTTCTGTCTGCCGCTAACAAAACAGGCACAAATAAAAAGTCTCCTAGTGGCCCAACACTAACTGTTGGCGCATATCCATACCTGTACGCCTGCAACGCGCTCAGTCGTGATGACATCAAGAAAGCCGGGGCCGACCTCCGAAGTGATATGGGCGGCGAAGCCGTCACCGCGACTCAGGCCATTCCTTATGACCAAACACCAGGCGGGCAATACGACCTCGCCAAAACCATTGAGGATTCACTTCTCTCGGGCGTTGTTACCTCGAAATGCGACTTCATCATCGGCGAACTCGACTCATTCGAGCAGAAGCGCGTCGGTGTATCGATCAGCCAATATCCAAACATCGACACCGCCAAGAATAATTTCAAGTCACGCATTGCCACGACCAAGGGCGTACCGTTTCCATCATTTAAAGACACGAGTCTTGTCGATGCCGACGACCCCAGCGGTGACGGGAGTGTTACGGCCGCCATCCTCCTCGACAACAGGGTAGTGGAACTCAAATACGGTCTCGGAAACGTCACTTCGGCGAACGCCAGCACCAAACTTGACGACCTTGCCCAGACGATCGTCAACAACCTGAGCGATGTCAACACCGCTAGCAAGCCACATGATTTCAGCAATCTCGGTCACATCGGGAGCACCAAACTCATCGACGCTTGCCACGCTGCCGACTTCAAGAAAGTCGACGAGCTCTTGGGTGGCGTGCATTACGAACAAACGCGCGTAACCAATGATTACAAATACGGCAAAGTCAGCTCAACGTCGCCCGGCATCAGCTCCCAGTGTAGCGTCGACTTCCGCTACAGCGCCGACGACTCGAAGCAACCAGACTATAAGAAGCAGCGCTTTGCCGAAATCCAGACACGTTTCCCGAATCAGTACGTTGTGAGCGTGGCTAGCTACCCGAGTGCTGCCGAGGCAACGAGTGCTGCCGAGGGGCTCAAGCGCTCTAAGTCAGACACTGCCGTTGACTTCACCTACGGCGACACATCATTCGCATACACCCAAGCCGACACGTCGTCTGGCTTCCCAGTGACAGCGCATCACTTCATGACGGTGCGCGGCGGCTCGGTCATTACGGTGAGTATCTCTCAGGGCGAGGTGAGCAGTCCGTACACGTCCACCGTCAAGACAATTACGACCGACCAAGCTAAGCAGCTGCTGAGCTCGCTCCACCTCTAAAAATAAGTTCAAAATTTTAAGTCGGTGCGGGAGGGGTCAACGCGACCCCTCCCGCACCGTGTGTTCACATGCTCGTGCCCGTCGCGGGCTCGTAACAGGTGAACAGCCCCGTGAAGCCGGAGGCTTCCAGGGGGTTTGTGGGAGTTGAAATGCCCGTCGACCTGGCACCCGATCAGCTCGGGCCGGTCCGAACACTCAACCACCACAGCGCCGAAGCGCCACAGTTCCGACTCGAGTCCGACGACGTCGTGCTCGAGCCTGGTAACGACTACCTTCACCCTGACGAGCTCCCATCCCATGTTGCTGCGGATGGTCATCTCGACCGAGTCGCGCTCCGTTGCCGGCAGCGCACCTCGCATGGACGCGAACATCCTGTCGGGAGTTACCTCCCGGCCGGAAATTGCTCCCACCAGGGCCGGCTTCGTTCCCTTTGCCTTAACCTCGACCATTTCTGGTCACCTCTCTTCTTTTCTTGGGGTCTCTTGGGGCGTGCTGCCTTGTGACTCCGCAAATAAAAGAGATATTCGTTAAGAAGCAAAAGTGAATGCCGTACTATATCATATGTGCCGAATGATGCTTGGCGTAACTTGCTTTGCACTACATTATGATGGCAGCACGAATGAGATGATACAACATTTTGACTTGCTTTGCAAATATTTTGTGTCCTTACAGTAGTAGTATTGCGATTTCTGAACGATCGGTATAAAATTAAACCATGCATTCAAAAAAAGATGCAAAACTCACACGCATTCAACAAATCCGGCGCCAGGATATCATTGGTGCTGCCGTTAAAGTCATCAACCGCGATGGCTTTGCTGGTGCGTCTATCATGACTATCGCTAAAGAGGCGGGGGTGAGCAAGGGAACAGTTATGTACCACTTCACCTCGAAGGAAGCGTTGATTGCAACGATTGTCGGCACGGCATACGCCGAAGGTGCAGCGTATATGAAACCGCGCATCGACGCGGCGCACACCATGACCGACAAACTCGAAGCCTATATAACCTCTAACATCGAATACCTGGCCGACCATGCAGAGCAAATTGCCGCAGTCCACCAGGTCATCCTCAACACGCCGCGGGTCGATTACAGCGGAAACGCAGTTGATTTGTTGGAGTTACTGTTCGTACGCGGACAGAGAGATGGCGAGTTTTGTGAGTTTGATGCACGAATCATGGCGATATCGCTGCGTTTTGTGATCGATGGTTCGTCATTCTATCTACTAGAAAACCCGACCGTTGACCATAAAGCCTACGCAGCCTCTATCTGTCAGGTGTTTGTGCGATCAACTAAAAATAAGGAGCATTAGTATGAGTGAACATTTACAAAACACCACCGATAAAGCAAATAAAGTCGTCCGCCTCTTCATAGCTTGGAACATCATCTTCTTCCTGCTTGCACTTGCGCTGAAGGGCACTATGGATGGCGACACCGGCGACGTCGTGCTCGTCCGGGGCGGCGTGTGGGCGGCTGGTGGCTTTCTGCTGCTTTACTTCCTAAACCAGATGTCAAAAGGTCAACGAAGCGCCTGGACGCGGCTGCGAATCATTAGCGTTCTTGCACCAATTGGCGCCATCGCGTTCGTCGCGTTCACGCCGAGCTTGCCACTGTGGTTCGTGCTGGCGCAATCTGGCGGCGCCGTAATGCTGGTGGTCATTGCTGTGCTCGTATTCAATAAGAAGACTCGCGAGCACTTCCCGAAGGCACCAAAAGCGTAGCATACAATTGATTCTAGAGACCGGAGCCGTCAGCTAGCGCTGGCGGTTCTTTTTATCCAGCTTCTCAGTCTGTTCGGTCACGTTCTTGGTGAATCCGTTGAGAAATCGCGCGATAGCCCGGAGCTCGTCGTCAGAAAACTGCGCAATGAGCTGATGGTGTGCTTTCTGCACATCAGCCACGAGCGGCATGGCCTTATCGGTATACGTCTGGCTAATCTCCACGAGTACACCGCGGCGATCTTTGGGGTTTGGCTTACGCGAAATGTAGCCGACCTTCTCGAGGCGGTCAAGCATAGCGGTTGTGGAGCCAGTGGTCAAACCGGTGTAGCGCCCGAGCTCTTTTGGCGTAGCCATGCCTCCGTTGATTGACAGATAGCTGAGGCATTCCGAATCAGTGGCATTAAGCCCAAGCGCACGACTCATAGCGTGTCGAAACAGCACCGAGCTAATCCCTTGGTCGCGGGCGGCAAAGAAAACTTGCTGACTGAAGTTTGGTGGGGGAGGAGTGGATTTCATATTGACTATAGCTTGATTATCAAGTAAATTGATTATACGAACAAAACACCGTAATTGCAATAGGGGACACTATGCAAACAGCAAACAAACTCATGATGGTTTCGATGAACGTCGAGAGTATGGGCAAGTCAAAATCATTCTACGTCAGCAAACTTGGCTTCAAGATCGCGACGGAATATCGCCAGGATGACAACAACTGGTGGGTTACGCTCACACTACCAGAAGGCGGCGCGACGCTCACACTTTCACGTGCCAGCGTGGCGCCTAGTAGCATCAAAGCCGGCACACTGTCGATCTACTTTGAAACAGAAGACGTCGATACTGCACACAAAGCACTCAGCGAAAAAGACCTCGAGCTCGAAAACGTCCAGGACGATCTCTTTGGCCCAGGATCCGGCGTGAAATGGTTCAGCGTGAAGGACCCGGACGGCAACAGCGTTTTCTTTGTCCAGAAGCACGACGCTCGAGCGCCATTCTAAAAAGGCGCTGGAGAGGAGAGAGGCCAACCGTGGCCTCTTTTCCTGTACTATAAAAGAATAAGGGAAGCACGCATGCAAGAATATATCGAGATCCGCGGCGCACGCGAGAACAACCTCAAAGACGTTTCGATCAAAATCCCGAAGCGCAAAATCACCATCTTTACCGGCGTATCAGGTTCAGGCAAATCGAGCCTTGTCTTCGACACGATCGCCGCAGAATCGCAGCGGCTGCTGAACGAGAACTTCAGTATGTTTGTGCGTAATTTCTTGCCGCGCATCGCGCAGCCAGAGGCAGATGACATCAAGAACCTGAGCATGGCTGTTATCGTCGACCAGAAGCCGCTCGGGGGTGGCTCACACTCGACAGTCGGCACGGTGACGGATATTGCTTCGCTTCTACGTCTGTTGTTCTCACGGTTCGGTAAGCCGTATGTTGGTTATGCAAACTCGTTTTCGTTCAATGACCCGATGGGTATGTGCCCAAATTGTAACGGCTTGGGGCAAAAGCTCAGCCTCGATATGAATGCCGCGTTCGACATGGACAAGTCTATCAACGACGGCGCCCTCCGCGTCCTCGAAGCCCAGAAAGACTGGACCATCAACACCATCAAAGCGTCTGGCATCTGGGACAACGACAAAAAGCTCAAGGACTTTACACCAGAAGAACTCGACAAACTCTACCACCTCGAGCCCATCAAAGTAAAGGTGAACGGTATCAACCTCACGCTCGAGGGCGTTGTCGACAAGTTCACCCGCAAATACATCCTTAGCGACCTCAAGGCTATGTCTGAGCGTACACAAAAACTCATCGGTCAGTTCCTGACAATGGGCCCGTGCGAGCTCTGCCACGGCGCACGCCTCAACCAGAAAGCGCTCGCCTGCAAGATCGAGGGCTACAACATCGCTGACCTCAGTGCGATGCAGGTCGACAAACTCATCGACGTCGTCGGCAAGCTCAACAAAGCCGAGAACCACTCGCTCACCAGGACACTCCACGAGCGACTCAGTAATCTTATCGAGATCGGCCTCGGCTATCTCAGCCTTGACCGCGCCACCGACACGCTGTCTGGTGGTGAATCGCAGCGCGTCAAGATGGTGAAACACCTGAACGGCAGCCTGGTAGACGTGATGTATATCTTCGATGAACCGAGCGTTGGCCTCCACCCACGCGACGTGCACCGTTTGAATGATCTGCTCGCTAAGCTCCGAGACCAAGGCAACACAGTGATCGTGGTCGAGCATGATCCCGACGTCATCAAAGCAGCTGATCATGTGGTGGACATGGGCCCACGCGCCGGCGCAGATGGCGGGCGAGTAATGTTCGAGGGCACATACGACGGCCTGCTCAAATCCGACACGCTCACCGGCAAGCACCTCAAAGACGAGCTGCCTATCAAGTCCGAATTCCGCAAACCAGCCGGCAAGCTCAGCATCACCGATGCGCACGCCAACAACCTCCAGCACGTACACGTCGACATTCCGACCGGCATATTCACAGTCATCACTGGCGTCGCAGGGTCAGGCAAGAGCTCGCTCATCCATCAAGTCTTTCTGAAGCAACACCCCGACGCCATCGTCGTCGACCAGTCGCCAGTCGGCGCAAATAGCCGTTCCAACCCAGCAACGTACATCGGTATTATGGATGACATCCGAAAGGCATTTGCAAAAGCTAACAAAGTCGACGCCGGGCTCTTCAGCTTCAACTCCAAAGGTGCCTGCGACAACTGCAAGGGCGCTGGATTTCTGACACAAAACCTCGGCTTTCTGGACGACGCCAAGACGATCTGCCCCGTCTGTAATGGCAAGCGCTTCAAGGACGAAGTGCTGGAATACAAATACAAAGACAAGTCGATCACCGAAGTACTTGAACTCACCATGGCACAGGCAAATGAGTTCTTCGACCTGAAAGAAATTGCCGCTAAGCTCCAAGCACTCAACGACGTTGGCCTCGAATACCTCACACTCGGCCAGCCGCTCAGCACATTGTCTGGTGGTGAATGCCAACGCATCAAACTCGCCAGCGAGCTGCACAAAAAAGGAAGCGTGTATGTGCTGGACGAGCCGACGACTGGTCTGCACATCTCTGATATAGATAGGCTGCATACATTAATTGATCGTCTGGTCGATGATGGCAATACAGTGATAACGATTGAACACAATCTGGATGTGATCCGCCAGGCTGATTGGGTTATCGACCTCGGCCCAGAGGGCGGTGACAAGGGCGGACAGATTATATTCGAGGGTACACCGGCTGAGCTGGTGAAGAGCAAGAAGGCGCTTATAGCTAGCTACTTATAGCTTTACAAATACAGATTTTTGTGTTTAAATATACTAGTTCGATCCGCTGAACGAGGAGAGTTGCAATGGACGCGTTTATCCGCGAGTTCTTCAAAGTCCTGATCGCATTCTCGGTGATCGCCCTGGTGGTCGGGATCATCGGCATCACCCAGTACAAGGGTGAGATGCTGTTTTTCTCGATCCTGCTCGTGGTGGCCGGCGTGATGTTCGGCAGCTTCGGCATCGTCTCACTGCGGGACAAGCGCAAGTAGCGCTACCGAACAAAACCCTCTGCCCGGAGGAAAAAGTCTTGGTAACAAGACAGAGTTTGGCTCAAAGCAATTGAGACAAGCAAGGGTATGCTATCTGAGGGGATGATAGCTTGAGTGTACAGTCCAGACCAATCCATACCGTCTGGAACAGGGCACAACCCCCTCGAGCAGGGCAGGGAGCTGCGAAAAATCGCATGCTCCGCCCTGCAGCTCCACCTATTGAAATTATTAAGATAACATAGCAATATATACAAGTCTTGCACATCCGCATACGAAGGGCGCTTCTCATGAGGTCGGCACTGATCAAGGGATTCCTCTTCTTCGTCGTGGCCTGCGCGGTGGAGATCGTGATGCTGTTGCTGGGGTTCATCTCGCTGAAAAGCGACGGCACCGGACCGCTCGAGGGCCAACACTACATCCCGGTCCCAAGCTGGGTGTGGCTCCTCGCCCCGGTCGTCGTTGGCCTCGTCGAGTTCGCACTGACCCTCTACGACAAGAGCGACGACTGACGCCAAGACACACCACGAACACGTGGCAGCAGTTGACCGCAACACGGTCTGAGGCTGCCCGAGAAGTGAGCGAGCGTGGCTGGTCAGAGATTTTCTTCTGACCAGCCACCTCAACCAATGAAATTATATAAGTTCATGTCTTCGTGAGGGGTGCGGGCTTTTCGAGCCTCGCACCGCTCACGTCGACGTCGTACATCACCTCGCGGCGTTCGCGTCATCGCTCCAGACCATCAGCCTGTCTCCGTCTTGGCGGTCGCCGATGCGACAGAACTTGACCGTCTTGTGGTCGGGCTCGAAGGCGACGGAGTAGGCATCCGGTCGACTTGCGCTGACCATGACGGAATCGACGGCCACGTCGGACTTTTCGGTGTAGCAGTCCCCCTCCAGAGAGAGCGTACCGATCGGCACGATCACAGGGTAGTGGGGGAAGTCCGTTCGGTAGCAGGTCTTGTGCGTGCACTCCGTCCAGTCATCGTTGATCGAGTCGACGACAGCCTTGATGGTGAGTGTCTTGCCGACCTCGATCTTGTTGGCAGCCGGACGACCCTCGCCCACGTTCCAGGCCTTCTGGAGCTGGTCCAGTCGGCCATAGTAGGCAGAGACGTCGCGCCCGACGAAAACGCCGAGCACCGTGAGGGCGATAACGCCGATGACCACGCAGATGGTGGCCACCTTGCGTTCCCGCGGCGTCAGCGGCGGGCCCGGCTGGTAGTTCTGCGCTCGCTGCATGGCGCCGTAAATGATGATAAACGACATCGCGTCTCTCCTTGAGGGCAATTCGCCTGGCACACTCGTGACAGGCCTTTGCCCTCAAGGAGGACGATAAGTACATTATACCATAAAACACTAGATTTATCAATGTTTTTATGCTATACTTTCTTCGTTGTGGAGATCTTGATAACACATGAGTCTCCCACGAACCCTTTGGAAACGATTGTCCTGGAGGACAGCCAGCCATGACCCACTCGAACAGTGGCGCCACGCCGCACACCGACACCGTCCACAGCGCGGCCTCGCTCCCGGCCGACTCCGACCGCGAGCTCGACCGGATCCTGCGCATGCGCGACGAGGCCGACGTCAGGCTCATCGTGAGCGTCCTCAAGATGCACCTCGCCACCCCCGACGGCCGACAGACCATCCTGGAAGTGCTGGGCACCGACGACGACCGCATCCGTGCGCTCGCCCGTGAGGTGTACCACACGATGCCGGTCCGGCCGCACACGCACCGCGCGCTGGGCATCAAGCTCGGCACGTCCGTGCGTGGGCTCAGTCGCATCGGTGCCATCATCGGCGCGCTCATCGGCGGTGTCCTGGGCTGGGTGCTGACGTCGCTCTACGCGATCACCAGCATCAGCTTCGGAACCGCGACCGAGGTACACTCCGTCAGCGTGACGTGGATCAAGGTCGCCATCGGCGTCCTCTGCGTCATCATCTGCGCGACCGTGGGCTCGCTCATCGGCGGTCCGCGCCGGCAGAAGGAGCAGTTCCTCGACGTCGACGTCGACCTCGAGATGGCGGCGCACACCGTGCCGGCATCCGTGGTCGCCACCGACGGCGGTGCTCGCCGATGAGAATCGCCGACGACCGACGCCGCATGGCGCTCCTCGCACTGCCGGTCGCCGCTGCGCTGGGTGCGCTGTTGGTGCTGCCGCCGCTGGCAAGTACCGACGTCGCACCGCAGCCGGCGGCCGCGCAATCGGTCACCCCGAACGTCCCGACGCCGCCGCACTCCGACCCGGAGAGCTTGTGCGGGGTCAGGACTCGTCCTCACCACTACACCTTCGACGCCGGAAAGGAAAGCGAACACGCCTTCGGACCGCCGGTGAAGACGAGCGTCAAGCTCGAACTCACCAGGCGACTCTGCGGCTACCTCGACCACAACCGGCAGGAAGTGGTGGGCGGTGACGAAGCGCTCCTGCGAGCGCTGACCGCCATGGCCGACGGCACCGACGCCAACCGCACGCTCACCCCCGAGCAGGCGGCGGCCGAGGCTCGTGACTTCACGTCGCGGCTCGTCTGGGAAGACTCGCGCCTGGTGATTCAGGCCCCGCGTCCGAACAGGCCGGTCTGGACTCTCTTCATGATCGACGGTCCCGGAAACGTACCGCGCATCCGCGACAAGTGGCTGCCGGACACGCCCGAGAGTGACTACCTGGAGATCCCGGTGCGACGCCACGACGGCACGATCGTCGTGCTGCGGCTGCGCGAGAACTGTGGCTTCCAGCCCGTCTACTCCAGTGCCAAGGACACGCCCAAGGGGCTCACGCAGTAACACCCGCGTGAGAACCGCCTCGGGCCGCGTCGGAGTTTAACCACTTCGACGCGGCCCAGGCGGCCACCCAACCTGAACTTATCTTTTACGAATTTACAATCGAACCACCATTGACGTGGATCGTCTGACCAGTGATATAGCTGGAGTCATCTGACGCCAGAAAGACAAACGCTGGCGCAACTTCCTCGGGCTGACCGGGACGTCCGAGCGGCGTATCTTTGCCAAACTTCTCGATATTCTCTTCAGGAAATGTAGAGGGGATAAGTGGCGTCCAGATCGGCCCCGGTGCCACGGCGTTGACGCGAATGTTTTTCTTGGCCAGTGAAAGGGAAAGCGACCGCGTGAAGGCGACAATCGCGCCCTTGGTCGCGGCATAGTCCAGCAGAATCGGATGGCCCTTATACGCGACAACCGATGCAGTGTTGATAATGTTGCCACCATCTGGCATGTGGGGCAGCGCCGCCTGAACGGACGTCTTCTGCTTCTGAATCGAGGTAACCGATTGTGACCTTCGCTCCCTCACGCGCGAATGCCAGCGCCGTCGCTCGGCCGATGCCGCTGTCACCACCGGTGATGAGCGCTATGCGGTCGACGAGCTTACCATTCCGGCGTTCTTTGGACTGGACTGGGGCTGTTGCTCCATATCTGCTTGGATTCCAGGTTGCTGTGATTGCTGTTCGGGCTCGGGCATGACATTCCTCCTTATATAGTGGCGAGTATAGGCATCGACAGTTTTGCGTTCAGCCAGAAATTCAACTTGCGACTGTGCTATTGTTGAAATATGTGCGGAATTATTGGTTACGTAGGCAACAAACCAGCGCAACCCGTGCTACTCGGCGGGCTCGCGCGCATGGAATATCGAGGATATGATTCGGCGGGCGTCGCGACGCTCCACGACGGCAAAGTGCATCTGGTACGCGCCAAAGGCAAGGTCAGCGAGCTCCGGCAAAAGGTCGACAAGCATCCTCTTACTGATCGTATTGGCATTGGCCACACCCGCTGGGCGACGCACGGCGAGCCCAGCGAGCGAAACGCGCACCCGCATATGGCTGGCAAAATTGCGGTGGTCCACAATGGCATTATCGAAAATTATCAAGACCTCAAAGACGAACTGAGCAAGAAGGGCGCAAAGTTCCTCAGCGACACCGACACCGAAGTGCTAGCGCATCTTGTCAGTCACTACTACGAGAAGGACGCGGACTTTGTGGGCAGCGTCCAGAAAGCACTGCAGCGCGTGCGCGGCACGTTTGGTTTGGCGGTCGTCTGCGCCGACGATGAATCGCGCATTATTGTGGCGCGGCGGGGGAGCCCGCTCCAGATCGGCATCGGCGCGCAGGCCACCTACATTGCCAGCGACACCGCGGCACTAATCGGGAGCGCTAAAGATGTTATCTACCTGCAGGACGATGAAATGGCAATCTGTACAAGCGACACTGTCGAAGTCGTAGACTTCGAGCTAAACCCGCGCGAAGCGGTTCGCGAAGAACTCACGCTCGAGCTCGGTGCAATCCAAAAACAAGGCTACGACCATTTCCTCCTCAAGGAAATCATGGAGCAGCCGCAGTCCGTTGCTGCTGTGCTCCGCGGGCGACTTGTGCCAGAAGAGGGGAGCGCGCACCTCGGCGGCCTCAACATGACCGACGACCAGATCCGCAAGCTCGAACGCATCGTCCTGGTGGCGTGCGGTACCGCCAACTATGCCGCGCAGCTAGGCAAATACCAGATAGAGAGGCTTACCGGCATCCCGGTTGACGTGGAAGTAGCTTCCGAGCTGCGCTATCGCGACCCGGTGCTCAGCCGCAACAGCGTCGCCATTGCCATCTCGCAATCTGGCGAAACCGCCGATACACTGGCCTGCGTCGAGGAACTCAAGCGCCGCGGCGTGCATACCCTTGGGCTGATAAATGTGGTCGGAAGTACCATCGCGCGAGCGGTCGACGGCGGCATTTACCTCCATGCCGGACCAGAGATCTCTGTCGCATCGACAAAGGCCTATACAAACATGGCCGTGGGGCTCATGCTGTTTGCGCTCTACGTCGGTCGACGGCGTGATCTATCGCTAGCCGAAGGGCAAGAGGTAGTCAGCGCGCTCGAGCGGCTGCCGCGTGATATCGCTGCGGCACTGAAAGAAAACACCGACGTGAAGGCGCTCGCCAAAAAGTTCAGCACCTTCAAGAACGCGTTCTACCTGGGCCGCAACACGCTCTTTCCGATCGCGCTCGAAGGCGCGCTCAAGCTCAAAGAGATCAGCTACATCCACGCCGAAGCATACCCAGCAGGCGAGGCCAAGCACGGACCGATCTCGCTTGTCGACCCAGATATGCTGGTTGTATTCCTTCTGGGCAAAGGCCCGCTCGCCGAAAAATCACTCAGCAACCTCCAGGAGATGAAAGCCCGTGGCGGCACAGTCCTTCTGATCACCGACACAAAAGTCGAGGAGCATGTCGCGGCCACGCTTCGCATTGCCACGCACTCAGAATGGACTGCGCCGCTCGTCCTAAACATTGGTCAGCAGCTACTCGCATATCATACCGCCGTGGCATGCGGCCGGGATGTGGACCAACCACGGAATCTAGCCAAGAGCGTCACCGTCGAATAACTACTTCAGGCGATAGATCGTCACACTCAGCGGCGTCAGTGGGTGAGTGTGGGAAGTAACGACAGTATCGAGCCTGTCGAAGTGCTCGCGCACAAAAGCTTGCAGGCCAGGATCCGTATCCCGAGAATGATAATCCACAAAATACTCGACACCCGCTTGCTTCAGCTGCTGATAGTACGCGTCCGCCTCGCCCGGCGACGGCGTGCGCATAACCGCGAAGCATTGCAGCTGCAGATAGTAGCAGGCGTTATATTCGATAAAGTTATCAGCAATGACTTTCGCATGCCGCGGCAGGTGAGACTTCAGTCCCTGCGCCTGGACGTAGAATTCTGTCGCGCTCAGATGTGCATCTTGCAGCTTAGCAGGGAGCGGCGACAGATAGAGCAAAGCTACAACCACGCCGGCCGTGAGTGCCTGCACGCGGTTTAGCACTCGCGCTTGTTCCAGCCGGGCCGCCCACAGCCCGAGACTCATCACGCTGAGTACAATTACCGGCCACAAATAGCGCGGCTCGGTCAGCACCAGCGCGTACCCGCCAACCACCATAAACGAAAGCGACGCAAGCAACGCAAACTCTCGGCGGAATGTTCGGCCAGCGTTTTTACTCAAACACCCGAGCAGCAGAAGTACGGCAGCACAGACAACGAACGCTCCAGCGTCATTCAACGCGGCAAGCGTTGCCTCTAGATTATGCAGAATCGTCTTATGCCAGAAATAATCCAGCTGCTGGTGCGAGCCCACCGGATTCCAGTCTGGCATCACTTTTAGCAGCAGCGTTGGATCTTCCCACACCGTTGTGGCGGTCGTATTCGGCGGTGCAAATGGCCCGCTCGTGAGCATTGGCTGGGCGCCCGCTGTCGCCGGTCCGAAGGCTCGGTGTACATACGCGCCAGTCGTGTTCACCGTCGGTTGATGATACTTGACGCTCAGCAAAACAATAAATGGCACGACCAAGATAGCAAAGCTCAAGACCGCTGGCACAACCTGTCGAATAGACCGTCGCCCAACGTGCCACCATCGCCAGAGAACCAAGCCGATGATTGCGGCCAAGAACAGATACAATCCAAACCCCTTCGCAAAATACATCGCCGCGCCCACACACCCGAGCCATATACCAGTACGCCGTGTCGACGCCACCATGAACCGATCAAGCTGTACCACAAAAAGCGCCACCAAAAACGTAAATAGCAAATCCGGCGACGTCGCGCCCAAAAGCACCCAGCCCGCAAAGATCGCAGCCAGCGCCGCGCAAATACTCAGCCCGGTTGTCTTGCTCAGCCCACGGCGACGCCAAAAGCCATACAGCAAAAGAAGCGCCGCAGCGGTCGCCAGAACGGATACGCCGCGGCCAGCTGCATCCAGCGGAATACCCAACCACACTGCAGGGACGAGCAGCCACGAGAAGAGCGGACCCCAATAGCCGTTGATGGCATGAAAATCAAACCGTGCATATTTCTCGGCGATCGTAAAATAAGCGGTCGCGTCAGGATTGATCTGGTGCGGCGACCAGAAGCAAGCAAGACCCCCAACGATCACCATGAAACTCGCAACCAGCGCAACCGCTGCCCATTCTCTGCGTATATATCGCTTGATGGATCGATAGAAGATAAGCACCCCCAGAATACAAACTTGACCCTATTGTACCACCCGATGCGCAGGGTTTTCTTAAAAGCAAAGTGATTATATAATATCTCTCGGCAAGAATGCACCGACCAGTGGAGTGATCTGTTTGACGAAAATCTTCGAGATACACCGAGGACTACCCCGGCAACTGGCCTACAACGCCCTCCGCATGTTCTACGCCCAGAATGGAAACGGCGGGACCATGAGCCTGTCTAGTCCAGTCGGCGGCCGCAACATAGTGGTAGTCAGCAATGACGCCGTGGCTCTGTGCTTCCAGGGGTACATGGAGCATCTGCGCGTAGGCTTCGAGCTGCTAGAGCAAGTGCCGCAGAACCAGCACCTGGAATGGCAGACCACCACCGTCCTGAGCGACGAAGAAGATGGGCGGCAATTCCTGGATCGGCTGGAACGCAGGGTCATGAGCGAATTCCACTCGCGCAAGCCCAAGCGCAGGTTCCGACGCCGCTGACACCGAAGAGGGGCGGGGGCTTACACAGCTCCGCCCCTCGGCGCATTCTTGCCGTACGCTACAATGAGCTTATGACAAAACCATCTTCGATCGATGAATATATAGAGCAGTCCCCTAAAGACACTCAAGGCATTCTCACAAAGATTCGAGGCATTATCCGTTCAGTCGCCCCTGAGGCTACGGAAAGCATCAGCTACGGCATGCCCTCGTTCAAATTGAACGGTCGACCGCTGGTATACTTCGCCGCCTGGGAGCACCACATCGGATTCTACGCCACGCCGTCTGGCAACGAGGCATTCAAAAAAGACCTCGCACCATATCAGGGCGCGAAAGGCTCCGTCCGCTTTCCGCTCGATGCGCCCATACCTTATGAACTCGTAGAGCGTATCGTGAAATTCCGCGTTGGCGAGCTTAGCTAGGCGAAACGCTTGGCAGCGCGAGCGCGAGCTTTGGCAGCTTCGACTTCGCGGTCCTTTGGCTCGGCGTCAGTCACCAGCGCTGCGATCAGATGGCGAGCGGCATGAGCAACCTCTTCGACACCGCGGTTGAACGCTTCTTCGTTCGCCTGCGATGGATGGTGATAGCCTGACAGTTTGCGCACAAACTGCAACGCGGCTGCATGAATTTCGTCATCAGTTGCAACTGGATCAAAATTGAATAGTGGTTTAATACTTCGACACATATTCCTATTATAATGCAACTCGAGGTCCGATGGAAAATGCCCGACAGATGTGTACAATAAGATCATGATAAACGGTCCAACCGAGCAGCCAGCGTTTCACTACGACGAAGAACGCATTCTGAAAATCGTACAGCGTATCCCGCCGGACGAACGCGACCATTTCCCGCAGCACATCTTCGAGCCACAACGCATCGAGATTGCCCGAGAACTCGTGCTGAAAGAGTACTACAAACTCTTTCCGGTTCTCGAAGCAGCAAACTTCGAGCAGGTGAGTAGTACCATTCTGTACTGGCTGCATGGCATGGGATATGAGCTAGCGCCGGTGGTTGACTTCTGGAACTATATCGACGGCACTATGCTGACGCTCAAGCTCAAGGACGTCGTCCCGCAAATCACATCTGCCAATATCACGTGGCAGCTCGAGCGTCTGGACCCGCACCAGCTCCAGCTGGTCGCGCCGGTTGGCAACCTCGCCGAGCACGGCAGACCGCCGTATAACTACGAATTTATCAATCAACGCATCCTCCAGAACGCACAGCAAATGGTCATTAACCGCCGCATCTCTGACGAAAAGTCGAGCGACACAGTTGTCCCGCGCGATCACTATCCAGTGCTCGTACGCCGTGAGATGGACGGCTCGCTCAAGCTCCTCGATGGCAATCGCCGAACCCTTCGCGCACTGCTCTATGGCCGTTTACACATCGACGCCTGGGTGGGAACCGTTGTGCGCGAACCACGCCTGCAGGACCACTGGGTCAATACTGGATTCCTGCGTCGGCTGCTTTCCGAGTACGCCGAAAACCCCAGCGACGAAGTGCGCGCATCGATTCAGTCACAGCTCAAGATCATCCTCGATAGCTCATCGATCGCGCGATATAACTTCCAGACGCGCTGTGTGCCGCATTATCCATTTGCCGCCGAGCTGGCGCCGCATTAAGCAAAACACGCAGAGGAAATCTGCGTGTTTTATATAAAGCCAAGTTTAAGAAGTACCACCTCGTACTCTTTGCAGCCTTTATCTCTATCTCAGTGTCGAGATAAGATACAGACCGAGCGCGACAACCACGAGTACTACCAATGCCCAAAACCGAGCTTGGCCAAGGGTTGCCTTGTCTTGTTCTAGTTCCATTTCCTCCTGGTCCACAGATTAATGATAGCAGAAATATCTTAGTTTATATAGCGGCTATCAGCTACATCTCATTGATACATTGACATTTTATAAAATATCATCTACTATTCAGCAAGCCCAAACTCAACCCCCTTTACGGAGGTAGCACATGTCCAGAACCGCACGACGGCGCGGCGTGGCATCAGTCGCGCTGGCCGCCACACTGTTGCTCTCGGCCTGCTCGGGCAACGACAGCCCGCCCGCGGCGTCGGCCCACGACAACGAACTCGCCTCGATGAGCAACGACCTCGCCGGTCGCTCGCTCACCAAGCAGTTCGCCGTCAAGCCCGAGAACGTCACGGTAACCACCACGTACTCGACCGTCTACGACACCAAGAACTGGCAGATCACGTCGAACAAGACACTCGACCTCAAGCTCGCGGTGTCCGGTGACGGCGCGCCGAGCACCGAGGTCATGGTCGAGCACATGCACGCCGACGTCTCGCTGCTGGCCGACAACCAGACGCTGAACGGCTGGCCGCAGGACTTGATGGACTCATCGATCCACGGCGGCACGCAGCCCGGCTTCGCGGTCACCCCGACCGGGCCGTTCAACGTAGTGTTCAGCATCCAAGGTCTCAGCGAAACGCTCATCAGCGGCTGGGGGTACGCCGTCGGCGGGTACGGCTCCATCGAGATCAAGGAGCAGCGGCTGACTGAGGACAACCTGCGCAACGAAGGCAAGGTCAAGGGAAACAAGATCATCGTGGTCTGGGTCCTGCTCGTCAAGAGCAAGGCCGACAAGAACTTCCGCGAGGTCAGTTTCCAGGACGAGTTCGTGGTGCCGGTCGGCTGACGTCGACAGACCATGACAAGGGCGGGGCGGGAGTCCGCACAACGACTCCCGCCCAACCTACTGAGCTTATATTTATGAATATGCTAGAGCGCTTGACGCTCGCGCGACTGCCCACGATAATAGAGCGTAAGCGTTTTCTGTTTTCTTAGGGGGCAGGTATTACACCAATCAAATCAATCTCGCCATTTTGGTACCGTCGCATATGCGAAATCAACGTCCTGATCTCGCTGATGATTTTATGTCTCTATGCTGCTGGGACATTTCTGCTCAATGACAAAGTAAGTAGTAATATTTTTGTACCACTTCCAGCGGCGGCTCTTGCTTTTGTGACGGCGGTGGTGAGTCTCTTTGCATATATCTGGGCGCCAAAGAAATGGACCTATGCGCTGGCGCTTGCCACATACTTTCTGATGTGTGCAACGACCGGCACGCTGATCGAACTGACCGGCGGCCAGCATTCGGCCTACATACCAATGTGGATGATGCTGGCGGTTTTTTCAGGACTGTTTGGGTTCTGGGGGCTTGGATCAATATTTCTGGTCACCAATCTATCTATCGTCTTCCATACATTCCTGAGCGCCGCGCCGTACACGCGCGAACAGATCATCATCTTCTTCCTTGCCGGTGAAATGCCACTGCTCGTAAGCTACTTGATTTGGCACGAGAAGAACACCCAGGACCAGAGTAAAAGCAAAGCCTTCGAAGCCATGGCCAAAGAGCTCAACCAGGTAGCCAACAAGTCTGAAACAGTCATTAACTCAATCGCTGAAGGTGTCGTCGTAACCGACGAGCAAGGCAAAATTCAGCTCATCAACCCGGCCGCCCAGACATTGCTCGGATGGGAAAAGCAAGACGCTATGGGGCTCGACTACAAATCGGTCATCATCATAGGTGACAGCAAGGGAAATGCACTGCCGGACAACGCGTCGCCGATCAGCCAAATGCTCGTCACCAACCAGTCCATCTCGACAAATGACTACTCACTAACGACTCATTCGGGCAAGAAAATCCTCATCTCGTTGCTTGTGTCGCCAGTAGGCGAGGGGGCAGCGGGGGCGATTATCGTGTTCCGCGACATCACCGCCGAGAAGGAAGAGGAGCGGGCAAAGGCCGAGTTCATCAGCACTGCCAGTCACGAGATGCGGACACCTGTGGCCGCCATCGAAGGCTATTTGGGCCTTGCGCTCAACCCAACAACAGCCGTCATCGACGACAAAGCCCGCATGTTCCTCGAGAAAGCGCACGAATCGACCCAACATCTCGGGCGCTTGTTCCAGGACCTGCTGACTGTCTCGCGCTCCGAAGATGGTCGTCTCGCACCCAAACCAACCGTCGTGGACATCGTTGCGTTCACCAAGGAAATCGTCGACAGCCTCATGCCAAAGGCGCAGGGCAAAGGGCTCTTCCTGGTGTTCAAGCCAAACAGTGGCGGCACCGAAGAAGGCACCAAGGTCGTCTCGCCGGTTTTCTATAGCTACGTCGACCAAGATCAGCTCCGCGAAGTCCTCAACAACCTCGTTGATAATGCCATCAAATACACCAAACAGGGGAACGTCACCATCGACATCGGTGGCGACGATAGCAACATCACCGTCAGCGTCACCGACACGGGCATCGGTGTGCCGCCAGAAGATGTAACGCATCTCTTCCAGAAGTTTTACCGCGTCGACAACTCAGACACGCGCGAAATCGGTGGTACCGGTCTTGGGCTTTACATTTCGCGCCGACTTATCGAGAGCAATAATGGCCATATCGGTGTGAATAGTGAGTTTGGTAAAGGCTCGACATTCTACATTACGCTTCCGCGCATCAGTCATGACCGCGCCAATGAGCTCATCCAAGACGCACAGCAAACCGCATCACAACAGCCTGCCACACCAGTTGCGCCGATTCCTGGCGGCACACCGGTGAACGCTCCAGCAACCGCAACACCCGCGCCGCTAACGCGTCCGGCTGCTTCATCTATACCCACAGCTCCACCGCGCCAGTAGATGAGAAGGCGCCCGGGCTTTTGCAGCCACGGGCGCCGTGTGTCGTCTCGAACCGTGGGCCTACACGCAGTCCAGCAGACGGTGCCACTCAGGGTTTCGCTTCAGGTCCTCGGCCGCGAGGGCAGTGAGGGGCGCAGAGTCCGGCCGCCGATAGTCGCCGATGGCCAGAACAGAGATCCCCTCCGGCGCTTGCGTCACAGGCCCTTTGTTGCCACCGAGGACAACCCTCACCTTGCATCCCGGTACGATCACAGACATGATCCAGCGCCCGATCGCCGCGTCGTAGTGCGGCTCCCCGCCGATGTCGTAATCTGCGTCGATCGCCAGCTGGGTGAGCGCGTTCTTCGGCTGCGGCGCTGTGGAAATGGGCGCGGAGGGCACTGGGCCCGTCGGCCCTCCCTCAGGACCTTTCCCCCACACAACCGCCACAAGGACGGTCAAGCAGCTGATCACAATCGCGATGAAGATGAGACTCCTCTGGGTGCTATTCACGCGTTTCCCTCTCTATCCAGCAACTCGCCAACAACAACCATATGATTGTACACAAAAATAAAAATTCCCGTACATCACCTAATTTGCAAAATACATATTATTAAGGTATAAAAGGGTTTGACATTCTAAAACCCCCTCGCTTGAGGAGTCTTCATGTCAACACGAGAGCTCATTGCGGGCAGTCTCCAAGAGGCGAGGTACGCCCTGGAACAAAATGCCTGCTACGGCCAGACCTTTACCATCAACCTTCGGCACTCGCAACGTCCGAGCGGCTGTGCAACTCGATTACGCATAGCCGTTGATCCGCACCAAGTGGTTTGCCGCGCGTTCAACGTCGGCAAGAATCACCGTCTGTTCAGCGAGGCAGTCAAGCCCCTTTTCGCCTTCACTGACGGCGAGATGCAAGGCTGGACTTCCCAGAGCAACTCCTGCGGCACCGGCGAAGGGAAGGTCTTCTGGGCGGAGAGGTCCTATCAGCCCCGGAAGCTCAATCCCGTCAACATCAATTTCGCCGAGCTGCTTCAGGCAGTTGCGTCGGCACGGGAAGCCTGCAACAGCGGATCACAATTCCGCTTGGCGCGCGCGGACCGCTGGCAGTCGTCGCGGATGGACAACGGCATCTATCCCGTTGCTTGGGTTGTGAGGGCGAAGGGCAGCATCATCACTGTTCAGCTCAAGAACAAAGGGTCGAGCTCAGATGCGTTCACGGATCTAACCCGTTGGGTATTCGACTACATCAAACTGCACAACTCCGAGGGCCAGGGCCAGAGCCAGTGGCGCGGCATCGTGTTCAAGATTTTTTCGGATACGCTGCGGCTGGAAGCGCCCAGCCGGCCCACGTTCTAGCCCTGCGCGGGCGAAGAACAAAAACGCGCCCTAGGTGTCGAACGGTCGTCACGAGCCGTGGGGGGGGGCCCCACAGACCCACGGGGCCCGCCCAAAAAAAAAAACCAATGAAATTTGTATAACAACATTTACCAAACCAACAACGCCCTACCCTTACTCTTGGCAAGAAGGCACATAATTTACATGCTTATAGCAAATGGCATATT
>CAZJVU010000011.1:0-32502 GCA_964550035.1 uncultured Candidatus Saccharibacteria bacterium | reverse complement strand
GTAGTTTTACTATTTAAATAGTTAAGCGAAACTTCTTGGTAAGTTTGCAGGTCCGGCCGGTTTTAGCCACCTCCCGGAAACCGCTCAATACCAAGATTTTTCAATGACAAGATAAAGGGTTTTAAAGGGATGAAAGCACTTCTCGGTACCAAGATTGGTATGACCCAGATCCTCCAGGAGGATGGTGTTGCTATTCCAGTAACACTCATCCAAGCGGGCCCATGTACTGTCACTCAGGTAAAGACCGTCGAATCTGACGGTTACGACGCAGTACAATTGGGTTTCGGATCGGGTAAGAACCTGAGCAATGCCGTTGCTGGCCACGTCAAGGCAGCAGGCGTGACACCAAAATATATTCGCGAGTTCCGCGATGTCGAGATGAACGATGATGTCAAAGTTGGCGCAGAGTTCGACGTCACCTCTTTCGAGGTTGGCGAACACATCGACGTAACCGGCACCAGCAAGGGTAAAGGCTTCGCTGGTAACGTCAAGCGAAACAATTTCACAACGAGCAAGAAAACCCACGGTGGTAACGGCTACGTCCGCAAGCCTGGTTCAATCGGCTCGATGTATCCACAAAAAGTCTTCAAGGGTAAGCGCATGGCCGGCCGTATGGGTGCCGAGCAAGTTACAGTCAAGAACTTGGTTGTAGCCCTGGTAGACAAAGAGAACAACCTCATCGGTGTTAAGGGTGCAGTCCCTGGCCCACGCCGCAGCTTGGTTGTCCTCGGGGAGGTAAAGTAATATGGCCGAAACTATTTCACAGACGCCTGCAAAAGCTACGACTAAGACCGCCGCTCTTCCGAAGAGTGTATTCGCCGTCGATGTACCGAACCACGAGCTGCTCAAGCTTGCGTACAACGCCTACCTCGCCAATGGTCGCGAAAACCACGCCAAAACACTTCGCCGCGGTGAAGTACGCGGTGGCGGTAAGAAACCATGGAAGCAAAAAGGCACCGGCCGCGCACGCTTCGGTTCATCTCGTAACCCAATCTGGCGCAAAGGTGGTATCGTCTTCGGTCCACTTGGCAACGAAAACTATCACCTGACTATCAGCACCGGCAGCAAGCGCGTCGCTCTCCGCCAGGCGCTAACATTGGCCGCACAGTCAGATGAAATCACCGTTGTCGACAACATCAAGGTTACCGGCAAGACTCGCGACATGGTCGACTTCCTGACCGCTCACAAGGCTGAAGGCAAGACGCTCATCGTCGTCGCCGACAAGACACCAGAACTGACCCGCTCAAGCAGTAACCTGCAAGGTCTCATCCTTTCGCAGGCTACCTACCTGAACGTGTACAACATCCTGAATGCTGACCGCATCATTATCACTAAGGACGCGCTCGCCGCAGTCGAGAAATGGCTGGGGGCATAACAATGAACACTGCACACTTGTCACTCATCCCGCACATTAGTGAAAAAGCCTACGGTCAGTCACAGAACAACACCTACATCTTCAAGGTGCCAACCACTGCCAACAAGCAGCAGGTAGCCGCAGCCGTTGCTGCCCAGTACGGCGTGAAGGTTAGTGGCGTTCGTATCGTGATTGCCAAGGGTAAAGTCAAGCGCACCATCCGGAATGGCAAACCATACACCGGTCAGCGCAGCGACAAGAAGAAAGCATACGTCACTCTGGTCGAGGGTGACAGCATCAAAATCTTCGACGAAGTTGAAGCAGAGGAGAAGAAGTAATGGCTATTAAGCAATACAACCCAACCACTCCTGCTCGTCGCGGTATGACCAGCCAGGACTTTGACGGCATTACCACTCGTAAGCCGCTCAAGTCACTGACTCGCATCAAGAAGTCGACTGCCGGTCGCAACAACCAAGGCCGCATCACCACCCGACACCGTGGTGGTGGCGTCAAGCGCTTCTACCGCCTCGTAAACCACCAGCTCGCACCTGGCACTGTTGCCACGATCGAGCACATCGAGTACGACCCTAACCGTTCTGCTCGTATCGCTCGCGTCAAAGACCAGCACGGTCTGTACCACTACGTGATCGCCGACAATTCTATGAAGGTCGGCAAGCAGATCACCAGCGGAGCAGAAGCCGCTGTCGAGACAAGCAACCGAATGCCCCTGAGCAACATCCCAACTGGTACGTTCATCTACAACGTTGAACTTCAACCAGGTAAGGGTGGTCAGGCTGTCCGCAGCGCAGGCACCAAGGCACAGCTGATGGCAAAGGAAGGCGACTACGCACAGGTAAAGATGCCTTCAGGCGAAGTCCGCCGCTTCCGCATCGAATGCATGGCTAGCCTCGGCACCGTTGGTAACGAGCAGCACCAGAACGTCAAGATCGGCTCAGCCGGTCGCAAGCGTCGCCTGGGCTTCCGTCCATCTGTTCGCGGTGTCGTCATGAACGCCGCAGACCACCCACACGGTGGTGGTGACGGTGGTCGCCACGGTACAGGCAAGGCTCCACGCACACCATGGGGTCAGCTGACGCTCGGTTACCGTACCCGTCGTCGCAAATCAACTACCAAGATGATCGTAAGAAGCCGTCACGAGGCTAAGAGGAAATAGCTTATGAGTCGTTCACTTAAGAAAGGTCCATTCGTTGATCCTAAGCTCGCCAAGAAAGTAGCGGCTTTGGGTGGCAACGACCGCACCGTCATCAAGACTTGGGCACGCGCCAGCACCATCTTCCCAGAGATGGTTGGCCGCACTATCGCCGTTCACAACGGTCGTGTACACGTGCCAGTATTCGTTAGTGAGAACATGGTTGGCCACAAGCTCGGTGAGTTTGCTCCAACCCGCAAGTTCCGCACACACGGGGGTAAGAAGTAATGCAAGTTACCGCCCTCGCCAAAGGCGTACGCATGAGTCCGCGCAAGGTTAGCCTGGTTGCTAGCCTCGTCCGCGGCCGCACCGTCGCCGACGCGCTCGTTATTCTCGAGCACACCCCAAAGCGTGCAGCGGGTCCTGTCGCAAAGGCAATCGCCAGCGCAAAGGCCAATGCTGTTACCAACCACCGCGCAGATGAGAAGAGTTTGATCATCGAGCACCTGACCGTTACTGCCGGTGCTCGTATCAAGCGCTTCCGTCCTGCAGCCATGGGCCGCGCCCTTCCTTACCAAAAGAAGAGCAGCCACATCAAAGTGGTCCTCAGCGGTGCTGAAAAAGTAGCGAAGAAACCGGCTGCCACAGCAGCTAGTGAATCTAAGCCGGCCACCAAGAAGGCCGAGAAGGAGGCATAAGCATGGGCCAGAAAGTAAACCCAATCAGCATGCGCCTTCAGGTCAACAAAGACTGGCGCTCAAAGTGGTTCGCCAATAAGCGCGACTACGCAACGTTTCTCCACCAAGACTTGAAGGTTCGTGACTTGATCGAGAAGAAGTTCGCCACCCGCGCAACTATCGCCAAGATCGACATCGAACGCGCACCGAACCTCGTAACCGTTACGATTTACACAGCCAAGGCTGGTGTGGTCATCGGTCGCGGTGGTTCTGGCGCACAGGAGCTCAAGGCCGACATCGAGAAGATCATGGACCGCCAGGTTCGTATCAACATCGAAGAAGTCAAGCGCCCTGAACTGGCCGCAAAGCTGGTAGCCGAGAATATCGCTCGCCAGCTCGAACGCCGTATTAACTTCCGCCGTGCAGTCAAGATGAGTGCACAAAACACCATGAATGCAGGCGCCAAAGGTATTCGTATCGAGGTAGCCGGTCGACTGAACGGTGCGGAAATGAGCCGACGCGAGAAGGAAATTCAGGGTTCTGTACCACTGCACACCCTTCGCGCGGACATCGACTACCACCTGGCGACCGCAAAGATGCCTGGCGCCGGTATCGTTGGTGTAAAGGTTTGGATCTACAAGGGCGAGACAAGCGCCTAAGAGGAAATGAACTATGTTACTACCTAAGAAAACCAAGTTCCGCAAAGTCCGCAAAGGCAAAAACGATGGCATCGCTACTCGTAGCAACTACATCGCCTTTGGTGACTACGCACTGCAGAGTGTTGGCAACGAGCGTATTACCTCTCGCCAGATCGAAGCCGCTCGTCAGGCTATGACCCGCTACATCAAGCGTGGTGGTAAGATCTGGATCCGTATTTTCCCGCACACCCCAGTCACTCGCAAGCCACAAGACGTCAAAATGGGAAGCGGTAAGGGCAACCCAGAATTCTTCGTCGCCAAAGTCAAAACTGGCACCGTCATGTTCGAAATGAAGGGCGTTCCAGAAGAGACCGCACGCGAAGCAATGCGTCTAGCATCACACAAGTTACCTGTCAAAACTAAGTTCATCCGCCGAGAGGAGGCGTAAGTCATGTCCAAGTTGACCAAAGACCTGCTGAAGCTTTCTCCTGAAGAACTCGAGGCACGCATTACTGAGCTCCGCACGCAAGTCGTTGAGCAGAAACGCGCTCGAGCCGCAGGTGAACTAGCTAACCCGCACGCAATTAAGAAAACCCGTCGCGAAATTGCGGTGGCACTTACACTGCTAAGTGGCTCCGAAGAAGACGCGGCCGAGGAAGAGAAGGAGGCCTAACTATGGCTCGTAAACTCGTCGGCACCGTTGCATCAGATGTCCAAGACAAGACTATCGTCGTCGCAGTGGCTCGCCGCGTAACCCACCCGGTCTACGGTAAGCAATATACCGTAACCAAGCGCTTTGCCGCACACGATGAGAGCAACGAAGCTCACATTGGCGACAAAGTAGAGATCGTAGAGACTCGCCCAATCAGTAAGAATAAGGCATTCCGTCTTGCTCGCGTTATCGAAACCGGTCACGCAAGTGTCGAACTGAAGGACGAGACCGAAGCAGTCACCAAGCCTGCAAAGGCTGAGACAGCAGAGGAAAGCACTGAGAGCTCGCGCTCGGCTGAAGCCTCCACGCTCGGCCAAGCAGAGAAAACTCAAACTGCCACAGGCAATTCTCGGGAGGCGAAGTAATGATTCAGCAAGAATCACGCCTTAAAGTAGCCGACAACAGTGGCGCCAAGAGTATCCTGTGCATCCGAGTGCTCGGTGGCACCGGGCGTCGCTACGCCCACGTCGGTGACGTCATCGTCGCCAGCGTGAAAGACGCCAACCCATCAGGTAACGTCAAGAAGAAAAGTGTTGTGAAGGCAGTTGTTGTCCGCACAACCAACGCAATCAAGCGAAAAGACGGTTCAACCATTCGTTTCGATGAAAACGCCGCCGTTATCATCAACGATGACAAGCAGCCAAAAGCAACTCGCGTCTTCGGTCCTGTACCACGAGAGCTTCGCGATAAAGGCTACATGAAGATCATCTCGCTTGCCCCGGAGGTACTCTAATATGAAAGCAAACCGACCAGTTACTATGAAGATCAAGAAGGGCGACACAGTTCGCATCGTTGCGGGTAGCGCCAAGGGTCAAACCGGTAAGGTGCTTGAAGCGCGCCCTAGCGAGCAAGCAGTCATCGTTGAGGGTCTCGGCAAGATCAAACGGCACATTAAGCCGTCGCAGGCGAACCCACAAGGTGGCACAAAGGATATCGTTGTGCCGATTCCAGTCAGCAAAGTCGCGCTGGTTCACCCAGCAAACGATGCAAAGGTTACCCGCATTGGGTACATGGTCAAGAAAGACGGCACCAAGGTACGCGTTGCCAAAGCCGCCAACAACAAGGAGATTAAATAATGGCTACCAAGTCGACTACCACCACAGTTTCTGTGCCACGTCTGAAGCGCCTCTACCAAGAGGAGCTGGTTGCCAAACTCCAAAAAGAGCTTGAGCTGAACAACCCACATCGCGTACCTCGCCTGGAAAAGATCGTCCTGAACGTTGGCATCGGCAAGCACAAGGATGACAAGCACTACTACGAAGTAGTCGTGAACACCTTGCGCAAGATCACCGGTCAACAGCCGGTCGACCGCATGGCCAAGAAATCAATCGCGACCTTCAAGATTCGTGCAGGCATGAACCGCATCGGTGTCAGTGTGACACTCCGCGGCAAGAACATGTACGAATTCCTCGACCGCCTCATCAACGTCTCATTGCCACGCGTCCGTGACTTCCACGGCGTATCGCGCGGTGGCTTTGACCAGGCAGGCAACTACTCACTTGGTATTACCGAGCAATCTATCTTCCCAGAACTGAACTTCGAAGACACCCAAGTGTTGCACGGCCTTCAGATTAACTTTGTGATTAAGACCGAAGATAAAGCTCATGCAGAAGCGCTCCTACGTGCTTACGGCATGCCATTTGAGAAAGAGGAGAAGCGTTAATGGCTAAGAAATCAGTTATCGCTCGGGGCAAAAAGCGCGACGCTTTGATCAAGAAGTACGCCGCAAAGCGTGCCGAGCTCAAAGCAGCGGGTGACCAGGAAGGTCTGGCGAGTCTGCCAAAGAATTCCAGCCCAACCCGTCACAAAAATCGCTCACCACTATCCGGCCGTCCACGTGCCTACATGCGTACCTTCGGCCTCAGTCGTATCGAGTTCCGCGAAAAAGCAAGCAAGGGAGAGATCCCTGGTGTAACTAAGGCCAGCTGGTAGAAAGGAAACGTCATGAGTATGTTATCTACTGACCCTATCGCAGACATGCTGACCCGCATCCGCAACGCTGCCGCCGTTGGCAAAACCGAAGTCTCGCTGCCAAGCAGCAAGATCAAGGAAACCATCGCTCGCGAACTTGTGAAGGCAGGCTACCTCGCTGACGTCAGAGTCGAAGAGGAAAAGCCACAGGCACGTCTGGTGATCACCATCAACAAACAAGGCACCAACTCGGTCATCACCGAGATCAAGCGCCTGAGCAGTCCTGGCCGCCGCGTCTACGCACGTGCCAGCGAAATCCCTCGCATCAAAAACGGTCGTGGCATCGTTCTGGTTTCGACCAGCAAAGGTGTTATGACTGGCCAGGAAGCCGGCAAGGCACGCCTGGGTGGCGAGCTAATCCTAAAGATTTACTAGGAAGTAAAGGAATATAAACTATGAGTCGAATCGGAAAACTACCTATTGTGGTCCCGGCAGGTGTGACAATCACGGTCGACGCTGATCAAGTTAGCGTCACTGGCCCTAAGGGCACTCTGAGCACCCCTGTTCTACCACACGTCAACATCGACCTCACCGACGGCGTACTGACGGTTGCCCGCAAGTCAGACGAGAAGATGGCGAAAGCGCAACACGGTCTGATGCGTGCGCTCATCAATAACCTCGTCATTGGCGTTACAAAGGGCTTCGAAAAGAAGCTCGAGGTCAACGGTGTTGGCTTCCGCGTGAGCGGTGGCGGCCAGGCTATCACGATGAGCCTTGGCTTCTCACACCCAATTGAGTACAAAGCGCAGGAAGGTGTAAACCTGACTGTCGAGAAGAACCTCATCACAGTCAGTGGTATTGATAAGCAAAAAGTTGGCCAGGTCGCTGCCGAAATCCGCGCGTTCAAGAAGCCAGAGCCTTACAAGGGCAAGGGCATCAAGTACACGGACGAAGTAATCCTGCGTAAGGCCGGAAAGACAGGAGCAAAGTAGTATGAACGCGCTTTCTAAGAAACTCGCAAATCTACGGCTACGCAAATTGCGTGTCCGTGCTCGCGTAAACGGCACCGCAGATCGACCACGCCTCAGCGTCTTCATCAGCAACTTGCACGTCAGCGCGCAGATTATCGATGATTCGGAGCAGAAGACGCTCGTCAGCAGCACGAGCGACAAGCAAGCAGCCGCAACAGGCAGCAAGTCTGACAAAGCAGCTTGGGTTGGCGCTGATCTTGCCAAGAAGGCCGCGAAGGCCGGCATCAAGCAAGTCGTCCTCGACCGTAACGGCCGCCAGTATGCTGGTCGCCTAAAGGCACTCGCAGACGCTGCACGTAAGGAAGGATTGGAGTTCTAGTATGGCTGATGTAAAGACACAGCAATCACAGCCTCGCCAGGGCCAAGACCGTCGTGGTCCACGCCGAAACGACCGCGTGCAGGCACCTCGTGAGGAAAAGATTTTTGAAGAGTACGTCATCAACATCGACCGCGTTGCGCGCGTTGTTAAGGGTGGCCGTCGCTTCCGCTTTAAGGCGCTCGTCGCTGTAGGTGACCACAAGACCCGCGTTGGTATCGGTGTCAGCAAGGGCGCAGACGTTCAGTCAGCTGTTGCCAAAGCTACCGATGTCGCCAAGAAAAACTTAGTGACCATCCCTGTCGCAAACGCAACCATCCCACACGACGTTGAAGTAAAAATCAGCGGCGCACGCGTCCTCCTGAAGCCAGCAGCACCTGGTACTGGTGTTATCGCTGGTGGTGTTGTCCGCAGCATCATTGGTCTGACAGGTATTCACAACCTGCTCAGCAAGTCGCTCGGTTCTACCAACAAAGTGAACAACGCCTACGCAACTATCGAGGCGCTCCGCCAGCTGGTTCCAGCTGACCAGTGGCTCAACGCTCCTAAAGCCAAGAAGGCGCCTGCAAAGGTAGCTGCCAAGGCTGAAAAGGAGGAGAAGTAGTATGAAGTTTCACGAACTAGACGCTACCAGCCACAAAGACCGTAAGCGCGTTGGTCGTGGTATCTCAGCCGGCCAGGGTAAAACCGCCGGCCGTGGTACCAAGGGTCAGAACGCTCGTACCGGTAAGAAGCTCCGCGCTACCTTCATGGGTGGCCAAGGCCCGCTCGTACAGCGCATCCCTAAAAAGCGCGGTTTCAAGAGCCTGCGTGTTCCAGCTCAGGTTGTCTACACCGAGCAACTCGAAGTACTTGCTGGCAAAACTGCCGACAACATGACACTCGCTGAAGCCGGCCTCATTGTTACTCCTTATCACACCGCCAAGATTATCCTGCGCGGTGAGCTCAAGGGCAAAGTAACCGTGAAGGTTCAGGCCGCAAGTAAGGGCGCACAGGAAGCCATCGCCAAAGCTGGTGGTAGCTTCGAAAAGACTGCCGTTCCTACCTTGCCGCCAAGCCAACGCAAGAAAAGCAAGACCGAAGAAGAGTAAAATCCTTCTCTCGAAACAAAAAGAGCCGCGTGATGCGGTTCTTTTTGTATGCTAGTGAAAATAAATGGGGTGGCAGCTCGCGGGGTGGCCCCAAAAAGTTTTCTGTACTCAGAAAACCTTTTTAGGGGCGGACGAGCTGACAGGACCCCTTCTTAATCTCTAAGTCAAAAGCCCTGTCGACAGTGTTCGGGACCCCTTCCTAAATAAGTATGTAGTTGTGCTCCTGAACGCCCGCCGCGAAAGGGGCGTCCAGGAGCGTTGACGAGGGACGGTTCAGCGCCGAGCTCGCTTGGGTAGGCCGATCAGGCGCCGGGCCTGGCTCAGACTCAGGCCGTATGCCATGAGCGAGCAGGGGAGCGTGTTGTTCAGATACCCCGGCGACAGGTCGCTGGTCTCGCGCACCTTGCGCAGCGGCACCCAGTCACACGCGAGAAGCTCCTTGCCATCCGGCTTGGGCTGCGGTCGCTCACCGGTGTAGTAGGCGCCCACCGTGAGGATGTGCCTCGTGGCGCCGCCGACCATCTCGATGAATCGCCCGCCTGGGCGGATGCTGAACCTTCGTGACGGCAGACCGCACTCTTCCCAGAGCTCAGCGAGCGCCGCGTGAACCACGATGTCGAAGTCACGCGTTGCGACTTTACCTGCGGGGTCAGACATGATGTCGGCAAAACCGCTGACGTTCGTCTTCTTCCCGTTGTTCCGAGTGACGAGTAGCGCCTTCGTGTCGGGGTTCACGCGCACCGGGTTGTCGAGCAGCAGAACGCTCACGGCGTACTGCGTCTTGGCGTTGCGGTAATCCTTTCCGGGTCCTCCCAGGTAATCTTTCAGGCCCTGTCGGGCAACTGACTGACGGATTTCACGGCTGACAGTCATGCTGTCGTAGACGGTAGTCACGAAAAATATTGAACCACTATACCGGGCAGAAAGCAAATCCTCCCGGAGCTACACACTTCAGGCTTTCTATGCTATCGTTATGTAAGTACTAATGACCGCAGGACCAAACACCCGATGAATTGGAAAAACATCTTCAAATCGCTCAAAAGTCGTGACATGCAAAAGCGGCTCCTTATCGTCCTTGGGCTCATCGTAGCCTATCGTTTTTTGGCGCATGTTCCAGTGCCGCTTGCTCAACCAACCGAGCTGAAGCAAGTGTTGGACAACCTGCTCCGTAGCAGTGACCTCGGCGGGTTTATTAACCTACTATCGGGCGGTGCGCTAGCGAGCCTTTCTATTGTGCTCGTGGGCCTGAGTCCATACATTACGGCCTCTGTTATTACACAGCTTCTCACCAAGGCATTGCCGAACCTCGAAGAGCTTCACAAGGACGGCGAAAGCGGGCGTCGTAAAATCCAGCAATGGACACGCCTTATCACACTTCCGCTGGCCATCTTGCAATCAGTTGCGTTTATATTCATCCTGCGTCAAACAGTTCTCGCAGGAAACACGGGCGTTGATATCATCGCCAATACCGATCCGCTCCAGTGGGCAACCATGATCACCGCCATGGCTGCGGGCTCGATGCTCCTGATGTGGCTGGGTGAGCTCATGACCGAACAAGGCGTAGGCAATGGTATGTCTATCCTGATTTTCGCTGGCATCATCGCCGGGTTCCCCAACACGTTTAGCACTATCGTCAACTCACTTTTCACCGTCAATACAGATGCTGAGAAGCTGCACGTGTTCAACTGGTTTGCCTTGCCAGTGAACGGGTTTGCGCTCCTGGTGGTAGGAGGGCTTGCGCTCGCTGGGCTCATTGCGCTCTACATGATCGTAAAGATCAACGAAGCCCAGCGCATCATCAATATTAGCTACGCCAAGCGCGTGCAGGGCAACCGTGCATATGGTGGCGTTAATAGCATCCTGCCCGTCAAGCTCATTACTGCGGGCGTCATCCCGGTGATCTTTGCCGTTGCCTTCCTGGCCCTCCCGGCCTTTATTGGGCAGCTCCTAAAGGGCTCTCATGACCCGAGCTGGCAGCACATCGGCTCCAACCTCAGCACGTGGTTTAAGACGCCAGACACGACCACGTTCATGAGTGGAGACATGACGGCGTTTATCTATCCAGTCATGTACTTCCTGCTCGTGGTTGGATTTACGTACTTCTACACAAGCATCGTGTTCAACAGCAATGAAATATCCGAAAACCTTCAGAAGCAAGGCGGCTTCATCGCCAACATTCGGCCTGGCCAACAGACCGAGAAATACCTTAACCGCATTGTTACGCGATTGACACTGTTTGGTTCGCTTGCGCTTGGGATTATTGCCATCTTGCCCTTCGCAACTGAATACGTGCTTGCACAGTTCGGCATCCAGGCACAGAACCTCGCCATTGGTGGCACTGGGCTCCTTATCGTCGTATCAGTTACCCTCGAAACGTTGCGTCAGATCAACTCACGCGCTCTTATGGTCACATACGATCAAGATTACTAGATAAATACGTCCTAAAAATCGTTCTTTACTGGGGTAGAGTGAGCTTGACACCGGCCATCTCTACGGTACAATAAGAACGTTACATGGCATTCGCGACAGTAATGCCAGTTTCTCTTAAAACGTGCTTTACAAGCACCCCTTTTACAGGTATAATCTTCTCTTGTAGCTTATGGCCAGTAATAAAGAAGTAATCAAACTAACTGGGCGTGTCGTGGAGGCCCTTCCCGGCGCCAAGTTTACCGTTGAATTAGAAAATGGCCATAAAATCCTGGCCATCATTTCGGGTAAGATGCGCAAGCATTATATTCGTCTTGTTCCAGGAGATTTGGTGGAAGTTGAGTTGACCCCTTACGATCTTACGAAGGGGAGAATCACTTTCCGCCTCAGGGACCAACAAGTCCGCAAAGAGGTTGCTTCGCTCGACGAAAAGCGAGCCCAGAAAGCAGCCCAGGAAGACCAACCAATAACACGGGAGAAAGCTGCGTGAAGGTTCAACCAAGCGTAAAGAAAATCAGCCCCGATGACCAGATCGTGCGACGCAAGGGTCGACTGTATGTCATCAACAAGAAGAAACCTAAGCACAAGCAGAGGCAGGGTTAGTTATGGCTCGAATTGCAGGAGTAACAGTTCCTACTGAGAAGCAAGTTCAGATCTCATTGACCTACATCTACGGCATCGGCCCAGCCTACGCTAAGCGTATTTTGGAAACGACAAAGATCGATCCAACCACTCGCGTCAAAGATTTGACCGAGGCTGAACTGACGAAAATTCGTGATGAAATTAACGCTCACTACACGGTCGAAGGTGAGCTGCAACGTGTTGTTGCCGCAAACATCAAACGACTGAAGGACATCAACAGCTACCGTGGCCTCCGCCACAAAGCAAGCTTGCCCGCGCGGGGTCAGCGCACACGCACCAACGCCCGCACTCGCCGTGGCAAGAAGGTCACCGTTGGTGGTACTAAGAAGAAAGTTGCTTCAAAGACCTAAGAGGACTAACGACATATGGCAGAGAATAAACCTACAAGCAAGAAGAAGGCCAAGCGTTCTGTACCAGCCGGTCAGCTGCACGTACAAGCAACCTTCAACAACACTATCGTTACTTTCAGCGACAAAAAAGGTAACGTTCTGAGCGCATCAAGCGCCGGCGCATGCGGTTTCCGCGGCTCAAAGAAGGGTACTGCCTATGCAGCCCAGGTAGCCAGCGAAAAGGCAGCAACCACCGCCAAGCAGAGCTATGGCCTCGGCAGCGTTGACGTATTCGTAAAGGGCGTCGGCCTTGGCCGTGACGCCGCAATCCGCGCACTCAGCAACCTCGAAATTACCGTAGACAGCATTAAAGACGTGACCGGCGTACCACACGGTGGTGTCCGTCCACGCAAGGCGAGGAGAGCATAATGGCCCGAGACCGAGATCCTATTGTTAAGCAAAGCCGCCGTGAAGGCTATGCGCTCCACCCTAAAGCGCACAAGATCATGGTTAAGAAGAGCGGCATTCCTGGCATGCACAGTCGTTCACGCCAAAGCAAGCCAAGCCTGTATTCCGTTCAGCTTCGTGAGAAGCAAAAAGTTCGTCGTTTGTACGGCCTCCTTGAGAAGCAATTTGCGAACCTCATGAAGGAAGCAGGCCGCACAAAAGGTCAGTCTGGCCAGGTCCTCCTGCAGCTCCTTGAGCGCCGCATGGACAACACCGTTTACCGCGCAGGACTTGCGACCAGCCGTCGCGCTGCTCGTCAGCTCGTGAGCCACGGCCACTTTATGCTGAACGGCCGTCGTGTCGACATCCCATCAATCCGCATGAAAGCCGGCGACGTTATCACCGTTCGCCCACGCAGCCAGAAAACACAGTACTTTACCAAGCTCGACGACGTACTGAAAGAGACCAACCAGCCCGCACTGAGCTGGCTCAAATTTGACCCCAAAAAGGTAAGCATCGAAATCACTGGCCTGCCAGCTCGCAGCGAAGCAGAACCAGACATTAACGAACAATTAATCGTTGAGTACTACTCACGCTAAGGGAGCAAAGCACTATGAGCAAAGTCATTCACAACCCAACCCTCGCCAGCATCGAGGAGCACTCAGCAACCAGCGCCACCTTCGTTATTGAGCCTCTCCACACCGGTTACGGCATGACTCTGGGCAACAGCCTGCGCCGCGTTTTGCTGAGCAGCATCGCAGGTAGCGCTATCGTCGCCTTCAAGATTGAAGGTGCAACCCACGAGTTCACTACCGTTCCTGGCATCAAAGAAGACGTCGTGGACATCATGCTGAACCTCAAGCAAGTCCGCTTCAAGAGCGCCGTTGACGAGCCAGTCCAGGTTCGCCTTGAGAAAAAAGGTGTTGGTGCAGTTACTGCTGCTGACATCAAGACAACTGCTGACGTCGAAGCCGTCACCCCAGACGCTGTTATTGCAACGCTTGACGACCCTAAGGCTACTCTGACGATCGATATCGTTATCGACAGCGGCCGCGGTTACCGCACCGTTGAAGAATCTTCAGAGAAGCGCATCCACAGCGACATGATTGCCGTTGACGCGCTCTTTAGCCCAGTCACCCGTGTACGCTACAAAGTCGAAAACACCCGCGTTGGTCAAACCACTGACCTCGACAAGCTGATCCTCACCGTCGACACCGACGGCTCAATCAGCCCGAAGGACGCGTTCGAGGAAGCTTCTGCCATCCTCATCAACCAGTACACCGCACTTGCTGGCTCAACTCGCGTTGAAGCTGCACCAAGTGTCGGCGCAAAGCACCTGGACGCCGACGGTGGTTCTGAACTGATGACGCCGATCGAAGACTTGAACCTGAGCGCCCGAACCACAAACGCATTGATTAACAACGACATTCGCACTATCAACGACCTCGTCACCCTGAGCGACACCGAGCTGCGTGAGCTGAAAGGTTTCGGCAGCAAGGCTCTCGACGAAGTCAAAGAAAAGCTTGCGGAGATGGAGCTCTAGAACATGCATCGTCACAGCTATCAAGGAAGGAAATTCGGCCGTGAGCGTGACCAGCGTCGCGCTCTGCTGAAGGGTCTTGCTACCTCGCTCGTTGAGCACGGCAAGATCGAAACCACGCTCGAGAAAGCTAAGGAAGTTGTTCCTTACGTCGAGCCACTTATCACCAAAGCGAAGAAGGGTGACCTCCATAATCGCCGCCAGATTGTTGCCGCACTGAGCACCGTCTCAGCTGCCAACAAACTTGTCGATGAGATCGCTCCCAAGCTCGGTGGTCGCACCAGCGGTCATCTGCGCATTACCCGCTCCAGCGTTCGCGTTGGCGACAATGCCCAGTTGGCACACGTTGAGTTTGTCGACGACATTACGGCAAACGCAGCAGTCGCTACTGAGCAGAAGGCGGAGAAGTAACCATGAATATAGCCAAGAAGACATTTAGCCAAAAGCCTGCGGAAGTTGAGCGCAAATGGATCGTATTGGACGCCTCTGAGGCTCCACTCGGCCGCGTTTCAACTGCTGCTGCAAAATACCTGATCGGCAAGTACAAGCCAACATACACCCCGCACGTCGATGGTGGTGACTATGTCATCGTCGTCAATGCCGCCAAGTTGGTCGTAACTGGCGAGAAGGCAACCGACAAGAAGTACTACAACTACTCTGGCTTCCCAGGTGGTCTGAAAGAAGCCTCGCTAAGCGAAGTTCTGAGCAAAAACCCAGCCAAGGCCGTCGAAGCCGCTGTTGCTGGCATGCTGCCAAAGAACAAACTCCAGGCAGAGCGCATGAAGCGCCTGAAGGTGTACGCTGGCGAAACTCACAACCACGAAGCTCAGAAGCCAGTGAAGATGGGAGTTAAATAATGGCAACAAAGAACGAATACTTTTACGGTCTCGGCCGCCGAAAGGCTGCAACCGCTCGCGCTCGTCTATACACAGGCAAGGGCAGCGTCATGGTCAATGACAAGAAGGCTGCAGACTACTTTGACGGCAACGAACAAATGCTCGAGGAGCTCGTATCTCCGCTCGCGCTGATTGGCAAGGACAAGGCTTACGACATCACTATCGTCGTAAGCGGTGGTGGTCTGGCTGGTCAAGTTGATGCTAGTAAGCTAGCTATCAGCAAAGCGCTCAGCGTCATGAACGACGACCTGCGTTCGACCCTTAAGAAAGCTGGTCTGCTCAAGCGCGACCCACGCGAGAAAGAGTCGAAGAAATACGGTCTTCGCTCAGCCCGCAAACGAGAACAGTTCTCGAAGCGTTAGTTCATACCTTACGCTTACAAAAACACCCAGAGCAATCACGCCTGGGTGTTTTTGTATTCCCGGAAGGCCTTCACGGCCATCGGGATAAAGTCCAGCTGCGATAGCATAATATTGTTCGGCAGTCGATCGGCAGGATAAAATGTACCTGCTTTTGGCTCGCCAACAACCTCGGCGATAAAAACCTGCGCGCTCTCAGTACCGCGTTTATTGTGGTGCAAAAGATTATAGACGTACTGTGGCGCGCCGGCCAGCTCCACATCGTGGAGTTCGTCATGCAAAATGCGCCCAAAGGCTGCATCATACGACCCAAGCTCGTCTGTCGGGCGCAGCACCGTGCCTGGCGTATGCAGAATGCCCGGCCAGAGCTCGGGCCAGTCCTGCTTTTCCTCGCCACGCTTCAAGAGGAGCACCTCAACGTCGCCGGCCTCATTCAGCCGCAACGGGACGATTTCGATAATGGAGAAGACAGCAAGCCGCGCAACTTGGCGAAAGATAGGGAAGGGCAAGAAGCCGGCCGGCAAGCGATCGAGGAGTTCGGCGGCTTGGTTGATTTCGGACTCGGACAGTGGCGCTGGGGGTTCGGAAGTATGGTTCATCAGCGTCATTATAGCAGCATTGACTTCAAGAGATTATTATTCTATGATAGCTTAGACCCTGCCCGACCGAAGACAAGAGGCAAAAAAAACATGCCGGCACAACCATTCCCATTCGAGATCTGGCTGAGCGTGAACCTCGACAACATCCCCAAGGTCAGTCGCAGAATCGCCAAGCACGCGCTGGTGTGTCTCCGCGGATGGTCCACGGGGATTTCCGGCGAGACTGACGCGACCCTGCGCTACAGATACACGTTCAGCCGCGCGGCAACGCTCCCGGCGCATGTTCGTGGAATTCTGCGGAAAACTGGCGCGACGAGTCCACACTTCTCGTGCTTCGTCATCTGGCGTCAGGACGTGCGCTTCCGCGAGCCGCTCGACGCGGACGTCTACGGACACACGATCCAGGCGATGAAGATGGTGCCCGAAGTGCTGGACGTGCACGGCCTCGGCAACGACAGCGCCGGCGTGTACATCGAGTTCAGGGGCAAGCCCTCGGCCGGGACACTGCAGCGTATCGAGTCGCTGGCCAGGCCGTACGTGGTCGCCTGACCGCTTTCCAGGGGCCTATCGACACACACTCGACAGGCCCCTGGAAGCACCCACTCCATGACCTTATATGCTACACTTAACTAGTAATGAACAGAGATAAAGTCCTCACAGGCATCCGCAGCAATGGCGAGCCGCACATCGGCAATTACCTTGGCGCCATGTTGCCAATGGTGGAGATTCAGAAGGCCCACGGAAGCACGCACGACATGTTCTTCTTCGTGCCGGACCTGCATTCCTTCACCACGCCGATCGACCACAACACCCTTTACGAGCACACCGTTCGTAATCTCAAGTACTTCGTAGCTGGAGGCATGGACTTCTGGGCAGACGGTGCATATCTCTACCGCCAAAGCTATATTCCCGCCCACTCTGAGCTCACCTGGATCCTCGACTGCTTTGCCTACATGGGCGAGATGAGCCGCATGACGCAGTTCAAGGATAAATCAGAAGGCCAAGCCAACGTCAGCGTCGGCCTCTTCAACTACCCAGTCCTCATGGCCGCCGATATCTTGCTCTACAATGCCCGCTATGTACCTGTTGGCGACGACCAGAAACAGCACCTCGAGCTCGCTCGCGACCTCGCCATTCGTATCAACAACAAGTTCGCTGATGTTTTCGAGGACGGCGTCTTTACCGTTGTGCCAGAAGACTGGAAGAAACAGCTCGAGTTCGCCAAGCGCGACAATGGCGTCCGCATTCGCAGCCTCCGCAATCCCGAAAAGAAAATGAGCAAATCCGTCGACGACCCGGCCGGCACCATTAGCATGACCGACGACCCGGCCGAAGCAGCCAAGAAAGTCATGAGCGCCACGACTGATAGCGTCGGCGAGATCAACTTTGACTGGGAGAAACAACCCGGCATCACCAACTTGCTGCAAATGCTCGCCCTCATGAGCGAACGACCGGTTACCGAAGTTGCCGACGAGTGGAAGGGCGAGACGAGCTATGGCGATCTCAAGAAGGCTGTTGCCGAGAAAGTACAAATCTTCCTGAGCGAGTTCCAGACCCGCGTCGCACAGGTTGACGAAGCCAAGCTCCTCGCCAAGCTCGAAGAAGACGAGCGCAAAGTCAGTGAAATCGCCGAAGCCACACTGCTCCGCGCCCAGCAAGCAGTTGGCCTGCGCCCAAGGAGCTAAGTCTTGGGCACATTGCGATTTATCGCCGAGCGGGAAGGGGAGCGCGTGGATGCGTTTCTCGCCGTCGTCGCGCCTGAACATTCCAGGTCATTCTGGCAAAAGCGGTGCGAGCAAGGTGATGTCACCGTCAACGAGAAAGTCGCAAAGGCTAGTCACAAGCTCCAGCCAGACGATATCGTAGAGACAACTACGCCTGAGGCGCCAGATTTTACCGGCCAAACACTACCTGTCATCTACGAGGACGACGACGTACTTGTCATAAACAAACCCAGCGGTGTCCTCACCCACGCAAAAGGCGCCGAGAGCCACGAATTTAGCGTGGCAGAATTTGTACGCCCCAAGACGACAGATGGCCTCAACACAAATCGCCCCGGTATCGTGCATCGTCTCGACCGCGGCACCTCGGGCGTTATCATTGCCGCCAAGACACCAGAGGCCAAGGGCTGGCTGCAAGGCCAATTCAGCAAACGCAAGGTCAAGAAAACGTACCTTGCGCTTATCGAAGGTGACCTTCGCGAGGATGAAGCCATCGTGCGTCTGCCGATCGAACGCAACCCCAAAAAGCCCCAGACCTTTCGTGTCGGCGCCAATGGCAAACCCGCCGAAACCAGTTATAAAATCGTCAAACGATATAAGCGCGGTGACCTCATCGAGCTCAAACCGCTCACAGGCCGCACGCATCAATTGCGTGTTCACCTCAATTATCTCGGCCATCCGATCGTCGGCGACCACGTATACGGCCGCGACGACCGAAAACTCGGCCGTATGTTCCTCCACGCTCACACGCTCGAGTTAACTTTGCCTTCGCGCGAGCGCAAGGTATTCACCGCACCACTTCCGCCAGAGCTCGAAGATTTCCTGACTACGCTACAATAGGAAGTGTTATGTTCGATCACCTTCTCCTTCATGATTCAACCGCGCTCACACTCCAAGCGCTCGCGACCGAGCCGCCGCAGGGCATTTTGCTTGTCGGCCCCGAGGGCGTTGGCAAACGCTCACTTGCCGACGCGCTCGCCAAACGTCTTGTCGGCCACCCGACAAGCATTCGCACCATTAGCCCTGACGAGAAGGGGACGATCCCAATCGAAACCATCCGCGAGCTCTACAAGGCTACACGCAGCAAACAGGACGGACACCAAGTTATCATCATCGAAGGCGCGCATGGCATGAGTATGGAGGCCGAGAACGCCTTCCTCAAGCTACTCGAGGAGCCACGCGCCGGCCTGACGTTTATTCTCACCACACTACAGCTCGAATCGCTCTTGCCGACCATCCTTTCCCGTATTCAGCATGTTATGCTGCAGCCGCTGCCTGATGATATGATCCGGCAATTCATTGTGAGCAAAAAACCAGGGATTTCGCAGGCCGATCTATCGCAGCTTGTCTTTCTGTCACAAGGCCGACCCGGCATTGCACTCAACCTCTTGACCAACAACGCGCTCGATACCGAGCGAGATCGCATGCAGCTCGTAAAACAACTCCTCGCCGCTAAGCCGAATGAACGGTTTACGCTCACTGGCAAGCTCGCCAGCAACCGTGATGATTGTCTCGAAACGCTCCAAGCCATGAGCCGAGTTGTCGAAGTACAACTCGGAGCGGTAGTAAACGCAGCTCAGGCTAAACACTGGGCCACCATAGCCGAAGCGCTCCAAGATGCCCAGCAGACCATCAGCCACAACGGCAATGTGCGGGCACAGCTGCTGCAGCTATTCAGTAGATACTAATTTTGCTATAGTAAGAGTAAATCATGTATTCACTTCTCCTTATCGCCGCACTTGGAGCACTGACCATTCGCATGTTCTTCCGCACCGACGAAGAGCCGGATTTGATTTTGAGCTCGAAGCTTGGCGGCCGCCTCGAAAAGCTATGGGAGATTGCGCACCAGGGAATTGTCGAGCAGAAATACTTGCGCGCCGAGAAAGCGCTGCTGACCATCCTTCGCGTCGACGAACGCAACGCTACAGCATACAACCGCCTGGGTATCTTGTATGCTAAGCAGCGCGCTTATCAAGACGCGATTGAATGTTTCGAGATCGCCCAGAGCCTGGAACCAAGCGCATCGAGCCTGCACAACGTCGGCCTGATCTACTACGAAACAGGTCAATTCGACAAAGCATCTATCGCGTTCGAGCAAGCCATTGAAATGGAAAGCTCTCTGGCCGCGCGCCATATCGCATATGCCAAGGTACAGGAGAAACTCGGCCATACAAAGAAGATGATCGAAGCCCTCGAAAAGGCCGTCGAGCTCGAGCCAAACCCACAGTCGCTCACTATCCTTGCTGACGCCTACGAGCGCGCTAACGAAGCTGAGCTGGCGCTTGCCATCCGCGAGAAACTTCAGCGTATCGCCGAAACGGCCAACACAACGCGCAAGATCCGTCAGCCACGCAAAGTGGTGATGTAGTTTAAAAATGAATTTCAGTTTATAATTATAGAAACTGGAGTTCACATGCTTGCCAGCAACGAGCAAGATATAATCTTTGACCGATTTGGTGCAGCACGTTTGCGTGTACTCAAAAATGACCTGATCATAACCTGGGAAGGCGTGCATGTAGGTTTCCTATGGGGTATTGCTGTCTACAACTATAACGGCGAACATGTTGCTTGGTTCGAAGGCGGCATACTAAGGGACTTAAACGGTGCCACAGCTGGCTTCGGCATCAACCCAACCGATACGCCAAAGCCCTATCTGCCATACAAACAATATCTGCCGTACAGAGGTTATATTCAATATGCGCCCTACAAGCCCTACCGTGGGTATCTAAGTTATAGGCCCGTTAAACAATATGGCTGGTCTGAGCTCGACCCTCTGTCTATCTTTACGAGAGGCGCATCATGACGCCACCGATTCGCGAACAGCTTACGGTACGTCAGGAAGCCGCTATAAAGACAGCACGAAGCGCGCGCACTTTAGTCGAGGGGCTAAACCGGCAGATCAGCACTCAGAAAAACGAGATCAGCGGTCTCCGCGCTAATCTCGCCGATATTCAAAACCGTTATGAACTATCACAAACTAACAATACTGTGCTAACGGGACAGCTCGGCGCGTTATCCGCCTTGCGAAGAATGTCTATCCCTCTTGAAATTATCAAATTCCTACTGCTTGTAGTCTGTATCTCCTATGGTGTAAATCTCGCAAGTAGCGGCAATGGTTTAGGTTGGGCGATTGTTATGATTGGCTGCGGACTCTACGGCTTGATCGTGCTTGCACAGCATCAAGCCGCCAAGATAAAGTAATATTATTGATAAAACAGGGGCGGAATGGTACTATATTCCAGTAACGAACATTACATCATGCCGATGTAGCTCAGTGGTAGAGCGGCTGTTTTGTAAACAGCGGGTCGTGGGTTCAAATCCCTCCGTCGGCTCCATGGGCCGAGATAGCGAAGTGGTCAAACGCATCTGACTGTAAATCAGACGACTTAATGTCTTCGGGGGTTCGACTCCCTCTCTCGGCACCAAGAATAAAACCTGTCCTTGTGACAGGTTTTATTCTTGGTGCATGGATAGATTCCAACGAAGACTTGTCTGAGCGGGGCGGAGCCATCCAGCGGACGGGTGAGTTTTCCTTGCTTGGCCGAGCGAGAGCGGTACTCCGCTTCGAGCGAGCAAAAGTATCAACTCCCGACGGGCTTATCTTTTGTCTTTCTCCAAAAAGAAAAGTGCGACCCCCACGAGCATCAGCGCCATATCGCGAAAGGTAATCAGGAACAGCTGGAAGTTAGACACCACAATCCCAGCCAACATCGCTGCGGCCATCAACGCGGCGTATTTTGTCATCCACCCGCTCAACAGCCACGCAGCAAGAGTGAGCTCTAAGACTGAAAAGAATGGCAATAGAATAGAACCTGGAATGATATCCCGCAGAAAGGACGGAAGATATCCCACCCAGTCCTGCGGGCTTAGAAAGGACGAAACGCTGGCGTATACAAACACTAGCGCCAACGCACCGCGCAAAAGCCACGAAACAACGTTCCTATTAGCCGGCTTCATACGCTATTCGACGACAATTGACCCAGTCTGAGCTGGATTGAGATGGTTGTGGTAGCCATAGGTACCCTTCTTGTCGACGGTAAACGACATCTGCTCGCCGCCATCGACTTCACCGACGTTGAGCTCAGGATTGTTGGTGTGCACAGGGTGCGGGTCGGAGTCGAACTGCATGCCGTGAGACGACGCGTTCTTGATGATTACTTTGTCGCCTGAGTGAACGGTAATCTTGCTGGGCGAATAGCCACCGTCAGAATAGGTAATGACTGTTTCCTTACCAGTCGACGGCGTCGAAGATGAATCGCTACTTTTTGAATTCGTGGTAGTCGTTGTGTTGCGACCCAGCCACACGGCTACGGCGCCCACGATAACTACCAAGATAACCACCCCAAGTATTACGTTTCGTTTTGTCATGTTGCCCTCCCTTTACTGTGTCTATCATACCAGAGTCAAAAAGCGCTGAGAAAAGAAAGAAGCGCTTATTTGCGCTTCTTTACAACGTTTCGGCCCAAGTTGGTGGGCGATTCGTCGAATTTTTCAACTTTGCGGGTGTTCTTGTCGAACTTGTTGACGCCCTTCAGCTTCTCGTCGTCAGCACGACGCACGGTGTAGTAGGTCGCGCCAGAGGCGGACTGAAGACGGACAATCTTGCGCTTTTGATTCTTCTTAGCCATTACTATTCCTTATTGGGTGTAATTATAACAGATGTATATTAGTTCATCAACTCATGGAGCCCCAACCGGGACTTGAACCCGGGACCCCTTCCTTACCATGGAAGTGCTCTACCGCTGAGCTATCGGGGCGTAGTGTCGTGGTTGCGCTAATATCAGGGACTATTCTACCTGTTTTTGAGCGTTTTCACAAGTGTTATTAGCTGAGTTCGAGCTTCGCATGGTCGAGTTCATGGGCAAGCCATTGCCCGACGCGGAGCATTTCGTGCAAGGTGTGTGACGATAGAGTTGGGTTTTCGGCATAGATAAGCAGCCGATCGCCATCGATTTCGTAATCAAACTGCTTGAAATGATGCGCCAGCATCGCCGCGCGCTCACCACTCAGCATTGCCTCAGTTTCGTCAAATTTATCCGCAGGCGTAAAGATCTTGAACGTTCGCTCAAATAGCGGATTCTTGGGGCTGAAGATCATTGTGGCGTTGCTCATATTGGCAAATTTCATGAACAGCGTTGTATAGAATTCTTCTGAATGGTGATTGCCGTCGATAAACACATGCGGCAAGCCCTCGCGCCGAAGATCGAACTGCATAATCAGCCAGTGGTAGTAATGTGGCGGCTGCTCTGGAAAACTGAGCGTATTGTGGCGCTCCACGAGGCTAATGTCATGCCCTTCATACGTTCCCACGCAAAAATGTGTATCAACATGCGACGCCGAAACGGTGATGCCACGAATAAGCTCGTGCTCGTCTTCGCGTTGATTGACAGAGCCAAAGTAGACCAAGCCAAACTTGTGCGCGAACTGTTTCATTATCTTCTTGGTAGCGAGCTCACGACCGATGGAAAGCGGTCGAGTGATCATTTGCATGAGGTCCATAGCTAGTCGCCAAGCCTTTCTGCAGATTTGATATCGCCGAGCGGCTCGTGCATCAGGTCGATAGCCGTATTAATAAACTCCGCCTGACTCCACGCGAGCGGCGCGACCGAAACAGGGTCATGTGTGTACGGATTAATCTGCTCAGCGAGCACGCCGGATCTCAGCATCTGCGCTTGCACCCAGTCGAGGACTTTGCGCGCCTCAGACGGCCGGTTGGTCTCGAGATAGTACTGCGCCTGCCATAATGTGCTGATAAACCATGGGTTACCGAGGCTCTTCTCGGGGTCGACTGTATTGTACTTGTCGTTTTCGTAGCGTGGTACGGGCATGACCTCTTGATTGCTCACACGAAAGACATGCGTGAGCGTCTTGAAGCTGGCTCGCACCTCAGCGGAGTTCACATCGAACAGTCCGAACATGAATGCGCCATAGAAGCTCGACGCATCGATAGTGTCGTCGTACATAAGCTCAGTCTTGGCGTCGGCCGACTTGTGAACATAGCCTTTGTAGAAGAATTCTTTGTCGGTGTTGTACAGCATGGTCTGCGCCGCGGTGTGCATTTCGTCGGCGACTGTTTGCCAGCGGACAGCGTCGTCGGCATGACCGGCCTCTTCGGCGAGCTTCACTGCCGACAATAGCGCCGCATAGACCAGTGCGGTGCTGTATGTGGTGGTGAGGAACTTTTCTTCCCAGAGGTCATAGGTGGCATGCGGAAGCTTTGTCGCTTCGTCGACATAGCCTGCCATGAAATCAGCCATCGGCTTTATGAGCGACTCGTAAAACTCGTGGAGCATGCTTTTGTCTTCAATCGTCTCGTAATATTGGCCGAAGAGGAACACAACGCCCGCTGTTTCATCCTCCTGGATGGGTGCGATGGTACGATTACCTACGATGTACGGGTGCCAGCTGCTGCCAAGCGCGCCGTCAGGCTGGTATTTGTGCATAAGGTAGCCGTCCTTGTGGAGCCCTGTGCGGCAGAAGTCGAAGAAAGCAGTGAGCTCATCGCGGTAGCCCAGCCGCAGGAGTGGCCACAGCGAAAAGACTGCATCGCGCGGCCAACAATAGGCGTAGTCATCGCGCCCGTAATTCTTCATCGTCGTGTCGGTGCTAGCAATCACGGCGCCGTGCTTGTCGATGTGTGATTTCAGGATAAGCAGACTCTTACGCACCGCTTGGCGCATTTCTTCGGGCATTTGACCAATCACGTGCTCGGCTGGAGCAAGCCACTGCTGCCAATATTCGTGTGTTTTCTTGAGGCGGCCAAAAACACCTTCCTTACGTATGGCGCGGTGAAGGTCGATGGCGGCCTGTTGCGTCTTTGCAGCGGCGATCCAATACGACACACGCGTGGAGCCATGCGCCTCGAGCCGCTGATTAAACCCAATCACCGAGTCGACCGTGCCGTGCTCAACATTATTACGAGCAAGCAAGCCGTCTTCGGCATCGCGGTATGTACCGTCATTACCACCGAGGTTGAAGAGCCCAACCGAGTATTGATCGAACGGATTGCCATGCATATCTTGGCCACCAGCCACAAACACGCGGCGTCCCTTGTAGTGCAGAATAGCCGGCTCCCCCGGCAGATATTGACCTGTATCGCCGTTCAAACTGTTATAGATCAAGAACATCTGGTGCATAAAGAGCCGCACCTCGCGTTCGCGGTTGAACTCGTTGATGACATGAATGTTGCGGATAAAGACATTCTCGTGCGCATCGACGGCGTCCTGAAATTCCAGCGTGATACCAATGTCACTGTTGGTTGCGCGGGTGAGACCTATGAGCGTGTTGTCGTAGTAGTCAGACTCGACCGTCCACTTGCCGTCATCGAGCCAGCTAAAGCGCCCCTCAACCCACACACCGACGCGGTGACGCAAATGATTGGCCATCGAGTGATTCTCGAGGCCGACATACGGATAATAGAAGTCGTGCACCTCACCGAAGTAATTGATGCCGACATGCATAGTCCCGTTACTCAGAACTATTGGTCGTGCCATGGTAGGGTCCCACCCAGATACATTATGACGCACCCTCCCGTGCTTTGATTGCGCGCAAGCGCACATCTCGCAATGCGTTACAGAAAACAATAAATGCGTCGTACGGAGATTCGTAAGGACTGAAATATGCATGCACATTGCCGTCGCTGAAATACTTCGTACACATATAGTATACGTGATCTGACGTCTGTAGGCGACGCCAGTCATCAATAAGTGCGCGATCACCACTGGCTAGAACATCATTTTCGAGTGAGTAGAGCTCTGAGATAGCCTGCTGCTGCATGGGATTACCCACCCAGGCGCTGAGGTCGCGCTCGGCATCTGCCCAGGTGATGGTGTTGGGTACGTCAACCGTGTCGACGGGCTCGAACGCGTCGATGGCTTCGCTGACGGTCATAAATCCATTACCTTCATGCTTGAGTAGCTCAACTGGCAAGTGCTCCAGGAAGTCAAAGATACCGGTCTCGTGCCACTGGTGCTCACCGAATGTTTCGTAGTCCATAAAGAGATCAACGTTCGTCTGATTGTCATCTAGCGCGTTCACCCAATGCACGAACTTTTCAGCCGTGAGCGGCCACTCGGCCCACTGGCGGTCAGAGAAACGGAAGGCGATGTCATCGCTGAGGCGATAATTCTTCATCAGCAGGCGAATATTCTCGGTGTAGCGCGGGCGATACACAAAGTTCGGGCTGCGCCAGCCGAGTATTGGGTCCCAGCCCTCGGTGATGATTCCCTTGTAACCGGCCTGCTCAGCCCATGCCGCGAGGTCGTTGTTGTAGCTGAGCTCGGTATTGCGGAACACCTTCGGTGACTGACCAAACAGCTGTTGAATCTTGTCGTGATGCATGCGAACTTGCTTCTCGAACTCGAATCGCGAATAGAAGAAGGCGAGGCTGTGGTAATACGTCTCGGCCACGATCTCCACGCGACCCGTCGCAACGAGATCTTTGAAACTCTGCATCGCTTCTGGCGACCACATCTCCAGTTGTTCAAGGACTGTGCCGGTGATGGACATACTGAGCTTGAATTCGGGGTGTTTGTTCAGGATTTCGAGCAGGCGCTTGTTGGTCGGAATGTAGCTCTTGGCCGCGACTTTGTGCAAGATCTGCTCGTTGCTTCGGCGGTCATTATACTGCGGTTCGAAGAAGTAGTTATGGTCGGATCCCGCGTCAAAGATAGTGTAGTTCCGCACACGAAACGGCTGGTGGACGTGCAAATACAGCACGATGGCACGTTTCATACTACGACCTCTGTTCTGTGGAGATTTTTGTAAAGATCTTGGCATTTATCAGCTACGTCTTGCCATGACAAGCGTGAGAACTCGTTTTGGACGTTTTGCATTAATGTATGTCTTAGCACAGGTTGGTCTGCGACTGCTAGGATATAGTTCGCTAATCTGTCGATATCCCAGAAGTCGAACTTCAGCACGCTTCGCAGCACTTCGCCGGCACCGGACTGCTTGGAGAGAAGTACAGCATTGCCTGTTCCAGCAGCTTCGAGGGCTGTCAGGCCGAACGGCTCGGATACGCTCGGCATTACAAACATATCACCAATCGCATATGCGTCGCGCCATCGCTGTCCACGCAGAAATCCGGTAAAGATAATGTTGTGCGCGATACCCGACTCGGCAGCTTGCTCGATCAGCTCGTCGCGGAGTTCACCGTCGCCAGCGACCAGGAAGAGCACCTTGTCGTTCACACGCACAACACGCTCAGCCGCTTGCACCAGATACCGTAGGCCCTTCTGGACGGTCAACCGACCCAGGCTGACCACAACTTTGTAGCCGCGTTTCTTCATTTCTTCGAGGTAAACATAACTGCCTTGGAACGTGACATCCGCGAGCTCATGCGGATCGATGCTGTTATGAACGACGTGGACTTTGTCAGCTGGGATGCCATACTCTCGCACAATAATATCTTTGGTGACCTGGCTTACTGCCACAACGCGGTCAGCCAGGTGCAGCGCGTTGTACTCAATCTCGTGTACCAGCGGATTACCACTATGCTCACCGGAACGGTCAAACTCGGTGGCGTGCACGTGGGCGATGAGCGGCTTCTTGGTGATCTGCTTGGCGCGCACGCCCGCCTCGAACGTCAGCCAGTCATGCGCATGGATGACATCGGCATTATTGTCCTCGAGGTGCTTTTCGACGAACTCGGTGTAGCGTTTCTGCTGGCCGCGAAGGTCTTTAGGGGACGCGTGCTCGCATATCTCGCTCTCACAGTGGTAACAGTAGCTGTCGTAAGCGCCGCCCAGGTTAGCCAGCTTCTCGGCTGTGATCGGCAGGGCTGGGGTGACTTTCATGAAATCAATATCATGAGGCGCATCGTAGGGGAGCACAAAGTCAATATCGACACCCTGAGCCGCCAACGCACGCGAAAGCTGATAGCAAGCTACCCCAAGACCGCCACTATTATGCGGGGGCAATTCCCACCCTAGCATCAAGATTTTCATTGCGCTCAAGTCACACCCTCATTTGCTTCAAGTATAAGCGTAATCCGGCGCTTTGACAATCTCCGTGTCGCAATTGTAACGCCCGCGTCAAGCAGCTATACTGATGCCATGCATTTTCTTGCCCAAAACTGGCTGGCGGATTGGGGGTATGCGATCGCGCCGCCGCTTGTTATAGCCATCGTGCCGTGGGTGCTGGCGCGGTTCGTGTTTATCACCAAGGCGACCCGAGGATTGCCATACTGGAAACATGGTCGCTGGCTATTGGCCGTTGCCTTGACGTGGTTTGTTGCTTTTCTTGTACCAAAGGTTTCGCTCGTAGGTGATCAAACCGACTCGTTGAGTATGCATTTCACCGGCGGATTAGCCGCCACAATGCTTTTCTTGTTTGTGGTGCGCGCCTATACTATTCGATTTACGACGTGGTGGCAGCCAATTGTGGCGCTCTACTTCTTTGCCAGCGGTCTGGGTGTCGCAAATGAGCTTATGGAGATGCTACTCTATGAGGCTCATATTCTCAACACAATCCCACCGAGTCTCTTCGACACATGGTGGGATCTGTTTGCCAATACAGTCGGCGCATTTACGTGCTACGCTGTGCTGGTTTTACTTGGCGCGACAAAGCGCTCCACAAAATAACCCCTCTATGCTACAATCACCTCCGTTACCGACGAGAGGAAGACCTGTGGGAGCTCAAGAAGTTGAGTTTCAGGAAGTGCCCCGAAATGCGCTGTTGGCATTTACTCGCGCCGCCGTGCTGAGGGACGCCGAAATCACCGACGTCATCAACTGGTGCATCCAGGTTCTTGGTGCTGTCGGCCAAAACAGTTCGATCGTCTGGGTGGAAGGCGAGAACTCCAGCATCACCAAGATCGACATCACGCCCATTCCGCCCGGCGATCCCGGGGTCTTGAGTGTCATGCTGTCCGCCAAGACGAGGCGCGCCATGGCGCAGGTGAGTCAGCGCTTCAGTTGTGACAAAACAGGCGTGCTCACCAGGGCTGCATGGCTCGCTGTCTACTTCGAACGAACCGGCGGCCGGCTCGCGAGCGCATTCGTTCGCAAGGGCCGTTTCACCTCGCGCAGTGGCATCCGCTACCTCACGTAACAACACACTTCAGGCCGCCCGAGATGCGCACTCTCGGGCGGTCTGAAGCCGAACAGATGACAAGCAGTAGCTTTTATGCTATAATTTAGCGTAAAGGACATGGCCCAGGCTAGAAGGGTCATTTATTATATGAATCAACCAGACAAAATTCGCAACATCGCCATTATCGCGCACGTCGACCATGGCAAAACGACCCTCGTGGACGGCCTGCTCAAGCAGAGTCATACCTTTCGTGACAACCAAGCCGAGATGAGCCAGACGCTCATCATGGACAGTGGCGATCAAGAGCGCGAGCGTGGTATTACCATCACCGCCAAGCAGACAACTGTCGAGTACGAAGGGTACAAGATCAACATCGTCGACACGCCAGGTCACGCCGACTTCTCCGGCGAGGTGGAGCGCACCCTGAACATGGCTGATGGCGTTCTGCTGATCGTCGACGCCCAGGAAGGTCCGATGCCGCAGACCAAATTCGTGCTCAGCAAGGCGCTCGCACTTGGCCTCAAGCCTATCGTTATCATCAACAAAATCGACAAGCCAAACGCCCGCATCGTCGAAGTAGAAGACGAAGTCGCCGACCTATTCCTCGAGCTCGCTATCAGCGACGACCAGCTGCATTACCCGGTTTACTTTGCCATCGGTCGCGACGGTAAAGCTTGGACCGAAGTGCCAGCCGACCCAAGCGCTGACGCTGACCTCACGCCTATCTTCAAGGCTGTCCTCGAGCACGTCCCAGCGCCAAGCGTCGAACTCGACAAACCATTCCAAATGCTCGTCACGGCGCTGAGCTACGACAATTTCCTCGGCAAATACAGCATCGGTCGCATCCAGCGCGGTACCGCCAAGCGCGGCGCCAACCTTGCGCTCATCAAGATCGACGGCACGGTTGTGAAGTCCAAAATCGACAAGATCTTCACTAACCAAGGTCTCAGCAAAGTTGAGGTCGAGGAAGCTAGCGCTGGCGACATCGTGTCCATCACTGGCATCACCGACGCGCATATTGGTGAAACAATTGCCGACGCCGAGACACCAGAGGCGCTGCCAGTACTCGACATTGAAGCACCGACACTCAAAATTTACCTTGGCCCAAACACCTCACCACTAAAGGGCAAAGAAGGACAGTTTACCACTTCGCGCCAGATTGGCGACCGCCTGAAGAAAGAGCTTGAGATCAACGTCGCCCTGCGCGTCGAAGACAATGGCATTGGTTTTCTGGTGAGCGGCCGCGGTGAGCTTCACCTGTCTGTACTCATCGAGACGCTCCGCCGCGAAGGCTACGAGTTCGAAGTTGGCCGACCGCAAGTCGTCACGCAGCTCATCGATGGCGTCGAGCAAGAGCCGCTCGAAGAGCTCATCATCGAAGTGCCTGACGAATTCGTCGGTGCCATCAACCAAGAGCTCGGTCAGCGCCGCGCCGAGCTGAAAGAGCAAGTCAGCACCAGCAAGGGCGGCACACGCCTGACGTTTATCGCGCCGACACGCGGTCTGCTCGGACTCCGTAACCTGCTTCTGACCGCAACCAAAGGTACGGTCATCATGAACAGCCTGCCGCATGGGTATCAACCTGTCGGTCCAGCGATCCAGAAGACTCGTAACGGCGTACTCATTGCTACCGAAGCCGGCACAACCACACCATACGCGCTCGAAGCAGCCGAAGCTCGCGGCATTCTGTACGTCGGTCCAGGCACGCAGGTATACCAGGGTATGGTCGTTGGCCTTTATAACCGCCAAGAAGACCTCGAGATCAACGTCTGCCGCGCCAAGCAGCTCACCAACATCCGCAGTAGTAGTAGCGACGGTGCTGTTCAGCTGACACCGTACACCAAGCTGAGCCTCGAGCAATACCTCGACTTCATCGAAGACGACGAACTCCTCGAAGCCACGCCAAAAAGCCTGCGCCTGCGCAAGCGCTACCTCGATCCCAATGAGCGCAAGCGTCACCGCAATAAGGCGTAATCGATCTACGCAAAAGGCCCGGTCTTATTCCGGGCCTTTTTGATTTCTGGTTGCCTTACTTAAGCAGCGCGGCGCTGAAAGTCACCGCCATTGCGAGGACGATCTTCGCGTGGCTTAGCGACGTTGACGGCAATAGTCCGGCCTTCGAACTCTTTGTCGTTCAAAGCAGTAACTGCTGCTTGCGCCTCGGCGTCATTTTCCATTTCGACGAACCCAAAGCCGCGTGATCGGCCAAGGTCGCGGTCCATAATGACCTGAGCGCTTGTCACAACGCCGTACTCTGCAAAGAGTGCGCGCAATGTTTCGTCTGTTGTGTTGTAAGAGAGTTTTCCGACATACAATTTAGTTGCCATAGTGTTAAAGCCTTTCTGTAAGCTGTTATTGGCGAGACAGGGTCTTCGCTCAGCCGAGAATAAAATGTGGATTCATAAGTGACCGCACCTATACAAGGAGAAGAGTAAGAATAACTTGCTTTTTTAAGTATACCATCAATGCATATAGTTTCCAAGTGTCGACTGGATTCTTAATTGACATGGCGCTCTTTCAATGTTTAAATCGTTGGCGACGCTCACGGCCCCAACAGGGGCTTACGAGTTAGTCACCATCGATAGGTTCCTTCGACACACACGACACGGAGAACTCATGCGCAAGCGCACCACGTCCGCGGCCACCGCGGTCAAGGACCAGCTGTCCAACATCTCGCTGCCCACCCTGGGCGGCAAGAAGTCGAGCCGTTCCAGCCGCAAGCCGATCGCCATCATCACCTCGCTCCTGGGGCTCGGCGCGGCCGCGGCCGCCGCCAAGGTGGCGACCGACAAGCGGTACAAGGGCGGTCAGTCGCAGCTCCTGGGCGTCTACGAGTGCGGCGGCGACAACATGTTCAACCCGGGCATCATCGTCAGCCTCCAGGACGCCACCTTCTGGGCGCCGGCCTCGCAGCGCGAGGACTTCGAGAAGGCGGGCGCCGGCGACGCCGAGGTTCCGTACCGGATCGACACCTGGCAGAAGCGCCAGAACGGTCTGCTGGTCGGGCACTTCGGCTCCGGCTACGACTTCGTCGGCGGTCGGCTCGTGAAGAGCGAGTACGCCACCGCCTGATCGACCGCGCGTCACGGCTCCGGGGCACACGTCGCCCCGGAGCCGTGACCACGGCAAAGAACCTATCGATGGTATTGCAACGAACTTATTTTTATGGTACCTTATAATACTGCCTCGAAAACAGAGGCATTCGAGCATACGCTCGCAGCTCTTGGCACGAGAGGAACGTGCAATGACCAACTACCCCTTCATCGCAAGGGTGGAAGGCGAGGACATTCGCGCTGACCACGACCAGCCCGGCTGGTACGAGCTGGAGCAGACCAAGGCCGGGAAATCCCTGGGGTACTGCGCTCGGTGCAGCGATCCCGACCCCAGTCGGGACGAATGCCTCGGCGCTCAGCTCTTCAGCGACAACCACGTCTGGCTGAAGGCGGAGCAGTTCCGACCCGCCATCTCGTGACCATCGTCTCCGGGCCCCCACCCGCCGCCCCGAGACAGCCCCACCAAGCAAACCCAAAGCGAACCCCGCCGCGTGGGACCCACCCGATCGGAAGAGCGGCGTGTTGGGTAAGAGGGTTCGGGCGGGGGTTTATCTCGGGGGGGGCCGGATGAATAA
>CAZJVU010000010.1:0-38485 GCA_964550035.1 uncultured Candidatus Saccharibacteria bacterium | reverse complement strand
CGAACCCACGGTACCGTTTCCGGCACGACGGTTTTCAAGACCGTTTCCTTAAACCGCTCGGACACCTCTCCGTAGCTAGGACGGAATTATTGTATCACATCTGTTAGGTTTGTTCGAGCGTGTGCTTTGCCGCCGTAATCGCGTCTATTCTTGCAGCGCCAGCTTGCTTGAGAAGCCGCGCGGCTGCAGTCAATGTTGCACCAGAAGTCGTTACATCATCTACCAGAAGTACGTGCGCTCCTTGAACCCTGTGCGGCGCTCGAAGTTCGAAGGCAGCGTTAGCCTGGTCGAGGCGCTGCGATCGGCTCGCGCCAACTTGCCGGAGATTATGACGCCGACGAAGCACGTCCTGGTGACGCCAGCCTTTTCGGCGCGCAATCTCGCGCGCGAGTAGACGTGCGTGATCGTAGCCGCGCTGCCTAACGCGTACAGCGGCTGTCGGAATATGCACCACGACAATGGGCTGATCAAGATAGGGAAGGGCGTCGAGCATTGCATCGACAAGTGGCACGTAAGCCGCTCGTACACGCTCAAACTTATATGCGCGGATCAGTCGCTTCACAATCCCGTCGTACGCCCCAGCCATCCAGACGTGCGAAACATCTGTATTATTCGCGCACGCCTTGCAAACTCTTGCATCGACGGTTGGATTGTTGCACAAATAGCACACGTCAGGCCGCTCATCGAACACGCGCGCACTACAAGAAACGCATAGAACGTTGCTTTCTTTACTACACGAAAAGCAGCGATGTGGGGCAATAATACTTATGGTTCTCTCGAGTAATGATGTCATTTTTACTTCCCTGCACTATAATATTGCAATACTTTACCAGTTTCCGCTATAATCGTCACTATAGAGCAACCCAAAAGAGCCTATAGTTTTTACGAAAAGGTGGAGGAAGATAATGGCACGGGGACAGAAGCAAAACGACGATCTTCTGATGGAAGACGAACTCGCGGCGGCATTCCTGAATGACGACGACGATGCTCAGGTGGGTGACGACAACAATCAACAGCAGATTCAAGATGAAGCTAATTGGGAAGAAGACGAAGGCGTACCAGGCCAGTTGGCTGTCGACGTATACGAGACGAACGAACGACTTGTCGTGAAAGCCCGCACCGCAGGCGTCAACAAGCAAGACCTAGACGTCAGCATTTCAGATGGTATTTTGACCATCAGCGGCACGCTCAGCAGCGGAGACGACGACGTAGAGCACTGGCACATCCAAGAGTGTTACTGGGGCGACTTTTCTCGCACTATCGCATTGCCTGTAGCCGTTAAGGAAGAAGAGGTTGAAGCCCTCCTCAAGGACGGCGTACTGACAGTGAGCTTCGCGAAGGTGAAGCAAGAACAAGCTCGCAAGATCCAAATTCAGTAATAAAAACTCCGCGCCATACAAAACACCGGCAAGCGTTCTGCTCGTCGGTGTTTTGATTTGGGCTAACGCTCCCGCAGAAGAGATTCGACGGGGTAGGTTTTCTTATACGCCAAGCCGCTACCTCGTCCGCCCGAAAAACTCTTCACTCGCAAACAGCTCGCTCCGTTCGCCCGGAGAACGGGATGTTTTCGGCCTGGACGAGGTAGCGGCTTGGCTGAGGAACTTCAGCGATTAGCGTCAGCCGGCGCTCGCACCCTTCTTGAGAAAAGACGCTCTGGAGCCGGACCTTTGAGACAAGGTTCTCCTCGTCTCAAAGGCAACCGCGCGGAGGCTTGTCGTCTTTTGAGAGAATGGGTGCGAAGAGCCGGTGTAGGAATGATCCGCCAAGACGAGCAGGAGGTGGCGCGTTGAGCGAACGACCAGTGCTGGCGTCGAACCGTCTTAACCTACCAATACTTTGGAGAAATACAAAACCGGCCATCTCAGGCCGGTTTTGTGATTCGATAGTAGGGAGTCTACTCGATAACAGCGACGTGGCTGCCGGTGTAGGTGCTCTTCTGGAGCTGATCGGTAACGAAGCGGACGGCTGCGAAGGCCAGGAAGGCTATGATGATACCGATGATAGCGTACAAAATTGTATTCTTGGCCGAGGTGACAGCGCCCTGGTCACCACCAGACACAACGTATCGGACACCACCGATGATCAGCATGATCACCGAAATAGCACCGATCAAGAACAAGAGGATGTTAGTGATGGTGTTGAAGATACTACCGTCACCAAAAAGGTTAGTAGCAGCGTTCGTTGGCTTAGCACAGTCGGCACCGTTGCCAATACCACCGGCCGTTACATCAGTACAATTCTGCGCGTGAGCAACGGTAGGTGTTACCAGAGTCAGGCCCAAAACCAAAGCTGGCACGATAACTACGAAACCAGCAACTTTTTTCATGAAAGACTTCATGTGGTTCTCCTTATATATCTATATGCGTTTATTGTACCACGACAGCGCTTATGCGCTAGTGTTTTGCACCCTCAACCTTAGATGTTGGTGAGGACGAGATTCACAATGGCGTAGGCTGCTACCGCCACAACAAGGCCGACCACTGCGTACAAAATCGTGTTCTTGGCGCCGCTGATAGCACCCTGGTCACCGCCCGACAGTGTATAGCGCACGCCACCGATGATGATCATCAGTACCGCGATAGCACCAGTCAGGAAGATAATCACATTGCCAACGCTCTTGATCGTACCAGTAACCGTACGAGGACCTTGCGAACATGAACCGTTCGGCCACGTACCGCTCCAAGTACCACCTGAGCCCTCACAAGCCGACTGCTCCGGCGGAACAGCCATAGCAGGGGAAGCGACCAATGCAACGCCGCCAGCAGAAACGCTAGCCACGAAGAGGACGCTTGCGAGCATTAACTTTAGTTTCTTCATCTTTATTCTCCTTATATTCTGGTCAGTACGAAATTTACGATGGCATAGCCCATGAGCGAGAGAACCAGGCCCACGACTGCATACAAAATCGTGTTCTTGGCGCCATTGATGCTCCCTTGGTCACCACCGGAGGTCGCATAACGCAGGCCACCGATCACAATCATGAGCACTGAGACGGAGCCGGTCACATAAATGAGCGTGTTCAGGATGTTTGTCCAGATGCTATTCGGACCAAAGAGCTTATCGCTTGTAGCCTTACAGACTGCGGTGTCTGCATTGCCGCCACAATTCTGAAAGACATTAACCGCTGCGTGCGCTGTATCAGGCACCACGGCAGCAACCGTAAAGGCGAGTGCGACTATCGAGAGTAGTGTAATGGAGAGTTTCTTCATTGTTTCTAAATTCTTCCTAAGACAAATTGTACAATAGTGAAAGCAAGGACCGAAACGATAAGCCCGATGATGGCATACAGAATTGTATCTTTTGCTTTCGTAATCAACCCTTGATCGCCAGCGCTGGCAGCGTACCGTACGCCGCCGATAACGAGGAAGAGCGTAGCCCAGGCACCGGTGAAGATAAATACTCCTCCGATGATACTGCCCCACGTGTTATCGTCAGCAGCCACCCTCGGAAGACCGAGCGTATCTGCGTTCACTGATATAGCTGCGAGTAGATGTAGCATACTCATAGTTTACAACCTCGATGCCGCAAATTGTACAATTGCGACCGACGAAATACAGATTACTAATCCGATCAAAGCGTCACGAATAGTATCTCGTGCAGCCGTAATCTCGCCTGGGTTACCCTGGCTCTTGATAAATCGAATACCACCCCACAGTATAAAACCGAGCGCGACGTAGGCGGCGGCCTTGATGCCTGTCTCGAGAAGCGGAAATGCAATGAGCCACACATCATCGAGCTTTGTGAGCTTCGGGTGACCGTCTGCGTCCTTTGGCAGACACGCATACCAAGACGGGAATCCAAAGAACGTGCCGCCCGAGCAAGCTGCAAACTGCGTGACGGCAGTCGGAAGGGGAGCGGCCTGCGCCTGCGCTGGAGCAGGGACAAGAGCACTTGCGGTAAGCGACAGACTGAGCACCATACAGAGCGAGACAAAAAACTTCTTCATGTTATTTAAGGACTCCACCCGGTACGAGGAAGTTAATGATTGCAAACGCCAGTGCGTACATAGCGATGCCGATCAGAGCGTTGAGAATGGTAGCGACGCCCTTCTGCGTCTTGCCGGCGTTCCCCTGAGCGGTCAGGTACAGAAAACCACCATATACAACGCCGCCCGTCGCCGCAATACCAACGCCCACGGTTAGAAACTTAATAATGCTACTCAACCATACAATAATGACATTGTTGTCGACGCCCGTACCTTTATCGATGCAGTTGCTACCATTTATAGCGACACCGATTTTTACTTGGTCTGGGCTGCAAGTGACTGTCTTCTGGTCGGTCTGAGCTGCGGCAGGAGCGACAAATCCGAACGTGAGCGTTGCCGCGAGCATGGAGCCAAAAAGCAGAGATGTAATCTTTTTCATTTTTATACCTAATTCTTAGTAACAGAGTACCCTCTTCGGGGCTTTTTCGCAATATGAAGAACCCCTCGGCCCGCACCGCAAAGATGTTGCGGGCAGACCGAGGGGTGGCCGAAGCCACGTCAGTTCTTCATTGGCTCAGTCGTGGTGGACGCGATCCCTGGCAGGGCGGGCCCAGCGGAACACCCAGAAGACGAACAGGAAGACCACGACGGCGCAGAGCATCACCCACGGCCACTGTCCAGCCACGTCCCAGGTTGCAGCGTCAGCGCTGCCCGGGTCGTGCCGGTAGCTGGCGCTGGTGTTGAGCGCATCGATGGTGGTCTGCCGGTAGTCCGCCCAGTACAGGTACCATCCCAGCGGAGCGATGATGATCATCGCTCCGGCAACGATGAGGGCCGTCCAGCGGAAGAACGTGCGGTAGGGGAACCGGAAATACGTGGCCATGCCTTGCCTCCAAAATCTAGTACCGAAAAGAACTGACGGAACATATTATATCATACTTAAGCATTTTAATCTAGTCCTACAACTGAGGTCACAAAAACCACTAGTAATGCGCCCCTGAGTTCTATAAAATATACAATTAAGAGCACTAAAAACAGTCGAGAAATCGCTGTTCAAAAGGTATAAAGCCAATAAAAAATGTGCTGACTGGAGGCAAAGCCGACGACCGCGCCAACGACGAAAGCTCTGCCGCCCAGCAAGAACACGCAGGGGATAATAGCACGGTCGAAGCGACCTGCACAAGCCCGTGATTTTCTTTTGTACATCTGTTAAAGCACTATATTGCAAAATTTACATCACGATTTTTGGCATTGGTAAAAGCATGGACGCTTCGTTATAATGAGCAATATAGTAAGATCGCCTTGGTACCAAATGGGGTTACAGCAAACAAATGAGTAAGAGTGGTTGGAAATGCGTGTAAATAGTGCAATCAGAAAATTATCCAACTTTCTGCCGGCTTTGGCTTTGGCAGTTGTTTTGGGCGCAAGCCTCTTTGCCGCCGTTAGCCTCCTTGCCCCACAGAAGGTAAGCGCAGCCGACCCACCAGCCGGACAGAGCTGTCCTAATACAAACCTGAGCAACTTCAACTTTACCTACAACGCCGATGGCAAGTGGAACAATAAGACCGACTCGGCCATCCAGGGCAAGTGTGTTATGCAGATGCTACCAGGGCAAACCGCAACCTGCACCGCTTGGGGCACGCTTCACTACCTAGCAGGCACAAACATACCACTCTGTGTCGCCAACCTCATAGCCGCAGGTAATCCTACTCAGTCAAACCAATGTCCTGCCGGCACCATCATGCAAAACGGCACGTGCCAGAAGATCCCACAGTCGCAGGCCGACTGCCCGGCGGGCACTCACTTCACGAAAGCAATAGAGAACAAAAACGGGGTTGCTATCAACACCTGCGACAAAGACACCGGCACCACCGGAAACAATTCGGACGATGAAAAAGTTTGCACAACCGGACCTGGCCTATCGGGCAATCTTGCATGGGTGATTTGTCCTGCGGTGCAGCTTGTTGCGAGCGCAACAAACTTCTTCGAGACCAATATTATTGAGCCATTCATGACAATCTCGCCACTGACCACAAACGCCGACAATCCTATCTATATCTTGTGGCAGGATATCCGCAACTTCGCCAACATTGGATTCATCATCTTCTTCTTTATCGTTATCTTCTCGCAGGCCACGAGCATCGGCCTGAGTAACTACGGCATCAAACGAATCCTACCAAAGATGGCGTTCGTGGTCGTGGGTGTAAACCTGAGCTACTTTATCGTGGCGTTTATTATCGACGCATTTAACATCTTTGGTGCAGGCATATCCTCGCTGGTTACAGCGGCGCTGCATCAAGCGGGAACGACGCAACTTAATACCGGTACAGATGCCGGAGCGGTTCGCAGTATCTTTACGCTCGGTGGTGCGGCACTACTAACTATTGTGGCGACTGGTGGTGCGGCGATTGGGTGGTTCTTTAGCTTCCTGGGGTTGGCGCTGTTGGTTGTGGTTGTCGTGGTTATTGTGCTGGTGGTCCGACAGATGGCTATCATTATGTTGGTTATCGTGGCACCGGTCGCGATACTGATGTATATGCTGCCAAACACCGAGAACTACTACAACAAGTGGCGTAAAACTCTCACACAGCTGCTCATGATGTATCCGATGATCGTCCTGCTGTTTGCATCTGGCAAAATATTTGGCATCATCCTGCAGCAACCAGACTTCAAACTTGCCGGCGATGGCGTGAGTGAGCCGGTTGCACAGGCCATTCGTGTTATCTTGCAATTCGTGGTCTATGTCGTGCCGCTCGTGTTCCTACCAGCTACGTTTGCCGCATCTGGCGCGCTGATGGGTAAGGCCTTTGGCTTCCTCCACAACGCCCGTACAAAGGGCCTGGCGCAGCGCGGAGGCAAAGCCCTTAACGAAGGCGTCATCAAACCACGTCGCGCCGAGATGGTACAACGTGCAGCTAGCCGTGGTGGCGCAATCGGCTGGGCAGCTGGATACAACCAGCGACGCAACTTCAAGAAAGAGCAGCGCGAGCGAGAGCTTGGTCGAGCAGGCCAGCAGTATCTTGCCGACTACTCGCTCGAGAATCCAGGCTTCGCACGTAGTGCCGCAGGCATTGGTGGCGCAGCAGGTGTCACACGCGTACAGGCTGGCGCCGTAAGTCAGCTCGAGAAGCAGCGCCATGAGGAAATGTCCAACGAAAGCGCGATCTTGGCCGAACAACTCCGTAACGCCGGGATTAGCTCTAAGGAGTTTAATACCGGTTTGACCAGACAAATCAAGGGGGAAACCTCAGCAGCAGGTTCAAATGAAGCTAGGGCGCAAGCTTTGCTAACACAGAATCCTAATCTTATGCGGGCTGGACTTAACGCTGCTGCCGCAGCTGGCGAAGTAGGCACTATGGAACAAGCTCGTATGAGTAGCAGCCTTGACCAAGGCATGGTCGACGAAGTCGTCCGAAATAACGACGGTAAGCTGAAAGAGAAGGGCGGCTACCACCTGGCTACAGACTTCAACCTTGCTAATGGTAGAATGACACAAATTCGCAGGAACGCAGCCAACGAGATGCTCGACGCCAGTGGCGCAGTTACAACCGACCGAAGCAAAGCGGCGCGCGTTGCCGCCACCACCAAGGACGACATGGAAAATGTCATGCAGGAACAGCGCCTCACTTCTATCGCAAATACTGCTTCGAGCGATATCGCAGGCATGAAGTCAGGCTTACTCGATTCTATGCAACAATCCCTTGTGGCCTTCGACCCTGTAACTAAAAAGGCTACCGGATTAAAGCCTGAGGGCGCAGAGTTGCTCGCTCGTATGGACCCTGCCGACAAAGCTAAACTCAAGACTCAGCTCGAAGCTATCGTCACCAACCCGAACCTTATTGGTAAGGCACAAAACCGCGAAGCTATTGAAAACGTCTACTCAATCCTATAGCTCTTGATCTCGCTATAAAGTACGTGCGCGTTAACCCGCGTACGTACTTTTAATTATTTACATCCTAGGCAAGCAATGTTATTAAAGTAGGGTCCCGAAATCCATACTTAGGGAGAGGCAGTGAATACCAACGCCTGTTACTGTGGGCGCGCAGCCCATGCGTACTGCACTCGTTGCGGCGCAGCTCTGTGCTTCATGCACCATCATGACCGAGAGCACAGGAGTGCCTGGCTTTACAGGAACTGGGGACAAGGCAAAACACTTGCTGAGGCAGCACATGTTCGTGGTTACTGGAGCGCACGGGAAGGAATCGTCTGCAAGAACTGCCGTCGCAATGATGGCGAGCAGCACCGGTCAGCCATTGTTCAGCAGAGCCACGAATGGCTGCAGGATTCTTTCCGTTTCGCGCTGACGGCCGCCAGCCTGGGCTACGTCATCACGGAGCCGGGCATGGCCTACGCCGAAGTTGTTCAGTCGTGGCTCAATCTCAAGTGGCAGCCGACCGAGACGATCACTCTCAGCAGGCTGGTTCGTCCCGAGAAAAGTAAGCGGCGGGGTGGGAGATCTGTAGTCACAAGGCAGGCAGAGTACGCCCGCAGCAGTTTTCCAGGATGGGTGTTCCCGCGGACCGTTCTTCAAAGTCTGGGTCACTCCACCCCTCAAGAAGATGACCCACAGAGGTGGATAGGGGTAACCAAAATCCTCACAGACGGACGAGTGTTCCAGGCAGGAAATCTCGCTACCCAGCCTCTCACCGGGGTAACCCATCGCCTCATCGTTGAAATGGCGAGGAAGATGGCGATCGCGCGCGGAAAGGAATGGAAGGGGCCGGAGGAAAACTGGGACTGACCGTCTCAGTATTCGGATACAGCTCCAGCCCGGGCGCCCTCACTCATCGAGCGGCGCCCGGGCTGGGCCGAAAAACAGCATCAATCACATAAATATGTTATTATTCAAACCGGCATACACCCCGAGGAATGGAGTGCCATGGACAACAACTTGGTCTGGATGCTCGTCGTGCTGGCTGCCTGTGTGGTGGGAATGGCGGTCTTCGCCGCCCGCAACAAGGCCAAGGGCGATCGCCGAGCGGTCCGGCTGGCAATCACCAAGGGCATCAAGGAAGGTCAGACCTTCTTCGTGCCCGATTTCCGACGGCGGGCGATCAACATCGAAAACGCTCCGGCCACGGCGCTGGTCAACCACAACCACGGCACGCTGGTCCGGCTGAAGGACGGCCTGTACTACGCAGCCGAGTTGGGGGACGACATGGCCCCCGACGCGATCGATGACGACCAGTACAAGCACGTCGTCCTCGACTGACCTCCGGGTCCACCGGTCCACTCCTCAGCCCTGCGCACGCAGCGGCAGAGGAGTGGACCGTCGTTAATTTTAGGTCACATACGAAGGTGCTTATGTGGCATAATGGTAGCGTGGCTGTTTATAAAGTTCCTCAGGATGTTGAGGCCGAAGATAAACTTATCGGTCCATTTAGTTTTCGCCAGTTTATTTATCTGATTGTGGTGGCGATTGCTGGGTTTGTGGGTTTTGTATTGGCGCAAATTTTGTTGCCACTTGCTATTATTGTTCTCCCGGTCATTTTGCTGTTTGGTGCGCTGGCATTGCCACTGCGCAAGGATCAGCCGATGGAAACCTACCTTCTCGCGGTCATCCGCTATTATCTCAAGCCCAAGCGCCGCATGTGGGACCCAGAGGGCGCGGCCAGTCACATCGATATCACCACGCCTCCGGCTCAGGAGCGCTCGCTCGTGAAGGATTTCGACCAAGAGACCGCGCAGCAGCGTCTGGACTACCTGGCTCGCGTTATGGACAGTCGCGGCTGGTCGCTTAAGGGCGTGAGCAAAGCTAACGAGAGTATCGCCGCCGGTGTCGCAGCAGAGGCTGCAAATGCATTCGATATTATGGATGACCATGCCGAGCTGGCGAAGTCATTCGACACGCTGCTCGCCAAGAAGAACCAAGAAAATCGCCAAGCGCTTGTCGAACGCATGAAGCAAAACCCTGCTGCCCCAGCTCCTGCAGCGCCGGCTCAAACCGGCCCTGGCGGTATTGCGCACCAGGACTACGCCAACAATCCATACGACGACGTCTTGAGCAGACAGTTCAAGGGTATGGCGCCGGCATCGGTACCAGCCGCCGCTCCAACCGCACAGGCAACGCCGCCCGCCGCGGCTCCGGCCGATACTGGTCCAGCGCCGCATTTCAATCCATATCCGAATGCGATGCACCAGAAGGTCGTCGAGCCGTACCATATCCCAGCACCTCGTTCTTCCGAGATGAAACCTCTCCAAAAGGCTGAGGAACCAGCGCCAACGAAGCCCCTGACACAGACCGTTTCGCCTGATATAATGAGGCTTGCAAGTAATAACGATCTCAGCATTAGCGCGATCGCTCACGAGGCGCATCGGCTCCAAGAGGGGGACGAGGGTGAAGTTGTCATTAATCTCCACTAGTGCTTGGATTGTAATAATTGGCGGGTAAATCTCTTTCATGCAGCCTCAACAAACTCCTCAACAACCATCGCAGCCAGTTCAACAGCCGGCGCAGTCTGTTGGTGCGCCCCGTGTACCGCAGCCAATGACTGAGCTGAACGGTATTGCCTCGGCACCGCCAAACTACCAGGCGCCTGCGGCAGCACCCCAGCAAGGTGCTGCAGTTGGTGGCCCCGGCCTTCAGACAGGCATGCCAGCTCCAGCTCCGCGCAACCCAAACAGCTCGCAGAACTCACTGCTCATTGCCGAACTTCGCGACAGCATGACAATCATGAACGACGGTAGTATGCGCGCCGTCATCGCATGTCAGTCGATCAACTTCGACCTCATGAGTGACCGTGAGCGAGAAGCAGTAGAGTATAGCTACCAGAACTTCTTAAACTCGCTGTACTTCCCAGTACAGATTCTCATTCGTTCACAAAAGGTCGACATTGGCCCATATCTCGACCTCTTGGAGCGTATCCGCCGCGACCAAGACAACATGCTGCTCGGTGTGCTCATGGATGATTACATTAGCTTTATTGGGGCGCTTGCCCAAGAGACGAACATTATGGATAAGAGTTTCTTTATCGTTGTGCCGTATTATCCAGCAGGCGACGTGAATAGCGCCGTGAGCCAGAGCAAGAACATGCTCGGCAGTTTGTTTGGCAGCACACAGCAGCAGCGTATCCGTATCGACGAAGCCACCTACAACAAAGCAAAGGATGAAATCCGCAACCGTTCCCAAACCGTCGTCAATGGTCTGCTCCAGATCGGCATCCGCAGCTCACAGCTCAACACCAAGGAGCTTGGCGAGCTCTACTATAACGTCTATAACCCTGACACAGCCGTCCGTGAACCACTTGGCGACTTCAACGCGATGAACGCGCCGATCATCACAAAAGGCCAAGGTCAGGCACCACAGCCAAATCTGGATAGGGAGGTCATGTAATGGGACTTTTTGGCGGTAAGAAGAACGATCCGGTTGCGATCGCCGAGCAACAGCGTCAGCGAGAGCAGCAAGAGATCGAACAAGAATTCCTTCGTGGCATTACCACGCTCCGCGATATCATCGCACCAAGCTCGCTCGAGATTCAGGCCGGACACTTCCGCCTCGGTACTCGATATGCCCGAACTATCTATGTCTATGGCTATCCGCGCCAGATTTACACCGGTTGGCTGAGTCCGATCATCAACATCGACGAAGTTATCGATGTTAGTATGTTTATTTACCCGGTTGAAAGCCAGGTTATCCTGAACAACCTTCGCAAGAAAGTCGGCCAGCTGGAAGCCAGCATCGCCATCAACCAAGAGCGTGGTAAGGTTCGCGACCCGGGTCTCGAAGCCGCTATCCAGGACGCCGAGGAGCTGCGCGACCAGCTACAGGTGGGGAGTGAGCGATTCTTCCGCTTCGGCCTGTACATCACGGTCTACGGTGATAGCATCGACGAAATCGCATTTGTGCAGCACAAGATCGAAACCATTCTTGGGCAGCAGCTTGTCTTTAGTAAGGTCGCTTCGTCTCAGATGGAGCAGAGCCTGAACTCACTCGTGCCTCAGATGGTTGACCAACTTCAGATTCGTCACAACATGAACACTGGCGCGCTCAGCACGAGCTTCCCATTCACCAGCGCCGACCTGACACAGGAAAAGGGTGTGCTGTACGGCATCAACATGCACAACAACGGCCTCGTTATCTTCGACCGGTTCAGCCTCGAGAACGCTAATATGGTTGTCTTCGCGAAGTCTGGTGCTGGTAAGTCCTTCACGGTGAAGCTTGAGGCTTTACGTAGTATGATGATGGGCTCAGAGATCATCATCGTTGACCCAGAGAACGAATATCAGCGGCTCTGTGAAGCGGTCGGCGGTAGCTATGTGCACCTGGCGCTTAATTCCGAGACACGCATCAACCCATTCGACCTTCCACGTGTGATCGAGAACGAAGAGGCCGAAGATGCCCTCCGCGCAAACCTCATCACGCTCCACGGCTTGCTCCGCTTGATGATGGGTGGAGCGCAGATCACCGCCTCTGGCGCAACTATGCCAGCCCTGTCACCGGTCGAGGAAGCCGACCTCGACCAAGCGTTGATCGACACCTACGCCCGCGCCGGCATCACCAGCGACCCGCTGACGCATAACTCCGTGCCGCCAACGATCAACGACCTCTACGAAACGCTCCTGCACATGGCCGGCAGCGGACCACAGCTCGCGCAACGCCTCCGCAAGTACACAACCGGTACATTCGCCGGCATCTTCTCACAGCAGAGTAATGTCGACATCAACAACTCGATGGTCGTCTTCAACATTCGCGATCTCGAAGACGAACTCCGTCCGGTCGCCATGTACATCGTGCTGAGCTACATCTGGAACAAGACTCGAGCCGACAAGCGCAAGCGCATGCTCATCGTGGACGAGGCTTGGCAGCTCATGAAATACGATGACTCGGCGAATTTCCTGTTTAGCCTCGCTAAGCGAGCCCGTAAATACTTCCTGGGCCTGACCACTATCACACAGGATGTGGAAGACTTTATGGGCAGTAAAATGGGCCGAGCTATTGTCGCTAACGCTTCTATGCAGTTATTATTAAAGCAATCGACATCAGCCGTAGACGTGCTGGCCGAGGTGTTCAAGTTAACTGACGAGGAAAAGAAGCGTTTAGCTCAGTTCCCAGTAGGGCAGGGGCTCTTCTTCGCCGGTCAGAATCACGTGCATATGCAGATCATCGCAAGTCCAACAGAGACATCACTCATCACAACCAATCCCGCACAGATACAGCAACTTCAAGACCTCTACGGCCAATCTGAAGCGCCAGTTCAGCCCGCCGCGCCCGACCAAGGTTACATCGATGTCAATCAACCTAACCAAGGTAATCTCTAGGGAGCAATCAACACATGCCACGCGCACTAAAAAATCGTCCAGACTCTGGTCAACGAAGTGGTAGTAGAGGCAGCGGTTCAGGCAGTCGCCCCGGCGGCCCAAGTGGAAGCACTCGCCCCAGCGACGACAGGCCTCGTAACTTTACGTATGGCAACTCCAGCCCACCAGTATCGCAGGCTGACGACCACAACCCAAGCGAAAACGAGTACAAGCACGACTTTGAGAATCACACGGCCGACAAATCCGCTGCAGCCGCAACCAAAGACAGCCGTGCCCCTATAGGCGACAATCGACCTCTGGCAGAACGTGAAGCCGCACCAAGCTGGGACACTAACCTGAGTGGTGGTGGAGGTGGCGGTCAGCAAAAACGTGGTGGCGGTAAAGGTATTCGCGGCGGTAAAAGCGGTGGCGGTAAAGGGAATTTGGGCAACATGCTCAAGAAGCGCGTCAACCAGTGGATCATTGGTGGGATCGTTTCGGCAGTTGTCGCCCTCGGAGCCGCAGTGCCTACGGTACTGAGCAGCGCATTCGTCCACATGAAGGAGCTCGTCAGCGACTGGGGTAACAAGAACAATAACAGCTTCTTTAGCAAGCGGACGCCGAAATACCTTAAGGCAAAATACTTCCAAGCGGATCCTAATTGTACCGGTGGCGCAGCAAAATGCCGTTTCTCTGAGGGTGTATCCGACAAGGAAATCCAGAAGTTGAAAGATGCCGGCCTCAACCCAGAGGTGGGCGAGAACGGTGACAAGAAATTTATCAAGTCATTCAGTGGCCTGGACGACCATGGAAAACCGATCAAGATAGACGCTGACAATTTCGAGGAGCACTACGGTTCAACCGTCAATTTCCGTGACAAGATGGACAAGGTAGCCAAACCAAAGTCCATGCTCATGCGCGGCAAAACGACACTAGCCAAGGTGTTCGACAGGTTTGGTGTTAAACGCAACCGCGAGATATCAGGCAAAGACGATAAAGAGCGAATTCGAAACTTCCGAGCCGATGAATACGGGGAGGGTAACCAAACCGAAAAGGTCAACTCACCACCTGACGGCGGTGACGAGAACAAAGCCGAGGAAAACAAGATCGCAGGTGTGGATGACTCCATCAACGAAGCTGCTCAGTCTGAGCGGGAGCGGCTCCAAAGTACCAACTTCGATAGCCCACCCTCAATCGTACCGGATACAACCGACCTCGACCTTGACCCGTCGAGAGCCCCTGAGGTAGCAGAGGACATAGCCAAGGGTGGTATAAAGGGGGCTCTCCTCGGCGTATTTAGCGCTATCGATAAAGCATGTAGCGCATACCAAATTTTCCGAGCAAGTGAGTTCGGAGCGAAGGTATTCTCAGTTATTTCCCTCATAAAATACGTGGGTGTATTCATGACGCTCGCGGACAAACTCAAGGCAGGGGATTCGAAGGCAGACGAGATTGGTTTTATCGCGGGGATGCTCTTTAAACCAAGTATTAAAAAGGAAAGCCACGGCAAGACGTTCTTCCAGTCAGAAGGATTTAACCTAGCCTCACAAGGGAAGATCGCTGACCATCGTGGCCTCGCCAGGTTCACGACAGGTTCGCCATTCCTCAAGTTTATTCAAAAGGCTAAAGCCGTTTTCGAAAAGCTCGGTGCTAATAAGGAGAACTGCAAGCAAGTGAAAAGCTGGTACGGCCAACTAGCGCTCACCATCTCCGGATTGGGCCTCGATGTCTTGAGTGGAGGCACCCTAAGTGTCGCAGGTATAGTTGGCTCTACAGCCCTAAGCACCGTATTCGCTGTCGTCGGAGCTTACATGGGACCACTCCTTATTCAGCTCGCCGCTGGCACTTTTGCACCCGATCCAACCGACCCTGAGGGGGGATATGGAATCGGTAACGCCGCGGTCGCGGGCATTGGCGCATTCGGCCGGTTCGCCGGCGGCGCAAATGGCGAACGCATACTGACAGGCTCGGATGCCACTGCTGTCGAAATGGAATCGAACAAAGAGATGGCCTTCGAAACCAAGGTAGAGAACTACGGCAAGAGTCCATTTTCACTCGACAGTAGCACGTCGGTCACGTCCAAACTTGCGCTCGCACTTGCACCAGCTGCAGCTTCGCCGCTTGGCCAGACGACATTCCAAAGCATCGCCTCGATCGTCACGTCGCCGTTTAGTCTCTTCAGTTCATCATTCAGCAATATCGTGACTGGTGGCGTGAGTGCACAAAGCGATATCTCGAGAGGCGGCGAGTTCTGCGCAGACGAAGACTACCGCGCGATACCAGACGGAGGTCTTGCCGTAGACGCTTTCTGTAACCCAATTCCAGGTGAGACGGTGGGGGTTATGAATGACCCACGTTATGCACCTGCAGCCGTCGACAAATGGATGTTCGACAACCACCACGCCGACCCAGACACGCACGAAGCAACAAGCGATGACTTCAAGAAATACATTGCGAGCTGCGTCGACGGTTCCACGCCAATCTCACCAGACGGTGGCGGAAGTGACGTCGGCGAAGACGTCGACACTCGCTGGTGCTTTAGCAAGGACGAAAAGTTCACTTACTTCCGATTCTTCCTCAATAACAACTCACTCGACAGCGCGCATAAAGACAGCGTCGATGGCACACTTGGCCTGGATGCAGGTACAACCGCCGACAATACATCCGGCAGTATGACAGCCGACCAGTGCAAGAACTTGTCCGACAAGGGTGCTCAGGTCCCTTGTAATGGAGCACTGTTCACGCCATATTACTACAAATACGGTGGTGGTCATGGAAGCATCGACGAGATCAAGAAGTTCATCAGCGACGCCATTAACGGCCAGAATAAAGGCGCAGCCATCCTCGACTGTAGTGGATTTGTTCGAACTGCTTACTACATGACCTATGGCGTGGATGTTGGCGGAGGTTCAGCTGCGACGCAGGCACACAGCAAATTCTTCAAGCCAGTTTCGGACGAAGCCGCGAAGCCAGGCGATATTCTATGGCATGCCTCGCCATTTGATCACACTGCAATTGTCGTTTCCAATGATCCGGCCGCCAAGAAGTGGACGATCATCCAGGCCTCGACCGATGGTAAACCAATCGCGCAATCGACCGCCAACTACAGTGAATTCGAAGCATTTACATACACAGGTGCACAATAGATATGAACCGACGAACACTCATCATCGCACTTGGCGCCTTCGTGCTCTTAGTGCTCATGACCATCGCTATCTTTACGGCAGTTGGCGGCCGCACGCTCACACTTCACGCTGAGCCGTCTATCGAGAAAGTTACGATCGACGGTAAATCTACAGGTTTCCAGCAGGGGATGAAGATCGATTACAAACAAGCGACGACCATCGAAGTGGCCCAGGACGGTTACGCAGCATTTCGTGTCGTCCTCGACCCAGCAACAGACAATATCGAAGGCTACACCATCAAGCTCACCAAAAACACGAATGCTCCCGTCGGTAGCTCAAGCTACGAGCTCCTCAAGGCTGCTCAGAGCGATACGAGCTACAATAATCTCTTCTCGTCAGACTCACAGCTCGATGTCACCGTCACTGGCACCAAGCAATTCGCAGACGGCTACACGCTCTATAACATCGACAGCGTCGGTGGCTCGGCGCTCGTTGTCGTACGCAAGCAGGATGACGGAGCGCATATCGTGCTTGGCCCGGGCTCGCATTTCGACGACGTCGACCTGGCCCGCATGCCGAACGATGTCGCGACATATCTAAGAAGCATCGGTGTAAGAGGAGACGCTCAATGATGAAAACCGGTAAAAAGCTATCGTTCCAAATCGTTGTGGCGATTCTCGCTGCTGTACTTGTTGCGCAGCCGGCGTTTGCCGTGCCAAGGCTCGACTACTCAGCCATCGACAATAACTGGTACGACGAACGCGGCAATAACGTCTGCAAGGACTTTGGTGGTGGCAGCCCGGGTCAAAGCGCCCCGATGGTCCATTTGGAAGACAATATCAAAACACTTTTCTTCACGCTCCTGGCAAATGGATTCACCAAGCAACAGGCAGCCGCGGTCCTCGGTAACATTCAAATGGAATCAACATTTAACCCGAGGGCTATCGGACCAGGCGGCAAACCAATTGGTATTGCTCAGTGGCTTATTACTGGACGGTGGGCGGAATTGCTCAGGTGGAAGGGGAGTAAAGACGAGTGGGCATTCGATACGCAGGTTCAATTTATAATTCACGAGGTAAAAGAAGTACCGCAGTTTATAGCAGTGTTTAAGAAAATGCAGGCCACAACCTCGCTTGAGCAACAGGTGCTTATCTGGGCTAATGAATACGAGGTGACTGACATTATCGGTCCCCGAGTCAAGTACGCCCAAGACTTCATGGCAAAAGACTGGTACCAGAGTGCCCCAGAGGGTGGAAACGGAACACAAGCAGGTTCGAGCGGCAATGGTTCATGCTCTTCAACTGGTGGTGGCGGAAGCCAATACGTCGACGGTTTCGTCGTCTATAGTCAGACCGATCCACGCTGGAAGAATTACCCGTACGGCACAACACGCATCGGACCGTCAGGTTGTGGCCCGACCGCTATGGCAATGATCGTCACAAACCTCACTGGTAAGAGCGTTCTACCACCAGAAGCTGCAGACGTTGCACACGACAGCGGCATGTTCGTCACAAGCTGCGACTGCAGTAGCTGGGGGATTGGTCCGGAATTAGCCAAACACTACGGCCTGAGCTCTAAGCCGGTCGGCACCGATATGGGCAAGATTAACGAAGCGTTGCGAGCTGGCGGGCTTATCATCATGTCAGGTTCTGGACCAGTGCCATTCACGAGCGCCGGGCACTTCATCGTCATCCGCGCCGTCACTCCAGATGGTAAATGGATGGTCGGCGACTCAGCGCACAAGGATGCAAACACGCAGAAATTTGACCCGCAGCTCATCTTATCGCACGGTAACGCAGGGAGTGCATATGCAATTAGCAAATAGAAGGAATCTTATCATCGGCGGCATCGTTGTAATCGTGCTCATCGTAACGGGGCTGCTCATCGTCGCCGCGCAGAACAAGAAGAACGCCACGAGCGAACCGTCCAACTTCTTTACCGACACCGGCAAATACGACGCCAACTCTGGCGACACAACTTCTGATATCGTGGGTAAGACTCCTGACAATTTCGGCGTCCTTCCCAATGCGCCTGACTACCTAGGCCTGACCGGCTTCCTTAATGCAGGGCTGAGCATGACACAGCTCAACGACGTCAAGTACGCCTTCTATCAATACACCACGTCCCAAAACCCCAAGATCAAGCAGGTTAGCTTCAGTAAAGACAGCTTTATCACCACGACGCCCGACGCCAACGGCATGGCAATCATGACATTCGACGTCGTCCTCGATAACAAGCCCAAAATGCATGGAAGTTTGTCCTACCAAGATATTGATTCGATCGCCCTGACGCTGTTCGATAGCAACAACGCTAAAATTTTCGAATCTGGCACGATTACCAACAAATCGATCCAAGCCCTCCAGTAATTCTCCTCTGTTGACAGATGGAGTCGCTACTGGTACATTCAGCAGCGTCAGTTGCAAACCCTCGATGAAGGAGCACGAATGCGAAAAGCACGGGGGATCCCCGTGCTGATGGCGCTCATTGCGACCATCAGCCTGTCTGCGTGCAGCACCGACCAGTCCACCGCCGGCAGCAACAGCAGCTCCCCGGCACCCACGACCTCCGCCGCCGCACAGCCATCGGAAGCACCCGCCACGGCGTCGGGCTGTCTCACCGCGAACGACTTCGCGCGCGAGCTCCAGGCCGCGGAGAAGCGGGCTGCGGACACGCTGGGCATGGCGCCCGGAAAGCTCTCGATCAAGGTCGAGTCGGACGTCGCCTGTCAGGACGGCTTCGCCGCCGCGTGGGCCACCGTCACGCAGCTCGCGAACAACCCCGTCGCCAGCATCGTCCCCGGGAAGTGGGCGATGGTTCTGCGCCAGAAGTCCGTCAGGACCGGCGTGCCGAGTGACACCGAGTGGGAGGCGATCGGCATCCTACCGAAGAAGACGCATTCATCCATCTGCACGATGCCTCCGCCGCCCGCGGTCAACGCGTGGCTCAAGGCACAGGATGTCTGCACCGGCTGACGCGGCTCGTCGCCTCGCCCTTCGCATGTCGGAGGGCGAGGCGACGGCCTCTCGAATAACCTAGTTCGTAATTGTCTCGATAATCGCTACGTCGTTGAAATAATCTTTAATAATATCCGCATCTGTCGTCGTAATAATAGTCTGGTACGGTCGCGCAAGTGTCGCCAGCGTCCGCCGACGCACTGAATCAAGCTCGCTAAACACATCATCCAGGAGCAGTAGGGGAGGGTGTGTATGCTGTTCGCGCAATAAGTCGAGCTCGATCATCTTCAGCGTCAGCAAGAGCGAGCGCATCTCGCCACGCGACGCCGTTACGCTCGAACGCGCACCATTCAAATGCAGCGCAAAATCATCTCGGTGCGGTCCCGCGCTGGTAAACCCCCTAATGATATCTTTGTCGAGCTGCGCGTCGAGGTGTCTGAGCATGGATTCTTTGTAGTTCTTGGCGGACAGCTCGCTTTCGTACTCCAGGTGCACCTTACTGGGCGAATCGGCAATGTGCGAATACAATTCGTCGATGTGTTCATTCATGAACGCGATCAATCCTAAGCGCCTCTCCGCGATGTTTTCGCTCAACTCGGCTAGCTTTATGTTCCACACAAACAACTGGTCGTCTACGGCCGGAGAACGCCGCTCGGCGCTCTTTAGAATGTTGTTGCGCTGCAACAAAGCCCGCTCGAACTGCGAACGGGCCCGCGCAAAGTCTGGCTGCAGGCGACTGAGCACGCTGTCCAGGTAGTCGCGTCGTGCGGAAGGGGAGCCGCTCAGGAGTCGGAGATGGTCGGGCTCAAAGAGGACGACCGGAATTTTCTGTTGATAGCTCAAACGCACACGCTTCGTGCCATCGAGACTGAAGTGCTTTGGACTCTGGATGTCGATCAGGCTATAAGTGAGGATGCGTTCACCATCGTCGTACTTCGCCTCGATACGAAACCAATCACTGTCATGTTTTACGAGGTCGCGGTCAGCCGCGCGAAACGATGAACCTGTAGAGATAACGTATAACGCCTCAAGGAGATTCGTTTTACCGCTACCATTTGGGCCCACCACGATATTGACGCCGGAGGTCAGTTCGACGGCGTAAGTATCATAGCTGCGGAAGCCTTGGAGTGTGAGGGTTTTGTAGGGCATGCTGTTCTTACAGTATAACGATCAACTATCTTACGGTGTACCAGTACCGCCCCTCCCACCATTTTCTCCAAAAGTCCCAAGTCTCCGCGCGGTTCGTGAGGGACAAGGAATAACTTGTCCCTCACTTCCGGCTCCAAAGCGACTTTATGAAGAAAAGGTGAGAGCGCCGGCTGACGTAGACACTGAGCTTCTCAGTCAATTGGCAACATATCTAGGCCAGAAACATCCTGTTTCCCAGGCGAACGGAGTGAGCTGTTTGCGAACGCAGAGTTTTCTGGACAGATGTGTTGCCAATTCGGCGTGACACAAAGGATTAACTCTTCAACGGCATAATAATATGCTTGTAATCGCGCTCTTTATCAGCAGTCGTCAACACACACGGCGACAGCTTACCACTGAAGCTAAACTCCAGCTGCGGATTATCGATACAGCCGAGCGCCTCAAGCAAATAGCGAGAATTCAACGTCACCTGGCCGTCAGCGCTCACGTCAGCTTCGGCTTCAGACGTATTTTCGCCAAGCTGCGACGCAACCGAGTGAATGCTCAACTTTTGCTCTTCCTTTTTTGCGTTCAGCGTGACACTCCCGCCACTCTCGCGGGCAAACAGACTCGCAATCTTGGTAATGCGGCCAAACTCATCCTTGGCAAGCGTTACCTGAATGTCTGACGTCGCAGGTATAAGCTGACGATAGTCAGGGAATGTACCATCAATAAGTCGGCTCGTGATCTCGATGTCGTCAACCAAGATTCGCACCTGATTCTCATCAAAAATCATCGTGATATCGTTACTGTCATCATTTACAACACGCAGCACATCTTGAAGCGTTTGCGCTGGGATGATCGCATCAATTGTTTGTTCAGTCTTGCTTACGAGTCGTTCTGCGAGCCGATAGCCGTCAGTTGCGGCAAAGTACAAGGCACCGTCGTGTGTGTGACAATAGACGCCCGTGAGGACCGGCCGTGTGTCGTCGTTACTTGCTACGAGCACCGTCTGCTGGATAGCACGCTTCATGACTGCAACTGGAACGGCTATTGTTTCTTGCGCGGTGATGTCTGGCAGGGCAGGGAACTCGTCTGGTGCCATGCCGTGGATGGTCGATTTGTATGTCCCACTGCTGATATTGAGTTTCGTACCATCTGCTTCGAGTGTGACATTACCCTTTGGCAAATTACTTATGAACTCACTCATTAGACGAGCTGGCACAGTTATGGCGCCCTCTTGTTCGATTTTTCCGCCGATATGTTGTGAAATAGCGATTTCCAAATTAGTAGCAGCTAGGAGGAGTCGGTTGTCATCTGTCCGAAATAGTATATTGCTCAAAATAGGTAGCGGCGTTTTGCCACTTGCCACTCGGCCAACAACCTGGAGTGCTTTGGAAAGGTTTTCTTGTGTTACGACTAGCTTCATCATTCAACTCCTTATTAGTGTTCTCTTTCTTATATATAAATTAGTAATAGTAGTAATAGGTAGTGTGGAAAGGTGGGATAAGTCCCGTTATTCCTCTGTTAATTTGCTGGTAGGCCATGTGCAAAACGTGGGTTTTTGAGTTGTGGACGATGTGCGTAATAGGTGGAAGGATGCGCTGTACATTGGCTGCGGCTTCGCGGAGGGCAGGGGAGAGTGGACTGTGGGGATAACGTTGCACAGGTTTTTCCCGTTGGGTTTTCGCAGCTTGTGCACATGTTTTAAACATAGAGTTTCTCGCGGATCTCAGTGACTTGTTGTCGCACAATGTAGTCGAGCTTGATGGCTTTTTCGATTTTCTCTACAGAATGGATGGCCGTCGTGTGGTCTTTACGCCCAAGCTCGACGGCAATTTTCGGAAAGCTTAAATGCAACTCTGATCGCAATAAATACATCGCAATCTGCCGCGGCACAACAATATGCTTGTCGCGTTTGGGGCTGACGATGTCGGTAGCGTCAATCTGGAAGTGCCGGGCGGTCTTGTCGATGACTTGTTTGGCGGTGATGTGATGTGGCCTCGTGGTGCGTACGTTGCCCAGGAGACCAGAGGCGGTTTGGACGTCTGGGCTCACGCCGCGCATTTCACAGAAGGCAAGCAGCTGGTTGAGCGCGCCTTCAAGTTCGCGGATGTTGGTTTGCACGTGCGAGGCAATATACTCGACGGTTTCGCGGTCCAGCGGAACATTGTTCTGGCTGGCTTTTGTCTGCAAAATTGCGCACCGAGTCTCAAAATCAGGCATTTGAATATCAATAGTCATGCCCCATTCGAAGCGAGAACGTAGCCGTTCTTCGAGCGTCGGTATGGCCTTTGGCGGTTTATCCGAGCTAATGATGATCTGCTTGTTCGTCTGGTGGAGTGCATTAAAAGTATGGAAGAACTCTTCCTGCGTCTTCTCCTTACCCGCGATGAACTGCATGTCGTCGATGATAAGCACATCGACATTGCGGTAGCGATCAGCGAAGCCCTGCTTCTTAAAGCGAATACTATCCAAAAACTCATTCACGAACGTTTCACTCGAGATGTAGAGAATAGTTGCGTCTGGATCTTTGGCCTGAATGCCATTTCCAACAGCTTGGATAAGATGCGTCTTGCCAAGACCAACGCCACCGTAGAGGAACAGAGGGTTGTACTTCGTACCAGGGGTATTCGTAACAGCCATGCATGCGGTGTAGGCAAGTTCGTTACTCGAGCCCACGATAAAGGTTTCGAATGTGTACTTCGGATTCAGTCCAGTACCAGAGGCGGTCGAACGCGTCGAGCTTGCCCGCGGCTGCTGCATTGCGATTTGTTGTGCGACATTGGTCTTTTTGACAATATCCGCTACCTTTTTCCTGCTGGTCGACTGAATTGCGTATGTAATTTGCCGGACTTCGATGCCATTTTTGGTCAGCGTATCGCTGATTTGATTCGTAAATTTTACTTCTAATTGCTGCTTGGCGAATATGTTCGGCACCGCGATGATGATATTTCCACCCTCGCTTTCTAGAAGTTCGGTATTTTTGAACCACGTGACAAAGCTAGCGCGTGAGACGGTAAGTTCAATTTCCCCCAAGACAGTCTGCCATAAAGCGTTTTTCATACCCCGCTTCGTTCAATCCCCTCGTTTGTTTAAGCCTAGTACCCCAATCATAGCGAACCGGCAGGGTTTTCCACAAGTACGAAAACAGGTCTATTGCTGCGATGTCAATTAGGTTACGATTTATACACATTTTGGAAGCACCTCTGTAAAACTGTGGAAAAGTGCTTGCTATTTGTGGAAAATTTTGGCAGAATATGACGAGCAACTATCGAAGGAATATTACAACGTATGCCAAAACGAACATTTCAGCCACACACCCGGAAGCGTGCACGTACGCACGGCTTTCGTGCACGCATGGCTACCAAGGCCGGCCGCCTCATCATGAAGGCTCGTCGACTTAAGGGCCGTAAGAAGCTGAGCGCCTAGCACGGCGCAGCAGAACAATCACCTACCAAATCGGAGGTGGTTGTTTTTACTACTCAGACATACAATAGAACTATGCTTGCACAGCGCTATCGCTTCCACGGGTATGGGAGCCTTAAGTTTCTCTACCACAAAGGTGAAACATTCCGATCTCGATCGGTTTCTTTGCGTATAGCAGCCAACCCGAAACGGACGAACACTCGCGTCGCCGTTATTGTGACCAAGAAAGTACAGAAGGCAGCGCCGCGCCGGAACCGCATTCGCCGGCGTGTGTACGAAGTCGTCCGTACCAATTGGGATCATATCGCGCCAGGCTACGATATTCTGGTGAGCGTCTACGATCCGCAGGCTGGTGTGATCCCGTATGAGGAGCTCGAGCGAACGATCATTGGCATTCTGAAACAAGCGCATGTCTGGCAGAATTCTCAGAATGACACAGGAGCAACTAATCAGTAGCACAGATGTGCTATACTCAGGAAAGTTATGAGTTTTTTCGACGTTATTTTAGTACAACCGATTTTTAACATTCTCGTCTTTATATATGGGATTATTCCGGGCCATGATTTTGGATTGGCACTGATTCTATTTACTATTCTTATCCGTGTTCTGCTATGGCCATTGGTAAAGAAGCAACTTCACCAGACCAAGGTAATGCGCCAGATTCAACCAGAGCTCGCCAAGATCAAGAAGCGCACGAACGGCAACAAACAGCTCGAAGCGCAGCTGATGATGGAGCTGTACCGCGAGAAGGGCGTGAACCCCTTTGGCTCGATTGGCGTGCTTATCTTGCAGCTGCCGATCTTTATCGCATTGTATGGCGTGGTCCGTTTGATCACCGAGAACGACAACAATATTCCGAAGTACACCTACAACTTTTTGCAGGGCATACCGTTCATTCATGACCTCGTGAGCAATCCACATATCTTTAACGAGTCACTCTTTGGCCTCGTGAATCTTTCTCGCCACGCTATCGAGCCAGCAGGTGTGTACTGGCCAATTCTGATCTTGGCTCTCGTGGCTGGTGCATTGCAGTTTATCCAGTCGAAGCAGCTTTTGCCACAGGCCAAGGAGGGCCGCAGGCTTCGCGACATGCTGAAGGATCAAGCCTCAGGCAAGAAAGTTGACCAGTCCGAGATGAGCGCCGTGATGAGCGGTCGCATGATCTATCTGTTCCCACTTCTGACATTCTTTATTTCGATTTACCTGGCTGGCGCGCTCGTGCTTTACCTCGCAACAACAAGCGCTGTCGCTATCTTCCAGCAGTCGCGTATCCTGCGTGATGACACCGAAGAACTCGAAAAAATAAGTGGCGACAAGCCCAAAACAAAAAAGGCCAAGCAAAAGGTTGCAGAAGCAAAAGAGGCTGAGGTTATTGCCGAGCCGAAGAAAGCTGCTAAAAAGCGGAGGAAGAAATAGATGGATGAGAGTGCCCATTTGGACCACGATCAATCAATTGACTACGCCCAGAAGTACCTTGAAGACCTGCTATCGTTCTTTGGCCTCAACACGGCCGTTACTGTTCGCTGCGAAGAGGATGTTATTGAGCTGAGTGTGCCGTCGACGCACCTCAACGGATTTCTTATCGGGCAGCGCGGTGACACATTGCGCTCGCTGCAGTATTTGCTCTCGATGGCGCTAAAGAATCAGGGCGCTGAACTGACCCGAGTGAACATCGACGTTGCTAATTACAAGCATCATCGAGCTGAGCGCCTTAGCGAACAGGTTCGCGAATGGTGTGAAGAAGTTGTGAGGACGGGCGAACGTATGGATCTCAAACCCATGAGCCCGGCGGATCGCCGTGTCGCCCACCATGTTGTGAGCGAGTTTGGCTCGCTCGAGAGCCATTCGGAAGGTGAGGGTCGCGACCGTCACTTGGTGATTTCGAAAGTCGCTGAATAAATTAATTAGGGGTGGCAGTCGGCGGGGCAGCTCCCAGGTTTTTGCCCGCAGCGTGTACTCACGCGAGGACAAAAACTAGGGGCGGACCGACTGACAGGACCCCAGTCCTATATCTTTCTGAGCGCCTTTTCGTAAGCCGCCAACGTCTCCTCTGCCATCTTCTTCCATGAGTATCCAGCAATAACCTTTTTGCCGTTCTGGATAAGCTCGGCGCGCAGCGTGTCGTCGGTAAGGACGTCGTTGATCTTGGTGGCCATGTCGTCGACGCTGGTTGGGTCGAAGTAGTACGCGCCGTCCTTGTAAACCTCTGGCAGACACGTGGCATTGCTGCTGACGAGCGGTGAGTTGTAGCTCATAGCTTCGAGTCCGCCAAGGCCGAAACCTTCTGACAACGAGGCAAGCGTGTATGCGCTGGTGTTTTCGTAGAGCCAGCGTAGCTGTGCATCGGTTATGAACCCGAGGAAGTGCACGTTTTTGTAACCATTATCCTTAGTCCACTGCTCGATAACCTGGACATTGCCGTCCTTTTTGCCCGGAAGCGCCAGATGAAGGTCGGGATGTGTCTTGAGAAGCTGTTGATGCGCCTCGATCAGCCGGCGGATATTCTTATAAGGGTCCATACGGCCAACATACATGATAAATTGCCTGCCAGCGAGCTGTTCAACTGGCTCGGATGTGCCCTGTGTGACAAGCTCGGCCGACTCGTAGGTGACCACGATTTTATCTGGATTGACGTGTAGATGCTCTGCCAGGTCTTGCTTGACATAGTTGGTTGGCGTAATAACCGCGCGTGACTTGCGGGCCACGTGGCGTACGAGGATGCCAAAAATGATTTGCTTGAGATTGTAGGCGAGCTTGGAACTGTCGTCGTAATTCTTGAAGTTCAGAAGGGTAAGGTCGTGAATGGTTGTCACTGACGGACCAAAGTAGAAGATCGGCTGCTGCGGCATGGCGAAATGCACCAAGTCGACGTCGAGCGTGCGCAGTAGTTTCAGGTATCCGATCTGCTCCTTGACGCTGTAGTTCGGTACGTCGAGGCTGACTTTACTAAAGTTTGGATTTGTCGCCGTCCATCCATCAAAATCTTTTTTATCGAGCAAAATAACGTACTGGTTCTCGTGGTCTATCTCCTGCAAATAATGCAGCAACCGCTCGACATAGCGGCCGGTGCTGGTGCGAAGAATGCGGGCATCAATGGCAATTTTCATGAGTGATCGCTACAATTAACCTATTAGCTAATGTAATTACTCTACCATTTTGAATCTATGTCCACCAATCATCCTGCAGTGAAAAAGACCAAACTCTTTGTCGAAGCCGTCCCGCTTGTCGACCGCCAGATCAGCGGTATTCCGCATGCGCTGGCCGGACTCGTCGCGGCGCTGGCTGCGAACAAAGCTATCACCGATGTGTACGAGATTGTGCTCGTCGCGCCAAAGAGTCGCATGCATCTGCTTGACCGCTGGCGGGGCCTGGAAAATTGCACGCGCAAGGCGATACCTATGAAGTTTCGTATCATGAACGGCCTTGGTCGTCGCGGATTGCTGCCGCCAATGGATTTGCTGCTTGGGTCAGGCATCTACCTCTTCGGTAACTTCTTTAATTGGCCGCTTACCAAGCGGAGTACATCGTTTACGTATATCCACGATATCTGTTTTGCCGTCCACCCAGAGTATGTACAGCCGGACAACCAAAAGTCGCTCGCCAAGAATGTCCCGCGCTATATCCGCCAGACGGATTATGTGATCACGGTGAGCCAGAGCGCTCGGCAGGAAATCATCGATACCTTCAAGGTTGAGCCCGAGCGTGTTGTTGTGGTCTACAATGGCGCCGACGGTAGCCTCTACAAGCCATATCCGATCAGAGAAGTCGCCAAGGTACGAACCAAATATGGCCTCAAGGATCGACCGTATCTGCTCTACATTGGCAACATCGAACCGCGCAAGAATCTTGAGCGCTTGGTTCGTGCCGTGCCGCAGCTACCGAAGGAATATGCGCTGCTGATGGTTGGCAGCGACGGGTGGTTGAACGAAGGCGTGTTCGAGGCGATCGACGCCGCTAATAAGGCTGGACACAAGGTACTCAAGCCGCGTACCTACGTGCCTGACGAAGACGTCGTGCGTCTGCTCAGCGGCGCAACCGCGCTCGTACTGCCGTCGCTCTACGAAGGATTTGGCATGCCGCCACTCGAGGCGATGATGAGTAAAACGCCGGTTGTCGTAGCCGACATCCCGCCGCTGCACGAGGTTGCGAATGGTGCGGGAATCTACTGCGACCCAAAGAGTGTTGACTCGATCGCTGCAGCTATGAATAAAGTTATCGACCTCATCCCGACCGAGCGCCAAAAGCTCGTCGATAAGGGGTACAAACACGCACAGAGCTTTACGTGGGAGCAGAGCACGGAAGCGATCGTGAAGGCGCTGCTTGCCGAAGCGCAAAAGTAGTTTACAGGCTAACCCAACATAGGGTACTATCTCGGCGGAACTGATCAGTCCAATGCATTTTTGGAAGGGAGGCGAGCGCAATGCGCCGTTTCTGGATTACTGCAGTGGCAGTGTTGTTGGTTGTGGGCGGTGTGTGGGGCTTGTCTGCGGATGTGTCCCAGCCTGCCGCACCGCAAGTGGCACTTGCGGGAAAGGCAGGCTGTTACGGCGACTGGTGTTCGGGGAAGGATCCGCAAACAAGCGGCTGCGGACTGGATGGCCGTACGGCTAGTGCAACGTCCATCGAGCTTGCGGCAGTGGTCGCCGGAACAGACCAGCGCTTCTGGAAGAAAGTCGCCACGCTGGAACTTCGCTGGTCGCCGACTTGCAAAACCAACTGGGCGCGACTGAGCGTTGTCGACAAGAACGGCATCAGTAAGCTCCATGTCACCCAAGATACTGGGTACGAGCAGTCGAAAGGCACAACAGGGTGGTACGGAGACACCTACGCGGGCGTATTCTATACGCCCATGATCTACTCACCTTATGCCCGTTGTAGGGCATGGGTGTCGGGCGGATCATTCAAGGTTGCTTCGACCGGCTGGGTGTGACGCGTTGTCACCAATGGCTTCACGAATGGGGCCATTGGCGACGCGCAAAAAATAACATAAAGTGATAATAAATTAAGGAGCTCTATGGATTATCTGAATGCATTTCTTGGGAGCAGCTTCCTGGCGGCAATTGTTGTTTGGGGGCTGGCGCTATACTTCCTACCTAAATTTTTGAAGTTTATGCGTTTGGAGGGTCGTGTTTTTGAGAATACGCTCACACTTGTGAACGCAGTACTTATTTCGTACTTTATAATCTATTTTCTGATTGTACCGATTGCGAGCGCGTCACTACCGATTCCGTCTGAGTTGATTCTTGTAATTGGTTTTGTGCTCGCCATCGTAAAGATAGTTACGTGCATTAAGTCTCGTCGCTCACATGAAGCGTGAGGTAAAAACAACATTGGTAATCCTGGGAATGACCGCGATTGTCATATTTATGATGCTAGTGGCGGGCCGATTGAGAGGCGACACCTACATGCGACAAGTTGAAAAACGAACCGGCATTATTAGGTATGAGTTCTAAAGAAAAGTTTGAACGAATAGTAAGGTACTTGTTCGCGCACGGCAATCAAACGTTTGTCGATCAGATTAATCAGCCGCCTATCAAGCACCCGCGTGATGATTTGCCGGGTCAGCGGGCTTTATTCTACCTGGCAATCGTAATGGTCATAGTGGCTTTCGGCGCAATATTCTGGTTGCTTGCGCAGTGATGTTGTTGTAGATTGCCGGAGTCGACAGTATAATATGTCTAACGTGAACAGATTATTACAGCGTTATCGCTATTCACTTATTCTGCTGAGGGAGCTGGTCATTACCGACTTCAAACTTCGGTACCAGAGTTCGTTTTTAGGGTATTTGTGGTCACTTTTGAAGCCACTTGCTCTGTTCTTGATCTTGGATTTCGTCTTTAGTCGTCTGGGCGGCGCGAGTGATATTCCACATTTTAAGGTATATCTGTTCCTTGGTATCTTGCTGTGGAACTACTTTGCCGAGGTGACGAACAACGGTGTGAGCTCCATCGTGGGCAAGGGCGACCTGCTGCGCAAGATCAACTTTCCGAAGTATGTCATCGTGCTGGCGGGTTCATTCTCTGCGCTGATTAACCTGGCGATCAACCTTGTGGTGTTGTTCTGCTTCATGATCTTTATGGGCGCGGACCCGCAGATGAGCGCAATCTGGGCGGTGCCGCTGCTTATCATCGAGCTGTTTATCTTGGCGCTTGGTATGGCGTTCCTCCTCAGCGCGCTGTTTGTGAAGTTTCGTGACATCAACTACATCTGGGAAGTGTTCATGCAAGGTGCGTTTTACGGGACGCCTATCTTGTACCTGCTGACAATCATGTCGCCAAAGGTTCAGGCGTTTCTGATTCTGAACCCAATGGCGCAGATCATCCAAGACATGCGCGCACAGCTGGTCACGGCCAAGACGCCGACGATCTCTGATGTATACCACAACGATTGGATGCGATGGGTGATCGTGCTGGCGGTTATGTTGATCGCACTTGGGGCGGCGTATTACTTCAGGAAGCGTTCGCGCTACTTTGCGGAGGAGATTTAAAAATGAGCGAGATCGCAATTACCGTCGACGATGTGTACAAGAACTTCGTATTGCCTCATGAGAAGAAAGACTCTATCAAGCGCGCTGTCACGGGCGTCTTCAAGGAGAAGCGAAAGGGCAGCGAGATCCAGCACGCGCTCAAAGGCGTAAGCTTTGAGGTCAAGAAGGGCGAATTCTTTGGTATCGTTGGGCGCAACGGAAGCGGCAAGAGCACGCTGCTGAAGATGTTGGCTGGCATTTATCAACCAACCAAGGGCGGTATCAAGACCGATGGCAAGCTCGTGCCGTTCATTGAGCTCGGTGTCGGATTCAACCCCGAGTTGACCGGCCGCGAGAATGTGTACCTGAACGGCGCGCTTCTGGGCTTCTCCTACAAGGAGATGCAGGCAATGTACGACGAAATCGTTACGTTTGCTGAGCTCGAGCGGTTCATGGACCAGAAGCTCAAGAACTATTCATCTGGTATGCAGGTTCGCCTGGCATTCTCGCTGGCAACTCGTGCACACGCCGACATTCTCCTTGTCGACGAGGTGCTGGCCGTGGGCGATGCTGCCTTCCAGCGCAAATGTTTCGAGTACTTCAAGGAGCTCAAGGCCAACAAGAAGACGGTCGTCTTCGTGACCCACGACATGAACGCCGTGAAGGAATACTGCGACCGCGCCATGCTCATCGACCAAAGCGAGGTCCAGCACATTGGCTCGCCGCAGGACATTGCCCGCGAATATTCTATGCTCTTCATGGACAAAGCTAGTGAACATGCCAAGAAAGGTGACGGCAAACGCTGGGGTAACGGCGACGCGACGATCACCAAAGTTTCGAGCAAAGTCCAAGGTGAGAATGTCATCGTGAAGGTTGACGTAAAGGCCAACAAACACGTCGACAAGCTTGTCTACGGTATCCATATCATGGGTCAAGACGGCGCAGAGATCACCGCGCTCAACAACCGCATGATTCAGGCACCAGATGTGGCCGACCTCAAGTCTGATCAAGAAGTTAGCTTCACCTGGAAGATTCTGAACGTCTTTAACGACGGCCAATATACCGTCATGCTCACGCTGATAGATGACGTTGCTAACACCCTCGACTGGTTTGTGCACGCTGATGAATTCACAGTGGAGCGCATCGAACGCTCCACAACGGCGGTCTTGCCGCCCATGAGCGTGACACATACAGTGAAGGGTAAATAAGGGGAATAGGACATGGCAGGTGTAGCTCGGAAGGCAGTAAACAAACTATTCGGAGGCGTCAGACGCGAGCTAAGAGAAATAGAGAAGCGGCTCGACAATAAAATTTCTGCATCAGAGAAAGTCATCCAAGGGACGCAGCTTGCGATCAACCATGACCATTCGATTATTCTGGAAGAGTTGAAACAGCGCACTAAAAATTCGGGTTCACTGGTACTCAGCGACCACGAAATGATCACCAAGATTTTTAGCGGACTCAAGATGTATCTGGATCCGCGCGACGTTGCCGTGGTTCCTCACCTTGCGCTTGATTCTATCTGGGAGCATCGCATTACCGCAGCATGGTTGGCGGTCGCGAAGCCGACGGACACGGTGCTTGATGTCGGCTCGAACTTTGGGTACTTTGGTGCGCTGGCAGCACAGAAGAGCGATAAGAAACATTCCAAGATTGTGCATTTCGAGGCCAATCCGCACCTCATTCCCTACATTCACAAGACGCTCGACGTCAACTGGCTCAATGAACAGTCGGTCGTAGAGAACCTGGCTGTTGGCGACAAAGAAGGTACGCTGACGCTCCGTATCCTGAAGGACTACCTGGGTAGCTCGTCTGTCTTACCGCTGGAGCACACCGCAAAATACATGGGCACCAAGATGCGCCTCGAGACGGCCGAAGAAGTGAAAGTGAAGGCGGTGAGCCTAGACTCCTACTGCAAAGAGCACAAGATCAAAAGCGTCGACCTCATCAAGATGGACATCGAAGGCTTCGAAGACAAAGCTTACGCCGGCATGCGCAGCATCGTCAAGAACAGTCCGAATCTGACGTTCTTCATCGAATTTACAAAGGACAGCTACGACGATCCAAAGGGTTTCTACGACCAAATGCTCAAAGATTTTGGCCACGTCTACGTCATCGATGATGATGGCTACATCGTCAAGCCTAAGAAGACAACGTACGAGGCGATCATCGGTGATGCCGACGATTGGGTGATGCCGATTTTTTCAAAAAACGCCAAGCTCGCTAACCGATAAAGGAGAACTAAAACCATGCCGACGCTTTACTACGACGTAACCCAGCTTGTGCATTGGGATGGTCGGCTGACCGGTATTCCGAGGGTGATGCATGAACAAGCAATTCGGTTCCGTTCGGAGCGCCCGGAGACGGTTTTTGTGAGTTGGGTGAAAGAGCTGCAGGAGTTCGTGGAGCTTGACCTTGACCGAACGCTGCATGGGCGCGGCAAAGGCATTCAGTACCTGAAGCTTGGCCAGGAATCGCCCACGGCGAAACCAGTTGCGGCTCCCGCTAGCTCGAGCGAATTCAAAGACGAGCAGATCGCAACGCTTCGCCAGGGTGGTATCCGAATCGTGAAGGCAGTACTCCGTCGAGTTCCCGGCGTGGGTGCACGCGTCGAGAATCGTCTCAAACGCACCCGCATGGCAAGCTACAAGATCGCTCAATACCAGAAGGGTGACAGGGTATTTATTCCATGGGGCGAGTGGTGGGACGATAATTTTATCGCCAAACTTGAGGAGTGGCACCACGACAATGGCCTCGGTATCGTCCAGATTATTCACGATATGGGACCAATCATGATTCCGCAGTTCACTGGCGCCGGTGGGGCTGGCGGGTCGACCGAAACATTTCCGAAGTATTGCCGCGCCATCTTGCCCATCAGTGATCTTGTCCTGTGTGTAAGCCAGAACACCAAGAAAGAAGCAACCGAATGGCTTAAGGCGCAGAAGCTGACCGTCCCACGCATGGAAGTGTTCCGCCTGGGTGATGATTTCAAGGTAGCAAAAGCAACTGAGCCGACCGATGAAGTATTCAAGCGCGCGCATCTGAAGGGAAGTCAGTATCTCCTCACTGTTTGTACAGTTGAGGCCCGCAAGAATCACGCACTGCTGTACTACGTCTATAAGTTGGCGCTCGCCCGTGGTATCGACCTCCCAAAGATTGCCATTGTTGGTCGCCGTGGGTGGGGAACAGAAGAAATCTACAATTTCATGACACACGACCCTGAAGTGAAGGATAAAATTGTTTTCTTGCACAATGTGGATGATGCAGAACTGAGCTGGCTGTACAACCACGCCACGCTTTTTGTATACCCGAGCTTTTACGAAGGGTGGGGAATCGGCATTGCGGAAAGTGTTGCTCGTGGGGTACCATGCGTATGCAGTAACACGACGAGTATGGTTGAGATCGCCGAAGGGTATGTTGATCATTTCTCGCCGACCAGCGCCGATGAGTGTCTGGGCGCCATAACGAAGCTTCTCATTCCGAAAAACCTCGAAGCCGCCAGAGCGCGGGTAAAGGGGTACAAGCAGTTCTCATGGGATAGCTCGTTTGACCAAGTAATTGAGTATCTGGAGGATTAAAAGTATGAGTCGCTTACGAATTTTACATTTCAGCCCGCACAACGAAGACGATGGCATTGCCAAATATCAGGAACAATACCTGAGCAGCATGGCCGACGATGCGACTGTCGAGAACAAATTTTTCGAGGTGACGCCGATACAGCTTCGCCACATGAACCCTGAGCAACATGAGGAAACATACACGAAGTTGCGTGAGGAACTCAAGGATTTTGATGTTTTTCATATCCAGCACGAGTTTGGGTTGTTTGTAGAGGACGACTTCCAGCGACTGGTTACGACCGCCAAGGACGCCGGCAAGAAAGTCGTCGTCTCGGTGCACCTGTCACCTGATTTTGCTATCAAGCCGGTGAAGCTCGGCGGCCTTGGCCCGCGCAGCATGGTTGCGTTCCTGCGCCAGCAGCGTCACCGCAACCGCATGTACGAGCGCCACATGGCTCCATTCCTCCAGGCTGATCTGTTGCTTGTGCATAACGACACAACCGCACAGGCACTTATCAAGGCCGGTGCGAATGAATCGAAGGTCAAGAAGATCCTCCATCCTGTTCACCAATTCCCCGAGCCACCAAAGAGCGACTATATCGCCAAAAAGCTCAACAAAAAGCCCGGCGACGTTATCTATTGCACTGTCGGCATGCTCCACAAATACAAAGGCATATTCGATGCCATCCGCGCGCTGAAGTTTCTACCAAGCAATTACAAGCTGGCGATTATCGGTGGCCTACACCCAGTAGAGACTGACATCGTGAGCGAGACCGTCGGTATCTACAACAAGATCACCGACCTCATCGACGTCCTTGGCCTGCACGACCGTGTGTTCATTACCGGTTTTGTGAAGGATGACGACAAGATGAACAGCTACATCCGCGAGTGCGACGCCTGTGTCTATCCGTATGATGGCGTATACTACGCAAATACGAGCTCTGGCGCGGTCAATCTTGGGTTTAGCAATGGCAAGCCGGTCGTCGCGTATCCGACTGCCGGGTTCCGTGAACTCGCAGGCTACACCGATGGTGCGCTTGTTCTGACCGGTACATTTGCGTACTACGAGCTGGCCCGCACGCTCCAAGATATCGATTACAAGCAACAGATTGAGCTTAGCAACGCCTACGCCAAGAAAATGGCTTGGCCAAATATGGCAAAAGAGCTCGTCCAGGCGTATCACCAGCTGGCGGACAAATAATCCATGAGCGACATCTTCAAGAAAGTAACAAACTGGAAACATTTCAAAGAAGCTGTCGTCGTTGTTCTGGCGCTTGCCTTGTATCTGGTCGGCGTAAAGTTTCTGCTTTTGCCGGTGCTTCTGTTTCTGAACGCGCGGTATTTGCCGATTCCGAAGTTCTTCTCGAGCTGGTTTAGCCGTACATTCGTCGGCTTTGCATTTACTGCGGTGCTTCTTCAGATCGCCGCGACTATTCAGTTTCTGGTGGCACCACAGAGTAACTTTATGGCGCTGGCAGGGCTACTCGTGGCGCTCCAGATCATCCTTTGGTATTTCATCCCGGTTATCCCGACGCAGAAGTATCGCGATCGTAAGCTGTTCGACCTGAAAGACTTGTGTGCGCTGATCACCGCTGGATTTTTCCTGTTGCCATTCGCGCCGATTTTTGTGGGACAAAACAGCATTTACAAGATCGCGCAGATTGGGAGCATCGAAGCAATTGACGCCACAAATCACTTTGCTGGCATTGCCGAGATGAACGTGACGCAGCACTTTAATTATGCGCCGAGTTATTATTACCCTAAAGGTTTCCACATCGCGACAGCGTTCGTGGAGAATACGGCGTTTCCAAACCACTTTAGCCTGGGGTGGCGGGGGAGCGCGATTGTCTTCTTTGCGCAGTATGTTGTGCTGGCGTTGGGATTGGCGTACGCGCTGTACTATTTGAGCATCGGGCTTTTAGAGGCGACCGGGAAGAAGGCCAAAAAGTTTCGAACAATGCTTTTGCTGGCACTGTCGCTTGGCCCGACGCTGGCGCTGCTGTATCTGATTCCATTCGTGAATGAAGGCTTCCTGAACTACTACTACGTCATCATGACGATCATGCTGGGCATGGCGTTTTTGGTCGAGACAAAGGGCAAGCAAGACAGTTGGAAGAAGTTTGTCGAGGACGAGAAGTTGCGATGGGCGCTGTTTGCGTACCTGCTGCTGGCCTTTGGTGCGTCGGTGAGCTGGCCGCTGCTTATTCCGCCACTGGTGCTTGTGGGTGTACTGTTTGTGCTGCCGCAGAACCTCAACCCGACCGAATCACTCAAGCTGCTCTTTCGGCGTACTGGTTGGCCGCTAGTTATTGTGTTCTTGCTTCACGTCGTACCTATATACTTCCAGTTACGATACTCTGGTTCGGACGGTTCGCAGGGTATTAACCTGACGGGCGGGCTCAAGCAGCTTCATCCGTATATATTGCTGGCGGGAGCGGGGCTTGTGCTTGGTGTTGGGCTGAGCAAGAGGCTGGATGATGCGTTTCGTCGCTTGGTGCTCGTGCTGTATATGCCGATGCTGGCGTTTATTGTGCTGCTTGTGTTGATGCAGTATTTTGCAGTTGGCGAGGTTCGGTATTACGTGATCAAGAGCTCGATTCTGCTCGAGATGCTTCTGTTGGTGCTGGGCGTTGTGTTGCTGCTACAAGCATGTGCTGAGCGAATGCCAAAAGACATCAAGTATCAGATTGTGATCCCTCTTTTCCCGCTCGCAGTTGTGCTGCTCCTTGTTAGCTCTGTTGCTAATCCGCTCAAGGATGTGCGCGATCTTTTCCGTGATCGTTCGCACGTCGAGAAACCAGCGTTTTTCGACCAAGATACATCGACGTATGCAAAGCTGGCGAGCCAGGGCGACATCCACCACTTCAACTCGACGCTTCTCCACTACGATCAGAAGAAAGAAGTCTTCTATGCGCACATGCAAATTCCATTCTGGATGAACATGATGCAATACGACGGCACGTGGATAGACACAAAGGCGCTCGATTGTATCGGGCGAATCTATAGCAACCTCGATTTCGGTACGTTTACGTCCACAGAACAAGACGCTATGAAGACGCAGCTGCGATCGTGCGCCGAGGCAGCGCATAGTAGAGGTTTTACGTTCTACATTGTGACCGATGAGGCCTCGGCGCCTATCGTGCGAGACACGTTTGGCGATGTCGCCAAAGTAGTGTATTGATGGTAAAATAAAGCTGTTAGATGAGAGGGTAGAGTTTGGCTGACAAAACACGTACGGTCCTGGTTGTGATACCTGCTTTCAACGAAGGACCGCATATTGCAAAGGTGATTGAATCGATCCCTAAAACTATAAGGGTACGTTCGCATACATGTAAGACCAAAGTGCTTGTCGTTGATGACGGCTCACGCGACGATACCGTCGCCCAGGCACGAACAACAGATGCTATCGTGCTGAGTCACGTAGTGAACACTGGTGCTGGTGGCGCAACGCGGACAGGACTTCGCTATGCCGAGCAGTGTGGCGACGCGGATCTGAAGTACATTGTTACCATCGACGGTGACGGCCAGCATGCGAGCAGCGATGTAAAGCAGCTGGTGAAGTTTGCTGTGGACCACAAATCGCTCTTTGTTGTTGGGAGCCGTTTGCACGAAGGCAACAAAGAGAGCATGCCGCTGACCCGCCGAATCGCCAACTGGGGCGCGAGCATGATCAGCCGAGTCTTGTTCGGTATCAAAACCAAGGACACACAAAGTGGTATGCGCCTGTACGACATTGAGATCGTACCAGCGATATCAGATTTCACGCTCGACCGCTACGGATTTTGCACCGAGACACTGTGGCACGCTGTGCGAGCAGGTATCCGGGTCGACGAAATGCCGATAGCTGTGAGCTACTCGAAGGAAGGCATGGCCCGCGGGCAGAGCCTGTGGTCAGCAATGGAGATTCTTCGTGATCTGATTCGGGTGAGGATTGCGGGATGAGTAAGTATTTGTTGCTTGTTTTGATCAATGTGCCGGTGGTGCTTATCGGGGTAGTCCGCGCTATCACGCGGTACAAGACGAAGCCAGCGCGTATCACACGGAACAAAGCGATTATAGAGGTTATTTTCTGGTTGGCGATCGGCGTGGGATTGAGTTTTGTCGAACCGTTTTACAATACGCTTCTGCGTCATAATCTGACGGATTCGCCTTCGATGAGTATATTTGATGTGGCGCTTTTGACGTTGTTTGTGTTTACATTGCTGCTTATTGTCGAGACGAATGAAGAGCTGACGGCGCTAAAGAAGACGGTGACGCGGCTGCACGAGCGGTTGGCTATTGTGGATGCTGTTGAGTACGAGCAGACGAAGAAAAAGAAATAGCCCAGCTCTCCAGACGCCTTTCCACAACCCACGCCAGCCAGCGCTCGTCTATGTCCTCTTCCCGACGGTATCGAAGCCTGGCGGCGAGGAGCGATAGCTCCGAGACCCAAGCCGGAGGGAACGGGGACATAGACGAAAAGCTGGTCCACGCAGAATCCTCAGACGCCTCTTCGCCCCATTCTCCACCCCTCCTAAGACAGTCGGGATCGAAGAAGGGGGCGAGCGGCGTCAGCAGGCCGAAGGCTAAATCAATAGAATGGGGTGGCAGTCGGCGGGGCAGCACCCGCTTTTTATTGTACTCAATAAAAAAGAAGGGGCGGACCGACTGACAGGACCCCTTCC
>CAZJVU010000009.1:0-52945 GCA_964550035.1 uncultured Candidatus Saccharibacteria bacterium | reverse complement strand
TTTTTATTGTACTCAATAAAAAAGAAGGGGCGGACCGACTGACAGGACCCCTTCCTATTTATTCAGTACTTATCTTTAGACGTAATACTTTTGTGCGATCTTCACTGCCTCGCGAACGCGGTCCACATTCGTGCCCTCGTCGCCTGGCCGCATCTCGATAGAGGTAAAATGCTGGTAGTTGATCGATCGCAAGGCGTCGGCGAATGCTTTGTGGTCGACCTTTTCTTCCTCGATCGGCATAAGCATTGGCGCGCTGATGTGGAAGTGGCGTAGGTGTTGCTTGGCGTTTTCGACACTTGTCTGCGGGTCGTCACCCTCGAGGGCCATAATAGCGGCGTCGAGGTGTAGCTCAAAGCCAAGATTGTCGACATCCTCCACGAGCTTGAGGCCTTCGGCGGCTGTTGTCACAAAGTTGCAGTTATATTCTTTGGCATTTGGTTCAATGCAAAAGTTTGTCTGACTCTGGATCGCGACATCGCCGAGGCTACCAAAGAATTCTCTGGCGATGTTCCAAGCCTCGTCGCTACTCATGCCTTCGGGCACGATGCGATTCTTGGGCGAGCCAAAGACGAGCACTTCGGCGCCCACGCGGCCGGCGAGCTCGATGAACTTTGCAAGATGCTCCTTGGTTTGCTGACGTGTCTCGGCATTGTCGAAGATAGTCATCTCCGGGTGGGGGAAAAGCATAGACTGGAAGGCGACGACTTCGATGTCGTGCTTTGCCCAGAAGTCTTTGTACTCTTGTATTTGCGCGTCGCTCACATTTGTCGGGTCCTCCCAGACTTTGGTCGGGGCGATTTCGACGTAGTGAACGCCAAGTTCCTGAAGCGCCTGCGCGACCTCAGGTTCTTCGGCGGCGGTCCAGGCAATGTTACTGACGGCGAGCTTCATGATGAGGCCCCTTCGGTGGCGACAAAGTTTTTGATATCGTCGAGCGATTGTTGTTTGCTGTAGAGGTAACCATTACTTCCGCCAAAGAGCGAGTCGTGCTTGGTGCGCATGTCCCACTGTGCTGGGGTAAAACCTTCGGGCTCATTCTTGAAATCTTTCAGACCGAATGCGTAGTCGGCGAGCTCGTCGGTGCGAACTGGTTCGGTCGCGAGGTTCAGGAGGGTGAGCTTGTTATCGAGCGCTTTTTGGATATCCTTCCAGAGGTTGGCGAGGTTGTAGTACTGGTAGCTGCCGGCGGAGTGAATGCGCTCGACTTGGTTATTGTTCATAAGGTCGAAGATGACGTTCTTCTTGATACCTTTGCCAAAGAGCCCTGGCAAGCGGACGATCAATGCGTTCGGGAACTGCTCTCGTACGAATTGCTCCAGATGGTAGCGGTTGACGCCATACGGCGGAAGACCTTCGAGGTCGATCGGTGTGTCTTCGGTCGCACCAAGCGAATCCTTGTAGACGCCAACGGTCGAGATGAGGACGAACTGCTTTGCCTTGACGTTACGCAGGTGAGCAATGAGCGAGTCGACTTGCGCTCGGTCGCCTTCGGGATCTTGGTTGATCTTCCACATTTCGGCGTAGGTTGCCGCACTAACTACGAGGTCGTATTCGCGGCCGTCGATATCATCGATGTTTTTGGTATTGTAGCGGTCGGTAAAATCAGCCTCGGCATCGATATTGCCGCCCACGAAACCGGTGTAGCCAATAAGTGCGCTGGTCATGTAACCCTCCTTAGACGTTTCTGTAGATTTATTGTACAGGACTTTATAGATAAGTTCATCAAGGGGACATCGGCCCCGCCTGGGCAGTGTGCCGCAGGCGGGAACCGGTCCGTTGAACCGTGGATCAGGCGGAGGTCGGCAGCAAGGGCTGCCGGTCCTTCTCGTGACCCGGGGCGATGGTCACGACGGAGAGCACGGTGAAGAGCTTGACCCTGTTGGGCGCCGCGGCCACCTTGTGCATCACACCGGCCGGCACGTAGACCGAGTCCCCGGTCTGGACGTAGTGCGTTGTGCCGTTCACGGTGATGATGCCGTAGCCACTGAGAACCTGGAACAGCTCGTCCGCTCCGCGGTGGTTGTGCTCCGGGGTGGTGACGCCGGGCTGGTGCGTGGCGACGCTGTGGCCGACGACGTAGCCGCCGCTCGCGAAGTTCTCGTGGTGGACCATCTTGGAGATGCCGGCGACTTTGCCGGGCTGGACGGGGAGTGCGCCGGCCGCGACGCCGGTCTGGACGATGGGCTCACGGTTGACAACCCTGGGCATGATGCCTCCTCGAAATCGGTTTTTCGGACTCGCTAAGTGTACAATGAAGTTACATTTTTGTAAAATATCCCTGGTCATGCTTTGGTCGACAGGGTTGCGAACTGTATAATGAAGAGAAGTTTTAGGGGAAAATTTCTGCATGGCTCAACCATCTGTCACTCGTGTTCGCAAAGCACTTGCGCAAGTAATCAAACGTATAAAGAAACCGAAGCATAGGATAGCGACGCGGCATCTCTACTTGATAGGCTCGATTATACTTTTGGCGGTTTTGGCATTCGCTGCTGTTGTACTCGCGTTGAATAACGCATTGTACTTTGATGGGCCAGCCCAGGACGGGGCGTTTCAGTTACTTAACCCACTGCGTAGATTGATGGATGGTCAGGTTATCGGTAGAGACTTTAACTTTTTCCATGGAGTGGGCGTGCCATTTCTACACTTGCCGCTCTATGCAATCTTTGGGCAGGGGTTGTTCGCAGAGGAGATCAGCCGGTGGCTGATGTCGCCGCTGTTGTTTATCACGTCGCTGTTTGCCGTGTTCTATGTGTGGCGTCGGCGGTTCGTACTGGCGCTGGGTATGAGTGTGGTTATTACGGCCATAAGTTTGTTGGTTATACCGTCGTTGGTGCTGCCTATTACGTCGATCTTGGGCGTGCGCTCGGTCATGCCGGTGTTTTTGCTCGCAGTTGTACTGAATTATAAGCGGCTCAACCGATTAGTCGTAAGGAGTTCTACAGGAGCCATGGCGCTAACTTGGTATGAAGTGTGTGTGGGCGCGCTGCTGGCCGCAAGTTTGCTGTGTGGTACGGAATTTGGTGCTGCGGCGATGCTGGCGTACGTCATTGCGCGCATCGTCTATCCAATTCAGAAGGGTGAACCGAAAAAATCCCGATGGCTTGGCCTCCTGCGCACAGGCGTGAGCGCGGGAGTTTTACTGCTTGTGGCCCTATCTATCATCACACACGGGAACCCGCTGGAGCCGATCAAGTACGCGTTTGTCGATATTCCTGCCGATCAGTTCTGGTACTTTGGAGTGCCGCCAAACACATACATTCATTCGGGGAATGTGCTGCAGACATTTGCAACCGACGTGCCGCTTTTGCTCATGTGGGCTGTGGCGCTGGCGGCGTTGTTCTTGGGGGTGCGAATCTACAAGCTCACTAGGTACCGGAGCGAAGTGCATGCCTTCGTATATGCATGGTTAGCTGGCGCGTTTGCTATGATCTCTATGCTTGGCTACTACAGTAATACTGAGGCATCTGCCATTGCGCGTATGGGGCTTATCGTGGGAGGTATGGCGCTCGTCATCTTGGGGGAGCGCTGGCGGCGTGCGGGCACGTGGGGGTTTGAGCTTGGAAAGATGAAGAAGCGGTTCAAGCTACGACCGGCAACATTCTGGCGGGGCCTGGCGGTTGCGTTTATTGTTGCGGGCATTGCATGTGGCGTCATACTGACGACGTATATGAAGCAGAAGCTTGTTATCGGCGAGGCGTTTACCCGTGCCAGGGATTACATAACGGGCGCAGATACGAATGTCCTCGGCGGTGAGTGGAAGATGATCGATCAGATGGTCGTACCGATTATTCAGGCGGACAACACCGTGTCGATTGCCGACGTAAACGACAACGGTTACGAGCATGGTGTAAAGGCTGGCGGCAATCAACTCGTTGTAGCTTCGAGTGAGCACGATTCGTTTGTGCGTCCAAGGCAGATTGTGTACTTCGCCCGTGCTGGACGGCAGATAGTCCGTAGCGTTGAGAAGAAAGGCGACAAGCTCTACGTAACGCTCCAGGGTCACGTGACCTTGAGCCCCGACCACGACGGCGCGTCCGAGAAGCTTATCATCGCGGAAGATTTCAAGCATGACAATACCAAAGTTTGGTCATTTTACACTGGCGTGCTGAACCAAGAGATGGGCATTATGAATCCGAGCCGCGGTGGATACGATTACATCATCCACGCGCTCGGCCAACAGCGGCGCGACGATTACCTGAACGATTTCAAGAACGCCAAGCCACAATTTGTTATGACGTTCACGCAACGCTATTTCGCCTGGGAGAGCTGGATGGAGAACGAGCACTGGGATCTCTACTCGCTGATCGACCGGAACTACGAGGTAGTCCAGCAGACGCCGACATACGCTGTCTGGAAGCGGAAGGATCAAGCGTGGACCGAGCAACACACACAGTCGCAGGCATGGCAGCCGCTGAAGGTAGAGAATAACGACAAGATCGACTTGCCAAAACCATCGTTCGACAACGTGCCAGACCTCGATTCCTACACGCAGCAGCTCAACGCTGAACAGCGTGAACGCATGCTTGGTTTTGGGATCGCAATGGATAATCGCCGAAGGTTGAATCTCGAGCAATACGATAATTTAACCGTCGAGAAGTTTGATAGAGAAGTTGCGGTTGACCGCCTGAGCCGTGAGAATAATGGTCCCGAGGCTGATGCATCCCAGAAAAAGACCGACCAGCAACAATACGCAAAGATAGATGCTGACACGAAGGCAAAAGGCTACGGCGCGCCACAGGATGTGTTGCTCCACCCTCGACCGAAGCGCGTGGTGGTGCTCGTGAAGCTGCACTACAAGTTGTCGTCTTCGATCTCGGCAGTGCCAATCTTTGGCAAGACGGTCAGGTTTATGATTGAGTCCAATAATACGTATTCGTCTACGGCCGTTTCGCTGAAGCCGTATGCGAACGAAATGACATTCCCGGTCGTGGTGAGCGAGCTGAATGATGCGCCGTATCTTCGGTTGAGGACGTACTCGCTGGTGCCGACAAAGGGCGTTATTGATGTGACAAGTGCCGAGTGGACATTGCTCGATACGTCGGATGCCAATCTTAAAGTCTTTACTGATTAGATAAGCTCATGGGGTGGTGACCCCGGGCGCGATGTTCTGCGCCCGGGGTCAGTGATCCGCCCACTGTAGGTGTGTTGTTGGGGCGGACCTGTCAGATTCGCTCGGCCACGCGCTGCAGCGCTTCGATGAAGTTGCGGGCGCAGGCCACGCTCTGTCGCTGACGTTCGTTGAGCGAGCGCTCCCCGCCGGCCGTCTCGATGGCGCACTCCAGCATGAGCCGGAACTGCTGCCGTCGCTTGGCGTCGACGCTCTCGTCACCGTTCTCTTCGGCCACCATCGAGGGGTGGTATTCGAGATAGACCTCCACCTCGCCGACCCTTCGGCTGGCCACACGGGCCGCGGCGGGGGTCTTGATGAGGTACTGCCAGGCGGCATCGGTCGTCTGGCAGAAGATCTCGCGGCCACTGGCGGTGAGCGCGATGATCCCGGAGGCCGCGTCGTACGTGCCGGTCAGGTCGCGGATGGTGACGGCCAGGACCGACTCGGTCAGCCGCAAGTAGTCCGGCATGGATTCGAACGCGTCCTGTCCGCGGACGCCGGTGATGACGTCGTACTTGCGGGACGCTTCCATGAGCTCCACGTAGGTGTTCCCGTTGTAGCCGAAGAGCCTCTTCTCGGGTTCCACCTTGACCATGAGCGCACGCGGGTTGGTGCGATCGATCAGGCGGGCGGCGGTCAGGTACGGTCGCGCCAGGCCGCCTTCGGTCTCGTGGCGCACCGGGACGACGATCGCCCCGGCCTTGTGCAGTTCGACACCCACGTACTCCGGCGAGGAGTCGTCCAGCATCATGATGTGCTTGACGCCCATGTCGCGGGAGGAACGGACGGTGTCCAGCGCCGCCGTGTAGCGGGCCTTGTCCTTACCCTCGGGGTGGCAGTACATCGCGCTGGAGACGGCCACCAGGGAAACCCTGGGGAGCACCTCACTCAGCTCGGGCACCTCGGCGAGGATCTCGTCGAGACGGTCTTCGGATACCAACAGCGATCCGGTCATGTTCCAGGTCCTTTTCCTAGAGAAAACGGAGTCTGACAGACGGATATTATAAACTAAATTGGCGAGAAACTGAAATTATTTCTTGCGATATTTGCCAGTAACGGCTTTGAGCAACACACCCATGACATGGAGATTACCCTTGACCGGACTAATCTTTGTTGGAGTTTTGCCCTTGGCTGGGTATTTGCGAGTGACTGGGATCTCGATAATCTTGTAATCTTTGTTGCGTGAAGCTTCGATGCTGAGGTGATAATGCAGCTCATACGTCTGGAAGATGTCACGAAAAACGGCGATGGCTTCGTCCGAAAGGAGCTGGGCGCTATAGGCGCGAAAGCCGTTAGTTGTATCGGTGTGGCGTTTGCCCGCAGCCAGGCTGATAAGTGGCGCGTGAATCAAATGCAAACCAATTTCGCGCGAAAGCGGTGTGTTGATCGCCTTGCCGCCAGGGATAAATCGTGAACCTTGGACGTGGTCGTATCCGGCCTCGAGTGTTTCAACAAACGCTGGGATGGCACTGATGTCATCTTTGCCGTTGCCATCCATCACGACAACGCCGTCATAGCCTTCGCTGAGTACGTAGGCGAACGCCATGCGCATTTGAGCGCTCAATTTGCCCGGCCCTTTTTTGGTCAGAAGCGCGTGAACCTTTTGTTGCTTAAGGAAGTCTGGCTCGAGTGAGCCGTCAGTGCTTCCGCCGTCGGCAACAATGATGTCGATGATGTCGGCGTATTTTGCCATGCGCTTCAGCTGACCTTGGACTTTTTTACCTTCATTGATGACAAAGACGCAGACGGCGTATTTGTTCTTTTTCTTGGTGAGTTCGTTGAGCTCGAAGTCAGGGAATTCCCAATTTTGGTTCTTTTTGCGGATCTTTGCTGCAGGCGATACGGCCATTGTTTTACCCCTTATAAGTTGTATCTAGTATAGAATAAAGTTCTGAAGTTAGCTAGGTGGGCGGCTCGAGTGTGAGCCGCCGCACCTGGTGTCATGCTTTGCTGGCGTTGTGCTTTTGGACCCACTCTTGGAGCTGATGCGGTGTCATGAAGGCGTACCGGGTGGCGAGCGCGAAAGGCCCGCCGCGGGAACGGCCGTGCTTGTAGGGCGGGCGGTCAGGGTTGGCCTCCTCGGTGACGGTTCCCGTCCGGCGGCCAACGAACCCATTACGTGAGCGGCGGACCTCCAGTGTGTAGCTGTAGGTGAAGTACTCTCTCTTCGCAGTGCCGGTCAGCGTGACGTGTGGCGTCGCGCCGGTCCATGTGTGCTGCGCCTGCGAATCGTTCTTTTCGAACATGAACCTGTCCTATCTCGAGGTGATGACGAACAGCATTATATCTTAAAATCGCCCAACGGGCTATTTTATTTACTTATATTTCGCCTGGTTTCGTCGGCGATGAGAACATTACTGGTGAGCTCCTCCATGATGTGGTACGGTGGTTGGTCGCGCATTTCTTCGCGAATTTGACCGATGTATTCCGCCAAAACGGCGAGCATAAGGAAGACGAAGAAGAACATGACGGACATCTCAAGCGTCATGGTGGTCCAGCCTTCAGCGACGTGGCCATCGCGAGCAAGGTAGGTAACAACCGTGTAGAGCGCAACGATAACGTTGAGGGCGCTCACCAACAGGCTTATCTTGCTCAGTAGCCGAAGTGGGTGACGAGAGTAACTGACGGCGATCTCGAGCGCCAGGTTGGCACTTTTGATAAAGCCGCGCTTGGCGAAGCCAGTGTCGAACTTCGGCTCGTATTCGTAGTTGGCCGTCTTGAATCCGACCTGCGCACTGATGTGGCGAATGTGACGATGATGACCTTTGATTTGGGTAAGCGCGTTGATGGCGCGGCGATTCATCCCCATAAGGTAGGTGGTGTTGAGCGGGATGTTCACCTCGAGGAAATGGCCGCTGTACCAGAAGAACCACTTGCGGCCGAGCTTGGCGAGGAACGGATAGGGAAGCGGCACGCTGCTTACACCGAAGACGATGTCATTCTTGGCGCGCAAGATGTCGACCAGCTTCGGAATAGCGCTCGGCGGATCATTCTGCGCGGAAGTCACGATAACGTAGTCGCCAATGGCCGATTCGATGGCAGCAAATGTTGCGACCTCTTGGTTGTAGTTGCGCGACAACCGAATAATACGAATGCACGGATACTTCTTGAGCAGCTCGGCTACGTCTTCGACGACGTCATCTGGAAGGCCATTTGCGACGATGACAAGTTCGTAGTTGGCGTATGTTTTCTTCAGTGTGCTGAGTGTTGTGGTGAGGAATTTTTTGGTTGTTTCATCGACCACATCAAGTGTGGTTGCGACGGATACGAACGTGTCGATTACGGTTTTTTTGGCCATTAACTACTTACCTCCATCAGGACATCCCGGATATTATCAATCTTACCACCCATTACCACTGTGTAGCCTGGAATACCGCCGTGATTTTGCGAAAACAAGATCGGGCGGCTGTCGTCCTGCTCGCTGGCAGTGAGCACGGTTTTGACTTCCCAGAGTGAATCAACATACGCAGACTTACCGACCGCTGGCACGTACCGGCGCGCGTCGGCAACCATTTTCTGAAATGCCGTCGGTGGCTTGTTGTCGCGCAAGAATTGGTGCCCATTACGCCACGAGCCTTCCTGGTCTCGCCATTCTACATGGGGAGTGTAGCGGACGTGTGAAAGTGTGTGCAGTCCTCGAGAGGGGAATGGCATAACAGAGAAGAATGGGCCGTCCATGACCGTTATGCCGACGTTTTTGAGTTCATCCGGTACGTCTACAAGCGCCATCTCGGTCAGCTCGTGTTTGAGCGGGGTGTAGGGGAGGTTGGAGCGGTTGTGGAGCTTGTTGATGTGCGAATAGGTACAGTTGAACAGGCGCGGCGTGGTGACCAGTGATTGGTTGCCGGTGCCGAGGTCGGTGATTGTCAGCTTGATGCCGTCAGCGGAGTGTGCAATCGACTCTGCCTCGGTCGCAAAGCGCACTTCTACGCCAGCTTCCTCAAGCTTTTTGCGCATAATGGCACGGAGTTTGAGGCTGTCGAAAGCATACTCGCGAACCTTGAAGACATCTTCGATGAGGTTGTCATCGAAAAGCTTTCGCGCTGCAGGCGGGGCTTTCTCTATCTCGGCGCCGATACGTTTGCAAAATAAATAGAAATGTCGCGCTGAGACTTTCGAGAACATACGGCTAATGGCGTAGTATTTTTCAAATGAGCTGTCGACAACGTCGCCGTATTCTTCCATAAAATCGCCGAGATTGACGCGCGAACGCAGCGCCGTCAGCAAGCTACGAGAGTAGTGGTATCCGCCATGGACACGTGCTTGGTTGTTGTAACTGGCATGCGTCATAAGGTCGTTCTCTTTTTCGAGAACGAGTACCCTGTTTTTTGGTGTTTTAAGGTGAAGCGCAAGGCTACAGCCGAAGAAACCCCCTCCAATAGTGACCACGTCGTAACGTTGCATATCTCGATAACAATTATGCTACATTCTCGAAAAATCGTCTAGCAGGTGTTCATTGTAAAGTTCCGAAAGTGTTCTTTTGCATTGCTGGGGTCACTGGACTAGACTTAAAGGTACTATGCAGGAATTTATCGAGGGGAAGCTGACCAAATACGTGGGCGAAAATGGCGCCACGACTGCCACGCAGTTTGCGAAATATTTTGTGGTGGCGATGGTCGGCCTGGTGGCTGACTTTGGTACATTAGTGCTCTTGCATGACGCGCTGCACGTGTATTATCTGTGGGCTGCCGCTGGTGGTTTTGTGGCTGGACTTATCGTCAACTACGCGCTCAGCAGCAAGTATGTCTTCAAGGATTCAAAGCTCAGCTCGCGAATGGTCGAGTTCTTGCTCTTTGGCGCGGTTGGCCTTGTCGGGTTGGGGCTGCTCAGCGCCAGTATGTGGGTGCTTGTGTCGTTGCTGGGTATGCAGTATTTGATCGCAAAATGTTTAGCCACGGTTGTGGTGTATATGTGGAATTTTGTTGGCCGGAAGGCGATGTATAGAGGCTGAAGCGCGGCTCGCCATTTACTAATAGCGGACTGGGGTCCTGTCAGTCGGTCCGCCCCTAGTTTTTGTCCTCGCGTGAGTACACGCTGCGGGCAAAAACCTGGGGCCACCCCGCCGACTGCCACCCCTATTTTTCTTTCGGTCAAAGGTGCGCAGATGTTGCTCTGAGTAAATGATGCAGGGCTGTGCGTACCTTACCTTCTAATGCGTCACGTGCATGTAAATGTGGTTCGGATTGTCGTACATCCAACCCTTTGACTCGATGAGGGGTTTGACGTATTCGCGGAATTCACCAGTTTGGTTCGGGACCTGGATGGTGAAGGCGAAGGTACCGATATCGCCTGGTTTGACCGATGCTTCGCTGATATTGGCTGGGCGATTGGTTGCAAGCCAGCTCGGGTCGTAGACGAACGAGTTGTGGTCTTGCGGGTTTTGTGTACCGAGGCGCGTTGGAGTTGAACCACTATTGGTCCAGACTGTTGCGCTGCGGTTTACGACTTTCAGCTCGAGGTAGACCTTCTGGCCACGCGCGAGATTGTCCATGCTGACTGGTGTTGTCTTGCTCGAGTCGGTGTAGGCATTGAAGTAGAGCCACTGCCAGTTGTAGAAGTCAGTACTGTTGACGTAGATGTTGAATCCGGTGTCGTTTGTTATCCAGGCGCGGCGTTCGAGAAGCGGTTGGAAATACTCATGGAACTGGCCACCTTGGTTCGGTGCGTGAATGTAGAAGCCGAAGTGGAATGTGCCACCAGGGTTGACCTGCGCTTCATCGGTGCGTGCGGCGCGGTTACAGGCGCTGGTTATGGCGAGCCATTCGATGTCGCAGTATTGGCTGGCACGGTTATTTGGTCGAGTCGTACCCAGGACGATTGGGTTGACGCCGTCGCGGTACCATATTTCGGAGCCAGCGTTGGTGCCGGCAAGCGAGACAAAGAGTCGTTCGCCTTTATGGAGCGCATCTGTTGGCATTTCGACGTTTTTGCCTTCGTCGGTGATGATCATGCGACCAGGTTGCCATTCGAACGGTCCGGCATTTGGCGAGCCAAACCAGTCGACGAAGTAGCGCCAGAAGTTGCGATTACCGTAGCTACTACAGCTGTCACCACTACCATATATATTATTGAGCGCAGCTTGGTTTGGCTGATACGGCGTGTAGTTGTAGAGTGACGCGGTTGCTTGCGTTTGGATGTTGACGGTACTGCCACCACAGCTGGAGTTTGGGTTCCATTGGACGTAGTTGTTGCCGACTACGAAGTTGAATGAGTTAGGGTTGTCGGCATAGTGGCGGAACTGCCACGCCGCATCGGTGACCTGATTGTAGAAGCCATAGTAGTTGGCATTACAGTCGGCGTTGTCTGGACAGCCATAGCCGGTGGCGCCTTGATACTGGATAGGCCACGGCCAGTCATCGAGTACGAGGCCTTGCTCTTTCTGGAGTAACACGAGGAGTACTTGCGGGTTGATATTGTACTGCTGGGCAGCGGCATAGATGATCTCGGCCGCACTCTTACCACCAGCAGGGATTGGCGCATCGACACCGTCGGTCTTGGTGAGGTTGTTTTCGTGTGTGCTTGGGTTCTCATAGTAGCTGCTCAGGCAGACGAGCGGGAATTTAACACCTCGAGCTTCAGAGTAGGCGCGTCGTGTCGTGCCGGAATAGCTCTGGGTGCCCCACTTGTCGCAGCTTGGCATCTTGGAGCTCAGGAAGTTTTGGATGTCTTGGACGCCCATTGCGTTCTTGTTATAGAAGACGACGTCGTCAATGATACGACCGGCGCGGAAATCGCTACCACTCAGCGCCTTCGCAGCAGTAAGGCCGATGCCACCTGCGAGGGCAAGTGTAGCAATGGCTGACACAATCAGCTTGAGCTTGAACGAAGAAGTAAAGTGGCGTGATGTCATTTTGTGATTGTTACGCTCCCAGTGGCGGGTTTAGAGGTTGTCGCAGAGTTGCTGGCAGTGACGCTCAGCGCCCAGTCGCCATCGACGCTAAATTCCGAGGCAGCGATATCGGCTTGCTGGCAGGTAGAGTAGGTGGCCTGGACGATAATAGGGAATGTCTTCTTGACGGTTGGTTGCCCAGTCTTGGTTAGCTCTGCGGTGCAGGTGCCATTTGTGGCGCCGGTTATGATGGTGCGAATATTGAGTGGAAGGCCCTTGCCGCCTTGATTGGCACGCGAGAGCGTGACGGTGATAGAAGAGTCGGCCGGCGGCGCGGATTGATCGTTTTTCTTGATGACGTCCGTCTTGGTGTCTTCTTGCTGTTTCTGTTCGTCCTGCGTCGGCGGATTGTAGTCGACGCTATTGGTCTGACGAATAGGGGAATCAGCTGACGAGTGTACTTTGTTGGCGCGCTGCGATTGGTACAGGCCATAGGCGCCCGCACCAGCTAAGATGACGAGCCCGAGGGCAAGGAGAATAATTTTTTTGGGGATGTGTTTGGGTTTTCTGGCTATCTTCATGGTCCGACTACCATTGCTTTACTGTCAAAATTATAGCAAGATACTCGCTTATTTTCAATCCGCTCATGCTCATCCAAAATATCTGCTACTATGTGGGCATGCCGACTATTCTTCATCGTATCGTAACAGATGTATCGATCCGAAAATTTTTCGTGGTGGGTATTGTGTCATTCGGGATTGATTACGGACTGTTGTTGATTTTGCAATCTGCATTTGGCGTGCAATTAACGGTTGCGACGACGACGGCGTTCCTCCTCGGGCTCATCGTGAACTTTACGCTCAACAAGATCTGGACGTTCGACGCACCCAAGGGAGCTAAGCAGTCATCGCGTCAGGCCTTCCAGTACGGTGTGCTCGTGGTTCTCAACCTGTTTCTCACGAACTTTATTGTGAGTTTTGCCGCGAGTATCGCCATCGGACCGGCATTTAGTAAGCCAGTAGCGACCGCCATGATCATGGTGCTCAACTACGTCGTCTACAATAAGATAATTTTCCGTCAGGTTCCGCCAACCGAACCATTTGCTGGTTAGCCAGGGCTTGCCGAGCAGGCTATAATGGCAACATGATTACCGTAATTATCGCTGGTGGTTCAGGCACACGCCTCTGGCCACTATCCACAAGCAAGTATCCAAAACATTTCCTTAGTCTGGTCGATCGCGATTCACTTATACAGGCAACATACAAGCGAGCCAAGAAACTCAGCAAGGACATCTACGTCGTCACTGCTGGCGCCGAACAGCTCGAACTCGTGAAGCAGCAGTTGCCAGATCTCAGCGACGATAACATCATTGTCGAACCAGGCCGTCGCGACACCGCTGGGTGTTTTGTGATTGCGCTGCATCATATTCAGTCACGCCATGACCACGACGAGCCGATTGCATTTATGCATGCCGACCACTACATTCGTGACGTCGAGGGGTACACTTATTCGTTTAAGGTAGCCGATGAAGTATCGCGCAAGGAAGGCCGCATCGCACTGGTTGGTATCGAGCCAACCTACCCGGCAATTGGCTTTGGTTACATTCAGAAGGACGGTTTGGTTGAGGGCAATGACTTCGTGCACTCGGTAAAGATGTTCAAGGAAAAGCCCGACTTTGATACGGCTCAGGACTATGTTCAGAGCGGTGAATACCTCTGGAACGCGGGGTATTTTGTGGGATCGGTGAGTACATTCCTGCGAACAATGGAAGAGTTTGCACCGGACCTCAAAGCAAACTACGAGAAGTTGCTCGAGACATCTGACAATTCGGCTTTGGAAGAAGCGTTCTTGTCATTTGAGAAGATTGCCATCGACTATGCCTTGATGGAAAAGACGCACAACTTGATGGTTGTGCCGGCATCGTTTGACTGGATGGACATCGGTTCGTTCAACGACGCGCATAAGGTGAGCGAAACTGACCAGCAGGGCAACTTTATGAAGGGCTATGTCGAGCTGGAAGGTGTGGAGAATTCATATCTTCGTAACGAAGAAGATAAACCGGTTGCCGTTATTGGTCTCGATAATATCGTCGTTGTGAACACGCCGCACGGTATTCTGGTTGCTCGTAAAGATCTGTCGCAGAATGTAAAGACTATCGCGACGAAGGTCCAAGAAGAAAAGAAATAAGGACATGCAAAAGGGCGGCCGCAGGGCCGCCCTTCGCACCTAGCTGTGCTGGGCGTTCAGGACTGGCCGAAGCCACCTGAATGCAATGAATGGGGCGAGGGCCACGGCCACACCGACGGCGTAGACGATGTAGTCCGACCAGTCGATGCTTGAGCCGAATCGCTCCCATGCCTCCCAGCTCTGCTTAACCTCGTAGCCGTACGCCAGGAAGACGAAGACGAATACCGAGATGACCGAGCTGATCAGGATGGAGCGCTGGCTGTACGGCCGACGTGCCACCTGCATGGCGAGCACGTAGATCGTCGCGCCGAGGGTCATGGCCCAGGGCTCGTAGCTGAGGTCCAGTAGATGCCACTGAGCCCAGCGCGAGCCGATTTTCTGAGTGTCGCAGACGTTGCCGATAACATACGGCACCGACCAGCTCAACAGAAAGTAGTAGTAGATCCTACCCCAGCCCGAAAGCCACGGCAGGACGAATCGGTAGCTCACGATGAGTGTGAGCGGAACGCACAGGTATGCGGTCGTGTCACCCAAATCGTCAAAGCGCATGGCTTCCCCCAATCCCAGTTGCGAAAGGTGCGGTAAAGCTTATGTTAACATAAGCTTAATAATAAGTCAAGTATGCGTCTCTGTTGAGGTTTCTGCGGAAGGCCGCCCAGCAATCACAGCCGGGCGGCCTTCCTTGTTCTATCCGTTGAAGTAGTACAGACACTCGCTGGGCTGGAACCCGTCAGGCTTGATGTGCTTGGATTTTCGCCCGCTACTGAGGGCGGTCAGGAGCTTGCGGAGTTCGGGCTGTGCTTCCGTGGTGTAGCGAAGCGCTTGCTCGGCGTACGCCGCGGCAGTGGCCTTGCCGCCTAGGGCATGCTGGCCGTAAGCTTTTGCCGCCAGTGCGATGCCATGCCACCGGGCTACCCATGGATCTTCAATCTCCGCCAAGTAAGCCAACCCGCGTTCGGCAACAGCAGGCGCTTGCAAGGCACTCGGCCCGCCGTAACGGATGTGTGCTACTGCCAGGTTGATGTGCATCAGCCCAGCCAGCTTGATGTTGTGTGTCGTCTCGGGGTGCGGATAGCGTGTGCTCTCGAACAGCACTTGGTCGGGGTTGGTCTCGTAGTACAGCCGCGCTTGGTCCCAGCTGCCGGCCAATGCCACGATCGCACCATGGGCGAGAGTGGCAAGGCGCCAGAGCTGCTGGTTGGCCTGGGTGTGGTTGCTTCGCCACAGAGCCAGCGCGTCATTACGAACTTGTTTGCTATGACGCAGGGTTGTCCGGGCGCCGTGCTTTTGGAACGTAGCAACTTGTTCAATGACAAGTCGCGAGAGCTGCTTGGACACCAAATGTCCTCTCGGATAGTAGCGGATAGAACAGAGACGTATTATATAGTACGCCTAGGTAGTTTTGCTACGGACAAATGCCTGGAGCTTGGTGATGAACTGCTGTTCGCTAAACTGCTCGGCGTGTTTTCTGATGAAGTCGTGGTCAAAGGTGAGTTTCTGGAAGCGTATGATGGCATCTTTGAGCGAGGCCTCAGTTTGTTCGTCGAAGAAGAGACCGGTTTTGCCTTCGACAACCGCGTCACGAGAGCCGCCAACACCGTAGGCGATGACTGGCGTGCCGGCAGCCATGGCTTCGACTTGGACGATCCCAAAGTCTTCTTCCTGTGGAAAGATATAGCCCTCCGCGCGTACGAGTGCCTCGGCGACTTCTGCGTCGGAGGCGTCGGTTCGGAATGTAACGGTCGGACCGGCCATGGCAACAAAGCGTTCGTGTTCGCTTCCATCGCCGTATACAGCCAGGGGTAGCTTGAGCTCATTACAGACGGCGATGGCCAAGTCGGCTCGCTTGTACGGTACTTGGCGACCGAGAGTAACAAACCCTTTGCGTGGGCCATGTATGTCGAGCGCTTTGAAACGGTCGGTCTCGACTGGAGGGTTCATGACAATTGAATCGCGGTGGTAGTATGTGCGGATTCGTTCGGCGACGGTCGTCGAGTTGGCGATGAAGTAGTCCACGCCCTTTGCGGCCTTGAGGTCGAGCTTGCGCATCCACGCGACAAACGGTGGTATGGCCAAGCGGACGAGGGGATTAAGAAAGCCCATGCCCGGTTCGCGCTTGTATTCTTCGTAGTGGCTCCAGTAATACCGCGTTGGGGTATGGCAGTAACAGATGTGTGTGGCATCGTCCCGGACGCGGACGGCTTTCGCCTCTGCGCTCGCGAGCGAGATAACGATATCGTACTCGCTCAAATCAAGGTGCGAAAAAGCGTGTGCCCTGAAAACAGGGAAGAGTTGGTGACGGTTACGGAGAAACCGCGGGAGTCCCTGTAGGTAGGTAGGGCGGATATCGAGGCCTTTGAAGGCTGGCATTTTCTCTGGGGCAAAGACGGAGGTGTAGATAGGCGCGCCGGGGAATGCTTTGGCGACGGATAAAACGACCCTCTCGGCGCCGCCCATGTTGGTGAGCCAGTCGCAGACAATGGCAACTTTCAGCTCGCTTCTACCGCGCACCGTTTTGTCAGAGTCTCCGCTCGAAGCTCGACGTACGCCACCGGTACGCCTCGCTTCGGTGCTCGACTCTTCCGCACGTTGCATCGACATTAGCTTCGCCCTTCCCGTTTCAAGTGACTACCGTGCCGATCCTTTTCTGAACAGGGATGGGATGGTCTTGAGCATGATTTTGATATCGAGCCAGAAGCTCCAGTTCTGTGCATAGTACAGCTCGAGCTCGACGCGCTTATCGAATGCGAGGTTGCTGCGACCAGACACTTGCCACAGACCGGTAACGCCTGACTTGACGCTGTGTAGTAACGCACCACGACCTTTATAGAGGGAGAGTTCTTGTGGCAGGATTGGGCGTGGGCCCACCAGGCTGAGCTCACCCCGGAAGACGTTGAAGAGTTGTGGAAGCTCGTCGAGCGATGTGGCGCGGAGGATTCTGCCGAACTTTGTAATGCGCGGGTCATTGACGACTTTGCGGTTTTGCTCGTACTCCAGTGCCAGATCTTCGCGACCCATAGAGCGGAAATCTTCAGCGGCGTCTTTGCTGCCATACTCGGCTTTCATGGTACGGAATTTATAGAGACCGAACGGCTTGGCGTAGCGAGTGAGCCGCTTATTGACGAAGAAAATCGGTCCGGGGTTGAGAATCTTCTGCAAGAGGATAAGTAACAGGTAGAGAGGCGAGAGCAGGAGCAACATGATCGTGACAACGATAAAATCAAAAATGCGCTTCACGATCTCGCCCCATCCAACCAGCGGCGTCTGATGAACCGCAATAACCGGGTAGCCAAGGAAGACGTCGATAGTATTTTTGCCGGAGTAGAACTCAGGCTCGCCCGGGATAAAGTTGTAATCGATATGATGTGACTGGGCGGCGCTCATGATCAGTTGGTTGCGATCAGACGAGTCATACAGATCGGTCTGGACGATGGTGGTGATGCGCATTTGCTTGAGGTGGGTGAGTGCGTCTTCGACTTTCGCAAAATGTCGTCCTTCGAATAGTGGCGGCACAATACGCTTTGGCCCGGCAATCGCGGCGATGTGGTAGCCAGAACGGCGCGTATCATCGAGCTGCATGGCTATATCGGCGACAGCTTCACTGGCGCCAATGATGAGTACGCGGCTGACACCACGACCATAACGGAATAGGAGCGTGCGAACCTGGCGGATAATCTCGCGGGCAATCACCAGCGACACAAACGAACCAACAAAGGCGTACACCGCAACCAAACGGGCAGGGAAGACTGGTTCGTCAACCACAAACGAATAGCCCAGCACGATAAGAATGCCGATGACACTTCCGATGAGCAGGCGGCCCACTTCGGCCAAGCGTCTGGCGTACACTTTACTGCTGTAAAGGCCCAGGCTGGCAAACGCCACGATCCAGAACGGAATCAATACGAGCGACGAGTAGATGAAGTCGACGCCGTGGATTTGCGCAACCAACGGACGCGAATCGAACTGAACACGTACGACGTAGGCGAGTGTAAATGCGGCGAAGAGCGTCAGAAAGTCGCCGAGAATGAGAGCAATGCTATATAAACGAGCGTTTCGAGTAGGCATAGGTAATTCCTTGCATATCATTGTATCATTTAGAGAAGTGAATACTGAAGTGAAACAACAACGACAACAGAATCCCTCAAAGCATCCCTCGCAACGGCCCTCGGCGCAAACAGCGCCTCAGTCTGCGGGGAGCGCAGATGTTGCTCGGGATGCTTTGAGGGATTCTGTTGGCAATAATCTCGTGTGGATAATGACAGCAGCAGCCGCGCTGATCCTCATACTCATGCCGGTCCACGCGTTTCTATCCACATGGTTAGGGACAAGCATCGGGCCGCTCCTGGCGTGGAAATCGTGGAAGGAAATCCTCCTGGTGCTACTCATTCCAATCGTGGCGTGGTACTGCGTGCTGAAGCCAGATGTCGCGCGGGTACTATGGGGTCGTCTGGTTAACAAGCTCATCGCGCTGTATGTCGCGTTGCATCTTGCTCTGGCGGTATTTTCGGTTGCGTCTGCGCAGGCGGTTGTTGCGGGGCTGATGATGAACCTGCGGTTTTTGGCGATCTTTATCCTTGTGCAGGTGATTGTCGAGGCTAAGCCGCGCTACCTGCGGCGATTGCAGGAATGGACGCCACGGTGGTTGCTGTGGACGGGTATTTTCCTGGGCGTGCTGGCGATTTTGCAGGTGTATGTGCTGCCGAAGGACTTTTTGGTGCACTTTGGCTACAACAAAGACGCGACGATCTCTCCGTATATATTGGTCGACCAGAACCCAAACGCGCTCCGAGCATTTGCTACGATGCGTGGACCAAATACACTCGGTGCATATATGTTGATGCCGGTTGCGGCTGCGCTGTATGCACTCTATAAGAAGCGGCGGGATGGTATCGCTATTCTGGCGGCTGTGCTCGGCATGGTGGCGATATATCTCACTGGGTCGCGCAGTGCATGGCTGGGGCTTCTTGTCGCGCTGGTTGTGCTCGCGGCGATACTACTGCCGCGCGGCGAGGTAGTGAAGTGGACGAAGCGTTTGATAATCCCCAGTGTTTTGCTGATCGCGCTGATAGGGTGGGCGGCAGTCACTATCCCGAGCGTACGACTAGCGGTGTTCCACTCTAGTCCTGGGGACAGCAGCCTCAATGAGGGGAGTAACGATAAGCACTGGGAGGCGACAGCTCGCGGTATTGCGAATGTTGTGCGACATCCGCTAGGGAGTGGGCCGGGGAGCGCAGGGCCGGCAAGTTTTTACAACACGACCGGTACAAATTTGAGTGAAAATTACTATGTGCAGATTGCTGAGGAAGTTGGCTTGATTGGTTTGGGACTATTTGCAGCTATCAATGTGCTTGTTGTCCGTAGCATTGTGCGACACAGTGGCATTCTTCCCGCGGTGTTACTGGCGAGCTTTGCGGGCATTTCACTTATTAATATATTCCTCCACGGCTGGGCCGATGACCCGACAGCACTCACCTGGTGGGCGCTGGCCGGCTTATATATGAGCAAAAAGTAAGAGCCAAGCCTTAACCCCAGCTACCTCTTGTAGTAGGATGGTAACAGAATAAACTATATGCTTACGCTATGATCCACCCGTACTACCGCGCCCCCTATTTTTATAAGCTTCAGCGATCAGGTGAACTCGCGACGATCACTCTATATTTGGTGACGAGTGCTATCGTTTCGGGCGTCGACTACGCGTCGTTTTGGTTTTTCTTTAACCCGCTGCACACCGGGCTTCTCGAGTCGACGGCGGTTGCATATATGGCTGGGCTCGTGACGAGCTACGTGCTTAATCGCTACTGGGTATTTGATAAAAACGCAATGGGAGAGCAGTTTACGACCAGCGCATTTCGCTATGGTACACTCCTGGCCGTGAACTTTTTTATAACCTACGGCATGTTATGGGCGATGCAGGATTTCCTGGGGTTAACACCGTTTATCGGTAAATTCGTGGTGTGGACGTTTTTGATTTTCTGGAATTATGCCATGGATAAAGTGTGGGTATTTAAGGGTCCTCGCCAAGTGCAGAAGAAGCTTGAGCTATGAACGAAACAGAGAGTCGTCCCAGCAAAAAACAGCGCGAGCTCTTGACGTTTATCGAAGGGTTTATCGCGCAGCATGGGTATGGGCCGAGCTATCGTGAGATTATGCGTGCACTTAACTACAAGTCGGTCTCGACTGTCGCCGTGCATGTCGACAATCTTATCAAGAAGGGTCATCTGATCAAGCGAGACAAGTCGGCGCGCTCACTCGAAGTTTGCAACATAGACGCAAAAAAGCCAGGGAGCAATGTCGCAAAAGCGGTAACAGCGTCACAGGAAAAATGGCTTATCGACGCCATTGGCGTCAAATTTGTCGCAGCTGAAAAGCAAGCTGCTGATATCGCCGAGCTCGATGCGCTGTACGTGCTCGTCGGCGCATTGCACGTTTTAGGTTTTGTAGACGCCGCGCGTTCGTATCAGGGCCGGCTCCAGAATCTCAAACAGCAACTGGCGAAATAATTCGCCCGGCCATGCATGTCGAATGTGCTATATTGCTGTGGTGCATTTTTTGGCGGACACAATTCGGCAGCTGCGATCAAGCTCATTCTTCCGACATAATGCGATATTTTTCGTAGGGTCTGTTGGCGTTGGCGCTTTAAACTACTTGTACTACCCTATTCTTGGCCGGCTGCTTCCGCCATCCGCATTTGGTGAAGTGCAGACATTGGTCTCATTCTTTTTGCAGCTCAGTATTTTCTTGACCGTCATGGGGCTTGTGACGGTGAATGTGGCAACGAACTACGACAACGTCAAGCATCGTAACCGCGTTATCTTTGATCTGGAGCGAGTTGCGCTGGGCGTTAGCTTGCTACTGCTCATGCTGTCGTTTGTCTTTCGGGGTCCATTGCAGCAGTTTTTCCGGTTTGACGATTCCCTGCCATTCGTCGTGTTGATGCTCGCGATCGTGGTGAGTGTGCCGTTCACCTTCCGTGGTGCGTATGTGCGCGGGCGGCATGGGTTCGGCGTGGCATCGATGAGCAATGTGTTGGCGTCGGCGGCAAAGATACTGCTCTCGGTTGTGCTCGTGGTGGCAGGGCTTGGTACGGCTGGTGCGATTTGGGGTGTTGCTGCGGCGCAGTTCGTCGCACTTATCTACATTGCCTACTGGGCGCGACGTATGGGACTGACGCGCGGTGCGGATGTGAAGTGGCTGAGCAAACCAGATATGAAACTACTCACGCCAGAGCTCAAGTACGCGGGCATGGTGCTCGTGACGTCGCTCGTCATTACGCTGCAATTCAGCATCGATATTTTGGTTGTGAAGCATTACTTCGACGCACGTACAGCTGGTCTCTATGCCGGTATTGCGACGGTTGCGCGAATTATTTTCTTCCTGACGGGTTCGATTTCGCAGGTACTCATGCCGATGGTGAAGCTGAAGAACACTGCGGCCGAGAATCGCTCGCTTTTCAAGAAGTCCTGCTACTTGCTGGCTGCGACCGGACTTCCGGCATTGGCGGTGTTTGTGATGGCGCCGCAGACGATTATTCGAATTTTAATGGGCGGCCAATATGATCAGTTCGCCGGCCTTCTTCCGCTGCTCAGTGTGACAATTTTTGCCGTGGCAATTGTCAATCTTGTGGTATCTTACTTCATGGCGCTACGGCGCTACTCCATTGCGCTTGTTGTGATCGCAGGCGCGCTGATTACGTACGCACTTATGATTACCCATCATTCGACGATAAGTGCCGTAATCGAAAGCCTTTTGTTTGGCAGTCTCAGTATGATAATTTTGGTCGCCGGCCTTGCTGCCGGCAGTAGTAGTTGGATTAAGAATAGGGGGAGGAAACAGGTGTCATGAAGACACATGCACACGCGCCACTTATTTCCATTATCGTGCCCGTGTATAACGAGGCCGATAATTTACCGCTCCTATACAAGGAGCTCACACAGCACAGCGACACGTTGCCGTACCAGTTTGAAATGGTATTTGTGGACGATGGAAGCCACGACGAGTCGGCTAATGTCCTGCACAAGATTGCGCGCAAGGACCGCCGGATTCGACTCATCCGGTTTAGCCGAAACTTTGGCAAAGAAGCTGCCGTTACTGCCGGGCTCCACGCCGCGCGCGGCAACGCAGCGCTCATCATGGATGCTGATATGCAAATGCCGCCAAGCTTGATGGATCAGTTTATCCGCAAGTGGGAGACGGGGTCCGAAGTAGTTGTAGGCGTCTTCAAGTCGCGTAAACTGAGCTTCGTGAAGCGCATGGGCGCCAAGCTATTTTACAAAATCATGCAGCGTATTTCGCACACCAAGATTACGCCCAACGCAACCGACTATCGGTTGCTGGACCGTAAAGTGATCAACGTGTTCAATCAGTTTACAGAGCGTAACCGTATCACGCGCGGGCTTATTGATTGGCTTGGATTTGAACGAGATTACATTTACTTTGAACAGCAACCGCGCAAGTTTGGGACGCCGGGTTACACATTCCGCAAGCTTGTGAATCTGGCGATGAACAGCTTCACGGCGTACAGCCTGTTGCCGCTCCGACTGGCTGGTTACATTGGCGCAGCTATTCTGACAGTGAGTATCCCCGGTGGCCTGTTTTTGTACGTAGAGCGTTACGCACTTAACGACTATCTGCATCTCGGGATAAACGGCACGACGATGCTCGCGGTTATGACGGTCTTTATGGTTGGTCTGGTGCTTACCTGCCTGGGGATGATGTCGATGTATATTGCGCACATCCATGCAGAAGTGACGAATCGTCCACTGTACGTTGTACGCCCGGAAGAACACGTTGCGGAACAGGTCGAGCTCTTCGAGGAGGCGCGGAGCTAGCATGAACATCGCTTGGCTGACCTGGAAGGACCACCGGCATCCTGAGGCGGGCGGTGCTGAAGTGGTCGCGCGCGAACTTACAAAGCGACTGCTTGCCGATGGACACACGGTTACCATGCTGACGTCCGGGTATGGCGATGCGCCGCGGCGCGAGGTGTTGAATGGTGTCGAGATTATTCGCATTGGCTCGAATCGCTACACCCATCCTTTCCAGGCATTCGCCTACTACATGCGTCACATGCGTGGGAAATATCAGTTGCTCATCGAGGAGGTAAATGCCGCGCCGTACTTTAGCGTATTGTTCGAGCGCAAAGCTAAGAAGTATCTTCTCTATCACCAAATGGAGGGCCCAGTGTGGTTCTACGAGACAAAACCTCCCCTGAGTCACATCGGCCACTATGCCTTGGAGCCAGCGGCAAGCCGACTCTTGAGCTTGTCGAGGACGCCTGTGGTGACGGTGTCGGAAAGCACGGCAAGCGACCTTGTGCGACATGGATTCAGCCCTGACCGCACACACATCATATCGGAAGGTATCGAGATCGAACCGGCCGAAAATATCGATTCAATCAAGAAGTTTGCTCGCCCCACCGTCCTCAGCCTCGGTGCTATGCGCGCGATGAAGCGCACAGCAGACCAGATAAAGGCGTTCGAGATTGCCAAAGCCGTTATCCCCGAGCTCCAGATGAAGATTGCCGGCAAAAACGACGGGCCCTATGGCGAGAAAGTCATGGCCGAGATCGAGAATAGTCCGTACCGCGACGATATCGAATACCTCGGTAAAGTAAGCCGAGAAGAGAAGGCTCAGCTCATGCAAAAGTCGCACATTATATTGCAGACTGCCGTCCATGAAGGGTGGGGGCTGACCGTTACCGAAGCCGCGAGCCAAGGAACGCCGGCCGTGGTATACGATGTGAATGGGCTGCGCGACAGCGTGAAACATTATAGGACCGGGCTCGTTACCGAACCATCGCCCTCTTCGCTGGCGTACGGCATCGTCAAAATCCTCAGTCACCCAGACATGTATGAACACATGCGTCACGAGGCCTGGAAATGGAGCAAGCAGATTACATTCGACAAAAGTTATGCTGACTTTAAGCAAGCAGTAGGAGTAGGATTATGAAAAACCCACTCGTGTCGGTCATCGTCACAACCAAGAATAATCACGAAACGCTCGATGCGTGCTTGGCGTCCATTGCAGCGCAGGATTACCAGCCGCTGGAGCTCATCGTTGTCGACAACAACTCGACCGACGACACAAAGGATATTGCCAGGCGCTATACCGAGCACGTTTTCAATAAAGGTCCGGAGCGTTCCGTCCAGCGCAACTTTGCATTTACGCAGACGCACGGCGACTATGTATTGATCGTCGATTCTGACATGGAGCTAAGTGGGCGCGTCGTGAGCTCATGTGTTGCTGTGGCAAGCGACCCGGGGGTTGGTGGTGTGATTATACCGGAAGAGTCATTTGGCGAAGGGTTCTGGGCGCAGTGCAAACGGCTCGAGCGCTCGTACTATGTTGGGCAGGATGCGATCGAAGCTGCTCGGTTTTTTCGCCGCGATGTGTTTGAGCGCGTTGGTGGTTACTCTGAGGAAATGACTGGCGGCGAGGATTGGGACCTATCACGCCGTGTTGCGGCTGTGAGCGCCATCGCCCGGGCGAGCGAATTTATTCGCCACAACGAAGGCCGTTTGTATTTCGGTAAGACTGCCCGCAAGATGTACTACTATGCGCAGCACGCGGTGGAATATTTTGCTAAGAATCCGACGAACTCGGCGTTGACTGATCAGTCGGGTCCGCTTGCGCGCTACAAGTTGTTTTTCTCGCGCCCGGGCAAGCTCCTTAAGAATCCTGTTGTCGGCGCTGGCATGCTTGTGCTCAAGACCGCCGAGTACGCCTACGGTGGCGTTGGCTATTGGCGCGCCAAGCGAGCACTCAAGGCTGGGGGTGAATCGTGAGTAAGCTTATCGTCTACCGCAACTGTTTCACCGGCGACGTCTCCGGTGGCGACATGCACATGAGCGGTCTGCTGGGCTGGATTCTGGATAGCAAGCCACAGGCCGACCCGCTCCTCGTCATGCCGCGTCAGGATGGTCAGGAGAAGGTCTACCCAGAGGTAAATCGTATCCGTACTGTTACCCATCCAGACACAAATCTCAAGCAGTCGCTGGCACTGATGTACGTGGCGCGCGCTCTGCAGGCGGCCAGTCGCGTGAATAAGTTCGTGAACCGGAGCGACCTGCTGGTGGCCAGCTCGCACTTCTTGCCCGACGTTCTACCGGTATATATGGCGCAGGCCCCGAAGAAGTCGAAGGTCGTGTATATTCATCATATTATCCAGGACATGCCTCGCCCAGATACCCTCAACACAAAGCTGGCGAACCTGCAGGAGAAGCTCTGTTTTGCGATGATTCGCCAACGGTTCGGCAAGATCGTGGTTGTGAACCAAGCTGTTGCAGACCGGTTGCGCGAGCTCGGTTTTCGCAAGCAAGAGATTTTACTCTCAAGTAACTTTGTGAATCCGCTCGCGACAGTGAAACCACCGCAGCGCAAAGATTACACCCTCGCCTTTTGTGGTCGTATGGTGACACAGAAAGGTGTGGATGATTTTGTCGCGGTGTGCCGTGAGCTGTATGCGCAGTTTCCTGGATTTCGCGCGGTGATGATTGGTGTTGGGCCCGAGCTCGACCGTCTGCGCGACTATATTTCAGCTCACAAATTGCCGATAGACCTCGCGGGTTATGTCGACGACGCCACGAAATACGACCTCGTGTCGCGCGCCAAGCTCTTTGTATTTCCGAGTGTTGAGGAGGGCTGGGGGATTGCGGTGGCCGAGGCTCTGGCGGTCGGAACGCCTGTCGTCGCCTACGATTTGCCGGTGTACCGCTCGGTATTTGGCGAGCACCTTCATACCGTGCCGCTGCGCGACGTTGGTAATCTGGTCTATGTCGTCCATGAACTCCTTGCTGCCTACGAAAACGCACCAACTGACTATCGGAACGAGCAACAAACCATCGCTGCCTACGCCGACCAGTTCCGGGTCGAGCACGTCGCAGCAAAGGAGTACGACTTTATCGGAGTGCATGCATGACCGACAAGAAAACACATACGCTCCTGCTCGGTTCATACGGGCGGGGTAACTTAGGTGACGATGTGTTTCTGGTGGCAGCGGCTGAGCTGTTTGCGCACCACACGTTGTATATAAACTCTGCTGACGATTCGCTCTTGCCGGAAAGTGCGCGCGGACTCGTGACGACTATTTCGACAACCAGTCCCCGCGACGCGCTCAAGAAACTCAAGGTTTTTCTGAAAGTCAAAAATATTGTTTATTGGGGCGGTGATGTATGGGTGGAGTTGTACGGTGACCGGTTTCCACGGCAGTCGCTCTACAAGATGGTGGCGCTGAACTCGCTCGCACGGCTGTTCGGCAAGAAGATTCACTACGTTGGCTGCGGCATTGGTAAACTGAGTGGTTGGTCGCTGCTTCTTGCGCGTGCAAGTGCGCGCTTGAGCCATACGATCATCGCTCGTGAACGCCGCAGCGCCGAGGTTCTCGGACTGGCTGGCGTGGAGGTGATGCCTGATCTGGCTATTAATTTGCCCTACTATCGGCCTCGCCTCCACACATTGCCAGAGCGGAATAAGCCGTTTGTGATCGGCATATCGCTTTTGTACTTTGTGCCGCATCCAGCAAAGAACTTTCCGAAGCTCGCCGAGCATATTGCGGCATTTGTGTCGTCGCTTCCAGCTGATAAGTTTAAGGTTGTGCTGCTGCCAATGCTTGTAGCTGACCACGAGCCACACGATGACCTGTGGGCATCCCAGCAGGTCGAGTCGTTGCTGCGTGAAAGCAACGTCCCAGTCGAGATCTACAAAGCGAAAAGTCTTGAAGACATGGTCCAAACCCTCGGCTCGTTCAACCTGGTGATTGGCACGCGACTGCATGCAAACATCTTGGGTACATTCAACGCAACACCGTGCTTGGGCGTGGCGTATCGGCCAAAGGTTGCGTCGTTCTTTCGCGACAATGCACTCGGCAATTACTGCATCGACCTGAACGATCTAGAAGCACTGCCGGCGGTCTTCTGGAATATGTATACTGAATATGATCGGGTGGCGCAGCAATTTTACGACGCCAGCCAACGTAATATCGCCCAGAAGGAAGCCTATCAAAAGTTTGCTGTCGAATATGAATAGTGTGCGCAATCTCCGCAAGTTTGTGCCGCGTGGAAACAAGCTCGCGGCGCTTCTGTATGTGTTGTTTTTTGCGGTGCTTCTCAGTCGAGCGGCGAGGGGAGTGGGGCAATATTGGGACTGGGTGTTCCCGTATTATCCGGACCAGATCGGGAATTTTTTTGCGCGAGCAGCAGAATCGTGGACGCGCGATGCGAATGGCAGCCCGCTGGGTTACTCGACAGATTACTTGCTCCGATTTGTGATATCGCTGTTTCGATTTGTGCAGCCCGAGCTACTGCTTTACCTTGTGCTGGTGGTGACGTTTTCGATTGGCGCGTACGTCACGTACCTCATCGCCCATCGACATACGAAGGGGGCGCTGGCGTTCCTGCTGGGGCTGGTTGCGTTTGTGAATCCGGTGATTTTCTATAACTTCACGGCGGGGTATGTTGACTATCTCGTCTCGTACACGGCGTTTATCTACCTGACGTATTTCTTGCTGTATCGTTTCCGGGCGGACCTGCGTAGTGCGGTGGTGGTTGGGCTGTTGGTGACAATTATTGGCGTGCAGATTCAGCTGTTTGCCGTGGCGGCTGCGTTGATCGTGATGTTCTTTTTGTTCCGAAGCGAGGACTTCCGCTGGAAATATCTGCTGGTGATGGGCGGCCTGCCGGTGCTGATTAGCCTGGTGTGGCTATCGAACTTTTTGTTCGGTGGGGCGAACCTGAGCGAAGTGAGCGGGTCCGCGGCGAAGGCGACCTTCAAGGGGCTGGCCGATTCCAACTATCTCAATATCTTTGGTTTCTCATTTGCCAAGGCGACGCTGATATCGCGGTTTTATAGCGTGTATGAGCTCCTGCTGTACGGATTGTTCTTCACGCTGATTGTGGTGTTGCTACTGAAGGCCAAGCGCAAGCAAGCCGACGACGTATTCCTGCTGAGTTTCATGCTGCTGATGCTATTCCTGGCTACGGGACTATTCCAGCTGCTGAACCTCGGACCGCTCACGATGCTGTATCCGATGTTCCGCGAGGTCGGGCACTTTGCGCCGTTGATCCTGTTGCCGCTGATCGTGCTGATGGCGCGGCTGATGGGTCGCGGTGCGATCAAGTGGCTCGTCGCGGGATGGCTGGTGATAATTATCGTGATAAGTTTTGGAAAGTTCCAAGCACACACGCAGTCGATTGACTTTGCGAACATTCGCCAGCAATTTGCTGAGTTCAAAACCTTTGGCGACCAACACCCTGATACCGACCATCGTGTGCTGTCGTATCCGTTCTTTGACCAGTACGCGTTCACGAAGTTTCCGATGCGCTTCCAAGATAATCTGCCGCTCAAGAACAGCGGCCATGACAGTTACATCGCCTTTGCGAATGAGCAGTTTGTAAAGAATGCGGTCAAGCCGGCGGAGTTTAAAGATTCCATTCAGAACCTACTGCTCCAAACCATGGATGTGGATGTACTGCAGCCGTACAACGTGAAGTATATTTACGATTTCAGCGGCATCTACGAGTCATACTACGATCGATATGTGGCGCCAGTGACGTACGATAACGACATCTCGCTCATCAAGAACAATCCGTATTTCCTCCAGCAAATTATGGAGACAAACCCCGGCAAAGTGAAGCAAGTTAGTCCGCACATCCTCGAGGTGCTTGACACGACGCCACGAGTAGGCGCGAACGATAAAGTGTACGCCGTGGATTCTGCCGGAGCTGGCGAAGACTCGCGTGGGTTCATGGAGCGCGTCGCACCTGGCCAGACCTATAACTATGTGGCCGATACGTCTCAGGCAAAGGGCGTGCCGTACGGGTCGGTCTCGCCATTGTTTGCCGATGCCAGCAACCCTAAGCTGCTCAACACCGCGCAAAAATCACTGCAGCAGCAAGTTACCATACCTGCCGGTAACAAGCCGCTCCTGTACAGCAACAGTGTACCGCGCAATTTGTCGTATCGTATTACTGGCAGAACGCTGACGTTCTTTGCCTCGAGCTCGGGCAAGTTGTACGCCAACGACCAGCTTGTGCAGGACTACGACGCCGCAGACGACCGAACGCTGGGGAATATGCCAATGCAGCCTGGAGTTCAATATTATGCGAGCTTGAATGGGAGTATTGTGCCGCTCGACGGCAAGAATGGTGGTCGCATCGGCACGATTATGAACGCCAGCAAGTTCCAGATCTTTGCGGCCGATACCAAAAACATCGTGAGCAATCCGTCGTTCGAGTCCGGCCCGTGGACCGACAAAGTGAACGACTGCAATGCCTACGATAAAAACCCAGACATCGCCATGCGTATCGACAACACGACCGCAACCGATGGCAAACAATCACTCGAGCTCAGCGCTCGCCGTCACGATGCCTGTACGTACGCGGCGTTTGGCATGAAGCCGAACGCGACGTACTTGCTCAGCTACGATTACAAGGGTCAGAACGCGCAGTCGGCCAGCTTTTACCTCCGGTTCAATAACTCCGACAAGGGCGCAGTCAAACGGTTCCAAGGTATCTCCGACACCGACTGGCATACAATGTCGCAGATCGTTACCACGCCCGACGACACAAAAGACGGCGAGCTCACGCTCCATTCGTCGGCCAGCGATACGAACACGCCTGCGGTGAATCACTACGATAATGTGCGCGTCGTGCAGCTGGTGCAGCTCGGCTCGCTGGATATTCCGCAGCCCGATATGAAGTACGTCACGCACGATATCCCGCAGTCCAACTCGCTGACATTCCGTTTGCAAGACGACTCGTTCGATTACCGCAATAGTATCCAGAATCCGTCATTCGAAAAGGGCGCGTGGCAAGACAAGGCCATCGACTGCAATAACTACGACAAGAACGGCAGCATTGCGGGTGGCGTCAGCAAATCCTCCCACACCGATGGCGGCCAGTCGCTCCAGCTCGAAGCCACGAAACACACGGCTTGTGAGTACACCAACGTTACCGTCCAGTCCGATACCGACTACCTTCTGTCGTTTGACTACCAGGGTGACTCGGCACAGCAAGCTGGTTACTATCTGGAGTACACAGGTGAGGGCGTAGGGCATCAGGACCGAGTGGATATCGATGACCGGCAGTGGCATACCTACACAACACGGTTGCACATCCCAGAAACAGTAACAGACGTACGACTCTATCTGCACGCCTACGAAAGCAACGGTACAACCAAAAACACCGTACGGTTCGACAACCTCAAGCTCATCGCCGTCCCAACCACGCAATCACAGTTCTACGTCATGAGCGAGCCAGCACGTTCCATGCAAAAACCGCAGAGTATCACATCAAAATCAATCGACAGCACGCACCGCCAAGTGGACGTCAAGGGCGCGAAGAGCGGGTTCGTGGTGAATCTCAGTGAGTCGTACCATCCACAGTGGCGCCTCGAGCTACGCAATAGCAAGGTGAGCGGCATGGCATCGTGGCTACCTGGAGTTAAAGCCGATAGCGTGGATGAACACTTTGAGATGAGCAACTACGCCAACGCGTGGTATGTCGATCCGGCAAAGCTGTGCGCAAACAACGCCGCGGGCTGCACGCGCAATGCCGATGGGGGCTACGACATCCAGCTACTGGCTGAGTTTGTGCCGCAGCGATGGTTTACCGTCAACCGCGCGATATCGGTGACGACGCTTCTCGTGGCTGGTGGGTATATTGCCGTGACGCATCGCAAATACAAGCAGCTGTACGAAGCCGAAGGTGTTTACAAGCACCCCTTGGCGCATCGCCGCAAAAAGAAGTAGGGTAGGGGGTATGCGCACACGTATTCGTTCGCTACTGCCGTACGCGCCGTATCTACTCCTGGCGCTTGCGATTATGGGGCCGCTCCTGGCACCCGGGTTTGTGCTGACTATGGATATGGTTTTTACGCCCGTCCTGCATATGCCGAGTCATGTCGACAATACGTGGCTTTTCTATTCGATGCTCCATGTGCTGAACATGGTTATTCTGGCTGATGTGCTCCAGAAGGTGGTGCTCTTTGCGGCGTTTGTACTTTCGGGGATTGGCGCACATCGCTTACTTGCGAAGGTACGTTCGGGGCCGCGGGCCGCAATATATGTGGGCAGTATTTTTTATCAGATCAATCCATTCGTGTACGACCGCCTGATGTCGGGGCAGTACGGCGTGCTTCTGGGCTATGCATTGTTGCCATGGATAGCTCTGAGCCTCTGGAGATTCGCGCACGAACCGAATAGGCGGGGCGCGCTTGGACTGGCGGCATGGATAACGGCGTCGAGCGTTGTATCGATACATTCATTGGGATTTGTTGCGGTGCTGATTGTTGCGGCAGCAGCGGCTGTGGCGCACGATCGGCTCGCGCTGAAACGGTTTGTGGCATACGGCGCTTTGGTTCTCGGCGTGTTCTTTGTTCTGAGCAGTTATTGGCTGGTGCCGGCAATTGTCGGGCAGGGGAGGATTGCTGATTCGCTCAGCACATTTACACAATCCGGCCGTGCGGCGTTCTCGACAGTCGACGTCAACGGGCTGACGCCGGTTGGGAGCGTGCTGGGGCTGCAGGGATTTTGGCAGGAGACGCGCGGTTTGTATGTGCTGCCTGGAGAAGCGATTTGGGCGTGGCCAGTTGTGCTTTTCGCTGCGACAGTCCTGATAGGGATCGGCGTGTGGCGAGCATGGAGACAGCAGCGCACGGTCGCAGTGGTCGCGTGCGGCATCGCGGTTGTATCTCTTATACTAGCGCTTGGCGTGGGCGGGGAGTGGCTGACGGCGCACGTGCCATTCTTTGCGGGATATCGCGAGCCACAGAAGTTTGCAGCATTGCTGGCGCTATCGTATGCGTACTTTATGGCGTACGGCGCAGCGTGGTTCTTGGCGCGAGCGCACGGCGTACGGCGGTGGATTATCGCGGGTATGCTGGCCGTATTGCCACTTCTCTATACGCCGACGCTACTGTGGGGCGCGCATGGCCAGCTGCGGCCGGTGACGTATCCGTCGGATTGGTTCGCGGCCAACCGTGTGCTCAATGCGCAGGCAGGAAGTGAGCGCGTGCTCGTGCTGCCGTGGCATTTATATATGAGTTTTGGGTTTAGCGGTCGGATCATCGCCAATCCGGCGGCGTCATTCTACGACCGTACGGTTGTTGCCAGCGACGACCCAGAACTGCCCGGCGTTGCTCCTCAGACGCATGACGCCACGCGAGAAGCCGTGTGGAGGCTCCTTGCGGCAGATAGCCATAGTGACCTCGCGGCGAAGCTACAGACGTTCCATATCGGCTACATCCTTGTGAGCAAAGAACTCGACTATCAGGATTATGATTATCTGCACACCCTCCCAGGGGTTGAACTGCTGCGCGATAGCCAAACACTCAGGCTTTATAAGCTCACTAATGATACTATGGAGCAGCATGAAACACATTGATTTTATTCGCCGATCACACACTCAACGGTCGACACCGACGCCGACAAAGCCAAGTGGAACAGGGGCTCGGTTCACCGCCTTTGCCGGCAAGACGCAGCGCCGGCGAGTGGCGCGTGAGGTTATCGTGGCGGCAGCGGTGAGCCCGGTTTTGTTTGTGTTGGCTATGCTGAGCGTCATCGGTATGGCGGTGGTGGTTATATACGGCATTGTCGCGCTGGTGGTACGGCTGTCGAGTCGAACAAGTTTCATCCTTGCGTTAGCCGCTCTTATATATATGATCGTGCTGCAGCTGGCCGCGGCGGAGGTTATTGCGCAGGGAATGGCGGTTCTGGCGTACATCCTGCTGACCGTTGGGGCAATTTCGCTTGCGCGTGAGGTCAAAATGAGCAGGGGTCTCCGGTTCCGAAAACACTAATTTCATCTACTGTAGTCGGTATAAATATCTCGCTTGTGCGAAGAATGGTCATTTGCTACATTGGCCGGCGTGGGTAAATTTAATACGAGGAAGGGAGTACAATTTTTTATGACCTTCACGAGCAAATTAGCGCCAAAGAAACTGCTGGTAGGCGGTGTCGCTGCTGTAGCTCTCTCGCTTGCAACAGGTGCAACTGCATCTGTATCTGCAACGAGTGACAACGGCCGTCACGGTTCGCATCATCCAGTTGTTGCTAGCCAGTGCGATCACCCTGGTTACCGACACTTCGGCTTTGCCAACAGGCAAGATTGTTTGAGCTACGTAGCTAGTCACGCCCCAGGCCGCGGCCAGGGTAATGGTGGGAGCGGTTATGGTGGTAATGGTGGCAACATCAGTACCAACATTTTCGTTACAGTCAGTAACGCAGTTAACACTGCAGTCAACGTCACGATCAACTTTGTGACAAACATTTTTAACTAGTGCAATCCACTAGTCGCATCTAACAATAGAAACCTAACCTATATTGCCCACACACGATACAGCCTCCCCTTTGCGGGGGAGGTTTGTGTTTTGAGAAAAATGAAAACTGCACAGAGCCAGCTCCTTACTCCGAACAACCTCGACGTTCCCCGGAGGAACGGAGTGAGCTGTTTGCGAACGCAGTGTAGTTGTGAGGAGTAAGGAGCTGGCTCTGTGCAGGCCTGTTGACCTCTGTTTCCAAAATCCGTATAATACATCATGTTATTCCGGGGTAGCGCAGCGGTAGCGCAGTTGACTGTTAATCAATTGGTCGCGGGTTCGAATCCCGCCCCCGGAGCCATGATAAAAGACGGAGCTTTACGTTCCGTCTTTTATCATGTTTTATGCACTATGCAGAAGCTAGCAACACAAGTAATTTATATATGCTGGCAATATCTAAGCGACGTACCTTAGCTGATCTGCATGATATCCAGAGCCAAGTGGGTCGTCGTCCCTGTGCTCGCTACGAGGCTCTGTTATTGCTGCTGGGCGGTTCATCCTCGTCCCGGTCGCGAGGTCCTAACATAGCCTCCGTATAGCTTATAGACTCCCCGGTTGGTCTGCTCGCTTGTGGCTCATTGTAAGGGTTATAGAAAGGCTTTTTCCCATCTGGCTGATAATCGCCAACCTTGAATCCTTCGGGTAATAGGCCGGATCCAATAGCCTGCGCTAGTTTAGCGTCAATGACCTCCTGGGGCGGATTATATGGATTGTAATTGGGTAGCTTGCTGTCTGGCTGGTAATCCCCCGGTTTGAAGCCTTCAGGCAAGAGGCCTTCTTTAGTAGCCTGTTCGTGGGTCATAGGTTCAGACTGAGGCCGAGCATTTGGATTGAATGGTTCGAGCGGCGGTTCATCCTCGTCCCGGTCGCGAGGTCCTAACATAGCCTCCGTATAGCTCGTAGGCTGCTGTCCGGCTGGCTCGCTTGACTCAACCGCCTGCTGACCGAGCAGCACCTTTCTTTCATCTGCTTTATCGTTATGCTCGGCTTCCGGCCCGCCATCGGGAGAACCTTGTTCTATACTCATTGTTGAATCTTTCTTGTTTATTTTTAGATTATCTCTGTATTCTAAATACATACTCCTGTATTTTTTGTTTGTCAATCTATCCAGGGGCAGAGCCTTTCTTTGTTCTGCATGATCTCATAGCATAAACATATAGAGAGCGGTGGACCGCCCCCGAAATCTCGTATATTACGAGAGCCATGAAAAGCAGCGGAGTCATTCGGCTTGGCTGTTTTTCTTTGCCTCGAGTAGAATAAGTATATGAAACAAGTCGCAAAACTAATTATTGTCGATGGTGACGGCCGACACCTGCTCATGTACCGAAACGATCATCCAAAGTTCGGCAATGACCCTGACCTCCCTGGCGGAACGGTGGAGCCTGGCGAGTCTATTCTCGATGCGCTTGTGCGTGAGGTCCAAGAAGAAGTCGGATTTACAGTAGACGGCGGTAGCGCCGAACGGCTTTATGCAGGCGCCGAGTATTCGCCGAGCGGTACGCACTATTCGCTCTTCCGTTCCACGTTCAGTGCGCGACCAACGGTTGCAATGAGCTGGGAGCACTCGTCGTATGAATGGCTCGAGAGAGATGTATTTCTGGAGAGCGCCAAGAACGCAAATGATCCGTTCATGCACATGGTCTATGACGCTCTGCGCAAGGCATAGTGATCTCTCGTTAGCGCTCCAGGTACGAAAGGATATCTCGCACAAGAGATTCCTCGTCGAGGTGCTCTAGGTCGGTCGTATCGAACTCGAGCAGCGGGGCGTCGATGTGGAGTGGCTCGCATTTGCCAGGCGCAAAATCTTCGCGCAGCTGCTCCTCCCTGATTTCGATCACGTGTCCTGCGTGCCGTGTGGTGCGCTGGCGCTCCATAAAGCGCTCGAACAGGATGTCGCCCTGCGCCCAGCAAAGTACCTGAATGAGCTGACAGTTATATGTCGACTGGAAACGAGCAAATCGTTCGCTATCGACATCTGGCTTAAAGTTACTCTCGAGTATCAACGATCGTCCTGCGGACAGTTCGCCTTCTATGATGTAGTCCATGATGCGGTGTGCTGTGCCGCTTACTTGGCGGGACCAGGCTTGGTCTTTGGTGCCGAGCGTATCAAACACCTTTTCTTTGATGGTATCTTTGGATAGTGCAACAGAGTTGAGCTTGGTCGCGAGATGCGCCGCGAGCGTTGATTTACCGGTTCCGGGGAAGCCGGTGATAACAATGAGATATGGTTTAGGCATATCTCTAGTATACGCTGGCTCGTGCTATCATATACGTATGGAAAGTGGTGGGCAGGCGCCGGTGCCGAAATCTCATAGAATTCAGTTGATCGTTCTAGGCGTGCTGCTGGTGATTGCAGTCGTGCTGGTTAGCGTCCTCTTGCTGCGTCGCCCGGTGGTTTCGCCGGTAACGACACCCTCTATGACGCCGTCACCGGTTAAGGTGCAGGTAGCGCTTTTCGCGTCGGGTATCGAACATCCCACAAGCATCATTTCGACCGGAGTTAAAGGTGACGGGCGGCTCTTCGTGCTGGATCAGAGCGGTAAGATCCGCATTATCAACAGTACGGGCACGGTCGTGAGCCAGCCGTTCCTCGACATTAGCTCGCAGACGAGGTTCGAGGGCGAGATGGGACTACTGGGGATGGCGTTTTCGCCGCAATATGCCACTGATGGTTTCTTCTACGTGAACTACATCGACAAAGACATGAACACGACCGTTGCACGCTACCACATATCCGGCGATGCGAACACGGCAGATATTACGAGCGCGCAGATCATTCTCAAGCAGAAGCAGCCCTACACCAACCACAACGGCGGTGCGCTGGCCTTCGGCTCCGACGGCTACCTCTATATCGCGTTTGGCGATGGCGGTTCGGCTGGCGACCCTGAAAAACACGCCCAAGATATGAATTCGTGGTTGGGCAAAATTTTACGTATCGACGTGACGAAACTGCCGTACACCGTCCCTGGTACCAATCCGTTTGCCCACACGGCCGGCGTCAAACCCGAGATCTGGGACAGCGGCCTGCGTAATCCGTGGCGAATGAGCTTCGATAGCAAAACGCACGATCTGTACATCGCCGACGTTGGCCAGGGTGACGTCGAGGAGATCAACGTCGAGACAACCGGCAAGGGCGGCAATAACTATGGCTGGCGTTGCTACGAAGGCGATAAAGAGTTCAAGCTCGACGGCTGCAAAGCCAAAAGCACGTATGTATTCCCGGCGCTTACCTATGGGCACACCGAAGGGCGCTGCTCGGTTACGGGCGGGTATATGTATCGTGGGCAGAAGTATCCTGACCTGACGGGCAAGTATTTCTACGGCGACTACTGTGGCGGCCAAGTATACTTCATGGAAAAACAAAGCGGCGGCACATACAAAACAACAGAGGCATTCAAGACGCCGTACAAGATAAGCACGTTTGGCCAGGACACAAACGGCGAACTGTACCTTGCTGATTACGCCAGCGGTGCTATTTACCGCTTACAAGACTCCCAGTAACAGCTATACTAGGTGCGAAGGAGAATACATATGTCAGATCAGAAAACCTACAAAGAAGAATTCAAAGTAAATGGTGAGGACCTGCTCAAAAGAGTGAAGGAACTTGTTGCCGAAGGTAACGTTCGCCGTATTACGGTAAAAGGCAAGGATGGCAAAACCATCGTCGAGATGCCGTTGACCGTTGGTGTTGTGGGCGCTGTTTTGGCGGCTCCATTGGCTGCCGTCGGCGCAATTGCAGCGCTTGTGACCGAGTGCACTATTACGGTTGAGCGCGAAAAGAAAGATTAGTTCAGATAGTTTACTTGGGGATGCGGCGGCTGGGGTTTCCAGCCGCCTGCACCTCACCAGCCCGCGGGGAGCGCCTTGAATCCGACCCTGAACTTGTTCTGCCACAGGGTTACGAACTCGGCGAAGCCGACGTGGGTCGACCCGTTCACGTCGATGATCGTGCCGCCACCGAAGATGACTTGCAGTTTCTCGGCCGCGGCCGACTTCACGACGCCATCGTCCTTGCCGTTTCCGCCGCGGGGGTGAGAACGGAAGAAGATGGCTGGGATGCCGGCGTATTCGCCCGGCTTGTAGGCCCGGTGAGTCACGCCGCAGCGGAGCTCGCCGGTCCACCCGCTCAGCGGGTACGTCCCGCTGGCGCTGTAGTGTCTCCTCAGAAGGAAGTCGTCGACACCGTCGCCCAGCGAGTCGCGGGGTGGAGGGTTGAAGCCGAATTTCCACCAGAGGCCGGTGAACAGGAAGTTCGTCACAGGTCCGGGGTACCAGAGGCGAGCGATCGCCTTGGCTGCCGAACCCTGCACGAGGTCGTTGGCGCCGGTGAAGCCGTCCTGCAACATGACTGCGTACTCGAAGTTGTTTCCGTGCGCGCGGTCGTAGTCGATCTGGTCGGTCACCAGGAACGAGCCGACCGATGCGCCGTCGAGGAGGACCTTGCGGTATCCCCAAGCGCGCAGCTGGTTGTAGACGCTTTCGGTGATGGTCGGGCCGTCGAAGCGTTTGCGATCGTACTCTACGATCACGACGTCGCCGTGTTCACCCCAGACCTTACGCATCTGCGCGGAGTGGGTCTGGCCGGAACTCTGGGTTCCGGTGAAGAACACGAACGCTGTCCGGTGGTTTTCGGTGAGCCTGCTGATCTGGGGCGCGGCGCTGTAGACGATCCGTGCGGCGATGCCGTCGAAGACGACGAGCCACAACAGAAGCGCTGACAGCAAGAACGCGATTACCAAACCGCAGAGCTTTATGAGCGCGAGTATGCTCAAGGTCGGCTCCTAGGGGCTGATGGGAAGGTGCTTGTATGATATTATATAATTTTTTGTAAAACTTTGCAAACATAGTTTTCCAGATGAAACATCATCATGCTTGTGGTTTTTAGTATTGACAAGTTTACTCAGATGTAGTAGTATATGCCATGTACGAAAAACGGCCATCTGTCAAGAGCAGACGACCAGGGAGGACCATACTATGAGTAAGGTTAAATTAGCTATGAGCATGGTAACCGCGAGTGTTGTGACCGCTGCCATCGTAGCAAGCCCGGCTTTGGCCTGGCACCCGAAGGGCGTCATCGTTAAGTACGTCGAGAATACTACTGTTGGTGCCGCCAAAAGCGATGCTAACGACGCTGCTCATGCAGTCGCTGCTAAGCCAGGTGATGTACTCAAGTACACTATTGTGGTTCGTAACGACGGTGCAGCCGACAGCAAGGGTTACAACGACATGGCCAAGACGGTCATGACCGACACTCTTCCAGCCGGCGTAGAGCTGGCCAGCGACCCATCTACCCGGACTATTACCGAGAACCTGGGCTTGATCAAGCCAGGGCAGAGCGTCACCAAGGAGTACCTTGTAAAAGTAACTGCCAGTAAAGACGGCACGATCGAGAACAAGGCTTGCTTCACTGGTGACAGCACAGCCAGCGACAACCCCCAGAAGGGTTGCGACGTTGCAGACGTCAAGGTAACTGTACCTGAGACGCCTCCTAAGACTCCTGAGCAGCCGCAGCAACCTCAGACTCCTGAGACACCTCAGAAGACTGAGACTCCAGCTGCGCCAGCTGCTGAGCTTCCTAACACCGCTTCCGGTGTTGTGCTCGGCGGTCTGACTGGTGCTGGTGCTATCGGCGTTGCCGGTGTCCAGTATCTTCGCTCAAAGCGAGCGCTCAAGAACGTTCGCTAAGGGTTAAGTCATTTCTTTCAAAAGAGACTCGTCACAACGCGAGTCTCTTTTGTTTTGGTCACTGCGGCGGTACTCTAGAGATATGACACGTACACAACGCACAGCGCTGCTGGCGATAATTCTCGGCAGCGGCGTGGTATTTCTCGATGGCTCAGTTGTCAACCTCGCGCTCCCTAAGATGTCGGTTGATCTGCACGCTGGATTTGCCGGACAACAGTGGATGGTAGACGGGTATCTGCTGACACTTTCGGCGTTGATTCTGCTGGGTGGATCGCTGGGGGATATTTTAGGCCGCAAACGTATGTATATGTGGGGTGTGATAGGGTTTGGCGTAGCGTCGCTCTTGTGCGCAATGTCGCCAACCATTGAGGTCCTCGTGGGGTCACGAATGCTTCAGGGTATCTTCGGCGCCCTGATGGTACCAGGATCGTTGGCTCTCATAAATACAAACTTTTCATCCCATGCGCGTGGCAAGGCGATCGGCATATGGACAGCCGCGACATCGGCTGTTGTGGCCGCGGGGCCGTTGATCGGCGGGTATTTGATCGATGCGCTGTCGTGGCGATGGATCTTCTTGATCAATGTGCCGCTTTTGCTGCTCGTTGTTGTACTCGGGCACTTATCGATCAAAGAGTCGCGCGACGAATTTACCTACAAACGTACCATCGACTGGTGCGGCGCACTCCTTGCGATGGTCGGCCTCGGCGGCGTGACGTATGGACTTATTGCAGGACCGACCAACCACTGGGCTATCGAGTCGACAGGTGCGCTCGTGGCTGGCGCGTGTAGCTCCTTGCTATTCCTCTGGTGGGAGCGCCGCCACCCAGACCCGATGCTGTCACTCGGACTCTTCAGGTCGCATAACTTTACCGCTGCAAATATCTCGACCTTTGCGATGTACGGTGCGCTTGGTGGGTTTTTCTTTATTCTGACCATCCATCTCCAGACGGTGCTGCACTATACGAGTATGGCGGCGGGGCTGGCGACGTTTCCGGTAGTTATTTTTATGATTGCGCTTTCCGGTAAGGTTGGAGGACTCAGCGGCAAGTTCGGACCGCGCTGGTTTATGACGGCCGGACCGATTATGGCAGGCCTGGCGATTCTGTCGCTTCTACAAGTACAGGAAGGTTCGTCGTATGTATGGAATATTTTGCCGGGCATACTACTCTTCGGCCTTGGTATGGCCACGACGGTTGCGCCACTGACGACAACCGTACTTGCGTCGGTCAAGGAGGAAGATTCGGGCATCGCCTCTGCGGTTAATAATGCTATCTCGCGGGTGTCAGGCCTCCTGGTGGTGGCGATATTGGGTATCTTTGGAGCTGGGAATGCGTATCATTTTGCCGTGTTGTTGTGCGGCGGGCTGGCAATAAGCGCGGGCGTTCTGTCGGCGCTTTTGGTGCGAAATGTAGTCGCAAAGAAGTCGCATGATTTATCCTAGAAGGGGAGGTATAGTATATGGATCCACAAAACGCACGCAAAGAAGCACAAATCAAGCGAGAGCAAGCTAACTTGCTCATGAAAGAAGCCGACGAACTCGAGCAAAACGCAACAAAGCTCGAAGCTGACCTCGCCGAGAAAGACAAAGCTATTCAGGACCTCGAGCGACAGAAGGAGCAGCTGGAGAAAGAGCGGAACAACGCGGCCGGCGGTGGCTCGACGTCACTATTCTAGACAATACTATTGCGATTATTGCAATGTAAGCGTATGGTGAAAGTATTATGAGCGTAGAGCGTGACGAGCAGGAATTTCAGCGATACCTTGAGTATCAACGCGAAAGGCGCCAACCACGAGTTGAGACTCTGGGTGGCGCTGTTACTGCGCTCGTTCTGTCTACCATTGATCTTGGGATAAGCGAAGTCGCCGACCCTCGGACGTCTGGCCGCACTAACGAGACCAGCCACGAGGGTGAAATTATCGATATGCGAAGTCGTCGCGAACATCGTCTCGCCGAACTCGCGGTTGCGCATGCTGAGCGTGAGTTCGGTCAAGCTGCCTAAAATTTCCTAGAAGCACTCCGCGCGGTGCAGTACGCTGGTGTCAGGTAACCGTAAATAGGAGCAAAGATGCCACAACCAACACTTACACCAGATGATACCGGCGATGATCTCGATAAAATCGTCCGTGATCAAGATCTCGAAGCCGATACTACGACGCCAGAAGATCGCCGCCGTGAATACGAAGAGCAAGAAGGCCGCGAAGTCGATAAACTTCCACGGCCAAGTGAAGAAGGCGATGACGCTGACGATCCAGAGGACCGCGAGCCCTAATCCTCGATGAGGGCTCGTAAGCGGTCGGTATGAACGACGTACTCTTGCTGTTGATAGTTGATGACGCCCTTTTGCTGCAGCTCTTTTAGCTGAGCGCCGGTCGTCTCCCTGGTAAGCCCGAGGAAGTTGGCCAGATCCTGCTGTGTCAGCGGCAACATCATCTTCGTGCGCGACTTAGTTAACTTCTTGCCGAATCGGCGAGTAAGAAAGCTAAACGCATACATGAGCTTGTCCGAGGCCTTAGCCTGTTCCAGACTATGGATGTGCTGCATGAGGTCGATATTGAGATCGAGCGTGTAGTCGAAGAGTCGCCGGAACATCTTGAGGTCGCTTTCGGCATGATGCACGAGTTCGTCTTTGGGGATCTCGTAAATCTCGCAGTCGGTGTAAGCTTGGTAGTAGTAAAGTGCGACGTCTGTCTTGCCAAAGATCCAGGTCAATGGGAAGAGATCTTCGGTTGTTACAAAGTTGACGGCTTTTTCTTCGCCCGTCTTGGTTGTGAGGAAAACCTTCGCAAATCCAGATTTAACGGCGTATGCTTTGCGCGGAGCGAGTCCTTCGCAGGTGATCATCTCGCCTTTTTGGAAGCGCCGTACCGGGAACTGGCTTAGGAATTCCGTGTATGTCGTGTGCTGTTCCATACTCCCATAATACCATGGCTCCTCTGTGGCATTTTCCCTTGCATTACAAAGCGTTTTACAATAAGGAGCATGGATTTACTGAAGAATTACCCGATTATCTCTGACCAAGTCACCAGAGAAGAGCTTGGTCGAATCTTGGAACTATTTGAAAAAAGTCTAAAAAATAACATTGAAGGTGATGTTGTTGAGCTGGGCTGCTATGTAGGAACGACAACGCTTTTCTTGAGCCGACTCCTGTTAGCGCACAAAAGTGCCAAGACTTTGCATGCCTACGACTCATTTGAAGGCCTTCCACCCAAAACGACCAAAGATGAGAGCCCAGCTGGTGAGCAATTTAAGGCTGGCGAGCTCAGAGCGCAGCGTTCGGTTTTTGTGAAGCATTTCAAGCAAGCCGGTCTGCCGCTGCCGGTCATGCACAAAGCATGGTTTTCTGACCTCACGCCCGATGATATGCCCGAGAAGATTTCACTTGCGTTCCTGGATGGTGATTTTTACGAATCAATTCACGACAGCCTTACGCTTGTCTGGCCGCGGCTAGCAAAGGGCGCGATCGTGATCGTCGACGACTATCAGTCAGAGGCTTTGCCAGGCGCAAAACGCGCTGTCGATGAGTGGCTCGTAACTCATCCAGCGCGTTTGCAAGTGGCGTATAGCCTGGCGATTCTGCAGCCCTAGGCGGCTGGCGACGGCGTTGCTTCGTCGTCGTTGACGTGGTGCTTCAGTGGAATTTCCTTGATGAAGAAGCTGACCACGAAGGCAATGCTCATCAGCGCGGCAGAGATCAAGAAAATCTGCGTGATAGAGTGGGCGAGAGCATTTTGCATCGTCGCAACGAATTGGTTGAACATGTCGAGCGCGCTGTGCTGAACGTGTGCGGGCATTTGTGCAATACCGTGGCGAATACTGTCCTGGCCTTGCTGGCTCAAGATACCTTGTACGGAGTTGACGTCGATATGGGCGAATTGGTCGCCTTTGCCGCTCTTGGCTGCCATTTTGACAAATGGATCGTTCTGAATGCCAGAGAGCTTTTGGGTCAGGATGTTGTTGAGCAAGCCGCCCATGATGGCGATACCTACCGTGCTACCGATGCTGCGGAATAGCTGCATTGAAGCAGTGGCGGTGCCGATGTCCTTCTGGTGGAACGAGTTCTGGACAGCGAGGTTAATGAGCGGCATGCCCACGCCAAGGCCCAAACCGGTGATAACCATGCGCCACGCCATGTCCCAGTAATCGCTTTGTGGAGTCAAGCCGGTCAGCGTAAAGATGCCAACGACAGCAACGCCCATACCGGCCACGAGGATTGTCTTGTAGCGGCCAATCGAACTCACCACGCGGCCAGCAATGGCACTCGCGACGGTCAGACCAAGGATCATTGGGAGCAGGATGATGCCAGCATTAGTCGCGGTAAAGTTGAGAACATCCTGCGCGAAGAGCGGAATGTAGATGATCGCGCCAAACATACCGATACCAAAGATGAAAATGAGGATCGAAGCAACCGCGAAGATTGGGTTTTTGAAGAATCGCAGAGGCAAGATTGGATCTTTGGCTTTCGTCTCTATGAACAGAAAAGCGGCAATCAATACAGCGGCAGCAGTGAACAAACCGATGATCTGCGGTGAATTCCACGCCCAATCCTTTGTACCACCAAGCGATGTCGCGAGGATAAGCGACCCCAGGCCGCCAGTCAGCACGATCGCGCCGAGGTAGTCGATAGAGTGTTTCACCTTGGCGACAATGGTCGGCAGATAGCGCGCGATGAGTCCGAACGAAATGATACCGATCGGCACGTTGATGTAGAACGTCCAGCGCCAGTCGGTCGTCGCGCCGAGGAGGCTGTGGCCATCAGTTAGCCAGCCACCAAGCAGCGGCCCAACCACCGAGCTCAGACCAAATACAGCGCCGAATACACCCATCCACTTACCGCGTTCGGCTGGCACGAACAAGTCACCAATAATAGAAAACGCATTCGCGAATAGAATACCGCCACCGATACCTTGAATGGCGCGGAAGGCAATGAGCTGGTCGATATCTTGAGAGATACCAGACAGCATCGAACCGATAATAAATACCGTGATACCGGTCATGAGCAGCTTGCGGCGACCGTAGATGTCGCTCAACTTACCGGCAATTGGTACAGTAACCGTCGATGCAAGTAGGTACGCAGTTACAACCCAGCTTAGTTTCTCGAGGGCGTTGAACTCCGTCAGGATTTTGGGAAGAGCGGTGCCGACGATTGTCTGGTCGAGCGCTGCCAGGAACATGCCCGACAGGACGGCAATCAGGACAATGATCTTCTCGCGCTTGCTAATGTGGTGAAGCACTTTTTGTCTCCTTTTCGTTGATTCTACTTTTACTCTTTTGTTTCGCGACTGACAACGTCTTTTATCTCATCGAGGTGAGTGGTCATTTTGTCCATCCACTCCTTCATACCACTGATAGGGAACATGATAGCGGCATGATGTTCGCGCATCAAAATGACGACTTTATCGCCAGGGGCAATCTCTAATTTTTCCCGCACTTCTTGCGGAATAACGATTTGCCCTTTTGTGCCTACAGTGGCGACAGATAGTGAATGTGTGTCGGGGAAACTCATAGTATGAATAGTATTACTAGTCATACTTTACGGTCAAGCACTTTATATTGTCAATTACAAACAAAAACTACCTCGCGGGTGCAAGGTAGTTTTTGTTTGTAATTGCGTTGAATTACCAGCTGCGTTGACGGAAGCTGTTGAAGCCGCCGTTGTTACCGCCGCCACGAGGACCGCCTTCGCGGCGCTCAGGACGATCAGTCTTTGGTCGAGCTTCGTTCACAACGAGTGCGCGACCGCCAAAGTCTTGGCCGTGTAGGGCGTCGATAGCCTTTTTCGCGTCGTCGTCGTTCTCAAATTCAACAAACCCAAAACCCTTTGAACGACCGGTTTCGCGGTCGTTGATCAGGCTAACAGAAGTGACTGTACCGTGAGCTCCGAAAAGCTCCTTCAGGTCGTCCTCACTTGTGTTGTAGGGTAGGTTTCCTACGTAAAGTTTCACTGATTGAATATACCTAATTAACTTTCTCTAACAGGACGACCTCTCAACGTGACTATCGAATAATTTCAAAAAAATCCGAGCACGTATAAGACCTGCCTAAGGTTACATTATCGGCTATAGCCCAGGAAAGTCAATGAAATCACTGCTTGAGTTGGCATTTTTCGCAGTAGCCAGTGAGCTCGATGACGTGTCCGAGGGCGAGAAAGTTGTGTTCGCGCGCGACTCCATTGAGCAGTTTCTCTAGCTCTGGATTGACCAAATCTATGCTTGCACCGCAATGCTGGCAGGATGCATGGTGATGGTGCGGTGTGAATATCTCACTCAGTTCGATCTGGCTTTTAAAGCCATGCCAGATGCGATTTACAACGCCAAGTCGTTCGAATAGTGTTATCGTGCGGTACGTTGTGGCGCGGTCGATAGTTGGTGCGCAGGCTCTCGCCAGGCGGGTCGATGTGGTTGGGCCTTCTTTGAGGAGCTGTTCGAACACGGTTTTGCGAGGGAGCGTGTAGCTGTTGCCAGAATCTTTGAGTACTTCTTTAAATCGATCAATCATACGTTTTTATAGTATAACAATAACGCAACTCGTTCGCGAAAATTGTGAGAATGCACGTGCATTCGAAGCGTCGAAAGGGACAACAGTACAGATATGTGGAAAACAATCGTCGTTTTCCACATATCTGCGAATAAGTCGCGTTGTTTGCGAGAAAGTGGTTATTTTTCCACTAGTCTAGTGTGTATTTTACAGCGCGCTGCACCAGACGTGGTGGTATACTAGGAATACCAAAACTTAACAAAATTCCATTCGATGGGCGGAATCACGTGCAAGTCGTGAACTGTGCCGCAACGGTAACTGGGTGACCCCCAGAAGTCCGATACACTCACCGATATGTAATCCCGAGCAGGAACCACCGAGTCTAGTCTTTTCGAGGCCTCTCTCCTGTCCAGGAAGAGGCCTTTTACTATGAACCCCCGGCAGGCAGTCGCAGAGCATCAACAGCGCGAGTACGAGCGGTATGAAGCATACCACGATTGGGAGCGGCAGCAACTGAGCGACCCGCGTTTTGCGAGTGTACGGTTCCTTTATAACGACCTGCGTGATCACGGTGAGATCCGCCCTGATACGTGGGAGCGATTTGATACGGAAGAGTTCACCTGGGGTGCGGAGGTGGTGGATGCGCCGCAGACGCATAAGGATCTGCTTGTGTTTGACGGGAAGGACGTTATCGTCAAGGAGAGCGACGGTATTAATCCGCGAGTGACGTTGCGCGAGGTGTATCAGAATGGCCTCGACAAAACGCGCCAAGATGTTTTGACCGAACCCGATCTGGCATTTCAGCTCTATCGTGAGGAGTGCTTCATGGAATTTTACGAGCAGACCGAGCGTATGATGCGAGGCGGGACGGAACACGACACGATTCATATGACCTCGACCTGTCCGAGCCTGGAAGAGCGCCCTGTCGGCGAAGACGGACAGCGGATGAGTGAAAAGAAATGGGAACAGTTGCTGAACTCGCGCTTTTACAATCTCGACCAGCGCAAATCGTTCGACTACACGGCGCGCCGCTTGCCTGACGGCCGGTTGGAGCTGAGCGCAACACGGCTCGACAGTAGTAATCTTGACGCGCACGCCAAGGTTCTGCGGGCATACGGCTACGAAAGTGTGAGTTTTGCACTCGTACAGTCGCACGGATATGGCCAGTATTTGTCATTTGATAACACAATCGATCGACCGATCGAATCAGTCATCGCTGATAGAGTCGCGGTCTACGACGAAGAGCTGGAGCGACAAACCGGCAAGCGACATCGGTTTGGCCGCGAGGATGAGTCGATAGACGCCGAGGAGTTTTTCCGCAAGCACTGTGGCGATTATTGGGCGGGTTATAAAGCCTTTAACGAACTGCTTGCACGACATCTGGTGGGTCAGGAACTCCAGCGACCGCTACAGAAATATTTATTGAAGTGTCTGGAAGGCCAGGAGCAGGTCGGGCAGTGCGTGCTTCCGCAGGACAAGATCGATCGGCTCCGTGCGCAGCTCTGGCACGGCAAGGTTACTATGGATATGGCGATGAGCTGCCGTGAGCTGCTTATCTATGATCACCACGCCACGATTACGCGTCTGCTTAAGCAATACGGTGAGAGCGGACAGATTAACCAACTCGATGCACAGGGCGACTTCATGGGTGCCTATGCCGATGCTGCCAGCAGTAACGGTATCGAGGCGGCAGCGAATGGCGAAACGTTCAGTGGTTGCGAAACAGCCACCAGCGTCAACAGCCTTAGTAACGCCGCACAAAACGCTGCCGAAAATGGCATAACACTGGAGCAGTCCCTCCGTGCGCAAGAGGAAGAGGCGGCGCATTGCCTGCGCATCCAGCTTTATGGGTTTACGATTCGCCGCGATGTGCATTGTCCGTTCTGTGACAAGCAAGTCGATGCGCGTGATACGGCTGCAACTATTGAGTGTTTGGCCGAAGATTGTCGGACCGTGCTCAACAAAGCCACCGGCGAGATAACAAACCTCCGTCTTGAAGATGATGCATCCGAAGCCGGTAAGGCTGAAGAGGAAGAGTCATTCACCCCTCCCATTAGGCCTCGCACGGGCGCGGTATATAAACTGGGCGATGCATCCTACCGACGCCAGCAGCGTACGGTGGTGGGTGGGGCGCAGATTTTGTACATGAGCAACACAGGCGAGACGATCAGCGGTCGTGACGCCGAAGAGCTGGACGCTATTATTTCTCGACAGCTTTCAGCTGAGTCTCGAGCAGCATAAGGTGTTTGTTGCGGTAGGTGTCGAATTCTTTTTTGGTGAGGCTTGTCTTGCGCAGGAAGTTGCCGATACGCTCTGAACCTATCAGGTAGGGCATCATCACGTATGTCGCGCCGTGCTGATAGAGCTCGCTGGCTTCTTCGAACGTGTCAGCGTGGCAGATAAATACGGCCTTAGGATTTTCGTGGACGACTTGCCGCAGAAGTGCGAAATTGGTCGCAAAGTCAGTCATGACGCTCACGACCAGCTTGGCTTGATTGATATTGATCTCGCGAAGTAGCTCGAGGTCGGTGGCGTCGCCGTACATGAAGTGGATACGGTGCTTTTCGAGTTCTTCGATCACCTCGGGGTTGTAGTCGACGACGATGAAGCGTTTTTTCATCTCGCGGAACACCTTAGTGAATTCGTGTCCACCCTTGTGATAGCCGAAGAGGACGATGGGGTACTCGACTTTGCTCTTGGTGTCTTCTTTGATGACCTTGCGCTCAAAGAGTCGTAGGCTGTTTTCGAGTTTGCCATAGAGCTCGTCGTCGTAGTGCATGAGGTACGTCGTGACGGCGATGGTGATAATGGCAATAAGTGTGACCGTTGCGCTGGTAGCGGGCGACACAAGGCCCATCTGTTGCGCCAGAATGACGAGCACGAGCGAAAACTCGCTGATCTGCGCGATCGGCAGTCCGGCTTTGAAGCTCGTGCGTTTGGTGTAGCCCAAAATGCCAAGGCCGGCCATGACGAGCATTGGTTTGAAAAGGATAACAATGAGCGACAGGACGAGCGCTGGCACAATCGCCGCGCCGAGGTTCTCTATCTGCAGCCCCTCACCCAGCACAATAAAGAACACAACGACAAAGAAATCACGAAGCGGTTTGAGCCGTGCAGCGATCTCTTGCGAGTAGGGAAGACCAGCCAGGCTGACACCAGCGAATAGCGCGCCTACCTCGAGCGAAAACCCTGCCACCGAGAAGATAGACGCAATGCCAAACCCCCACGCGATCGCAAACAAGAACAGAAGCTCTTGCGACGATGCGGTGAACTTAGAAAGCCGCGGTAGAATCTTGGTGCTCACCAGAGCGAGCGTCGACGCCAGCAAGATGCCTTTCACACCCAACATACCAAAGTCGAACGGCGTGATACCACCGTGTTGGTTGGCTGCGAGCACCAGGAGTGCAATAGTTGCGGCGATGTCTTCGACAAGCAAGATGCCAATACAGATCTGGCCGTACAGTCGAGTCTGTTCGCGTTTGTCATTGAGTACTTTCACGATAATGATGGTGCTGCTGAAGGTCAGCGCCGCACCTATAAAGAGCGCGTCGAGATTGGAGAGTCCCATAGCGCGCGCTGCCACGAATCCGAGGAGTAGCATGACACTTATCTCGAGCACGGCCACAAAGAGAACGGTCTTGCCAAGCTTGCGGATGATGTCGAAGTTCAGCCCCAAACCGATGATGAACAGCAGAAGTGCAATGCCGATTTTGCTGAAACCTTCAAAAGTCCCGGTGTCGTGGATGAGGTGCAGGAACGATGGCCCGACCAAGATACCCGTCAAGATATAGCCGACGATCAGTGGCTGGCGGAGTAGCTTCATGAGAATGGACACGGCCGTGACGGCAGCGATGACCAGGCTGAGTTGGGCGAAGATTGAGGATTCCATGTTTGTTTTGCTTTAAGCTTTAAGAACATTATGACATAGGCGCAGAGGCCCGTCGACTCTATACCGGCTTTTCACCCATGTCCCCGTTCCCTCCTGCTTGGGGATCAGAGCTACGCTCTTGAATCCGCCAGGCTTCGATACAGTCGGGAAGAGGACATGAGTGAGCGCCGGCTGACGTAAAACGCGGACATGCTACGCGCGACAGTTCGGTGCTATACTGAGTGCAAAAGAGCACAAGCGTTATGATTACCTATTACTACAAAAACCTGCGCAGCAAGCAAGTTAGTGAGCTCGATGAATACCATCCTGGCTCTTGGGTGTATGTGCAGTCGCCAACAGAAGACGAAATGGCGTTCCTGGTCAAACGGTTCAAGCTTGAGCCTGGCCACCTCGAGGACGCCATGGACGAAGACGAAATGCCACGCCTCGAGAAGGAAGGTGATAAGAGTTATATTTTTACGCGCTACGGCTACACGACTGACGACCTCGAGCTCGCGACTGCGCCGCTGCTGTTTATCGTGGGGTCGGATATTCTCATCACTATTTCGCACGGCGATATTCCGCGCATGCAGCGATTCATGAAAGGTAAGGTTGAGTTTGCGACCACCCAGCGCACCAAGCTGGTGTTGCAGATTCTGTACCAGATCGTCGATGAGTACGAGATCTTCATTAACAACATCAGCCGCCAGACAAAGATGATTCGCTCGCGCCTGCGCGGCCACGAGATAAGTAATCAAGACTTCGTCGACTTCGTGCTGATAGAGGACGAGTTGAACGAATTCCTCAGTGCGCTGCTGCCCACAACGGCGATTTTGCGGCGCCTACTGCTCGGCAAGCACATCCAGCTGTACGAAGAAGACCAGGATCTCGTCGAGGACTTGCTGCTCAATAACGAACAGTCGATCGAAAGTTGTAATAGTAACATCAAGACGATAATCAACATCCGCGAAGCCTATTCGACCATCAACTCCAACAACCTGAACCGCAGCATGAAAGTTCTGACGGCATTTACCGTGCTTATCACCTTGCCGAACGTCATTTATGGAATGTATGGCATGAATATTCCGCTGCCGTTTCAGCACGAGCCGTGGGCGTTTGCCTTTGTGTTTCCGCTGAGCCTGCTGCTATCGTGGCTTGTCTTTGTGGTTGCGCGCAAGCGACGTATTTTCTAATCAGAGCATAACCGGTATAGTAGAGACATCACGAGGAGCAAAAAGCGCGATGTCTGAAAAGAAAGACTTTATTACCCGAAGCGCGGAGTTACCTGCTGAGGCGTTAGAAAAAACAATCGAACTGACTGAAGCTGCTGGAAAAATCCTGTCGCACGACCGTGCCTTCAAGAAGTCCAAAGATTACTGGCGCATGCTCGGCCCTGGCCTAACAACTGGTGCATCAGATGACGACCCATCTGGTATTGCATCGTATTCGCAGACTGGCGCGCAATATGGTTTCCAGCTGCTTTGGCTGGCGCCGTTGACCTTTCCACTGATGGCAATCGTGCAGGAGATGTGCGCACGTATTGGTCTGGTGACTGGGCGCGGGCTGGCCGGAAATATTCGTATGCATTTCTCAAAAAAGGTGTTGTATCTCTGTGCGACGCTCCTTTTTGCGGCGAACGCATTTAACATCGGTGCTGACCTTGGCGCGATGGCAAAAGGCTTACAGCTGCTGTACCCGCAGGCAAACTTTGCACTGCTGGTGGTTGGATTTGCGGTGCTCAGCGTGGGGCTGCAGATCTTTACGCCGTACGCTAAGTACGCTAAGTATCTCAAGTGGCTGGCAATGATTTTGCTGGCGTATGTGCTGTCAGCGATCTTGGCTAGACCAGATTGGGGCCAGGTGTTCCAGCACACTGTGCTGCCGAGTATTACGTTTGATAAAGATCAGTTGCTGCTGATCTGCGCTATTCTGGGTACGACTATCTCGCCGTATTTGTTCTTCTGGCAGACGTCGCAAGAGGTCGAGGAGCAGATCTTGATGGGCCGGACTTCAATCGCGCTTCGCAAAGGCACAACCAAGAAAGACGTCCGCAGCATGCGCATCGACGTTTGGAGCGGAATGTTCCTGAGCAATGTGGTGATGTTTTTCATCATCGCGGCCTGTGGCGGCGTGCTCTTTACGCATGGTATTACCGAAATTACATCGGCGGCTCAGGCGGCCGAAGCGCTGCGGCCGTTTGCGGGTGACTACACATATTTCTTATTCGCGATCGGTATTATCGGCACCGGTTTGCTGGCTATCCCAGTACTTGCGGGCTCGAGTAGCTATGCGCTAGCCGAGAGCCTGAAGTGGCGCGAAGGCTTGTACCAAAAGCTCAAGCACGCGCAAGCTTTCTACGGTACGATTATTATCTCGATGCTTATCGGCTTGGGCATGAATTTCATCGGACTCGACCCGATCAAGGCGCTGATCTACTCGGCTATCGCAAATGGCCTGGTCGCGCCGATCGTCTTGTTTCTTATCGTTCGAATTAGCAGCAACAAAAAGGTGATGGGTGAGTGGGCGAACAAGCCAATTATCACAACGATTGGATGGATTACGACCGGGCTCATGACGCTGAGCGGTGCCGCGGCGATCGTTGCGCTGTTTTCGTAGCTACCTCTAAAAGCAAAATGCTTATGATTGACTGAGAAACTAAGGTTTGTTAGATTTGTCTTTGTGTTGCCGCGTAGCGAACGGCTGCCGCGATAGTAAACAAGGAGTACATCCTACTATGCCCATTGACATTCGCAAAGTCCCATCGCGGACCACGCGTATAGAGGTGGAAATCGTTCCCGCCGAGTGGCAACTGTATATAGCCCACTAGAGTAACAGCCCCGAATAAGCGGGGCTGTTTTAGTACTTGACGAGGGGAGGAAAAGAAGATTCAATAGATTTTGTCCTATCCGACTAGTCGAAAGCGCAGAGATGGATATTTCGGATTTGAGGAGCTGCCTGCAAAAGGCAGATCGGATTCTGGCAGGGTACGACTGCTTCCACGCGATCGGAACGGCCGGAACCTCGAGGACGGCCCTCGCGATCGGGCTCACGGGCCTGGCGGATGACGAGGTGAGACAGATCGCCCCGCTCCTGGCCGACCCCAACAAGGGCTGGGACGAGGTCGGCAGGCGCCGCCTGCGTGGCCAGACTGCCGGGCGCTTCAACGCACGCCTTCAGGAGGTGTACCGCCTGCTGGACCAGCACCCCGACCTGAAGGAGGACGTTTCCTTCCATGATCCGTACGCGCTGCGCATCATGATCGCGCGGCTCGAGGGCAGGCAGACCGAAACGGCGCCCAAGCGCAAGCGCGGGCTGCTCCGTCGCCGGTAGAGCCCGGCTAGGTCGCACAGGAGTCGTGGGGGGGGGGGGGGGGGGCGCCCCCCCCCCCCCCACAACCCCCCCCCCCCCCCACAAAGGAAAAGCACAGGTAGTGTGGTTTTTTTGTGATATAAAAAGAGATGAGGAGAAAAGAGAAAAAAT
>CAZJVU010000008.1:0-54255 GCA_964550035.1 uncultured Candidatus Saccharibacteria bacterium | reverse complement strand
GGCTCCCGAGTAGCCTGAGCAGATTGAGCCAGTACTACACAGCGTGCCGGTTTCGTTGGGTAATGTCAGGGTGTTCGTACTTGGGCTAGTGGGACCAACCAGAGCGATTGAGTTGGCCGAGCCGGAGCCAAAGAAGTTTATCTGGCCTACGGTATTACTGGCCCTACCCAAACTCAGCTGACCGGTAGAAGTAAATTTGCCAATAACATTACCGCTGCCATCTTTGAAGTCGAGTAAATCACCGCTGCCAGCGCCTTGGATAACAGCCACAGCTCCGGTTGAGCTGGCGTATTGCTGGTTGTTTTTGTGGGTGGGTGCGGCCGGTTGAGCCCCCCCGGCCGCCCCCACCAGCGCGCTTCCACACTCGCACACAGAGGATGGCTCGGTCGTTGCTCCAGGAGCCGTACTCGGGGAAATCGACCGTCAATACGCGGTTCCTGACCACACTGAGCCGGATCACCGGTGCGGCTTGGCGGCCATACCTGGCCCCCAGTGCCATCACTGCGCCTCGACCGTTCCACTGAGACGCGGCGAATACGACGAGCTCGTAGGCTGTTGCCGGCTTGAGGCGGTCGTCCGTCCTCGCCATACGCCTCAGCACTTCCTCCTCGGTGTACAACGGTGAACCCATAGCGATAATCACCAGCTCCCCCCGAACTCTGTCACCCAAGCCCGGCTGCCAATGCGCAGCCTGACGCGGATTGAATTCATCGGAAACCTGGCTGAAATTGCCCTCCTCGACGATTTCGGCAAAACTCTTGGGCATCGCTGCCTCCTACTCGCGAATTTGCAAAGCGGACGTTTGCAGTATACCGTATATAAATTCTTACTTCCATCGGAGGGGCAAGCCGTATGCGGGCTCGCCCCTCCGATGATCACGCGTTTGACCGTCACACCCTCACGCAGAGGATGGATCGGTTGTTCCGCCACATGCCGCCCTCGCTGGGGCCCTCCATGAGCAGGCGCCGTTTGCCCTGCTCGGTGGCGTCCAGTCGCGGCACAGCACCGCGGCCCGCCTTGGAACCGAACGCAACCACCGTCGTTTGTCCATCCCAGCGGTGCATGTCCGGCAGGGCGAATGATGCCAGCTCGTAGGCAGTTGCCGGCTGCAGACGCTTGCCGCCAACTCGCGCCATGAAAAGATTCACATCATTCTCGGTGTAGTACAGCGTGGACATGGTGAGGACAACGAACTCGCCGCGCACCCCGGTTCCCATGCCGGGGTTCCACAGATGTCCCAGCGTGCTCTGGTATAGGTCGTACACGACCCTGAAATTCCCCCGCTTGATAACATCCTCGATCTTCTCGGGCATAACCACCTCCGTGCGTGAACCTCAAAACGGACATTTGCAGTATAGCGCATAATTTCAATTTATTTTTTAGCGCGGTGTGGGCAGGACGTCATCGTCCCGCCCACACCGCACCTGTCAGCCGTGCCCGCGAGGCTGCCGCTGCGTGCGGAAGGCCCTGACGAGGCTCTCGACAGCGCCGTCGAGCATCTCCACGTACTCGATGTCCAGGCCAGGGTGCTGGGCCTTGAACTCCTGCACACGCGTCCGCCGGCTCTCCACGGACTCGGGCTTGATGAGGCAGCCCTGCATCTCGGTCGATTCTCGCTCGAAGGTGCTCAGCAGCCGTCCGACAGCCAGCCCGTCACGACTTACGTCCCTGCTCATATACTCCAGCTCCCAACTGCTTGGATAGACCTTGCCATTATACGCATCCCGGCTACCCCTGACAAATATAACTTTTTAAGGTATAATGCGGGGCAATGAAACAACCACCCATCCTCTTAGGACTTGCCGGTACGAATGGCTCCGGTAAGGACACGGTCGGGCACCTACTTGCCGACGAACATAGCTTCTGGTTTTTCTCTTTTACGGAACTCTTCCGGCAGGAATGTCGACGTCGGGGTATACCGGTTACTCGAGAGAATACTCGTTTGGTTAGTACTGAATGGCGTCGGGAGTCTGGCCCGGGTGTACTTATTGATCGCTCGATGAAGGAGTTCGAAAAACAGCCTCAACAGTTTGCTGGAGCTGTATTTTCTTCGCTCCGCAACCCTTATGAAGCCGATCGGATCCACGAACTTGGCGGAAAGGTTATCTGGATAGACGCCGACGCACACGTGCGCTATGAGCGGATTCAGGCCAATGCCGCCTCACGCGGACGCGCGGACGAAGATAATCGCACGTTTGAAGAATTCCTTGCCGAAGAGGCCGCCGAGATGCATCCTGCACCGGACGCCGACAGAAATTCATTAAACATGGCCGCGGTAAAAGAACGAGCCGATATCTTTATCGTGAACAACACCTCTGACTTACAGAAATTTAGCGAGCACGTACTAGACGAGCTCGCTCAACATAATATCTTGGCCTAGCTTATGCGATAGGATTGCCGCCAGGAATCTCCCGGCGGCAATCCCGTGTTCCGGCTAGTTACGCCTGGGCTTCTTCTTCCACAGGTAGCCGAACACTCCGAGTGTGATGACGAGCAGGCCCGAGCCCGCCCAGACCATCCACATGACAGGCGGATTAGAGAACAAGCCGCCGAACAGCAGGATGTCTCCCACCACGAATGCCAACAGATTCAGAACAACCGCCATCACGTACCTCACCTCAGGATTTGGCCAAACCATACAAAGGTATCACCATCAAGACCCCCCGGTCAATAGATAAGTTCAACGAGAGTGTTGCGGTGGTCCGCCCCCGGTATCGAAACCGGGGGCGGACCACTCGCGTCCTGTCAGCCGAAGATGGCGTCGATGATTTTGCCGAGCCAGCTCGGCTCCAGACCGGAGCCGGAACCGCTGCCACCGTCATTCGAGTCGTCGTCCCTCTTTGCGTAGAGGAACACGCCGGCGGTGATGAGCAACAGGATGGTGCCGACCACGATCATCCACATGATCTGTGGCTCGTGGACCACGCCCAGTAGCAGAAGCACAGCTCCCACCACGAAGCCCACGGTGTTCAGAAACGTCACCCAGACACGCATGTATCCTCCTGCCACTCTGGGTCGGATGCGGATCACTTGAGGTGGCTGAGGTGCACGCTGTCGTTGTGCGCCAGGCCGTCACCGTTGCTGCAGGTGACCTGGTCCGCGGACGTTCCGGAGAGTTCCGCGAACTTGCCCTTGGTGAGCTTGCCCTGATCCTCGGCGGTGACCTGGTCGATGTTGACGAATCCCAGCGGCACGTCGCCGGCGTTGGCCCAGTAGGCCACGGCGTCCTGGCGCTTCAGGTTCTTCCCCACGACGACGCCCAACACGCTGGGGTTGAGGCGGTCGAGGCACACGACTTCCATCGCTTCGTTCTTGTGCGGCCCGCTGGTGCAGCTCGCATCGGCGATGTTGCAGCCGGGCTGCACCATGTTCAACATGATGTTGCTGCCGGGTTCGCTGAAGACGGGCACCCAGTCCTGACCCGCGTGCACGGGGACCGAATGAACCAACGGTGGCGGCGGGGTTCCCAGGTCGCTCACGTCGCCGCCACTGCAGGCGGACAGCATGAACACCGAAATCACCGCGAATCCCCATCGGATACGCATATCTGTACTCCGTTCTTACGACGTTCGGACTTTATTATTATAACATATAAACTTTACTAGGCAACCTCGTCTTGCCTCCCTCGTAAACCAAAACTACCTCGATTTCTCGAGGTAGCATCATGTACATAGGGTACGCTGCGGACCGTTCGATACCCCAGAGTGGGCCGAACGGTCCGCAGGCGCCCGCTAGCCGTAGGCGATCATGCCCTTGCACGGAGGCGGGTCGTGCTGAGTCAGATGACGGAGCCAGATCGACGACGCAAATCCGACCACTTCATCCGCGGTCGTGGAAGCCACCAAAGGTCGGTCGACGAACAGCTCTTCCGGCGGCACGATGACGGCGTACCAAGCGGAACTCTTCATCCCCTCACCGTCTTGGACCTCCTGGCCGTTCTCCTGGCACAGAACCGTCAGCTCGGTGCCGGGCTGCGGCCAGCACTGGCGTTTGTCTTCTGCTGTGCATTTGGTGTTCGGCGCCGAGTTCACCTGCACGCTGGGCTCGTCGGAGGTAGAACGCGAGTACAATCGCAGATAGCAGCCACCCGGCTCAGCGCTCAGCTTGTCCATGCACTGGTTCCTGCTCGTGTCGACGACCACCTCGATGGTCCCCCACCACTCCGTCGACGTGGCCGTTGTCGGAGGTGCGGACTCGATGGTGCCGCTGTTGGCGCTGTTGCACGAAACAGCCGCCAGCCCCGCAAGAAGCAAGGGCACGAATATTCGTGAGAGTCTCATTGATTTTCCTTACGTCGAAAACTGCTGCGGGCAAGGACGGACGTCCTCAAGAGGTAATTCTAACCTATTGTAGATATTCGTAAAGCTTCTTCGCGTCTTTGTGCTTACGAAGCTTACTGAGAGCCTTGGCTTCAATCTGTCGAATGCGCTCACGGGTAACGCTGAATTCCTGCCCGACTTCCTCGAGAGTGTGGCTCTTGCCGTCCTCGAGACCAAAACGCATCTTGAGAATCTTTTGCTCGCGGTCAGTGAGCACGCCGAGCATATCCTTGACCTGCTCCTTGAGCAGCTGAGTCGTGGCAGCGTCTTCTGGGCTGATAGCTTCGTCGTCTTCGATGAAATCAGCGAGCACAGAATCGTCATCGTCGTCACGTACGTTGGCGTCCAAGCTGGTAATGTCCTGCTTGATCTTCATGACGTACTCGACTTTGTCGACTTCCATGTCCATCGCAGCGGCGATTTCTTCGTTGGTCGGCTCGCGGTTGAGTTCCTGCGTCAGGCGACGTTGCGTTCGAAGCAACTTGTTGATGGTCTCGACCATGTGCACCGGAATACGTATGGTGCGTGCCTGGTCAGCGATAGCGCGTGTGATCGCCTGGCGGATCCACCAGGTGGCGTAGGTACTAAACTTAAATCCTTTATCTGGGTCGAACTTCTCGACAGCGCGCAGCAGACCGGTGTTGCCCTCCTGGATAAGGTCCAGGAAGTCGAGGCCACGACCGCTGTAACGCTTGGCGATACTGACAACCAAACGCATGTTGGCTTCGGCCATTTTGTCTTTGGCGTCTTTGTCGCCTTCTTTGACCTTGTGCGCTAGGGCCAACTCTTCCTCTGGGTTGAGCAGTGGAATCTTACCGATTTCACGCAGGTACAGACGAACTGAGTCGTCGCTAATGTCGTCGAGGTAGCTTGGATTAACCGTGACGTCTTCGTCTTCTTGCCATTCTTCTTCGGTCTCGAGCTCATCTGGAATTGGCTCGGAAGTGTCGTCTACGAGGCCGAGTGCGGTGTCTTCTTGTATCGTTGTGTCGTCTACGACCGCGTCATCAAACGGCTGATCACCTGGTTTTACCTGGCCTGGCGTTGCGTCTTCAGGCAGTTGTGGGGCTTTTTTCTTTGGCATATAAATAGAGCTCCTTCTAGTGCTTTAGATCTTGAATTTCTTGGATGAGTTGCTTGTATTGCTCATTTTTAGCCTTGAGTTCTTCTGGATCTTCCAGTGTGCTCATGGCTCGGGCGAGGGCGTCTTTTTGTTTTGTTTTGGTCTCAATGATGACCTGTTTTGATAATTTGGATGCTTCGTAGTAGAGCGAGTCGTCGTAATCGGCGTACTGTTGCTCTTGCAAAAATTGTAACTCCCTTATTTTGACACGAAGTTCGTCAGATTGCAACTTCTCTAAAATATCGTCTGCGAGGTGTCTGCTGTCGAGCCACCGGATGAATTCCAAGGCTTTCTGGCGGATTTCGCCTTCGAGACCCTGCGGTTCGAGCTTGATGAGCGTATCCCGCACTTCTGGATAGCTCAAGGCGAGGGCCAGGAGTCGATCCTGATAGAGGTACTTGGCGCTCTGAGCACCTGGCTTGGCCTTGCTTTCTTTGAGCCTCTTGGGCGCATCGGTCTGATGCAGACGCTGCAGTTTGCTGGTGAGCGCGGTGAGCGACGTATCTGTTCGGGCGGCCACGAGCTTCATGTAATGCTCTTGCTCGACCGGGTCTTGCAACTGCGAAAGGAGCTCGAGCGCCTTGGTCGTGGCGACGCGCTTGCCCTCGGCGGTTTTGAGGTCGTAGCGGGTGGCGTAATCGTCGAGCAGCCACTCGACGGCGTCTTGCGGCTTCTCGATCACGTCCAGCCAGAGCTTTGGGTCGGTCTGAATAACTTCGTCGGGGTCCTTGTAGCCGTCCGGCGTGGTGATGATGCTGAGGTGAAGACCAAGTTTACTCGCGATACCAATCGCGCGCTCGGTGGCAGCAATACCGGCCTTGTCGCGGTCGAAACTCAGACGAGTGTCGCTCGTCAGGCGGCTGAGGCTACGGAGATGGTCCTCGGTGAGTGCTGTCCCGGCAGCGGCAACAACCTGCGCAATCCCCGCCTGGTGACTCGAGACAACGTCAAGGTTACCTTCCACAATCACGACGTAGCCGGTGCGACGAATCGCTTCCTTGGCCAGATGCAGACCAAACACCTGGCGACCCTTGTCGTACAAAATCGTCTGTGGCGTGTTGATATACTTCGGCGCATTCGGCTGGTCTTCGATAAGGCGTGCGGTGAAGCCCACAATCCGGCCGTTGCGATCAGCCAGCGGCACCATCATACGGCCACGAAACATGTCGCTGGCGCGGCCACGACGCGTCACGACCAGGCCGGCGTCGCGAAGATCTTGCTCCTTGTAGCCACGCTTGGCGAGCGCACGGAGCAGCTCGTCATTCGTCGGTGAATAGCCGATACGGAACTGCTGCACGACGTCTTTGCTGAGGCCGCGTTTCTTGAAGACGTACTCGACGGCTTTGGGCGTGCGAACCATGCTTTGCTGATAAAATTTGGCTGCAAGGTCGAGCGCCAGGTACAGGCGTTCTTTCTTCTGAGACAATCCTTTGTTCACGTTGGAGTCGAACTGGCTAAGGTCGACGCCTGCCTTGCGCGCCAGCAGTTCGAGCGCGGCGCGAAAGTCGATACCCTCGACCTCCATCACAAAGCTGAACACATCGCCTCCCTTGTTGCTACTGAAGTCATGCCAGATATGTTTGTCTGGGCTGACCATGAAGCTCGGCGTTTTTTCGTTACTGAATGGACTCAGGCCTTTGTAGTTTCGGCCGGCGCGTTTAAGCTGGACGTACTCTCCGATGACGTCCTCGATGTTCAGTCTCGAGCGAATTTCCTCTTTTGCTTCCATCTGTGTGTACTTTCTATTGTACACTAGTGCGCCTCTGGTAGCGGCCGGCCGACGGCTACATGGTATATTTTAGATTGTACGGTCCGCTACCTCCGACACGGGAGAATATAATGGCACCGAAGCAGGACGCTCGCCTCCGATACTACGTACAAGAAGGAAAGCCAGAGGTCGGTGCAACCCGGTGGTTCGCCCTGGTCACCTTCTATGGCGGCGAGGTCGAGCCGAAACAGCAGGACGAGCTCAAGGCCGCCTTCTTGAAGCTGCCGTCGTGCAGCGGAGCCGAGTGCTATCACAACACTCGCCTGGTCATCGACTCGCTGCCCTATGGCGAGAAGGCCGAGGTGAACTTCGTTACCGAGGTCGAGAACTGCGCCAACCAGCACTTCAACGTGCTGGAGGTGAACGACCGACCGGCGTCCTGACCAGCCACCGCGGCCCTGGGCGTCCATCGTGACGCCCAGGGCCGCACACCCCTTTTGAACTTATTGCCAGCTGGCGCAAAGCGCGCCTCTTATGCTTAAATAGTGACAACTATGGCAGGCACCCAAAAACCAGGCCTTAACTACGGCACGTACTACAGCAGTCAACCAGCCAAGAAGGCCGTCCCGAAAACCGCGCTCATTATTGGCGCAGTGCTCGCTCTTATCCTTGGCGGCGGTATGCTCGTACTGACGCTCAACAGTAGCAGCTCACGCAACGATATGACGCTCCTCGCTGTCCGCGAGAATAGTCTCCTCGCACTCGCCAATACATCACAAAAGAGCATCCGAGACCCAGACCTCTCCACCGCTAACAGTAATGCCACGCTCCTCCTCCAAAGCGATGTCGCGAGTATCGTAGTCGACACTGACATCAAGAAACTTCCAGATGATCTGGTCAAGAAAGAAGTCGACACACACGCCGACGCGCTCAAACAAGCCAGTTTACTCGATAAGTTTGACGTTACCTACCGCAAGCTCGTACTCGATAAAGTCTCGGCACTCATCATCCAGGCGCAGACCGTTCGCAAAACGACCACTGGCAAGAAGAGCAAGGCTGTGGTGGATCAAGCGATCAAGAACCTGCAGAGTATTGATAAGCAGTTTACGGCGTTGTCGATTCAGTAATACGCAGGCTACCAATCCTTCGAGAAAACGCCGAAGTAGCTTACCCTGCGCCTCACAACTACAGTCCGCTCACAAACAGTCCGCTTCCTTCCTCCCGGGAAGGTCGAGGTTGTTCGGCGCAGGGTAAGCTACTTGGCTGAGAAACTCGGTGGTAGGCTGAGGGCTTTGCCCGAAGAAAAAGTGGGGTGGCGTCCGGCGGGGCAGCTCCCACTTTTTTCCCGCAGCGGTACTCCGCGAGGACAAAAAGAAGGGGCGGACCGGACGACAGGACCCCAGTCCATACAATTTATTCGGCTACAAGCCGATACGACAACCGCACCAGGTCGAAAACCTCTTCATCACTCAGCTGACCAGTACAAATAATCGTATTCCAGTGCTTCTTATTCAGGTGATACCCTGGCACAACCGTCTCATACTTTTCCCGTAAATGCTGCGCCAGCAGTGGATCACACTTCAGACTCACGCGCACCGGATCGGATTTTTCGGCAATAATTGCAAACATCTTCTCCCCCACCTTGTACACCGCCGTGCCCTCACCAAAAGGATACTCCAAACGAGCATTCGGCTGACTCAGGATATAATCTTCGAGTTCTTTGTGGGATAACATGTTCTTTATAATAGCAAATCTTGGTGAGAGTGGGTGCGGCCCGACTCTCCTGTCACCTGGTTGGGTCGATGAATGTTAGCGAGCGTGGCGACGCCTGCCGGGTATGCGCTTCTCTGGTGGCTTGGTCGTTTCGTCGAAGAAACCACGGTCGCGCGCGACACGAAGCAACTCCCTGACGTCAGCGCCTCGGTCGACGCCCACACGCCGTTTGATCTCTCGGACGCGCGTACGAACCGTTTCGGGGCTGATCCCCAGATTCTTCGCCATGTCGTGACGGCCTTTGCCGGCTCTCATCATGCGCAGCATGCGCTTGTGCATCGGTGAAAGCGGTACTCCTGAGGGTTCTGCCATAAGGCACCTCCCTAATCCGGAAGATTGGGCCGCACCCAAGACGCCATCATACCACGTTTTGGAGTTTTTTCAACTTATTACGCGTTCATCTTGGACAGATAAAACTCGAGCTCGTCGATAGACTCACGGATGTCGTCGAGTGCGCGGTGCTTCTCGAGCTTCTCGTACTCGGTGCCGTACTTGCCGATCATCACTACTTTCCAGGCGCTGACGTCGAGCATGCGATAGTGCAGGCGCTTCTCCACCTGCGGCCACCAATGACGAATAAACTGCCGGTCCATGTGAATAGAGTTACCCGCCAGAAGTGCTGGCTCGTCCGCATCAAAATGCTTGTTGATAAATTCTTCGAACTTCGCCTGCACAAACTCTTCTGGTTGCGATTCGCTGGACTGCTTGAGGAGCGTCTGGGTAAGTTCAGGGTGATCAACCGCCCACCGGTTGGCGTCCATCAGAATCTTGAGTGCCGCCGGGTCGTGGCCAACACCGCTCTCGAAGCGGCCAAGCTCGTTGAAATCCCAGTCGGTGACGATGGCTGCAATCTCTAGGATGCGGTCTTTTGTCGGGTTGAGGCCGGTCATTTCGAGATCGACCCAGAGAATTTTGTCGGGGGTAATGCGTTTGAGGTCTGCCATGTGTCCAGTGTAGCATGGGGCAAAAGGGTTGTATCGGTTCGACGGCACTTACGGGTCACGATTTGTGTTTGGATAACACAAAATCGCGCTTCCGAGGTGCCACAAACTCGATACAACCCTTTTGCCTGGCTACCTACTTCTTCGGCTGAAACACCAAACACGTCGAATTGATGCAATAGTGCTTCCCCGTTGGCGAATCATCCGGAAAGATATGTCCGAGGTGACTCCCGCAATTAGCACACGTCACCTCGATACGTTGCATGCCATGCGAGTTGTCATCCTTGAACTCGACGGCGCCGGGTTTGGCATCGTAGAAGCTCGGCCACCCAGCAAGCCCTGGTACATCGCTTTCGTACTTCGTATCGCTATCGAACAGCTCAATGCCGCAGGCCGCGCAGGTGTACATGCCCGAATCTTTATTGTGCAGGAGCTTGCCCGAGTACGGCGCCTCCGTGCCACCCTCACGCAAAATACTGTATTGCTCTGGTGATAATTGCTGTTTCCATTCTTCTTCGCTTTTCTGCACATTGACCATAGATCTATTATACGCGCCGCACGTAGTAATAAAGTTTACATACACAAGCAAAACACATTGCGCGGAATGATCTGCGTGTGGTATAGATATGAGATCTGCTAGCCATTACGAAGGGATTTGCCCATGCTATGCAGGCGCCGGCGTCGTAAGCGCCAAGAGGAGCACCGTGCCGAACCAGTGCCGGTCAGCTTCCCTGTTTTCGACATTCGCGTGTCGGACGATGGATTTCCATTGACCGGCCGCCGGTACTCCGGATATCTTGCCGAGGTGCTCAGACGGCAAGAGGAAGGTGTTGCCCAGGATGTGGTCATGGTCGCGTATCGTCAAGCGACGCTCGCACTGAACCACGCTCAAGGTACGCCGAAGGTGAATACCGCAGACGAGCTGGAGGTCTACACGCTCAACCTCTTGCTTGGAACCGTTCGCGATGTGGGCGGTGAGCTGCGATTTTTTCCTGCATGAGCATACAACGCCAAGGGCAGGCCCACGAGATGTGGGCCTGCCCTGGCGTTGTAATCAATTTTTGAGCTAAAGTTTGTTCGGCGCTGGAATGTTTAAAGCATCTAGGCCGTTTTTTAATACCTGCGTGTAGGCGCTCACCAATGTTGCGCGAATATCCTGGCGATCATCACCAACGATGCGGTTGTGTTCGTAGAAACGGTTGAACTGCTGCGTCAACTCGTAGAGGTATGTGCAGATATGATGAGGCGCGAGCTCGGTCACAGCATTGGCGGTTACGGCGGGGAATTGCAGGATCTTGACGGCGAGTTTGTGTTCGTCTTCGTTTAAGTCCGTCAATTCTGCCGGCTTCACCTCGCCCAGTTTGGCGAGGATACTCTGGCCGCGCGCGTGTGCATACTGAATGTATGGGCCGGAGTTCCCCTCGAGACTGATCGATTCGGCGATATCGAACACGATGTCACCACCGACGCGCTGTTTGAGGAATGCATACTTGAGGGAACCAAGCTTGACTGCGTCGACCTCAGGCGTGTCGTAACTTTCGCTTATCGAGTCGCGGATAGTTTGCAGTACGTCCACAGCGCGTATCACCTGGCCTGTGCGGCTGCTCATCTTGCCGGTCGTCAGCTTCACGACGCCGTGCGAGATGTGGCGCATTTTGCTGGCGAGTTCTTTGTCGATGTCGCCGATTGCCGCGATGAGTACCTTGAAATACTCATCGATCTCGTTGGCGGTCACCACGACCGATTGATCGAACTGATAGTCGCGAGCCTTGGCGAACGTCAGCCCGAGCTCTTTTGCTTCGTACGTCGGCAGACCCTGGCTGTTGATGAACACACGGGTGTGCAAGCCAGCCTTTTCGCCTTTGTATACAACAGCGCCTTCACTCTCTTCGAACACATCACCCATATGTGTGCGCACGATTTCGATGCCTTCAGGAGCGACTTCGCTCTCGAGATATTGCTTCTCGAAGGCGACGTGTAGTTCGTCATAAATCTCTTCGAAGTACGCAAAACTCCAGCTCTTCCCTATCTCATACATCTCGTCGATATCTTGCTCGTCGTGGGCGTAGACATGGCGGTTGATGGCTTCGATTTGCTCCTTGGCCTCTTCGTTTTCTTTATAGGCTGTGGCACCACGGGCGTAAGCTGCGCCGAGGAATGCGTTTCGTTTTGTTTCATCAACATCCGACAGTGTGAGATCGCCCTCGGACTCGCGAACAAACCAATCAGCATCTGGCTCGATAAGCAATTGCTGGACGCCCCAAATAGCCGTTGCAATGTGCTTGCCAACGTCACCGTGATACGACACCTGGTGGACTTCTGCGCCACCGAGCTTGTGCAGGCGGCCAAGCGCCTCACCAACGGTGTTGCTGTATGCGTGACCGATGTGGAATTCCTTGAACGGATTCGGGTCGGTGTGTTCAATGACGACCTGCTGGCCTTTCAGTAAGGTGTGCTGGCCAAAAGTTGTATTCACTTGCTTCATCGCGTCGGCGATTGCTGTGTCACTGAGCCATATATTCACAAAGCCACTGACTGCCTCTGCCTTGGCGATAGACTCATGCTCCAAACCTTTGCTTAGCTGCACCGCGATATCTTGCGGGCTTTTGCCCAGTTCGCGCGCAAACGTAAACGTCGGGATGGCGAGGTCGGCGCCGAATTTCGGATTAGCAGGCTCTACGAGCGGCAGCGTTGCCACGCCGAGTACTTCCTGGGATTTGGCCGCAAGTGCGGCGATAATGTCATCGAGTAAATAGGTCATATCAGATTTGATTATAACAGATTGGGTTCAGGGCGCCGCCAGCATGTGTCTGCTGGCGGCGCCCTCGGCTGCGAACTAGAGGCACCGGGCGATGGCCCGAATTGCCGTCGGGTAAGCCGCCTTGGAGGCGTAGAGCACCCCGTGGTTCAGGTCGTTCCAGTCCAGCGGCCGGCCCTTCAGGTCGGTCACCAAGCCACCAGCGTTCGCGACCAGCAGAGCGCCGGGCGCAATGTCGTGGATGGTGTCACCAGGGAAGGCCGCGAACGTGCTCCGCCCGGCCGCCACTTCGACTGCCTGGTAGATCGCCGAGTAGACGCCACGCGGTCTGCCGATGCGCTGGTTCAGACCGCGCATGTCGAAGCGCACGTCGTCCCAGTGGCAGTAGTCGTACGGGCCACCGCGCCGGAGAGGCTGGGGGCTGCAGGTGATCTTGCCGCCATTGAGCTTCGTGGCTTCACCGTGCTGTGCGGTGAACATCTCGTGTCGGAACGGATTGTAGACTACCGACAACATCAGCCGCCCGCCGTACAGCAGGCTGATCCCGACGCAGGTGGTCCGCTGACCATCCGGTACGGAATCGTTCACGTATTCGCCGATACCGTCGACTGGGTCGATGACCCAAAAACGCCGGGCGCCCTTCACGATTTCGGAATACTCCTCACCGTGCACCGAAGCGTGACCGCCCTCACGAGCCCGAACGGCCACGATGAACGCCTTGTTGATGCGCTTGTCTTCACCGGTCACGTCCGTGCGGTCCAGCTTCTTGCGCCGGTTGGTCGTCTTGCGAAACTTCACCATCTCAGCGCCCGCCTTCTCGGCGAACTGCGTAGCGAACAGCAAATCGGTCGGCATATGCTGACTCCCTTCAGGGATAGAGGTGTGTGCAACCAGACTTAGCGTACCATATAAACGCTAAGTTGCAACCGTGCTAGATCTTTGCACCGCGAGCCACTCGCTCTTTCGCGGCTGCGATGAATCCATCGAACAAAGGATGTGCGCGATTTGGTCGCGAACGAAATTCTGGATGTGCCTGTGTGGCAATAAAGTAGTCGTTGTCGGCGTGCTCGATCATTTCAACCAAGCGACCATCGGGAGACAGTCCCGTAATGCGCAGTCCTGCCTGCTCCAGCTTGTCACGATATTTCTGGTTGACCTCGTAGCGGTGGCGATGTCGTTCGACGATCTCACGCGCACCGTACACTTTCTCGGCCAGCGAACCTACTTCGATGTGGCATGGATAATTGCCCAGGCGCATGGTGCCGCCAGTCGACTCTTTGCCCTGTTGCCCTTCCATGATGTAGATCACTGGGTTTGGCGTCGTCGCATCAGCCTCACTAGTGTTTGCATCATCCACACCTGACTTTCGCGCCGCAGCGATTGCCGCGACTTGTAGACCAAGGCAGATGCCGAGGTACGGCTTGTTGGCGTCCATAGCAAAACGCGCAGCTGCAATCTTGCCTTCCACGCCTCGCGCACCAAACCCACCTGGGACTAGAATGGCGTCGTACTGACTCAGACTTTCCGCGCCGTCTTTCTCGAGGACTTCAGCGTCTACCCACTGGTATTCGAGGTTGACTTCCTGGTGCCAGGCTGCAGCTTTGAGCGATTCGATAACTGAGAAATATGTGTCTTCATTATCAAGATACTTGGCTACAATACCAACTTTGACGGTGTGCTCGCGCTCGGTTGTCGCGGCAAGCACAATATCGTGCCATTGTTTCATGTTGGCGTGGTCGGCTTGGATACCAAAACGGTTCAATACGAAATCGTCCACACCGTGCTCCTCGAGCGTCAGTGGGACTTCGTAGACGGTGCGCGCGTTCGGCAACAGCACGACGGCTTCCAGCGGAACACCGCCAAACATGCTGAGCTTGCCTACAATGTGGTTCGCGCTCGGCCCTTCGGTACGCGCCAGCAAAAGGTCCGGCATGACGCCGAGACTGCGTAGTTCGCGGACGGCCATCTGCGCTGGCTTGGTCTTGTATTCTTTGCTGGTACTAAGATATGGGATGTATACCACGTGCGCAAAGATACAGTTACTGCGTCCAACTTTACCGCTTAGTTCACGAATCGCTTCTATAAAGGCCAGCCCTTCGATATCACCCACCGTACCGCCGATCTCCACGATATGCACGTCGCTGCCGTGGCCGGCCGTAATAATCGCGTTCTGGATTGCATCGGTAAAATGCGGCACCATCTGGACAGTCTTGCCCTGAAATGCGCCAGCACGTTCGTCGTCAATCAACTGGCGAAGAAGTCGCCCACTCATTGTTGAGCCCGCCTGGGTCAGCTCGATATCTAGAAAGCGCTCGTAGTGGCCGAGGTCCAGGTCCGTCTCGGCACCGTCTTGGGTGACATAGCATTCACCGTGTTCTGCTGGATTGAGCATTCCGGCGTCGACGTTCAGGTATGGGTCACACTTTTGGATAGTGACCTTCAAACCGCGGGCTTTTAAAACGGCCCCCAATGATGCGGCCGTTATACCTTTTCCGACTCCGGAGAGCACGCCTCCAGTAACGAAGACATAGCGCGTTGTGTTTGTTGTACGCTCCATGTGCATTTATTATATACAATCTATAGCTATAAAGCGAGACGCCTCTTGCGCTGTACTAAATCGCATAATCTTGTATAATATGCCTTGTCCGCTTCAGACTACATTCGGGAGTAACTGATGGCATCGAAACCGATAGGCGTGACCCTGCACGCGATCGAGGTCATCCAAGGCCAGAAAGTCGTGCTGGTCTTCACGGGTATGAGCACCAGTACGAAATACCGTCGCACTTACTCCATGACCGACTTCCTCCTCGCGCTTTCCGACATCATGCAGAGCGAACGCGACGCGCGGATGGAAGGCCTGAGCAGGCTCAAGGCCGAGCCGCGAAGGGTGTCGCCTCGGGTTGACGTCTACGATCTTCGGGACGACGACGGCAACACGCTCAACCTGGGCGACGACGCGAACGGGCCTTGCATCCAGGAGCTGTTCTCGCTCGTGCGCAAGGGCTCGGCCAACGTGCCGCGCATCCGTGCGGCCCTGCGCGACGGAAACTCCCTGACCATCCCCGCGCGCCACTGAGCACCCCGCTCCGGCCTCTGCCCTCACTCGAGTGGCGGAGCCGGGGCGGTTTCATATCCAGCAACTTCTCCACATCCTTGTTGTGTTTAATATATATGACATCTCGGCAACGCTTACAGCATAATAAAGAGGATGAGAACAAATATGCACAAAACCTTCACGCTCATAACTGGCGCGAGTGGTGGGTTTGGTGCAGAACTTGCTCGCCTATGCGCCGAAGACGGACGCAACCTCATACTCGTAGCTCGCCAGGGCGACAAGCTTGCCGAACTCGCCGCTGAACTGAAGCGTCACGTCACCGTACACGTCATCGTCCAAGATCTGGCCGAACACGGCGCCGCGCAGAAAGTATACAAGCGCATCCGCAACCTACGACTCACCGTCGATCAGCTTATCAATAACGCCGGCTCCGGCGACTTTGCCCCACTGATCAAGGCCAACCCCACACGCCAGGAGTCCATGATCGCGCTCAACATAACCGCGCTCACCCTCCTTACCAATTTACTACTACCCGATATGGTTAAGCACCGCCGTGGTCGCATCCTGAATGTCGCATCTGTCGCGGCATTTGTGCCGCTCCCGCAGATGAGCGTGTACGGTGCGAGCAAAGCATTTGTTCTTTCCTTCTCTGAAGCGCTCAGCGCCGAACTACGCGGATCTGGCGTGACCGTGACATGCCTCTGCCCTGGCGCGGCAAAAACCGGATTTAGTCGCGCTGCCCGCCTCAGTAGTACACACCCTATTGCAAGCAGTCGTGTCACCGCAAGGTCTATCGCAGCTTTTGGCTACAGCGCCATGATGGCCGGCCTCCCGATAGCTGTTCCTGGCCTCAAAAACAAACTATTTATACAACTTGTCACACGCCTCTTGCCACGAGCAGTCACAAGGACGCTGATGCTTCGATTCGAAGTCCAGTCTTAATAGCTTTGCAAAAATAGCTAACTCGTTACATAATTAACATCAAGTCTCGAGAGTCACTCGAGATAGCAATACACGTCCTCCCCCCGAGCGAGAAATGAGGCAAGAACGTGGCAGAACTACAAGATCAGCCTCCCAGGAAGAGGTTCCCCTACACACATGTGCTGATGGGTCTCTCCGGATGGGTGCTCTATCTGTTCGCACCGGTCGGTGCCGCGTTGATCCTGGCAATCACGCTGTCGGTGCTGGCGATCCCCCGTTTCATCAGGGGGTCCCAGAAAGAAGCTGACTGGCGCATCCGCCGGGAAATCAGCCAACCGATCGAACCCAGCGAACGCATCGCGGGCTACATGATCAAGAACGAAGTCCTCTACGTGGAGACGAACGAGCACCCGATCAGCATGTTCGGCTGGTACCTCGGGGTCACGCTGCTCACGGCGGGCGTCGGGGCGCTGCTCTTCTTCACACCCTTCGAAGACCTGAAGGCCTGGTTCGTCTGGGTCCTCTTGGTCTTCTGGGGTGTGAGCGTGGTGTTCGTCGTCTGCAAGTCGGTGCTGTGGCAGCGGAACAGGCTGTGCATCAGCGACAAGCGTATCTTCGTGGTTGTCGGGTATTTCAAGGTTCGCTCCGAGTACCTGCCGCTGAACAAGCTGGCGGCCGGCAGCACGATGACACCGTGGCACGGCACGATCCTGTCATGGTTGCGCCTCGTCGAAGCACCCTACGGCATGCTCAAGCCCGATGGCGCAGGCGAGGAAGACGAGCTCAAAAAGAGGCGCCTCATCCCACGCGTCAATCAGGTGAGCAGCCTCTTGCGGGCTGATCGCTAGCACCACCCGGGGACGTGGGCCCTGGCGGCGGACGCTCAAGTCTGCCTGCCAGGGCCGCCCCACCCACCTGAACTAATCTGTCTTCCGTCGCAATGTCAGCGAAGCCACGAGGAGCGCGCCAATAACCCAGCCCGCCAGAACCAGCAAATCTTTATGGAGCGTGTCTGTTGCATCGCTATACGTTATCAGTTCTTTGACCGCCTCGACTGCGTACGTCAGCGGAAAAATATCGCTGAGCCAACGCAACCACTCAGCCATGCTATCCCGCGCTACGAGCAATCCACACAGGAGTAATTGCGGAAATATAAACGCCGGCATAAACTGCACTGCCTGAAACTCCGAGCGAGCAAATGCACTCGTGAACAGCCCCAGCGCCACACCAAGCAGCGCAATGAGCAACCCCGTACTCGCCACCAACAGCGGCGAGCCAGCAACATCTAGCCCCAGCCAGGTAAACGCCACAAGGCTGATCAGCCCAATCTGCACCGTAGCCATCACGGCAAACGCCAGTGCGTACCCCAAGATAAACGACAGCTTACTGAGCGGCATGGTCAGCAGTCGCTCCAGCGTGCCGCGCGTTCGCTCGCGCAACGTGACGATAGACGTCACCAGAAACATCGTGACAAATGGGAAAATCACCAACAGTTGCGGCCCGACAGAGTTAAACACTTGCTGCTGATTGTCATACATGTAGCGCAGCAACACGAGCAGCAACGTCGGCATAAACCACAATAGGGCGATGGTCCGGTGGTCGTGAAGCAATTGTTGCAGCACACGCCCGGCCGTCGCAAGCAGTGGTCTAATCATCATTTCTCCCCTCACCAACCAGCGCCAGGAACGCCGATTCAACGTCGTGCGTGCCGGTCGCTTTCTGGATATTTCGAACCGTATCGTTGGCAATGAGTTTACCATCACGAAGCAGAAGCAGCTGATCGCAATGCGCCGCCTCGTCCATCACGTGACTGCTGATAATCAACGTCACGCCATCTTCGCCAAGTGACCGAAAGAGTCGCCACAAATTTTGCCGCAGCACTGGATCCAGCCCGACTGTTGGCTCGTCGAGTGCCAGCAGCGCCGGTCGGCCGATCAATGCAATCGCCAGCGACACTCTTGCTCGTTGGCCGCCCGAGAGCTTCTCGACCAGTTGGTCACGCTGCTTGATCAAATCCACCTGATGAATAACTCGCTCGACTTCACTCTTCGGATAACCGAGCGTCCGCGTAAAGTACGCGACGTTCTGGTGCACGGTGAGATCTTCGTACACGCTTGGCGACTGCGCCATGTAGCCGACGCGGTCACGCAGGGGTGCGCTGCCGGCCGCCAAGCCCAGGACTTCGACATCGCCATCGGTTATCTTCTGCAGGCCAACGATACTCCGAATCAGCGTTGTTTTACCGCTGCCGCTCGGACCAATCAGCCCCACAACGGTCCCGGGTTCGATCTGAAACGACACGCGCCGAAGCACTTGCACGCCACTGCGAGCGACGGACAGATCTTTGACGGTGACTGCGGTGTCCATTATTCGCTCCGGAGCGCTTCGATCGGGTTCAGTCGGGATGCCTTCAACGCCGGCAGTGTACCCGCCAGGAAGGCAATCAGCATAATCAACAAGATAACAAACAGCGCATTACCCGGCGTGACAACCAGCAGGTCAAACCCTTGGAAATCCTTCAGGAATGTACTGCTCGCCCACTGCGTCACAAATCGACTCACGCCATAGCCTGCGGCGACAGCGATGGCTGAGCCCCAGAATCCTACGAGTACCGCTTCGATGGCAAACAGGCTAAACACCTTGCCGCGGCGCATGCCCAGGGCTTTCATCAGGCCTACCTCTTGTGTTCGCTCGTACACGCTCATGAGCAGTGTGTTGATTATCCCGAAGCTTGCGGCAAACAGCGCAATCACACCAACCACATTCAGCGCAGTCGTGATGGCTGAGATGATGGTGGTGATGGTTTTGATCTGCTCTTTCATCGAGACGGCATTGTAGCTACCAGCATCGGTTATTACCTTCTTCTGCGCCGGCTCGCTTGCTTCTTGGCCGTCGCTAAATTTCACGAATGCAGCGTAGAAACGCTTGTCCTGCCCCTGTGCGGCAGCAATTTCCTTTACTAAGCTATCGTCAAGATAAATGTCACCTTGAGTCACAAATGACTTTTTCATGATGCCCACGATCGTTACCTGACGCTCAACCGTTTGCTCGCGCAGATTCTGGTAGGCGACTGTTATCTTCTTGCTGACCGCATCGTTCGCGCTACTGAAGCCTAATGGGCTCAAGTAGTTATCAGGCAAGATAACGCTGTTCTTGTCTGTTGCGTTGAGCAGACGGCCAGCGGCTAGGTCCAGCGACAGGCCGTTGTACTGCGTCAACCCTGAAGCGACGTACTTCTTGGCGCCACTATCGCGTGTAAAGTATGTACCAGAAATGCTATAGAATGGCCTCGAACTCTCCACGCCCTTGAGACCCGCAAGCTTATCGACATCACTCTGAGTCAGGGCTGCCGTAAATTCGTTTCTACTTGTCTTTTTGTTGGGGTCATATTCTTTGGTATCCGAAGAACTCCCAAAAGCGCCTTGATCGGTCTTGGGCGATACGTAGAACACGCCCGGCGCGCTGACGTTACCGAGCTGGCGGTCGAGGTATTGCTGCGCACCCGCGCCGAGTGCGGTCGTGAGTGTCAGCGTAAAGGCACCGACAAAGATCGCCGATATTGTCAGAAACGTACGCAGCTTAGAGCGCGACAAGTTTCGGTTTGCGGTTCGTACGAGGTCGAACAGTTTCATCCAGGTCTCCTTCTGTTAACATGCCGTCCTTCATATGCAGGCGACGGTCGCATTTGGCAGCCAAATCTTCGTCATGGGTCACGATGATGAGCGTCATGTGCTTTTGCTTATTGAGGTTAAAGAGCAGGTCTTCGACACGCTGACCGTTCTCGCTGTCGAGATTACCCGTCGGCTCATCGGCGAAGATGACGCGCGGCTCGGACACGAGCGCCCGCGCAATACATGCGCGCTGCTTCTGGCCACCGGATAGGTCGCTGGCTTTATTGTTCGCCTTATTAGTCATATCGACTTCGGCCAGCGCTTCCATAGCTCGACGCTTGCGCTCTTTGCCACGGACACCGGCGATCTTGAGCGGCAGCATCACATTCTCGAGCACCGTCTCGCGGTAATTCAGGAAAAACTGCTGAAAGATAAACCCAAACTCGCGGTTTCGCAATGTATCGAGATCGCGATTCTTAAACTTCTCGACGTTCTTACCGTTAAATAACAGCTCGCCCTTATTAGGCCGGTCGAGCGCAGCCAAAATATGCATCAGCGTCGACTTGCCAGAACCGGACTTACCGATAATGGCGACGCTCTCCCCTTCTTTGATACTCAGCGATACGTCCTTCAGCGCAACGAAGGTGTTTTCCTTCTTGCCGTAGGTTTTGACCAGATCGCTGGCTTTGAGTACATGTTCTGTTTCCATACTCCTCTTAGTATACAAGCTTGCGGCCCTGCGTTACCATAAGAGATATGAAGACCGTCGCACTCATCTATGCCGTGTCCGAAAATCACGCCATCGGCTACGGCAATAAACTTCCGTGGCATTTGCCTGCCGACTTTGCGCATTTCAAGGAAATCACTACTGGCCACCCAGTGGTCATGGGGCGCTTGACGTTCGAGAGCATCGGCCGTCCGCTCCCAGGGCGCCAAAATATCGTGCTCAGTCGTGACCCAGACTACGAACCAGCCGGCGTCGAAACTGCTTATTCGCTCGAGGGTGCCATCAGCAAAGCACACGGCGACACCGTGTTCGTGCTTGGCGGCGCGAAGGTGTTCGAAGAGGCCCTTCCGCTTGCCTCTCGTATTTATCTCACTCGAGTGCATGCGGTCGTCGATGGCGATACGTTTTTCGACCCTGACCTCTCGCACTGGCTCGAGGAGTCCGAAGAGGTCCACAAGGCAGGCTCACACAACAAGTACGACTACACATTTATCAACTACGTACGTCAGTAGCAGCGACGAGCGCTTCGACGCCAAAGGCTTTGCGGAATGTTTCCGCCGGGAATACGGTAAGAAGTTTGGTTGTTTGCGATGGCATGGCCTCGAGCGCACGATATTTTTGTACAAGGTTGCGCAGCGGAATTTCGAAATACACCGCACATGAATCCGCGTCGGCCAACACCGGCCGCGAGGTCATAAAGAAAATATTCAATTCTGGTTCCGCCGGCCGCAAATACTTCTCGTATGGACCTCTCGGCTGCACGATGTGATACACCCGAGGCTTGCGCGTCGAAACATGCACCGCAGCGTCGACCCAGCGCGACATCGTCTGGTGATCTGGGTGGCCCGTCAGACCATCGGGGCCAAAGGTAATCACCGTCTGGACCTTGCACTGCTCGATGAGCCGAGCGATCGACTGCGCGGCATCGTCCTCTGGCGCGCGGCTGCATTCCCCATCGTGATAATCCAAGAGGTAATGCTCCGTAATCCCGAGTGCCTTCATCGCCGCGGCCAGCTCATGCTCGCGCGTCTCGCCCATGTGATCAGCCGAGTAGTTCACAGGGTCTTGCACACCAAGCTCGCCTTTTGTCGCGATGACACACACCACACGCTGACCATTGCCCACCGCAGTTGCCAATAAACCACCGCAGCAAAATGTTTCGTCATCAGGATGAGCGCCCACAAACAGAATCGTACCGAGACGGCGAAGGTCATCTGCACGACAAATCTGCTCAGCGCGGGTATACATAAGCTCTATTGTAATATGCATAACCACGGTGACGATAGTTGCAAAGTTTACGAAACATTGTACACTACTATAGTTCCGTTTCAATCCACGAGTCAAAGGGGTTACACGTGAGGTTCAGCATGATAGCTTTCGCCAGTCTGCGTGACGAGGAGGGGCGTCACGCTCTCCTCGTCAACCACGGAAGGTACAAGCGCAGCGAAGGGAAGCAGAAGATCCTGACACCGATCGGTGGCGGGCTGGAGTACGATCCTGAAGGTGCCGGAGAAAGACACGCTCTACCTCATGGAGGTGTTCGACGTCACGGTCAGCGAACGCACCATGCGGATCCTGGAAGCAGCCGCCAAGGTGGACATCAACAAGCGCTGGCTGTTCTTCGTGCCCAGAGACCACATCTTGGGCGGCAACACTCAGGGCGTCCCGATCGGGAAGATCAGCAGGTACATCCTGTAGAGGCCGGCCTCTCGAGTGGCGCCCCGCCCCTACACACGGGGTGCGGGGCGCCACTCGGCGAAACAAATTTGAAATAATTTATTGCAAAGAGTGAGACAGACGCAGCTCGAACGTCACCCCCTCGCAATGCACGATAAACCTTGCAGAAAAGCGTTATCTGTTACATAATACATGCGTCCTACCGACAACACGGAGGTGCGAAGATGAGATTCAGTATGAGAGGCATTGCCCGCATCGAAAACGGGCAGGGGCTTCTCGCTCTTCGGGTCGACCAGGAGAGGGTTGCGCGAGGTCACGGCATCATGCTGGTGGCGATCATGGGCGAGTTCAACTACCACCCGCTCGGTCGCAAAGCTCTCGAGAAGATGGGCGCTACCGACTTCGAAGGCGACAAGCTCCAGCCGCCGGTTCCTCGGCTCAACTTCGAGGCACCGGCGGGCAAGCTCGACGACGTCACCGGATGGTTCCTGTCGCAAGAGCATCGGGACACGGCGATCACGACCATTCTCATCGAGAGGCTCACTCGTGATCAGCTGCTGAGACCCGGCAACCTCACCGACTTCAACCAGTCATTCGCCCGGTACCGTCGCCTCAAGATCCCGACCAGTGACGGTGTAGTGCTCTGCTTCACCGAAACCTTCAGCGTCTTCCTGCCGGCGCGTGCCATGGAGATCCTGACGCAAGCGGCCAAGGTCGACTTCGTCCGGCGCAAGTTGCACTGGGTCACTCCCGAGGAGATCTACGGTGGTTTCGCGCACAGTGGCCTGAGCATCGGCAGCGCGGGGAGGCTTCTCCTGTAGAACCGTCGAGCGGCGCCCCGTCTACCAGGGCGTGGGCGCCGCTCGAGCGAAACAAATTTTGAAATAATTTCTTGGCGGAGAGAATGGGATTCGAACCCATGGTACCCTCGCGAGTACACAGTCTTTCCAGGACTGCCAGTTAAACCACTCCTGCATCTCTCCATATGGAAGCGCCAGCGACGCCGTGACTATCCGCCAGGATGCACTTCGTTCGCAAACAGCTCACTCCGTTCATGCGGGAAACGCTACGCTCCTGTCTGGACAGTAACAGCGTCGCTGCCAGCTAATTTCTATCATTGTATCAAATCTCAGTAAAAAACAGAGGTCCTTACGAATAGCCCAACACCTCGTTCAAAACAAGCGCGGCATCCTCCTCCCCTTCCTGTTCCGCCACAGTAAGAGCATGCTCGAGATCTTCGAGATAGTCCTCGTACCGCCCGCCATCTCGCCGCATGATAGCGATGCTCACCATCATTCCCAGTCTGGCGTGGCCTTCTTCGATCAAGTCGCTCATCTGCTCGGCAAGTAATCGATACCTTAGCGCCGTCTCATGTACATCTCGACCAGCCCTCATGCCCTCTACCACGTCCTGGCGCATATCGGCCATCATTGGCGTTTCTCTGTAACCGAGGGCGTGAGGCAAGGCCTCGAGCGCCTGGTATGCTTCTCGTTCGGGGTTGCGCTCGTGTTCTGTATGAGGGTTTTCCATGCTGTTCATTCTACGTGAGCGGCGTTATTGTCAATAATGTTGTGAAAATAGGGCTGTTACTCCTTACGCCCGGTCTCTATAATAGTACAAGTCAATGAAACCTGTTATCGAAATATACAATCTCAGCAAAATGTTCGGCATCGGCGACGCAACCACTGTTGCGCTCGATAACATCACGCTGCGAATCGATAAAGGCGAGTTTGTTTGTATCATGGGGCCAAGCGGTTCGGGCAAGACAAGCCTCATGAACATCATCGGGCTGCTCGACACGCCAACGCGCGGCGAATATTATCTCGAGGAAAAGCCCGTGGCCGAGCTGAGCCAGCGCAAGCGTGCCAAATTCCGCCGCGACAAAATCGGCATGATCTTCCAGAACTTCAACCTCCTCAGCGGCGTCAACGTCATCGAAAACGTCGCCTTACCGCTCACCTACAAAGGCATGCTCCATACCAAACGCCTCAAGCAAGCCAGCAAACTCCTCACGACCTTCGGCCTGCAAGAGCGTGAGTACTACATGCCATACCAGCTGAGTGGTGGCCAGCTGCAACGCGTCGCGATCGCCCGTGCGCTCGTGAACAAGCCGGCAATTATCCTGGCAGATGAGCCGACCGGCAACCTCGACAGCAAATCCAGCGAAATTATTATGAGCGAGCTCAGCGAGATTCACCAAAAGGGCAACACCATCATCATGGTCACCCACAACCCCGAAATCGCGCTGTACGCCGACCGTATCATTCAGATGGTCGACGGCACCATCGCCAGCGACACAAAGGAGCCAATCAAGCTCCCTGACGCATCACGCAAGCGTCCGCTCAATTCGTACCGCCAAGCACATGAAGCACTCGCCAAAATGCTGGAGCGCGATGAAAATGCCAAGACAACAAAGAAGAAACCCAAGCGAGGAAAACGCTAAATGCTGATGATCGATGTTCGGATTGCTATAAAATCGCTACGCGCTACCCGTGTGCGTACGGCGCTGACTGTGCTGGGGATTGTTATCGGCGTGGCGGCGATCACCACCGTGCTGAGCCTGGGTGAAGGCGCCAAGGCGACCATCCGCGACCAGGTGAAACAGCTCGGCGACGACCTGCTGACTATTCGCTCAGGTAAGGGTACACGTGACGCGCAAGGTAACCTCATCGATTACAACTTCTGGGCGGCGCTCGGCTCGACAACCATCAGCGAGTATGACCTCAAGACAGTCCAGGAAACACCCGGCGTCAAAACCGCCTCGCCCATCATGGCCATCACTGGTAGCGTGCGCATGGACCCGAACGAAGACCCGCTCAAGAACACCAACATCATCGCCACAAACGTCGACTTCGACAAAGTCGCCGGCCTCAAGGTCCATAGCGGCGATTTCCTTGACCCTAACGCCGAGCGCAACACCGTCATACTCGGCAACGACATCGCCATCCAGATGCTCGGCAGCGATACGGCAATCGGCCACACGGTGTATCTGCGCGGTGAGCCGTTCACGGTCATTGGCATCCTCAGCAAATACAACGCCCCGACCAATCTGAGCGACCTCTACGACTACAACCGCACCGCGTTCATCCCAATGGATGCCGGCAAAGAGTTCAACCAAGGCGTGGCGCAAATCCAACAGATCAACCTCCGCGTTGACTCGAGCAAAGACATCAAAGCGATCAGTTCCAAAGTAAACGCCGAGCTTCTTGGAAACCACAACAAGGAAGATGACTTCGTGGTTCTGCGCCCCGAAGAAACACTGACACTCACTAATAACATCTTGCGGACCGCAACGCAGTTCAGCGGGGCAATTGCTTCGATATCGCTGTTCGTGGGCGGTATTGGCATCATGAACATCATGCTTGTATCGGTGACTGAACGAACGCGCGAGATTGGCATCCGCAAGGCCGTGGGCGCCACGAATGCCCAAGTGCTGCGCCAGTTCCTTATCGAGTCGCTGGTGATGAGTGTGGTTGGTGGATTGATTGGTATTGCGTTGGCGTACGGCTGCGCCTGGATCGTCGGTAATATATTTCATATCACACCGCTCATTACGTGGCCGATTTTCGGCATCGCTATGCTCGTCGCGTTGGGTGTTGGCGTCGTATTTGGTATAACGCCAGCGCTGAAGGCTGCGCGGAAGGATCCGATTGAAGCACTTCGACAGATTCAGTAGGATTTTCGGGGGCCGACCATCTGGCCGGCCCCCGAAAATCACTTTGCCATCATCCCCCTGAGTAGCGAAGTGGCTGGAAGAGCCAAGTGTCGACCGCCGCCTACTGGGCGGATGACGTAGGTCACGCGCGAGTTGTGGAAGGTCGGTCGTGGGCGACGCGTCACCTTCTCTACCACGTAGGCCTTGCCGTCGTATGTGATGACCGACTCCTCGGCCACACCCTCCAGCCGCGCCTCCACTTCCTGACAGAGAGCCAGCTCCAGAGACGCCACCGTTGCGAGCGTGTCCGGAAGGACGATATCTAAGGCCTGCGCGTGGCTGCGGATCTTATTCATGATCTTGTACAGCGAAACTGCATGCTTTAGTTGGCCGTAGTCGAGGTCACGAGCGTTTACAATACCTAGGTTGAGCGCCTCCGATAAAAGGCGCGTGTAGTTGCCAGGCACTTACTCTCCGTTCCTTAGAGGAAATTGCCTCCCTAGAATACAATCAAATCCACTATTTGTCTATGCTTCCCCGCGCTCCTTCTTCCGCTGTTCCGGCGTTTCATGAGGACGAGTGAAGTCATCCTCGAGCCGCCAGGTGGTACCAGCTTCTGGAGTCGAAACCTCTAGAATGTCGGCATCGGTAATGCCCTTCAGTCGATGCTTCTGACCTACTCGCGTGCTGTAGCCGACGCCAGGCTGGAGCTCAGTCTCGATCATCTCGCCCTTATTGTTCTCCCAGATAACCAGCGCTTTGCCGTTCGTAATGAACCAGCTCTCTTGCTTCTGGTCGTGTACCTGCAGGCTCAGGCGTTTGCCGGCGTCGATGTGCAGCACCTTACCGATGTATGGCGCATCTTCGCGGACCCAGTGGAGCTCGTAGCCCCAGGGCTTTTCGACGCGCTTCACGTATGGTTCTGTGTCGTATTCGGCTGCATCAAAGGTTGGTGGGTTTTGGTTCATAGGGGCCAAGCTCCTTCTTGAATTTTTCTACGAGGTCGACGGGTGTTGGGTTGACGCCATTCAGTAGCGCGAGGTACAGCGTGGCGAAATCGCCGAGTAATACGGCGTAGAGCATGTGCTCAAGCGCGCTGTCACCCTCTAGCTGTACATTGAGCGCCTTCGGTCGCATACCACTGAGCATGCGATCAATAAGCTCGAAGCGCTCCAGAATACGCGGATGCTCAAAACTACTGATGAGATCCACCACTGCAAATGGCTTCTCCACCGGGTGACTGCTCCAGCCGATGAACTCGTTGTGGTTGAACTCCGGCAGGAAGTTACTCCACGCGGTGTTTTTGGCGTTCTCGTTGACACTGATCTTCCATTTGTACGCGGCCGGATACATCAGCGGGCCGCCGTAGATGATTGGCGTCTTGCCTACCATTTGGTCGGCGAGCTGTTTGGCATAGTTCTGTTCTGCCGGCACGCTGGCAACCCAGTTGGTAATGGCTTTCTCGAGCGGGTCAACCAACCGTGCAAGCTGGTCAATCATCGGGTTCTCGACAAGCCCAGCCGCAACCAAGATCTCAACCAACGCTCGGTAATCATAAAATACTCCATAGCGCGGCTGTGGAACCTTTGGTCGCTCGACAAAAACATGCCCAGCTGCCTTGGCGCGCTCAGTCAATTTGCCGCCACTGGATACAACGGCGATCTGCGCGCCTTTTTCCTCAGCGTGCATGAGCGCCTCGAGCGTTTCCTCGGTGTTGCCCGATGCACTCGCGGCGATCACCAGCGTATTTTCATTCACAAAGTCAGGCAGCGTGTACGTCTTAGAAACCTCGAACGGCACGCTTAGCGCCGGCCAGGTCTTGGCAAGTTCGGCCACCAGCGAGCTTCCGCCCATACCAGCGAACACGACGTTATGGATTGGTTTATCAAAAGGCTTCTGCCCGGCAAGTCCAAAGTCATGCGCGAGCTGCTCTGGCTGCCGTGCGGCAAACCCGAGCGCGTCCTGCGGGTCTCGCTGCGCGACCACGTTCGAATCATCAAGCAAATGTGTCATTTATTCCTCCTCCCCCACTCCCGCATCGGTGGTTCGACAGCCCCTTATCTAACGCGTGGAATACCGATGAAGCATAAGCGGGATCTTTCCAAGTAGTGCGTCCTTATGATACATTGTTAGGTAACAAATAGTAAGCCGAAGGCTCACTAGAGCAAACAGTTAACGAGAGGTGGGATTTCTTCATGGACATAGCTCCGCCAAACCAACATCCAGCAACCAGCGACGACGAACTCGCTAAAGTTCTTGCCGGCATCGGCGCCAATGATTCAGCCGAGCACCCGCCCGTCGCACCGCAGGGTGGTAACCAGACCAACGCTGAGGCTGCAGGCCTGCAGTTCGAGGAAACGCCCAGTCCGCTGTCACCAGCCGGCTCAGGCTCAACAAACGTCAACGACCCAGCACACGCCACCGGTCCGCTTCCTGACGCCGCAGCGCCCGTTGCATCGCCAACACCTGTCCCGGCTCCTCAACCAGCACCACCAATGCCTGCCGCTGGGCCTGTCATGCCCATGAGTACGCTTCCGCCAGCCGCAGGACTTGCCGTCGGTGGGCTCGACGACCTCAAGAAGACCGCCCTCGAAGAGCTCCGTCCACTCGTCGGCAAGCTGAATCTACCACCCGAGGAAAAGTTCGACACACTCCTGCTTATCATCCGCAGCACCGATGACCAGTCGCTGCTCGACCCAGCGCACGAAGCCGCCAAGGCAATCACCGACGAAAACAAGCGCGCGCAGGCACTTCTCGATGTCATTAAAGAGATCGACTACTTCAGCCAGGGGCAGCAGCCACCGGTTATGCAGTAACATTTCACTTCGCTAAAAGCTCCGCACTTCGCGGAGCTTTTTTGATGGCCTTATTGACAACCTCTCGCAAAAATACTATTCTATGACCGGAAATTTCCCCGACGAGAGGGCAATCATGTCCGAGAAGTCCCATGCCGATCTGGTCCGTGAAAGCGCCGAGGCGAAGCTGGCCGAGTTCCGGACCAACCCCACGGCGCCGACGGCCCGCTCCATCCTGCGTGACAGCGAAGTGGAAGGACAGATGCGGATGGGGGGCGCCCACGTCTGCTTCCAGCTCGCCCTCACCAAGGCCGAAGAGGCTGTGATCGGCGACTGCGTCGCGGTCTGCACCAAGCACAACGGGCACCACCGTCTGCGGATCTTCCGCAAGCTGGGCTCCAACCGCTGGAGCCAGCACGCCTTCGCACTCGAGGTCACCTCGGGCCGCACCGGCGGCGGAGGCAAGGTCGGGCGACAGCAGCACATCTACGCGTGGGTCGCCCACGTGCCGCAGCCGTCCGGGCAGTTCAAGCTGCCCAAGGGTGTGCACCTGCACCAACCCGCCTAGTCGCCCTCGAGGTCGCCCGACGACCCATCGCGACTCGCCCCTCCCCCGGCACCACGCCGGCGGGAGGGGCAACCCACAAGTTGAACTTATAAGAAAAGAGCCGCACGGGACTGTGCGGCTCTTTCTAATTCGGACGATGATAATCATCAAGGCAGAAGATTTGCTACTGGTTGTCTTTTTTAGCGGCTAACGCTCTTCGTAAAAGATGAGTGGCCATTGAGTTGATCGTTCGATCATCGGCATCTGCCAACATGGCGATCTCATCGTAGACCTCCTCCGGCACCCGTACGAAGAGTACTCTCTTTGCGGGTTTTTCAGCCGATTTATTTGGCATACATCTTTTTCTCCTTTCTTTTAAGCAGGGGCTGCTCGGCCATTCGTTTCGTTAATTAGTTGTTATTCTTCGCCCTCGTCTAAAGCAACAAAGTGATGCCCGACGATAGCTTTTAGTCCCTCAACAGTTTCACGGGCAGCTTTGCTGTCCGAGCTCTCAATCTGCACTATAAGGCTCTCCTCAGGAAAGCCACGCCAGTACACGGCGGTGTAACCGAGTGTCGCGAATTTAGAGTGGCGCGACTTCACATAAGTTTCAATGTCCACTACAAGATGGTGATTCTTGGTTGAAACATTTAAGTTGACATAGATGTCAAATTTCTTCTGGTCCATTCTGATTATCTTTCTTCCAAATTGTGAATGTACCGAGCAAAAGCTCCTCTGCTAATTATGATAGCAAAAGTTTACTAATTTTGCAATATTCTATTGAAAAGAAAGAAGAGCCTTGGGAGCTCTTCTTTCTTCATGGGTCACCCGAAACCTACATCATCCCCATCCCGCCCGGCATTCCGCCGCCGGCCGGCATTGGTGATTCTTTCTCTGGGATTTCGACGACAAGTGCGCCCATGGTCATCGCGGTCGCGGCGATGGACACGGCGTTCTGGATGGCTTCCTTGGTCACGCGAGCTGGGTCCACGACACCTTTACTCTTGAGGTCGACAAGTTTGCTTGGGTCGTTGACGTCAAAGCCTTGACCGCCCTTCTTGCTCGCCTGTACCTGAGGGAGCTTCTCGTCGGCGTTCACACCGGCGTTGCTCATCAGCTGACGGAATGGCTGGACGAGCGCGTTCTTCAGGAGTTGACGACCAGCGGTAGTGCTGTCGGTGCCTTCCACGGTGATCGTCTTGCTGAGGTCAACGAGCGTGACACCACCACCAGGAACGATGCCCTCGGCCAACGCGGCCTTTGTCGCAGCAACGGCGTCATCGACGCGGTACTTGGCTTCTTCGATCTGGACTTCGGTGGCACCACCAACTTTGATGACGGCAACTTTACCACTCAGCGCTGCTGCGCGCTTCTCGTAGTTTTCTTTCTCGTATTCACTTGTTGCAGCTGTGGCCTGCGCTTTGATCTGTTCGACACGTGCGTCGAGGTCTTTGCTGGCGCCGGCACCTTCGATGATAGTCGTTGAGTCTTTGGTGACGATCACTTTGCGAGCGGTACCAACCATACTGAGGTCAGCGTTCTCGAAGGTAATCGCTTGGTCGTCAGTGATGACGGTCGCACCTGTGAGGGTGGCGAGGTCCTGCAGAACTTCTTTGCGGCGATCGCCAAATGACGGCGCCTTGACGGCAACGGTGTTGAACACACCCTTCAATTTGTTGAGGATGAGCGTGCCGAGCGCTTCGCCTTCGACATCTTCGGCGATCAGGATGAGGTCCTTCTTGCCGGCCTGTGCGAGCTTTTCGAGCATTGGCAGGAACTCTTGCACACTACCGATCTTCTTGTCGGTGATCACGATAGCAGGCTTACTGAGCACCGCTTCCATGCGAGTCGTGTCGGTGACCATGTAGGCACTGACGAAACCGCGGTCCATGGTGAAGCCTTCGACAACTTCGGCCTCGAGCTTCAAACCTTGACCTTCTTCGACGGTTACAACGCCGTCTTTGCCAACTTTACTGATAACATCGGCGATCAGCTTACCGATCTCGGCATCGCCAGCAGAGATGGTTGCGACTTCGGCCACGCGAGCTTTGTTGCTGCCAATGTCTTCACTGAGCCCAGCGAGCGCGCTCAGTACTTCGGCGCCAGCTTGCTCGACACCGCGTCGCAGTTCCATTGGGTTGTGGCCAGCGGCGATCAAGCGGTTTGCCTCGTTGAGGATGTTGTACGTCAGCACGGTTACGGTGGTCGTACCGTCACCAGCGACGTCATTCATCTTGTTAGCGGCTTGCTTGATAAGCTCGGCACCGACTTTGTAGCCCAATGTCTCGTCGTCGTCCTCTGGGAGGTCGACACCTTTTGCAACAGTTACACCGTCATGGGTGACGGTTGGCGCACCGTAGCTTTTGCTGATGATAACGTTACGGCCTTTTGGCCCCATTGTAACTTTCACAGCGTCATAGAGCGCTTTTGCACCGCCTAGTACGCGGCGGCGAGCGTCGTCATCATAAAATACTTTCTTTGCCATAGTCTTTAACCCTCCTTAGGCTACAGTGGCCAGGACGTCCTCTTCGCTCACGATGAGGTATTCGTCTTTGCCAACTTTTACGGTCGTGTTGGAGTAATCTTTGTAAATAATCTTGTCGCCGACTTTTACTTCGGTGACGTCTTTGCCAACGGCCACAACTTTGGCTTCAGCTGGCTTCTCTTTGGCTGCCTCAGGCAAGTACAGACCAGAGGCTGTTTTGGTCTGTGGCTCTTCTTTGACGGCCACAATGCGGTCTTTCAGTGGCTTTACGGGCACACTCATAGCAGTAAACCTCCTTTTAATCGATTTCGTACTTGTATATTAGCACTCACTCGGCGTGAGTGCCAAGGTCTAGCTGAGAGCTTTTTCGATAGCGCGAAAAATACCGTCCGGCTCAGCTATCGCCAGCGCCACGATCTCGTCAGCACGCGCCTGCGTATCTGCCACGCTATAGATGCGCAGCTGCGGTGCATTACCAGATGGACGCAGGTGTGCAATCTCGCCATTGTCGAAGAAAAGACGCACGCCATCGAGCGCGTCGATCTTTTCGACCGCGCCAAAGCTATGCTGCGTGGTAAAGAACTGCCCGAGCGCTTGATGTGTCGGCTCGTCATCTGTTGAGTATTGCGCAACGATCTTTTTCGAAACCTCGGTCGGGAAATTATCGATGAGGCCAGCACTCGTGAAGCGCTGCGGTAATGCGGTGAATGCGCTCGAGACAGCGCCGCCTGCATCAACTGCAGCGCGCAGGGCAATGATGATCGGCAAAATCGCATCTCGGGTCGGCAATGCAGCGAGCGTCTGCCCATTCACCTCGAGGTCTTCACCGAGCATGAACCCACCGTTCACTTCCCAGCCGACGACACGCTGTTTACCCTTTGCGGCCTCGTCTTGCATAGCCACGATGACATACGGCGAACCGATCTTGGTGTGCGTCCACTCGACGCCGTTGTCGTTCAGATAGGTGTCGACGGCGTCGTTGCTGCTGACTGGATACGCTGCGGCGTCGGCCTTGAGCCAATGCGCCACGACAGCGCCGAGCTCGTCACCTCTGTGGAACACACCATGCTCGTCGATAACGAATGGCCGGTCGCTATCACCGTCGGTACTCACGATGGCGAATGCATCGGGGTATTCTTGGCTGAGCTGCTTGAAGTACGCCTGGTCCTTAGGTGTGACATTCTCGGAGTCGATCGGCACGAACACATCTGAGCGGCCAACAGGGATAACTTCGGCGCCGAGCTTCTGGAGCATTTCGGTCAGCAAGTCACGACCAACAGCGCTGTGCTGGTAAAAGACAATCTGCTTGCCAGCGAACGTCCGACTATCGAACACAGCGGTGTAGCGCTGCATATATGTGTCGCGTGCGGCGCTGTCGACCTCTGGCAATTCACTCGTGGCCTTGAGCATTCCCGACTCGTCGAATGCGGCGGTTTCGGCATCTTGGTCGTATAGCTGGGCACGAACTGCGGCGACGGCTGCTTTGATGCCGGCTTCGTCAGCCTTCAGGACTTCGCCGTCGGCCTTGTAGAACTTGATACCGTTGCGGTCAGCGGGAATATGACTTCCGGTAACCATGATGTTGGCGGCTTTCTTCTGCAGGCCGTAAAACGCGAGCGCTGGCGTTGGGATCTGACCTTCGTACGCAGCCTGGTAGCCGCCATCGGTGATGGCTTGGATAACAGATCGAGTGATACGCGGCGTACTGTCGCGCAAATCGCCCGCGACGTACACCGTATCGCTCGTCTGCAGGTGGCCAGCGTCGGCCAGGAACTTCAAAAATCCTGCGGTGTTGATGTAACACTCCAGATCTGTCATCTCGGTGACAAGACCGCGGAGACCAGAGGTACCGAACTTGAGTTCTTCTGGTTGATAGGTAAGTGATTCTCGAAGGGTGGGCATATCTAACAACTCCTACTTTTGTATAACCTTCTTAACATGGTTTACCAACTCGCTCAACTCCGCCTCTGTTTCGGCTTCGGCGTTGAGGCGCATAACCGGCTCGGTGTTGCTGGCGCGAAGGTTGAACCATTTGGTCGGGTAACTGACGGTCAGGCCGTCGAGGTCGTCTTGGTCACCATCGGCAAACGCTGTTTTTACTCGTTCGAGCACGACGTCTTTGTCGGCGACTTCGAAGTTTGTCTCGGTGATCGTCGGATAGGTGCGGAATTCGTCGGCGAGTTCGCTCAGCTTCTTGCCACTGTCGCTCAGCGCCTGGATAGCGACAACTGCAGCAATCAAGCCTGAATCGGCGTAGAAGTTATCACGGAAATAGTAGTGGCCACTGTGTTCGCCAGCGAAAACGGCGTCATGCAGGCGCATTTCGGCCTTGATAAAGCTGTGCCCCACCTTAGTCCGCTGCGACTTCCCGCCGTATTTCTCGACTGTTTCGGGGACGATTCGTCCGCAGATGGCATTGTACAGGACTGTTGCGCCTTCGTGCTTCTCGAGAAAATACTTTGCCAAGATGGCGGTCATGACCGTGCCACTCAGGGGTTCACCCTTTTCGTCAATGAGCACTGCGCGGTCACCGTCACCGTCGAAGGCAATTCCGAAGTCAGAATGCTCCTCGGCGATCTTGGCCTGAATATCCTTGAGGTTCTCGGGGACGAGCGGATTAGCGATGTGGTTCGGAAATGTTCCGTCCAGATCAAAATACATCGGCGTAACCACCAGCGGCACAAACTGCTCCATCGCCGGAACAATCGCACCGGCCATACCATTCCCAGCGTCGATGGCGACTCGATACTTCGGCCACTTCTCTGGGTCAACGAAGCTCAGCGCGTGCTGGATCCAATCCACGCGTACATCTTTGGGCGTGACGCTCCCCTGTTCTGCCGCTGGCGCAAAGATATCAGCCTTGGCAGCATCGCGAATCTCGGCCAGCCCAGTCTCGATACCGATTGGCTTGGCTTCCTCGCGGCAGAGCTTGATACCGTTGTAGTCGCCTGGGTTATGGCTCGCGGTCACCATTGCGCCTCCGGCGAGCTTGAAGTTGCCCACCGCAAAATAGATCATATCGCTGGTCACTTCGCCGATATCCCACACGTCGCGCCCCTGGAGGCGCAACCCGTTAATCAACGCACTCGCCAGTTCGACCGAGTCTGGACGCATATCGCGCCCGACTGCCACGGTGCCGCCCTCTGGCAGCCAATCAGCAAAGGCTCGGCCAATCAACTCGCATATCTCAGGGGTGAGCTCTGTTCCCACTTTACCGCGTACATCATATGCTTTGAAAATAGCTTCATTCACTATAAAAACTCCCTCCGCACATCAGTGCTTTATCATTGTAGCTTATATTGACAAACTAAAGCTTTTATGCTAATATTACACAGTCCTTCTACGAGAGGAGGTGTTCCTTGAGTCAGGTGCCGCCCGAAAAGGCTTCACCCCCGGTCCAACCAGGCAGGTACGTGATTCTGGACACCCCAGATATCACTCCTCTTGGTCACATTCTTCGGCACCTGCTGGCGCCGGAAGAGGTTCTCGCCGTCCTGGTTCTCCGCAATGTGGAGACAGACGAGGTGACCTCTGTGACCATCGACGCGATCGATCAGATCGATCACGAACGTGAGGTGGGCGCCGTATGGTTCGGTGCTCCACTTCCGGACGACCGCCGCATCGAGGCGTTCGTCTTCGCAACACCCCAGGGCGAGGACCGCGAGGTTCTCGGCCGGGCAACTGTCAGCTGAACGTTAGGAGAAATGCCTTGCCCAAGACCCTGTTCGTCCGCGAAAAGGCCACCACGCTTCCTGGCATCCAGGAGTGGGAGGTCTGGCGGGAAGACCCGGAGACGCGCGAGGTGGAGGTATTCCGCATTCGTTGCGCCGAAGGGCACTTCTTCACTCTCTACCGTAACCGGGGGCTGATCGACGGCACCATGCCGTACGACCCGTACCAGGACATGGACGAGGGCCGGATGACCCGTCGGCTGATCGCGGTGTACCGCTAACAGCCGAGCAAGACTTAACAACCCAACCTACAACTTCCCTCGTGGAAAGGACATCGGCGCGTCGCCACAAGTGACCGTCGAACTACACAGCCCCAGTGCGCAACCGCGCCTGGGGCTTCGTCCTTTCCTGAGGCAGAATATACTGGTACGCTAAGGGTATATGGCGAGCAACACACTCTGGCATTCCGGTATTCCACCAAAGGACTGGGATACAATCCAATCGAACTTATCTGCGCACTTCCTCCAGGGGCGCGGCTGGGCGCTCTTTCAGGAAGCGCTCGACAAAAAAGTCTTCTACGCATCTGGTCCACACTGGAGCTGGGTAGCGTTCCTCGAGACAAACCGTTTTGGCTCGCGACTGTACGCGCCGTATGGTCCGACTGCCAGCTCGCCTGCCTCGCTTAAGAAAGCCGTGCAAGTACTTGTCGAGTGCGGCGACGAGCAAGATGTCGACTTTGTGCGCATCGAACCCCAAGCGCCAAATGCCAAAAAGACCCTCAAGCTCCTTCGTGCCAAGCACGCACATCGAGATATCAACCCCAAGAACACACTCATCAAAGACCTCGACCGTCCCGACGACGAACTCTTCAGCGAGATGATGTCGACAAATCGCCGGCTGTATCGCCGTGCTGCGGAGACAGGTTTTACATTTACGCAAAGTTACGATCCACGTGAGATTACGCATTTCCTCGATATGGTGCACCAAGTTGCCGCGCGTACAGGCATCCAGCCACATCCGGATGAATACTTTACGACCATGGCCGAGACGCTCTTCCCCACCAAAACCGCCTCGCTCTTCCTTGCGCGGCACAATGACACGCTGGTGTCGACCTCTATTGTTTTTGATAACGACCATACGCGCTACTACGCCCACGCTGGCAACGCCGAAAGCGCGCGCAAGCTCCAGCCGAGCGTATACCTCGTAGGTCATATGATCTTCGATGCAAAGGCTCAAGGCCTGAAACATTTCGACTACTACGGCGTCGCACCGCCGCACGCGCCCAAGACGCACAAATGGGCGGGTTTCAGCCAGTTCAAACGCAGCTTCGGCGGCCGTGAGGTCGAATACGCCGGCACGTGGGAAATCCCCATCAAACCAGCGCGCTACCAGGCCTATCGCCTCATCACACAGATTCAAAAAGTCAAAACCAAGACGCGCAAAACGCTCAAACGTCTCGCCAAGCGCTAGCGCTATTTCTCGAGAAGCTCACGAATAATTGTCGGTTCGTGCCATGGTTCACGGCGACCGTTCACGATGCGGTATTGCTCGTGACCCATGCCTGTTACGACCACGGTGTCGCCCCGGCGGGCAAAGCCGAGGGCTTTCTCGATGGCTTGTTTGCGATCAGCTATTTCTTCTACCTTGGAACCGCCACCTGCGGCTATGATACCGTCCATAATCATGCGACGGATTTCAGTCGGGTCCTCTGTGTATGGCTCTTCGTCTGTCAAAACGATTCGGTCTGTCAGCCGAGCAGCGATCTCACCCATAATCGGGCGCTTGCTGCGGTCGCGGTCGCCCGTCGCGCCAAAGACGAGGATGAGACGATTCTTGGTCAAATGCTTGAGCGTCTCGAGAAGATTCTCAAGCGCATCTGGGGTGTGCGCGTAATCGACAATGACATCATACGGCTGGCCCGCGTTGATTCGCTCCAGACGACCAGGGACGCTCTCGAGGCCTTCGATGCCCTTCACGATCTTGTCGGTGTCGACGCGCATAACGTAGGCGGCGGTCGCAGCAGCGGTGGCGTTGTAAACATTAAATTTGCCCGGCAGCTTGGTCGTAAAGCTCAGATCGGTCGTGTGGTCAACCTTCAGTCGGACATCACTCCCCTGCTTGTGCAGCTTGACATTCACGATGCGAGCCTCAGCGCTTTCGTCGGCGCCGTAGGTCATTTTCTGTTCGCCGGCCGGGAACTGATTGAAGAACTCAAACCACTGATCGTCACGATTCAGCACGATGAACTTCGGCTTGCGTGCAAAGAGTTTACCCTTCGCCGCGGCGTACTTCTCCATTGTCCCGTGGTAGTCCAGGTGGTCCTGCGTCAGGTTGGTCATGACTGCAACGTCGCACGGCACACCCCACACACGGTGCTGCTGCAACGCGTGGCTCGTCACCTCGAGCACCAGATGGTCCACGCCAGCTTGCTTCATCTGAGCGAGCATTGCCTGGAGCTTGAATGGATTTGTCACGGTAAAGTTCAAATCATTCGGAATGCGCTTCCCGTTGATCTCAAAATACGCCGTGCTGCACACACCGACGTTGTGACCGGCTACGTTGAGGATATTCCCGAGATAGCTCGCGGTCGTCGTCTTGCCGTTCGTGCCGGTGATCATTACCACATACATATCACGCGACGGAAACCCATATCGAATATTCGCAATGAACGCTTCGGCTAGGTGGTATGGATTAACCATCCGCCTCAGTAGGCTACTCGGCACAATCTGTTTCAGTACTGTTTTCAACCCCATAATACTTCCATCATAGCAGAACTACGGAAGGAGAGAGTATCTTGCCTAATTATATAAAATATTGTATCTTATGAGCGTCAGTCCATCCCCGAACAGAGGAGAGCCATCATGGCCAAGGGACAGCAGAAGAAGGGTGCGCAGGGCATCACTCCACTCCCTTCGCAGGGCGCGTGCGTCGCCGAGTCCGGCCAGAGCTACCGGGGCGTGTACGACAGCCTCGAAGTGTCGAGCGGCGTCACGAACGTCTACCTGGACGTCATCATCCTGGGAAAGATCGTCGTCCGCGGCACGAACGTGCGGGGCGCCATCTACCGCCCCTTGGACGTGAATGACTACGCCGACGTCGCACAGGAAGGCGGCAACAGGGTGAGGGTCGTCCGCAAGGCGCCAAGCGATCTGCGACAGCTCAACCTCTGACGGCGGGCCAGCCAGGGCGCTCCACGTGCCCCGGCTGGCCCCGATCAACCACAATTGCTATAATTATCCCAGTTATGTTGGTGTTAGGTATCGAAAGTAGCTGTGACGAAACAGCGGCCGCGGTAGTTCGCGATGGCCGCGAACTTTTGAGTAACATCGTCCAGAGTCAGATAGACATCCATAAAGCCTACGGCGGCGTTGTTCCAGAGGTCGCAGCGCGGAGTCATATTGAGGTCGTGCTGGCGGTCGTAGATGAAGCCCTCGAGGAAGCACACGTCACTTGGGACGACATCGACGCGATTGGCGTCACCTATGCGCCGGGGCTTATCGGTTCGCTTCTTATCGGTTCGCTCACCGCACGCACGCTTGCAATTATCAAGGACAAACCACTCTACAATATCCATCACGTCGAGGGTCACGTGTACGCTAACTTCTTGCTCGACCCCCAGCCAAAGTTCCCAATGCTTGCGCTCATCGTCAGCGGTGGCCACAGCCAGCTCGCGCTTTTTCAAGATCACGGCGACTACAAACTCCTTGGCCAGACCCAAGACGACGCCGTTGGCGAAGCGTTCGATAAGGTTGCCAAAATTATCGGCCTCCCCTACCCTGGCGGTCCGTCGATCAGCAAGGCCGCTGAGCTCGGCGATGATCGAGCATTCACCTTTCCGAAGGCGCGCATGCAAGGCGCTTATGATTTTAGCTTCTCTGGCCTTAAGACAGCCGTTCTACGGCGCGTTCAGGAAGTTTGTGGGAAAACACACGACTTTCCAAGTACGCAGCTCGCAGCGCTTCTCAACGAGTCTCAGCGCAATGACGTTGCGGCAAGTTTTCAGCGTATTGCCATCGAGACGCTTGTCGACAAGACGATCAAGGCGTTCGAGGACTACCAGCCCGCATCTGTCGTCATTGCGGGTGGTGTCGCGGCGAACGGTGAACTTCGCAGACAACTCCGGGACCGCCTCCCTATCGCTATCGACTACGCCCCTATGAACCTCTGTACTGATAACGCGGCGATGATCGCCACACTCACCTACTACCGCGCTCGACTTCAGGAGCCTGCGGACCCTTACACGCTCGACGTCGTCCCTAGTCTGTCGATGTAACAAATGCTTTGATGCGGCGACGGTGCCAGACCAGGCTCACGACAATCGTCTTCAGGTGTCCCCTACTCCGCAGGCGTCTATTCTGCCCGCCATCAATAACCTGTTGCTTCGGGTCTATCACGTGATCTTCTCGAGGAATAAACGAAAGAATATGCTGGCGCTTGAGCTGGGACAGCGTAGCGCTGGCCCGTCCGGCAGCGTCGGCCGCTTGGTACCAACTGAGCCGCATGAGCTGAGGATTCTTGCGGTCACCGGGTCGTAATTGCGTAAAACCACAGATAGCCACAAACCTCTTCGCTCCCCCACCCTGGCTATACGTTAGGTAGGCAAGCGCGGCGCCGGCGCTCACACCCACGAGTACAATCTCACTCCCCTGCTTCTTTTGCTCGGCAAGGAGCGTGAGTAATCGCTTCTGTTTCTGTTCGTACGGTTCAGCGCTCGCCCACTTCGGCCACATAACCCGGGTGGGCATGCCACGGCGCGACCATAGCGCTGCGATCGCTCGGTAAAACCAGCCGAAAATAGCTTTTTCGTCTCCAAGCCCAGGAATCAGGATGTATGTCGTGCGCTTCATAGCTATAGCTTATAGCAACTTCCCTATTTACAGCCAGGCAACGTATGCTATAGTGCCGTCGTACCAATCTTGAGGGAGGAAGTTTTAGGGAGAAACCACACATCTTTCTGAGGTGAGTTTGTGCTATACTTGTCGATAGAAAATAAAGACAATCAAAAACAAGATCGTTATTGATTGTGTCAGAGGTGTAACAGATCTGAATTATTTTCTTTTCGTGTGAAATTATAGGAACTCATCATCATGAAACTTGCTAAAGTCTACGAACCACAACATTACGAAGCCAATATCTACGAGCTCTGGGAAACAGCAGCAGCTTTTGCGCCGCGCGCGGAAGGGGAGGGGAAGTACAGTATCGTACTCCCTCCACCAAACGCGAATGGTAACTTGCATATAGGTCACGCACTTATCGTCGCTATAGAAGATGTTCTCATTCGCTACAATCGCATGCTGGGTAAGTCAACATTGTTCTTGCCAGGCGCTGATCATGCAGGCTTTGAGACATGGGTGGTGTACGAAAGACAGCTCGAGAAAGAAGGGAAGAGTCGCTTCGATTTTTCTCGTGAAGAGCTATATCAACAGGTTTGGGATTTCGTTCATCAACAACGTGGCAATATGGAAATTCAGCTCCGACAGCTCGGCGCCAGCTTAGACTGGGATCATTTGACCTTTACGCTCGATAAAAAGGTAATCAACACTGCCTACAAAACGTTTAAACGTCTCTGGGATGATGGCAAAGTTTACAGAGGTAAGCGCCTCGTCAATTACTGCACAAAGCACCATACTGCGTTCGCTGATATCGAAGTCGAGTACGAAGACCGTACGACGCCACTGTACTACATAAAGTACGGTCCATTCGAACTTGCCACAACGCGTCCAGAGACGAAATTCGGTGACACAGGTGTCGCAGTGCATCCAGATGACCTGCGCTATAAGAAGTACGTTGGCCAGGAGATCGAGGTCGAAGGGGTTAATGGTCCATTCAAGGTTAAGGTCATTGCCGACGATCACGTCGACCCAACATTCGGTACCGGGGTTGTGAAGGTCACTCCAGCACATGACTTCAACGACTGGGAAATGGGGGAGACACACCACCTGCCGGCCATCTCTGTTATTAACCTTGACGGCAAGATGACCGAACGTGCCGGTCGCTTCCAGGGCATGACTGTCCTCGAAGCTCGCAAGGCTGTTGTCGAGGCTATGGAAGAGAAGGGGATACTACTCCGAACCGATGAGAACTACAAAAACCGAGTAGGCGTTTGCTACAAGTGTGGAACTGTCATCGAGCCGATGCTCCTAGACCAGTGGTTCTTGAAAGTAGGGGAGCTTGCTGAGCGCGCGAAACAATCCATTCAAAATGGCGAGATTAAGTTCACTCCCGTCAGCCGCGGCAAAGCGCTCGTCAACTACTACGAGAACCTGCATGACTGGAACCTCAGTCGTCAGATCCCGTGGGGCATCCCCATTCCTGCCTTTCAGAATGTCGACGACCCCGAAGATTGGATCTTTGACGAACGTGTCGAACAAGAAACGATTCTGGTTGAGGGCAAAACATACAAACGTGACGAAGATACGTTCGACACGTGGTTCAGCTCGGGCCAGTGGCCTTTTATTACCACAGATTACCTAGAGGGCGGTGGCCTCAGCCGCTTCTATCCGCTGGACGTTATGGAGACTGGGTTCGATATTCTCTACGCGTGGGTTGCCAAGATGATCATGCTCGGCCTGTACTGCACGGATCAAGTGCCGTTTAAGGATGTCTATCTGAATGGTCTCGTCCTCGATGAGCACGGTCAAAAGATGAGCAAGAGCAAAGGTAATGTCATTAATCCCATCGAAACTGCTCAAGAGTATGGGTCAGACGCTCTGCGCATGGGCTTGCTGGTGAGTCGTAGCGCCGGCATTAGTCAGTCGTTCAGCCTCAACAAAGTTATATCTGGTCGTAACTTTGCCAACAAGCTCTGGAACATCGCCCGTTTCATCGAGGACAGGGTAGGGGAGGAGTCACCTTCACGTGATCCAGAGCCATTTACCGACGCCGACCACTGGATTCTTCGCCAGCTCAACGATGCAACGCAAAAAATCGGCGAGCTCATCGCGTCATACCGTTTTGCAGAGGCGTACGAGCTGATGTATCACACCGTGTGGGATGATTTTGCCGACTGGTATATCGAGAGTAGTAAAGCGACGCAGAATACCTCTGTTCTGACATACGCACTCGAAACCATCCTCAAGATGACGCATCCATTTGCGCCGTTCGTCACTGAGACAATCTGGCAGACGCTCAAGTGGGAAGATGGCCTGCTGGTTACAAGCAGCTGGCCGACTACTCGCGACTTCGACAAGAAAGCGGCCGCGCGCTTTGACGAGCTCAAGACGATCGTTATCGAAGCTCGTACCGTTGCGACCGATCTCGCCCAGGGCAAGCAGGCGCTTCTGTATCGCCAAGACGAGCTTATCGACCAGAGCAAGGACCTCGTGACGCACCTCGCACGACTCAAAGGTATCGAGCAGGTGAGTGAAGCGCGCGGCCTGCGCCTGGCTATCGCACACCACGAAGCATGGTTGGATGTCGACGAGCAGACGCTCAACGAGCGCAGGGGCAAGCTCGAGGAACGGCTAATCGGAGCCACCGCGCAGATTAGTAAGCTCGAGGCTCGCCTCACCAACAAAAGCTACGTTGATAACGCGCCTGAAGCAGTTGTCCAGCAAACGCGCGACCAACTCGAGAGTACCCGAACCCTCGTCGAACGCTTGCAACGCGAGCTGACGGTTATCTAAACCTACCTCTTGTGGTATAGTTTCCCTGGTTTTACTGTCTACCGAAGGAGGCACTCCGTGTCCCGTTCTGGCTTGCCCAAGCGCCGTGCGCAGGGATACAAGATCACCGGCATCGTGTGGGAGATCACGGCGTCCGAGGAGGTGGTGGAGCGGATCGTCGAACACGTCAAGCTGCCGCTGCCGCCCCAGAAAAACCTCAACGAGCCCAAGCTCAGTGAGCTGCTCAGGCAGCTGGCCAACGTGGCAGCCCAGGGCTTCCAGGTCCTCCAGCGATACGAAACCGCCCAAGACAGCCGCGCGTACAAGGGCGACCAGCACCTGCGCGCGGAGATCCGTGTACTGTCCGGTGGTCGCTTGCTCGGCCGCGTGAACGGCGCGATGCAGATCTTCGATCAGCGCGGTCACCTGGTCACGCCGGGCGTGCCGCCGGGCATGGTCGCCGATCGAGGACGAGGACGGCAGCGCCCGGGCCAGCCGGACAGCGGCAAGTAGCACAGAAACCCATAACGTCGGGCTGCATCAGCGGCGCGGCCCGACGTTATGTGGGAATAAACTTATTTACTCGTGGTGGTACGGCTCACCACGGCGGATTGTGTTCGCCCGGTATAGCTGCTCGGCAAGCAGCAACCGCACCAGCTGATGTGGAAATACGAGCTTGGAGAGCGACCAGGTAAACTTCGCGCGCTGCTTCACTTCGTCTGTCACACCGTAGGCGCCGCCGATTATCCATACAATTCGTTTCACCGCCTGCATGTCCAGCGCATCCAGCATAGCCGCTACATCGCTTGAGGCAAGCTGTGTGCCGTTTTCGTCCAGCAGCACGACATAGTCGTCATCACGAATTTGTGCGAGCAACTGCGCGCTCTCAGCGCGTTTGATTTCGTCTATGTCCATCTTGCCTTTTGCGGCCGGCAAGAGCTGCCACTCGAGCGGCGTGTAGTGCTGCAGGCGTTTGGTGTAATCGTCGATAGCCACGGCAATTGCAGGGTCGTGCTTTTTGCCGATGGCAAGGCAGAGTAGTTTCATGGGCGTTACGAGAACTTAATTTTTTCGGCGACTTTTGCCAGCGCCTCGTGATCGGGCTCGACATCCATGCGCTGCTTCGTCCAGAAGTCAGCAGCCGTGCGACAGGGGATGACATGCACGTGCACATGCGGCACGTCGAACCCTTCGAGCTTGAGGCAGGCTCGATACTCCTCGCCGTACACCTCGACAATACGATGCATCACGTTGCGTACTGCGTTCATCAGGGCCTGATAGTCTGCACCCTCAAGGTCTTCGAGGCGATCAACTTGCGTTCTCGGCACAACAAGCGTGTGCCCTTCGACAGCTGGATGGATGTCGAGGAAGGCAAGCACTTGCTCGTCCTCATACACTTTATGAGCGGGGATCTCGCCCCGAATGATCTTGGTAAAAATAGACGGTTCCATTAGGCCTATTCTACCTCTCTCAGTCTGTTAAGTGAAACGAATTCTGAAGAGTGGAATGGGCCGTTACACAATAGCAGGGTAAAAGAAGACAACCAAAGCGCTCACCAGCGACCCAATGACGAGCAACCAGATGCGCCACCACACAAAGTAATCCCGCTTGGCTCGAAACAGCGCGCTCACACCGGCGATCGTCATCAACACCAACAGTGTCCACGGCGCCCAGTAATAGCCGACGTCGTCAAAGATATTCGCGGCGAGCAAAAAGTACGTAAACAGGAAGGGAATCGTGAGCCAGATGAGCATGTTGATTTGCTTCCACCACTTGACGTGCGCATAGCTCCACTTGTTGCTCAACGACAGGAGCACGACAAAGATCACAAGCGACGCGCTCAACAGAACGGTTTCGCGCTGGACAAATTGCGACGGGTAAAACGGCGTGCCGTAGTACTGCACCATTGCGATCGCCGAATACAGCACAAACCATATGCACGTCCAAATGCCCAACCATTTACCCTGGTACGAAATACGCAGTAGGTCCTCGGCAATCTTCTTTGGCCACTTATAGCCCAGAAGTCGCGCCGGAATAATGGTCAACGCAAAAATACTCGTGCCCACAAGCGCGGCCATATGTGCTGCGCTCACTCTATCGATGGCCACCAGAATGCATACCAATACGAATAATGTCCCATTCATAAGCTGGATGCGGACAACTTCTCGGTTGGGCCAGAACAGCTCTTTCATACTCTTTTAAGCATAGCATGGGCGGTAGGGAGCACAGGTTATCTTGAAAACTAAAATACTCTATGGTACTATTGGCCAGTCCTGTTGCAGGGAACGCTCCGAAGGGGGCGATTTTTGTTTGCAGGTCAGACATCCGCCCATCCAGACAACGGAGGTTGACGTGTCCCGTCACCCCAGCACGTACGCGCCGTTCACCATGCGCGACGACGCAGCCCGCACCGAGCTGCTGATCGATCGCGCCAATGCGGAGCTGCTGGTCACCATCGGCGAACAGCACCATGTCACCACCATGGCGCAGCTCCCCGAGTTCGTGCCCAGTGGCAGCGTGCTCGTCCTGAACACCTCGGGCACGTTCTTCTCGCGATTCCCGGGCGCCGGGCTGCCCACCGGCAAGGCCGGCACGGTGCACTTCGCGCAGATGCTCGACGAGTCCGCGCTCAAGTGGATCGTCGTGGTGCCCGACGGCCTCATGGCTGGCGAGCGCATCGTCCTGCCGGGAGGTGCCGCCACGGTCCAGCTCGAGAAACCCTATTGCGTCCGCGGGGTACAAGCATCCTGGGAGGACTGGGGCAAGCTGTGGGAGGCACACTTCAGCTGCCCCGAGTCCAGCTTCGACGACTTCCAGGCAGCGCACGGCGAGCCAATCCGCTACGAGTACGACCACACCGAGTGGACGCTCGAGGCGATGCAGAACTGCTACTCCGGTCGGCGCACGTCCGCCATGATGAACAACGGCGGCCGGAACCTCACCGAGGGGATCCTGGAAGTGCTCCTCGCGCGCGATGTGCGCATCGCCACGCTGGAGATGCGCACCGGCGTGGGCGTCGACCAGGATGGCTACCCGCTGCCGGAGTTCGTACAGCTCGACATGCTGAACGCCATGACCATCAACGCGGCCATCCGCGAACAGCGGCAGGTCATTCCGGTCGGCACCGGTGTGATTCGCGCGCTGGACTGGTTCTACAACGAGCAGTCCCGCGCCGTATCCGCCGGAAGCGGCTGGTGCGACAACGTCGTCACGCCGGAAAAGGGCACCTGGCTCAACTCCTGGCTGAGCGGCATGCACGAACCCAAGTCGACACACCTCGCCATGGGCGCGGCCATCATGGGTGAGCAGACGATGCTCGACGCCATGGTGACAGCCCACAAGGCTGGCCTCCGGTTCCACGAGAACGGCGACTCGCACCTTGTCCTGCCCGCGAACGGCGTCTGACACAGACGCGCCGGGCAACAACGAGCGTGGCCCTGGGACATGATCTGTCCTGGGGCCCGCTCAGCACCATTGAATTTATTTATTTCGCAAATAATACCGTTGGCTGACGGGCGAGAGAGGAGCAGCACCGCACCTCTCTCGCCGCGTCTTCATTGGGCCTATCCAGTCCCGAGGTCAGGCCGCCAGCTGGAACTTCGCTCGCTGAGCGTCAGCGATGAACGAATCCTCGGGCAACTCGACCTTCAGCGGCAGCTTCTCGAATGGCGGCGGCTCCTGGATGTTCCAGACGACACCGAAGCGCTCCATGAGCAGGAGCACCCACTTCGAGGGGTCAACGCCCCACTTGTCCCACGCCATGAAGGCGATGTACGGGAACAAGTGGTGCAACGCGTGCTTTGACTCGCCAAAACTCAACGTGGCCAATCCAAGCGCGTTGCGACTACCGTCACTCGGGAAGAACTCCCGGGCACCGTTGGGACGAGTAACACTGATCGCCAGCTGTTCGCCCCACAAGTGGCAGACCGAGTTGACGCACCAGGTCACGTTGAGGAACAAGGCGACTCGCATCACCCCGGCAAAGAGAAGCCCGTCCAGCGCCTCCGTCCAGAAACCGTCCAGCCCGCCCGTGGCCAACCCCACCACACCACAGATGACCGCCGGCAGCACGAATGTGCCGACCAGCAGCCACGGGTAGTAGCGAGTCTGGAGCTGGAACATCCGGTCTCGGTCGAACTTGTCCGGGCGCTCTCGCTCCGGGATGGGGTACTCGTAGAACAGCCACCCAACGTGCGCCCACATGATGCCCTTGAGCGTGAGCCACTTCGTGCCACCGTACTGGTACGGCGAATGTGCGTCGCCCGGCCGGTCCGCGTAGGCGTGGTGGCGCTTGTGCGTCTTCAGCCAGCCCAGGATGTCACCCTGTCCGGACAGACCGCCCGCGATCAGCAGCACCGCCTTGAACCACGGCTTGCACTTGTAGCTCTCGTGCGTGAAGAGCCGGTGGTATCCCAGGGCGATGCCGAATCCGGTAAAGACGTAGAACGCCGCCGCAGTCACGAAGACCGTGACCGATGGCCATGCCTTGACGGTTGCATACCAGACGACACCGCCGATCGCCAGAAGATTCACGCCCACGATGAAGGACGTGATGAACGGTCGGAACTCGCTCCATGGCCGTGACTCGTTGAACTCGTACAGCTTGATGCCGTTGGATTGTATGGCCACCAGGGCCACCTCCGTTTCTCGTGTAGCGGAAAACCCAATTATATGATGACCACTTATGGTGTAGATGTCAAAGATAAGCGGGCTTTAGGAGATATTGGGGGTAAAGGGAGGGATTCGAACACACTTCTCGCAGCAAGATAAAAGGATGACACGTGGTCATCCTTTTATCTTGGCGGAGAGGGAGGGATTCGAACCCTCGATACGAGTTACCCCGCATACCGGTTTTCGAGACCAGCGCCTTCAACCACTCGGCCACCTCTCCAGAAACTGACTGGGGTCCTGTCAGTCGGTCCGCCCCTTCTTTTTGTCCTCGCGGAGTACCGCTGCGGGAAAAAGTGGGAGCTGCCCCGCCGACTGCCACCCCTAATAACTTTTTTATTGTACCAGATGAGTCACAGATACACGTAGTACAATAGAGCTATGAACTTCTTACGTGCAGTCCTCGCCTCAATTCTCAGCCTCGTTTGTAGCGTGGCAGTCAGCGCCTTTGTCATACTTCAAACCCTCGAGACAACCGCCCTCGACCGTACCGAAGTAAAGGGATGGGTCGACAAAAGCGGCGTCTACAACAACCTTCTCACCACCGTTCTCACCACAAACACAGCCGCCCAGCAAGAGCTAAACGCCACCGGTAGCTCCATCGTTACCTCAGACGACATCAAGAAAGCCCTCAGCCTGACCTTTGACTCTGCCTACATAAAGCAATCTGCAGAGAAAACTATCGACAGCGCTTACAATTGGCTCGATGGCAAATCCTCGTCCATCACGTTCGAGATCAACACAACAGAGAAGAAAGACGAGTTCAGAACCAATCTTGCGTCAGTGATTGAACCGCAGCTCGCTCAGCTCCCGCAGTGCATGAGCGTTGCACAGTTCCGTAGCAACAATCCGCCGTGTCTGCCTCCTGGCACTACTCCTCAGCAAGCCGCGGACGAGCTCGCGACCGATGCAGCCAACCAAGCAAGTATTTTCCGTCAACCCGTCACCAACCAGACGATCGCGCAAACCTCTGGTGGCTCGGTGCAGACCGATTCGCCGCTCGTCTCCGAACATTCTTCAAGCAATAAACTCCGCGACTTCATGAACAGCCTCCAGATGTGGCTAATCTGGCTGCCAATTATCGCCATCGTCAGTGGTGGGCTTATGGTGTTATTGTCACAACATAAACTTAAAGCTGCGAAACACCTTGCCGGGCGCATGACCGTAAGCCTGGCTCTCACCTGCGCGTTTGGTTTAGTTATCGCCAATGTAGGGGAGTCGTATAACTTTACAAAGTTAACGGGCGCCAACAACGCTACCATGTCACAGATTCTCGAGCCCATTATCCATCAAGCGGCTCCAGCAATCGGCTTCCGTCTGGCATTCGTGAGCGGCATGATCGCTTTGGGATCATTTGTTGCATGGATGATCCTCCTTATCGTCAAGCGCAAACGAGAACGGGCAGACCTGCTCACCGCTCCAGCCGACGCCCCTAATCCACTCACATCGCCAGCAGAATCACCACAGATACCTCCCAAGGCCGACAAGCCAAGTAGTACGCAGCCGAGCGATCAGAAAAAGACATAACCGCGCCTTGACAAATGAATAAACAAAACTCATAGTATACGAGTCCTGCTTCACGTTATCTTGAACTGGAGAAGTTCGATGGCCTCAAGCACTCAGCCCCCACGGCCTAGGCACGAACTCATGGTGCCAGTGGGCCAGGAGTTCGCGCTCGTATCGAGTGGCGTCGTGGTGGCCACTGTCGAGTGGCGCAAAATTCACGGCCGAATGAGTGAATATGCATACGCGCCGTCCCAGGAAATCGCCGCAGGGCTTCCGCGGCTCGGCAGCGACCTGGGAACGCATGTGCGTCGTCTCATCAATCGTGGAGAGCTGGTTCCGGCCAAGGCGCTGTACGCGCAGCTCAATGGCTGCTACCGCGTCGACGACCACCGCAGCGGCCACAACCGCAGCTACCTGCTCTGGATCGGCGACGTCGCCTACGGCACCGGGCCAACCCCTAACTGGGGGATGGTCTACCACTTCCAGGGGGAGGGTGGTGGGCCGCCGCTCACTTCTGCTCGAGCCGTCATGGCGCTCAGTGAGCATCCGGGCGCACTCATCATCGACAGCAAGCGCGCGTTCGTCCAGCTCAAGAACTCCAAGACGGGCATGAACAACCCCGTCACGGTCTGGGACCTCGGCGAGATCTACCGGAGCTGACGGCAGGAAGATGGGCTGGGTGACCACATCGGTTACCCAGTCCATCACGAAACATGTACTTATACATTCACAGCATCCTTGACAATACGCTCAATATATTTATCATTAACCACTGTACCGTCAAACCGATCCCTGGAGGTTCTCATGAGCGGTAAGCGCAGGCAGCCGGACCCCAAGCCCTCTGTGCCTCTCAACGTCGAGTACGCCTTCGTCGTAGGCGGCAAGGTTGTGGCAACGGTCTCGTGGTGGAGAGAACCGGGAAAGTCCGACTTCAGGTCTACGGTCTACAGCTCAAGCACCCGCATGACCCGTCTGCTGCCCAGCGGAGAAGGACTTGCCGAGCAGATCCGCGAACGAGTCAAGGATGGCCGGCTCGTGCCCATCGCGCACGTGGCACCGCGGCACTCGGGCCTATACATGGTTTTCGACCGCCGCCCAGGACACTCACGAAGTTACCTGATCTGGACTGGGGAAGCGGTTCGGGGAGATGGGCCAACCTTCTTGCCCGAAACCGTGTACCACTTCATGAGGAAGAGCGCAGCACCTCTCTTGACCGGGTACGCAGAAGTACATGCCCTTCTGTCCGGTGCGCGAGTGCTCAAGAGCTTTGACTCCATCAACACCAACGCACGACGGGATCGGGTGCTCAACAGCCGCAGCGTCACGGCCGTCGACCTCGGGATGGCCTACCTGGGCAGCTGAACATCACGGCCGAAGATGGGCTGGGCGACTTAGCGGTCGCCCAGCCCATCGCCCACACTTACGTATACTTTCGAGCTAAACCCTTGACAATAACGTAGATATATTTATCATTACCATTGCACCATCCATTCCTACGGAGGTAATCATGGTTGGCACAACTGGTCGCTCGCAGAGCAGCCGGATGGTCCCGCTCGACGACGAGTACGGTTTCGTGCGTCGCGAAAAGATCGCAGCGACGGTCACCTGGTGGGAGCAACCCGGACAGCGCGGCGTCAGGCCGTTGATCTACGCCCCGACCACGCGCTTCGCCAATCTGGTGCCCAGCGGCGGAAACCTGGGGAACCAGATCAAGGACCTCATCGACAGCGGGCAGCTGGTGCCCTTCGATGCGGTGGCGCGGCGACACTTCGGCCTGTACCTGATCCACGACAACCGGCCGGGGCAGGGGCGAAGCTACATGATCTGGACCGGCCGTTCTGTCCAGGGCGTCGGGCCGACCCTCTACCCGCAGACCGTGTACTACTGCATGGAGCCAAGCGACGCACCCGTCCTGACCGAATACGGGGACGTCCTGGGCCTCATGCGGACGCGCGGTGCGAAGCTGATCAACAGCTTCGAGGGCGTCGACATGAGCAAGAGCTGGACCGAGGCGTTCGGCGACGGCGTCGTCCTGGTCGTCGACCTCCAGAAGGTCCACCAGAACAGCTGAGGACACCGCAGAACAGCGCGGGGACGGGGCTTCACCAAGCCCGTCCCCGCGCTACCTACACACAATGGCATTATCTATGTAACAACAAAAGGCGCCTCGACATCATTATTGTCGACTATGATATCCGCTCTCTCACGCGGCGACTCCTCGGTGTAATAGATCGTTTGGCTTGCTATGTAGCGGTCGATGTACTTCTGCCTCGCAACCTCGTAGCTGCCCAACCGAGCCGTATCTCGACGAGCCCCGCGCTCGATGACGGTTTCGTCATCTGTATCGAGAAGTATTTTCAGGTCCCAATAGTCAACAATGTCTTGCTTATACAAAAACACGCCGTCGACAATAACGATCGCGTCTTTGCTCGCCTTTTTTACAGGGGCAATGCTCGCAGAATCGGTCGCGTGATCAAAAATCTTCGTCCTGTACTCCCAAGAGCCGTCTTCCTGGAGCGGTTTCAATACGTTGTCGATAAAGCCTTGGAAGTTAAACGTATACTCATAACACCCTCGTCCTGCAGATTCGGCCGGAGTGTAGCGGACGGCGCGACTGTTCATAAAATCATCGATACTAATACGAATTATTTCCCGACTCGTCTTTTCTGATAAAAATTCAGCAAGAAGGTTGGCCATCATCGTTTTTCCTGAACCATCCTTGCCATTGATAGCAACGAGGAGGGGAGCGTCTTTGTGGATGCCAAGAACTTTCTCAGATATATGTGCGTAGACAGTTTGCTGTTTTTCGGTCATTGGCCAATTATATCAGATGAAAGACCACGCTCATTAGGTACGAAAAAAGACCGCTTTAAGCGATCTCTTTTCACATGGTACACCTGGCAAGATTCGAACTTACGACCTTTGGCTCCGCAAGCCAACGCTCTATCCAGCTGAGCTACAGGTGCACGTAGCGGCATATTTCAGCCGCTCCTTGAACCAGAAGGTACATCCTGAAAGTAGAACTGACAGAACAGAGATAGACTATAACATAGCAAGCAACGAGATGGAAGAGCCTCTGGGGCTAAAATCGCAATCGACGCATTAACAAATCGATCGCATCAAGGTGTAATTCTTCCATGGGTAGCCGTGATCCCAAAATATCGACGATTTTTTCGCCGTCTTGTTCGGCGAAATAAATATTAACCGCTGGCATAAAACGCTTCACCGGAATAAGCATGATGGAGTAGAGCGCCCCGTCATTGATAATGCCAAACGCTCGAAAATCACTATAATGATAGCTCGAGTTCTCGATCTGAAGGCCCGAGTCATTTAACGCATAACGCAGTGTTCGAGGAGGTCGAGTAGCAAACACGCCAATAGCGATGGCCATAACCACGACCAAGATAATAAACGTCCAGGCATGCGTGAAAAAATACGCCACGGCAAGTAGAACTAACATAATGGCGACGTAGCCTGCGAACCATTGTGCAGATTTGGTGTGGTGGATGTACTCTGAAGCCTCCCAGTTCAGGCTGGTGTGGTGAGCCGGCGCAACGGGCGCAGGCGGTATAGTAGGGGCTTCGGGAGCGACAGGGCTCGCTGGAGCCGGTGGAGTAGCTTGCGCACCATGTGCAAGGTCAAATCCACTAAAAGACGAGGCAGGCGTGCCCTCAGGCTTATAGAGAGGCTGATTACTCTCGTGCTGCGCACCCTGACCTGGCTGCAGATTGTTTGGCTGCGGCTGCTCATTCATAAGCATTAGTATAGCTATTTGGGCGAGCGAGGGGAAGGGGAATGTCTCAGAACGTGAAGAATACTTGGCGCGTTTACTTGACAGTTTGCCAAACGCTTGTATACTACGCAACGTCACATTCGACCGACGAAGGAAGACTGATGAGCTCACGCAACCGGCCCCGTACGGATTCCGGGGGGCAGAGCGACGCGAAGCCCTGCCTGCACTGCGGGATGACTCCGCCGGCGGCACACAAGAAGGGCTGCATCGCACCCAAGCTGCAACTCCACGCCGGCGACCCGAGGCCCTCGGCCGAGACGCTCACCGGGTGGCGGAGGACCTGCGCGACCGCCTTCCCGCGCGAGAGTCACGACGGCTTCTGCAGCCCCGTGGTCCAGCGCCGCAAGAAGCGCTGACGGACGACCGCCCCGGGTACTCGTGCATCGAGTGCCCGGCGGCGGTTTTTTCTATAGCTTATCGAGAATGGGGGATAGACGCCCGCTTCGACTCATGCTCGGAGTAAACTCCTGCGCGTGAATCAAGAGGGAGGATTCGACACTTCTGCCCTCGTTCGGGTAAACCCTCCACTCGGGGCCAAGCAACGAAAACTCACACTGCCACTGGCAGTGTTCGCCCTCGCAGCTCGGGCTCGAATCCCAACCCCACAACAAGAAAATTGCACAGACCTTTGGCCTGTGCAATTTTCTTGGCGGAGGAGGAGGGATTCGAACCCTCGCTAGAGATTGCTCCCTACTAACGATTTAGCAAACCGTCCCCTTCAACCACTTGGGTACTCCTCCAGGGACGTAACGGGGTAATTGTAGCAGAAGTTGCAAAGTTTTGCTAACCCCTGGTCATAGCAATTCGCCCAGGTGAACAACAGATCGAAATCGGTTGCTCATCATGGCGGAGAGGGTGGGATTCGAACCCACGGTACCGTTTCCGGCACGACGGTTTTCAAGACCGTTTCCTTAAACC
>CAZJVU010000007.1:0-56537 GCA_964550035.1 uncultured Candidatus Saccharibacteria bacterium | reverse complement strand
GTATTAGGCACGCCGCCAGCGTTCATTCTGAGCCAGGATCAAACTCTCCATAAAATGAATGTTTTTAAGAAAAACATTCGCTCAAAAAACTGACGTTGATTTGCACTACTAAACTGTTAATGTCCTTGTCCAACTCCCTAGACACTTTACCGTGTCAAGCAGACTGATATTGATCTTACCCCAATAGCGCCTCTGCGTCAACACTTTAGCTGGCCAAAAATGTTACATAAATTGCAACACTACGATTGCCGTCACAATACCAAGCGCGCCACCCACTGTGACCTCTGATATACGATGCCCCATTGCCAAGTGGATAGAAGGCTTCAATCCGGCTTTTTTGGCCAATTCTACGACAACTGGACCTTGCTCACCAACTGAACGACGTACGTTTACCGCATCGTAAATAACTATAAGAGACAGTATGAGAACGATCGCAAACGATGCATCCGCCGTACCGTCCTTAAGCCCAATGACCGTAAGAAGCGAAAGCATGAGCGCAGAGTGTGAGCTCGGCATATTACCAGACTTGTATAGAAAAGATACATCCTTAAACGAGCTAGCCTTGTAAGCGTGGCTCAAGTACTTACATACTTGAGCCAGTGCCCAGGCCACCAACGGTGCAACGATATAAGTCGATAACTCTATATGCATAGACTGGTTCTTCTGTTTCTATTGTAGCTTACTTTTCGGCAGCTTCGCTGGCTTCCGCTTCTTCGGCGATCTCTTCTACCACTGTCTCGCTCACGAGACCCACAGAGGCGACGCTGTCATCCCCATTCAGGCGCATTACGCGCACACCCTGAGTAGTACGGCCGAGAACTGGGATATCCTTGAGACCGATACGAATGGCTTGGCCTTTAGTAGAGATAACCAGGATCTCGGGCATTTCAGGCGAAATAGAATGAACAGATACGAGATCACCCGTCTTAGTGTTCACAACAGCCGCCTTGATGCCGACACCTCCGCGCTTGTGAGCTGGGAAGTTAGATACTTTAGTGAGCTTACCATAGCCCTTCTCGCTGAGGACAAGCAGCTGACGATCATCGTCTACTAGATCAGCACCCACGACACGGTCACCTGGGCGCAAGCGAATACCTCGAACACCTCGAGCCGAACGACCCATAGAGCGCGCGTCCTTTTCGCTGAAGCGGATAGCTTGACCGAAGGCGGTTGAAATGATCACCTCGTCGCTACCGCTACTTAGGTGAATCCAGCGCAGCTCGTCTCCGTCATCCAGCTTGATAGCAATCAAACCAGAGGTACGAATATTACTGTAGTCGCCAACAGGGGTTTTCTTAACAGTACCATGTGTGGTTGTCATGAACAGATAACCCTTGTCGTCATGGCCTTTCTCAAGCTTAATCATCGATGTGACATGCTCTTCTGGCTGCAGCTGGATTAGGTTGACCACTGCTACCCCCTTTGCAGTCAAACCAGATGCCGGTACCTCGTGTACCTTTAGGCGGAAGACGCGACCCTTATTAGTAAAGAGAAGGAGCCAATCATGAGTACTCGCAGTGACGAGTTTGTCGATGACATCTTCTTCTTTGGTGGTCATGCCACGCTTACCCTTACCGCCCCTATTCTGGCGGCGATATTCACTGACAAGTGACCGCTTGATGTAATTTTCCGTTGTGATCGTTACGACAACCTGCTCATCTGGTATGAGCTCTTCGTCGCTGAACTTACCAAGCTCTTGACCAATGATTTTCGTTCGACGCGCATCGGCGTAAAGCTTCTTCATTTCAAGAAGTTCTTCCTTAATAACCGCCAGGATGCGGTGCTCATCCGCGAGGATAGACTCGAGCTCGGTAATCAGTTTACGCAGTTCTGCCAATTCGTCTTCGATCTTCTTACGCTCCAAGCCAGTTAGCGCACGAAGCTGCATCGCCAGGATAGCGCGAGCCTGGATCTCACTAAGACCAAACTTGCTCATCAGGTTGGTCTGCGCCTCGTCAGTTGACTGGCTGCCACGAATAACCTTGATCACCTCATCGATGTGGTCAAGAGCAATCGACAAGCCCTCTAAGATGTGTGCGCGATCTTTCGCTTTCTGAAGCTCAAACTCCGTACGGCGACGAACAACGACTTGTCTGTGTTTGAGGTACTCACGGAGAATCTCCTCAAGACCTAAGATACGAGGCTGAATGCCATCGATAAGCGCAAGCATGTTGTAATGAAAACTCGTCTGGAGCTGTGTCATCTTGTAGAGTTGGTTCAAGACTTTCTTTGGATATGCGTCCTTCTTGAGCTCCACAACAACCCGAATCGCACCGCGAGCGCTCTCGTCGCGCAGATCAGAGATACCCATAATTTTCTTCTCTTTGACAAGGTCAGCGATACGCTCGATAAGCGTTGCCTTATTTACAGCGTATGGCATCTCTGTTACAACAATCTGATGCTTGCCACGAGAAGTCTCTTCAATCTCAGCGACAGCACGAACAACAATACCGCCACGACCAGTTGCATATGCCTGACGGAGCGAATCGCCGCCATACACAATGCCTCCGGTCGGGAAGTCCGGGCCCTTCACATACTTAAGGAGATGCTCAAGTGTTGTATCTTCGGGGTTATCAATAATGTGTATGATGGCATCTACCAGTTCACCGAGATTGTGAGGTGGGATGCTCGTCGCCATACCAACGGCGATACCAATCTGTCCGTTCAAAAGGAGGTTCGGCAACTTAGCCGGCAGAACAACTGGTTCCTTCTCTTCACCATCATAGTTGTCGCGGAAGTCGACAGTGTTCTTGTCGAGATCTGCCAAAAGCTCGGCCCCAGGCTTCGCCATGCGAGCCTCGGTATAACGAGCGGCAGCCGGTGGATCTCCGTCCATCGATCCAAAGTTACCCTGACCATCCACAAGCATATAGCGCATAGCCCAATCCTGAGCTAGGCGGACCATAGAGTCGTAAATCGCTGAGTCACCGTGCGGGTGATACTTACCCATCACATCACCGGTAATACGTGCGCTTTTGACGAACTTCGTTCCTGGTCGCCACCCATTTCGCTCCATAGAGTAAAGAATGCGACGATGCACAGGCTTCAAGCCGTCACGAACGTCAGGAAGCGCACGGTCGATGATCACGCTCATGGAGTATCGAAGGAAACTATCCTCCATAACATTCTCAACCGTTCGGAGTTCAAGCGTCTTGGAATGGGTCTGCTCAGCCACTGGCTGCTCTACTAGTTCACCTTCTATTGGGATATTCTTGTCGTCGTCCATGACTAAATGTCCAAATCTTCCGTATTAACAAATTTCGCACGCGTCTGGATAAAGTTCTTACGGAGTTCTACCTCTGAACCCATCAACTTGCTGAAGATCACGTCCGCCTTTTCAGCATCTTCGATTTTAACCTGCATCAACACGCGGTTCTCCGGGTTCATTGTTGTCTCCCAGAGCTGAGAGGCATCCATTTCACCAAGTCCCTTATAGCGCTGCAGCATAGTCACGCCTGCCTGCTTGTTTCGGTCAGCAGTTGGGTCGATCTTCGTGCCTCGCTCCTTGCGGTCAGCAATCAGCTGATCAAGGATCGAGTCGCGCTCTTCGTCGCTGTAGGCATAGTATTTCTTGTTCGGACCAGTCCTCAGCAAGAACAGTGGTGGTTTCGCCAGATAGATGTGACCGCCATCGACAACTTCACGCATATAACGGAAGAAGAATGTCATCAGAAGCGTACTAATGTGATGACCGTCGACATCGGCGTCCGTCATGATAATGATGCGATCATATCGGAGCGAACGAATGTCGAACTGCTCATCGATACCAACGCCAAGCGCCTTAATGAGGCTCACGATTTCGTTATTTGCCAACATCTTATCAAGCCGAGCACGTTCGGTGTTCAAAACTTTGCCTCGAAGCGGCAAGATCGCCTGTGTCTTGCTGTCGCGTCCGCTCTTTGCAGAACCACCAGCCGAGTCGCCCTCTACGATGTAGAGTTCAGAGTTTTTCGGGTCTTTGCTTGAACAGTCGGCAAGCTTGCCTGGCAGGCTAAGACCATCGAGCGCACCCTTGCGAATAACATTTTCGCGAGCAGCTCGGGCAGCCTTACGTGCTCGGGCGGCTAGAGTTGCTTTACCGATAATCTTCTTAGCTGTATTTGGATTTTCGTCGAGGAAGTACGCAAAATACTCATTCATTACTTGCTCGACATATCGTCGCATCTCAGGGTTACCGAGCTTGTTTTTGGTCTGGCCTTCGAACTGGGGGTCGGGCAGCTTAACAAGGATAACGGCTGTCAAACCCTCGCGAATGTCATCACCCGTCAGGTTGTCTTCTTTTTCTTTCAACAGGCCGTTCTTACGCGCATACTCATTAATAACGCGAGTCATGGCGCTGCGGAAGCCAACCATGTGCGTACCACCTTCTGGGTTATACACGTTGTTTGCAAAAGGTTTCACGATCTCTGCGTAGCTATCATTATATTGAATCGCTACCTCTATCATGCAGTCTTCAACTTGGCGTTCGACGTAGAAGATTTCGTCGCTCAAGATGTCCTTGCCAATATTGAGGTGCTTTACGTACGACTTAATACCACCGTCAAAATAGAAGGCATACCGCTCACCCGTTCGCTCATCACTTACTGAAGCATAGAGACCCTTCGTAAGGTAAGCCTGGTGGCGCAGATAGTCGACCACCCACTTGTAATCAAACTCAGTGGTTTCCTTAAAGATAGTTGCGTCAGGATAGAATGTAATGCGCGTACCACGAGGCATGTCGGTCTTGCCGACCTTTTTAAAAGGAACACTTGTCGCTCCACGCTCAAACTCTATTCTATAAAGGTCGCCGCCCATAGAAACCTCAGCAATCAGGCGAGTCGAAAGTGCGTTCACAACGCTCGAACCGACACCGTGCAGACCAGATGAGACCTTATAGCCGCCACCGCCGAACTTACCACCAGCATGCAGGACGGTCAGGACCGTCTCGAGTGTGCTCAGTCCAGTCTTTGGGTGTTTGTCGACCGGAATACCACGACCATTATCGGAAATAGTAATGCCACCATCCTTAAGGATGACGACGTCTACCCTCGTACCATAACCAGCGATTGCTTCGTCAACACAGTTGTCGGCAATCTCTTTAATAAGGTGGTGCACACCGTCGTATCCGGTGCTACCAATGTACATGCCCGGTCGCTTGCGTACCGGCTCAAGACCCTCGAGCACCTGAATTTGACTAGCATCATACTCAGCCGCTGACTGTTTTTGTTTAGCCATAGTCCCCTCGTCAGAAATAAACTTTTTAGAACTACCTAATTATACCGTTTTATCTGTTAGCATTCAACCTATTGAATTGAACATATTTTTTATGCTAAATTTAAACATAAGGAGAAAACAAAAATGTTCCGCAAGTTAGTTTCCAGCTTGCCATTTAGCCCGGCATTAGTTGGACAACTCGGATTCTACGCACGGAGGTTGAGTAAGGAGCAAGCCACCCGACGACTTGGTCTCATCTTTACTGTGCTCGCGCTCGTCGTGCAAAGCTTTGCAGTCTTTAGCCCACCCGAGCAAACATATGCTGCATCGCCTAGCAACGAATGTCAGTACAATGCTGCACTTACCAAAAACGATCCTGACTGTAAGTCTTGCCCCTCCAACAATTCGCTTTGGATCAAAGACAGCGGATGCAACTCGAACGTACATCTCTCTATGGTCGCAACCAACTTAAGCCAGGGCGGCAAGTCAGCACAGTCTGTTACCGCAAAACCTGGTGATCGCATTCAATACACGCTCAGCACAACTAACGTATCTGCAAACCGCGTAAACGTAGCAATCGAACAAAGCGTGAGCGATTTACTAGAGTACGCTACCGTCATCGATGCTGGCGGGGGTATATTTGATGCCGCCGCCAGGAAAGTGAGCTGGGGTGTCATCGCACTCGATGCGGCACGCACAGATATTCGGAGTTTTGTCATACAACTTAACGACGTGGTCCCAGCAACACCTCGAGCAGCCGATAGTGCGATGTCTTACGACTGTACGCTTACAAGCGTTTACGGCAGCACGCTTGCTATTGGTGTCGCCTGCCCAATCGGTAAAAGCGTGGAGAGCACCGTGAAGCAGCTCCCCGAGACGGGCGTCGGCATGAATGTTGCCTTCTCTATCCTTACGATTATGGTCGTCACCTATTTCTATGCTCGTTCGCGCCAAATGAATCGTGAAATGAAAGTAATACGTCGCGACTTTAATGTAGGATAAATCTCTATGACAAACCCAGATCAACCTGAACACCAAACAAAAAACGCCCACAAAGGCCATGAGCGCCCGCGTGAACTCGGCGAAGAGCTGAAACGCAGCCCAGAGCATTATAATCAAACCGAGCTCCACCAGACGGCCGAGCAAGCGCGACGCGAAGCCGCCAAAACCAAGGAGAAGCGAGCGCATCAGGCAGCGCGGCATAATGCGCATAGGTTCCAAGGCACGGAACGCGAAGCGAGCTTCGAACAAACCATGGAAGAAGTACGCTATGATCTTCCACGCTCCACGCGTGGTTTTAGTCGCTTCATTCATACACCAACTATAGAGCGCCTAAGCGAAGTGCTCGGCAATACGATCGCCCGCCCCGATGCGCTACTGGCCGGCGGCATAAGTGCTTTCGTTGTGGTGCTTGGGCTCTATCTCTATGCGAAGTACGCCGGGTTTTCGCTACAAGGGTCTGAAACAATTGTAGCCTTTATCATAGGTTGGCTCTTAGGGGTTCTCTTCGACTTCTTCAAGACAATGATTACCGGCAAACGCTAGCCACTAGACTGCAGATGTTGTTTTTTTAGCTGCGTCGTCAGCTTCATCTTTCGTGTGGTGCAAATTACCACGTACATCTATAAATATCTCGTCCACCTGAGGTTCCGTACTCTGTTGCTGGGCAGCAGTACTCTCCTCCCCAGCAACAGGCAAGTCGCGATTTATCTTCAGCGTCGTCTCTTGTTGAACAGGCTTTGGTGCTGGGGTAGGGATAGGCTGTGGCTTGGGTTCGGAAACGACAGCAGGTGGCGCTGGAGGTGGAGGCGGAGGTGCAACGGAAACCACAGGAGCTGGTTTTTGTGGCGGCGCAATCGGCTGAGCTTTAGGTTGCACAGGTGCTACTGGCTGCTGCGCGATAACAGGCGCTGCGGACGGCTGGGGCTTTTGCTGTACAGCGGCAGGGGCCGGCTGTGGTTGCTGCGCCTGTGTCGGAGCCGGGGCGGGTGCCTGCTTCTTACGCTTTGCAAGCCACTCGTCTAAGAATGAGGATCCTGTGCCCGCCTGAGACTTGCTCTTGCTTTGCGCAGGGGGCTGCGAGCCACCACCGTCAATCTGAGCACCCCCTCGGGCCGCTTCACCAGCGCGCAGACGTTTGAAGATTTCTCGCTCAACTGTTGCACGAGGCCGGCCAAACTTAGCCGCAGAAAGCCGCTTGAGGGCATCGGTAAGCTGTGGGTTTGACTTACCAAGCGGAGGAATAAGCGACATGCTAAATGGTGCAGAAGGAACATTATTGATCATGACCGAAGCAACTGCTTCAAAGTTCGGCAGCTTGGTCAAATCTTCTGCATCAAATACAGGGGCAAACTTCTTTACCATCAGTTCAGCATCAGTAGTACCAATACGCCCCGAGATAATTGTGCCGACGTTACCGATAATTGCTTCGCGAATTTTATCGTTTAGCTGGGTCATAAACTGGTTGGCTAAAATAAGATTCAGACGATACTTTCGCGCTTCAGAAAGTATTCCTTCAAAGGAATCTGTTGCAAAGTTCTGGAACTCGTCTACATACAGACTGAAGTCTTGGCGCTGCTCCTCTGGTGTATCTGCGCGGCCCATAGCAGCTGCCTGGAACTTCATGACAAATATCATACCCAGCAACTGCGAGTTCAATTCACCTGTCTTACCCTTGCTCAAGTTAACGAGCAAAATCTTCTTTTTATCCATAATCTCACGCAGATTGAAGCCGCTCTTTGTTTGGCCGATGATATTACGCATCATCTCATTGCTCAAGAAGGCGCCAAATTTGCTTACAAACCAGCCGAGCACCTCACTCTTATGATAGTCGCTCGTCTGTGCCATTTCTTTGTTCCAAAAGTCGAGAACTGTTTGGTCGGTTACATACTTCAGTTTCTCTTTTGCGAAATCGTTGTCGTTAAACACCTGTGGTATGTCGATAAAAGACGAACCGTTTGGGTCTGCCATGATCGTAAGCGCAGCATTACGGAACCAGTGTTCATAACGCGGGCCAATGATACCTGTATGACCTGGGTCGTACAGGCGATACAGCATGGCAATTGCCTCTTGGACTAAGAAGTCCTTTTGTTCATCATTCTCAAACTCGAAGAGGTTCAGGCCGATTGGGCTGTTCATGTCTCCTGGCGAGAAATAGATAACATCCTCTACCCGCTCTTTCGGCACCATGCCAAGTAGCTTTTCAGCGGAGTCACCGTGAGGATCGACGAAGGCAAATCCTCGGCCATCAAGCATATCCTGTAATGCCAGGTTCTCAAGCAAGCCAGATTTACCGGTACCAGTCTGACCAATGATGTAAACGTGACGACGACGGTCAGTCTCACTCAGGCGAATTTCTTTCTTGGTACCCCTGTAGACGTTATAGCCCAGGAGCAAACCTTCATTAAGCATTTGGCTAGGACCATCGACCTGCTTCGATGCTTGTCGTTGTAATTGTGACGTCGGGGTATTTCGCTGGTCTGGAAAATGGAAGATCGTAGCCAGCTCCACGCTATTTAGAATGTTCGAGCGAAATTCTTGAGGAAAAAATCGGAATATAAATGCCGTGACGAAACTCTCTATACTCTTGGCTGGGGTAAACTTGAACCCGTTCTTGCCTGGTGCATCGAAAAGCGAAAATGCCGCCACAAGATTCTTCAGAATTGCCTGGGAACGCGAAGATGTATTAGATGACGCAATAACGCGTACGAGCACCTCATATCCTGGATGACGCGTCTTCTCTTCTAGCGCATCGACAGTCGCCTGCTCTAGCGCCGAGAGCTGCTTATCCTCTGGCTTAACGTCCTGGGCCTCAGGCGGTTTCCAAAGCGCGTTGGCCAGGCTCTTAACTGCTGGGCCAGAAGACTTGCCTTTGTCCTTGCGAATCTTTGCCGCCAGCTCAAGCGACTTCTTGGTCCATTTGTCCCCTGCTGGCCGAAGCAAAATTTGGATTGCCGCACCATCTTCCTGTGACACGACAGCAAGCGCACTCAGTATGGCCTGCATGGCATCGCGCTTCGTGTCCTGATAGGTTGCAATTGGATAGCTAAACTCACGCTTAAGCGTCAATTCGCCACCGATCGTACCGCTAATCTTTCCTACCTGGCTAAAGATATTGTGTTCTTCAGCTTCCTCAAGTGTAGCGGTAGGATATGCCGCAACGACAGCTTGCTTTACGACATCGACCAGTACAAGGGGTACTACCACGTAATAATGAATAAGCCCCTTGGTGGCAACAACTTCAAAAGTAATGTGACGTTGGCCGTAGACCCTCGTCTTAAAGCCCTTAGTCGCTGTACTTGCGACGATGTTATACATAATTTGCGCCTGAGAAATAGCCTCATCGGTCACATCACGCACATCGCGGGAGCCTACCTCAATATCATCGCTCGATGGAGGTAAGTGAATGAGCAACGGAACCGTCTTGAGGCCGCGCTCATAATTTTTCGCTTCACGAGTAATACGTCGGTACTGCCAATATGCCACATACAAAAATAGAAGTAACAGAACACCCCCGATAAAAAATGCAATCAGTACCCCTGCCATATTAAGCCTCGATTAGTCGCTTGCTATTTTGACGTCCTTGCCATACCGCTTCTTCATGTAGTCGGCCTGTAGCTTGCTTACTTCTTTCTCTTGTGTGTATGGGTCGCTCCGTGTCTGCTGAACGATCTTCTTAGCCTTGTCTACCCATTCTTTTTCTATGAGGTCGTCGTCAGCCGCTACGAGTGGATTGCCTGTACTCGCCTGCGCGATTGGAGCCGCAGCCGACTGGGCTGGAGTCGGCAAAAAAGGCTGCGCTGGCACTGCAGGTATAACGGCAGGCGGCTCAGATGGGCCCTGCTGTTGGACCTCCTTGCGCTCAGTAGAGTTGGGCTGCGCCTCAACACCCTGAGACTGCGGCGCTCGCTCGGGAGCAACCGGTGGCAACTCTTGCCTCTGGTAGCCGCCCATCTCGGGAGACGGGCGTGGCATAGATGAATTTGGCTCCATAACTAGTTAAATTGTAACACAAATCATAAGCATGTATCTGATCATTACCTACGCTTTACGACATAGAAGCAGGCAAACCCCACAAGCGCGAGTACAAGAACAAAATCTTTCACCTCGAGCTGACCTATTGAATTAAGTGCGAGCAAAAACACTGGAGCAAGTGCGATAATGCTTGATAAGTAATATAGCTTCCGGCGCGACGCCGTCCGAATGGCGACAAAGTAAGCAAGTAACATCAAAACAAGTGTGAGCACTAGATAAAGAGCGCTCGAGATAAATACATACGCAAGCCCGAATACGAGTAAAATGCCAGCCGGACCGACGTCCAAAGGATTCGTTCTGTTTAAGAGAACGACAAGCCCCACAAAGCTCACGATTGGTAAAATATAAGGAAGATACTTCTTTAATTGCACTGCTAGATTCTGCATAACACCTCCTATTATGCCTAGCGCTCAGGCAATTAAAAGTGCCTGAGCGGGAAAACCGCTCCTAATATATTAACTATTTAGCGCTTCCCGCTCGAGGCTGACTGACCGCTCTCCATAAAGAGAGCGACGAATGAATTGTGGACAGGATGGCCGATCGTCCCGACAGGCCCCTCCCTCCAAGTTCGCCACTTAGTGATAGTACCGACCGCCAGCGATGCGAGCGCCCAGTACTATCACTAAGTGGACTTACAACTTAAGAAATGTGCGAGCTTTTGTTTTTTGTAATGTTTTTGTTTTATTACTAAAAGCTTAAGTACAATGTAGCACGGCAAAACGATAATGTCAATAATTACAACCATAGCATGTGTAGTACAATCTACATTTTATATCTGTTCAGGTACCCGATATATCGTTAACGTTGTATAAAATACGTTTTATATGCACCTCCTGTCTCGGACTATGATGCGGCTCAACGGCACCCCGCCTATTTGCTGCGACGGGCATACTAACCCCCACGGTTACTCGCAACCGCCCTTTGCAATAATTGCGCGGTGGTATGTGAGTAAGCCAGCTTGCCCACCACGTTCAGGCTCCCCTCCACGCTCTATGTGACATGGCGCAGGGCCGACCGTATGATCGGGTGTGTGTCGCGTTAGGCCGCCACTTATCTACGCTGAACTAGCCCCACCGCCCTACCGCTCATGGGTCTACTAGCGACACTCCAAACACATAAGCGCATTTCGCAAGGCACGTAATCGGTAAGCACTAGTTTCTAAAATTGAGCAGGTGGATACAAGTAAAAGAATGCGCAGCGTTTATGGCTTTCACCTGGGCTATGCTGGTCGGCCAGATAGCCTCTCGTGTGGGATTATTTAGTTTTCCACAGATTCATCAATCACCGAAAAAACTTGTTGACAGCCATAAGCGTGACTACTAATATAGGGGTAGCACTTGAATAAAAAAAGTGCTCAAAAACAAAAAACGAAAACTCTAACAACGGCTTCTCGCAGGCCGTTGTTTTTTATCTAGACGACCTCAGTACGTTGCTATCAAAAATGACTCAGCTAACGCTGAGTCATTTTTGGTGGAGCTGCGGGGAATCGCACCCCGGTCCGTCTGGTCACCCATCACCGGTCTACAAGCTTAGGACATTTGAATGATAGTCTGGCCGGCCTAAACAATGCCCAACAAAGCTAACCGAGACCTACGAATAAAAGTCGACATACCGCTCCGCAGCTACGGCATATCCGAGCCAAATGAGTATGACATCACCGTCCTTATTTGGCATCAGGACGAATGACGGTTGCTAAAAGCCTACTAGGCAGCAACTGGTGCGAAAGCTGGAGCGCGGAAAGCGTCAGCTACTCGCTGTACAAATGACTTTGCAGTTATTTGTGTGAACGTTAACGCCCGTTCAAACGGCTTGCGTAGTGACAGATGTAAAATTCCAAACGTCGAAGCTAAGATCAGCCCCTCGTTACCATAAGTATTATAACATACTTGTGCTCCTTAGGCTACTTATGCTTTACTCGCGGCATCTATGACAGCACATGTATTTTCAGCTACTAGCCTGGGCTATGAGGGTAAGCTCGTCGATGTCGAGAGCGATTCGAGCAACGGGCTTCCCACACTTATTATTGTTGGCCTTGGCAATAAAGCCGTTGATGAAGCAAAGGAGCGTGTTCGCAGCGCGATAAAGAATGCTGGGCTCGATTTCCCCAGGAAACGTATTACCATTAACCTGGCGCCAGCTGATCTCCCTAAAGACGGATCTCATCTCGACCTTCCTATCGCCATCTCTATACTCAAAGTTAGCGGCCAGCTGCCTGAAGATAGCCTGTTGGACGCATTGCTCGTTGGTGAGCTTAGTCTAGACGGCACTCTAAAGCCCGTCAAAGGAATAATCAGTCACACGGAGATCGCCAAGCAGCTTGGGCTCAAAAACATCATCGTGCCCGCTGAAAACGCCGCACAAGCGGCTCTTATTTCCGGCATCAACGTGCTAGGAGCGAAACACTTACGTGGTGTTTATCTCCATGCCCGAGACGAGCAACGCATTAATCCTACCCAGTACCACTGCCCCGCCACTAAGCCACTAGGTAATGCGTCTCTCGACAGCGTCCATGGCCAAGCACAAGCTAAGCGCGCTCTCATCATCGCTGCAGCCGGCGGCCACAATGTGCTCTTCGACGGACCACCCGGATCAGGCAAAACAATGCTTGCCCGGACGCTCACGTCACTCCTGCCGCCATTAAAAGAGAACGAGGTCATCGAAGTTACCAAGTTGCACAGCCTTGCAGATGAAGCACCACTTGATGTTATCCATACTCGTCCGTTCCGTTCGCCACACCACGGAGCAAGCGCCGTCGCAATGATCGGCGGCGGCCAGCGCAGTAAGCCTGGCGAGATTAGTTTGGCACATAGAGGAGTCTTGTTCCTAGACGAACTACCCGAGTACCAGAGAGCTGTGCTCGAAAGCCTTCGACAGCCGCTAGAGGACAAGGTGATCCACATAGCTCGTGCGAATCATCGCAGCTCATACCCAGCAGATTTCATGCTCGTCGCCACACAGAATCCCTGTCCTTGCGGTTTTGCCAACGACCCCGTCAAGGAATGCGTCTGTTCCGCACATCAGATAACACAGTATCAGCGGAAGATTTCAGGGCCCCTCCTTGATCGAATCGACTTAATTGTCTCTGTTGCTCCCGTTGACCACGACAAACTTCTTCGGACTAGCTCGAGTACCTCAGAGCATAAGACCGCACAAGAGGCTATTCTTGCGTCTCGGACCACCCAAGAAACGCGCCTAGGAATGGGCAGGACTAACGCTTCGCTCTCAAACGCCGACATCAGCCAGCTCGTTTACTTGAGTAGGCCGAGCAAGTTACTCCTAGATAAGGCAAGCAAGTCGCTTAACCTGTCGGCGCGGGCTTACTTCAAGGCTATTAAGGTAGCCCAGACCATAGCCGACCTTGAAAAAAGCGCATCCATCGAGCCTCATCACGTCTCTGAAGCGCTGCAATATCGACCACGCCGTAACACTACTGTTGAAATGTAGCCGTACATCTGATAAAATGTTATGCGAAACCAATAACCTGCGCTAAGGAGTATTTCTATTAGTAAACCAGTTCGGATCAACGAAGCAATCAGGGCAAATGAACTTCGAGTAATTGGTCCAGACGGCGACCAAATAGGTATTCTGACTCGCGCAGAAGCACTTTCAGAGGCGGAACGACACGATCTTGATCTTGTTGAGATTTCACCAAATGCCAACCCACCTGTAGCCCGTATCGTCGACTGGGGTAAATTCAACTACCAGCGAACAAAGGAATTGCAGCGAAACCGTAAACATGCAAAGGCCTCAGAGGTCAAGCAAATGCGGCTGGGTCTCAAAATCGGCACAAATGATCTCGAGATCAAGCTCCGTAAAATCCGTAGCTTCCTGGAGCAAGGCCACAAGGTAAAAATTATGGTCTTCTTCCGTGGACGCGAGATGGCACACCAAGAACTTGGATACCAGCTCATCGGACGAATCGCCGAGTCTCTGTCAGAAGTCGCGGTTGTTGACCAAACACCACAGCTCGCCGGTAAGAATCTGAGCATAGTAGTAAGGAGTAATAACAGTAATGCCAAAGCTAAAAACCCACAAGGGAACAGCGAAGCGAATTAAACTCACCAAGAAGGGTTTGTTTCGTGAGCGTGCCTTCGGCACTCATTTCCAACAAAAAAAGAGCGGCTCGCGCAAGCGAGTTATTAGCACAGGTGCCGAAGTAAAAGGCGCCAACCGTAAAAATCTTAAGCGCGCACTAGGAGTATAGTCGATGAGAGTTAAACGAGGCGTTACCGCCCGCGCAAAGCACAAAAAGATCCTGAAACAAGCCAAAGGCATGCAGCACGCACGTACGAGCTCGTTCCGCCTTGCCAAGCAAGCGGTCATCCGTGCCCTGCAATACGCATATCGTGACCGACGCAACAAGAAGCGCGATCTCCGCGCCCTCTGGATCACACGCATAAACGCAGCAGCACGCGAAAACGACACTACCTACGCAAAGCTTGTTGCTGGCATGAAGAAGAACAGCATCGGCGTCAACCGTAAGGTCCTGGCTGAGCTGGCCGTGTCTGAGCCCAAAGCCTTCACCGAGATCGTTAAGGCCGCAGCTAAATAGTTGCGCAAACCTTACAAACGAAAATACCGCCCTTGATGGGCGGTATTTTCATATCAGGCTACCTATAAGCCGGGTTCTGTCGAGAATGATCATCTATCTAGTTGCATAATTGCTTACACAATCAAGCGGTTAGACGGCACGTCTGGCGGAACCACCACCGCCTGTGAGGGCGGAAGACGTACCTCCTTGCAGCAGGCAGGGTTTACCTCTCAGCCTAGTCGCCTAGGCTGACTGTGGGCTCTTACCCCACTCCTTTCACCCTTACCACGCGGGAAGCCTGGCGGTATCGTTTCTGTGGCACTTTCCCTAGGGTCGCCCCCGGTTGCGGTTAGCAACTGCCTCGTCCTAAGCTGCCCGGACTTTCCTCTTGATTCGAAAATCAAGCGACCATTCAGCAGTCTGACATCTGTTATTATACTGAAATCTATCCGAAATGTAAAAAGGTTATGTACTCTGCGTATGCTGATCCAGGATTTTATTAACCATGGCGTCGGCCTCTTTATTGAACTCGCGGCGAACGTGAGTAAACGTTACCTTTCTAAACTTCCCTATAAGCTCTTTGATACTTGTATGGATTGGCCATAGATCTCTGTTTTTTATCTGGTACACTCCAGTTAGCTGATTAGCCACGAGCTGACTATCGAGTCGAAAACTTACAGCCTGAGCATTTAGCTCGAGCGCCTTCTCAAGCCCCAAGCGAACCGCCTGGTACTCAGCTTGATTATTCGTGGTTACACCTAGGTATTTCCCGCCTTCAAAGAGGAGCTCTCCGTCGGCTGCATAAATAACGAAGCCCGACGCCGAAGGCCCAGGGTTACCACGCGAGCCGCCATCAGTGTAGACAATAACTTCTCGAGCATTAGTATATGTTGTATCAGTGTCTACGCTAGATGCCTCATCCGTATCTGTTGCTACTTCTTTTAGCTCATCTTCGAGTACAATTTTAGTTAGAGAATTTAACCCGTTAAGTTGTATATCTGACAACTCCTTCCACACAAATTTGTCATGTTCTGTGCTAAGACTAATCTTGACTGTATCGCTCGCGAGCGCCACAAGGTATACGACTATCACATGCTGCGTATCTCTCTCTACCGTATCGAGCCAAGAGATAACTCTATAAAGCTGTGTTACCCCAGCATCTATACCAAGCTCTTCTGCGACCTCCCGCCGAACTGCAGCTTCAGGATCCTCGCCAAATTCGAGCTTGCCGCCCGGCAGTTCGAATTGCCCAATATATTGAGGACTGCCGCTCGCACGTCTCACCAATAGTATCTTCTCGTTATTTTTTATCAGCGCTCTAACTGAAATTTTTTGTTTCATGTGTCTACCCTTATACCCAAATTGTAAAATAAATTCACTATCTCAGCAAATGGTCGGGATGACAGGACTTGAACCTGCGACCTCACGGCCCCCAGCCGTGCGCGCTACCAGACTGCGCCACATCCCGGCAACCTAAAAGTCCTCCGGCGGCGGGCTAGGCAGTGAGTGTCGATTTCCCCGCATTACATGCAGGTGGGTGCTCGCAGCCAGAACCCACGGGTCCTTGGCCATATAAAGCTCCCTATCAACAAAAGTATAGAGGAAAATCTATAATCTCGTGCCCATGCCCACCATTCCGTAGGACAACTCTATTATATCACTATCGGCTTATAAAACACTGTAACCCGAAAGAAGCGACACGAGGAATGTAATCAATCGCAAGAACGGATCGCTGAGTAGCGTATAGAAGAGTACCATGAACAGTGCAATGGCCATAAACCCCATACCCTCAATACGCTCCATGACATTTCGCACGCTATCAGGAGCAATAGCATAAAGTACACGAGAACCATCAAGTGGTGGGAACGGTATCATATTGAATACGAAGAAGCTAATATTTACCACCAGAAAAGTCAGTAAAACATTAAAGAAAATGCCGCCTGCATCAGGAGCCAAACCACGTATGATAAGGCCTGCCACTACAGCCAGAACCAAATTCGTAAGTGGTCCTGCGATCCCTACGAGCGCCGCACCCCACTCGCCGTATTTCACCCGGTTCGGATTAAAAGGCACCGGCTTGGCCGCACCAAATGGTGGTGCGCCGAGCGCTGCTAACATCAGGGGAAGCAAGACAGTAGTGAACGGATCGATGTGAGATAACGGGTTTAGTGTTAATCGTCCCTCAAGCTTTGCAGTGTCATCTCCAAGCCAATGACTCGTAAAGGCGTGCATAGCCTCATGAAGCGTCATAGACACCAAAATAGAGCCAAATACGACGGCTAGGTAAAGTATGTTGATATTCTCCATAAGCCTTTCTAGTATAACAGCATTTAACACCTATCAGAGTATTGACTTGCAGCTAAAAAAACAGTAGTATGTATACTTGTAACAAAGAGACAACTATGGCAACAACATGCGAACTCACTGGTAAAGGCAACGGTTTCGGTAACCACGTTAGTCACTCGAGGCACCGTACACACCGTGTTTTGCGAGCTAATATTCAGAAGAAGACCTTCGTCGTTGACGGCGAAAAGATCACCATGAACCTGAGCACGCGAGCTATTCGAACCCTGAAGAAAAAAGGGATTCTTTAAAACACCCTATCCCTCTTACTAAAAACACCGCCCCACATGAGGCGGTGTTTTTAGTTTTGAACTGGGCGCTATGATACGCGATTAAGCTGCTGGACGACGAGAGTCTCTCCGATCGTGCCAGTCTTAAGCTTCAGTTTGTTCGAAGATTCGACAGTCGCACCGAGCTCTTTCACGAACACATCAAGCTCTGACTGAGGTACCGGATACGCAGTCGCTGCGTCAGCGTAATGGGTTGGGATCACAATCTTTGGATCAATCTTGCGGACAAGCTCAACAGCCCCGGTCGCATCAAGCGTGTAGCCTGCACCACCGACCGGAACGACGAGTACGTCGATAACACCCAGCGACTCGAGTTGGTCCTCGCTAAGGTTCGACAGAACATGCCCGACTATAGCGACAGAAATATCTTCAGTAACTACAGAATATATCGTAGCCCTCTTGCCGTCCTCAGGAGTATCTATGTGCGCCTGTGCGGCCACACCCCTTATAGACATGTTTGCTACTTCATACTCACCCGGTCCACTGATAACGACTGTATCTTCGCCGTGCGGAGCTTCAAATTGAGGTTGAGTGAGAAGCTGCACCGCTGCGTTTGCGCCTTGGTCCTTGAGCTTCAGCTCAGAAAGCTTAGGATCGACAACAACTGTGTTCTTCTTTACGGTCAGAACAACGCAGTTGCCACCTTTATATTCAATGTCCATCAGTTATCTCCTGTCTCTTACTGCTTAGATAGTATACCTTCGGTATCGTGCAAAACGGTAAATTTACCACTTGTGATCGCTGTAATAAACCTGTCTTTAATGCTGAGGCGGTAGTAGAAGTCCTCGTAGCTCATGATAGTGTAATTAAGACTACGACCTTCTTCCTCTTCAAGCGACTTCATGAATTTCTTGGCTTGCGTTTTATTTATGTCGCCAGCCAAGAGAACATCGAGTTCGCTACCGCTTCCTCGGACCATACTACCGCTGAAAAGCGCCACGCGCACGTCACCAAGTGGCTTCAGCCGCTTCGACCAGTCTGTTACTTCTCCGCTGGCAGCCACTTCAGACTGCAGATGGCTGTCTGCGAAGATAGCTCGCAGCGGTTCATAATGCTGATAATCTTGGTTGATTTCGTAGTAGAGTCGATTATTTGAGCTATCGCTCTTGATAATCCCTACGCTTAGCATATTCGCCAACTCGCGGCGGACTGAATTAATCTGTTCGTCGATTTTACGAGTAATTTCGCGTACATAAAAGGCCCTGTTTGGATTGTTCAGGAACAAGTGCAGTAATTTTACCCTCGTCTTTGAGCCAAATAATGCGTCAATCATGTTTATGTCTGCCTCTCGGTCATTCTCCTCTTAAAGATTGTAACAAAGATTAAAAAAATGTCACACGCCCTTTAAGTCTGACCAAGAAATGTACCCACTTGATTCAGAAGGTCCGCAGGGTCGTCTGACCAGTGTATTGCCGGATTACGCTTGAACCACGTCATTTGACGTTTTGCGAGAGCCATATCACTACGCACAAACTCCTCTATTGCCGCTTCTACTGATTCTGTCCCCTCCACTACTGGTCGAAAGATACGATAGATATTCCCCTTCAGCGCTTCTCCGCTCCACCGGTAGCCCTCACCAATAGACCTGACTTCCTCAAGGACGCCAGCTGCGATCATTTCGTGAGCTCTCTTTTCAATTCTTTTTCGCAAAACTTCTCTTTCTGTAGATATACCTACAACAAAAATATCTTCTCGAAGCCTCTTTTTGTGCTTCACTAGACCGCCCAACTCAACTGCACGTATCAGATGACGTTTATTCTGGCTATTGATTGGCAAATCGATGTTATTTTCTCTACATAAGACTTGGAGCTCTTCGATAGAAAGCTTGTTTAACGCAGCGCGCTTTGTCTCGTCAGCCGCTGGCCCAAACTGATAGTTATAGATTACTGCATCTATATAGAGCCCGGTTCCACCCACCAAGATCGGGAGCTTCCCTCTGGCCTCTATATCGTGTACCGCAGCATTTGCCATGGCTTTGAATTCAGCGGCGCTAAATGACTCATCTGGATTACGCACGTCCAGGAGATGGTGTCGTACGCGACGCCGGTCCTCTGTCGTAGGTTTCGCAGTGCCTATGTCCATACCTCGGTACACCGTACGTGAATCTGCCGCAATAATCTCTCCGTTATATTTATTGGCGATTTTCATCGCCAAAGCGCTTTTGCCACTCGCCGTAGGGCCGACGATGACCACAAGCGGCGCTCTCTTACCGCGCATCAGGCCACCACTGGAGGCGGGCGATGTCTACCTTATAATCATCACCCACTTCCACGCCTTCCGCCTCAAGCACGGCACGATGTGCCTCCTGGCCGCCATTCGGCCACCCGACTGCCAGCCCACCCTGCTTATTGACAACGCGCTGCCAGGGTAAGTCCGTAGGACCACTATGCGCGATCTGACCGACCTCCCAGGCAGCTCGCGGCTCGCCACAGAGAGCTGCGAGCTGTCCATAGGTCATGAAATGACCCTGTGGGATCTGCGCCACCAGTGCATACACTCGTTCTTTAAACTGCTCGTCTATCTTCGTCATAGCGACTTTAGGAATGACTCGAGCTCAGTCAATGCAACAGTCTGCTCTTGGCCTTTAACGCGTACACTCACCTTGTTCTCGGCAACGTCACGGGGGCCAACGATGATGAGTACCGGTATCTTTAACTCAACGGCATCACGAATTTTGCGCCCAAGCGATTCATTGCGCTGGTCGATACCATAGCGAATCTCATTGTATTTGAGCGGCTGCATGAGAACTGTGTCGTCAAGGATCGCGCGAACTTTGTCGGCATACTCCGCCACAGCATCATTGATAGTCAAGATTCGAACCTGCTCTGGAGCAAGCCAAAGCGGCAACCAGCCGGCGGTCTTCTCGAGCAGGATCGCCATAAAGCGCTCGTACGAACCGAGAATGGCGCGGTGAATCATCACCGGCGCGACATCTTCTCCTTGTTCGTTCACATAGGTTAAGCCGAATCGCTTAGGAGTAGCGAAGTCCAGCTGAACCGTCGAAAGCTGCCGTTCGTTGCCAAGCACGTCGCGATACATAAAGTCGAGCTTCGGGCCGTACAGCGCGGCTTCGCCTTCCATGCGCTTTGCGTTGAGGCCAAGCTCTTCTGATAGATCGGCTAACATTTGTTCTGCTTTGTCCCAATCTGCAGGGTCGCCTACGTAGCCCTCAGGCTTGCTGTAGTCCCGAACTGACAGTGAAACCCAGTGGTCGCCATACATACCGAGGCTGGAGTGAAACTCTTCAATAAACTTGCAGAGGTCAGTCGCAACTTCTTTAATCTGGTTAGGTGTACAGAAGATATGGCCGTCGTCGACGGTGATAGCACGTACGCGAGTTAATCCGCCAATCTGTCCAGGCTTTTCGTCGCGGTACTGCATAGTAGATTCCATATAGCTGATTGGCAGCTCACGGTAACTGCGTGGCCGCGAAGCAAAAATCTGCGTGTGGTGCGGACAATTTACCGGCTTCATTACAAAATCGATGTCGTAATGGCTCTTCACCTCAAAGAGCTCCTCGCTGAACTTCTGCGCATGGCCGGAAATTTCGTAGAGTTCTCGCTTGGCGATATGTGGTATGCCTACTTCCTCGCCCCCATACTTCTTACCCACCTGGATGAGCGTACTCTTCAGGAGGTTACGAATGGTGGTGCCGCGTGGAGTAAAGAGTGGCAGCCCAGGACCAACAAGCTCAGAGAATGTAAAGAGGTCAAGTTGCTTGCCGAGTAACCGGTGGTCGCGTAGCTTCGCTTCTTTGACAGCCTTGAGGTATTCGTCGAGTTCCTGTCGAGACGGGAACGCCACACCATAGAGACGTTGCATCTGAGGGTTACCTTCCTTGCCTCGCCAGTATGCCCCCGCTACCTTCTGTAGTTTAAACGCACCAACCCTGCCAGTACTCTCGACGTGAGGGCCACGACAGAGGTCGGTAAAGTCACCATTCTTATAGAATGAGACCTCATTGACTTTACTCTCTTCACTCGCCGCGAGCCCTAGCTCATCACTATCAAGCTCCTTGGCGACGGTGGTGCCTGCGCGTTTGAGATCGTTCAAAAGTTCTTCTTTGTAGGGCTGATTATTCTCTTTTGCCCAAGCAATCGCTTCATCGACGGGCATAGTAAACCGTTCGAACGGCTGATCTTCGGCCGCAATTTTTTTCATTTCTTTTTCAATCTTTGGGAAGTCAGCTTCAGAGATGGTATTGCCGTTACCCAGGTCGATATCATAGTAGTATCCGTTCTCGACGACGGGGCCGACACCGAACTTTGCGCTTGGCCATAGTCGCTTCACTGCAGCGGCAGTAATGTGCGCAAGTGAGTGACGCATGGCGTGCAGGTCGTTTTCATTAGATTTCATGGAAGTTTTCCTTTGGCTTACTTTATATATAAAGAGATCTAGTGCAATGTAAAAGTACCCCCTAAGGGGTTGTCGTGGTTAGAGTGGTAGCCTTCCATAATTGACACATCTTGACCTTTATTCTAGCGCCTCCGGTGGTTGGCCGCAATCCTCTCTTGTGCAATCTGTTGATTTGTTTTATATTTGAAGGGTCCTTTCGGGCTCTTAGCTCAGTTGGCTAGAGCGCTTCCTTGACGTGGAAGAGGTCAGAGGTTCGAGTCCTCTAGAGCCCACCATGAACTTATTTTCGGCAAAGAGCTCCTTTCTGGAGCTATTTGTTTACCCACAGATTCCACTAGTTTTCCACGTGTTTTTTGTTGGCCCTCACATGAATTCATATCGCATATGGTATACCTACTAATACATCCCCCGAAACTCGACATCATAGCATGCAGAACGAGTTAGTTATCTAAACAATACTCTGATATTTCGTCAATACATACCCTGCTCTTGCTTTTTTGTAATGCTTATGCTATTATGACTGTGTCATGGATAAGACACAAACACCCAATCAAAACATATCGGTAGACAAATCAGCACTCGAAAAATTTAAACTCTTTTTCGAGCACACAGACGACAGCCGCGTCGTCGTAAACTCTCAGGCCAAGCCGGTCAAACGGCCCACCCGGAATGTGGCTACCAAGCGGTAACGCTTCGAGCCCTACTCCCCTATAAAGGAGACTATCCAGGACCCCATCAACAGGGGTCCTTTAGTTTTTCCCCATTATCCTCATGCTTTTCCACTAGATTTTTCTATAGCGAAATGACAATATATAGTCATGGTATGTCCATTTTGTCTTCACAAGAAAACTGCGGTTTACAATAGCCGTCAAACCACAAAAGTAAACGCCACCTGGCGCCGAAGGCGCTGTGAGGCATGCGGGCGATCATTCACAACGCGCGAAAATGCCGATCCAGAAAGCATTCTGCGCGTCGGAATCGCCACTCGTACTACTCCATACACTCGCGCCAAGCTAACGCTCAGCATCCTCAGCGTTTGTGACCATCGCGCCGATCACGGCGAGGCAGCGTATTGGCTTGCTGACTCTATCGAACAAAAATTATACCGCACAGCTAGCGGCGAGAACAACTCAGTTACAAAGAAACAGATCATTCACGTTGTGCTCGAAACACTCAAACATTTCGACACGGCGGCCTTCGTGAAATACCTTACTCGCTATTCACCAGAGCTTGACGCACGAACACTCAAAAAGTATCTTAAGTGACGAATAGCCTAGAGGGTCGAACTATTTTTTGACAGCCTTCTCGGTAACATCAAACTTGTCGAGATATTTGCCCAGGAGCAGTCGAGTCTGCGAGTTAAACGCAGCGGCCGAACCATAACAAACACTTGTTATCGGCATGATCACCCACTGGAGGAGCATAAAGAGATTGCGATGTGCCTTATAGCGCGCCGGACGCGGCGGCAACATCTTGAATGTCAGGAAGACCGTAATAAATAGACCAATAAGCGCGATCTGCTGAAGCTGACTTGCGATAAGCGGCAGCTCGTGCGCCATAATACTACGATTTGATTCTCTGCTCAAAAACAGAGGTGCCCAGGCCCCAAAACCAATGATAATAGAAGCTGTTGCCCAGCTTACGTGGCTATCGATGAGTCGCCAGAAACGCGCCATAAAGCCCCAAAATGGTACTTTGCTATCCTTGCGGAGTCCGACGTGTGCGACATAGGCGATATCTGAGGCACCATACGCCCAGCGACGGAGCTGCGTAAACTGTGCTTTAGTTGTCTTCCAATAACTATCCGATAGCACAGCATCCTGGTAGATTGGCACATGAATTGGCACGACATCGTAGTCGCCATCATATGCAAAATAACTTCGCCAGTACTGGTGACCATCTTCCACGATCGTACGAGCACTCCAGAAGTTCGTATCAAGAAGCGATCCCATCCCTTGTGCGTGAGATGAAAAGTTGCGCAACATGTGAGGACGCTGTGAGTTAATGATCGTCCAGAACGAGTTGCCGACCGCCAATACACGCTGTGCCGCTGGCACGTCCCATATATTGTTCATATACAGAGCAACCGGCTGAAAAGCCAAGTGACGGCGGTGCTCGCCAGCCATAATGTATTCGTAGGCCACATAGGCGAAGTACGAGGGGTCCGGGCGATTGTCGGCGTCAAGCGTCGTAACGACAACTCTATCGGGGTCGATCTTCTTCTCCTCGAGGTATCTGAGGAGTTCGCGACCGGCAAAGTTAATGTTGCCACCCTTACCGATGAGCTCGTTTGGTAGACCAGCGGGGTGCTCGGTTACGATGGTATGGAAGAACTTATCACCGTACTTCTTAACCAACTTCTCGGCTAGATCGGCGGCGGACTTACCGGCACGGCCTTCGTAGGCGAATACCATGATCATATTGTTTTTGCAGTCGTAGTGGCTACGCAAGATCGATTCGATGGTCGGCTCGAGGACGTCCCAGCCTTCCTTCACAAATGGCACGATGACAGCGTTGATAACTTCAGACGGACGAAAATAGCCATTCGGGTTAGCTGCGACGAGCTGCATGTTCTGGTAGTGAATCCGATGGCGCCATTCACCCTTGTGTGACGCCTCGTTGTAGGCATGCATAGCAGTCTCAGTGTTACCGAGGTCGTTGAGGCGCGTGAGCCAATCAACACGCTGCGCCTTCTGCAAAAGGCTATAGCCCTGAATAGTGCGATATGCGATACCAATTGCCTTTACGAACCAGATGATGATATAGCCGATGATAAAAACTGTCGCGATAAACGGATCAATCAAGCTCAATGCAATGGGAACGAGCAGCAGCCCATAGCTCAAGATCGCCGGCAGCATCTCGAAAAACCGATATTTTCGAGTACGCTTGCCGAGTGGGATCTCTAGTTCAGTCGCTCTCATAGAGAAAGTTCCGCCAGTCGGAATACAGCAGCAGCGACAACCAAGGCCACAATGCCAATAGTCAGGCTCACGAGCGCAAGCCCAAGCGACAAGCCTCGGCGAAGACTGTGCAGCTTCACAATCAGATAGGCATTCGTACCACCCATCAGAAGCGCAAACAGGCCAAACGACAGGAGTGAATACCAGCGGTCACGGTAAATACTCGTGGAACCATATCCCGAAAAACGAACTGGCAACTGCACATCGCTCACGTGGATGTTCAGAATAGCCATAACCAAGAGAATAAGCATACTCAGCAAAAAACCTGCCAGTAGCGATACGGCCATACGGTCACGAGAAAATTGGATCAGTTCTCTTTTTTTGAACATAGATTTCTTGAATGCCTGTCACTAGAAGTATAGCGGAAATCGACAAGCGATGCACGCGCACCCTTGGTGCGAGATGCGAGAATCGAACTCGCACTTCTTGCTTGGGAAGCAAGCGTACTACCACTATACTAATCTCGCAAACTGTCTCTATATGGAGCCATCTCGGGGACTCGAACCCCGGACCCCCGCTTTACGAAAGCGGTGCTCTAGCCAGCTGAGCTAAGATGGCACATACGACAGAGGTCATTATAGCAAAGACCGCATGGACAATACCACCCCTTATAAACACTTGTCAGATAACACAAAAATTGTTACACTTACTCAAGTCAATAAACGTGGGCTCGTAGTGAAGTTGGCCTATCACGCCTCCCTGTCACGGAGGAGATCGCCGGTTCGAATCCGGTCGGGCCCGCCACGAAAAGTGCGTCACCCTTTTAGCGGTGGCGCATTTTTCGTGGCAGCCAACTGGTGAGTAGACTGTCTAGTTCTGCTACTATATAGAGCAAAGATGACCGTACAATTCCCCCACTTTTACCGAAATGCGCGAGCCGGTGAGCTACTCGAACTATTTTTTGTGGCGGCGATTTCTGGCGTTTTGCTGACGCGAGCGTGGTTGCATCTTACTGGCTTCCCCACTATTGGTGGGCTGCACCTGCATATTGCGCACGTGCTGTGGGGCGGGTTCTTTATGCTGATCGCCATAGTGGTGTTTCTTACCTTCTTGGGCTCCAAGGCACGCCGCCTCGCCAGTGTGCTCGGCGGTATTGGTTTTGGGCTCTTTATTGATGAGCTGGGCAAGTTTATTACTCGAGACAATAATTACTTCTACCGCCCCGCAATCGGTCTCATCTACCTCACGTTTGTCATCTTGTTCATCGTGATACGGCTATTGTCGCAGAAGCGGCGCCTGTCACAGCAAGAGTACCTCCTCAACGCGCTGTCGCTCACTCAAGAGGCAACTATTCATAACCTTGATGAGTCGGAGCGTCAGCAGGCCCTCCACTATCTTGCCGAGGCAGATCAATCTCATCCGCTTGTTCCTGCCCTCACCGGTGTTCTGCGGCAGACGAGTCCTCTCATTCGCACTAGCTCTCAGACGCACCGCCTTGCATCTCTTACCCAAGAGATATATGAGCGTATTATCGCCCACCCTCGAGGGGCGAAGTGGTTTAACTGGGCGTTCTTTATCCATTCGATTCTATTCTTCGGCATTATCGTTCTGCTATTTATCCAGGAACTAGTCTATGAGCGTATCAATATTGAATCGTATATCGAGCTTGCTAGTGCCGCCATTCCGCCAGCACTTGTCGTGTTCGCGAGTATTGTATGGCGTAGAAATCGGTTGAAGCGCTACCGTCTCTTCTCTATAGCACTTCTCATGAACATTTTTGTGACGCAATTCTTTAGTTTTTATCATGACCAATTCTCTGCACTGCCAGGCTTTGTTGTAACGCTGTTGTTCTATATTGGAGTCCGCAGCCTCATTAAACATGAGGAGCAGCTGCGAGCGGGCGCCCCCATCTAGGCTATGCTACACTGAGAGTAACGGAGGTAATATGGACACACACTACGATTTCTCAGGGCTTAAGGCACTTATCTTTAACGGCACGCTTACTAAGTCACCCTCGCCGAGCCATACCGAACGACTTATCAAGCTCAGCACCGACATCATGGAGAAGCATGGCGTAAAGACCGAGGTTATCCGCCAGGTCGACCATGACATCGCAACAGGCGTCTATCCCGATATGCGAGAAAAGGGCTGGAAAACCGACGAGTGGCCAGAAATCTACAAGAAGGTGCAAGACGCGGACATTCTTGTTATCGCAGGCCCTATCTGGCTTGGTGACAACAGCTCTGAGACCAAGAAAATCATCGAGCGGCTCTATGCCTGCTCTTCCCTACTCAACGATAAAGGGCAATACGCATATTACGGAAAGGCTGGCGGCTGCCTGATCACCGGTAATGAAGACGGTGGCAAGCATTGCGCTATGAATATCCTCTACAGCCTTCAGCACCTCGGCTACACTATTCCGCCCCAGGCAGACACTTACTGGGTAGGCGAAGCTGGACCTGGCCCAAGCTACGGTGAAGATGGCGCAGGACTCGACAATGACTTCACCAATCGCAACGTTACCTTCATGACATGGAACCTCATGCATCTCGCGCATATGCTCCGCCAGGCGGGTGGCTTTCCGGCGTACGGTAATCAGCGTACAAAGTGGGACGCTGGTACACGATTCGACTTCGAGAATCCAGAATACCGTTAAACATTTCGAGGAGTGTGACTATGAGCAAGAAAAGTAAACTCGATATCTTCAATAAATTTACTAGCAAGATCTCAACTATCCTCGGTCACGCATGGATATTCGTGGCAGCTCTGACACTTTTGATTGTATGGGCAGTGTGCGGGCTGCTTCTGGGGTTCTCGGATACGTGGCAGCTTATTGTGAATACTACGACGACGATCATAACCTTCTTGATGGTGTTCATCATTCAGAATACGCAAAACCGGGATAATATGGCCTTCAATATCAAACTCGATACCATTATGAAGAAGCTGGATATCACAGAGAGTAATCTCGTAGAGGCCGAGGACGACAGCGATCAGAATCTCGAAAAGAAGAAAAAGAGAGTCCAAAGAAAAGCCAAGCGTAAGTAGCATCAATGCTCAAGGAATCCGTATAATACGATCGTGCTCGTAAGCAAACCGAGCTTACGAACGGACGAAAGAGGTGTTGAACCATGGGATTCTCTGTCGTGGTTATCGAGGGCGACATCACGCAGGAACCCGCCGACGCGCTGATCACCGCCATCAACTCGGGCGGCAATTGGCTGGGCGGAATCGATGGTGCGATCGCTCGAGTGGCTGGCCCCTTGTTCCACCAACAGGCGGCACAAGCCGCACCGCTCAAAGACGGGCAAACCGTGCTGGCCACGAGCGCAGCCGGCCAGCACAACGGCCAATTCAGGAACGTACTGTTCGTCGTGGACGACCTGGAACTTCCCCTCCGAAAGCTGGTGCTGATCGCACTGCGCGCTGCCGATGCCGCTGGCCTTCGCCGGGTCACTCTGCCAGCAATCCGCACGGGCATGGCGATCGGAAGGGTGGAGGCAAACGCCCAGGTGGCCGTCCAACATCTCTGCCAAGCGGTAAAGGAGTTCGAGACGGGCCATCCTCGCTCGGTCGTCTCGGTTCGGTTCGTCATTCGCCCCGGCTCTCAGATGGCCGGCCTTCTAAGGCGACGACTCGAGGAGACTCGGGGCTGAGCACGCTCAACCGCTCGCGGGCGCGACCTCTCACCGAGGCCGCGCCCGCGGCGACACAACTAAGCTCGTGCCCTACTGATTACTCGGATTCGCTGCTTCTGCCACCTTGATGTACTCTTGGATCTTGTGGTCGTTCTTGAGCTGAGCGAATTGCTTGTCAAATGCTGTGTACGCGACGAAGAGCTTCAGGAAGTGAATAGTATTATCCTTGGACTCAATCAGCTTCACCAGGTAAAAGCCATCTGCTCCCTCAATCACACCAGAGACAGCCCCGGGCTGCATAGTTTTTGCGGTTGCAATGAGACCATTGGGGTCGTCAGAGTTTTTGGAAATTGTCCCAACATCGCCTCCGTTAGCCTTCAGAGGATCATCCGAGACAGCCTTCACTTCTTCGGCAAAGTCCTTCCCCCCTAACACCTCGCGCAGCGCGGCTTCCACGCGCTGACGGCCGGCCGTATCAAGCTGAGCTACGACCTTTTTGCGGAGGAGCTGGCTCTTAACAGAACTCCTATACTCATCAAATGACCAGTCATAGTAGTCGCGTATGACCTGTCGAAATACGGGCTCACTCACACCGAGCTGGTTGTTGTTGATCTCTTGCTTTACAAAAGCATCAACTTCTTTGTCGCTGACCGAAATCTTTCGTTCAGCGGCGATCTTTTCGATGTAGGCGTTTTCGATTGCCTTATTGAGTGCCAGGCGTTTTTGGTATTCGAGCTGTCGCTTGCCATCTTCGGAGTTGAAGTTAACATTCTCCTTCGTCGATAGATAATGAAGGGCGCTTCGGAGCTCGAGGAGATAATTACTAAAACGTACTTGCTTGCCGTCGACTTGGGCAACCGGATATGGCAAGACCTGCGTGAGGCGCTGCGTAAACTGGCTCGTGTTCTGAGCGGCGTAGAGGCTCCAGGTAAAAATGCCAAAGAATGCGACGACCGCAAACACAACCAACAGAACAGTCACTAAGACGATGCGGTGCTTCGGCGTCTGCAGCGGGTACTTGAACTTTCGACCCCCTGCCAGGATTCGTTCACGATGTTCAGCAACCGTCTCATTCGTTATACGCATCGAGGAAGGCTGCTCGGCAACCATCGGTGCTTTCTTGTTTCGTTTGCGCATTTTATGGAGTATCTTCTTCATAGTCTGGCATTAACCCTTCGTCGCCGGCTGAGCCGTGGACAACCTTTTGCAATTCGTTGTAAATCTTACCCGGATGTTGAATGCGATCGAGCACTAGATCACCGACATACGTCTGTACCACCAGTGTACCGTAGCCGAGCACTGCCGCACTAAAACCAGGTACATTATAGCTGATATTCTGTATCTTCGATATGCCCACATCTATCACACTCTTATTAAAGAACCCCTTCTGCGTTACCTGCCTGAGGCGAAAGTTAGTCACAATAAAGACACTAAAGTACCACCCAATCCAATGATAAAAAAACAACACGATGCCAACGCCTAATCCGCCGAACGCCAACCACAGCAAATTAATATTGTCCGGCCAGAACAGTATTGGTAGCGACGAGATTAAGAATGGAATAAACAACAGGTAGAACGCCTTGCGTATGGCTACAGGGTGCCGACGAAAGATAAACTTGACCTCCTCGTCATCGTGCTGGCCCTCGAACTGTTGCGTCATGATATATGTATTGTAGCAAAAACAATCAAGTTTTACTCGGACTGCGCCGTATATCCTTCTTCTAGGAAGTTGACAAGACCTTTCGTAATATCTTCGTACGTGTTGTACCGAATGATACGCGCGCCAATGCCATCGTAGATATCTTTGTAGTCTAGGCCTTCTTTTGCTAGCACGACGACCGGCATGTCGAGTGCAAATGCGATTCCCGCCTCGATAACCCTTCCCCCACTTGGGTGGTCGGATACGTCGATCAGGAGTGCATCACACTTTTTAATCTCTTCTTTTGTTCTCTGCCACAACTTCTTGGGGTCATCGAAAGTCTTCTGATAGTTTTCGACGTCTCTGATAAAGCTAAACTCTTCCATACCAGCCGCACGCACGGCAGCACAGAGCTTTACTATATCTTCCTTATTCTCAGCGCCTTTAAATCTCGTTGTAATACAAATCTTCATAATTCCCTTTGCTAAAGGCTAGAAGCCTTCTTGATGTCGTTTTATAATGCGCTCCTGAAACTTTACAACCTCTTGCTCAATATTTATATCAAAATGATTGGCAAGTGTTGTTATGGATACCACCAAATCCGCGATCTCCGAACCGAGGTCGACCTCTGTGAGTTTGCGATCTTTCTTGCCGCCCCGTTTGCGTATCGCCTCCGCTACCTCGCCGAGCTCCTCGAGGATATAGAGAAGCTGCAGCTCCACTGCTGGTTGGTGTTTTGAGCGGCGGCGCCAGTCTTCGGCTACCCACTGCTGTAAATCGGTAATGCTCATGTGTATTTTCTCCTTCCAAATAAAAATGCACAAGTTTATTAAACTCGTACATTTTCCGAGAACCCAACCATCCATCCATAACAAACCAAATTGTAGACCAATAATACCTAACCACTCAACAAAAGGTCAAATCATTGTGTACGCAGAAATGGTACAGCGTGTTGTACAGGATTAGAACTGGTCAGTGAACTAGGTAGGATTTTTATACTTGCAAGCGAAGCGAAGACTCTGTCAAAATGCCACTACTGCAAGAAGTAAGGTATAGGAGGCATAGAGTGAGCGACCGAATTCAATCAGTAAAGAACTTTTACAAAGCATTCGCATCTGGAGACCGTGATTTTGTTGAGAAAATTTTAGCAAAGGACTTTACGTTTTCGTCGCCTCCTGATCCGCATTTGGACAAAGAAGGCTTCTTTGAACGCTGCTGGCCCGGGGCGGGAAAAGGACAGAGCTTTGAGTTTGTAAGACTGGTCGAATCCGGTAATGAGATTATCGTTACCTATGAGTCTGCGCAAAACGGCAAAAAGGGAAGGAACACTGAAGTACTAACTTTTGACGGCGATCAAGTGTCGCGGACAGAAGTTTATTTTGGCTGGAATGTTGCCTAAGCCTCGATAACTTAATCATCTTGCTTAGGTAGCTCAAAAATAATTATAGAAATGGTACAGCGTAATGTATGAAATTAGAACCGGGCTAGTCTTGTACGATATCTAAAATATCTTGCAGTACTTTATCAACCGGCTGCGTCGCATCGATGAGATGTGCTCCAAGTTGCCGATATTCATCTTCGGCTGTCTTTTGTCGTTCGATGAGAATCCTCAACTCGTGTTCAGATTTACCGACATCGTTATTAGCACGTGTTGCCAAGCGATATTTAAGAGTCTCTTCGTCAATCGTTAATGCTATTACTCTATCGAATAGATCCCAGAGTTCGGTTTTATCGTTTCTTGTAACTGCACATAAAAAAGCTACGTCATCCTTGTTCAAGTGCTTTAATTCTTCAATTGTTTTTCTCGGGATTTTCCAAGTATGCTGTCGATTCCATTCGGGGGTGCGATCTTCTGCTTTGACCCACTCAACCCTATCGTCAGTTTGATTATTGTAGAACGCTGCTAGCTTATCTTCTGCTCCGCCATATGCAGTAAAGCCTTTTTGCAGAAGCTTTTCGCGAATAGTTGATTTACCTGAACTCGGCATGCCAGTGATATATATTAAAGCCATATGTTTTATCTTAACAAGCAAAAGTTAGAACCATCTAACGGATAGATCGGCAAAACGGTCTAAAAGTTCGAACTAAATCATATCTGTTATCAAGATTTGGTACCCCGGGTAGGAATCGAACCTACAACCTCTCCCTTAGGACGGGCTTGCTCTATCCGTTGAGCTACCGGGGCATAAAGGCCGGCTACAGGAGCCGGCCATGAGAGCTATTCTTGGCCAGGGACACGGCCGATGACGACCTTCTGATGAGCGGCGTCGTACTCGTACACTTCGTTTGAGTCAAACCACAGTGCGATTTCTTGCTCTGCTTCGCTGGCATCGCCAGATGCATGGAGGATGTTTGGCAGCGTTGCGCCACGCGGATTAGTGTATGCGCGGGTAATGTGCGTGTAATCGCCGCGGATGGTACCTGGAGCAGACTCTTTAGGGTCAGTCTTGCCAACCATCTTGCGAACATGCTCGACTGCTTCAACGCCCTCTAGCACTAGGGCCACGACGGGGCCTTCGGTCATCTGGCTCAATGTGATGCGGTAGATTTCTTCACCCCATCGGCTGATTAGCTTACTGATGCCTTCGTAGTGCTTGTGAAAGTGTTCTTCATCTGGTGCTACCATCTTCATGGCTACAATCTTGAGGCCGGCGCGCTCAAAACGAGTAACAATCTCACCGACAATACCGCGCTGGATTGTGTCAGGTTTCAGTACAACTAGCGTTCGCTCCATAAACTACTATCAATCTCCTTGAATTACTTACACTAATTTTCACCCTATTGTAACAGAAGTACAGCTATCACGACTACAGAGACAACGACACGGTACCAACCGAACACAGAAAGGTTGTGCTTGCTGAGGTATCGCATCAGAAATCCTATGGCGATCATGCCGCTTACGAATGCAAAAAAGTTGCTAATGGCGATAGCCGGAATGTTGGCCATGAAATAAGCGCGATCTGAGCTCTTGAGGAAGAGCTTCGCAATCACGCCAAGCATGATCGGTATCGACAGCAAGAAACTGTATTCTGCAGCCGCCGCGGGACTCAGGCCGACGAGCCGACCGGCGATAATTGTCGAACCCGAACGCGATGTGCCCGGAATGAGCGCGACTGTTTGCGCCAGGCCAACAGCCAATGCGCGCCGCTTGCTCAATGCTTCACCGTCCTTCGTATCGCCCAGGCGTGGAATTTTCTCGAGGCCTATCATGAGCGCACCCACGAGAAACATCATAATTGCCACGACCCATGGATTGGAGAAAAAGCTATTCTTCTCTATGACATCAGCAAATGTCAGCCCGACAAGACCCGCCGGGACCGCCGAAATGACAATGTTCCGCGCCAGTCGCCAGTTGTGCCGGAATATGACTTCCTCTAGCAGGTCACCAATTTTTGCCCGGAAATAAATGAGCAGCGCCAGCACGGTACCGATGTTGATAAACTCCAGAAACAGATGATCATGTCCCGCACCAAAGAAATATTCCGCCAGCACTTCGTGCCCCGAACTCGATACAGGTATAAATTCGGTGAGGCCCTGGATAATACCGAGAGCTACAGATTCCACAATGTTCATTACATTTTATTGTAAGCCATTCGCCCCTTGAGGGCTATGGGCGACGTTGGGTGGTATACTATAAGCACTATGTATATTTCGGAACTCATTATCGATTTCCTGGAATACCTCGAGGTAGAACAGAATCGTTCGCAGAAAACTTCCGAGAACTATCATTTGTATTTGAATCGTTTGGTTGATTTTGCCGGCGATATCGACATCATAAAGGTCAATAATGAGCTTATCCGTAAATGGCGCCTCTGGCTAGCGCGATATCAGAATGAGAACGGCGAAGGGCTCTCCAAGATTACCCAAGCCTACCACCTTATTGCGCTACGCAGTTTTCTAAAGTTCTGCTCGAAGCGAGGCATCGAAGCGCTCACCCCTGAGAAGGTCGAGCTGCCACACGTGACGCGCAAGCAGGTAAGCTTCTTGAACGAAGACGAGCTCCGCCGGCTCTTCTCTACTATCCCTTCGGACAACAAGATTGGCCTGCGCGATCGCGCCATTGTCGGCCTCCTCTACTCGAGCGGATTGCGTGTATCAGAGCTAGTCGCGCTCAACCGTGATACGGTCAACCTCAAGCGCCGTGAGTTTATGGTCCGCGGTAAGGGCCAGAAGGATCGTCCGGTGTTTATTAGCGAGGACGCTGCTGCCTTGATCGCCGAGTACTTGCTTGTGCGCAGCGATAGCCTCAGGCCGCTTTTTATCCGGTACGGTGGGGCCGAACAGATAGATAATAGTGGCGACTACGGTCGTCTGACGCCACGCAGCATCCAACGCATCGTGGCCCACTATGCGGCGCTGGCGGGCATTACTAAGAAAGTTTCGCCGCACACACTGCGCCATTCGTTCGCTACGGGGCTACTAATGAACGGCGCGGACCTCAGGAGCGTTCAGACCATGCTTGGTCACAGTAATATTTCGACAACTCAGATCTACACGCACGTGACTGACCCTCACCTCAAGGAAGTGCACGAGCGGTTTCATAAAGAGCTGTCTGCGGAAGACGCTGCGTAGCATTTTCGCGGACGGACTTTTCGGCTTTGTTGTTCTCGGCACGTACGGGTCACGATTTGTGTTTGGATAACACAAATCGCGCCTCCGAGGTGCCTTGAACTAACAATAGCCGAGCATCCTGAGGAACCTGTTCGGTTTTACGGACAGACGTTTCCTTGGTAATAGCTACCATCGCTCACCTGCATCGTCTTGCAGATCGTGTTGGCAGATTCAGCTGAGTACTCAGGTAGGTTCGAGAAATTATCTAAGCGGATGCGACTCTGAATGCGGCGGAAGACATCGCTCGCGCGGCCCGTCGAGTCGACGACCGGCTCAACACCGCTAAAGTTCACGACAGAATCTGGAGGGCTTGAGCTCAGCATCTGGAGCCTGAAATGCGTTGAGCCGTACAGCGGCGTTATACGAAGATAGTAGTTATTGCTTGTGCTGGGCTGAGCGCCGTCGAGCTCCAAGCGGGCCGAGCAAGCATATGTACCCGTAGCTAGCGTCGGCGGCGTCCCTGTGCACTTCACGCCTACGAGGTTGATCTTGCTCTGTTCAAAGCCGCGCGGATCGACAGTCGGCATAGTAATCGGCGTTGCCGAACCAACGGCGGCAGCGTTACTCGATGAATTTGGAACCAAGAATACACTTCTACTCAAGTTCTCCATACTGCCCCGGCCAAAGCTACCATTCGGGTACCCATAGAGCTCGACACGCAGATACGCCGGGTAACCTTGGCTGCTCCAGCTACTTGCGCCCGTAACAGGTGGCAGCAGCACGCCAGGTGCATAGTTAGAAGGCTGGCCATCGCCATCGTTGCCAACTGTCTGGCTGGCGAGGTGCCATGAAACCATAATTTGTTCGTATTTGTTGCCACCTTCAGGGATCAGCGGGACAAATTCGCTCTGACCAGCGCTCGCCTTGCCGATATAGTCAGGCGTATTCAGGTTGACACTCAGGCAGGTGTAGTACTCATTTAGTCCTGGCTGGCTGTTAATGCTCCCCGTATTGTTCAGGTTGAGCGCTGAACGAATAGAGGCGTTGCTAAAGAGCGCATCACAGTTCGAAGAGGTCAATGCTGCGCGGAGCTGAGCCTTGAGGGGGTCGCTGCTACTGAGCGAGTTGTACTTGAGTATCGCTCGTTTGGCATCCTCGATGCCCGACTTGGCCGCGGCCTCTGCACTCGCCGTCAGGTCGTTATCCAGCGCCTGACGCTGCTCCGCCGCCATGATACGGAGGAATCCTACCGTAATAATAGTTATCAGCAGCATAAAGAAGACCACTGTAAATAGCGATACAAATCCGCGCTCGTCTGACTTAAATTGACTCATCGGTTTACCCTCCCCCGTTCTTTGTCGCGACAGTCGTCTTAAATGTTGCAATCGCACAGTATTGACTGTCCTTACTGCCGTCACAGATCGTTCCAAGTGTAGCATCGGTGCCTGTTGGTTGGTTCGGCGATGCCGTCGATAGACTCATGGTGATATCAACGAGCTTTTGGTTGCTACTAACCGCGACGCCGACTTGTTGCACCCAGATATTTGTGCTGAGGAGTTCAGTTGCATTCGCCGCATTGACGGCCGGTAGGCCAGCTGCGCATAATGCTCCACCGGTGTCGTTGACGCGCACCATTGTGAATGTCGAGCCGCTGGTGTACTTGTTAGCTGAAGCGCCCTGAACGTTCCAGACATAGCTGACGCCGCCGAAGCAGACGCGTCCGTTCGCAAGGTATGCAGTATTGATAACGCTGGCGTCCGTTCCTGCGATCAAGCGGCTCATTTCTTCTACAGCAGTACGAGCAGACTGGTTAATTTGCTTAACGGCGAGACCTTTATTGTAGTTGCTCATGACCTGTATGATGGTTGCTAGCATAAAGATCAAGATGAAGGCTATAAACGCCGTCGACAAGGTTAGCTCTACAAGTGTAAAGCCTGACTCCTCCTGGTTGTGGTGTGGGTTAGTGAGCTGGATCATAGAGTCGAATTACCGTTACGGATTGCTGATCGGCCGTATCGCCAATACCTGACCAGCAAGCGCGGAACATTACATCTACATAGGCCGGCGCGATACCAACCGAACGAGTCATTTCTATCCAGAGACCCTGCCCAGGGAGTGCGTATGTAACGGGCTTGTTGCTTGGATCAAACTGGTTAGCGCTCACGACGCCGCCGGTTTGTGTCAGATAGAAGCCGGGCTTTCCAGAGCTAACGCCACACGCGACATCGTCATAGTTGCTTGCTGTTGTAGAGGCGTACAGGGGTGAACCAGTGAAGAGATTTGCCCATGTCTGTCCAGCGGTGCTATTGGGGTCGCTGATGTAACTATCACGTATGTAGCGGAGCATTTCTTCCTGTGCGTTCACCTGCAGCCGGACCTGCGTGCGTTCGACGGCAAGCTGAGACGCCTTGAGGCCACGCGACATGAGCGTGATCGCGCCTACAATCACCATGCTCAACACGACGATAGCCATCAGTACCTCGACGAGGGTGTCCCCGCGCTGATTACTACGAGCCATTACAATCCCCCGTCACCGTATCAAACGAAACGCCAATCGCATCCTGCCCTTGCCCACTCGATATTGTTATCTTGGACGGACGGCTTAAACCATCGGCGCTACTGAGGCAGAAGTTGGCTGGTTTGCTGATGTTGTTGGCATTGGCTGGTACGGATGGATCGATGAGCGGTGCTAATGCATAGCTCGCACCAGGCTCTTTGTAGACATAACTCACGATGCGAGTCGAACGCGGGCTGCGGATAAGCGCAAATGCATCGACCGCTTTGCTGTCGATTGGCCGCTTGCTCCCAGAAATAGTGGCGAGCCACGGAATGTTGTACGTTTGGACGCCGACACTGCGTACGATGGTGGGCGTAAAGTCGTAGATAAGTGCTTCGTCAGACTTGCTGTAGTCTGGGCTGGCGGGTTCTGTGCCGACAATGTTGTACGTGACGATGTCGCTTGAGTTCTGCTGAAACACGATGAGCTTACCCATAAAGAGACAATTACTCGTACCGGGTGTCTGGGGCGTGCTGGTGTCGATAGCGCCAGACGTGCAGGCTTCTTGGCCGAGCCGCGAATTGACGCCATTGAGTAGGTCGTCATATTGCTGCTGGATATAGTTGTGCAGCGAACGAGTGCTATCAGTAAAACGGGTCGTGCGAATACTCAGCCCCGTCCCGACAAGCGCCATTACCAGCATAAGGGCACTAATGCCCAAAAACAGGCTGACTTCAATGATGGTGTAACCCTCGCTGCGCTTATAACCCATTTGTCAGCATTATAGCATAAGCGTCATGCCAAAGGGTGGCTTAGTTCAGGTAAATAAAGTGCAAATACCACTCGATAATCTTCTGGCCAAACAAAAACGCAATCATGAATGCCACGATAAGGAATGGCCCAAATGGCACGCGACTCGTCCGCTTGAGTTTGCCAGCCAGCACACCCGGCAACACAACCAGGAAGCCAATAACATTTGCCAGGAACAGCGCAAGGAGTGACCGCTGGAAGCCGAGCGCGATCCCCATGAACAGACCCAACTTCACATCGCCATACCCTACCCACTTGCCTTTGCTAAAGGTATGGAGCGCCCAATACAATCCGGCGAGCACAATAATCCCGAAGATAGTTGTATTGAGGTAATCCCACGGGCTTCCTCCGCCGACCGCCATATATCGGATGACCGATTCCACAATTGCCACACCGATGAGTGGGAAAATCAAAACATTCGGCAACAGCATCCACTTGAGGTCATATACCAAAAGCGCCACAAGGCCAACAACATAAACAAGCCACAGCCCAAATGACAAGCTCGTCTGCCATGTATCAAAACCAAGTGGCCATGCATAATATGAGCCCACGAACAATGCGGCAACGCCCAGCTCAAGCGCTGGTGCAGTCCAGCCGATTGGCTTCTTGCAGTAGCGACACTTGCCGCGGAGTGCCAGCCAGCTGAAGACCGGTATGAGATCCCACACGCCCAACTTGTGGTGACAATGCTCACACTCAGAACGGTCGCTCACAAAATCTTTGTGTTCATGGAGCCGCCATACCAGCGCTCCTACAAAACTGCCAAAGGCTGAGCCTATCAGCCCCAAAAAAACCGGAATAAGTACCATAACCCTTATCCTATCACATCGCACAAAGAAAAGTGGCCCCCGCATTGGAGGCCACTCGGCTTCTCGTCCCTACCCGTGAACTAGTTGTTCTGGCAGAGATAGCCACCTTGCTCAAGCGCCATAGCGACTGCTACGTCCCTTGAATTGCTTGATGCAGCAGGTGTACCGCTGTTACATGTGGCAGATTGATAGATGGTAAGCGTACCAATAGTTGTGCTCGGTGCCGTACCGTTAGCGACTCGTGAAAGCGAGTAGCTACCCTGCTGTGGGTCAGCGAAGGTTGCGCCACCATTTGTCAGGTATGCGCTCACAAATGCTGACCAGTTGGTCGTTGAACCTACTGCGTCACTTGGGATTTGACCCTGGTGATTACTTTGGTACTGCGTCAACTGTGACATGAAGCGAGACAGGTCTTGCTTTCGTTGAGTGTCACGCTGTGATCGCTGCAATGCAGGCAAAGCCAAGAACACGATCAAGAAGATCAAACCTGCGATGGCCAGCACAAGTACGACTTCGATGATCGTGAAACCCTGTGTTTTAGGTTTGTTACTAATATTCATTCCTCACCCTTTCTTTTACCAGAGTTGATTACTGATATACTGCTTATGATTATAGTCATGGTGGCGCTATTGGCAAGTATTTTCTCACTACGCAAGAGATTATTGGTGATTCTTTCAGGTCTCCCACACCAATCACGATGGACTTGGTGGCGTGGGAGACCTGAGTGAGCGGCTACTTCTGACCGCCCGTGCGACGCTCTCGCTTGCGCACGCGGCGGGTTCTGGGCTGAGCGGCTGGCTGGCTGTCCTCCGGAGCGCCCTGGCGCCGGAACTGCGCCCGGATGATCGGAAATTGACCCGACTGTGAGGACTCGTCCGCCCGAGCACGCTGCTGGCCGCGACCACTGCCGTGTCGCGACTTGTGAGCACCCGACGAGTTGCCCTGGTACCATCTACCGCCTGAACTGTCATGACGGCCCATAAAGAGCCTCCTGTCTCAAGAAGTAAACAACTGCCTCCTTCAACCTATCACGAGGTGGCTGGTTCCTACAAAGCCGAGGTGTCGACCAGGCTGTAGACCGGAAGCAGAATCGCCGCAACCATAAATCCAGCCACAACCGCCAAGCAGACCATAAGGATCGGCTCGATGGCCGTACTGATTGAGCGAATGGTGTTGTCGAGCTCGTCTTCATAGTAGCTCGCTGCCTTGCCCATCATCTTGTCGATGCCGCCAGACTGCTCACCGATGCCGATCATCTGTGGTACGAGCGGCAAAATGTTATCGTCGTCTTTCAGGGCGACACTGAGGGCTTTACCGCCCTTCACTTTGTCGGCGGCTTTATCGAGCGAGTGGCTGATGACACGGTTGTTCACCGCACGTGAGCTAATACGCATCATCTCGAGCATTGGCACGCCCGTGCTCAGCAGTGTCTGCCCTGTGCGTGCAAAGCGCGCCATGTAGAGCTTCATGAACATCGAGCCAAACAATGGCAAACGGATCTTGAACGTGTCGAGCACTTCCCTACCGTTATCTGTCTTCACGTAGCGGCGCAGGAAGTAAATACCTACTGCTATGAAGAAAATGACGAGGGGCCAAAATGCGGCCACAAAGTTTGCGGTATCCACCATAATCTGCGTGGTCCACGGAAGCGTCTTCTTGAGGTCATGGTACAGGCGCTGGATCTGCGGCATGACCGTAAAGAGCATGAAACCAATTACACCCAGGATTACCGTCAACACAATGCCTGGATACACCATGGCGCCACGGACTTTACCGATCAGCTCGGCATCCTTCTCTTGCTGGTTGGCAATGCGCTCGAGCGCTTGGTCGAGCGTACCTGATGCTTCACCGGCAGCAATCAACGCCAGATACACTTCGTCGAACACTTCAGGGTGCTTACCAAAAGCCTGAGACAAGCTGCTACCACCTTCGATGGACGTAATGATGTCGGTGATGACACCAATCATAGCTTTATTCTCGGTCTGCGCCGACAGCGTTCGAAGACTCTGTGCGAGCGGCAGCCCCGCGTTGATGAGCGTCGCAAGCTGACGGGTAAAAATAATCCGGTCTTTGGCTCGTACACGATTTGTGAGCTTGTTCAGGAAGTTTCCCTTCTTGCCTTCTTCGACAATCTCGAGAGGAATAATCCCCTGACCCATCAGAAGCTTGGCGGCAGCACGCTCACTCTCGGCCTGAACGGTCGAATGAATAACCTTGTTGGTGCTCGTGTCGCGAGCGGTGTATACAAATGTCAGCATGTGGCGCTAACCCCTCATCATCCGTTCAAATTCACTCATATCGACAGCATAGTTGCGAGCTTCGTCGTAGGTAATCGTTCCGGCCTGTACGAGGTTGACGAGTGTCTTGTCCATCGACTGCATGCCTTGGTCGCCACCCGTCTGGATAACAGCGTCGAGCTGATGAGCCTTGCCCTCGCGAACAATATTACGAACAGCAGGGTTTGCGATAAGGATCTCAGCCGCAGCAATGCGTCCGCCGCCGATCGCGGGTACAAGTCGTTGCGAACAGATGGCCATCAGGATATTTGCCAGCTGCGAGCGAATCTGCGGCTGTTGGTGTGGCGGAAAGACATCGATCATACGGTCGATGGATTGCGCTGCACTGTTGGTGTGAAGCGTCGCAAAGACCAAGTGTCCGGTCTCGGCAATGGTAATGGCCGCAGAGATAGTCTCGAGGTCGCGCATCTCACCGATGAGCACGACATCGGGGTCTTCACGCAGTGATGAGCGGAGTGCCGCCGAGAAGCTATACGTGTCGTAGTGTACTTCGCGTTGGACGATCACCGACTGCTTGGATTTGTGCGTGAATTCGATTGGGTCTTCGATGGTGATAATGTGGTGTGCTTTCTCGTTATTGATCTGATCGATCAGCGCCGAAAGCGTGGTTGATTTGCCTGAACCAGTCGGCCCGGTTACCAGAACCAAACCGCGTGGGTAGTTCGCAAATGTGTTCACTATCGGCGGCAGACCAAGCTCGGCAATCGTCTTGATCTCGTTCGGAATCAATCGAAGAGCTGCAGCAAGGTTACCGCGCTCGTGGAAGGCGTTCACACGGAATCGCCCCAGGTCACCAAAGGCGAAGCTAAAGTCGAACTCTTTGTCTTTCAGCAGAATCTGCTTCTGTTCTTCGTCCAGGATAGCGAAGATGAGTGTCTCCACGTGCTCTTCGTTGAGCGGACCGTAGCCGGCGATCGGCGCCAGCTTGCCATCGATACGGAGCATTGGCGGCAGGCTGACCTGCAAGTGGAGGTCACTGGCGCGCTTTCTAATAACCTCTTCGAGGAGGATTTCGATTCGTAGTTCTTGCGATCCTGTTGTTGCCATGTGCTCACCCTTACTTCTGTATTATGCCATGTTCGCGGCGACGCGATTTACTTCTTCTAGTGTAGTCAGACCCTGCAAGGCCTTGAGGTAACCATCTTGTCGCATCGTTACCATCCCCTGCTGCATTGCCATATTTTGAATCTCAGCGCTGGTCGCGTGCTTGACGATGAGGCCTTGGATTTCTTCACTGACGTCCATGACCTCGTAGAGTCCGACACGGCCCTTGTAGCCTCCTGGCGTGGCTGCTGTGTCTGTTCCCTTGACCAAAGTATAAGCTTTTTGACCGGCCAGGGGCAAGTCTTTGTAGCCAAGGTCGGCCGAGACTTGCGCCACACTCGCTTTGTCGCGCGGGAGCAAGTGGCCTAGTGTGTCCTGAATACTTTTTGTTTCCAGGTCATTACTCTGGTAGGTTTCTTTTTCTTCAGAAACACGGCGCACCAGGCGCTGACCAATAACCGTATTAACTGTACTGGCGATCAAGAACGGTTCGATACCCATATCGAGCAATCGCGGCAACACACCGGCTGCCGAGTTGGTATGGAGCGTGCTGAACACCAGGTGTCCGGTCAGTGCAGCCTGCACCGCTAAGTTTGCGGTTTCGGCGTCGCGAATCTCACCCACGAGCACAACGTTCGGGTCTTGACGCAAGATAGACCGGAGGCCAGTGGCAAATGTCAGGCCAACGTCAGGGTTCACCTGGATCTGATTGACGCCTTCCATCTTGTATTCGACTGGGTCTTCGAGCGTGACGATATTGATCGCGTCGCTTTTGATCTCTTGCACGAGCGCGTACAGCGAGGTCGACTTACCAGAACCGGTTGGGCCGCTGGTGAGTACCATGCCGTTTGGCTTCTTAATACCCGCACGGATAGTGCGGAGCGCACGGCCAGCATACCCCATGTCCTCGAGGTGAAAGTTCGTACCTGTTTTGTCGAGCAAACGAATAATCACCTGCTCACCCCACACAACCGGGCTAATGGCGATACGAAGGTCAATATCCTTGCCTGCTACGTGGATGGCGAACTGGCCGTCCTGCGGAATGCGGTGTTCGTCGATCTTGAGGTTGCTCAAGATCTTGATACGCGAGATGAGCGCTGGCTCTATAGACTTCGGCAGTTTCATAATCTCGCGGAGTACGCCATCGATACGACAGCGAATGCGCAGGCTCGTCTCGAGTGGTTCGATGTGGATGTCAGATGCACGAGCGCGGGCGGCGTATTCCATGATCGTGCTCAGTGCTCGGCTGATTGGCGAGTCCTGGACGATGGTTTTGATGTCAGCAGCTCCGCCTTTAGCTTGGCGCTCGGCGGCTTCCTCTGTTTGTACTGCCGTGACCGCTGCGTTTACGCCTTCCACGAGGTTGGTGTGATATTGCTCCAGAATGTGGCGGACACCTTCTTCTGATGCCATGTAGACTTTCAGCGGGCGGTTAATCTTGTTCGACAGATAGTCGACGGCCTGGACATTGTTGGCATCCAGCATCGCGACGGCGAGCCGGTTCTGCACTTCCCCGAGCGGCACCGCCATAAAACGCTCGGCAACATCGCGTGGCAGCAGATCGAGCACACGCACGTCTACCTGTGCAGCGCTCAAATTGACATAAGGCACGCCCGATACCGTCGCAATCGCCTTGGTTAGCTCTTCGTTGCTGATAACCTTCTCATCGACGAGCATACCAAAAAGCGGCTGCCCGCTCTGCACCGCTTGATCGTGGTACTTTGCGAGCTGCGCCTTCTTAACCAGTCCTTCTTTTACGAGAAGGGCTTCGAGCTTTTTCTGATTTTCGTCGGTGAGGATGCTCACGACCGAGCCTCCTTATTGTCCAAATGGTTGTTGGTTCGATGGATTACCGATCTGGATAACCACAGTTGGGTTGATCGCATCACGGTTAAAGATCTTGTTCGATGGTTGGGTGAGGTTGGGCGTGATGGGCTCAACGACCTCGGCGGTCACCTCTTGCTTCTTGGGGTCACCAACGATAGCCTTGACCACAAAGTACGTCACCACAAGGCTCACCGAGACGATCAGAACGATCAATGCGATGTCATTCTTTTTCATTACTTCACCACCTCCTGCTTGATATTTGCAGACTTGCTCGGCTGGTAGTACGTTACGCCGCCAATAGTTGCCGTCATGTTGGCGTCATCACCGCTGAGGTCGACAGCAGTCAGCTTCATCGGGCGAATGGTACGCTCGAGGTCCAAGAACATGTTGCGGATCTTGTCGTAGCTGCCACTTACCGTCAGCGTAAATCTCATCTCTTGTGGTGTCGTGGCGGTGCCAGGGGTCTTGGTTGAGGTTGGATTTGCCGTTGTAGGCGCGCCTCCGGTTGCTCCAGCATTTGCTGATGCTGAGGGGTCTTGATCACTCGGCACGCTGATGCCTTCGACGGTGACGCCCGAATGCTTCAGGATGACCTGCTGGAATGATGTCGCCAGCGCTGTTGAATCAAACCTGCTTGGTAATGCGTCGAGCACGCTCTGGGTATTCGGGTCGTCGGTGTTGGTCTTTACCGACGCCAGATCGTCGTTGCTGACCAGTGCATTCACAGCGTCTTGGAGCTGCTTGGCGTTGGTAATGTTCTTCTTGAGCTGTTCGGCGGCTTTATACTTTGCGTCGAGCACTCGGTTGTTGTATGTCCACTTCTGGAAGAGGAACTGTGCCGTCACGATACAAATCGATACAGCCACCGAAGCGATCGCCACCCAGATAAACATCGAGCGACCTGCGTTCTCAATCTGCTGGCGTTTCTTGAGGCCGCCACTTGGATTCTTTGCTTGTACTTTTTTCTCTGCCATTACTGACTCCCTCCGAATAGCTTAGGGCTCTCGGTAACTGACTGTGATGTCTTGATGTTTGGCACAGAAGCAGCCGGTTCGGTGTTATGCGCGTCAAACACGGCATCGACATATGTCACCTGCACGGTGAAGCTGACGTTGGACTTGCCATTGCTCTTGTCGATAGCGCTATTCTGCACAAATACTGTTTCGAACATCTTAGAGGTTTCTTGCTGGCCGCTCGAATCCTTGTAGGTGACTTGAGCGTTGCGCAGGGTGTCCACAAAGACGTTAAGGCTTTCGAATGACGCCGTCGTACCAGTAAACACGACCGACTTGTCATTCGAGGCAAGCTGGAGGCGCGAGAGCGCGACATTGTTTGGTGAGTTCGGATTCAGCACCGGCAAGAAGCTCAGGAGTCGTGAGTAGACGCCCTTATTTGCATGCAGGTCAGGCAGTGCGGCCAACTGGTTCTGAATCGTGAGGTACTTGCTCAGGTCCTGAACACCGTTGAGCTGCTGCTCCTTGCTCTTGATGTCGTTGGTGGCGAGCGTGATCTGCAGCTGCTGCAGGAACGTCACGTAGACGAACAGCAGAACACTCAAGCCAACCGCTACAAGCGTCACAACGATAGACGTGCTCATTACCAGCGCCCTGGTCTTCTGCGCGTTGATGTATTCTTTCTTGATGTCTGGGAGAAGGTTTAGCTGAATCATCTAGAGCGTCCTCTCCGCCAGGCCAACGGCAACACCAAATTGCGGCGCGACCTGCATGAGGTTATCCCGTAGGTTCGGGCTGTATCGTACATTCCCCCACGAGTTACCAGCTACAGTCTGAATGCCCGTCTTGCCGGCAATGTACTCACCAAAGGCAGGGATACTGAGCGTGTAGCCTGAAAGCATGAGGTAACGAAGCGATACATTTGGATAGCGTGACTGGAAGAATTTCACCGACTTGTTTATCTCAACGACGAACTGATCGAGCGTCGCATCGAGCGATTTGAGAATCTGCCCTTCTAGACGGTCAGGGTGCAGGCCGAATTTCATGATGAACTGGTTGGCTTGGTTAACGTCGATATTGAGATTCTGGGTCGCGGCCTTAATGAGCGTCTGGAGGCCGACCGGAATCGAACGAATCAAGCGCGGCGAACCGCCTAGTACCGCTACGATGTCGGTACTGAAGTCGCCGAAGTCGATGATCATCATCGCATCTTGGTTTGTTGGCGGTACAAGCGCCCGAACAAGCGCGAGTGAGTCTGGCTCTAGAGCCACAACATTCAACCCCACGCTCTCGACGAGGTCGAGGCGCGCTTCGCTGAACTTGTTGGCAACGCTTGCGAGGAGCACTTCGTTCTTCTGAGGATCGCGAAGAGATTTCCCGAGCACAGCCCAGTCAATCTTGGCTTCGTCGATGCTCATAGGAATAAACTGTTCTGCCTGGTATTTGATAGTGCTGGCGAGTTCTTGCTGCGGAAGGTTTGGCAGATCGACAACTGTCGCGAACATCTTGCTGGACGGAACTCCGACCACAACGTTGCGCTCAGTGATGCCTGTCTGAGAGATGAGGTTGGTAATAACGTCACCGAGGCGTTTCTGGTCCTCTGGCGCGTCGCTACTGGCTACCTTGATGTCTACAGGTGCTGATCCGTACTTCACGAGGTTCCAGGCGTCGCCGCTCTGCTTGAGCTGAACAACCCGGATTGCCGTCGTGCCTATGTCTAACGCGAAGAATTCGCCCACCGAACTAAAAAGCTTCATACTGCCTCCGATTATATAGCATAAGCAGCTTGCGTGTATAGGGCTTTCGCTGAGAGTGTAGCTTCCTTCTGTGCAGAACAATCCGCAGCCAGCGTTTTCTCATGACGTGAGCGATAGCGAACCAGAGAAAACCTGACGCGAGGACGTTCTAAGCAGAAGGAAGCTACGCTCTCAGCTATCTGCCTAATACCGCGGCGGCAAATCCTTTTCGTCCACTGTTCGGAGCGTGGAACTATTCGAGCCGTTCAGCGCGCTCTTCAGATACATCTCGGCGTTGAAGTTGAATACTTCGGCCGGATTCTTTCGCGCACCATCGTCGCCACCATCAGCACCATACGTGCGGAGCAGGGTCAGCGTGCCGGCTATAACCGAGCCGTTGATAGTCAGCTGATCTTTACAGTCATTGACGCTCAGGTTGCCAGCAGGCGCATCGCTACATGTATTGAATGTGCTCTTCGCAACAAATAAGCCATCCATCTGCTTCACGCCATGCTGCACATATATATTGCCTGTTGAGATGATCACGAGCGACGGAATGTCGTCGAGGCCGCCATAGCTGTCAGAGTACTTGATATCGCCATCGATAGTGACATCGCCATTCACCAGCCAGATCTGCTGTGACTTGTTTGGCACATTGCCATGGAATGTGTGCGCACCATTGGTTTGATATGTACCGCTCCCTTGGTTAACGTCGATCGTTCCGGGTTGCGTTGTGATTGGCGTACCACTGTAGGTAGCAACGTAGCTATTGATGCAGTGCTGAGGTGCGCCATAGAAGCCCAGGTTGCTATTGTTGACGTTACTAAATGTCAGCATCTTCCCTACTGCTGCAGCGGGGTTCACAATAGCTCTGCCCGCGCTACCGAAGTTCGTGATCTTACCGAGTGCAAAGGCGGCGTATTCGACGCCCGACCCGGCAACAGAGCCATCTTTTAGCGCATGGGCGCTTGTTGTGATCTTGGAGCTCGCATTACAAGCCGGGGCAACGTCGGCGAAACCGCCGCCGGCCCAGACATCATTCCCCTGGAAATGGACATATGGCGTCTTGGCTATGACGACACAGGCTTCCGCACTCGCACGCGGACCACCTGTTTCGTTCTTAGGGTCAACGACGAGCGAGCGACAGATACGCGAGCCTGGCGAAGCGTTCCCCACGTCAACCGTCTCGGTTGCGACAGTTGTCGGTCCAGGCACGAGGAAGTTTGTCGGACAACTCGTGGATGGCGGCGTATAGCCCGCGTCCGATGAGCGGTCTGTGTCCTGCTGTGGCAATGGCGTATAGCCAGGACCGTGCGTATTGCCCACGATCTTACATGTCGTGGTGGTAGACGGCGTCGGTCCAGGATTGAACACTTGATAGGTGAACGAAATGCTATCGTTCTGCTGGGCCGCTGTTGTGCTCGCTGTGACCGTCGGCGTGAGCTCGAAGTCAGCAATGACCGTTGCGCAGACCTGGGCGCTATCGCCCGACCCTCCTAATTGGTTCTTTGGCGTGTAGTGAACCCACTGGCAGAATTTGGTATTCGGCAGCGTGTTGTTCGGAATCTTGAATGTGTTTGTGTTCACCGTGTTAGTGGTGACACCCAGCGTGAACGGCCCACCCGACGCTTTGGCTACGCCATCTTGATACACAGTGTAGTTAACGTTCGGCGCATTATCAGGGCCAGAGTTACTCAACTTGTGCGTGAAGGTGATCGTTTGCCCTGGAATAACCGTCGCATCAGATACCGTAGACGTACCGTTGATAGTATATTGTGGCGCTACCGTGAGAGGCCCAAGCGTGCCGATCGGGTTTGCACACTGGTGACGCAGCATGTAGGCGACGTTACCGCTGGAGTTGCGGAACACGATAGCCGAGGAGCTGCTGAGGCTATCATCGTAAAAAGCATCGTCGTTAGGGTTGGCGTCGCCAGCTCTCTGATCACAACCATACCCAGAACAAGGACCCTGATAGTAACTGTTCAACGTGAACGTCACTGTCTGGTTCCAGCTAATCCACCCCTGGGCCGCCGCATACCGTACGCGCGATTCCCAGTCAGTAACCTGTGCGCCCGTCGGTGGCAGATTACGCGCAGAGCCAATCATGGTCTGAATAATAAACGCAGCGCCTACGCCGTCTTGAGTCCCTGGACCGGCGGCAAGCTTGGCCTTCACGAAGCTTACAAATGTATCGGCATTGTTAACCCATAGCGGAATGGCGAGCTCAGCTGGACCATTGACGTGCCAGACGTTGTCACCCCAAGTATCACGAACATTCTTGAAGTACCCATAGTACTGATCGCGTCCATATACCGGAAAGGCGTCGGCGGTCTTAGCGTAGCCCACAAGAAAAGAGGCAACCATGCCCACCAACAGGATAGCAAGATGAAATTTATTGAGGTGCTTCATATCCCACTTACCCACCAAGCTCTGTTATCTTTGCTTTAAGGAAATTAACATTATAATCATGGAGCGGTAAATCAGCCGGGACAAGCGGCAATGCTTGCTTGTAGTAATCGCGAGCTGCTGTTTTGTCGCCCTTCGCCTCTGATACACGGCCCATAGCCGAGTAGATCTGCCATGTTTTCTTAATAGACTCGGCTTGCTTGTACGAGTTAAGCGCGTCGTTCCATTTCTGCTGGTTCTCGGCGTTTACACCTTGCTGGAAGTACAACGCATACTTTTCGTCATTATTATCTGTATTTGCAATGCTCGTGGCAATCTCTTTGTTCGACTGATCGTAGTTGCCTTTAATTGCAGAGTTCTGGGCGTCGATGACGCTCTTCGGAGATGAGTCCACTGGCAGGCCATTCTCGCCGATATTTAGGCCGCTGTTGTTGTTCGCATTATTGCTACCATTCCCGTTGCTCCCTTTGTGTTGGAGCCACTGCATCAGCACGCCGGCCCCGCCAGCGAGTATTAGAAGTACGACGACCACCACGACCGTGATGATCTGTTTCTTCTTCCCCTTCAGCGAAAACTTCTTCTTGGATGGTTTAGGCATGCTCTCAAAGCTTATGTTTCTTAGCCTTAAGCATAACCAACTATGAGGTCATTCGCAAGCACACAAACACGTAGGTTGGTCGAGCTACTCAGGCGCTAATCAGTACGTGCAGCGTCGTAATCTGCTTCTGTTGTGCCGAGGCTCAAAGCAAAGTCCCTTACTCTACTCTCAAGATCTATAACCTTACCAACCTTTGAGGCCGCGTCGTGATCGCCTTTTGCCGCCAAGACGCTTTGCTTGAACTTCAGCCATGTGGCGGTATCAACTTCTGACTCCAGATGTCCCCGCGCTGCATCGAGCGCGAATCCAACCATCGTCAACCTGTAATTTAGTCGAAGCAAATACGTACGTTCGCTCATCTCGCCCCCAGGACCGCCTTCTGCCTCTGGCCAGTCTAGCTGAGGACTACTTTCACGCTCGGGGGCTGCAAGCTTTCTTGCTTCTTTTTCACTCAGGTTGTTCATAAACTGCGCTGCCTCTTCGGCTTTCTCGACGGTCTCGCGAGCCACATCTGCTCCTTCCGGGCGTGGTGCCTCGTGCCTCTCTACAAAAGTCGGCTCTCTTTCCAAAGAATCAGCTGGATCGTCGTACTGCAATGCTGTCATATCTCTATTATACCCTTCGAGCCAAAATGCTCTGCCCAATCTGTAAACGCGCAGAATTATATTGCGTACTTAATAATATCATTATATAATATAAAGCGGATTACCTCGTCGTCACCACCAAAGGAGACTCAATGTCCGTTGGCCGACACGCAAAAACTATCGTGAAAACGATAGCCAACCTGGATACTTGGGAGGATTTGGAGCTGCGCTTCAACGGCACAGCCCCTACCGTCCGTGACATCGACGGCATGATACCGCCCGCGTACCAGTTGATGGCTCGCTCCGTTTCAACCATGCTCACGAAGTATGCCGTTGGGTGCCCAGACATCTACTACGTCGGCGTCATGCCCGCCGGCTCAACCGAGATCACGCTGGCGGAAACGCTGGAGGAGCTCGTTCCTGGGCTTCGAATCTTCTGCATCAAAAAGGAGCGCGACAGCGCCTTCACTGTCAAAGAGCTGGAGGTGGCAACACCGGCCGAAATCCAGGAAGCACGTGAGCTGGCAGCGCATAACGAGAGAAAGCGCGTAGAAGAAGCGCGGCTCAAGCAGAAGCTGCACACTCACTACGAACAGCTCCTCAGCGCACTCGCCACCCTCTCGCGACGCGAGCGCAACGAGCTGCCCCAATGCGATGGCAACTGCGAGCGCTTCACAAGGCCTTGCCCTTGCAGCATGGAAAAGATCATCAAGCTGTGCGACGACGCCGGCATCGACATCACCACCGTGATGATGGAAGCCGTGACGAAAGTCAGCTGAGAGGCGATCCACCGCCCCGCTCACCGAGTGGGGCGCTTCTCATTTACCCCTGTTATTGTTATAGTTACTTTATGAGTTTATCTATTGGCATCGTCGGCCTCCCCAACGTCGGCAAATCTACCCTATTCAACGCGTTAACCAACAGCGATATTCTTGCAGCCAATTACCCGTTCGCTACTATTGAGCCGAACACTGGCATCGTTCCTGTACCCGATGCGCGGCTTCAAAGATTGGCCGAGCTATATTCGAGCAAAAAAGTTGTTCCCGCGACGGTAACCTTCGTCGACATCGCTGGCCTGGTAGCTGGCGCTAGCAAAGGTGAAGGGCTCGGCAACCAGTTCCTCGCGAACATCCGCGAGTGCAATGCTATTGCACAGGTGGTCCGTGCGTTCCACAACGACGACATTCTGCATGTCGCCAATCGCGTTGAACCGAAGGACGACATCGAGATCATCAATACCGAGCTAATCCTGGCTGATATTCAAACCCTCGAGAAGCGTATCGGCGCTGTCCAGAAACAAGCCAAAGCCGACGCCAAGCTACGCCCGGTCGTAGCAGAGCTCGAGAAAGCACTCACCTACCTCAACGAAGGTAAACTCATCAGCGCCACTGACGTTAATACCGAGCACCTCAAAGATCTCCACCTCCTCACCGCCAAACCATTTATATACGTGTTCAACGTCGACGAAGCCGATCTGAGCAATGACGTGCGGAAGAAAGAGCTGGCCGACCTCGTTGCGCCGTCGCAGGCGCTTTTCGTGAATGCCCAGCTCGAGCATGAACTGCAGTCACTTGACCCCGCCGAGGCCAAGGAGCTTCTCGAGACATATGGTCAGAGTGAGTCCGGTCTCCAGCAGCTGATTCACGCTGCATACGACATCTTGGGGTTGCAAAGCTACCTCACAGCAGGGGTACAAGAGGTTCGCGCCTGGACAATCAAGAAAGGTGCAACCGCTCCGCAGGCCGCCGGCGTTATCCACGGTGATTTCGAGCGCGGATTCATTGCCGCGCAGATTGTCAGCTACTCCGACCTCATCGCTGCTGGCTCAGAAGCTGCAGCGAAAGCGGCAGGCAAGATGCGCACTGAAGGCAAAGACTACATTATGCAGCCTGACGATGTTGTCGAGTTCCGGTTTAACGTATAATACTTTTTGTGACAAAGCTGCCCGAGGGAAACTATCTATTTGTTCACTACGGCTATGGGCCCGACCATCAGCCACAGTTGAGTTTGCTACCGAAAGATGGCGAAGCGTTCACCCACTTCGAACCGCGCAATCAAGCATTCACGCTTAGCTTTGATACGACCACACGCTACTGTGGCGGCTGGCACGATCTTGCAACCGCAGAGAGCTTCCCCTGTCCTGATGCGGCAACACTCCCCGACCAATACGACCAATGCCGTCACTGCCAACAAAAAACCGGATTCAACCCAGCGTTCTACAACGCCGCCTCAGTTTCCGAGCAGCAACAGGCCTTCAACGCCCAACCGCACATCCTCTATCTCGCCCATTTTGCACCGGGTGTGGTTAAAGTGGGGATAAGTTGGGCCGGACGTGGCATTCGGCGCCTGCTCGACCAAGGCGCACGTAGTGCAGTTATCATCAAGACCTACCCCAATGCCGATATTGCTCGCCAATACGAAGCCAAGACTGCGAAACTCCCCGGTATTGCCGAGACGTTGCAGCTCCGCCACAAGTATCAGTACCTCAAGCGACCATACGATCCTAAGGTCGGCGCTGATGAACTTCGTGCAACTCGCGAACGACTCATCAAAGAAGTGGGCATCGCCCCAGACGACGCCGAACCACTGCACCTCGACTCGTACTTCCTTGGCGACAATCCACTTCATCCACAGGACCTTGTGGATATTGGTAAGAACAATACCATCTCGGGAAGTTGCCTCGGCATGGTCGGCTCGGTTATGATCAACGAGCAAGACGGCCTGCAGTACGCCCTACCCCTCAGCAAACTTACCGGATACACGTGTACGCTCAACTACAGCGTCGAGAAAAATGACGCCGGGCCGCACCAAGTTAGCTTATTCTAGAGAAATTCAAGCAAAAATAAGTTCTAATGTAACCGGTGGGCACCTCGGGCTCGTCGGCCCGGGCGCCCACCGGCGTTACGAAGTCATTTCTTGCTCACGCGTACGCAGATGTAGATGGCCACGTTGCCGTTCGTTCCTACTTCTTCCCGTACCGCCATGAGGGACTTCAGGGGATCGCTCTCGTCGAGTGGTCGCTGCTGCGGAGCCTCCAGACTGCCGACATGACGAGCCCGCCACTGCACGCACGCTGTAACCTTGCGGTCGCGATACTCTTCTCGGAGCGACGTCAGCAGCGGGCTTACCCAGTCGACCGAACCCATGACTTCGTAGATCTGAGCGCCATGGCTGCCGCCGACAATCGAGACCGCACCCACGCGGAATACTCGAAAGCCCGCGGAGTTCAAGACTGTGCGGATGCGCCTCAGGATCTGCTCGTTCCGCTCCCGTCGATTGCGTTGGAGCGCATCCCGCTGGCGCTGCATGGCCGCAGGACCCGTGCATCGCCTTCTCTTACCGGACATCAAGCTACCTTTCGTAAGTGTCGATGAGACTCAGCTGTTATATCATGATTGCTGCTGTAGATGCAAGGATCGCACCCTGATGTAATCGGGTATAATAGCTTCTATGCAAGCACAAAACCCTCACGGTGTCGTCTCGCACGATGCCCCATCGCTCAGAAGGACCGACTATCTGTTCCGCGTTTCGCTCAAATGCCTCATTACAGACAAAGCCGGAAATGTGCTAGTCGTCAAAGAAACAGGCCGTGACTGGTGGGACCTGCCAGGTGGCGGCATGGACCATGGCGAAAACTTGCATCGAGCAATTGCCCGTGAGATGAAAGAAGAAGTCAACCTCGAGGGTGACTTCACATACAAAGTGATAGCCGTTGACGAGCCGAAGCTTCTCGAGGCGCACAACTTTTGGCAGCTGCGACTCATCTTTGCCGTACGCCCCACGCGTATGGAATTTAGTGCTGGTGAAGATGGCGACGAAATTGCCTTTATGGATCCCGGACAATTCAAAAATTCGACAATCAATGCCGAATGCCGCATCTACGAATACAGTCAGATCATTACATAAATTCATTTTTTGCCGGTGGGGCGCCCTGGGCCGACAAGCCCGAGCGCCCCAGCCGATATCAGAGGGTGTGCCCTCTCATCCGCACACGCACACAGGCGTAGACGTTCGCTCCAGGGCCTGCCGACTTCCGTGCATCCGCGAAGATGTCACCGAGCGAGTGATCCACGTACAACCTGCGCCGCTTTTGGGGATCGAATCGATTCACTCTGGGGTCGCCCCACAGCGCAAACCCCCGGACCTCGCAGTCGGAGTGCTTGGCTCGAAGCGCCAGGATCAGCGAAGGAACCCAGTAGTACGTGCCCGAAGGTTCACGGACATGAGCCCCGCCGAAGCTCCCCTCGATCAAAATCGATCCCACGCTGAACGACTGGGGTTGCCCAGAAGTGAGAGCCTTGTTGACACACTTGAGGATCTTGGCGTTTCTCGCGTCTTCCTCCCCTAGCGGAGCCTGAAGCAGTGAAGCTCGTCCGCGAGTACCGGAACTGGCTGCCCGCTTTTTTCGACCCAACATCAAAAGACCTTTCGTGAGTCTCCCTTGGACTTAGTTGTTATACCATAATTAGTGCTATAGACGCAAGAATCGCTCGAAGACAAACTTCTCGAGATGTACAACTCTGGCCCTAACTGCATAAGTTCAATTCTCGCCGGTGGGGCGCCCTGGGCCGCAAAGCCCGGGCGCCCCAGCCGGCGTCAGCGAATGTGGCCTCGCACATGTACGCAGACGAGGTCGACACGCCGTCCATGCTCTCTGTCTCTTTCCAAGCCGCGGCGAGGGATTGTGAGGGCTATCGAGGCACCTTGATGCGCACCGCCACGCGTACCGATCGCTGATTGTTCCGCTTCTTCGCTTCAACGATCGACACGGATGGGTCGCTCTCGTTCAGCGGGAGCGACCTCCATCTCGGCGCTCGTCCACCACCCTCGCGCCACTCCACCGCGGCAGTGACGGTGTAGCCGCGGTATGCCGGGCCACGGAGTGCAGCCAGCAGCGGAGACAGCCAGCCTAGCGCGCCTGTGGTGTTGTAGATGCGCACGCCCATCGACGAGGATCCCATGATGTTGAGCGACCCGATGTCGTATGAGTTGGAGCCCTCGGACCCAAGCAGTCGGTTGATTCGAGGGAGTACCTCCCTGTGGATCGTCGCCAGAAGATTCTGCGCGTCCTGGAGTACTTGTTGATCTTGCCGAGCCTGGATGGCTTCGGGGACAGGCGGCACCGCCGGCAACCGACGCCCTCTTTTGAATACCATTAAGTTTCACCCTTCGAGGTTTTTGGGGGGAACAAAGATGGTTATACCATAAATTCTACTTCTTTAGCAAGGGTCGCAATAGATAGAACCGCTCACGATTCCCCTTGCTTCCGGCCACATCGCTATCGCGCTTGTCGGCCACAACGAACAAATTCTTAGCCCACGATTCAAACTCGTGCAAGATATCGCGACGCATCGAATCGTTTTTGATCACACCTTTGTGCTTGGCGCTGTTCCCCGCTTCGAACTGCGGCTTCAGCATGGCGGCGATCTGCGTGTGTGGCGTGCAGAGCTTTGCGACGTGCGGCAAAATCTCACGCAGACTTATAAAGCTCACGTCGATCACGACGATATCTGGTGCATCGCTCAACTCATCCATGTCACGGATGTCGGTCTGCTCGTGTAGTTCGATCTTTGGGTTGCCATGGAGCGACTGATGTAGCTGGTCAGTGCCAACATCGACAGCGATCACCTTTCGCGCGCCGTGTTGCAGCGCATAGTCCGTAAAACCGCCAGTACTCGAGCCGACGTCCAGCACAACCGCGTCCGCAAAGTCGAGCTGGAGCAGCCGTGCAACCGAAGCAAGTTTGAGACCGGCGCGCGATACATACTTCTCTTCTGCCTTTAGCTCAACATTCGCGTCTGCAGACAGAAAGTACCCAGGCTTGAGGTTTACCTTGCCATTGACCAAAACCTTACCAAGTTTAATCCAGCTCTCTGCCTGAGAGCGTGTATCCACAAGGCGTTTTTGCACCAATAGTTGGTCGAGTCGGAACTTGGTCATTTCATTGACAGTATACAGAAAAGATGATAAATTTACCACTGCCTCAACCGCGCCATTTCCTCGAGGAGGATCAGTCTTGAACAGATCATTTCGCTACAACCCCAGTACGCGTTCGATCACGATCACGGTTCCGCGGAACTACCAGTTCCGTCGCGAACTGCTCCGAACGCTCGTGCGAGAAGAGCTGATCCAGAAACCCTTCATCAACGCCACCGGTCGACGCCGCAAGACCCTGAGGCTCATCCTGGTGGGCGTCGGGTCTACGAGCCACGCAGTCGAACGGCTCGCCGACTGGTTGTCGAGGGTGCCGACTCACCGTGCAGTCCACGATCCGTGGGAACACGGCGGCAAGCCAGTGGACATGGAGTTCGCGGTCGAGCTGGTGGTCGACGCCATCCTCAGCTTCGACGAGTCGACGCTGTCAAGGCTCTCCGCCTGAGCGTGGGCGACGGGCGGCCCTCTGTGGTCGCCCGTCGCCCCCCCCCGCCCAGCCAAAAAAAAATTAAAAACCAAAAAAAAAAAAAAAAAGAAACAAAAGACTTTTGGCAGCCCCCACGACGA
>CAZJVU010000006.1:32432-63687 GCA_964550035.1 uncultured Candidatus Saccharibacteria bacterium | reverse complement strand
CACCCACCAACCCCCCCCCAAAAATTTTTTTTTTTTTTTTTTTTTTTTTTGTTGTGTGGGGGGGGGGGGGGCCGCCCCCCCCCCGGGCGCCGGCCCCCCCCCCCCCCCCCCCCCCGGCCCATTACTCAGAACGTGCCTTCGGCGAGGGTGATGGGGTGGTCGGTGTCGGCGCACTCCTTGAAGGCGAAGAGCTTGGTCGTCATCGCCAACCTGCAGGTGGCGGTGACCGGACACTCCGCGATGGCCCCTAGGACGATGCGGCAGCGACCTTCGTCGTAGCCACCAGCCCAGCACGCCAGTCTGACCAGCTCGAACCAGTCGAGGCGCGGATCCAGTATCTTGCGCTTCAGGCTGTAGGTGAAGACCAGCTTCTTCGGCTTGGCCGGGTACTCGAGCCCCAGCGAGTTCCAGTCGCCGGTCTTGATGAAGACGAGGCTGGCCATGCTGCTCGGGTGGCGCAGCCTGAAGTTGAGGATCTTTCTCCTGTCAGCGGGCCTCAGCCATGGCCTGCGCTGCCGCGAACGTTTTTTGAGGAAGGACATCTCTCTGTACCTCTCTTGTAGACATCGAGCCTGCATATAGTAGGTTTTTTTACGAATAATGTCAATGCTCGAACGATAGGTGATGGAACTATTGTTGGGCGGTGGGCCCGGACGCACGAACGGCGCCCGGGCCCGACCCGTTCGGCCCCCTAAAAGTAGACAGTGATTGTCTGCGGTCCTTTCTGGACGGGCGTAGAAGGGAGCAACCGCGTGAGTTCTCGCACGATTTTGTGGGCAGCGTCGATCGGAATGTTTTGGGTGTGAAACCTAATGGCCTTCGTAGCGCCTCGGAGTCGAAAGTAGACCGTCGCGTCGACTTCTCCCGGGTGGCCAGTTGCGACAACGACCTGCCGAGCTTGAGACAGCCCAAGCTCCTGCAGGATGTTGCGCAATTCATCGAGCGTGTGGGCAGTGGGCACTTCCTCAGACATGAGACCTCCTTATAGGGAAACCTTCGTGAGATTATTCTATGCGAGATGTAAAGTCAATGTGCTCAGTTGGGCAACATCTGCTAGAATAAATCTTGCAATGATAGTGGGAGTAGATGAAGTAGGGCGTGGCTGTTGGGCTGGACCGGTTTGTGTGGCCGCAGTTGCGCAGCATTCGAGCTTGGAGGGTATCGTTGATGACTCCAAGAAGCTTTCTGCTGCCCAGAGACATGTGATCGCGCAGCTCGTAAAAGAGCAAACGCGTGTTGGCATTGGCTGGGCGTCGCCGACACTTATTGATAAGCACGGGCTCACGGCGGCGCTGAAGTACGCTGCGATTCGCGCGATTATCGACCTCGGGCCGCCGGTGGATGAGATCCTTCTTGATGGCAATAGCAATTATTTGGGTGACAAGCGGGTGCGCACTATTGTGCACGGCGATGCGATCGAGCCAGTCATCGCTGCGGCGTCGATCGTCGCGAAAGTAGCGCGTGATAATTACATGCAGGTTATAGGTGAAGCAACATTCTCTGGGTATGGATTCGAGTCGCACGTCGGTTACGGCACGGCTATGCACCGTGCAGCCATTGCAGCTATGGGCCCTTGTGCTATTCATCGTATGAGCTTCGCGCCGCTGAAGGTATATGTCGACTGAGATTGGCCGGCGAGCAGAGGCAGCTGCGGCGCAGTACTTGAAGAAACGTGGATACGCCGTGCTAGCCCAGAACTGGCGTACACGGTGGTGCGAGATTGATCTTATTGTGAGTAAAGGCCGAGTCGTTTACTTTGTAGAAGTGAAGTACAGAGGTGGTGCGAACCAGGGTTCGGGGCTCGACTACATCACCCCACGCAAGCTCCAGCAGATGCATTTTGCGGCTGAGTTCTGGCTTGCGCGCAATCAAAAAGCAACGGACGAGTATCGCCTTGCTGCAGTGGAGGTAAGCGGTCCTGACTATACTGTCACCATTTGGCTCGATGACATCTAGTATTGCGGATAAGCTATAAAAGTTATATAATTTGCAAGTCAGATGAACCCAAGGCAAGGAGCGATTCTGTGGCTCAGAAATTACGCCTGAAGACCGCATTCGGTTTGGAAGGCAAGCGAACGACGGAGCACGAGATCAGGGTGCTGCTCATGCGTGACTACGGCACCGACAGATGGACGATGACGAGCACCATCTACGGCACAACGAGCGCCAACCATGAGTTCCGTCAGGAGCTGGCCAAGCAGCGCTTCGGGGCGCAGCACGACTCCGCCAAGGATGCCAAGAGGCAGGCCGAAGCGGCGCTTCGCCGGGCGGTCGCTGCGTTCCTGAAGGTTCGCGAGTCGCGGCTCCGTGTCGAGCACACGAGATGGATCGACGACTCCGACTGACAGGAAGGCGAGGAACCAGAAGATGGCTCGCGAGTTGTCCGTCCTGTTCGACAGGAAAGACAAGAACATCCCCGAGTGGCGAGTCCGCGCCAAGCTCGTGCAGGTGGATGCCTGTACGTGGAAGCTGACTTACTTCATCCGCGGCACGGGCTCGCACAATTTCCGACGAAACGTGCAGCGGCACGACATTCCGCTCACGGCAACGCGGGGCTCGTTCCCGAGTGTCGCCGAGCAGGCCATGCATCTGATCAAGGACGCGGCGCTGAAGCTCACCAAGATCGAGCCTCACAAACTCGGTCACATCGCGTCGGTGTGGACGCTCATTCCCGACTGATTCGGAAGGAAGAAGCATGACACGCAAGTACCTGTCTACGCCCATCGGCGTGAAGGGACAAGAGCCGACGTAGCACAAATACGTCGGCGTGCTGACTCAAATTGAGCCCCAGACGTGGCGGCTCACCGGCGTGATCGTCGGGCCGGACAAACACGGGGTCCCGGACGAGATGGTCATGGCGCCGCGGATCTTCTTCACCGAGAAGAAGGGCGAAGAGACGCAGGCCAACGAGTACCTGCAGAAGCGGGTAGCGCGGTTCCTCAACGTCGAGGTCCAGAACGTCGAGCCGCTGAACACGCGGTGGACCGACCAGCCCGGCTGACACTCCGTCCGACGCCGGGCCGCCCTCGAGAGAGGTGCGGCCCGGTTGTCGGAAAAACATGAGATTATTTTGCAAAAGTCCGTAGACAGTCGGCGACGGCCTGCTGGTCGCGCTCGCGCTGAAGCACTTGACCCTCAATATCCTCGATGCCCTGGCGGATGATGCGCTCTAGGCTTGGTTCGGTAAGCTTTGGCTCGAAGAACGCTCTGTACGACGCGAGCTGCTCGGGCCGAGTGAAGGCATTGGCGATATGCTTCGGAAAATCGGCATAATGTATGTCATTGCCAAAGTGGTCAACAACCCACTGCCAGTTATCTTGTACCCAGCGCCATGTCTGGTCGAGCGCGTGACGATTGCTCGTGAGACAGATAATCCAATATCCCAGGTCTTGTAGTTTGACGGCGTCGGTCGTCAGCTTCTCGAGGGCGCGCTTGATGAGATCGGGCTCACGGAAGCTACAGAGGCCTACGATGAGGTCCTTGCGTTGCTCCGCAGAGTCGCTCGCTTCGTACCAATCGTTGAGCTTATCGAACGTCTGTGCATCGCCGAACTTTGCCGCCACGGCAAGGGTAGTGGCGCGGATGTCGGCCCAGATAGCGGTCGGCGATTCGGCCGCAGAGAATAGGTCGGTCAGTCGTGCGATGACCTCAGCATCTTCGGCGTACGCCATGTGCGCGATGACCAGCGGCCGCAGTAGCTCATCAAAGTAAGACTCACCGGCCACTGGTTCCCACCCGAGTCGTTTGTATTGAGGACTTGCGTACTGGCGGATGAATGTGCGCAGCGCAGCCAGGAGCGCCTCATCATTGTCAGCAAACATTTTGAGGCCGCCAAATGCTGCCGTGATTGGTCCCCAGACGATGAAGCTTGACTCGTTACGATACGACTCGAGTAGTTTCAGCGAAGCGCTGTGTGGTTGCAGTCCGGCTTCACTGAGGCTGAGACTGTCATTCAGCAGTCCAGCGCGGTCGATGGTTGAGAGCCGGCCTTCACGCACTTCGGCAGCGAGCACGTCTTGGTGCGACTCGTCGTACATCGTCAGGTAGTAGCCGGTGCGGCCTCTGTTGAGCATGAGGGGCTGGTCGTGTCGTGCGAGTTGCAGTGAGGCACTGGCGCCATCGAGCAGCTTCTCGGTTAGTTGGTCGCCTGCAAGCAAGGGGATGGGCCAGACGGTCTGCTCGGCTCCGGCTGCTTGCTTTGGATTGCTAAAGAATCGGCGCTGATGCAGATTGATGGTCTGATCGCTCACGCCCACAGTCACCACTGGCAGCCCAGCTTGCGAAATCCACGGCTGCATGAACCGTACGATGTCTTGGCCGGCGGCTTCGCCCCATGCTTTCCATAGGTCATCGGCGGCGGTGTTGCTGTATTTATGACGCTCGAAGTACAGCTGTAATCCCTTCTGAAACACTTCTGGTCCAAGGTACGCATAGAGCATATTGATGAGACTGCCGCCCTTCGCATAGACAATCGCGGGGTCGAAGAGTGTTTGGATCTCCTCCACAGTATGGACTTCCTGCTGAATCCGCTGGACGCTCGCCAAGCTGTCGCGTTCGATGGCGAAGGCAGTTTCTTCGTCATAGTATTGTGTCATGATGTCCCATTCGGGGTGCAGCTGGCCGGTGACAAAATATTCCATCCAGTTGGCAAAACTCTCGTTCAGCCAGAGGTCGTTCCACCATTTCATAGTCACTAAGTTACCAAACCACTGGTGCGCAAGCTCGTGGGCGACGACGAGCACGACAAGCTGCTTGGTATGAGCTGAGCTATGCTCGTCGACCAGCATAAGATTTTCGCGGAACGTGATGCAGCCCCAGTTTTCCATGGCGCCGGCGCTGAAATCGGGCACAGCGATGATATCGCACTTTGGCAGCGGGTAGGGAACGCCAAAGTAGTCGTTGTAAAATTCCAAGCCATCAACGGTGGCCTTGAGCGCGTAGTCCAGCTGGCCGCCTTTGCCGCGAGTAGCATAAGCGCGGACTAGCACGCCGTCCTTGGTTGTCGCCTCGCGGTAGTCGAGCTTGCCGACGACCCAGGCGAGGAGGTAGGTGCTCATGACTGGTGTTACTTGGAATGTCGTGATGAGCGTGTCATTATCTTCGTGCTGACTCTCGACTGGCGTGTTGGAAACGACTTCGATATCGGTTTCGGTACGGAGCGTCAGGCCGAAGGTCGCTTTAGCCTCGGGCTCGTCGATGCAGGGGAAGACTTCGCGCGCGTGATGGCTCTCGAACTGTGTCGCGAGGAGCTCTTCATCGTGGCCGTCGAGCTTGAAATAACAAGGGTAGAGACCATGCATAGGGTTGGTGATCTTGCCTTCAAACTGGATAACGACCTCATGCTCGCCGGGTTGCACTGACGGGGCACTGAGGGTTAGCGTGTCGTGTTCACCGTGGGCGACGGTCGCTTCTTGGCCGTCGATCGTCGCGTGCAACACGTGAAGCCGGTGGGCGTGCAGCGAGATCGTCTCCGACGTACTCGATCCCTGAATGGTGACGGTTCCGCTGAAATGTCGTGCTCGTCGGTTAAGTGTGAGGTCTAGGATATAGCGCTTCGGCTGAAACTGCCGAAAGAGGCGGGCGTTGTTCATATAAGATCATAATATCATGATTTGCCCCTCTGGCGGGCGCTGGTTGCAGCGCCCGCCAGAGAAGGTTCGCCTCAGTTATGCGAGTTTGTAGCGGGTCCCGCGAAACAAGCTCCGTGTGACGGTCAGCTGCAGGGTGTAGGGCTGCAGCTGTGGCCTCTCAGTGGTGCTAATCGGCTGGCCTGCCATCAGCAGGATGTTGTTGACGGCCGGCTCGTGGCCTACGAACACGAACAGCTGCCTGCGGGAGCACGACGCGACCACACGCTCGCCGAACTCAGTCTCGTCGCTCCAGTAGTTCCAGCGCATGATGGTCTGACAGCCCACCATGTCGGCCAGCTTCTTCGCGGTACGGAACGGCAAGTCCCGGTGGCTGATGTGCGCCATTACGATGCCCTGGGCGACTTGGCCCGGGAACCTCCTGATGGCTTCCGCCGCCGGCTCGAGCGCCGCGGTCAGACGATCATCGTCGTCCAGCACAGTTTCCGACGCCGCACGCAGCACGACGATGTTGTAGACATCCCGTTTCACAGTTCCTCCTAGAGGTTGAGGCTAGGACTATTCTACCGTAGATCTGATTTTTGGCCAGCTTTAGTAGCATCGAGTCGAATTGTCTCGCCGCCAAGTGCCCGCCCAAAGTATTCATCGTGCGAAATATAGATGGTAGCACCATTGTAGGTACTGAGCGCATGCTCAAGCTCCTCGATGCTCGGCAGGTCGAGGTGGTTCGTCGGCTCGTCGAGGATGAGCAAGTTAGGATTGCCGGCCAATAGACGAATGAGTTGGAGGCGCGCCTTTTGGCCGCCACTCAAGTCGCGTACCGGTGTGTCGCGGTCGCCTACAGGATCGAATAAGTAGTTGCTCATGATGCCCATGACGGTCTGTTCGGTGGTAGGGATGTGCTTGTCGTACAGGATACGCTCGATAGCACCGAGGAGCGGCATATCGAGGAGCTCAGCGCCGATTTCTTGCTCGTACACGCTGAGTCTGAGTGACGACGCGCAGTCAATCAGGCCGCGACCGATGAGCGTTTCGGGTACTCTGCCAGTGTGTGCAGCCAGGATAGCTTTGACGATTGTCGTCTTGCCCGCACCATTACGGCCCACGATACGCAGGCGATCGCCGGAACCCAGTGTAAATGACACTGGATCAAACAGCGGCGCACCACCATAACCAAGCACGATATCTTGCAGCTGCAAAAGGCGGTTGGACTGTTGCTCGCCGTCGCTGGCTTTGACGCGGATGTTGCGAGCTTTGTATTTGTCGTACTTCTCGACAACTTTCGGGCGAAGTTGCGCACTTGATTCGCGGTCAATCCAGAAGCTTGGTTTTTCATGCGTTTCCATGATGACTTTGAGCTCACGCTCGAGCTTTTCCCGCATAACGACCCACGGGTTCTTAGCGGCTTTGCCTTTGTAGCCTGGTGCTTTGGCGCGAGCGTATTCGATTTGCTCTTTGATGTTGGCGATGCGCTTTTCGGAGGTTTCGAAGGCTTGCATCTGGTTGACGGTCGTGACGGCATTTTGCGCTAAGTAGGCATCGTAATTGCCAGGGAAGCTGTGCGCCCGCGCGTCTTTGAGCTCGATAATACGATCGACCACCCCAAGCACATCGCGGTCGTGCGTGATAACAACCACGGTACTCTTCGTTGTGCGCAACCACTGGATAAACGCCGCCTTAGCCACGTAGTCCATGTGGTTAGTCGGTTCGTCGAGGATGGCGATAGACGGCTCGGATAGCTGAATGGTCATGAGCTCGATCAGCCGTTTCTGGCCGCCACTGAGACTCATGAATGATTGCTCGAGCAGCTCTTGGTCGAGCTGGTACGCGTCGAACAACGCCTGAATAGTGTTCTCGACGTCGTAGTACCCGCGCTCAGAAAACTCAGTGAGCGCGTCGCTGTAGATGGTCATGAGGCGCATATTGTCGCCCATCGTCTCGGGGTAGGTCTCGATGATATGATGCAGTTCGGTGAAGCGGGGCAGGCGACTGGCAATGTGCTCGAGCGTTGTCTGGTCGGCCTGGCCGCGCGGGTCGTGCTCCTGCTGTGTTGCCATGAGCAGCGTGTGTTTGGGCTTCTCAATATCGCCATCGTAATCAGCGTCATCGCCAGTGAGCATGCGCAGGAGCGTCGTTTTGCCCGCGCCATTGCGGCCGATGAGTCCGACTTTTTCGCCATCAGCAATCCACGCCTCAAAGTTCTTGAGGAGCATTCGGGCGCCGATAGATTTTTCGCGAATGTCGATATGAAGCATACTAGAGGACTAGTATAGCATTAATAACAGAGAAAGCTCTTGCGGTTGTCGCTCTGTTGCGTTATTATAGAGCTGTTCAGTCCGGCCGCCAAAGGTCGGATTTTTTGCTAGAAAGTAATAAGGATTTATACATATGCAAGACCTAAACCTCAAACAACTTGCCCTCGGCATCAAGCAGATTGCCGAAGAAAAGAACCTTCCAGAAGAGACGGTTCACGATATCATCGAGCAGGCGATCGCTGCGGCGTTTCGTCGTGATTTCGGTGACCGCGAGCAAGAAGTCCGCGCTGAAATGAACGGCGCAACTGGTGAAGTAACCGTTTACACAACCAAAGAAATCGTCGAAGAAGTCGGTGATGACGCTGTCGAGATCAGCCTCGAGGACGCCAAGAAGCTCGACAAGAACGCCGAACTCGGTGGCACCGTCGAGATCACCGATCACCCAACCAGCTTTGGCCGCGTCGCCGCACAGACGGCCAAGCAAGTTATTCTGCAGAAGCTCCGCGAAGCTGAGCGCGAAGTCGTCATGGAAGAATACGAAGACAAGATCGGTACCGTTATTGTCGGCACCGTGCAACGTGTGGAACCTCGCGTCGTGCGCGTGGAGCTCGGCAAGGCTGTCGGTATCATCCCTCAGTCAGAGCAGATCCCCGGTGAGTACTACGGTATCGGTTCACGCGTAAAGGTCTTCCTGAAAGACGTCGAGCGTGGCAACCGCGGTCCACAGCTTATCCTGAGCCGAGCCAACGAGCAGTTTGTCGAATACCTTTTCCGCCAAGAAGTTCCAGAGATGGAAAATGGCGCGGTTGAGATCAAAGCCATCGCGCGCGAAGCTGGCAAGCGCACTAAGATTGCCGTACATAGCACTGTTCCGGGTGTTGACCCAGTCGGTACATTTGTGGGCGGTCACGGTACTCGTGTGCAGGCTGTTATGAACGAAATTGGCGATCAAGAGAAGATCGACATCGTTACTTTCAGCGAAGATCCTACCGAGTTCATTACTAACGCGCTCAGCCCAGCCGAGGTCAAGAAGATCACTATCGATGAAGCGACAAAGCACGCTCGTGTTGATGTCGGTGAAGATCAGCTGAGCATCGCCATCGGTCGTGGTGGCCAGAACGTACGTCTGGCTTCACACCTGACAGGTTACGAACTCGACATCGAAGCGTCTAAGGCGAATGGCACTGCTGTTCCAAAGCAGAAGAAAAACGTTGAAGACTCACTGATGAGCGCACTCGAAGAATCGCAAGAGTAAGTATAAAGCCACTGATGCGCTTCGAGCGCCCTGCCACCGAACTGATGGGGCAGGGCGCTTCTTTTTGTCCAAGAAATGAGCCTCGCTAACGCGGAGTGATTGAGCTCAGCTCCATGATCGTGTTTGAGCCGTAGGTGGGGAGGAGGGCGTCGATCGGTGCCCAAGCGAGTGAGTTGTTGTTGCCCAGCACGCTCAGGCAGATCTGTGTGTTCGTGAAACAAATGACTCCGTGCATCGGTTGGCCAGTGCGGATGTTGCCTTTGTAGAGAACATATGGCTGAAAGGGTCGCATTTCCCGCGCCCTGACTTGTTTGCCGTGGAAGTGAAACTTCCAGCTCGCATTACCGGTCTCATGATGCAAGCCAGCAACATATTGCATGAACGTAAAGCAGTTGTAGTCACGTTCGCTGTTGACGTAGTGAGCACGAATGAACCGCTCGATTCGCAGCGCGGTATCCAGCGGCAACCGGCGCACATCAATCCTCGGGTCGATACCCCAACGGTGGCGCTGGGCCATGTTGACTGCGGGCCGGCCGTCAATCTTCATGCCAACAATGACACGGTGGCGCAGGTCGTGAGGCGGCACCCCTTTCACTCTTGATTTGTAATCTCTTAGGCGACTCGCGAACCCAACCCTAACCGTTTCCACGGCTAGCGCCTCCTCTCTTGATATGGACGAGCGTAATAGTATACTTTTATAGGACTCACGTCAATAAAGTCGCTGTTGACTTTTGCTTGAAAAATTGTCCAAACAAGAGTACAACTGGTAGGTCAGCTATCCACTTGTTGAGAAAGGTTCTTCTGATGGGGAAGACCGCAAAGCCCAACCCGAACGCAGTGGTCGCTTCACTGGAACATTACCCCAGGGCGCGTCATGCGACTGGGTACATCAGCTTCAGCGACGTGCGTACGGACATGAAGGTCCTGGAGGCGAAGGCCGAACAGATCCCCGGTGTGCGATTCGCAAACGGGGGTCTCTCCGGGCCGGGCCAGGAGTTGGAAATCGGCATCACCGCGTTCCACGCCCAAACCGAGGAGGCGGCTGTCGCTGTCATGAACGCCGTCATTCGCGTGTTGGGCCTGACGGTCATCGACGGCGGGCTCAAGGTGAACATCGCCCGGCGGCGCAAGGCCAGCAAGAAGAAGTGAAGCTGTGAGCTCAGGCCCGCCCGTTCCCACGACTCTGTGGGCGGGCGGGCCTGACGCTCGACTGTATAAATGCAATCATCCAGGGCGGGCTCACGTACGAAACGCGTGAGCCCGCCCTTATTGTTCCTCGAGGGCACGCGCCACATTCGCCGTCAGCTGCGCATTGGCCCCACTGCGCGAGCGAGCATAGTAGCGCCGTAGGCTCGCATGAGGTCTCGAACAGGTGCGATGCCGAAAGGGCCTCGTAACCCGTAGACGCTCAGTGCGCGCTGATCGTTCAACCCGATGAAGGAGTGAACCACCCCTCGCTCCTCGGAGCTGATGACATAGAGGGCCATCGGCTTCACGCGTGAAACTTCCAAGGAGAGAAACGGGAGGTGCCCTGTGAGACTGGGCATCGGTGAGGGCTTGAGACCCGACACGTACAGCGTGAAATCCATGCTGTCGTAGCCCCGTCCTACTGGCACGAGATTCGTCTGCGCGAACGGAATGAGCCGGGCTGCCATCAGCTGCGGCATCAGCATCGCTTCTGGCTTCGGCCTTGCGCCCTCGTCGAGCAGTAGGTCATGATCGTCGTGCTTGAAAATCACTGACCTTCGTCCGACCTTGATGCCCAAGATCAGCCGAAAGCCGAGAAGGTGACCGCTGGCAGCGCCAGCGTGCGAAACCGCGTGTGCCGCCACTGTCAGAAAGCTGACAGGGACGGGTGTGGGCTGCCGTGAAGGCATGGTTCCATTCCTCTCGATATCGTTTTGTCGGAACTGGCATATAGTACTGTGAAGTGAAGACTTCGTCAAATGCCGCGGCCACTGCCTTAGGCCAGAAGCGTCTGGTCGCGTAGATATAAGTGCAATCATCAAGGTCGGGCTCACGTACGAAACTGCGAGCCCGACCCTTTTATCGTTCCTTCGAGCGCGACTTCTCAACTGGGATAGTCGGACGTTTGAGGTGCTTCGAACAGCGCGCCTATCATGTTGCCTCCGTAGGCGTACACGAGGTCCTGGACTGGCGCAATTCCGAACTCCCCTTTGAATCCGTGGATGCTCAGTGCGCGCTGATCGCTCAACCCGATGAATTTGTGAAGCATCTCCTCGTCTCTAGAAATAGAGTGGAAGCGCATCGGCCACACCGAGTCGACTTGATCTGTCGCAAGCCATACATCTCTCCTGTGGCTGCTGTAGGCCGGCGTGGGTTGGACGCCGGAAACGTAATACGCGAAGGTATTGCAGCTGTAGAGTTGTCCTTCGGGCACGAGTTTGGCCTGTACGAAACGCATGATTCTTGAGGCCATAAGCTGCGGCATCAAGATTGCTTGTACCCTCGGTTTGGCTCCCTCGTCGACGAGTATTTCGTGATCGGGGTGCTTGAACCGCACTGAGCTTTTGCCGACTTTGACGCCGATGATTAGATCGAAGCCGAGCAAGCGACCACGCCCGTGCCGTGCGTTTGAAACCGAATGCGCGGCAACGGTCAGAAAGAAGACGGGGACGGGCTGATGCAAAGACATGTACATTCCTCTCGGTATCGCCTCGCTGGAACTTGCATATAATATGATTGAGTAAGTATCTTGTCAACTGGGTCGTTAAGGGCGTGTCGAACGTGCGGTTTATTGGCCGCCCCCGGGCCGAGAAAGCGCCGGGGGCGTGCCATCACTGCTGGCCGCGAGGGTCGATCTTCTTCCAGGCGGCCTTCTGGAATTCCCAGAAGACCTCCTTCGGATTCACATCCCGGAAGGCACGGGGCGGGAACACCAGCTCCGTCTGGTAGGCGGCGGCTCGCCTGTAGCTGATGATCCGCCTGCTCTCCACCCATTCCTGGGCGACCGCCATCACGGCCTCCACCTGTCCGGTGATGAGCATCACGTACCGCTCACTGTTCATGTTTTCGCGGCAGGCGTACTCGAACTTGATCTCTTGGATTTGCGGTCCGCGCCGCCTCCGACGCCTCGGGAACAGACCCATGGTTCCTCCTTGGTTGGTAGGGAGGGTCGTGGCCTTATTGAATCACGCGCACAAAGCTGGCGTCAAAAAACTGAGAACTAGCACTCTTGCATTGTGAGTGCTAGTTTTTATATACTTATTATTACAACCGTGCAATATAACTGTGCACGCGGGATAGGGTAGAATAAAAGTATGTTACCACAAGGTGACTTTACCGAATTTTTGAATCATCTTACTGATAATGCTCGCCTCAGTTTGCAACATGCCGATGGCATTGCGCGGAGCCTCGGTTCGGCGTACATTGGCACAGAGCATATTTTGCTGGGTGTGCTGAGTCAGGACGGCTCTGTTGGCGCAAAGATGCTGGCAGGTGTTGGCGTGACGCTTGATCGCGCTCGTTTGGCATTGAACTTGACGCCGCGCGCACTTGTTGTAAGCACTGGGGCCAAGGGCCTCAGCGAGACCGCCAAGCTGACGCTCAAGCTCAGCTGGGACGTTGCGCAAGAATTTAGCCAAGACTACTGTGGCACCGAACACATCCTTTATAGCATTCTGAATCAGAAAAACGCACGTGCCACTGTCCTGCTCCGCGATATGAACGTCAATATTGACGAACTGATGAGCGAAATCGAACAGTACCTCAATCGCCAGCAGTACGAATACGACAGTGCTGGCGGCGAGAACAACACCCGGACGGCCCGCAAGCGCCGTGGGCGTCAGACGGCACTCGATTTCTTCGGGACAGACTTGACCGAGCGAGCGCGCGAAGGCGATCTTGACCCGGTTGTCGGCCGCGAGAAACAGATCCGCCGTATCGTGACTATCCTTGGGCGCCGTACAAAGAATAACCCCGTGCTCATCGGTGAGCCTGGCGTCGGTAAAACCGCAATCGTGGAGGGTTTGGCGCAGCGCATCGTTGCCGAGGAAGTGCCAGAACATTTGCTGGATAAGCGAGTCTACACACTGGATCTCGCTGGCATGATCGCTGGCACTAAGTACCGCGGTGAGTTCGAAGAGCGTCTGAAGAAGCTAATCGACGAGCTTATTAATGACAAAAATATTATCTTATTTATCGACGAGCTGCATTTGCTTGTCGGTGCAGGTGCTGCCGAAGGTGCGATCGATGCGGCTAATATGCTCAAGCCTGCACTTGCTCGTGGTCAGATCCGCCTGATCGGCGCGACGACGCTTGACGAATATCAGAAGCACATCGAGAAAGACGCTGCGCTGGAGCGACGCTTCCAAACTGTCATTGTCGAGGAACCAACTGTGAAGGAATCGATCGCGATCCTCCGCGGCCTCAAGAAGCATTATGAAAAGCATCACGGCGTCGAAGTTTCCGACGAAGTCATCAGCGACATCGCCAACCTTGCCAAACGCTACATCAATGACCGTTACATGCCAGACAAAGCAATCGACGTGCTCGACGAAACCGCATCGCAGGTGAAAGTAGAGCGTGGCAAGAGCCCGATCGAAGTACGCAAGCTCGCGCGTGAGCTCAAAGTCGTGACTGATCGTATGGAAGAATCCGTCGAAGCCGAAGATTACGAGCGTGCCGCACAATACAAAACGCGCATGAGCCAGATAAACGTCAAGCTAAGCGAGCTCCGCGCCGACCGTGATAGTAAGCAAAAGCTAGAGGTCGCATCTGACGACGTCGCGCATACCATCGCTCAGATGACGGGCGTGCCAGTACAAAAGGTAATCAAGGCCGAGGCAAAGTATCTGCTGAATCTCGAGAAGCACATGGGCAAGCACATCATCGGCCAGGCTGACGCCATCCAGGCGGTGAGCCGTGCAATTCGCCGTAACCGTTCGGGTATCGCCGACGAGCGCCGCCCGATTGGCTCGTTTATCTTTATGGGGCCAACCGGTGTGGGTAAAACCGAGCTGGCTCGTGTGCTCGCGCGTGAAGTGCTCGGTAGCGAAGACGCCATGATCAAGATCGACATGAGCGAATTCAGTGAACGCCACACAACAGCGCGTTTGGTTGGTGCTCCGGCGGGGTACGTTGGCTACGACGAAGGCGGCCAGCTGACCGACAAGGTTCGTCGCCAGCCGTACAGCCTGGTGCTGTTCGACGAGATCGAGAAGGCGCATCCAGAGGTCATGAACATGCTGCTTCAGATTCTAGAAGACGGCTCGCTGACCGACGCTAAAGGCCGCAAGGTTGACTTCACCAACACCATTATCATTCTGACGAGTAACCTTGGCGCCGAGAAAATGCAGAAGGAAGCTGCGCTTGGTTTCCGTGCCAACACCAGCCTCGACCTTGGCGAGCTCAGCAGTGTGCACGAGCAAAACCGCGAGGCTGCAACTGGGGAGCTCAAGCATTTCATGCGCCCCGAGCTCATCAATCGGCTCGACAAGGTTATCGTCTTCAGGGCGCTGACCAAGCACGAAGCTACCAAGATTCTCGACCTGCAGCTCGGTGAGCTCAGTAAGCGACTTGAGCGCAAAGGCATCGGTGTGAGCGTACAGGCCGCTGCCAAGAAGATCTTGCTCGACAAGGGCTACGACGCCGCAAATGGCGTGCGACCTCTGAGGCGAATCATTCAGGATATGGTTGAAGATGAAATTGCCGACGGACTTTTGGACGAACGATACGATAAGGGTGATATTATAAGGGTAACCGCAAAGAAAGGCGAGCTGGTCTTTACGCCAACCGCCGGTTAACCCCGAGATATACCTACAGTGAATAGCAAATCATCAAGAGGCATCGTCAAGTTTATCGTTGGCGTGATTCTGATGGCGGGCACCGCCTGGCTGGTTTTGAACCGTCAGGCGGTTTTAGATTGGTATCACATCCAGACGTATACGCCAACCGCCGAGATGCAGCAGATCGCCACAAACGACCAACTCGAGCAGCGCGGCCAAGATCTTCTCTACGCATCGCAGCCCCAGATTCAGGGTAGCGAGGCGTTTAACCAATCGTGTTCCAAAGATGAGCAGACGATTGTCCTCGGCTGCTACCGTGCTCAGCGGATATTCCTTTACAACGTTACCGACGCCAGGTTCAACGGCGTCAAGGAGGTAACTGCCGCTCACGAAATGCTCCACGCTGCCTATGAGCGCATGAGCATTGCCGACAAAGAAAAGATAAACAGCATACTCAAGCCAATCATCGACGGCATGCAGGACAAGCGCATTCTCGAACTCATCGCACTCTATAACAAGTCCGAGCCGGGCGAACTCTACAACGAAATGCATTCTATCCTCGGCACCGAGTACGCACCGCTGCCTGCCGAGCTCGAGGCATACTACAAGCAGTACTTCAAAGATCGTAGCAAGATCGTCGCTTACGCTGACCAGTACCAAGCGGTCTTTACCGAATCCAAGAATAAAATCGCCGAATACGACCAACAGCTCGACTCTCTCAAGCCGCAAATTGACCAAAACAACGCCACGCTCCAACAGATGCAAGGGACGCTCCAGTCCGATAACAATCAGCTCGACCAGCTTCGCTCGCAGGGCCGGATTCAAGAGTATAACCAGATGGTGCCGGAATATAATCAGAAGGTCATACAGTTCAATACACTCATCGATAAGACGAAGACGCTCGTGAGCCAGTATAACGCCCTTGTCGAAGTACGCAACAAGCAAGCTACGGCGCAGAATGATCTCTATCAGAGCCTCGATAGCAACTATCAGCCGGCCGCACAGAACTAGACGCCGTGATGGCTTGATGGTATTGTAATATCCGTTCTGCAGTCTACCAAGGGAGAGTCATGGCTTCATTGCCACAGCAAGTGCAGGAGACGCTGAGTAGGATCGTCGATCTGGTCTCGGCGCGAGAACTCGCCGCACCCAAGAACGACCCCTATCTCACCAAGGCCCGCATGGAACAGGTCATGCTTCAGCCGCCGCAGCTGTTGTTCGAGTTCTTGCAGGCGAACACGCACTGCCGACGGCGTGGCGATTCGATTCGCCAGATCGAGGAGAACCTTCTGATCAACCGGCCACTGGGGACGGAGGCGCTCTTCTTCGTGATCGCGCCTGCTGCCATCCTGCCGGAGGGCGTCGTCAAACGTCCCCCGACGAACAAGGATGATGTGTTGATTCTGCCATTCGCCATCACGGCGTACGGGTACCGCGCGCAGAACTTCGCGTGAGCAAGAACCCGCTCCGCCCACAGCATCAAAGCAGTGGGCGGAGCGGGTTCGGAAACTACTGAACTTATCTTATCGTGGCTATTCGGCTTCAGACGCAGCGCCAAATGCAGGTAACTTCTTGAGCTTGACCGCAATCACCACAGCAACAGCCGTCATGACTACCGCACTCACAAGCGCAACAACATGATATGCATCCACAAAGGCACTTCTCGTCGTGAAGAGAATGGTATCATGAAGAGTTTGAGGCAATGTGCTGGCGGTATGTACAGCTGATGCCAACGAGTCGCGAATAGCACCGGATGTGTCAGCACTCAATTGTGCTGGTAATTTCTGCGTACCAAGGTGATAGATAGCCGTCGCAAGGCTGCCCACGGTCGCAACGCCGAGTGCAAATCCGAACTCATTACCAGTCTGGGAGATCGCTGCCGCTGAACCGGCCTTCTCGGGCGCGACAGAGCCGATAACAATACCCGTACCGAGCGTTACAAGCGGACCAGCCCCGAGGTTAAAGAGCGCAAACCCAATGATCAAGGGCGCAATGCTGCCACCCACACTTGTAAAGCATAGAATGAGCATGCCAAGAACCGAGAAACCAATACCCGCTGGGATTAAGATACTCGGGCGAATCGTCTGACCAAGCTTCGGCGCAACCAGAAATCCGATAATCGACGCAGCCGCAGATGGAATCATCCATAGACCAGCCTCAAGAGGCGAAAAGCCAGCGACGAGTTGCAAATATTGCGTGGTAAGCACCATCACACCGCCAGGAAGCAGCGTATTGACAAGCATCGCCACAAGCAAGATCGTGAAGATTGGTTTCTTGAACAAGCTCATATCAACGAGGGGGTCGGCGAGCTTCTTTTGCTGCTTCACAAATGCGATCGCGAACGCAATGCCAAGCGCTAGGGCGAATGCGGCAGTCCAATGCCAGCCGTACGCAGCCAGCTCTTTCACGCCGTAAATAAACGGAATGATTGCGGCGAGCGACAGGAGCACACTTGGGACGTGGAGCTTCTGGGCGTTCGGATTTTTGTATTCAGGCAATAGCTTTTTGCCAAACAGGAGAGCGAGAATCATTGGCGGAATACCAACCAAAAAGACTGAGCCCCACCAGAAGTGCTCAAGCAGCACACCGCCAACCAGCGGCCCGACAACTGAGCCACCAATCATGCAGCTTAGCATGATGCCAATGGCCCGCGCGTTTTGACCGGGGTCAGCAAACATATGACGGATAAGCGATAGCGCAGCTGGTGCAATCATGGCGCCAGCAATGCCGAGCAGCCCGCGAGCTAAGATCAAAAGCATCGCGCTGGGCGCAAAGGCGACCAACACCGAGCTCAGGGCAAAGGCTGCACTACCAATCATCAATACTTTACGCCGCCCGATTCGGTCACCCAACGTGCCCATCGTTACCAAGAAGCCCGCCAGCAAAAAGCCATAGGCATCAGTAATCCAAAGCGTCTGCGTGGCGCTGGCGTGCAATGTTGCCGTGATAGTCGGCAGTGCGAGCAGCATGACAAACAGATCAATAGCGACGACCAGAGAGGTGAGGCCGAGGATTCCGAGCCCGAGCCATTCGCGGATCGTCGCTTTCGCCGCAGTAGGTTTTTCTTTCATATCATCCCTCCAAATTATGTGTGATTGCAGTTCACTATAATGACTTTACTTTTATAATGCAAGTAATTATACTGAAAGTACTATGAAGCGCGCCGACACCAGATCACATTGCCCCGTCAATTACGCCGTCGAAGTATTTGGCGATAGTTGGTCACTGCTCATTATTCGCGATATTGTGTTTTGGGGCAAGCATACGTACGGCGACTTCCTGCAGTCAGAGGAAGCAATCTCGACGAATATTTTGTCAGCCCGACTCGCACACCTGGAACAAAAGGGTATTGTAACAAAGCGTACCGACACCGCTGACCGCCGCAGAGAACGCTACGATCTCACCGAAAAGGGCATCGCTCTCATACCGGTGTTGCTCGAGATCTCTGGTTGGAGCGCAACATACGACGCTCAGACGATCGCGCCAAAAGGCTTCGTCGAAAAGGTCTATGCTAACCGCGAGGCCCTGTTCGCGCAGGTGCAGGACGCGGTGCGCAGTGGTGGCAGCCTCTTCGGTACCGTCATAAAAGAAGCGTAGCCTTCTGTAATAATTTCATTTTCTTGTGCAGGGCGGCGGGTTGGCGCCGCCCTTGCACGATTCGTCTCAGAGCATGTAGGCCGTGAAGCCACACTCATCCAGCTGAACCTCACCCAGCGCGATGAGCTGATCGAAGGTGAAGTTTTCATGACGCTGCGCGCGGTCGGGATTGAAGACGGTCAGATGGATCTCGCCGTGCCGCACGGTACGAGGGATGAGCAGTACGTTGTGCGTGGCCGGCGCGCCCTCACTTACGAACATCTGGCTCGCGACGACGAGGGCGCCTCGCCGCAGATAATCGCTGAGATAGCGACTACTGTTGGTGCAGACGCGCCGCTTGTACCGAGGGCCAAGCTCGCGACCCAGCTTGATGAGGTCGCGCGTTGCGGTTTGCGCCAGTTCGAACATCGGGCCCTTGAAGTGTGCCTCGATTTCCTTGTCGGAATAGCCTTGGCGCCGCAGTGCTTTCGCGACTTTCTGGCGGTCGAAAGGGTCTCGAAGACTGATAGGGCTGTAGATGTGAATCCTGACCGGCAATAGCCTGGCGATGAGTCGGAGGCCTTGCGCACTCACGATCGGCATTTCCGGCTGGCGCCCGAGGCGCTGGTCGAGCCGTGCCGTATCGAACGGGTAGCGAAGTTTGTTGCCCATGTAGAGAATCTGGGCAACGATCGCTGCTTCGCAGGCCCAGTCGTCCCACTGGTGCAGGTCGAGGCAGGGCGGTTTGGGAAAGGGCATAACTTCTCCTCACGAAACGAGTATGTCCAACGAGCCAATTAAACCACCATATCTCCTATACTGCAATAGCCAATTAGCAGGCAGGATATCGTATACTAGGTGTAATGGCCAAGAAACCTACCAGTCAGTATGTCTGCCAGCAATGTGGAACTTCCTACAGCAAATGGGCAGGGCGTTGCGAAAATTGCGGTGCATGGAACAGCCTCATCGAACAAGCCACAACAGCTGGCTCCACCGTTGTGGCGACGAGCCACGGTACGCCGCTGAGCGCGAAGTCAATTACAGAGGTTGCGCCAAGCAGTGCGTTGGGGCGAATCAGCACAGGTATTGGCGATATCGACGCTGTGCTGGGTGGTGGCATTGTGCCTGCGAGCGTCGTGTTGATCGCTGGACAACCTGGTATTGGTAAATCAACCGTGCTCATGCAGATTGCCCACGAAGTGAGCCGTGACAAGCTCGTACTCTATGTCAGTGGCGAGGAGTCAGCCGGACAAGTAAAAGTGCGCGCGGATCGGCTTGGGGCTGAGCACCAAGATTTGCATCTTGCCTCATCGACTTCTGCCGATGACATTGCGGCAACAATCGCAACAGGGAAGTATGCGCTCGTCATCGTCGACTCTATTCAGACGCTTGCCATGAATGATATTAGCTCGGCGGCTGGCAGCGTGAGCCAGATCACCAATTCGTCTAACCTCTTGACGCAGGCCGCCAAGAAAACAGATACATCGCTGATCATCGTCGGTCATGTGACCAAAGAAGGCAGTATCGCCGGCCCAAAGATCCTCGAGCACATGGTGGATGTGGTCGTCAACCTCGAGGGCGACCGCTACGGCGGGTTTAAAATGCTCCGCGCCATCAAGAACCGCTATGGCTCCACCAACGAAGTCGGTATCTTCGAGATGGATGACGGCGGACTAAAGCCGGTCGAGAATCCATCGGCTGCACTGCTCGAAGAACGTACAACAAGCGATGGTTCGGTTATTTTTGCCACGATGGAAGGTAACCGACCACTACTGGTTGAGATACAAGCACTTGTAAATACGACGCATTTCGGGTATCCTAAACGCACAGCATCGGGTTTTGACCTGAATAGGCTAAACGTTCTGATAGCTGTTTTAGAGCGCAGAACGAAGTTGAACTTATCAGATAGCGATATCTATATCAACGTTGTTGGAGGGATTAAATTGCAAGATCCAGCGGCTGACTTAGCAGTATGTATGGCTATAGCTTCGGCGAGCAAGGAAATGCAGCTTGACCCTCAGGCAGTTGTCTTTGGCGAAGTGGGACTGAGTGGCGAAGTGCGATCGGTTGCGAATATAGAGCGCCGAGTCGCTGAAGCCAAAAAGCTCGGTTTTACCTACGCGATCGGCCCCAAGAATTCCAGCAAGACAACATTCCTCAAGCCTATTCCGTCCATGCGCGATGCTTTGAATACTTATTTACAAAAGACATAGGAACATAACTATGTCGGGAGAACCTTATATGAACCCATTTAAACGCAAAAGTGACCAAACTGCAGTGTCTGTTGTCTTGGACACTAGTGGTATCATTGACGGCCGTGTCGTGGAGATCGCACGGGCCGGATTCGTACCGCAGAACGTGGTTGTACCGCAATTTGTGATTGCCGAACTGCAATTCCTTGCTGACCACGGCGACACTCACAAGCGCGAGCGCGCTCGCTACGGTCTCGACATCATCCGCGAGTTGCAAGACGTCCGACGTATCGAAGTGAGTATCTCACGCGAGAAGTTCGAGAATATCAAAGAAGTAGACGACAAGCTCGTCGCACTCGCTAAACGCTACGGCGCATATCTCTACACCACTGACTTTAACCTTAACAAAGTTGCGCAGATCGAAGGCGTCCAGGTGTTGAATGTCAACGAGCTGGCGCACGCACTGCGGCCTAACCTCCTACCAGGCGAGCGTGTCTCGCTCAAGCTGACGCAGATCGGCCAGGATCGAACTCAAGGTGTTGGCTACCTCAATGACGGCACAATGGTGGTTGTGGAGCAGGCGAGCCGCTACGTTGGTCAGCAGGTGCAGGCTATTTGCACGCGCATTCTGCAGACTCAGGCTGGCAAGATGATGTTTGCAACGCTCGCGAACGCGCCTGCATTGCCACCAAAGCAAGACAAGAAAGAACTCAAGCCAGCACCAGCACCTGCTGTTGAGCGACCTCACCAAGAGCCTCAGCCACAACAGCGCGCCGCTAGCAACCAAAATCGCCGACGCCGACACGGTGGTCAAAATACCCCACAAACTACCGGGAACGACCAGCAACAGCAGCCGCAACAGGCTAAGCAGCAACCATCTCAGCGCCCTCAGAAGCCTCAGCAAAAGCAACAAACCGCTGCCGCTCAACCAAAGCAGCAGAAGTCACAGCCTTCACAGCCGCGTCGTCAGAACAACCGCCGTCTATCTCCAGAAGACAAACTCATCGCAACGCTCAAAGAAATAGACTCGTAGTTTTACCTACGAGTCATATATCTCGATCCGCCCGCAGGCCGCACTCTAGCGGCCTGCTGTTGTAACTGCGTTTCGGAAGCTCCACGAGCGATCATTGCCCACGTACGCCATGGTTGACGACGTAGCGGCGACCGTGACCGTGAGGGTCTTGGTGTCGCTGGCTGTGTAGTAGCCTTGGTCAGTAACGGTTGCTACGACGTTCTTACTGCCGGAGCTTGTAAAGGTGTACTCAGCGGTAACGGCGCCAGGGCTGCTAATGGACTGGTCGGTGACCGCCTGACCATCAGCAGTGATGTTGACCGACTGAAGACCGAACGTACCTTGGTTAACCGTGGCTGTGATCTTATACTTGCCTGGGCCGGTTTGCTGCGTCGTGACCGATACAAATGGCTTCACGTCTTCACACTTGTGGACGTCGTCGTCCTTGGTCGCATCGTAACCATCGGGTGCGCTGTATGACTTATTGTTGTTAATTGGGTCAGTCATCGTCTGGACGGTAACCTGGACCTTTGCGGCTTCTGGCGTACAGTTGGTCGCCTTCTTCTTGGAGACTTTATCGAATGTCATTGGCTGGCCGCCAGCGTCCTTCGGCTTGACGTACCATGATGGCCAGATGTCGTTGCGTCCGTTGACATTGAGCGTCTGGATGCCCGACGGCTTAGTGAACCAGTCGCCGAGCTTGTACTTACCGTCAGAGACGAGGATGTTCTTGTGGACGTCACTCATGTATTCATTGATGACGGATCCCGGGACAGGGCCGGCTATCGACGTCAGGTGCCCACCATCGTGCTTACCCATCCAGACGCCGGCAGCGATCTTGGTGGAGTAGCTCATCATCCAGTTATCCTTCGCGTGGCCGTTGCCATCGTCCGTAGTACCGGTCTTGGTGCTTGTCTTGACGCCGGAGATGGCTTCACCGAGCGGATTGCTACCGAAGACGCGCTGTCGAGCCGATGGGTCGGTTAGGATGTCAGTGAGCATGTAGGCGACTTGCGGGTCCATCACGCGCTTGGAATCGTCCTTCCACTGCTTGATGGTTTGGTTTTGAGCATTCTTAACCTCGAGGATATAGCTTTCCTGCTTGTAGACACCGCCGCGGGCGATAGATGCGTAGGCGTTCACGTGCTCAATCTGGCGGACGTGACAACCACCGATGGCAGCACTTAGACCGTAGTCTTCGCCAACACAGTAGCTGTGGTCGCCCATGTCTTGGGCAAGCTTGATGACATTATCGATGCCCGCAATGTAGGCAGCCTCGACAGCAGGCGGGTTGCGCGAGTTAGCAAACGCTTCGCGAATTGGAATGTTGCCAAAGAAGCGTCCGTCGTAGTTATAGAGCTTGTTCTTGTAGATGTCGCTGATGTCTTTGTCCGGCAGAATACTACCTGGGCCGTAGTTAGTACCAGGGCGCTGCGCAAAGAGTTGCCCATAGTCGAACGCCTTGATGGATGAACCTGGCTGCAGAAGCGAGGTGGCGGCGTTCACGGCGCCATAGGCTTTGTTGTTGAAGTCGTAGCTACCCACCATGGCGACGACTTGTCCGGTCGTCACATCGACAGAGCTGAGGGCAAGGTTGTCGGCGCCATTGATGTTCTTGCCTGGCGCAAGGTATTTGTTCCAGGCATCGCTCACAGACTTTTCGGCGACTTGCTGCATGCGGTAGTCAAGCGTCGTCTTGACGGTGAGGCCGCCTTCGCGAACAAGTTTCTGGCCGAATTCTTTCTCGAGCTGAGATCTCACTTCAAGCACAAAGTGGGGCGCCTTGATATCTTCGGTGCTGGAGATCTCCGGCTTGATTGTGTCCAGGATGGCGACTTTTTTGGCATCATCAGCTTGTTGCCGAGTAATATAGCCTTGGTCAGCCATGGCGTCGAGCACTAAATGTTGGCGTTCGATGAGCGATTTATTGTAGTCGACATTGTACGGGTTGTAGGCGCTTGGGTTCTGGGGAATACCAGCCAAAAGCGCAGCCTCAGGGATGCTCAAATCTTTGGCCGACTTACCGAAGTACGTCTGCGCGGCCGATTCTACGCCGTTACGACGACCACCATACGGCGACTCATTGAGATAGAGTGAGAGAATCTGATCTTTGTTATACATGCGCTCGACTTCAAGCGCCAGAATGATCTCCTTGATCTTGCGAGGAATACCGCCTAGACCACGGTTCTGTGACTCGTCATTAAAGAACACTTGCTTCACCAGCTGCTGCGTCAGCGTCGAACCACCCTGCGTGCTACCACCGGTGACATTGGACGTCACAGCGCGCAACGTACCAGTGAGGCTCACGCCTGGGTGCTTGTAGAAGTCCTTGTCTTCAATGGCAACGGTAGCTTCCTTCATATAGTTGTTGATATCTTTAGAGTCAACAACCAGGCGGTAGTTGCCATCGCCTTTGTCTTCCCATAGAAGCACGCCGTTGCGGTCAAAGTAGCGCGTAACCGAAGTCTGCACACGCTTGGCGAGCTCAGATGGACGAATCGCATCGAGCTCATGGCGGTAGTATGCAAAGAGTGCAGCAATAAAGATAGCCAGGATAATAACACCCACACCGGCGAGCTTCAGAAGCATGATGGCGCCATCGCGGCTAAACCAGTAACGCAGCATGCGCTTCGGATGGAGACGATACAAGAACCGCTTGAGTGGTTGTTTTGGCAGGCTGGCAAGGTACTCTGCCTTGCGGCGAGACTTAGCATCAGCTTTGGTCTTATGGCGCGCCACTAAATTAGAATACACGCTTAGCCCGGGCACGCGTCGCCGTTGCTTCTTCATAGATCTCGGGAGTCTCCTTAACCATTAGCAAATCTACCATCCATTATAGCATTGGATTTCACCCGCGAAACGTTTTTCGTTATAATTGAGAGCAAGCTAAAATGATAGTCTAATAAGGAAAATACCGATGACACTTTCAGAGGAACTGAGCTGGCGGGGGTTTGTAAACCAAACCACGCTTAAAGACACTACCGAGCTAGATAAAGCACCTCTGACGTTTTATTGGGGCGTTGATCCGAGTGCGTCGTCTATGACCGTTGGCAACTTGGCGATGGCGATGATGGTACGGCACTTTATTGATCACGGCCACAAGGCGATCCTCCTGGTCGGCGGTGCCACGGGTGTCATCGGTGACCCAGATGGCAAAGCGCAGGAGCGCGACCTCAAGAGTCTTGATGAAATTGCTAAGAATAAAGCTGGCATCATCGAGCAGTACAAACAAGTCTTTGCCGGCCAAGATTTCGAGATCGTTGACAACTACGACTGGTTCAAAGACCTCGGCTATCTCGACTTCCTGCGAACTGTCGGCAAGCACATGTCGATGACGCAGCTGCTTGACCGCGAGTTTGTGCAGAGCCGTATTGGCAAAGGTGGGGCTGGCATTAGCTACGCCGAGTTTAGCTATTCGCTTATCCAGGGCTACGACTTCCTGCACCTCTTCCGCGCAAAAGGCGTGACACTGCAAGTTGCCGGCGCTGACCAATGGGGCAATAGCATCTCGGGCGTCGAACTTATTCGTAAGCTCGAAGGCGGAGAGGCACATGTCTGGACGGGCCCACTCGTTGTCAATAAGTCGACGGGCGTAAAGTTCGGTAAGTCCGAGGCTGGCGCAATATGGGTCGATGCCGAGCGAACATCGGTCTTCGACTACTACCAGTTCTGGCTGAACGCCGACGATGCGGGCGTGATTGATTACATGAAGTGGTATACCTTCCTGAGCAAGGACGAAATTGAAGAGTACGAACGCCAGCTGAAAGAAAACCCCGCCGCTCGTGCTGCACAAAAAGCGCTCGCCTACGAAGCCACAAAGATCGTACATGGCAAAGAAAAAGCCGACGCAGCAGCTGAAGCGACCAAGCAGCTCTTTGCCGGCGGCGAGAGTAACCTGACGCCAACAATTGCTATTGAACCCGGCACGCACGCCGTGGTAGAACTTGTCGTGAAGGCTGGTCTGGCCGCAAGTAATTCAGAGGCGCGACGCCTGTTCGAGCAGGGTGGCATCAAGCTCAACCAACAAAAGGTTGAGAGCGCCGAAGTAGCCATCGCATCCGGCGACTTGCTTCAGGTGGGCAAGCGCAAATTCGTAAAAATCGCTTAGAACAAGTAGGGAAGTATGAGGTTAGATACGCCAATTGCCCAAGTAAAGGGCGTCGGCGAGCGCACGGCTGAAAAGCTTGGGTTGCTCGGTATTGGAACGGTAGAGGACATGCTCTATCTGTTTCCACGTAAGTACGATGACTTTAGCAAAGTCATAAAGATTACTGACATTCAACCTGGCAATGTCACGCTCAAAGCACGCGTCGAGGCAGTCGTGGGCCGCTACGTGAAGCGTCGTATGCACATCACCGAGGCAATTCTCGATGACGGCACAGCGAAGACCAAGGCGGTATGGTTCAATCAGCCGTACCGTTCAGAACAGCTGACGAAGGGTGAAGAGTTTTATTTCTCGGGCAATTACGATCTGCAGCGCAGCAGCTATGTATTGAGTAACCCCTCGACAGAGAAAGCATCGGATCTTGCGGTCAGTACTGCGCGCGTGGTGCCGATTTATCCCGAGACAAAGGGGCTGAAATCATTCAAGATTCGCCGCATACTGCACGAGCTCGTGCCTGTCATCCGTATGATGCCAGAGACACTTCCAGAAGATCTTCTGAAGAACGAGAACCTTCTGCCGCTACACGACGCACTCTACAAGCTGCATTTTCCAGAGACGTCTGATGATCTCGCGCAGGCGAGGGAGCGAATGGGTTTCGAGGAAGTACTCGAGCTCATGACCGCGGCGCAGCTCAATAAGCGTGATAACGCGGCGCTCGACGGCTACCACATTCCATTCGACGAAGCCGCCGCCAAAACATTTACCACCCAGCTGCCGTTCGAGATGACCGGGGCGCAGAAGCGTGCCGCGTGGGAGATCTTTAAAGATTTTGAACAGGCTCGGCCCATGAACCGCTTGCTTCAGGGCGATGTGGGCTCGGGCAAAACTGTCGTTGCGGCAATGGCGGCCTTTATGGCGACGCGTGCGGGGTATCAGACGGCGTTTATGGCGCCGACTGAAATCCTGGCCACGCAACACGCCGAGACGATCGCGAAAATTCTGGAGCCACTCGGCGCGCGCGTCGGACTGCTCATCGGCTCTATCAAGCCAGCAGCGAAGAAGCAACTCCAAGAGCACATTACGGCCGGTGATATCGACGTCGTCATCGGCACGCACGCGCTTATCCAGCGGCATAGCCAGTTCAAGAAGCTAGGGCTGGTTGTGGTGGACGAGCAGCATCGTTTTGGCGTGGCGCAGCGCGCAGAGCTCCTCGGGCGGTCGCATCAGTTGCCGCACTTGCTTAGCATGACCGCGACGCCGATTCCGCGTAGCCTTCAGCTGACGCTGTACGGTGAGCTCGAGGTATCTATCCTTGACGAATTGCCGAAAGGTCGTCAGCCGATCGTCACCAAGCTTTTCTCTGGAGTCACCAGGAAGGGCATGTACAGCGAAATCGACAAACAGCTCGCTGCAGGCCGCCAAGCATATGTTGTGTGCCCGGTTATTGGTGAAGGCGCTATGGCCGAGCTCAAAAGTGTTGAGGCCGAATACGAGCGCCTCAAGTCAGATGTCTTCCGTGGGCGTAAGCTCGCCAAACTTCATGGCAAAATGAAAGCCGACGAGAAGGACGACATCATGCGGCGGTTCAAAGCGGGCGAGTTCGATTTGCTGGTTGCGACGACGGTGGTCGAGGTTGGCGTGGATGTGCCGAATGCAACTATTATGCTCATCGAAGGCGCCGAGCGGTTTGGGCTTGCTCAGCTCCACCAGCTGCGCGGCCGTGTCGGACGTGGCGAGCATCAGAGCTATTGCTATCTCGTGCCGTCGGAGGGAAAAAAGCCGAGCGAGCGGCTGTATGAACTCGAGAAATCGCAAGATGGGTTCTATCTGGCTGAAGTTGACCTCCGTTTGCGCGGGCCAGGCGAGATATATGGTCGAATGCAACACGGTGAACTCAACCTTAAAATCGCCACCCTAACAGATATAAAACTCCTCAAACGCACACGGGAAGCCGCTGATTGGCTTCTAAGCCAGGGGGCAGATCTGGTACAATACAAGCAGTTTTATAAGCACGTCGCCCGTTACCGCGGGTTGACCTCCCTCAACTAAGACAAAACAATGTATTCGGGCACCACATTTCGGGATAGTTCTGGCAACTTATTAGGTGCGCACCAGAAAATCGACCGTGTCGCACGCATCGCACTCGAAAAAGCGCTGCCAGACACGACGTTTCCTACGATCAAAGACATCCTGCACTTCGAAGGCAAGAACGGCCCAGACGGCATCAAGCGCAAATCTCCAGCTAAGGACGAACCCTGGCACTACATCGACCCGAACAATCCAAGCGACACCGCGCTGCTCGATATGATTCAGTCGCACCACGACAACCTCGTAAAGGCGCTGCGCAAACAAAGTGCCGAGAAAGCCGCGTTCGAAGCTGCCTGGTTAGCGCATGCTATCGTCGACGGTCTGACTCCCGCACACCATTTTCCGCTCAGTGACAAAATCGAAGAGCTGTTTGGCCGACCCAAAGAAGAGCGCACGTCGATCAAAGACAAGAACATCATCCGCGGCGACACCCACCGCGACACTATCTCTAAGAATTGGCAGTACTGGGGGGCGCGCGGCATCATGACGACGCACGGACTTTTCGAATGGGGGTTTGCTGTAACGGTGGCACCGATGAAGCTCCATGGTGGCTTTCCATCTGGCAACGATCTTGTACGCGTGCGCAGTGAGGGCATTGTTCCGCTCTACAAAGAAGCGATTCACCACGTCTATAGCCTCAATATGTACGAACGTTTTCAGAAGCGTGGCTGGACACGGATGCTCGCGAAGCAAACTCGCGAAGACCTTGCGCCGCTCATCGTGCGTGCCGTTGTGCTCGCCTGGTACAGTGCAGCGTATAAGGCGTACGGCGGCAAAAAATGAGAATGCGGATCATCGCCGGTGAGCTTGGTGGGCGATTTTTTAACGGGCCTGATTCGTCAGTGACACACCCGATGGCCGAGCGAGTCCGTGGAGCGCTCTTTAATTCGTTAAGTGACATCAGTGGCAAGAGGGTACTGGATGCCTTTGGTGGGAGCGGAGCGTTGTCTTTTGAAGCCATCAGCCGCGGCGCAGCGTCGGCCGTCGTTATTGAACGGGATAAGCGCGCGCAGAAAATCATTGCCGAAAATATTTCGATGCTTGGCCTGCAGGACAAAGTAAAACTCATCCGTGCCGGCGCAAGCGCGTGGAGCGATACAAATCCGGATGAGCAGTTCGATCTGTTGCTATGTGATCCGCCGTACCATGACTTGCAGTTATCCACAGTTTCAAAACTAATTTCGTTAGTCAAACCAAATGGGCTTATGGTATTATCATACCCAGGTAGGGAGTCAGCGCCGACCGTTAATGGAGTTGTTGTGGTGGACAAGTCTAAAAGTTACGGAGACGCGGCGCTGGCGTACTACCGTAAGGCTGCTTAAATAGAGCAGTCTTTTTTGTACTGAACTTATAGAAGTGCTATAGTCGTACAGTCCTATTGCCGTACATGGAGGTTCTCTCGTGAAGATTGAGTTTTGCCGGGAAGCGGACGACGAAGACGAGCACGGAATCGTCGCGCAAGTTGACGTGTCCTTCAAGGACGGCGTTCTGCCGAACCGGCTGGGCCGTAAGGCAATACGCTTGGCCGAGAATGAATTCCTGGCGTGGCTCGGCCACCGCTGGACGGATCCGCCACGGATCATCCGTGCGAACCAGTTGTTCCTGCCGGGCCGCAGTGGTGTCATGGATCGTGAGCGGCTCACGCGCGCGTTGTCGAGTCCGTACAGCTTTCCTCCGCGGCCTCCGATCAGGCTCCTGCGTGACTGTCTCATCGTGGACTCTGACTACACGTTCACCCTCGAAGATCTGCGACTCATCGGCGCGCAAAGCGCTGTCCGGTCAGTGCGCTACATCGACGAGGTCGAAAGACGGCGCAAGCGTGTGGCCCTTGCCTGGGGCGGTGAAGGCCGAGACCAGGCACTCTTGGCCCTGATCAGGGTCATGCGGTAGGTCGAGTGGTGGAGTCGCAGGACGCGGCTCCACCACCACAAAATCCTAGTAGAAATTTATGTTGATCTGTTAAAATACAAATACCGTGCGCGAGTGGTGGAATGGTAGACACGCATGCCTTAGGAGCATGTGCCCTTGTGGCGTGGAGGTTCAAGTCCTCTCTCGCGCACCATGAGATTATACAGATACGAAAGTGTTCCACATTTTGGAGCACTTTTTGTTTGACTTCTTTTTCTAATCTGTTTCATTGGTTCAAGTCCTCTTGAGTTGCTATATGTCGTATATTTCAGATTGAGGGTGTATCCTATGCTAGAATAAATATATGTATGCTCTAGCCATTGTTCGCTATAGACTTCCATTAGATGAAGTTGATGAAAGCTATAGAGAAGCGCATCGTGAATATCTACGTGCGTTGAAGAAAGAAGGTTTGCTCATAGCGTCTGGACCATTTAAGCCACACTTCGGTGGCGGATTTTTGTTGCGTGTGCCAGATACTGAAACACTAGATCGGATTCGTGAAAACGACCCATTTACTAAGCAGAAAATCGGACAATATGAGATCCAGGTCTGGGACGTCAAGACGGGTATCGAGGATCTCGATAGTATTAAATAATGTGACGGTCACTCTCCTCGATTTCAGGCTCAACAATATGAATCTCTCCGCTGTAATACATCCATCCTAGATCAACTAGTTTTTGATGTATTAGGATCAGACTAGGCTCAAGAGTGTTCCACGACAAGTCAATGTGGTGCACCATGGTTTTATCAATTTATAAGGAGCTCCTGAAAAGGAGTTCTTTATTTTGGCATGTAACCTGCAAGGGGTAGAGGTTGGCCGGCGCGAACGGGGAGTCCGCGCCGGCCAGGAGCGACGCCTCAGCCGAATTTGACAACGGGGTACGTTGTCCCGCCGGCCAGGGCTTTGGCCTGCTCGGAGTTGAAGCTCTGCGCCGGAAGGTCGCTGGCCTTGATCTTCGCCACCAGAACGCCTCCGTCGCTGCGGTACAGCTCGACGGCTCCCGTGAAGGGCGCGTTCTTGACCTTCAGCGCCGTGAGGAATCCGGAGGTTGATGTCGGGCTCTCGGCAACGATCTGGCTCTCGCTGACCCAGCCGCGCTGACCGCCAGCGATGACCTGTTCGACCGGGATGTTCGGGATCTCGTCAGAGACGTTCGGCGTCGGCCGGGTCATGTAGATGATGACCCCTCCGATCACGCCGAGGACGAGCACGGCCAGAGCGATCACGGACACTTTCACCAGGCGGCGTTTCCTGCTCTCGCTGGACATGACGGTCTCATTTCTGCCCATAAAACGGGCGTCGCTGAACATGTGGGGTGTCCTGAAGGACGAATCTATGGTACAGCATTGGAATTAAAAAAACCAGCATAACGCTGGGGGTTCCTTCGCGGGGGGGGGGGGGGGGGGGGGGGCGGCCGGGCCCCCCGCCACCCCCCCCGCGGGGGGGGGGGGTTTTTTGGAAAGAAGGGTGAGAGGGAGTGTTGGGGAGAAGGGAAAATAAAATAAGATGGTAGAGGTTGAGGAAGAGG
>CAZJVU010000006.1:0-32422 GCA_964550035.1 uncultured Candidatus Saccharibacteria bacterium | reverse complement strand
CGATTCCTACATTTTATTCAACCTACTATACATACTCTAACACCCGGCGCGGGGGGGGGCGGGGGGGGTGGCGGGGGGGGGGGGGGGGCCCCGGGCCCCCCCCCCCCCCCCCCCCCGGCCCGTCAGGAAGGAACGTCAGTTCTGGTTGAAGTGCGGCAGCATCGTGCTCTTCGGCACGTCCTTCCAGTCAAAGGGCGCACGCACGAGGTCCGCCGACTGGGTCGGGTCGGTGAAGACCAGGATGGCCTCCATCTCCTCGCCCGGTTGGGTCGACCGATCTTCGAAGCTACCGGTGGCCCTCCAGGGCTGGGAACTGCCACCGATGCGGTAGTAGATCTCCCAGTCCCCGTGGGTCGCGGCCTTGAAGCTGTCGTGCAGGTACTTGAAGTCGTACGTGCTGCGGCCGTCGTCGCCGAGGAGGGCACTGAAGACCCAGGTGTCGTTGCCGACGGTCTTGTACGTGCTGTACTCGGCGACCTTCAGGCGCTGGACCGTGGCCGCGCTCTTGAGCTTGGTGAACTCACCGATCTGCGGCTGGCCGTCCTTGCCCACGAGGACGTGGAAGGACTGATTCCAGCAGGGGACCAGCTTGTCGGCCTCGCCCTGCGTGTTGCGCGGCTTGCCGTCGTTGACCGCGCAGTTGAACCTGGGCCCGTTGACAATGGCGACATTCCGCGGCTCCACGGGACTGTTGTAGGTCGCGGGGTCGCTGACGTCGGTGGTCTTGTCCCACGGCCTGACGATCAGCAGAACTGCGCCGATGACGACAACCACCGCCGTCACCATGGCGATCGCTCGCGCACGGCGAGACAGGTGGGGCGTCTGCAAGTCGGGCATGACGTTTCCTTTCCGGAGGGTGCAATGGCGCCCTATTGGGTTATGGGCGCACATCAATGCTAGCTATGATGCAACAAAATGAGTATAAAGTCAATTGGAAAGTTCGCGACTATTTCCTTCTGGGCTCAGCCTGGAGACGGCTGGTGGAGCGAATACTCCTTCGTTGGAACAAAAGGACAATGGGAATATCTCACAAAGTGCCGCTCACGCGTGTCTCCAAGTGTAGAACGCGGCGGGGGAAGGATTTTTACCGCATGGTGGGCTACCTCCGACGGCTACTGTGGGCGGTCGTTGCGACAAGGCAGCCCCTACCCAGGGAATACCTACGAAGTGGTCGAGCCCCTTAAGGCAACTCACGAGGAAGCTTACCTCTTTATGGTTAGCTTCATGGAGTCGCAGCTTGAGAAATACCGACCGCAAGCGCTGCCAGAGTTTAGAAGGTTGGCAACGCGTCCACTTTGGTAACGCAGCATACACAGGTCGAACGGGCGGCTACACCCGGCTGCCCGTTCGACACTAAATCAAGCTCTGAATATCGCGAAGCGCCTGTGTGTTTTTAGCGGTACCCGAAAGGTCAGCGGAGTTCCATATCTGTTGAATATTATCGCGTACCTTCTGTCGTTCTTCGTTGGTAACGGCGCCCGGACCTGACATAAGAGAGCTACGCGTCACAGGGTCTTTAAGCATTCGCTGAACGTCCCCGAGGAAGGAAGCTTTCATGTCGGCTATAGAGGCGCCGTCCGTTTGTGCAAGCGTCTGCTTGATTCGTGCGAGGTTGATATCACGCTCTGAGCCCTGGCTACGGCCGTGGGCCAAGTTGAAGTTGGTAGCCAGATGATACCCACCTTTGCTCTTAACGGAACCTTCATTGTTGCGGATGACATCATCGAGCATGTTCTGGTTAACGCCAGAGGACATACGTGCCTGCTCCAGGGTTGTAATCTCGCCTGCAGCTGCTGCTGAGTTGAGTGCGCTTCGGGTGAGGTCTTGACGTTGGTTTAGATCTATCGTGCGCACATCGCCCTGGGCATCACGCATCTTGCCGGTTACGACATTCTTTGAAGGGTCCTTCAGATAAGCACTGAACGCTGTGTTGAACTCCTTCGAGCTAAGCCCCAGCTGGCGAAGCTCGTGGGCGAAGATAGCACTTTCATTGGCAGCTTCTTGCTTGCGAGCCTTGTCGAGCGCGCTCGCTGCAGCACCTTGCACACGAGTAGCGCCGGCGCGACCGCCGATACCTGCAGCGCTTGCCGCGAACTTCTCATCAGAGGCAACACCCGCAATATATTCTTGGCGAGCATGTGTAAGTTCGTGCTCGCGCTGCTCTTTCTTGAAGTTGCGTCGCTGGTTGTATCCAGCTGTCCAGCCAATTGCGCCACCACGGCTAGCAGCGCGTTGTACCATCTCGGCGCGTTTTGGCTTGACGACACCTTCATTGAAGGCCTGGCCTGGCTTGCGAGCAGCGCCACGGAACTTGCTATTGGTGGCGAGGCTATAAGCACGCTTCATGAGCGAACCAGAGGCAGCAAACGTCGCCGGCAGGAAGACAAGCGGAATGACGTATACCAGGAACTGGAGTATCACGCGTACGCCTTGCGCCACTTCGTCGCTGACGCCGTCGCCGGCAATCTTGAAGTCTGGCTGCTGGAGGATCAGGCCAAAGATCTTACCTGACGCAAACAAAAGGACGATCATCGGATACATCATGAGAAGTTGCGTCAGCATCTGGCGCCATTTCTTAAAGTTGGCTTCGGTGTTAGGCAGGAGATACATCAATATCGCAACCGGTGCCAGCACAACCAGCACGATGATCGCCATTTGGCGCACAACGAGCACCACAACCGTCACCACGACAACTAACGCTGCGAGGCCAATAAAGCTAAACAGCCACCCAATCGCCGCGCCACCTGTCAGTATTATCGCCAGCAATGCAGCACCGCCTAGAGTAAAGATACTTCTGACGGCCCCTGCGCTTGTACCGGTGTTCAGCTGTGTTGTGCCAGCCTGCTGGAGGGCCGCCATCACCAGCTGCGAAACACCCGCTCCAAATATGTTAAACGCGTCGATAATAATCGCAACGATAAAGTACGAAAGGTTGATGCCGATCACTACAATAAACAGTCGCGGCAACACTCTCTTCACGCCGTATTTGCTCAGCGCAATCGAGAAGATACTTATAAAGAGCAGCACAATGAATCCGACATTCGCAAGGTCGCGGAAGTCCTTCCACAGAATATAGATTGGATTGTCGTTGTTTGTCGTCAGCGGCGAGACAGTGAGGAATGGAATGATGATATTGTTTTCGAAGAAATCCGTCGCACCGGCAATAAGCTGCGTCGCCGGACAGATAATCCATGCAAGCGCACCGGCTACACCGTCGCCGGTCGTACAGACTTTCTGGTCCTTAGGCGCAAGTGGGTCGGCACTGACGACAAGCGTAAAGTCTTCGACGCCTTCATCGGCCGGCTTGTGCACGGTGATACAATCTGCGCCAGTGGTACAAGCCTTGTAGTCGCCCGGCGGCATGTTGTCCCATTGGGCATAGAGACCAACTGCCACATCTTTCTGGCAGAGCGCGCCGGTCTCGTTGGCATTTGGCTGAATCGTCTTGCCTTCTGTCTGCTGAGCGTAGGTCTTGCCGTCAGGGCCTGTGAGTACGATCTGAACGGGGTCTACCGTAACAGAGGAACCACACGGTGCTTTGACGTGATACTCAACATGGCCGCGGATGCGCTTCTTGTCAGGCGTAAGAAAGCCCGAGCCGATCGTCGTGCTTCCCGTGCCATTGTATTTAACCTTTGTAAACTTCTGGCCATCAATGAGCTTATTAGGGTCTGTGCAATTCTTGGCCACATATGTGTCGCAGGCTATGTAGTCTCCTAGTTCGAGGTCTTGGAACACTGCGTTGAGCGACATCGGTGTTTGGTCGGGCGGCCAATTGGCTTGACCGTTTTGGCTGACGAACGGAACGGTCATCTCTTTGATCTTTGTTTTACCGTCGGCAGAGTAGATAAAGATCGTATCAGTCTTCGGCGCAGTCGATTGAGGATCAGGGGCATTCACCGTAACCGTGAAGCGCTTTTCCTCGGGACGCTCAGGCGCGTTGGGGTCTTTCGGTCGTGTACCTTGTAGATCTATCCACCTGTCATGATATTTGAGCTGCGTATCGTAATTGCCTGTAAGCGAATTACACGATCTTAGGGAGCCACCCGAACCTGCCTCTGGCGGCACTGGAATCTGACCAGCAGGCGCCCATAGGTACCCACCTGGAGTAGATGTTTTGTAGGTATAGATGGTGAAATGGATAAGACATGGCTGTCCGAGGCCCGTATAAGTAATTGTCCCGACAAAACCGCCGGCCTGGTCGCCGGTCACGGGGACGCTCGAGCTCAAGATAAAATCAGCCGAACCTTGCGTCTGGCCGCCGCTGACGGTAATCGTCCGATTATCCTTCCAGGTGTATGTTTCGCCAGCGGCAGATGCTGGTTGCGCAAAGAATAGGCCAGCGGCGGCGATGCCCAAAAGCGATAAGAGGCCTACGCCCCATGTTTGAAGAGATCGTTTCATTGCCCCACCTTGTAGTCACCCGATAGTTCGCTTACTTTCCAGGGGTCGGCGCCTTTTCGGATGGTCACGATTGTTACGAGGTAATCAAGATTGCTCACCTTCACCTGATAGACGTGGCGCCACGCTTCGATATCTTGCCCGTAGGCTGCTGGCTGCGACGCATTCTGCTTGATCTGCTCAATCTTTTGCGCGGCGGGCGCTGTCTTGATGCCTTTAAAGAGCGGGAAGAATTGCTTTGTCCAGTAGTCATCACCGTACTGTGTGCGCAAACTGTCAGTGAATAGCGCCATACCGGCCTGCGAGTTATTTGCGATGAGGTCTTTCATAAGGTCATCGGCAACTTTGTTCGATGATTTGAGGTACGCCTGCGTATCTTGATACGCCAGAAACGCAAAGAATCCGCCCACCAAAACCACGAGGGCTACAAGGATCGCTATGATCGTTTTTTTAGACATCTATCGAACGTCCCCCAAGGATGCTTTTTGCACGTCCATTTATATATAACAGTACCAAAAGATAAGCACCTTTGCGAGCAGTAAAAGTGGGCGACGGGCTCGCGTTCATCTATACTACGTATGTGCAACAGCTCAACGAATTTCTGAAACACGCCGACTACACGCCCGCTTTTAATGTGGGTAGTGCTGCGCTTGGGCTGGTGGCGACGCTCATTGTAGTTATCTTGCTGCTTCATACATTGCACCTCATGGGCACCACGACGCCTTTATATAAGAAGCATCGGCCCGTCGATGGATGGAACAAGCGCTTCTATCCTGTAGGCATATCTATGGTGATATTTTTGCTTATTCTCATGTGGCTTCTGAACGTCTGGGGCCATACAATGCATCACGCTCGGTAGGAACGCTTTACACATCTGTTATAATCATAGGAGTTTAGAGAAACATCATGGCATATTTATCAACGCAGCCATATCGTGGCACCCGGGATTTTTACCCGGAGGACAAACGCGTCCAAAATTACATTTTCCAAACCTGGCGAACCGTTTCTGAGCGGTTTGGCTACGAAGATTACGGCGCTCCAATGCTGGAGCCGTTCGAACTCTTCGCAGCCAAAAGCGGCCAGGATCTCGTCAATGACGAAACCTACCAGTTTACTGATCGTGGTGGTCGCAATGTCATCATCCGCCCAGAAATGACCCCGAGTGTCAGCCGCATGGTTGCCGCAAAGCGCCAGGAGCTTCCATATCCAGTACGCTGGTATTCCATCGCTAACTTTATGCGGTACGATCGTCCGCAGCGCGGGCGTGAACGTGAGTTCTGGCAGCTCAATACTGATATCTTTGGCGTCGACACGCTCGATGCCGAGGCCGAGATCATCACCATGGCTGACACGATCATGCGAGCCTTTGGCGCGACCAGCAAGATGTACACCATCAAGATCAACAGCCGCCGCCTCATCAACTTTGTGATGGCCGAATATCTTGGGCTCGACGTCATCCAGAGTTCGCTGATGATCAAACTCTTCGATAAGAAAGAGAAAATTACGCACGAAGAATTCCGCGATAAAGCCGCTGAGATTTTCGACGAAGACAAAGCCCGCGATGGCCTCAAGAAAATCGCGACGCTCCTCAGTGCTAAGACGATGAACGAACTCCCCAAGCAATTGCTCGATAGTAATGCCGTCCAAGAAGTGCAGTATCTCTTTACATTGCTGCGAGAACACGGCGTCAGCAACGCCGTCTTCGACATCTCGTTGATGCGCGGGTTCGACTACTACACTGGCATCGTGTTTGAGGTGTTCGACAACGATCCCGAGAATCGTCGTTCGATGTTTGGCGGCGGTCGCTATGATGGCTTGGTTGGCCTGTTCGGTGTCGACCCGGTCCCAACCGTCGGCATGGCGCCAGGCGCGACAACGATGGAAGATTTCCTCCGTAGCCACGACCTCCTGCCAAAGTTTGATTCAACCACGGAAGTGTATCTTATCGTCCTCGGCAAAGCGCTGAAGGGCGCGCAGAAGCTCGCCATGAAGCTCCGCGACGAAGGCGTTAACGCTGAAGTTGACATCACTGGCCGCAAGCTTGATAAGCAAATCAAAACCGCGGTCAAAAAGAAAATCCCATTCATGCTGTTCGTCGGCGACAAAGAGCTTGAAGAAGAAATCTATCCGCTGAAGGATGTTGCCCGTGAGAAAGAGCAGAAGCTGTCGCTCTCCCGTCTGATCGTCGAGATCAAAGATTATCGCAACAACGACGAGATCTAGGGTATACTGTCCCTGACCTATCCCTTTCGAAAGGAGTGAGCCAATGGCCGAAAGGCCACTGCGGATCAGTACGGTTCGCAACGCGGGCAAGTCTTGGCCAGCGGAAGGCCGTGGGCCCGCAACCCAACTCACTGAGTACGTGCTGCAGGCCAACTTCAGCATTCCACTGATAGGTGTGCTGTGCCTAGAGGAAGAAAACTGGGTGGAGCGCACCGAAGTTTCGGGGCGGAGGTCTCAGCGGCTGACGCTTATCGTCCGTGAGCTGGAGTTTCCTGATGTGCTTCATCAGAATGAACGGCTCGTACAGTACGTTCTCTCCATCCTTCGCGGGCAACATGGTTAGGCGACGACCCGCGTGGCAGAGATGCCCGCGGGTCGCCGAACCGCTTACGCTGTAAAAACAGACTAATATAGGTATAATGACAAAGATATGAAGTATACACGCAAGAACACATCTGACACGCAGGTTACGCTTACCGTCACGCTTGACGCCGACGACCTGGCCAAAATCAAGAAATCAACCGTTGCACGCCTCAGCAAAAAAGTAAAAGTGGCTGGCTTCCGTGAAGGTAAAGTTCCTGCAAAGGTTGCCGAGAAGCACCTTGACCAAAACGCGCTCGGCATGGAAGTCGCCGAGGATGCAGTCAACGCGTTTATGATCGAAATTCTGGAGACAGAAAAGGTCCAGCCACTTGACCGTCCGCAGGTCGATCTCAGTAGCTACGTCCCGAGTGAATCGCTCGAGTTCAAGGCGATTGTTGAGATTCTGCCAGCTATCAAACTCGGCAACTACAAGAGTCTGAAAGCCAAGAAGGACGTCGCTGAAGTTGATGATAAAGACGTCAATGAAGTTATCGATCGCATGCGTCAAGGCATGGCCGAGAAGAAAGAGACCGACCGTGCGGCCAAGGACGGCGACGAGGTCGTCATCGACTTCCATGGAACCGACAAAGACGGCAAAGATGTCGCTGGTGCGACCGGCAAAGAATATCCGCTTACCCTTGGTAGCAGCAGCTTTATTCCTGGTTTCGAGGAAGGGCTCGTTGGTAAGAAAGTTGGCGAGCACATCGACTTGCCGCTGACATTCCCTGATGACTATCACCACAAGCCACTCGCTGGCGCACTCGTGAACTTCGCCGTTGACGTAAAGAAGGTCAACGAAGTCGCTCTCCCAGAGCTGAACGATGAATTTGCCGCAAAGGTGGGGCCGTTCAAGACAGTCGAGGATCTCAAGGCGGACATTCGCCGCGAGCTAACTGACCAACACGAACGTGAAGCGCTCGACAAGCTCCGCGATCAGCTGGTCGAGCAATTGGTGAAGGGGAGTGATATTCCGACCCCTGAAGTACTCATTAACGATCAGCTTGCAAGTATCGAGCGTGACTTTGTACAGAATCTGCTCTACCGCGGCATGACATTGCAGCAATACCTTGAGCAGCAGAACCAGACCGAGGAAGACTGGCGCAAGACCGAACTGCGCGACCAAGCCATCCGCCGCGTGCAGGTTGGGCTGGCACTGGCCGAGCTGAGCAAAATCGAGAAGATCGACGTGAGCACCGAAGAGCTCAACGAACGCCTGAGCGAAATGCTCCAACGCTACGGCAATGACCAGAAGATGCGTGAACAACTCGACACTGCAGAAGCTCGCCGCGACCTGGCTAATCGTCTTATCACCGAGAAGACCGTCGACCGCCTTATCGAGCTGAACACAAAGCCCGCCAAGTAGCGATCGCCGAACCGCATAATTAGCACTCTTGAAATGAGAGTGCTAATTTTTTATACTAAACATATGAATAAACCAAGCATGAACTATCTTGTACCAACGGTGATCGAACAAACGCACATGGGGGAACGGGCGTACGATATCTACAGCCGTTTGCTCAAGGAGCGCATCATCTTCCTCAATGACGAGGTGAATTCAGCGACTGCGAACATCATTATTGCGCAGCTCCTGCACCTTGCGTACGAAGACCCCAAGAAAGACATCTACTTCTACATCAACAGCCCAGGCGGAAGCGTCTACGACCTGCTCGCCATCTATGACACGATGAACTATATCAAGCCGGACGTACAAACCATCGTAACTGGCCTGGCTGCGAGCGCTGCAGCGGTGCTGTTGGCGTCAGGTGCGAAGGGCAAACGGTTTGCGTTACCGCACAGCAAGGTAATGATTCACCAGCCACACGGTGGCGGCGTACAGGGGACAATTACCGACCAGGAGATCAACCTGAAGGAAGCGCTGCGCATCAAGCAGACACTCGAAGAGATCATGACTAAAAACACTGGTCAAAAGGCCGACAAAATCCACGTCGACATGGAACGCGACTTCTACATGACCGCTGAAGAGGCGCAGAAATACGGTGTCGTGGACGCAGTGATCGAACACGCGTAGTATTGACGGCCCCGTGTTAACCATGTAAAACTATCTTGTCCCTGACTAAGGAGGCGAGACCAGTGCCGGAAACTGTACGATACCGTCCCGACAAGACAAACCCATCGACACGAGCAAGATACTCTCTGTCGTCGACCTCGCGAGTGACCAGTGGGGCCCGATCGAGGAAGCGTACCCTGAAGTGAAATCCGTGGGTGAAAAAGGGGCGTTCCGTAGCGCCTCGGTTGTTGTCATCTTCCCGCCAACCCACTCGACCCAGCTGCAGCTGGCTGCCATGCTCGAGCTGGGTGATGACCGACACACGTACTACGGTACGTTCCGGCCTGGCTCCTCGGAGCCAACTGCAGTTCTGGCGCATGTGCAAGTGAACACACCTGCATCTACATCTTCCGGCTGGCGCCGTCAGAACCAGAATAACTCCAGCACAGCCATAGGAGTCAGGGAACTCGAGGTGGTGACATGCATTGTCGCCCCTCGATTTCCACGTTGCGTAATTTAGGTTTAATGATATTATATTGTTCGTACGCACACCGACAAGAAGGGCGTAGGAATGAACACCAACGTGTACGCCGCGTGCCGCGCGGGTTACCAAGCGGCGAAGGCGCTCGGTTTTCTCGATGAACAGGAGTTCTGGCTGGAGGCGCCCGACGGCACGATGTTCAGCATCGTGAAGCTCAAGAAGAGCGGTCTCGTCACCTACGACGTCCAAGTGTACTTCAACACCGAAGTGCCACAAAGTTTCGGTGGGTGGGTGAACGCCAAGCGGCGGGGCGTCTTCAAGGGCAACAGGTACGTCCCGGGGAGCTTCCCGCTGCGCGCGCTTCAGGCGCTCAGGCAGGCATTGCCGATGCCGCCATCTGGACGCTTCCATGGAATCCTTCGGGGCGGCAAGATCATCGCCCTGCAGTATTCGTGGACACACCCGGAAGAGGGCGGCGCGATGTGCAGCACCACCTTCCTCCTCCAGGGCAGCAAAATGCCTGACATTGTGAGGAGAAGCTCCAGGGGTTACTACACCGATCCTGTCAAATTCCACCGGCTTCTCGCGAACGACGTCATCGTGCCATGCGACGAGTTGATTGGTGGCTCGAAGTACAAGGTCCTGTGGACCAAGGGCGAGCCTGATGGCCGGGGCAACTGCCTCATCGTTCGCGACGACTGGACTGGCATCACCGGCAGGAGCAATCTGGCCGTATACCAGTACTGGCGAGCGACAAAGAACCCGGTGGACGTGCAGAAGGTACTGCGCACTGGAACCGACATCCGTGCCAACTTCCGCTGACGCGAGGCGGGGTGGCCCACAAGCTACCCCGCCCGCGACGAATAGAAATTATCATATTGTTGACAACTTATATACTTAAAAGTATAGATAGAGAATGTGAACCTTTACGTGCGATTGCGCCCGTTCACGGACTTCGATCCGGCCGAGCTCGGCGCGCACCTCAGCGGCATCGTCAGCAAAGAGATCAATGACCGATTACTCGAGGACTACCCAAGCATTCGCAACCTCTACGGTGATCCGAAACGCGCAACGCGGACAATCAAGCAGCGTCAGGCCGAGATGCGTCGCAACCGTCGATTCGCAGCACTCGTAGTCTTCCTGGGCACCACCCGAGAGACTGCACGCATCTGCGGCGTGACCACGATGCTCGTCCGTCGACGACCCAACAAGTTGTGGTCTTCCGGCACGCACACGGCGGTCTGGCTCGATGCTGATCGCGAGCGTGAGCTGAAAGGCGCCGGAGAAACGCTGTTCGAAGCGCGCTGGAAGTGGCTTCTGGACCGCCCGGCCTTCACGGGCCCGATGTGGACGGTCATCCGCGAGGACAACAAGGCGTCGCGCTCTCCCTGGGAAAAGGGTGCTGGCTATCCGCTCGTGCTCAAGCCCGTCGGTCGGCCGCGTTCGTACGAGCGTCTCGATGGCGTCAGGGTGCCACGCCAGCTCTACGAGTCCAAGCTGACCCTGGAGCAACTCCGCAAGGCGCTGAACAGCTAGCCCAACCACTTCAAGTGTTCGCATCGCTGCCGTCCGACCCCCGCAAAAAGGAGGGTCGGACGGCAGCACAAACGATTGACATTATCTGTTAAAGTCGGCTACACTATTTGCCGTACTGTCCCCGATTGAGCACTATTGGAGTTACGTCGTGTCCACGTGGATCACACTGCAACGCGGTAAGCAGGTCGACACACCCGAATCGTCTGGGGGCACCAGCGATGGTGGGCAGCTCGTCATCGACAAGACGCCGCGACGCTTCACTCGGTTGGAAGTTCTGGTAAATGGCGTTCCGTACGTCATCTACCGCTGTGAGCCCGACCGTCAGAGAGAGACGCTTGTCGTCCTCCAGCCGAAGGGCGCCACAGACCAGAAAGCCTTGTTCAACCTTGGCCGTGTCGTGGCTCAGCGCCTGGGCCCGTGGGGTGAAACGCAGCGTCTGGTGAAGTCGATGCTCGCCATCTTGCAGCGAAATGGTATGCCCTTCGCTTCAGCCTGACCCGTACACGCACGTTGCCGCCCGACCCTCCCGCTTGGGTGTGGTCGGGCGGCAACGTGCAAAAGTTCTATTGACATTATTCTCCCCAGTAGTCACAATATACTTTAAGAAGTTGAGTAAGTTGGGTTCTTTGTGTCCCGGAGTTTGGCAGCTCATTAGGACACACCACTTAGAGGATCTTCGGGCGCCATATCCTATAAACAACCTAACTAATCTAAATCATAAGGGAGCGTGCATAGATGAGTAAAAGCTCAAATGCAGCGACTCAGCGAGTGTTCTTTACCCAACCGGACACTGCTGTTGAGTTGCCAAACTTGATTGAGCATCAGCTTAACTCGTTCCGTGAGTTTGTAGAGACTGGTCTCGGCGAGATTTTTGCCGAGATTAATCCTATTGAGGACTACACGGGTCAGAAGCTGGAGCTGCGCTTTAAGGATTATCACTTTGATGATCCAAAGATGAGTGAGCAGGAAGCTCGCGAGAACAACATTAGCTTTGAGGCACCCCTCAAGGCTGTCGTCGAACTGACCAACAAAGTCACTGGCGAAGTCAAAGAGCAAGAGATCTACCTGGGTGACTACCCATGGATGACCGACCGCGGCGCATTTGTTATCAACGGCGCTGAGCGCGTCGTTGTAAACCAGCTGATTCGTTCTGCTGGCGTTTTCTTTACTGCAGATACAAACGGTGGCCGCAACTACTACGGCGCCAAGCTGATTCCAGGCCGAGGTGCGTGGCTTGAGTTCGAGACCGCTAGTAGTGGCGCTCTGTACGTCAAGATTGACCGCCGCCGCAAGATTCCTGTAACAACCCTCCTGCGCGCGCTGGCTTACCCAACCAACCAAGCTATCAAAGACTTGTTCACCGACGTAGACACCGGTGAGATTAAGTACATCGACGCAACGCTCGACAAAGACCCAGCCAAGGGTGCCAACGAAGCGCTCATCGAGGTCTACCGTCGCCTGCGCCCAGGTGACCTGGCAACCGTCGACAACGCTCGCGAGCTGATCCAGCGCATGTTCTTTGACTTCAAGCGCTTTGACTTCAGCCGTGTTGGCCGCTACAAGATTAACCAACGCCTCGGTCTTGATGTTTCTAACACCACCGAGAACCGCGTGATGCGCATTGACGACCTTGTCGCAATCATCAAGGAAGTCATCCGCCTCAACAACACCCAAGACGCACCCGACGACATCGACGCCCTGAGCAACCGCCGCGTCAAGATGGTGGGCGAGCTGGTACAGCGCCAGTTCCGCATCGGTCTGCTGCGCATGGAGCGCAACGCCCGCGACCGCATGAGCATGAGCGACATCGAGACTGTCACTCCTGGTCAGCTGATCAACGCCCGCCCGGTCGTTGCTGCAGTTCGTGAATTCTTCGCTTCCTCACAGCTGTCACAGTTCATGGACCAGACCAACCCATTGTCTGAGCTCGCTAACAAGCGCCGCCTCAGCTCAACCGGTCCTGGTGGACTGAGCCGCGAACGCGCCGGCCTGGACGTTCGTGACGCCCACGCGACCCACTACGGTCGTCTCTGTACTGTTGAGACCCCAGAAGGTGCCAACATTGGCTTGGTACTCAACATGGCAACGTACGCAAAGGTAAACGAGTACGGTTTCCTTGAAGCTCCTTACCGCCGCGTCAAGAACGGCAAGGTAACTGACGAAGTCGTCTACCTCGACGCCGCCGAAGAAGCGCTCGAGGTCATCGCTGAAGCAGGTAACGACGTCGACGCGAGCGGCAAGTTCGTCAACGACCGTGTGTCTGCCCGCGTCAACCTGAAGCCAGGTGAAGTGGACGCCAGCGAAGTCACATTCGTAGACGCCGCCAAGAAGCAAATCCTTGGCTCGACCGCATCGCTGATTCCATTCGTCGAGAAAAACCGCGTTGACCGCTCACTGACCGGTTCGAACATGCAGAAACAAGCTGTGCCGCTCATCAAGCCAACATCGCCAATCGTTGGTACTGGCATGGAATCTGTCATCGCCCGCAACTCTGGTCAGCTGATCGTTGCTGAAGGTCCTGGCGAAGTCGTCAAGGCTGACGGCTCTGAAGTCCAAGTCCAGTACAAGGACGGCGTCAAGAGCTACATCCCGATGCACTTCCAGCGCAGCAACGACGGTGAAAGCATCAACCAGCGCGTTGTCGTCACCCGCGGCCAAAAGGTCAAGAAAGACGACATCCTCATCGAAGGCATGAGCATGGCTGATGGCGAGCTCGCTATCGGTAGCGACCTCATCGTTGCCTACATGCCTTGGGGTGGCTACAACATGGACGACGCGATCATCCTCAGCGACCGCCTGGTGAAGGAAGACGACCTGACCTCAGTACACATTACTGACTACATGGTTGAAGTCCGTGAAACCAAGCTTGGCCCAGAGATCGTCACCCGCGACATCCCGAACGTATCTGAAGAGTCGCTTCGCCACCTCGACGAGACCGGTATCGTTCGCATCGGTGCCGAGGTGCACGCCGGCGACATCCTCGTGGGTAAGATTACGCCAAAGGGTGAACAAGAGCTTTCCAGCGAAGAGCGCCTCCTACGCGCCATCTTCGGTGAAAAAGCCAAAGACGTTCGTGACACATCACAGCGCATGAGTAACGGTAAACACGGTAAAGTTGTCGGCGTCAAGATCTTCAGCCGCGAGCACGGTCACGAGCTCAAGGCCGGCGTGCTGATGCAGATTCAGATCTTTGTCGCTCAGATGCGCAAGATCGCCGTCGGTGACAAGCTAGCTGGTCGCCACGGTAACAAGGGCGTTGTAGCCCGCGTTCTGCCAGTGGCTGACATGCCGTTCATGGCCGATGGTACCCCAGTGGATGTCATCTTGAACCCACTCGGTGTGCCTTCACGCATGAACCTTGGTCAGCTGTTCGAAGTTCACCTTGGTATGGCTGCCCGCGCTCTTGGTTACAAGGTCGCAACACCACCATTCAACGGTGTGCCTATCGAGACCATCGTCAGCGAGCTCGTGAAAGCCGGCTTCCCAGCCGACGGTAAAGTGCAGCTGTTCGACGGCCGCACCGGTGACGCTTTCCAGGAACTGACCGCTGTCGGTAACATGTACATGATTAAGCTGCACCACATGGTTGCAGACAAGATCCACGCACGAAGCATTGGTCCATACACAATGGTCACCCAGCAGCCACTCGGTGGTAAAGCACAAAACGGTGGTCAGCGCTTCGGTGAGATGGAGGTTTGGGCACTTGAAGCATACGGCGCAAGCAGCACGCTTCAGGAAATGCTCACCATCAAGTCCGACGATGTATACGGCCGTGCAAAAGCATACGAATCGATTATTAAGAAAGAACCAATCACTGGTCCAAAGGTTCCAGAGTCATTCAACGTGCTCGTGAAGGAACTTCAAGGCTTGGGTCTGCGAGTCGATTTGATTCAGCAGGAACAGGCTGAAGAAGTAATCGACGCCGAGCAAGTGCTCGAAACTGCAGTTGCAGCCGAAGCAGCCAACCCAATCGAAGTCACTACAGACGACATCAAGCCGCTCGATGTAGCAGCTGCCGATGAAGTCGACGAGTTCGGCGACCTCGACCTTGGTGACGGCATGAGTGTCCGCACCAGTGATGAAGACGAAGTAGAAGTAAAGGAGGCTGCGTAATGCCACGAATTGGAATGACCACAAGCATTTCTGACTTTGACGCTGTCCGCCTGGCTGTTGCAGCTGCCGAGGATATCCTCAACTGGTCACACGGCGAGGTTACCAAGCCTGAGACCATTAACTACCGCACCCAAAAGCCTGAGCGCGATGGCCTGTTCTGTGAACGCATCTTTGGCCCAGTCAAGGACATCAACATCCATGACGCCAAGTACAAAGGTGTTCGCTCCCGCGAAGCTGCCGTCGACAAGAACGGCGAAATTGTAACCAAGAGCATCGTCCGCCGTGAGCGCATGGGTCACATCAGTCTGGCCGCTCCAGTGGCACACATTTGGTTTATGCGTGGCACACCATCTGCAATGGGTCTGCTGCTCGGCGTAACCGTTCGTAACCTCGAGCGCGTTGCGTACTTTGCCAGCTACATCATCAAGTCAGTCGCCGACGAAAAGCGTGAACAGATCATGGCTGACCTCGAGGCTGAGACTGAGGCTGCAAAACTCGCCATCAAAACTCGCTACGAGAAAGATGCTGAAGCTGAAGGCGCAGACGTCAAGACACTTGCCGCACAGCAAACCAAAGAGCTCGAAGAGCTCACCGAAGAGCACGCTCGCAAGAAGACACAGCTTGAGAGTCTCGAAAAGTACCGCCTGATCAGCGAAGTCGACTACCGCAACCTGCTGCCAGAATACCGCGAGCTGATCACCGTAGGTATGGGTGGTACGGCACTTCGCGACTTGCTCGAGGAAATCGACCTTGACAAGCTCATCGAAGAGCTCACCGCTGAAGCCGAAGGCGCGAAGGGTCAGCGCAAGAAGAAGATCATGAAGCGCCTCAAGGTGCTCGAAGGCATGCAGCGCGCTGGCATCAAGCCAACAAGCATGTGCATGACCGTTCTGCCTGTCATCCCTCCAGACCTGCGCCCGATGGTGCAGCTGACCGGTGGTCGTTTTGCCACAAGTGACCTGAACGACCTCTATCGCCGCGTCATCAACCGCAACAACCGCCTGAAAAAGTTGATCGACCTCAACGCTCCAGAAGTCATCCGCCGCAACGAGCAGCGCATGCTTCAGGAAGCCGTCGACGCTTTGATCGACAACTCGGCCGCTCGTTCTGGTCGCGCCGTAAGCGCTACTGGTGGCCGACGTCGCCTCAAGAGCCTCAGTGACATGCTGAAGGGTAAGCAGGGTCGTTTCCGCCAGAACCTTCTGGGTAAGCGCGTCGACTACTCTGGCCGTTCAGTGATTGTTGCTGGTCCTGAGCTGAAGATTCACCAGTGTGGTCTTCCGAAGCTCATGGCACTTGAGCTGTTCAAGCCATTCGTTATCGCACAGCTGCTCGAGCAAGAGTTCGCCCACAACATCAAGAGCGCAACTCGCCTCATCGAGTCTGGTGCCGCTGAAGTCTGGGACGCACTGGACGAGGTCATTAAAGAGAAGTACGTGCTCCTCAACCGCGCGCCATCTCTGCACCGCCTCTCTATCCAGGCCTTTCAGCCAAAGTTGATCGAAGGTAAAGCAATCCAGCTGCACCCACTCGTCGCCAAAGGTTTCAACGCCGACTTCGACGGTGACCAGATGGCAGTTCACCTTCCACTGAGCGACGACGCCCAGAAGGAAGCTCGTGAACTGATGAGCGCTACCAGCAACTTGCTGAAGCCAGCCGACGGTTCGCCAATCCTCAACATCAGCCAGGACATCGTGCTCGGTTGTTACTACCTGACATACAACAAGCCAAACGCCCAGATAAAAGTGCCGCGTGCTTTCAGTAGCGTTGCCGAAGCGATCTTCGCTTTCGACAAGGGCTTGATCAAGCTGCAAACACCGATTGTTGTACCCGTAAAGGGCGAAAAGCGCACCACAACCCTTGGCCGCGTTTACTTCAACGAAATCCTGCCTGCCGAAATGCCATACGTCGAAGACGTCATGGGCAAGAAGCGCCTGAACAAAGTTCTCGCGACCATCTTCAACGAATACGGCCAGGAAAAGACCGCTGAAGCTGCCGACGCCATTAAGGATCTGGCGCTTGAGTATGCAACCGTCGCCGCCGTATCGACCGGTATGACTGACTACTTCGAAGTTGATGGTCTTGACGCCGTTATCGCCGAGGGTGATGAGCGCGCCGCCAAGATCAGCGAGCAGTACGAAGCCGGTTTGATCACCGAAGACGAACGCTACAGCTTGACCGTCTCTACTTGGCGAGGTGTGGACAAGAAAGTACTCGAGATTCTCCAGGGCCGCCTGAAAGAAGAAGACACTTCTGTCGCCGTGATGGTTGACTCGGGTGCTCGTGGTGACATCAGTAACATCAAGCTCGCGACCGCGATGATTGGTGTGATGGTGGACGCAACCGGTAAAGAAATCGAGCTGCCGATCCGTTCAAGCTACAAGAAGGGCCTGAGCCCGCTGGAAGCCTTCGTGGCCACTCGTGGTACACGTAAGGGTCTGATCGACACCGCGCTGAAGACCGCTGACTCTGGCTACCTGACCCGCCGTCTGGTAGACGTGAGCCAAGATGTCTTTACCGTCACTGAGGACGCCGAGGACTTTGGTTTCGCAATCTACCGCGCTGAATCTGACCAGACGATGATTCCATTTGGTGATCGCCTGTTTGGCCGCTACGCTGCCGAAGACATCAAGGGCCACGTAAAGGCCGGCAAGCTCATTACTCGTGAGATCGCTGATGCAATCGATGCCGATGAAAAGCTCGCTGAAGTGAAGATCATGTCTGTCCTGAGCGCAAGCAACCTCCGCGGCATCCCTCGCAAGAGTTACGGTATCGACATGGCTACCGGTAAGCTGGTTGCGAGTTACGAGCCAGTGGGTGTCATCGCGGCACAGTCAGTCGGTGAGCCTGGTACACAGCTAACGCTGAACACCTTCCACGCCGGTGGTGTGGCGGGTGACGACATCACCCAGGGTCTGCCTCGTGTGGACGAGCTCTTTGAAGCACGTTCACCAAAGGGCCAGGCATTCCTGAGTGAAATCAGTGGTGATGTCCAGGTTTGGGAAGATGGCGAAAGCTACATCGTGCAAGTCACTCCGCCAAAGGGTAAGACTAAGAAGCTGCCGCTGGATGGTCGCATCGCACGCGTCAAGAGCGGTACCGAAGTACTCGCTGGCGACGTACTGGCAAGCGACAAGAAGGACGCACGTCCGCTGACTGCACCATTTGATGGCACCATCGAAGTCGCTGAAGACCAGATTGTCATCGCGAGCGCTCAGCACGCGCCAGCTCGCTACGAAGTCCCAGGCTTCAAGCAGCTCACTGTAGCTGACGGCGACCAAATCGAAGCTGGTGACCGCCTGACTTCTGGTTCGATCAACCTGCACGACTTGATGCGCCTCAAGGGCATCGAAGCCACGCAGCGCTACATGATCAACGAAGTCCTGCGCATCTACGCAGCCCAGGGTCAGAACATTGCTGACAAACACCTGGAGATCATCGTTCGCCAGATGTTCAGCCGCGTAACCATCGAGGATCCAGGTGATAGCCTGTTCGTAACCGGTGACATCGTCAGTAAGGCTGCAGTCGTCGAGACGAACCGCCAACTCACCAGCGAAGGCAAAGCTCCTGCCGAGTTTACCCAGCTCCTGCTTGGTATCACCAAGGTCTCGATCTGGTCAGACTCGTTCCTGTCGGCCGCATCGTTCCAGGACACCACTCGCGTGCTCATCAACGCCGCAACAAGTGGTCGCGTGGACAACCTCTACGGCCTGAAGGAAAACGTGATCATCGGCCGCAAGATTCCTGTCGGTACGGGCATTCAGCTCACCGAAGAGGAAGAACTGGCTCGAGCACAAGAGCAAGAGTAATACTCGGCTCGATCACGCAAAAAGACTCCCACTCTCGGGAGTCTTTTTGTAAGCCCCTCCGCTGAGCTCAAAGTTTGAGTGCAACGGAGGGGCGCCAATACGGGCAGTACGGCGCCCCCTGGCTCACCCGGCCTTGTCGAGCGTGATGTTGAAGTTGGTAGAGAATGTCAACGGGCAGCGGTCAACGCCCAGCATGGTGAGCATGGGGCAGGGCTTGGTGATCGCGATCGTCACGCGACGGACTCCTTGCCCAATCTCGAGCGCTCGATCACGCAGCTCCCTAGCATCAACCTGACCAGAGGCCAGAAGATGCGGCACCAAGAAGGGATGCGCGCGCAGGAGAGGCGGGCTGGCGTGCTTCCAGCGAGGCAGCTCGAGGAAATAGGTCACAACACTGGCGACCTTGGCGCCGCTCGCCGTCTGCTGACGGACGGTCTTCCTCGTGGTGACCATTCGACAGGTGCCCTTCTGAACACCAGCCGTCACCACAAGTTGAGTGCCTTGCTGGGCAAACCCGAACAGTTCCGGAGTTCTGGTCACGTGCGTAGTCCAGGGCGTCTTGTAGGACGTCACTATAGCATCATCCAATCTCGTATTGGCAGTTACGCGCCCCAAACGGGGCACTTTTGCAACCATACCGAAGCAAACAGCAAGAGTCAATCGTCAGATTGCATAAGGAGTAAAGTTCGTGTATAATACCACTTGAGTTTCACGCTGTGAGTCTGGAATGGGACGTGCTGTAACCCCGTCTAGATATCATGGTTAGATCACATAAGAATCGAAGAGGAATTTTTCGTTCATGCCAACAATTAACCAGCTTATTCGCAAGCCACGCAAGACGGCCAAGAAAGTCAGCAAGTCTGTCGCTCTCGGTCGTATTCACAATACGCTGAAGACAAAGTACTACAACGAGGACGCACCACTCAAGCGCGGTGTTTGCCTGAAGGTAACGACTCGTACTCCACGTAAGCCAAACTCCGCCCTTCGTAAGGTTGCCCGTGTGCGCCTGACCAACGGCTACGAAGTATGGGCCTACATCCCAGGCGAGGGCCACAACCTCCAGGAGCACGCTGTTGTGCTCGTTCGTGGTGGTCGTGTGCCAGACCTTCCAGGTGTCCGTTACCACATTGTTCGCGGTGCGCTTGACCTTCAGGGTGTTAACAACCGCAAGCAAGGTCGCTCTAAGTACGGCGCAAAGAAGGAGAGCAAGTAATGCCACGTAAGAAAACTCGTTCTCTCCAGCGCCCAGTCTCTCCTGACCGTAAGTACAACTCTGTACTCGTGCAGCGAATGATTCAAAAGAGCATCCTAGACGGCAAGAAGCACTACGCCGAAGCTGCCGTTTACGAAGCAATAGAGATTGCCGCCAAGAAACTCAAGAGCGACAACGCTCTCGAGGTATTCGAAAAGGCCATCAAAAATGTCTACCCATCTGTCGAAGTTAAAAGTCGCCGCGTCGGTGGTGCTAACTACCAGATTCCATTCCCAGTTGCCGGTCACCGTCAGCAACACCTTGCCTACATGTGGTTTGTACAAGCCGCACGTGCCCGCAAAGGTATGCCTTATGCTGAGCGCCTGGCTCACGAAATCGTCGACGCCTACAACCAAACCGGTGCTGCCTTCAAGAAAAAGGAAGATACCCACCGTATGGCCGAAGCCAACCGCGCATTTGCGCATTTTGCCCGCACCTAGTTATCTGCTCGCAAAACCGACCAACGCTCCTCGCTCGAGGGGCGTTTTTGGTATTAAAAAATCACTCGCAATGAGTGAATGTGTCGCTAGGCGGGACGGGCGAGCCAATCGTTGGCTCTGCCCGTCCCAGCCTGAGAGTTGGGTCACTTGTTGACGGGGACAGCCGCCACGGTGATGACCCTGACGTCCTCCTGTGCCACGAGCTTGTCTGCCTTGTTGTTGAAGGCGACGTAGTCGCCGGCGTGGACCCCGGCGTTGAGTGCGTCCTCGTCGGCCCAGGCCGAGAACGTCTCCGCCGTGCCGTCGCCCTTCTGGATGGTCATCGCCCACTGGTTCGACGAGATGGGGTAGTGCTTCTCGAAGGTGGTGCTCATGACGATGCCGTACTGCCACCCGGCGGGGAGCTGCTGGCTCCCACCGGCCGGCTGGTTCGGCTGGACCGTCGCAAGGTAGTTCCTCGCGGACTGCCCGCCGCTGGGCGTCACCGGGTCCGAGGACTGGACGCCACCCGAGCACGCGCCGCCCACCAGGCTGAAACCCACCAGAACCGCGGCGATGATCGCCGTTTTGAAGCCTCGCATCGTTGAATCTCCTTCACTTGCGCGAGGATGGTACTTGGACTTTAGTAAAATACGATAAATTCTAACACCTGTCAATAGCGCCTTGAGACAAAAAATACCACTCACATCGAGTGGTGTGTTTCCGGGCGGGGACGGGTCGGCTCGTCTAGAACCAACCCGTCCCTCTGCCCGCGCGGGCTATTTGCCCGTGATGGGAACCGCGGCCTTGGTGGTGACCTTGACTTCGGTGTCCTTGAGGAACTCGTCGCCGTCGTCCTTGTAGGCGATGTAGTCGCCAGGGACGACCATCTCGTTCATCTTGTCGGGCAGCGACATGAGCGAGCTCTGGAAGACAGCCGTGATGCCGTCCGGCTTCAGAAGCGTCATGGACCAGGTCATGCCACCCAGCGAACTGCTGTCGAAGCTGGTGTGCAGAACGACACCGCGCGCCCAGGTCTCGTCGCCGTTCTTGCCGTCCTCCGGCTTGGTCTTGGCCAGGAAGTCCTTGGCCGTCTGGATGTCGCTGGCGAGCGGCTGGGGCGTCGACTCGTGCGCCGACGACGCACAGGCCGAGCTGAGCAGCCCGACGAATAGCAGAACTGCGGCGATGATCGCCGTCTTGAAGCCTCGCATTGCAATCTCCTCACATTTTGCGAAGGCTAGCTTGGACCTTGGTAAAATACAATGAATAACGTAAAATGTCAAACCTCCTTGTGATACTAGGCAGATTTTGCTATACCGATAAGCGCATCATGTAATCTCATGAAGGAGGGGATTATGAGTTTCCGCGAGGCTTTATCATTGCCGCAAGACTGCTCGCTCCGCAAAGATTTTTCAGACGGGAAAGTGTTCGTCCAGATGTCCGGCCTAGAATCACCAGACGGTCCGGCGCATGTCAGCCTCTACGACAAACCATGGGAGGAAACACCACGCGTGCCGGTCATACACCTCAAAGCGCCCATGGGTCCTTCAGCAAATGATCAGATCGAGGCAGCGCTCGGCGTAGAACACGACGACGGCTTGAGCGATGGCGACTGCGGCTGCATCGCGCTCGATGCGCTCGGCGTGATCGTACGACGTCACCGGGACCTCACCGGATCAAGCCCAGCACTCGAAAGTTAGCTTGCTCACCACTAGTACGACCGCACGATTTATAGTATAATTACAACCAACAGCTACAACGCATTTTTTTGATGTCCACAAAAAGGCGATGCTTAATAACATAACCAACGAGGAACTATGGCAGACAAAATTATTCCCCTGGAACGCTTCCGCAACATCGGTATCATCGCGCATATCGACGCCGGCAAGACGACCACGACCGAAGGTATTCTGTACCGCACCGGTTTGAAGCACAAGATTGGCGAAGTCCACTCTGGCGAAACAACCACTGACTGGATGGAGCAAGAGCGCGAGCGCGGTATTACTATCACCAGCGCCGCAGTGACTGCTTTCTGGAAAGACCACAAGATCAACATTATCGACACCCCGGGTCACATCGACTTTACTGCCGAGGTTGAACGCTCGCTCCGCGTACTCGACGGCGCTGTTGTTGTGTTCGATGGCAAGATGGGCGTTGAAGCTCAGACCGAAACCGTCTGGCGCCAGGCCAACAAGTACGGTGTGCCTCGCATCTGCTTCATCAACAAGATCAACCAAACTGGTGGCGACTTCTACAAGTCTCTCGAGAGTCTGCACTCACGCCTCAGCAAACGCGCACTGCCAATCCACCTGCCAATTGGTTTCGAGCAAGAGATTAACGGCGTCATTGACCTCGTAAACATGAAGGCCTACACCTACAAAGAGTTTACCGACCACGAGCTTGTTGAGGGCGACATTCCCGCTGACATGCTCGATCGTGCTAAGAACGCACGCACTTTGCTCGTCGAAGCAGCAGTCGAAGCCGACGACACACTGTTTGAGAAATACCTCGACGGTGGCGAGGAATCAATCACTCAGGACGAACTGAAGTCTGCCATCCGCAAGTCTGTCCTAACCGGTGAGTTCTACATCGTTACCGGTGGTGACGGCCGCGGCGTGATCGTCGAAAAAGTCCTCGACCTCGTCGTCGACTACCTCCCAAGCCCAATCGACAACGGTTCTGTCTGGGGTACGCACCCAAAGACTGGTGATGAAATCGAGCGCAAGCCAGAAGACAGCCAGCCACTCGCTGCACTGGCCTTCAAGGTTGCAACCGACCCATTCGTCGGTAAGCTGATCTTCGTCCGCGTTTACAGCGGTAAGTTGACCGCTGGTAGCTACATCCTCAACGCTAGCACCGGCAACAAAGAACGCGTCGGCCGCTTGCTCCGTATGCACGCCGACAAGCGTGAAGACATCACCGAAATCAGCGCTGGCGACATCGCCGCTATCGTTGGCCTGAAGGACACCACAACCGGTACGACCCTGAGTGACGTCACCAACCCGATTATCCTTGAGAGCATTACATTCCCAGAGCCTCCTGTCAGCATCGCCATCGAGCCAAAGACAAAGGCCGACCAAGAGAAGATGGGTCTCGCCCTGCAGCGTCTCGCCGAAGAAGACCCAACCTTCCGCGTCCACACCGACGAAGAGACTGGTCAGACCATCATCTCTGGTATGGGCGAGCTGCACTTGGACATCATCGTTGACCGCATGAAGCGCGAGTTCAAGGTTGAGGCCAACATCGGTCAGCCACAGGTTGCGTACCGCGAGTCAATCAAGAAGTCTACCGAGATCGAAGGCAAGTACATCAAGCAGAGTGGTGGTCGTGGTCAGTATGGTCACGTCTGGCTGCGCCTTGAGCCAAATGAAGCCGGCAAGGGCTTCGAGTTCTTTGACGAGATCAAGGGTGGTGTTGTTCCTCAGGAATACCGCACCCCGGTCAAGAACGGTATCGAAGAAACCCTCAACGGCGGTGTCATCGCCGGATTCCCAGTCGTCGACGTCAAAGCAACCCTCTACGATGGTAGCTACCACGATGTGGATTCCAACGAAATGGCCTTCAAGATGGCTGGCGCATTAGCCGCCCGCGAAGGTGTCAAGAAAGCCAACCCAGTGCTGCTCGAGCCAGTCATGAAAGTCGAAGTCACCACCCCTGAAGAGTTCATGGGTGACGTGATCGGCGACCTCAACAGCCGCCGTGGCCGCATCGACAGCATGGAAGACCGCACCATGGCCAAGGTCATCACCGCGATGGTTCCACTGGCCGAGATGTTCGGCTACACCACCGACCTCCGCAGTTCGACTCAGGGTCGCGCCGCCTCGACTATGGAGCTTGCCCAGTACGAGGAGGTACCACCAAACGTTGCCGAAGCCGTTATCGCCAAGCGCAACACCAAAGAATAGCACCTCGCTATCCTAACGAAATAGAGCGTCACTCGGCGCTCTATTTTTTATAGGGAAATATTGCTATAATACTTGATCGGAAGATTACCAATCAACGGAGCAAACCATGATCACACCGGGCGAGATCCAGGATCTCGACACAGCCTGTCGAGTTGCGCTGAACAAGCGCGCTCAAGCCGTTCGCCCCAGCTCGCCAGTGACCATATGGACAGACGATGACGGCCAGGTCATCATCACCCTCAGCGGTGCAGCCGCAAGCCAGCCCTCCCGCGAGGCGTGGATCAGGGCCTGCGACCGCCGCCGTGGACGAAACGTCCTCACCACCAACACGAGCATAGGAACACTCCGCTTCAGACCCGCACCCCGACAACACAGGAGAGGCCAATGAACTCCAACGAAATCAGCGACCTCCAGCTCGTCTGCGACCAGTTCCGAGCTGGCAACCGCGCAGAGCGTTGGATCACCGACAACGGCAGAGTGAAGATCGGTGTGACATCCGAACGCGTGGTCATCGGAATGGTGGGCACCACACAGGCAGCCGCCGATACCTGGCAGGAGGCCTGCAAGAAAATCGCGAAGGACGGCACCTACCGCTACAGCCAGTGGAGCCAGACCGAGCACCGTATCTCCTTCGAGCCCAAGTAAGGCTTCCACACCCTGGGCGGGCCAGGCGCATCAGTGCCTGGCCCGCCCAGCGGCAACTTTTTGACCTCATAGCTAATCAATGACCATAGAATACCTCCCGAGAGGTGTTCTTGCTCTATCCAGTATATCATGATAGAGTATGCACTCGGATAGTCATTCTGAGACCCGAGGAGGGTTCTAATGAGGCGTGAGTACTTTGTGGTTGTCGCTCCGGTCGACGGGCAGTACCTGCTGTACGCCCCGAGCTACCGGGCACCGCTTGCACCTGCCTCCGTTTCTGGCAACGGCGCCATCGAGATGTACCTGGAGCAAGGCCGGTTGGTGCGAGGCAGGCTCAAGGTGAAGTCTCTGGGGTGGCTCACGATGCCAGACGGCTCTGTTGTCCATGTCTACATCACCGGAAAACGAACCGGTAGCGAGGAGTGGAAGACGAGCCTGGAGCTCGCCGTCGACGCGCCCGTGCTCGACGCTCGGGTCTTTCTGGCAGCGCTCGGTGTCATGCCGCGCGCGAATCGGTAGCAGCTGTCGCTTTCGCGGCCTGCTCGGTCACAAACCGCATGGGCCTGGCATAGTCGTGCCAGGCCCATGCATGAAAGTCTGAGCTTATTTACCTCTTTACAATAGAGGCGACTACTACTATAATTTGATCTATACGCCGTGTGAGGTTGCAATTTTGTGTTGTGCCCCATGCGTAAACAATAAACTAAGGAGATATATCCTACATGGCAGAATCTTTTGACCGAAGCAAGCCACACGTTAACGTAGGTACCATGGGTCACGTCGACCACGGTAAAACTACTTTGACTGCAGCTATCACCGCTGTACTGGCTAAGAAGCTTCCAAGCGCAGTTAACAAGCCGATTGCATACGATCAAATCGACAACGCCCCTGAAGAGCGCCAGCGTGGTATCACCATCGCTACCTCTCACCAGGAATACGAGTCAGAGAAGCGTCACTACGCTCACGTCGACATGCCTGGTCACGCCGACTACGTCAAGAACATGATCACCGGTGCCGCTCAGGTTGACGGTGCTATCCTGGTTGTATCAGCAGCTGACGGCCCTATGCCTCAGACTCGTGAGCACGTTCTGCTTGCTCGCCAGGTTGGTGTGCCAAAGATCGTTGTCTTCCTCAACAAGATGGACATGGCTGACGCCGACCTCGTTGAGCTCGTTGAAGAGGACGTTCGCGACCTCCTCGAGAAGAACGGTTTCGACCGCGACGCGCCTATCATCAAGGGTTCAGCCCTGAAGGCCCTCGAGGGTGACGCTCAGTACGAAGACGCCATCATGGAACTCGTCAAGGCTATGGACGACTACATCGAAGAGCCAAAGCGCGACCTCGACAAGCCATTCCTCATGCCTATCGAAGACGTCTTCTCAATCAAGGGTCGTGGCACTGTTGCTACTGGCCGTATTGAGACAGGTATCGTTAAGATCAACGACGAAGTCGAGATCATCGGTATCCAGGAAGCCCCACGCAAGTCAGTTGTAACTGGTATCGAAGCCTTCAAGAAACAGCTCGACCAAGGTCAGGCAGGTGACAACGCAGGTGTTCTGCTGCGCGGTATTGAGCGCGATGACATCGAGCGCGGTCAGGTTATTGCTAAGCCTGGTACCATCACTCCTCACACCGAGTTCGAGGCTGAGGTCTACATCCTGAACAAGGAAGAGGGTGGTCGCCACACTCCATTCTTCAAGGGTTACAAGCCGCAGTTCTACTTCCGCACCACCGACGTTACTGGTGAGGTTGAACTCCCAGCTGACAAGGAAATGGTCATGCCTGGTGACACCGTAACCTTCAAGGTTAAGCTGCTCGCCGCTATCGCCATGGACCAGGGTCTTAACTTCGCTATCCGCGAAGGTGGCCGCACCGTTGGTGCTGGTGTTGTTACCAAGATTACTAAGTAATCTAGTTACAGCCAGTCTTACAAAAAGAGTCGCAGTGATGCGGCTCTTTTTGATTATGCCAGAAAGTAGTTGACGCTCAGACCCAACTAGTGGTTTTATACTGGCGCGAGGCAGGATTACCCCTATAGGACGCCTAGTTTTAGTAAGCCCTGAGTCAGGTCAGTGGCCTATTAAGTGCGCCTTCAATCCTCGCAAGCGGAGAAGGGAATGCTACATGGCTGGCCCGCACGGTTTCTTTTGCACCTGCAAAGCGTGCAACAAGGAGCATAGCCAGATCGGTAGTACACTGCCGAAGAAACGCCGCAGGAATCGACCCATCGGAAAGGAGAGTTACGGCGTAGGAGACTACTCTGACTCGAGTTTCTCCAGCGCGACGAAGGGAACGTACGATGGGTACCCTTCGCTGACAAAACGTCGAGATGATGGCGCCCTCGAGATCTACTACGGACCCAAGGAAACGCTCAGCCCAGACAACAGAGCGCACGGTCATGTCGTTATCAAAGACGGCAGGATCGTCTACAAGCGCCGACCGGGAGAAGAACACGCCATCATCAATACCGGCGAGTAGCACCCCGACCTGAGCCACGTCGTAAAACTGGCTCAACAAATAACCCTAGCCGAGGTATACTTACGCATATGTTCGAATCAGCAAGCAAGATACTAGATCACTACATTAAAATTGATGACCGTCCGCTCTGGAGGTTCGATATTTATTCTATCTACACACAGCGCGGCGACAACCCTGAAGATCTATACTATCTCTGCAACGTGCGCGACTCGTGGTACGTCATACTCGAAACCGACTTCATCGACCGTGATGAGCTAGAACACGCCGCAAGAGAAGCAGCAGAGCTTTTCGAGTTTGACGGCGCCAAGATTTCGCACTGGGTAACAAAGCGGGACGCAGCGGGTAGTGAGAGTCAGCTGCCGCTCGATGCTATTGAAGATAAAAACAAGCGGAGCAGACTTGTCCTCGATATCGAGGGAACCTATTTGCGGTGTGCGGTGTTGGCGATAGCTACGAAGCCTTAGGACAAGAGTTCTTTACTCTATGTCCGAAACACTCAAACGACGCTCCTCGATAAAGCTTTCATGCAGCTCGATCGTCTCAACAACTTTCTCCGCAGGAACAACTATTCCGATGCCCATATTAACACTCTTATAGTGACCGCCGACATCCACAGTACTGCTATCTATGGCAGATTCGTCTACGTCCCAGTGTCCGTGCATTACCCCCAGCCATACGAATAGCTTCTGGGGAGTTTCTAAACTAGGATCTCCTTTCAAGAAACGTGTATGACCAAGGTAGGCGAATACCGGTGAGCCGCTCAACCCTCCGATTGATCTTGCTTCAATCAAGTATGCGTCAATAGATCCAAGCGTGGCAGTTGCCACTTTTTCTTCAGGCATGAGCGCTATATTTCCTACGCGAAGTATAGGAAGATTCTTGCTCACTCCATAATGGTTGCTAAACAACCCTGCAATAAAAACTTCATCCCCCGCATCAATCTCATATTGCTGAATAATCTCATCGCTAATCGCCATATCGGTTGCCACATTAAGGTAGTCATAAAGTTTTGGGTCTGGCGCCCAAGAAAGAACCGCAATATCAACAGAAGAATCGGATGGATGGAATCTCCACTTTGAAATTGCAGATCGAACACTGGTCGTGCCGCCGCCGACAGAATTAAGCCGGATGTAAATATGCCCATCATCAGAGTTTCGTTCAACCTCTGCCAGTACATGCCTCGCCGTCACAAGATAGACAGAGACCATTTCCGTGCCCTCCAAAGGCCTATTTACGAAAAAAGCCGTTCCGGCGACGCGCTCATTATCCTTACTTATAAAGGAAAGGAAGACAACGCTTTTTCTGACCTCACTTGGCACTGCTTGCATTTAAAACTTGCCCCTAATCGTTACAGTTTACTTTCAATATTATTACTTGTATAATAACCCCTTGTAACCTAATCGCCCCAACAACTCGGCCAGACATGAGCGTTAGCCTAAAAGCAAACGACACGATTCGAGCAGAGGTTATGGAGCACCACATAAAGGAATAGAGGATATGACCCCTCCAGCAAACGCTGCACCTCGTATTCGTATTCGCCTGAAGGCGTACGATCACAAGGTTATTGACCAGTCTGCAAAGCAGATTCTGGACACTGCACTTCGCACCGGCGCGACCGTCGCCGGCCCGGTACCGCTGCCTACGCGCCGCAGTACTTACACGGTTATCAAGAGCCCACACGTCTACAAGAAGGGCGGTGAGCACTTTGAAATGCGCGTTCACAAGCGCCTTATCGACATCACTAACCCAACGCCAAAGACTATCGACAGCCTACAGAACTTGTCTTTGCCAGCTGGGTGTGACGCCGAAATCCGAATGTAGTTTACGTTCGACCATACCTAAAACGAGTCTTACTATAAGGCTTGTTTTAGTTTTGCGCCGAATATATATTATCCAGATATGCTACTCTGAAATAGCAAAAGCTTGGCTCGCGAACAAAAAAAGGGAGGATACATGTCTGGCGGCAGGGCTCGAAAGGTTATCCTGCAACACCTACTTCTCACAAGATCCTACGGGGGTCCGCATGTCGGGGGAGATACATCCAGCAAAGTTATAAAGGCGGCCGATCCTGTGGCCGTGGGCGCCGACGGTCGCGCTCGTCTGGTCTGTGCGTTCGAAAGTTGCGGAGCAGTCTACGACTTCCGGCTTCGGACGGCAACGGAGCGGCTTCGGCGAGGGCTGGTGCGCTTTTTGGTGGTGGGTGCGATTCTGGCTGCGCTGTCTTTCATGGCGCAGTACGGGGACCAGCTCTATGACCAGGGGACCAACTCGCAGCCACTCCGAATCACAGGAGACATACTAGTCGGCGCCGGGGTTGTGGGCAGCATCGCGATGTGGATCTTGACGCTGCTGAGGGTGTGGTCCTGGTTCGGCCGGTACGAGGTACGGGCCGCTGCCGTTGTTGACGAACGTCCACCAGCGAGGACCCGAGCGCTGCCATACTACGGCGGCGTAGGGTCGAGCCACTCCGTAAAGGTGCGCAGGGCCAAGCTGTAGCACACAGGGCGCCACTCGCCCGCGTCGCCAGACTTTTTGCGAAGGTCTGGCGACTTTACGTTCGTATATTGCATTTTATATACTTTTATGTTATTATAGTTTTAATCCGGCAGACCAGCAGCGTTGAAAGGAAGCAGTTATGAGTATCGGATGGATCGTGGTCATTCTCGTCGTGGCCCTCGTCGTCTACGCCACATCCAAGGCGTGGAAACGAGGCGGACGGGAAAGCTTCCGTGCCGGCCTCAACCAGCAGGCGCAGAGCCTGACCGCCCTCAGAGCAAGGAAGGCTGTTCTCAGGCTCGAAGAGCACCAGAACGACGGAGACTTCCTTCGTCAGGTGACCCTCGAGTCCCTGCACAAGACGGGCTTCCTGCCCGGCATCACCACCGAAGAGCTCATCTCCCCCCACTACGAAAACGTTCTCGCGAAGATGCGAAATCTCGCGGGTTAACCGGACATCACGGCGTCGAGACCGTCCCGCTCCAGAAGGAGCGCCGAGACTGGATCTCGGCGCTTTTTCGCTTTTTGGGCAATATGCTTCGTAGGCCCCAAGAAAGTCAGAACTGGTAATCTGTACAAATACACGAATTCATGATATAAACAGTCAGTTGTCATCTTCTACCCGAAAGGACGACTCTGTGAGTTTCTTACGGCTCATCCAGATCGCCTGTGGCGTCACCCTGGTGGTACTCGTACTCACGTCGTGGTCGGATGCTCAAAATTTCGAGAGCGGCCTGACCAGCGTCGGATTCACCAGCGTCGACCTGAACTCTCCGCTGTCGAATGAGAAGGCAACGGTGGATGTGCACGGGTGCAAGCTCGGCATCGACAACACCGGCACCGATGACCGGAGACGCACTGTCGCCGGTCATGAGTTGCCGTTGTACAGTGTGAACTCCGTCGCCGCGGACGACACCTGGTCGGTCATCCCCGAGCTGGCTGCCAAGGCGTCGTCACCCGACGAGGTCGCGGTCTTCTTGGCCGCACGCACCCAGCAGTATCCCTGCTACACGCCGTAGCGAGATACGGACAACTCACCTGAGGCGGGCGCCACATCCGGCGCCCGCCCAAGTCTCACTGAACTTATTTCATTTACGCCAAACTTTGCTACAATAGCCATAACGCTTATGGCAAAGAAAAAACTTCCCCCACAAGAAACAGATAGCGCATACTTCCTCAAGCTCGTCCTTTACGTCATCCTTGGCTCATTTTGGCTGCGTTTCGCGTCGCCACTTGAGATTGGCTACATTACGCTGAATGGATTCCCACTGGGGCTATTACTGGGTCTGCTCTTCGCCAGTCACGACCATTTCCAGATTGATCGCAAGATCGAATACGCCATTCTGGTCATCGTCACGATTATCACATTCTTTTTGCCTGCTGGCATTGTTATTTAGATAAGTTCACTAGTGTTGCTGGTGGGCGACCGGGCTGTTCGAGCCACGGCCGCCACACCTCAGTAGTGCTTGAGGCCCATGATGGGCCTGTTGTAGCACACCCAGCGGAGGGCTTCGTCGAGCGTCAGCCGCTCGACCGTCGTACCCCTCGTTCGGAAGTCGGGGAAGTACGCCCAGACGCCCGCACCAGGGCCACTCTTGTTGGGAACCAGCAGGACAGCCGGCTGTATGCGGTCGCTGTTGGGCCGACCATTGCCGAATGTTGCGTCGACGGCATAGCCTGTCTTCAGCAGTTGCGCCACGTCGTCTTTCACCGCCGCGCGGGTGATGATGCGCAGCGCCTTGCTCTCGAGGTAGGGCTTCAGACGAACGGCGTGGGCGGCATCGAGGGCCTGGATCTCCTTCACCTTTGCTGGCGTGAAGAATGCCTCGTGCTCCTCGCTCCACTCACTGCGGTAGACCTCCTTGAGGTACTTTTTCCCTTCCTGCAGGAAACGTGTCAGATCGAAAGAACTGATGCCGACCTGCTGGAAGCCGTGGCGCAGCAGGTAGAAATGCGCGTCCGGGTCAGTCAGCGGCTCGTCGGGTGAACGCAGCCCGATGGCTCGCTCGACAGCAACAGCGCTCGGGCGCCGCGTCCTCCCGAACACGTACAGGGCCTGGGCCGTCACACAGCCGACAGCCCCCTGATGGCGGTGCAGGTACAACTCCACAGGCTTCCGCGGTAATTCATTGCCCATCACGAACTCCTTGTCTTGAGGGGAATGGCTCACAAAGTTATACCACAATGTGTACACTTCGTCCAACGCATGCAATGTAGTTGACGACAGATACGGTTATCTGTTACAATTCGACGGTAGTTTTACTATTTAAATAGTTAAGCGAAACTTCTT
>CAZJVU010000005.1:40162-89362 GCA_964550035.1 uncultured Candidatus Saccharibacteria bacterium | reverse complement strand
ACAACAAGGATTATATGGTGCTTTTTTAATTGACCCACCCCAACACCCAGACTAAATATTTTTTTTTTTTCACAACATTTTTTTACCCCGTTGCTCTTGTTTTTTAACCTGGGCCCCTGTCGGGGGGGCCCGTTCCGGGGGGCCCCGACCTTCCTGGTTGTGCGACTACAGAGCCGCGAACATCGGGTGGCCGAACGGATCGGTCACCCACGCGCTGTTTTTCGCCGCGTTCATGAGCCCCGGGAACTGCCCGTAGGGGTTCGTGTGCGGCTGGAACGGCTTCCACTCACCCGGGCACACCTGCGCCCAGAGCGCGAACGGGTCCACGATGTTCTGCTTCGCACCGTTGACCCGTCCCTGGTAGAGCTGGAAGTGGAGCTGCGGCGGATCCCACGGGGGAAGCGCCCGCCGGTCACGCGGCGTGATCGTGCCGGTGGCCGGGTTGAAGTTGTCCTTCCAGTCCAACCCCACCCCGGAATCGCCCATGTACCCGATGATCTGGCCCTGCTGGACCGGAACACCGATGCTCCACAGCGTGTTGTCGTCCTGGAGGATGCCCGCGGGCTTCCAGTCCGGGTGGGCGGGGTCGTTCGGGTCAGGGACCGCTGTGGGCGCCAGGTACGGGATGCCCGGTGCGACGGCCGAGAGATGGATGTACTGGGTGACCCAGCCGGGATTGCCCGGCTGGTCCTGCGCGTGGCGGATCTCCACGAACAGGCCACCACCCCATCCGACCTGGTGGGTCTTGCCCGCCGAGTCGGTCCACGATCCGGAGATGTACTGGTAGCTGTAGTACATCCGGCCGCTGGCAGCGGCCACGATGGGCCGGCCGTAGCCGTAGTCCGGCGTGGTGACCAGCTCCAGGTCGTTGGCCTGGTGCAGGTCACCGTTGACCTCGTCGTCGATGGCGAGCTCGTCGGGCGACGTGACCCACCCCTGCGTGTCGTACAGCGACGCCGCACCGTCACGCAGCCGGAACGGCAGCTTGAGGAACGGCGGCGGCATGGACGAACCGGCAGGCGGCGAGTCCACCAGGCAGGCCGCAGCGCCGCTCTGTGCGGCAATGCTCTGCCCCGGCAGAACCAGGACACCGACCAGCGAGAGCACGGCACCGAGGGCTACTGCCGCTCGTCGCCGTGTTCGAAGCACACGCATGTGCGCCCCTTTCGATCGAAGTGGTACGCCGTTTTCCGGCGCCCCACTATTATATAGCTACTTCTTCGTTTTTGAAGGCTTACGTTCGTCACCACGATCACCGTAACCAGGTTTTGCTGTATGCTTGGCCTGCTTGCGATCGTCTTGGCTCAACGATTTCGAGACATCTACCGAAGATTTAAATCTTCCTTGTTTGTCGCGCCTCACATAGCGCTTATCGCCCGGGTGGGGTTCTATAAGTTCACGTTTGCCTGTTTTGATCGCCATGAGAGTGCTCCTTGTTTTTCTACGGGTACCGTAGCATTTTTACCCCACTGTGACGGCGAAATTTCCTACTCCGTAAATGCCGACAAAGGAAAGGCGGGGCCCTGGTGGGGCCCCGCGCGCGGTTGTCTTGGTTGTTCAGTTGGCGTACTCGTCGTCGGCGTCGTAGACGTCGTCTTCGACGTAGCCCAGTGCCCGCAGCGTCGCCCAGTCCTCGTCCGTACGGGCGAAGAGTGGGGTACGTAGCACGTCCATGATGGCCCGGCTGTTGCAGTCACCGCAGATGCCGTGCTCGTCGATGCACATGGTGTCCATCGGGCACTGACAGCTCAAGCACTGCCCCATCGGCTCTTCGTCAGACGTCGGCTCGAAACCGGCGTCGTTGAACACGAAGAGAGGGACATCAGCGGCCTGGAGCACCTGCGCTTCGAGTTCGGCGAACACCTGGGCCGTCTGAGCCAGAACACCGGGAACGATGTGAGGCTCGTGCTTGCCGTCGGTGCCGACGTAAAAGAATTCCATGGTTACTCCAGAGAACGATAACGGACGGTGCAATGGTTAACCAAAACCAACGTGATATATAATAGCATAAGCACTCTAAAATGTCAATAGAGTCTACCCCAAGAAAAACACCCCCTACGAGGGTGCTCTTCTTGGTGGGCAGGGTGGGAATCGACACTTCTGCCCTCGTTCGGGCGAGCCCTCCACTCGGGGCCAAGCAAGGAAAATGGTTCGCAAGCGAACGCGCAGTCACCATGCTTGAAGCAAGCTTCTGCGCGTGGCTCCTTGGCGCCCGCGTTGCCACTGGCAGTGTTCGCCCGTCGGGTTCGATTTGTCTCATAACTCTGCACGTAAAAAGACCGAATAATCGGTCTTTTTACGTGGTGGGCAAGGTGGGAATCGAACCCACAAGGTCGTTGCCAACCAGCGGATTTTAAGTCCGCCGCGTATACCAGTTCCGCCACTTGCCCATGATTCAATTGGAAGGGGTCCTGTCAGTCGGCCCTTACCCTAGTTTTTGTCCTCGGATTTAAAAAATCCTGCGGGCAAAAACTGGGAGCTGCCCCGCCGACTGCCACCCCATTTTTTCTATTAATTCATGGAGGCACCTACCGGAATTGAACCGGTGTAAAAGGTTTTGCAGACCTCTGCGTAACCACTCCGCCAAGGTGCCATGTATGTCCATTCGTTTTAAAGAGCTCCTCTGCGCACCACTTCTCCCTTCGTTCGCGCAGAGCGCTCCACTCAGGCGTAAAGGAGGAAAACTCAGATTGCCACCGGCAACCTTCGCCACTCCGCCAAGGTGCCATATCTGGAATGTAAAAAGCTGCTCGAGACTATCCCGAGCAGCTTCATTATACCCTGGTCGACCTCTGCGGCCAACCACTAACCTTTGTGGAACCAACCCTTACCGTCGCGGTCAGCCTTAATAAATTGCGCAAAACCGACAAAAAAGACGCCTATTCCGGCCAAAAGTACGCCAACGCCGACAAGCAGTAACGCCGTACCGAGAGTGTCACTTGTAACCATATTTCCCCCTTGGTGTTATAGCTTCATCATACCACCAATGCCGGGGTGGTGGTTAGCGGGCTTTGAACTTTTGCTGGAGCTGAGATGGGAGGCGTCGCAGTTGCTTGCCCATTTTCTTTACTGGGGGCAAAATCGCCTCGTCGTGCTTAATAATTGCACGAAAGGCGCGCTCGTAACCGTTCACCATGTTTCGAATCGCAAAATGCTGCTCGACGTGCTTACGACAGTCTTTGCGATTGATCTGTCCGATATTGTTCACGGCATCCACCATATCCTGCACATGATCACAGATAAAACCAGTCTTACCATGTACGATGACCTCTGGCACGGAGCCACGACGCAGCGCGATGACAGGGACGCCACAGGCCATTGCCTCAATCATAGTCAAGCCGAACGGCTCTTCCCACTGGATCGGAAACAGAAGCGCCGTTGCCTTCTGGTAGTATTTGATCAGCTGATCCTGCTCCATAAAGCCAAGGAACAGAATCTTATCATTAAGGTGCGGCTTAACATATTGGTTAAAGTACTCTTGGTTCTCTTCGGCCACCAAACCAATGATCAGCAATCGGCGGTTAGTTTGCTTCGCAACCTCAATAGCCTCTTTCACACCCTTCTGCGCATTGATACGACCGGCGAATATCAAGTAATCCTCGTGCGAATCAGAAAACGCAAACTTCGTTGGGTCCACGCCGTTGTACACCGTTGAACAAAACTGCAAATCCGGCGCATCACGACGCTGGTTCTCTGAGATAGAGATAAAATGCTGATTCTTGCTCTTAAAGAGATCGAACACCTCTCGATACCACGGATAAATCGGGTCGTGCAATGTATATGCTACCGGCACATCTGGATAAATCGCCGCTAGATCCATCGCCACCCCAGGGTGATGAAAGTGCAGCAAATCAAACTCACCCTTCTGGGCGCGCTCAAACATATGCGCAGCAAAACGCTTGTCCCAAAGTTCTGGGACATAGTTCATAAGTTTTTCTGTGTCACCCTTCAGTTCCGAAAACTCTTTTTGGCCATGAACAAGCGGGCGAACATCCAGTGTTTCAACTTCCACCCCTGGTATGTGCGTCCCTTGTGGACCAAAATATGTTACTTGGTGACCTCGATCTGTCAAACCTTTGGAAATCTCTATGGCCAGATCAATAGGCGCATAAATCATGTCTAAAGGCCGAGGCGTTTGAAGGTAGCCCCGCACCATCATGGCAATTTTCATCAGAATCAGCTCCTGCCGACCCTATTCTAGCACGATTTTGGGGTGGGGATTGTGAAGGAGTTACTGGACAGGTCGGCAATTATGTCGCACCACCTACTTCAGATATAGTTAAAATATAGTTACGATCGTCGCTCTGGCTTGACTGCATAATGTAAAAACCAGAATCTTCAAGTGACTTAAATAGACTTTGCGAAGTTTTTCGCCACGCCCGCCATAGCAAGATAGAATCTCCCTTTTTAAAGCTTACCGTGTGCTGCCCATATTCAAAGTCAATTACGACCTCGACGGCCACCTTAAATCTGGTACGCGCATAGCGTAAACCCTTATCCCTATCGTAGCCAATTTCAATATCATAGAGTGGCTCCTTGACTCCCAGTAGGTCTAACACCAGTCTATCTTGTCGCGTAAGCTCAGGTTTTCTGAGGTCGCCTCGTTTGAATTCGTGCTCGAACCATTCAGGCAAAGCGTTTTCTGGCGCAAGCTTTCCAGTATAGACAAGGATATCTTTCGGATTCATACTTTCATAGATAGTTCGAAAAGCATCTTCAGGAACTCGTAGATTGTTGGGGGTAGAGCCTAAAAATAGAACTACATTCAGTACATCTCTAGCAGATGAAATGTAATCTTCTACAAAAATATCTGAAAACCGCTCATGGGTGATATCACGCCGAATCGATTGGAACTCTACACGATTACCAAAACGATCAAAAATCTTCTTTTGGGCAAGATCTAGCATGTCTTGGCTAAAGTCTATCCCGACATACCGATTCAACTTATTTTGTTTAAGTAGGTGATCTATCATCCCCATCGCTGGCTCTGCGTTGCCTACGCCTACATCAATAAGGTTTACCTTCTGAGAGTCCTCCAATCTTTTATCGATATATGAATAGCTATCGGCAAGTAGCTCAATCGTACGCGTTATGACACTCGGGGTGCCCGCCTTAAGGCGCTGCTCTATATATTCATTCCAGATATGCGCGCCTGCGCTGAAATAGTTGTATTGGAATGGGATCTCACTATGGCACTCTAGACTCCGAGCAATATCATAAATCTGCGCTTCATTGAACACCTCGTAGAATTTAGGATTAGGTCTAACTATTTTGACTGATAGCTTGTTGCGATACTTTTGGTTTTGCTTAATTAAGTTTTGAATGAGAAATATGTTGCTCGCGTCATTCGCAACATAATAACTTCCCTCTCGGCTAACTAACTTGAACGGAATTTTTCCAGCTTTTGATTGCTTGATCCAATTCCTTACTGTTGCTTCGGATATACCATACTGTTCAGCGAGCTCTGTATTCTTAAAATATGTAAGCATAAATTACCACTTTGTTATTGACATGTTACGCCAACTATTCGTAACATGTCGGCAAACCAATCATTTTACAGCATCTATAAAGGAAGCCATTATGACCAACCATACCATCTTTCCATCAAACCTCCAAATTGCTGCGGCTCCCCCAGTTGCTTCTCAATGTTCATTTTGTGGCTCTACGATAAAACCTGAAGATATATCTGCCGGGCCTTGCGACCTACATGGTGATATTACCTATGTTTGCAATAACCACTTAAGAGATCCCCGACAGTTCATCAATTTACTCGCAGATTTTATGTCCACCCAGCGCTTTGCTCTGGCACAAGATTTGGATTATCAAAAATTAAATACGCGCAAAGGAAATCCTGATGCATGGTTTTTACACTGAAAATCGAAAACTTCCCGCAGGTATAAGTTTAAGTAGGGATCTGACACAGCACATCTTTATGCGAGCAGCTCGGGGCCCCGTGGTCGTTATTTCGGAACGGCCTCAAGACCTAGCCGCAGTATCCAAAAAACAGTGGCACGTCCTCCTACGCCTAGTGCAAAGAGAACGCGCAAGCACGCTCAGGGCAACTCGTATTGCTGAGCTAACTAATCAAATTACTTGGATGCGAGAACTAGGCTTCACCGCCAGAAAAGACAGCCCCCCAGAAGAAAATAAGGTTCTCTTTATCACAATTGAAGATGCCATTGCGCATCCGCCTATCTGTTCAACCTTATATATAACTCGAAAAATAGGGCAAGAACAATTTAGTCTTGCTTCAAGTTGGTTAATTAAAAATAGTGTCGTAGTACTGTACAAAATCGACGACTAGCTTTACTTCAAAGTATCAGGCGCTACACCGGAGATTGTTAGTAAGTACTCACGATTCTTTGAAATGTTGGCGTGCAACAATGTTAAGCCAACATTCTGAAACATAGAGATAATTTCGAAGACTTTTTTGTGCCACATCCTTAGAAGCAATATCGTATCACCCTTCTCAAAAGATATATCTCGGCCACCCTCTTCAAAAGTAAGACGAATCGTAACAGCCTTCTTAAATCGAATGCGCACAAAGCGCAATTGGTTCTGTTCATCAAAGCCTCTCTCCACGTCATAAAAGGAACCATCTACACTTAAGTGGCTTAAGGCTAGGCTATAGAAAGGTGAAAGTGAACTTGAGCCTGAGCTAGAATTAAAGTCAAAGTAGCGACGTGCGGCCTCAGTGTCTGGTTTCTCTGTGTAGATAAGCAAGTCCTGACTACCCATGCTCCCGTAAACCATTTTTATTACATCTCTTGGGGAACGAAAATTCTCTAGCGTACCTCCAAGTAGTAATACTAGGTTCAAAGTCTTATCCGACTCATGGCTTAACATATCATCAACTAGAAGATCATCGAAACGCTCAGATGAAAAGTCTCGCTGATGACCCTCGAATGAAACTTCTCCGTCAAACCACTTCTTAACATTCTTCTCAGCAATACTAAGCATCTCTTTACTGATGTCTATTGCTATGTAGCGGTGAAGTACCGATCGCTCCTTGAGATGTTCTAGTAATTCACGAACAGGAAGCGCATTACCTGGACCCAGGTCGACAATATTCACGCGCTCGTAACCTTCTAGAACATCATCAATAGCGACAAGATTCGAGTGAATTAGATCAATCGTACCCTTAAGTATATTGGAAGCCTTGTCCTCGCGTAGACGCTCGAGCCAGTTATCCCAATCCGCCGCCCCTCCGTCGAAGTAATTATACTGCTGTGGTATTTCGTGGTGAATACTCAGGTTTGAGATGATATCAAGGACTTGACGACGACTATATGTCTCGTAAAACTCCGGCTTAGGACTAACTACCTTGTGATGTAAATTGTTCCGATACTTCTTCCCCTTATCCGCCAACTTCTCGAGTACAATGAGGTTATTGGGTGTATTTGCCACATATACGCGGCCGTTCTGCTCGTGGAGTTGGAGGTCAAGCTTGCCGTTTTTGGCGGCATCTATCCAGTTATGGACCGTCTTTAAGGACACGTGGTAGTCGTTGGTAAGTTGAGAATGTTTGAAGTAAATCATGCTGAGTCCAAAACTTTTTGAAAATTATATTTGTATGTTACATCATTATTGTGTAACATTAAAGTAGAGTAAGCGCTTACTCTCCTGCATATAACTATTCACAAGTACCTAGAGTACCATTGTGGTGGCCAATATTCAAGCCAACTAATAAGAAGCTTAGACCATAAGTAGTTATTAGTCTATGCTTCGCGTAGAAAGGGTAAAACCGCGCTATGTCCAAAGGACAAAAACTTAATGACCAGAGCTCGCTCTTAGGTTCCACTATTGCTGAGGCGAAGATCAAACCTCGTATGCACCCGTCTTTTCTCCTTGGCACGTTCACTGCGGACAACCCACCCACTGGCTTTTCTATTTCCATCCACCCGGACCCTCGCCCAGCTGATTCTGTCAGTACGCGCATTGCACGCACTGGTTCAGACGACCACTATAAACTTATCTTACATGTCACGAATAACGGCGACAAAACAGTCGGCGTTGCAATCCACCATCTCCGCAAGCACCAGGCTTAGGCTGCTCGGCGTCTCAACATATTGCCGAGCTTCATAAGGAGCAGGCTTACGATGAGGAGCGCGACTAGAATACCGACACTGTAGAATGCCACGCCACCATATCCACCAGCCTGTGCAGGATCTAGGAACGGATACGGATACCACCCAACAAATGATCCGCGAATCAAAGAGTACACCAGGTAAATTGCTGGGAAAATTAACCACGGAACAATCCGCCTCATAGTCAGCTTCGAGCGCTGCGGTCGCAGAAGCCAGTCAAGCACCACGACAATCGGCATAATGTAGTGCAGCTGGATGTTCACCCACGGCAAAGACAAGTCCACCTCGATTCCTGACAGGAGCGCCGCATATACAATCCCCGTCACGGCCATATAGAGCACCGACGCGCCACGTAGTACGTCCTCTGCCGGCTTTGGCTTGCGCCCAACCGCCAGATAGTACGCGCTCATCACAAAGACGATCGACACAAACACATTGCTCAGAATAGTGAAGTAGCTGAAGAAATTAATAACACTGAACGTCAGCGCATACTGACTGCTATAAAGAAGCTGAGTTACGATGGCTACAATGTTCAATGCGGCGAAAAAGAGCCGCGCTCCTATAAGGAGCAGTCTAGTATTCATAAGCATATTCTAGCGCAGTTGATCGTGCGAAGCTATGCTTCTCTCCAGACAATTCGCTCGGTGGTGAGCAGTGCGCGCTTGCCATCGAGGCCTCCAGCATAGCCGCCTAGTTTGCCACTCGTCGCGAGTACGCGGTGGCACGGCACAACGATGGAGATCGGATTGCTCCCGACCGCCGTGCCGACAGCACGAACCGCGCGAGGGTTGCCGATTGTCGTGGCGATTGTCTGGTATGTTGTGTGTGCACCGAACGGAATCTTCAGCAGCTCTTGCCATACGCTATTCTGAAATGGCGTGCCGCCAAACTTAATCGGTAGGTCAAATACTTGGCGTGTGCCAGCAAAATACTCATCGAGTTGCGCAATCGCCTCGCTCAATACCTCTCGGTTCTCTACCCATTCGGCGCTTACCTTTGGCGCACGGCGAAAGACCGTCCAGTGCATACCGGTTACGGTCTCGCCGTCGCTCATGAGTAACAGTTCGCCAGCAGGTGTGTTCAGAATCGTATAGTAAGTCATCCCCTCTAGGATACCAAACTTACTTGACGGTTACGTTATCAAGCTTGGCTTTTGCGCCCTTAAGGATGGCGAAGGTTACTTTGTCCATCGTAGCGCCAGCAAAGTCGGTGTGCTTAACATCAGAATGATGAAACGATACGCCGTTCAGCACCGCGCCCTTAAACGATGTGTCGCGTAGTGATGTGTTGTCGAAGTTCGTACCATTCAGCGTGAACCCATCAAACGATATACCCTTTAGGTCGGAGTGGCTGAAGCTCGTGCCATCGAGCGTCGCGCCATCAAAGCTCGTGCCTTTCAGCGCCGATGCCTTAAAATACGTCCGCGTCAGGTCTGCCCCGTCAAAGACATTGTTCGTCACGTCACAGCCCACAATGCTTGCACCCGTCAGGTTTGCGCCTTTGAAGCTCGACTTTCGCATATCCGATCCGCGGAATATCGCGTCGGTCAGGTTTGAACCGTCAAAGTTTGACTCAGCCAGCGACGTAAAACTAAAGTCCTCACCCGCCAGCTCAACGCCGGCCAAGTCGCTCTGCTTCAGCTCGGTTGCCGAAAACTTCGAGTTGCTTCCGCGTGCTTGCTTGAATGTTTCTTTCAGCATTTTCCCGACGCCGAGCGGTGATGCTTCGTCGAGTGACTCGCGCTTTGCCGGAACATGCTCAACCTGCTCCATGATTTCGGCAGCATCGCCAAATGACTCGACTGTCGCGTCGTATGCTTCTTCGTCGCTTTTGCCTTGAGACTTTAGGTCGATGTATTTTTCCTGGAGGTTGGCGAGGAGTTCCTGCTTCACTTCGTCGCGAGCAGGGAAGTTTCCGTACGGCGCGAAGGCCTTATCCAAAAATGCTTGTAGTTTCTTTTCCATAGGTGTCCTTTCTTAGACCAGCTTGTCGAGGATGCGCTTGGCATCGTCCCAACTTTGCTTATTTGCTTTATAAAGTTCGCGACCGCTATCGGTGATGCGGTAATACTTACGGCGACCGCCCTGCGACTCGTCACCCCAATACGAGGTAATGTGACCGTCGTTCTCCAGACGCTTGACGCTCGAGTACATCGTGGCTTCTTTCAGATCGTACTGACGGCCCGAGTTCTCGTAGACAAGCTTGGTGATCTCGTAGCCGTACTTGTCCCCGTCGCTGAGTAGCTTGAGGATCATCGTATCGGTGTGACCACGCAGGAGGTCTGATGACATTTTTTTATCGTTCATGATTACATCATATGCCACATTACTATAACTGTCAAGGTAGTATGTGTGGTATTGCTTTGGATTCCCCTCGTTCAATCTGTTACTATGACAGTGAACGCTATGCATAAATACAAAAAACTCCCGTTCCACAAAAGGAGAATCATCGTCGCGACCCTCATCGTTCTTGCTGCGGTGATTGTCATTTGGGTGTTCATGTGGGCGTCTGCCTGGCGCCACACAACCATCGCCAAAGAGAATATCTACTACTGCGACACGGGCAACGTGCAGCAAACGCTCGACTTGTATCGCCCGCGTGGGCATGGCGACGAGAATCTACCGGTCCTTGTCTATATTCACGGCGGCGGCTGGCGTGGCGGGAATAACCACAATGGCATGATCAATAGCTACGGGCCGCTCTTCCTGAAACACGGCATGGCTATCGCGTCCATCAACTATCGACTCAACCCGCCGCATCCATACGACGATCAGAACGACGACATCGCCTGCGCGCTCACCTACCTCACCAAGAATGCTGACACACTTCATCTCGACCCGGCCAAAATGGTTTTCTTTGGTGAAAGCGCTGGCGGGCAGCTGGCAGCGTATGCTGCGCTGAACGCACCATACAAAAATTCCATCTACAATGCTCCCGTAGGAGTTATAGATTTCTACGGCGTTTCGGATTTCACGACAATCCTCTCCGGCCCGCATCCCGACTACAACGCACGTCGCTACCTCGGCCGCGACTACCACCAGGTTGCGCGTGAAGCTAGCCCGCTGAACTACGTCACGACTCACTCGCCACCGTTCTTGCTCATCCACGGCAAGGCCGACAAAGTCGTGCCGGTTTCGCAGTCCAAGCTCCTCTACGATGCGCTTACCAAGGCCGGTGGCAAAGCAACGTATGTGCCGCTCACCTATGGACCCCACGGATTTATCGGACCAGAGCTTGCAGCCGATGAGTACAAAACAGTGCTCGACAATATGAACACGTTCCTCGACGCTATCGTCGGGCGATAAGCGATCATACTTTCAGTTTCTCAGCTACTACTTTATGGATCGGACCGTACATTTTGGCATAGTCTGCCCAGGCGTACAAACCCTCTTCGCCGTTGTACCACAGTGTCTTGGGGAGTTGCTCGTATTGTTCGCCAAGTTCATATAATTCGGCCGGCCGCAGAGTGACTATGGCTGTCACGTCGTCGCCAGCTTGATACGCCCGATCGCCAATGTCAGCTTTAAAGACTGCCGTCTGATTATAGTAATGCGTGCCGTCGGCATCTGTAGCTGTGATTTCGAAGTGGACCAGCGGCGTCAGCCGGCCAGGGTCGAGCCGTACACCCAGCTCTTCTTCGAGCTCACGGACCGCCGCTTGCTCGAACGATTCACCGTCGTCAACACCACCGCCAAGCAGACGCGAAATTGTCGGCGGATAGAAATACGACTTTTCGCCGACCAGAACGTTCCCAGCACTATCGTAGGCCGCGACAAGCACACACTTGCTGCGGTACAGATTGCCAAATGGCTTCTGGACGGTAAAAGTAAGCTGCTGTGTCTCCATTTCTTTCGTCATGGCAGTACCAGCGGAGCAAAACCCTGCTTTGCCGTACGATTGATGATATCCTGCATGCGCTACTCCGACCAAACCGCCAGCTCATTGCCGTTCGGCTCAGTAAAATGAAACCGCTTGCCGCCAGGAAATGCGTATGTATCGACAATGATTTTGCCGCCGCTCTTAATCACGAGTTCTTTTGTTTTATCGAGGTCTGCCGAGTAAATGACAGTCAGCGGCATGGTCGCGCTGCCGTCGACATTGATGCCGCTGTTCGCACCGCTCTCGGTGGTGTCGCTGTAGTCGTCACCCCAGTCGTTGTACTTCCAGCCGAAAACGTTCGTGAAGAAATCTCGTGTCTGCTTGAGTTGTTCGCCCGATTGTACAGGGAACTCAATAACGTCGATATGATTGTGTGTTGCCATATGGTCATTGTAGCAAAACGCCGCGGGCTATTCTCCGCCAAGTTCTTCCGCAAGGCCAATGAGAATACCCTCTGGACCACGTATGTAACAGAGACGAAAGATATTCTCGTACTGGACAACTTCACCGACAAGCTTGCTGCCGTGCTTCTCAAGCCTGCTCAGTGTATCGTCGAGGTCGCGCACGGCAAACATCGCGCGCAGATAGCCCAGCGCGTTCGCTGGCACATCGCGGTGATCAGAGGTTGGCGCGGGCGTAATGTAGCGGCATAGCTCTAATTTGCTGTGGCCGTCAGGAGTGACCATCATGGCGATCTCGACGCGCTGTCCTTCTACGCCAGTGATGCGTCCGGACCAGTCGCCTTCAACCGTCGAGCGCCCCTCGAGCGTCATGCCAAGTTCTTCGAAAAAAGCGATACTGTCATCGAGCGATTCGACGACAATACCCATGTTGTCCATTCTCTTGAGGTTTGTCTGCTTCGCATTCATAAGTACTATTCTATCATCGGTTTCTGCGTTGATGCTCGAGCTGCGGGCGTGGTCTCGTCGCGCAAGACCACGCCCGCAGCGAACCGACCTAGCGCCCGCGACCCTCGTAGGTGTACGTCCCGGCGAGCACATCGACGGTCGCAATGACCTTGCGATCCCGGACTCGCACCAGGGACATCACGAACTTGGTGATCGCGACATGGCGCAGCAGACGCGCGACATCAGGGCGCTGAGTCAGCTCTTCGTACAAGCGCTTGAGCTCCGTGGCCGCCTTGTACGTTTCGTTGACCGTCTCGCCGAAGATGCTCACGTACTGCGCGGCATCCCCCTGGATCGTCCAATTTCGCACAAGAGCACGCAGGTCACGCTCATGCTCGTAACGCTTTCGCCTTCCCGTCTGTACAACTTCGATGTCATCCTCGATACGAAAAATATCTTCCGGCACGGGCAGCTCCTTCTTGGTCGATTACCGGAGTTCATTATATCGGACCACTGTCGCTTCGCCTAAGGTTTCGATTTATCCTTCTTGGATGCACTTCCTGCAATCAACGCGCCGCCAATCGCCAAAACAACATCGAGGCCAATATGAAGCGACGTCCCGCCTGGTATGAAAGAAAATATACTGCTCTGGACGTTCTCAACCAGCAACCTCACCGCATCTTGGATGCCAAGGAGAAGCATTACTACGCCGAGAATTAACAAAAATGTTTTCATGCATAAAGTATAGCAGATGTGACAGCGCAAAAACTGCCGACAGTCTAGTTCTTACTGTTCAGATGGTCGTAATTGACGCCCTTATCCACAAATTCCGCCCACCACCATTCGTGTGGATTACTATCTTTCATTGCCAACGCAAGTTTCTTGGCCGACTCGGTGCGCAAGTGCGGCACGCGGTGCACGAAGTCACCCTCAAACCAGCGCTCCGCAAGCTTATTCCCTCGCCACGATAGCAACCACTCGACGTACAGCTGGGCAAGCGCGTCTGCATCTTTAGCGCATTTCGCTTCCGGGGTTGATCGAGCTTCGTAACCCTCCATCATCTTGAACAGGTCGTCGCCAAAAGGAAGTTGAGCAAACTGATCGCGGAGCGCCTTAGGCTCATCAACTTTCACATAGTTTTTAGAGATAAAATCAGCGTCGCCGGTACGCGCCTCGAGAAGATCGTGCAGCGTGCCCATCGCCATCGCATGCAGCCCCGCTTCGTGGCTCATGCCCTCCATCCGAACAAGCACGTAAGCTATCACCGCAACATGATAGCAATGCGAGGCAATAGTGTCCGGCGTGTTATTACCAAGGTTCCTCACATGAGTTCTAGGCATATCAAGGAGCGAACCCGCCTGCTCGATAAAATATAAGATCTGTTTGTCCATGATCGAATTATACACTTATCAGGTTAAAAGACGTGAAGCTTCAACAAATGTATAGAGGGTAACGAAAATAACGACTATACCCGCAATTACAAACCAAGGACTTTTTACGCCATCAGGAGTGACTTCTTTGTGATTTTGGTGAGTCTCTTCATTTGTGAGGCAATGGAGCCTATTTGCTGCGGGCCATACTCAATATAAAAGCCGTCTGGTTAGGGTCAGTGCTCGGTGTTGGGTCGCAAGTCGTGTATTTTCGATCATCATAAACCACAAAACTGATCTTTGCAGACTTATCTGTATTGTTACCTTCATAGAAATCAGCAGAGCCGTTAGCAGTATGGGTCAAGGCACTGTAGCCGTTGTCAGTAGCTACCTTGCTAATAATCGCCTCGGTGTCGGCCTTATTTTTACTCATCTGGTAGACAATGTCTGTCGATGATGAGGTTAAATTGCCAGGCCCAGTATTGCCTGCGCTACATACTTGTGTTGCACCATTTTGCCGAAGAGATTCGTCTACTGAAAGGATGGTCGTATTTTGGGCGGACTGAGTTGTCTTTCCGGTGTTACTAGGCTGGGGCTTGTTGAGCGCGTAGAGGGTCCAGGCGATGAGGACTAGCATCGCAAGGCTTACCACTACAGCCAAGGATCTAACAAGGAGGTCCCTCCGGGCTGCTTTAGCGGCCTGTTTCTTGCGTACTAATTTTTGACCTTTTACCATAGAGCATCCTTACGTGAATTGATTCGCTGCGGAAAACAAGATTTCCTTCGTGCATATAGGCGTTCGCAAAGTCTTGCCCAAGCTTACTTATATTCAGGAAGACTAAATGTAATTCTTACGAGCGTCTGGTCCTGTGGAGCGTTATCCGTTTTTTTAATAGTACAGAATTGACTGTCGCCCTTCGAGTAAACGCTATTCGTTAGAACCTCTAGAGATACAGCCTCACTGCCATCCTTAAGTTGGGAGTAATTACTCTTCTTGCTGTTAGTGTCTGAAAATGTATTTTTACCGTTGGCAGTCGAATTTTGCTTAAAATTGCTGAAGCCATTTTCCTTAAGTGCATCGAATACGAAGTCTGTGGCTTGCTGCTGCGGCTTAGTGATGCGGTAAATTCCGTAATACCAAGGGCTCTTGTTGTCTGAACCCCTTCCATTATCTTCACGACTGCAGAGCTTTTCTGCGCCCTTAGTGGCAAGGGTCGCTTCCGTAGGGTTTGCCGCTTCCTTTGCGTAATTTTTTCCGCCGCTCCAAAAGACGAGCCAAGCTACAATGCCCACCACAATGACCCCTAGAACAACAAGTACGCGGCTTAAGATAGCGTAACGCTTTGCCGGCGTAGTTGTCGGAGACTCACTCTTTGATTTCTTCATATTTCATTCCTTACTTGCCCCACAGTATACATGAAGTTGCATCCTCGCTGAGTCGGTAAGACATTTAAAATTATTAGTTCGACGGGGCAGAAGCTAGAACCACAAACTTTCATCATGAAAAAAGACCTACCGGAGTAAGTCTCTTTTCATGGTGCGGGTTGGGGGACTCTAACCCCCGGCCTCATCCTTGGCAAGGATGCGCTCTAAACAACTGAGCTAAACCCGCATGTACCAAGTAACAGAGTGATTATACCGAGATATGAATTGATTGACAAGAGGTGGAAGCAAAATTACTATAGTGAAACGTACTCGAGCATTCGAAGGAGTGAGCATGGCTTTGACCTGCGAGGAACACGTCCACAAGAAGCACGGCTTCTCGGAGAAGGACCTCCTGCTCTGCGTGACCACGTCATCGACCGCTACGTTCGCGCCGGTGTGCGCGGAGATCATCAGGAAGATTCCGAGGGAGGAGCGTTCGGGGAAGTTCCCGGGTGGGATCGACATCCACAGAGGCCACTCCAAGGCAGAGGAGCCGGGCGGAGAGCTGACTCAGCTGCACTTCGCCATGGGTGATTACCTTTTCTCTGTCTCGCGCGCAACCGCGCTGCGTTACTTTCCGAACCTCATGCGAAACCGGCAGTACTAACTTGCGCTCGCCCGCTGGCACGTCCTTTGGGACCGCCAGCGGGCAGCGAGCCACTACGAAATTATAAGTTCAAAACTGAGGGTTCGCCCCCGGGCCGCCAATGGGGCCCGGGGGCGATGTGCTCTTCATGCACTTCTCTCAGTCAGGAATCGGTCAGAGTCCCTTCTTCACCTGCTGTCCGGCGCGCTTGCCGGCGGTCTTGACCGTCGGCGTGGCGGCGTACAGTTCGTGCACCTGGGTGCCGATCTGCTTCGCCACGTTCAGGCCCAGCGGCCAGAAGGTTGACGCCAGTGTGCTGGTGTCGCACACCACGTCGTACACCTCACAGATGCCGGTGGTCAGCGGCCGGTACATCGCGGGGATATCCTGGATCGCCGTGCCTCCGTTGCAGTAGATCACGGCCGAAACGAACTGACAGATGCCGCGCGAACCCGACGACGCCGTCCCGAAGTCGAAGACCTTGGAATTGGCGACGCGCATCGGGTCGGCCACGAGGACCGCCGCCTTGATGGCGTTCTTGTCGTCGCCGCTGGTGGTCGCGTACTCCTGCATGAACTGGTGCACCACCATCGCACCCTGCGAGTAGCCGCTCAGCACGATCGCCTGCTTGGGGCAGGTGAAGTGTGCGTGGCCCACCGCCTGGTAGAGCGCGGTGACGCCGGCGTTCTTGCCGTTCAGGTACTTGGGCAGGTTGTGCTCCAGTACCTGCTTGGCGCTCCGGAGGTTCACTCCGTCGGCCTTTTCGAACAGCACGTCCACCGACAGTGCCGGGTAGTCCAGCACCTGCACACCGACCGTCTTGTTCGACGGGATGACCTCGCGAAGGCCGTCGTAGACCTTCTTGAGCTCCGGCGAGACGGTCAGGTCGGTGTCGTTCTTGTAGTGCTGCCCCGAACCGGCTGCTGCGATGAACAGCACGTCGTCGCACACCGGAGTGGGCAAGGTGCTTCCCACCGTGAAGGTGCCGTCGGCGTAGGCGAAGTGGATCTTGGCCGTTGCGTCGGTCATGCAGTAGGCCCTGAGACCGTAGACACCCGGCTGGAACGGCGTCAGGCTGCCGTCCATCTCTCGGACAGCTGCCGGAATGCCGATCGTCCATGCCCCGCTTGCGTCTGGCGTTGCGGTGGCGTTGACGGTGTTCTGAGGGGTCATGAGCGAGACGTCCACGCGGTCGCCCGGGCAGGGATCCACCGACGTGATCTTGACCACGTCACCCGGAGGCACGGTGGTGGGCGGACCCGCCATCCGGTACGCCGCGCCCGTCACGTTGAACGGTTGCGGCGCGTACTCCTGGGTCACGGTTCCCTTGAAGACGCAGCTGATGTGCAGCGAACCCATGCCTACCGCGGGTTCGTGACGCAGCTTGGTCGAGTCAAACGTTGGCGGTGGGAAGTAGGGATACGGGAAGAACGCCCCGCTGCTCCACGACCCATCGGTACCGGTGCCGGTCACGCCCTGGCCCTCGGACGAAACACCCGCGGAGTCGACGAACGTCATCACCGCGTCCTGAGAAACCATCTCGCCAGGTTGAGTCGACGGGGTGGGCGGACACGGATCGGTTCCGGTCAGCTGGATGGGGTCACCCGGTCGTCCTTGGGAGGGTGACACGGTGAACTGCGCCGTACCGGCGGCGTTGGCCACCGCCGGTACGGACATGGTCAGAAGGACCCCGGCCACGACTGCGGCCAGCGAGTTCCTTCCCAATCGCGAAATCTTCACGTCAGAAAACTTCCTGTTCGGTCCAGTGGTGTGTGCTTGCTAAAACGTTAAGGTACAGCGGCAAAACCTCACTTTCGACGAGAGGAACGCATGAAGAGCTTACCCTCTTATAGCTGACAATCGTCTAAATTGCAAATGTATAGTACAGCCGGGCCTACGGACTGCGTTACAAAAACTTCCCAGTGACTGATGTCTTGCTCTGCTTTAGCTCGCTCGGCGTGCCTTCGAACACAACTCGCCCGCCCTCATGCCCGGCACCGGGGCCGACGTCGATAACCCAGTCTGCCTGCGATATGACATCGAGATTGTGCTCGATCACAATAACCGTACTACCGTTATCAACCAGGCGATTCAGCAGGTCGATTAGATGCGCGACATCGGACATATGAAGGCCGGTCGTCGGCTCGTCGAGTACGTAGATATTGCCCTTCTTCTTGAGGTACAACGCGAGTTTCAACCGCTGCCGCTCGCCGCCCGAGAGCGTATCCAGCGTCTGGCCCAGCTCGAGATAGCCAATGCCAACCTCCTGCATTTGCGCCAGAACGTCGTGGATCGTCGGCTCATCAAAAAACGCCGCCGCCGAATCAATACTCATATGCAGTATTTCGTCGATGTTCTTGCCGTGCAGCTTATAACTCAGCGTTTCTGGCGTGAACCGTTTACCTCCGCACACTTCGCAGACCGTTACGATCGGATCCATAAAGGCCAGATCAGTCGTGGTGATGCCTGTGCCTTTGCAGTTTCGGCAAGCGCCTGCCGAGTTAAAGCTAAATAACGAGGCGGACACATTGTTGGCCTTGCCGAGCAAGAGGCGGATTTCGTCGAGGATACCGACGAACGAAGCCTGATTGGAACGCTTGGATGCGTGAATCGCTCCTTGGTCGATCGTGATCGCTTCGGGATACTGCGCGCTCAGCACGCCGTGTATGAGCGAGCTTTTGCCCGAGCCGGCGACGCCGCTCACTACCGTCAAGACGCCCTTCGGAATGTCCACACTGACGTGCTGGAGGTTGTGCAGTGTCGCGTCCTTGATGCTGAGCGAGCCATGTACTGCTGGGCGCGGCTGGCGCTTTATGGTCTTCTGACGGTGCAAAAATTGCGCCGTCAGAGTGTTAGCTTTGCGGAAATCTACCAGACTCCCCTCGTACACAACTTCCCCACCCTTCACGCCCGCAGCCGGACCCATATCGACAATACGGTCGGCGATGTGTATCACATCTGGGTCGTGCTCTACCACAAGGACGGTGTTGCCCTTATCGCGGAGCTGCTTGAGCAAGGTGTTTAGTTTGTGGACGTTGCTCGGATGCAAGCCAGTGCTCGGTTCGTCAAAGATATATATGAGGTCGCTGAGACTGCTGCCGAGATGCTTGACCATCTTGATACGCTGCGACTCACCGCCCGAAAGCGTGCCTGTCTGGCGGTCGAGGCTCAAGTAGCCCAGGCCAATATCACTCAGGCTCTGCAGGCGCTCAATCGTTTCTGACACGATGGTGCGAGCTTTCGCGGCATGGATGGACGACACAAACGATTGCAGATCGCTGATCTGCATCGCCGCGCATTCGGCGATATTTTTGCCGTCTACCTTGCAGCTAAGCACTTTTTTGTTGAGTCGTGCGCCATGGCACAGTGGGCAAACGCCGCTGATCACCACGCGTTTAAGCGCGGCGGAATGAGTGCGAAGCTCGCGGCTGTCCTTGGAGAAAAAATCTTCCTTGAATCTGACCAGTACGCCTCGGTAGCGATGGCTTGGTGGATAGCCAGGGAGCGGGTTGGTAACCTTCACATCTGTTTTATTGAGCAGTGTATCCCATTCGTCTTTCGTGTAGTCGCCCAACTTTTTGTCGTTATCGAAGAGCCCGGAGTATGCGTATCGCTTCCAACGATACCCACCCGGTTCGAAAGTTGGGAACTGGATGGCACCTTCGTTCAACGATTTAGACCTGTCTATCAGCTTGTCGAGGGCCACGGCCTGCTCTGTGCCGAGCCCCTGGCAGTGCGGGCACATACCCTCGGGATCGTTGAACGAAAAGACATTTGAATAACCCACGAACGGTTCGCCAATTCTCGAAAACAACAGCCGCAGAAACGTATATATATCGGTAACCGTCCCGACCGTCGAGCGTGCGTTATTGCCCAGCCGCTTCTGGTCAACAACCATTGCTACCGAAAGGTTCTCAAGCAAATCAGCATCCGGCTGACCAAAATGCTCGAGACGATGACGGATAAAACTCGAATATGTTTCGTTCAGCTGCCGCTGGGACTCTGCGGCGATGGTGTCAAACACAAGCGATGACTTCCCCGACCCCGACACACCAGTGAAGACAGTTATCTTGTGCTTTGGGATTTCGAGTGTGATGTCCTTAAGATTGTTTTCGCGCGCTTTGACGATACGTATGGCGTTGTGCTGTGTCATTGAACCTCCGATTGACCTGCTATTTTCAGCGTTACAATCTTACCAGCAAAACGTACTATAGCCAGCGAAGTTTTTATGGTCCTGGCGCAGAATAAGACAAAGCCCCAGGAGTGAACCCGGGGCTCGCCGTATCTTACCGAAAAATCCGAGCTAACGCACCGACTTACGCAGCTTGTCGATAGCCTGCTGCTGAGCCTGAGACTTGGGCGCGAGTCGCTGCGCGCTCTCTGCCACGCAGGTGGTATCGTGAGCCGGCATTACACCCGTAGCCAAGTAGCTATTTGCGGCATCGGTAGCGCATTGATTAGCTGCCAGATACGCAGCGGTGTGACCACCCTGATCGACGCTCACCATGCGAGCACGATTAAGGAGTAGCGCACGCGTTTCAAGCGCACCAACGTATGGCGTAGCTGGGTCACGCTTGTTCTGGATCATCAGGATGTTGGTCGGACCATTTGCATTAAGGGCGACTGGCTGCTCTTGTGGCTGGAAATGCCAGTACGCACATGGCCAGATATTTGAACCGAGCTCGCCAAACTTAGGGAAAAGCAACCTGTCGGTAGCCAATTCCTGTTGATACTGCGATGGTACGCGTGACCAAGCTACGTCGCCACACACAACGGCCAACGCCGACGCTGCGCCATTATCGACAGGCGCTGCAGCCAATGACGGTGCGGTTCTGAGCGACTCCACTGCGTTCTTATCGAGAGTCGGACTTGGCGTCTGGCCATCTGCCGCCTGCCATATCCGGCCGCCCAACGAAAAGTTCGCATCATTGTAGAGCACCGAGAACGATATCTCGCGGAACATCGTGTCGTTGAGTGTAGTTTTCAGATCAGGGATGTATGCAGGTTGCCGACGAAGCTTGGCGACCAGCGCGAAAAACTTGGTGTTGATCTGACTCTCTGAAGTACCAAGGTGGTACGTGGCGTCATTGGCAGCTAAGTACTTGGCGAAATCAGGAAACCGATCATAATCGGCCAACTTCCACGAGCGGAATTGCTTGCGCCAAACCCAATTAGCGTCGACATTGCTGTCCAGCACAAACCGGTCGCTCTGCTGCGGGAACAGTGATGCATAGATGGATCCGAGATATGTGCCATACGAGTACGCAAAGTACGAAATTTTTGGCTCGCCAAGCGCCTGGCGAATCTCGTTCATATCACGTGCGGTGTTATTGGTCGTGATATAAGGCATGAGGTCACCAGAAGTAGCAGCGCATTTATCGGCCACCATTTTCATAAAAGCAGCCGTATCGGTAAAGTTGTTGTTCTGTGTAAGCGGTACAAGCGCCTGCTGAGCCTGCGCGGCAGTGAGACCACACGAAACTGGTGTACTCTGCCCTACGCCGCGCGGATCAAACCCGATAAGGTCGTACTGATCGAGCACGCTCTGCGGCATGAGCGTTGCAAACTGCGATGGGAGATCAAGTCCTGGGCCGCCAGGACCACCTGGATTAAGGAAGAGGACCCCACGACGGTGGCTCGGGTCAGCAGCTGCCACGCGCGAGACTGCGACGGTAATCTTGCGACCGTTTGGGTCTTTATAATTGAGCGGTACCTGCAACGTTCCGCACTGTTGGTTGGCCGCAGCATCCGGATCAAGCGCAGCGCAGCTTGATTGCCAGACTACTTGCGAGGTAGCCACTTTTGAGCTGGCAGCTGTAGCTTTGGATGGCTCAGTCATATAGGTACAACCTACTACCGCTAAACCAAGGCCAGCCGCAACCACGCCTAGCCGCAGGCCGGCACGTCGTACACTCCATGCTATCTTCATACACACCCTCCCTTTTGGTTAGTGGTCATGATTATAGCAGGGCCGCAACTGTGGTTCAGCTAAAATACAGGTTGCTCAATTGCGTGCGTACGTGCCTATGTTCTGCCACGTCACTGGATAGCCTTGAGTTTCGTGGCCAGCTGCTGCGCGTATGGCGTCAGCTTCTGCGTCATAGCGGCTGTGTCTTGGAGGCCTGCGTTCTTCTGCACGGTGCGGTCGAACGTAATTTCCGCGATGAAGCGCCCCTGGCGGAAGAGCAGGGAGTTCTGGTCTACGGTGTCGCGGTATCCATAGCCTTCGTCGCCGATAGATGCCGACACTTGTCCGGCGTCAGCTTTGCGGTTTTCTTCCACATATTTCTTGGCTGGAGCGTCAGCATTGAAGCTCGTGATGGTTAACTCGAGTTTCTGGTCAAATGCCCCGGTGGTCAGTCCGCTTCCAAGCCCCGTGTTGTAGCGCGAACACTCTGTCGTGAGTGAATTGTAGAGCTTGCCGCCAAGGCTTTCGACGCCCGTCGCGCTTGGGAGTGATTCGGACGTAAAGACGCTAGCGTCCGACCCGGTCAGAGTCTTGATGTCATCGTTGGAGATATAGTCGCAGGCCCGTGCGTATTTCTGCTTATACGTTGGTGTTATAAATTGCGGGATGGCGGCGCCGATTGGATTCTTCGCCTGCGCGATAAAGTTCTTGGCCGCTATGGCGAGCAATTTCTTCTGCATTGCTGCCTCGACGCTTGTGCCATTGAACAAGACCTCGACGGCGCTCTTGTCGCTTACCATCATATAGTTCGCCGAGGACGTATCGTCTTTCTGCTTGTATGTATCCAGACCTTCGACGGAATCGGTCTTGCTATACTTTCTGGCGAGCGTGTCATTGACAGCTTCGATCTGCGTGTAGGGCGGCTGATAGACGGCTAGATTGAGGAAGCCACCCGACTGGAGGGAGTACTGGCAAGCATTATTGTCGTCGATCGTCGACGCACCGGGGAGCGTGTACTTATTGATCTCAACGCCCGCTTTACCGGTACGGTCCAAGAAGCCGCGGACAACTGCTTTCGTATCCTGGCGCGCATCCAGGTACACCTTCTGCTGACGTATATCGTCGATAGAAAGAATATTACAGGCGTACACGATAGGAACATTACTACCGTCAGCAGAACTCAACGGCGCGCCGTGCTTGGACATATCCAGCGCCAACGGGTCGCCGATAGTCTTCCCCGTCTGCTCAGGACTATACCCGTCGCGGGAATAATATATGTTCGGATCACGCTGTGTGCCCATATTGTTCACACTTTGCGATTGACTCATCACGATGCCCACGACGGCCGCGATCAAGATTATCACCGTACCGACAGCGATGAGAATCCACTGCTTTTTGGTGAGCTTTCTTTTGCTTGGCTGCGGGTTCTGCGTCGAGTCGGGTTGAGACGCTGGAGGGGTTTGCGGTTCCATAGAGACTACTCCTCAAAGATTTCTGATTTTACACATCTATCATACCGTAAAATACACTTTGCTGATGCGATAATTCGTAGCTATTCACCAAAGATCGCTGTAGCTAAGTCTGCCTTACTAAAAGACGCGTGCAGATCGGCCGCAAGAAACTCATCCCTCGTAAACCACCGCCACTCCGCAACATGGTCAGTGCTGGCGAGCGACGCCTCTGGAACCGTCGCTTTGAAAAAGAGGTTCATGCGCGGCACGGCGTTGACCACATTTCCGATATTGTAGTGCACAATCTCAAAATCAGAAGAGACCTCGCCCGCCGGCACGCCAAGCTCTTCCTCGACTTCGCGGACAAGTGTCTGCTGAATCGTCTCACCGTGATCGACGCCACCGCCAGGGAGCGCCCACCAGTCGCCATCGGCTTCCTTCGCCAACAAAACCTTGTCATCTTGGACGACGAACACGCGGATGGCGACACGGTAAAGGCAATCATCGATATCATTGAGGCGTGGGTCTATATTGGTCATCATTACAAGTCCTCCTCTTCGATAAGCGCAATAATCTCGATGAGCGGCTCTTCGTAAGGATGTACGCGGCGAAGCTCAGCAACGACATGCTTTGCATCAGATCGATTACAGATAACGTTGATCTGCTCTTCGTCGACAACCTCGAGCTTATTTGCTTCGCCGATATGCGGGTCAGCTACTTCGGTTGGGCGGAATCTTCCTTTACCGAGAATGGTAAAGCTGCAGTCGCGATACTCGCCCATGCTGCCGGTTCCGGCTTTGGCCATTGCCTCACGTACTGCATCGGCATTTTCAGTGGGACAGGTGGTCGTTATTTTTACTCGCTTCATCCCTCCATGATACTTCAGACTGAAGTGATTTCCACTTCCTCGCAAACACCCCTCTTTGGATCTTTTATTCACGCCTGAGTGATCGCAGGTACAACACCGCCGGACCAGGTTCGAACGGAGAAGCAAATGTCGTTTTGCCCGCGTCTTTAACAACCAGTTCGTCTGCCGCTTTAGTCTCGCGATGGGTGACGTCAAACCATTCCACGTTGTACGTTCCGGCTTCGAGCGTGACGGTAAATGATTCTGCCGTCATGATCGGCTGGAGGACGAGGTATTCACTACCAGGAGAGGCAAGCACATACTCCGTCGAACTCAGCTCGCTCTGTGGCTGCATCTCGATCAACTGCATGCGTTCAGCAAACCTGAGCGTATCGCCCATGGCGTAGCGAGCTGGATCGTACGTCTCGAAGGGTGGAGCGCCAGCCAATGGCTTCTCTGGATTGCCAACGTCAAGGATGCCGTAATCCATGAGGATAGGATTGTGACCGCGGAGGAATGACTTCCACGCCCACATCGCGTCGCCTTTACTTGGAGCGTAGTGGTCAGTGTCGCTTATGACGACCTTCTTGCCGTCAGCAACCGGAGGGTTCTCATACCAGTGTGACTGCGGGCCGCCAGGCGCCATCGGGTGATCACCATGCGCAAACAACTCATCATCGTAACCAGGCGAGATCCACTCTGCCGGGCTGTCAAAGAGCGGCTCATTTACTTTTGTCTGATCCTCTACCGGAAACTGCATCGTCATGCCCATTGGGCGGTGGTCGTAGCCCTGCTCTTTTTCGTACTGCTTCACGAAGTTAATCACCCAATACTGCCATTTTGTCGAGTCGCCCCAGTTTGGCAACTCAGACAGGTTAAGCGCATCGGCAAATTCTTGGCCAACCTTACCACCGCCCGAGGATTCGTTGGAGACTTCGTATAACACGTTCGGCAGGTCATGTACGGTGTCCACAACCTTCTTTATATACGCCTCTTGGAGTTCTTGCACTGGCGCGGGCAACGGCAACACTTGATGGTCCAAGATCGAAGTTATGGTGATACCGTTGACGTTGTTGTCGGCGTGGAACGGGTGCCCTTCGACATTGTCCGGAGCCGGGCTCAGGTGGAGGCCCCATCCGTCGAACAGCATAACGTCGACGTACACGCCCTGTTTTCCAGCAGCGATAACACGGTCGCGCAGGCGTTTGAAATAGGCTTCGTCAAATGTCGACAGATCGAACTTTGGCTTGCCGTCTTTGGCTGTGCCTTCGCCGGTACGTGGCCACGGCTGTGGCGACATGTTGAGATGGAAATCCGCACCGCCAGCGTTGGACTTGAAGTGTTCCCAACGCCACAAACGGATGAAATTGTGGTGGCGATCTTTCAGCAGCGCAAGATACGCTTCAAAATCGTTCTGCTCCGGCTCATCGACAATCGTCTCCTTGCCGACGCCCAGTCCATCCTGGAAATTATTCCAGATGTGCGAGCCTGTTAGATAAACCGCACGCTCTTTGCCGTTAGCGTCTTTGATGGCAAAGTATCGTGGATTTTTCTTCGATACGAAGAGTGGTTTTATCTCGTTTGTTGACGAATCTGGCATAATTTTAACGTTCCTCTCTTTGCATTATTAGGTCGTAGCCGCCGCCAGGCCACGCCCAGACTCCGGTGATAGTGCTGCCGTCTTCCGAAAATACACCTTTGAATGACATACCTGAGTCCTTACCATTCAGCCAAAACTGCACGGTATCTCCATTAATTTCCCAGATGTATTTGTAGTGATGGCCACTGCTACTTTCGAACCAGTGCCCTATAATCTCTGCACTCGGTCGGACTTCTTCCCAGCCCATTTCGTTACCAATAATCATGACACCGTCAATACCATACGTGCTCTCGTTATCATCCTCGTGGTGGTGAAAGGCGAGAAAGCGTCCACCTGGGAGCCACTCAAACATATCATGACCAGCCCACTCTTCCTTGGTATTGAGGTCACGGTGCTTGAGATGCCAGCTGCCGACTAAGCGATCGAATGATTGTAATGGCGCATAGACTACGTGTGCGTGCTCGTCCATTGCATCTCCTTACTATTATTTCCTGCTTTAGAACGACATAGCACGGCTTTGGGAAATTGTATATTTCCGCATGGATGCATCAGGACAGAGTTAGAACTACGCGCGGCCAAACATCTCTCGTGCAGCCGTCGCCATACCATGCGGAATATCAAAGGGAGCGGTAGCGCATGCCGCCGCAGTAACGTCATCGAGTACATCCATCAAATTGATACATGCTTGCGTTATAGATTCGCGCGTAAAATCCGGGACCGTCTTATCTATCCCTGCAGGGAACGACGCGTGGTCATCAATAATCTGCGTGACGCCATACAGCGCAAAGTCGAGTCCAGAAGCGAGGGCCGACAACTGCCACGCACCGTTACGAGCTCGGTGCAATCGTTCGAGCGCCTCCCACAAGGAATCTCGTTTTAAATACTTCGCAGCGTCAGCAAGGTTAAGCCAAGCCAAAAATGCCCATTCGCGTGCCTTCTCTGAGGTTGTATTCTGGACCGGAGGGTTCCATGGTTTCGTAAGCCGGTTATCTCGATCATACAAGGCGACGCTGTCCGACCGAAGGCCTTTCTTGCTCGCGCTCGGCGCAACAACCAAACTGAGCTGTAGATTGTGCTCATAAATGGCTATGACGTGATACTGCAGATTACCGTACACATCTGGAAAATCAACCACAATCATATCTTCTACGTGATCAATCGCTCGCAAGTGTTCTTGGACTGTCTGGAGCGCATCCGGCCAGGCATCTTCAGATATGCCGACCCCGGCGTCAATGTCAGAATACATATCGCCTGCGTTGCGACCTAGCGAGCAGCCCACCAGGAGCCAGCGGTAAAATTCATGATTGCTCACCACCTCTAGAAACGAACGAAGGAGTTTCTGCTGGCGATGAAGCTCGCCATCCATCTGGTTGATCCAGGCGTGACCGATTTCTGTAGATTTTTGCATATTAGGTCAGTATAGCAGGCGCGGGTAGAAACCACAGTGCTGATGGACTTGCTCAGTAGAGAAGGGATAATTGACATGTTAGCATTTATATATTACTATATTAGCTACGTCTAACCTCGCATTAGGGAGAGCTTCATGGTCTCAACTGTAGAGGGCATTCGCCGCGAATACGCCTTGGCGTACTCTGCGAGCCTTCCGCCGGACGAGTCGGCAAAGCTGAACGACGGTGACTCTGTCGAGCAGTACGTGTCGTGGTGGTGCGGCGAGTACGGTCGCGACATGGTCAAGATCGCGCGCATCGCGCAGGAAGCACTGACCAGCCTGGCGAACGGCGCCGGTACGGAAGCTGCACGCAGTCTCGCATGCCACCACATTCTGTATAGCAGTTCGGTGGTGGTACACGTTTTGCTGGACAGCATCGAACCACTCCGCAGTGTCCTCCTGTCCGACGTCGTCGACGACAACACGTTCAAGCGAACGATGGAGCTGATCGTCGAAGCGTTCGGCCAGCCGACGAACTGATCCTGAGGGCTGGACAGATCATCAGCCCCGAAGGGCCTCGTGCTATGGCAAGCCCTTCGGGGCTTTGTCATACAAACAAAAAGCTCTAGAAAATAAATTCTAGAACTTTTTCTTATCTGTGATAATTTCTGGTGGCTCCTCCCAGACTCGAACTGGGGACACAAGGCTCTTCAGGCCTCTGCTCTACCAACTGAGCTAAAGAGCCATTTGGTACTTATTGTACTGTAAATGTCTGTTATGTCATTGTTCTGCTCTCCACTCTTCCCTTCGCTCGGCCAAAGGCCTCCACTCAGGCGTAAAGTTGGAAAACTCAGATTGCCACTGGCAACCTTCGCCAACTGAGCTAAAGAGCCACAACTGAATAACAGCAGTTATTATACAGGCGACATCTGTTATTCGCAAGCGTAGAGCGGCGATAATTGGACATGACCTTCGGCAATCTGGCGAATGAGCCCCTGGGCGGCCATCGAGAAGTTCAGCGACTCATCTGGCTCGTATATATTAATGTAGCGAAAATCATCATGCAGGTGCTGCTCGCGTATCTGTGGTTGTCCTTCGAGTATGGTCGCCGCGAACCAGCTATAGTGCATCGGTGTACCGCCATCTACAAACTCGGCCACACCGAGCGGCTCCTTTATGTCGACCTCGACGCCGAGCTCTTCACGCAGCTCACGAACCGCCGCTTCGTCGGCCGTTTCGCCTTCGTCGACTTTGCCGCCTGGCACTTCCCAATGGCTGTACTTGTCGGTATTGCGATGGATGAGCAACACATGGCCATCTTTGTTCTGGATAATACAGCCCGCCAGCTTGAGCATGGCTACTTCACAAGCTTCTTAAACGCATCCGAGAGGTCAGCCGGTAGCACGAACACTGTTTTCTGAGATGGCTCGACGGCGATTTTCTCGAGCGTTTGCAATGTACGAATACCCATGCCGCCAGGAACCGTGCCGAGAATAGTCGCGGCTTCAGCGACTTCCTGCGCTGCTGCCTTCTCGGCCGCAGCGTTGATGATCACGGCACGACGTTCGCGCTCGGCCTCCGCTTGCTTGGCCATGGCACGCTTCATGTCTTGTGGCAATTCGATGTTCTGGATCTTCACGTTCTCGACATCAATCCCCCAACGATCGGTCTCGCTATCGACGATATGCTTGATCTCGAGGCTGATCTGCTCACGTTGGCTCAGCAGGCTATCGAGTTCGACGTTACCCACCACGTCGCGAAGTGCGGCTTGTGCAAATTGCGCAGTAGCATAGAGGTAGTTGTTGGTCTCGAGCACCGCTTTCTCGGCGCTAATGACACGGAAGTATACGACGGCATCGACATTAATCGTCACGTTATCCTTTGTAATAACTTCTTGGCGCGGCACATCCACAGGCGTACTGCGAATGTCGACTTTGGTCATCTGCTGAAAGATAGGCACCACCACGCGCAGACCCGGCAAGCGCGTACCAGAGTAGCGACCGAGGGTCAGGATCACACCGCGCTCGTATTGATTGATGATACGGATACCGCCAAGCACAAACGCAAACAACGTAATGATCAGTAACAATCCAAAACTTCCAGCTATATCCATTGCCAACTCCTTATTCGTACTTTCAGTATACTATTCCAGCGCCAAGTCAACCAGACGATCAAGGAGCTCACCTATCGGCAAACCGTCTGCCTCCCATAGCTTGGGGTACATAATATTGAAACCCGGCATAGTATTGACCTCATTGACATACACTTCGCCACTCTCTGTCAGGAAGAAATCAATACGCGCCAGACCACGACACTCTAGCACTTTGTACGTCCGGATAGCAAGATCGCGAATGTAATCCGCCTGCTCCTGCGGCAAACTGACGTTCAGTACTACTTGAGATTTCGTATTCGGGGCATATTTGTCATCATAGCTATAGAACTCTTCGCCGGGGATAATCTCGCCGAGTACGCTCGCTTGAGGGCGGTCGTTGCCAAGCATCGAGCATTCTATCTCTCGACCAGACACGGCGCGCTCGATGAGCACTTTGTGGTCGTACTTGAGCGCATCAGTTACGGCTTGCGCGAACGATGCAGCATCTGTTACTTTGCTAACGCCAACTGACGAACCAGAGTTGGCGGGTTTTACAAAGAGTGTTTCGCCAAACTCGCGACTCAGCGTCGTGTAATCGAGCTCTGGCTCACCACGACGGTAGACTGTGCTTGCCACCACAGGAATGCCTTCTTGCATAAGGAGTCGTTTCGTGACGTCCTTGTCCATACAAATTGCCGAACCAAGAACATGACAGCCGACGATAGGAATGTGCATCAGTTGCACGAATCCCTGCACCACGCCGTCTTCACCGTTTGCGCCGTGGAGCATCGGAAGGATGACATCTGGTTTGAAATCCACACCGTAGCGGCTTACAAATTCCCCCTGACCAAGTCGGGCGATCAATTCGTCGTTTGGTTGCATAACCTCCTCGACTTTTGATGCGCGCCACCACCGGCCCTGGCGATCAATATAGCAGAGAAGGACGTCGTAGCGACTCTTATCGAGCGAGTTATAAACATTTTGGGCAGAGCTGATAGACACTTCATGCTCAGTTGATTCGCCACCGAAAAGTAATAGTAGGCTTCTTTTGCTCATGCACTTAAGTATACAGCTTCATAGAAATTTCATTTGATCTCTCGCGCCAACATGCTTATACTTAGTAGCAAGTAAGAATTTTATACATATTATGTCACGATTACCGACACCAGGGTCAGATAACGGAACATGGGGTGATGTCCTCAACGATTTTTTGCTCGTTGCACACACCTCTACCGGCGGGCTTAAGACAAACTCAGTCGACGCTGCGGCGATCACTGATGGCGTCGTCAGCAACGCCAAACTCGATAGCGCCACGCAAACCACGCTTTCTCAAGTTGCCGGCAAGTACGTGAAGCCAGGCAGTGGTATTCCTTCTACTGATATGACCTCCGCGGTGCAGACCAGCCTCACCAAGGCAGACAATGCCGTGCAAGTTGTGAGTGGTGGTGGCGAGACGTTTTACAACGCCGGTAACTCAGGTGCCGCCCTCTCTCTCGACCTCGTAAATGGCAACGTACAGAAGATCACGCTCACCGCTAACTGCACTATTACGCTCACCTCGCCTGCATCTGGGGCGATGCGTTCGGTTACGCTCTTGGTCTTCCAGGACGTTACAGGTTCGCGCACTATCACCTGGCCAGGATCGGTCAAATGGGGCACTGCCGGTGCGCCAACCTTGACCACAACCGCAACAAAGATGGACATAATCAGTCTCTTCACCGTCGACGGTGGCACAAACTGGTACGGCGTGGCGGGCGCACAAGGGTTCTAGCCCATGATTCCTTCGATTCGACCGGTATTACTCCGAAAGCAATCACCACCACTCCCAAGCCCATTAGGCGCGTGGGCGTTTGATGAAAATACAGGCACGACATCTGTCGACAACTCGGGCAATAGCCATACGATGACGCTCGACGCCGGTGCCACATGGACAACTGGCCACACAAACTCTGCCGTCACGACGAGCGGCGCAAGCAACGGTGTTCATACACCATGGCCGTCGATTACCACGCCTATCACCATCATGGCCTGGTGCAAACCCACCGACCTGACCGTGGGTAGCACTCGGTTACTTTTTGGTATTTTCGACTCTGCTGACGGGGCTGGTGCGACGCAAATCGCTGTTTTTGCGCAGCGCGGCGACGGTGTAGGTACGGCAAACGTACTTCAAGGAGACGTGCGAGTCAATGGCGGCGGTCTAACGGTAGCTAACGCGCCGAGCGCTTTGAGTGTCAACACCTGGGTGCACCTCGCATTGACGTACAATGGCACTAACCTCGTCCTATACCGAGACGGTGCCTCAGTAGCAAGCAATTCCTCCGTCGGTACCATTACGTCTGGCAGCTTTCATGTCTCTGTGCTGGGCGACTCGGGCAATAATTACGGCGTCGTCGACGATGTACGTATTTTTGGCAGCGCCCTTACACAACCGCAGATTGCTTCATTCATGAGTTTGCCTGTTTCATAGCTTGTTTCTTCTCGAGAAGAATGCTACAATTATCCAAGTTTCCAGTTGCGGGCGATTAGCTCAGCTGGCTAGAGCACCTCGTTTACACCGAGGGAGTCGGGGGTTCGAATCCCTCATCGCCCACCAAGAAAAATAGACCACGCGCTGGTCTATTTTTCTTTGATAATTTCTGGGTCGTGGCCCGCCTCGGACGAACCGAAGCGGGCCAGCAACCGACGGACTACATGTTGACGAGGCGGAACCACGGCATGCCACTGGGCAGGAGATGCCAGTGCTCGCGGCTCGCCACCAGGATGGCCTTGTCGATGCCCATGCCGAGCACGAACAGCATCTCCATGTCGAAATGCTCTCCCCACTGGTGGCCGTGCCGGTCGTTGCAGGCAGCCAGGAAGCTCGCACCACCCGAACCGCTGCCTACCCGGAACTCCTCGGGCAATTCGCGGAGGAGTTCCTCGATGGTCTTGCGCTTGGCCTCGAGACGGCCCCGGTGCAGCGAGAACGCGTGGACGAGACCTTCGATCCGGACGTTCTCGTCCAGCTTGTCGTCGGGGCGGAAGAGACATTCGGTCATGATCTCGCGAACAGTCTTCGATGTGAGTGTGGACACTGACGATCGCTCCTTGGCTCGGACTACGACGTAGTCACAGTCGATTGGCTAACCAAACAATAGAATATAATCGCCCATAATACAACTGCTAAAGACCTCCGTAACCGTAGCCATAACCAGGGAAATTGACTTGCGGTTTATGGTAGTCGGTAACCTTCACTGGCGAGGCAGGACTACTACGCGAGATGATATAGAGCTCGCTACCGCCCTTGCTTACAAGCAAATAGTCATCGGTATACCAACCATACGGTGTGTATTCACTCAGCGTCGCAATCTCTTTACCGTTGTTGCCATCGGCGTCTCCAACGAGCAGCGTGTTCTTGCCGTCGCGCGGCTCGTACCAAAACGTATTCTTGCTCGACGGCGACAGAAGGTAGGTTGGGTAGAATTTGGTATAGAAATTGTCACCACCTACATCTTTGTTCTCAGTGAACTTGCCGTCATCGTATTCGAAGAACGTACGCTGGTATTTCTCATAGATCTCAACGTAGACTTCCTGGGGTTTGTAGAGTCGCGCGCCCCCAAAATAACTACCGATATCGGCCGCGACAGTCTTGAGAGCTTTCTTGTTGCCGCCATCCGGCTGAATACTATTGACGGTATTGTTCTTGCCGCCGAGCATATTTACCTGGCCCGTGGTCCAGCTCTTGGTGTAGAAAACTTCGTTGTTCAGCAGATATACATTACGGATATCTTCGTACGCATATTTCGTTTGCCCGTCGCCCTCAGCACCAGTTTCGTCGAGAAGCTTCAGCGACCCATTGCTGGCATTATAGCTCTTGAGCGCATACTGCTTTGGCTCCCAAGCTTTCAGTTTGTCTCGGTTGAGTGTGTACATAAAGTAATTGTTGTACCAGCCGACCGGGGTAAATTCGACGTCACCTTCATCGATGACACTGAGCTTGCCGCTGCTTGTTTCGATGAGATAGAGCTTGGGCCGATCACTATCGCGTTTTGCCTTTAGCGCCAGGTATTTCCAGTCGCGTGATGCGAGTAAGATTGTGCCATTTTCGTCTTCTTTGCCCGTTCCCTTCACGACGGTCTCGGCATTCGCGCCGTCGAGGTCTGATTTCATGACATCGATAGAGCCACTGCGCTTGCTCAGGAAGTAGAGCTTGCCGCTCTGGACCACACCGAAGGTGTTCTTGTCGTCCTTTTGCTCGGTGATAGTGACCGTGACGGACGCTTTGTTGTAACCGTTGGTTATTACAGTCGCATCCATGTCGCTCTTGTCAGCGGGCAGTACGATGATCGCTTCACCATTCTTATCGGTCTTTGTCGATGTGCCGTCGACGGTGATGTCGGCGTTCTCGACGGGTTGTTTACTTAGCTTGTTGATAACCTTGACAGGAACTTGGCGACCGGTGGCTTCGATGGCAAGGTCAAATGACGGATTGCTACCGGTGAGGGGGACGGTCTGTTCGGCGGTTTGATCTTTGTAGTATTTCTTGTGGGCGGTAATCTTCTTGCTCCCGACGGGAACGGATTTGAATGTCGCCATGCCTTTTGCGTCGGTTAGGACGGACTTGCCGGCAAAGTCGACCGCGACACCACTGACTGGTTTGTTGGTTTTGCTATCGTGGAGCGTCACTGTAACATCGCGGTGAACGAACACGCCAAGAATGCCATAACGCGTGACGGGGATGATCATCAGAATCGCCACAAGCGCCGCTACGGCTGCAAGCACAACAAGTGTAATCTTCTTGCGTGACCACGACGATGCACCGCGTTTCTTCTTTGGTTCAAGTGGCCCAGATGGCTGCGAAGCTTCAGTTTCGGCCTCGGCCATTGCTTGGTCGAGATCCTTCTTGGTTGGCTCGCCGCCGTTTGCATCTTCTTTTTTGGTGGAATCTTTGATGACGAGTTCGTCATCTTTATGTTCGATCTCGTGCTGTGAAGTTTTCTCTATTTTGTCGTCAGCCATAGCTATATCCTTTTGCGTTACCTTAAGCTTAATCGACAGTGACACTCCAGCACAAGTGCTTGATTTTTATCTGTTAAAAAGGTATGCTAATCATCGTCTACAGCAACTATGCGCGAGTGGCGGAATGGTAGACGCGCTAGCTTCAGGTGCTAGTGTCCCTCGGGACGTGGAGGTTCAAGTCCTCTCTCGCGTACCAAGAAAAGAGTCTGACATCTGTCAGGCTTTTTTCTTGTTTGCGGGACTGAGGATTTGAACCGGTAGGTCGAGAACTGCCTGTGGCAGTTCGAGGAATCCTTGCTTGGCTGAGCGAAAGTGGCTTGCCACTTTGAGCGAGCAAAACGAAACAAGTCCCTCCGCGACGATACCCTTTCCAAAACCATTCTTTCATGACATAATACACAAGCTGTCCCCAATCCAACACACCACGGAGGTGGATTCGTTTGAGACGCAAGATGCGTATGCTCAGCGCCCTGCTCGTCGTTCCGTTGGTCCTGACCCTGACGAGTTCGTGCGACGCCATCAAGGGGCTCGGAGGCGGAAGCAACAACAGCCCCAGCACCTCATGCAAGTGGAGCGACCTTGACCGGCTCGCCGCGCAGGTCGTGGTGGTCCCCGTGGACCAGTCCAACGTCGCCGCCGCAGCACCGGCCGTGAAGGCGGGTGCCGGGGGCGTCATCCTGTTCGGCAGGCACACGCCGTCGAACCTCAAGGACTCCCTCGCCAAGCTCACCGCGCAGGCACCGGATGCCCACCCACCGTTCGTCATGGCCGATGAAGAGGGTGGCTCCGTCCAGCGGCTGACCGATTCGGTGGGCAAGCTCAAGTCGGCACGCTGGATGGGCGACCACTGGTCGCCGGAGCAGATCAAGGACGCCGGAAAGAAGCTCGGCACGAGCCTGAAATCCCTCGGCGTCACCATGGACCTCGCCCCGGTCCTCGACCTGGACGGCCGCAATGTGCCGCCCAGCAAGAGCAACGCCGACGGCAACCGGTCGTTCGGCGACAACCCCGAGCGGACGGCGACGGCCGGCCACGCCTTCGCGCAAGGTCTGCAGGACGGCGGTGTAGTTCCGGTCGTAAAGCACTTCCCAGGTCTGGGCGGCGCCGGCAACACCGACTACGGTCCGGCTCACACCAAACCCTGGAGTGAGCTGCAGAAGGCCGGACTCGTGCCGTTCAAGACAGCGATCGACGCCAAGGTTCCGGCCATCATGACCGCGAACGCCGGCGTGCCTGGCCTGACCGACAAGCCGGCAAGCCTTTCGCCGGAGGTCACGGATGTGCTGCGCAAGCAGCTGCACTTCGACGGCCTGATCATGACCGACTCGCTGATGGGTGGCGCGATCTCGGCGAACGGCTTCACGCCGGAAACCGCGGCCGTGGCGGCACTCAAGGTCGGTGCCGACGTGGTCCTGTACGGGACCGACGTCAAGGGGTTCGACAAGGTGAAGACAACGATCGTCACCGCGGTCAACAAGGGCGACCTGCCCCGTGCCCGACTGGTCGAAGCGGCCAACCGGATGCTGACCGCCAAGCACCTCGGCAGCTGCGGCTGAGCAGAATCAGCCCACTGCACAAATGAGTTCCTCGCCCGCTGCACGCGTGGCGGGCGAGGAACTCGGAAACTGAACTTATTTAGATAATAGGAAGGGGTCCCGAACACTGCCACTGGCAGTGTGAGTTTTCCTTCTTTACGCTCGAGTGGAGGCTTTTAGCCGAACGAGAGGAAGAGTGGGTCGAGTCCGGTCCGCCCCTTCTTTTTTATTGAGTACAATAAAAAGCGGGTGCTGCCCCGCCGGCTGCCACCCCATTTTATTGATTTGGCCTTCGGCTTGCTGACACCGCTCAAGGTCTATTGTCTTCTCGTCAGCCGGCGCTCGCTCACCATTCACCTCCCGACGGTTAAACCTAGCCTGGCGGCGAAGAGCATTTAGCTCGTAGTCCCAAGCCTCGGAGGGAGTGATGGTGAGCGAAAAGCCGGTCCACGCTACCCCGAAGGCCCGAGCAGGAGGGGTCGAAACGGTGGACGAGGTGTCGGGATTGGACTGGGGTGAAAAGGCGTCTGAGGATTCTGCGTGGACCGGCTTTTCACCCATGTCCCCATTCCCTCCTGCTTGGGTCTCAATGGTAGCGTAGTCCAGCACCTCACCCATCGTCCACATCCCCTCCGAGCTTGGGGCAGTCGAGCTTCGCTCTCCTGCCGCCAGGCTGGGTTTTACCGTCGGGGAGTGGAGATGGGTGAGGTGTTGGCTGACGTAGACTGCGGCTGCTAGTTATCGCTACGGCTTCAACTTCTTCTGCCGTCGCCGATGCTCGCTAATAAATATAAGTCCCACGATCGCCACGCTCGCCCACACAATATTGATAACAACATGCACATACGCCGTCTTGGCGAAGCTATAAATAATCAACAATATCGCCGCCCCCAAATTGCTCAGCTGATACGACAAACTGTGCGTCTGCCAGTGTTTGGTGGTTGCCATAAAGTACGCAAGAAGCAGCAGCGTCGCGCCGGCAATGCCTAGGATATCAATAAACTCGAGGTGCATCATGTTCGTGGCAGGTGGTCGGCGAGATGGTCCATAGAATATTCATGACGGACGTGCTTGATCACTTCGTCTCTATTCACATCTATTTTGACGCCAGGATTGAACATGTTGTATGGGTCGAAAATCTTCTTCACATCCTGAAACACCTGATACATATCAGCGCCGTACACTTTCGGCAGATACATACCCCGGAGTCGGCCATCGTTGTGCTCACCAGCGGTGCTGCCACCGAGCTTGAGCACAAGATCGTAATAATCGTCCATGATCTTGAAGACTTTCTGGCGGTCGCCGATCTTGCGAAGGTCGAGGAATGGCTGCATGTGAAGGTTTGCGTCACCGGCATGTCCCCATAGCGCGACCTCAAGATGATACTTAGCGAACAGCTCGTAAACTCCTGCGATGAAATCCTGCAGACGGTCACGCGGAACAATGCCGTCCTCGATCATCGGCAGTGCTTTGAGGTCATCGTCGGCGTAGGCGATCAAGGCCGCGGCACTGTGACGGATGGACCACAGCTTTTGCTGTTCTTCGAAGTCGTCGCTCACTTTGTAACTTGTGCGGTATTCCTTGAGAAGTTTCTCCGCCTTCTTGGATTTGGCGCCTTGCTTGTGCTCATCGTCGAATTCGCACAGCAGCACGATCTCAGGATATGGTGGCTCGATAAGCCCCCTCAAACGGTTCGGGCTAATACGGCCGATCGTTTCCAGCAGGTGCTTGTCGACCATTTCGAGCGCACTGGGCTCGAGCTTGAGCAGTTCACTCACAGCGCTGTTGGCTTCAGCGAGGTCTTCAAAGCATATAACCATCAGTGTCGTCTTTGGCTGATACGTCTCGAGGCGGATGATCGCCTCGGTCACGACACCAAGCGTACCTTGCGAGCCAACGAACAACGGTGTCAGGTCAAAGCTGCCGTCTTTGCGCTTCACCTGAGCCAGCGCATATCCGGCGGAGTTCTTGCTCACGCCAGGAAGTTCGGCATGCTGCTGGATCAAGTCCCAGTTGTCACTAATAAGCCCGTCAAGCTGGCGGTAAACTTCGCCTTCGAAGTTGGTGAGGCCTTTCTTCTTGTTGAGGTCGCGCTTGTTGAGACGAGTGGTTTGGATAAGCTCACCGTCGGCCAGGACAACTTCGAGACCATCGATGTATTTGCGGGTATCACCATACTTGACGGTCTTTTCGCCGGCGGCGTTGTTAGCGATAGAACCACCGAGCGTCGCGTAATCGATCGAAGAAGGATACGGCGGTAGGAACAAACCATGCGTCTTGACGGCTTCCTGGAAAGCGAGGTAATTCATCCCGGGCTGCACGCGGGCAAGGCGCTGCTTGGTATCGAGCTCAAGCAAGCGGTTCATGTGCGCCGGGAAGACCATCACGATCCCCCGACCGATCGCCGCACCACCCTGGTCGCTTCCGCGGCCACGAGCGGTAATAGGTAGCACGTGTCCCTTTTCAGAGAGTTGCCAACTGAAGCGGGCAACCTTGCGGACGTCGTTCACGTTCTTGGGATACACCACCATGCTTGGCGCGACCTCAAAAATACTGCCGTCCGTCGAGAAATACTTCCGGACGCTCGCAGAACTGAGCACTTCGCCAACAATGTGCTCCTGCAGATAATTAGCAACTTTGTTCACTTATAGCTACCCTCTTCAAATCAAACAGCTTATGTTAGCCCTATAATAGCACAAGGCGGCTATTTTGCGTCGCGCAGAGCCTGGATGTCGATCTTCTTCATGCTCAGCATGGCCTTCATGGCAGCTGGAGTGGAAACCAGCTCGTCCATGTTCTTTGGCGCAACTTGCCAGCTAACGCCAAACTTATCTTTGAGCCAACCGCACTGTTCAGACTCTGGAACGGCCGAGAGTTTCGCCCAGTAATAGTCGATTTCGTCCTGATCGTCGCAATTAATCATGAACGATACGGCTTCGTTGAACTTGAACGCCGGCCCGCCATTCAAGCCCAGAAATTCCATGCCGTTCACCTCGAACTGCACTGTTAGAACAGTGCCTGCTGGCTGGCCGGAGGCTTTAGCGCTTTCTTCATCATAGCGATTGATGGCGCCGAGCTTGCCGTCCTTAAAGACCGAGACATAAAAGTTCGCTGCTTCTTCAGCCTGCGTGTCGAACCAGAGACATGGTGTGATTTTCTGCATAGTGTACCCTCCCGAGAAAGTTATTCTTCTATAGCTTAATTTAGAGGACTGTCCCAGCTCTTGTCAAATGCCCTTCCATAGTCGGTAGTTATATTGCGAAGTACTTGTAATTTTATAGTAAATATGTCAATATACTGCTAGACGTAACGCCCGACTCCTAGGAGCCGGGCGTTATATTGAACCCCCATAGTCCGATCTCATCGGACCGAACAGACAGGACCAAAACCGTGCAGACAGCACAAGCGCAGCAGCAGAGCGTGCGTCCGCTGGAGGTGAAGCCGCCACGGGTATGGACGTTGGCCGTCTGGTTCCTCATCTGGAGCCTGATCGCCATCTTCCTCTACCGGCCCGCGCATGGCATCATCAACTGGTACACGACCGTGGTCTGGACGATGCCGTTCGGCATCGGACTCATCGGCTTCTACGGCGCCATCAAGAGTCGGCGGCTCATCAAGGAGCAGCCCGACCCTGAAGCGCAGATCGTGGCCGACGACCAGCTCAACGTCGTCATCACCACCATCGGTGCCTACCGGGTGCTGGGCGCGCTCCGGCGCGTCGTCGCTTCGGCGCCGGCCATGAAGACGCACTTCAGCAACTGCCACATCACCGTCCTCACCGACGAAAGCTGCGAAGCCTACACCGAGGTCGCAGAGCTGGCCAACTCCATCGGCGCCCACCTCGTGGTGGTTCCGAAGAGCTACGTCACCCCCAACCGCACCGAGTTCAAGGGCCGCGCGCTGCAGTACCACATCGATCAGCTGATCGCGCGGTACGGCGGCATCGGGAACATCCCCGAGAACATGTGGAACTACTACCTCGACGACGACACCCACGTGGCGGAGTGCACCGCGCGCAGGTACGCCGCGTTCGTGCTCGCCAACCTGGCCGACAACCCCGACCGAAAGCACTTGGCCCAGGGCATACTGACGTACCGTCGCCAGGATGCGCAGAACCTGGCGCTGTGGTTGGCGGACGCCATCCGCACCGCCGACGACATGTTCCGCTTCCCCGCCACCACTGCCACCGGCACGCCGCGGGCGGGACTGCACGGCGAGAACGCACTGTGGCGTGCTCGCGTCGACGCTGAGACTGGTTGGGACTTCGGTCCCAAGGAGCTGGTCGAGGACTCGCGCAAGGCGTTGGCCTTCTGCGAAATGTACCCAGGTCGATCGGCCTGGGTTCCGGCGCGCTGCTTCGGTGCTCCGCCGGTCACCGCCGCGGACTTCGCCTTCAAACAGCGTGGTCGGTGGGCCTGGGGCATGACGGGTCTGGCGCTCAACCGTAGCCTGCCGCTGCGCGAACGCCTGCTCGTCGCCCACAACATGTTCGTCTGGGCGACCGGACTGTTCCAGCCGCTTCTGGTGGTCCTGGCCGTGTCGTTCATGGTCGGCGACTTCAACGTCGCGCCGGTCACGCCGTGGCTCGCGCCGTTCTGGGTCGTGTCCGTGAGCTACACCTATTGGGCCTACTGGGAAGGGCTCAGACAGAACGCTCTGGCGTCTGGCCTGAAGTCCGCCTCCCTGTGGCACAAGATCGCGCTCATCCCGGGCATCGCCTACTTCTCCCTCCTGGAGGGTGTGGGCGGAACCTACGGCGCTGCGAAGCACTTCCTGAAGGTCAAGACGACCTTCGACGGCGTGTCCAAGCCGGTCTGAGCAAGATGACTATGGGACCCCGCGTTCTGGGCAGCAATGCCCGAGCGCGGGGCAACCCGTTTACTGAAATTATTTATAAGTTCACAAAGTTTTTCCGTGGCCCGCCCGAGGGTTGTTTCCTCGGGCGGGTCCACTCAGTCAAATCACGACAGCGCGACACGCAACAGCGACGTCAAGTACGGCGCCAGTGCCTGTGCGTACGTCGTGGTGATGTGACTGTCATCCTGATACGCCACTCGCCCATCGATGACAGCCGGGCAGGCGCCGTTCGTGCAGAAAGCCGGCAGAACATCGATGACGTGCAGGCCGAACTTCTCAGCGGCGGCTCGCTCAGTCGCCCGGAACTCAGGGAACTGCACCGTGTCCTGAGCCTTTCGGCTGCAGTCCGTGATGTCCTTCTCGTGCGTTGCCAGACAGTCCGGGATATTGATGCCCGGATAGGGCGAATCCGTCATGTAGACGAGCTTCGCCCCGGTCTGCTGCAGCTGCGAGAAGGTCGCTTCCGCCCCTTCACGCGTCGTCTCCTGACGAACGCGCCCCGCCACCACGATCACCTGCGGGTGCATCCCAGCGATGGTGCCGAGGGCGGACTGCCTCCACTGATCACACTCACGGTACTCGCGGTGGAAATACGGGTTCTGGATGGCGTATGTCTCGGGAGAGCAACCGCTCTTGGCGACCAGCTCCACCCGATAGCCCATCTGCTTGCCGATCGCGTCGAAGGCGTCCATCCACTGCCAGGCGTGGGAGTCTCCGAGGAGAACCATCGTCCGAGCGCTGGATTTGTCGCCGACGGCACAGTCCGGTCGCTGCGTGAACTTGCTGACATACAGCTCAGCGATGCAGTCGGTCCGCGGCTTGTCCTTCGGAGCATCCACCAGCGCGGGCTGCACGTTGCCAGGCAGATCCTTCTGGGAAGCCGCCAGTTTGACGGACTCCAGACCCAATACGCCGGACGTCGCCACGGGTGCGGCGGTTGCCGGCGCGATGTTCAGCGGCACGATCAGGGCCAGGCCCATGAACGCAGCCGTTGCAACGGTCAGGCTTCCACCCAGCACGATGCCGCGACGCGGCACCTGGATGAACGCCTTGTGTGCACGGACCTTCTTCTCGATGGCGTAGTGCATGGCACTGGCCAGGATGAACGAGGCGAACGCGATCCGGTACCGGTCCCAGTACGTGATCTCGTGCCCGACGATGTTCGGCCACAGGATCAGCAGCGGCCAGTGCCACAGGTACCACCCGTAGCTGGCGTTGGCGATGACGTCGAACGGCTTGCGCTTCAGCAGCCACTCCGCACCGAAGCGCGGGTTGGCGCATCCACCGGCCAGCACCATGACCGCCCCCAGAACGGGGCCGGCGTCGGCGTAGCCCGGCAGCGCGGTGTGATCGGTGATGAGCATACCGGTCGTGATCATGAGCGCGAGGCCCACCCAGGACATGATCGCGGCGACCGTCAGGTTCATCCGCGACAGCCACTCGGCGCCCAGCGCCAGCAGCAGACCCACGGCCAGTTCCCAGGCGCGCGTGTGCGTACCGAAGTACGCCAGCGGCTGGTTGGATTGGGTCTGGATGACAGACAGTGCGAACGAACCGGCGACGATGCCGACCAGAGCCACGACGACGAGCGCGCGGTTCTTGAACAGCTTGCGGCTCAGCCACGCCACGGCGACCAGCAGGAGCGGAGCCACGAGGTAGAACTGCTCCTCGATGCTCAGACTCCAGAAGTGCTGGTACGGCGTTTGCGTGCCGTTGTCGGCGAAGTAGTCGGTCCCGTTCTCGGCGAGCTTCCAGTTCAGGAGGCTGAAGACCGATGACAGGCCGTCGCTGACGTAGCCGCGGAATCGAAGCGGTGAAGCAAAAATCCAGGCGAGGACGATGGTCGCGGTGACCACGATGGCCATTCCGGGCGCCAAGCGCCGCATTCGCCTGGCCCAGAACTTGCCCAGCGACACCCGACCGGTCTCGCTGATCTCACGGAACAGCTGACGGCCGATGAGGTAACCGCTGAGGACGAAGCTCACAACCACGCCGTCGTGAATGTTCAAGATCCCGACGTGCCACAAGACCACCATGATGATGGCGATGGCGCGCAGACCCTGAGCATCCCGGCGGAATGACTGCAGGCGACCTTCCTGAGGTCGAACGGACATGACGCTCCCTTTTCCGGGTAAAGCGGTTGGGTTGATGACAGGTGCTTGGACCACGCAAAAGCTCGCCGAAGCGAGCAAAAGGCGATCACAATCCAGCCTACTATACCATAGAGGTGATGCTTTTAAAAGTATAGCAACCCGGCTCTAACCTACTCGGGCACCTTGTACTCATACTGCCGGCGAAGATACTCGCCATACACCGAATGATTACTGCATGCGGCGAATGTCGTACATGCACCCGGGTCGTACTTGGCGTACATGAAAAATACCGCGCCTTTGGTTTGGTAGTCCTGCCCAAATACATTCGGTTGATTACCGTGGATTGGGTAGCCGATATAATACTTCATGCTGCTGGTTGAGTTGCCCGACTGATACTGCTCGAAGGCCTTTTTCGCAAACTGGCCCGCCAGGATATGGTCGCTATGATCGGCATACCGCTTCCCAAGGTTTATGGGTGCCTGTGTATCTACTTCATCTGGGCGATAGAGCTCCATGAGGCGCCCGAGAGACTCAACGAGTGTGTCCTTTGTGTAGTTCGACTGTTTATTGACCGTCTGGATACGGGGGATTTTACCCGACTGTAACTTGTGCAGGCTCTGAAATGCGGTAGCCTTAAACCCACCGCCATCGATATTACCGTCCGGCAGACGCATAAAGATAAGCGAGACACGTGATGTGTTGTCCGGCGTGGCGACGATAATGTAGGCGCCATTCGGAAGGCGCACAACTTGATCATTCCACGTGTGCTTCTTGCCGTCTATCATGAGGTCGTAAGCCGCTTCTGAACCTTTTTCTCGGCCAATCCAGTACAACTGGTCCGCGCCGGCATCACCTGCAGTCAGATAGATGGTGCGTATACAATCGCCCGCGCGAAGTGCGTGCATGTGATCCGGGTTCATAAAGAGCAGATCATCGTCTTGATGCGCAACAACACTCACAATCGTACGACCGTTCTGGCATGATGGCGCAGCCAGCTCATCAATATTGAGCGGCAATATCGTGGCAGCCGCCGCCTTGCCGGGCACAGACGGCCGCATGCCTTCATCGTAAAAGAGCAGCAGTTCCTTTGGATCGTCCCGGGTACCATCCACAACAACGCTCTTATTCGGCTGTCCAAATGCCGCCACTACTTCGTCGAGGGTACAATTAGGGAAATCTGGCGAATGATTATCAAAGGACAATAGATACGCAAATGATTGCTTGCCGCTAAAGCGAGCTGACAATTGCGCGTTGCTGAGGACCTGGCGAGAATGGGTGCAATTATCCAGTGGCAAAGCCCTAAAAGCGCTTCGTCCTTCGAGCTGAGTCGGCACCACTCTCCAATAATCCCCCACAAGTATCGGTGAATTGTGCTGCTGTACGGCAGCGGCTACGATCTTATTGCGTTTGAGAGTGGGTGCCAACTCAGCCGCCTCCGCTCGGTACGTTTGGCTAGATACAAAGACTGCCACCACAACACCTGCGAGGAGGATGGGCAATATAGCGACACGCTTCGTCTCTACCCACTCCCAGTCACGTATCGCGATCGACAGCCCGACCGCTACAGCAAAGAAGCTGATACCCAGATATCTGGCATCTACCGGATAATAATGATTCGTCGCCACATAAGCCACCACTGCCACTGCCGTCGTACTAAGCAATGCCAGGAAAAGAAGCTGCGGCCATGCCACATCGCTGTCACTCACTTTTCTCATACGTGCTACGAAACGACCCGTAAAGGCCACAACCGACCCAACCGTCGCGGCGTTGAATGCCACAATAAGCCAGCCCAGACCCACCAACTGGCTCGCCAGGTTGCCTATCCCGAGCGGCGCCACCGATGGATTAAGCCCCAGGTTCGCACACAAACCGAGTACCGCATACCCTGCGCCAACCAGCAAGTCACGCCATTCCCGCACACCGAGCGAGTACGACGTGACGCTCGCGCCCACAACATGCACGACAAAGGTTGCTACGAGGAACGTACCGATCATCGATAACACCGTAGCCGCCAGGCCGCCTAGTAGCCACCTTAGCGCAAACATCATAACGTCGCGGCGCCTATAGAGCCCATACGCCAGGAGAAGCACGATGGGCGCGCCAATATAAAATGGCAAGAACAGTTTGTCACTCGCAATAAGAATCGCCCCAATGAATGTGGCTAGCCATAATCGCCATGACTTTATACGGAGGGTTCCCTCCTGCGCGAGCAATACAATACTCACGACAAACAAGACGTATTCGATATTACGCGTCGTAAGCATCGCCATATTCACCGGCAACAAAATGCCCGGAGCTGGCTGCGCCGGCACCACCAGGAGTATGCTTGCAAGCGCCATGCAGACCATTCCAAAACGGAGAGGGCTCCTGACGATCCTATACAGTACAGCCATGAGCACGCCAATCGTAGCCAGAACCGTACCTATCGTCACGATCGTAAAAGCTGCGCTCGTCGACCCCAAGATGTGTACCAACCACAGTAAAGGAATTTTAAGCAGAAATGTATGCTGCGCCGGCAACTGCGCAGTCTGCATTCCGGACGAGTCGTCGAGGAGGAATACATTGACCAGCTGGTCAGCATTGGCGAGGTTGATCTGTGACCCCAAATACGCCCATACAATGGTCGTCACCACCAACACCCCGCCGCCAACCCATGCCCACAAACCGCCCCAGAAATCTCCCTCCTTGGCGCGTCGGGTAGACCGTTTTACCGACAAACGTTTGGAATCAGTACGGTTAATGGCGCCCTCGTTACGCTTCGTCATAACCCTTCATCTTATCCTGACAGATGCTTCTTCGTTGACGATGTATAGCGGTCGATTCTGCGTTTCTGCATGGATATGCGACAGGTAAAGGCCCGTGACTCCCTGCGACACAAGCAGCATGCCCACCAAAAAAAGCACTACCACCAGACCATACGCCGTACCGGTAGCCCGAAGCCCCAAAGGGTCGTGGAAAGCTAAGTTAACCCCCATCCCCAGCCCGAGCAAAACAGATACCAGCAGCACGACAGCCCCTATGTACGCCAACGCATATAGAGGCGAAACGCTATGCGATATGAAGCTGTCGATAGCAAGCCGTACGAGCTTACGGAAAGAATACTGCGCCTCGCCATGCTCCCGTGCATTGGCTTTAAAATAAATATAGTCCTGTTCATACCCCAACCAGTCCACAATGCCGCGAGTAATGCGGTTGCGCTCAGTCATCTTGGTAAACGCACGCTGCACATCTCGGTCGATCAGCCTATAGTCAGACGCGCCGGGAACCACCGCAAGTTTTGTAACTTGGCGCAAGAGCTTGTAGAACAGCTTTGAGCCCCAGTGCTTCACCAGTCCTTCCTTCGAATTATGAGTACGGACGCCCACTATTACTTTGGCGCCCGCCTCCCAACGCTTCAAGAAATCTGGGATAAGGTCCACCGGGTGCTGGCCATCGCCATCGATCATAAGTATCGCCTCGCCGCCGGCCGCATGTATGCCAGCCGTGAGCGCGACTTCTTTGCCAAAATTCCGCGAGAGCGCAATGACACGGACATGCTCATCCTTCGCTATGTCGTGGAGAATTTTGTTGGTACCATCAGTGCTGCCATCATCGCTATAGAGAATTTCGTAGCTGAGGTTTAGCTGCGCAACGACTGCGACGAGAGAGCGGTGAAACGCTTCAATACCCTGCCGTTCATTATAGACAGGAATGATAATTGACAGCTTTGGCTGCGAATTACTTCTCATAATACACACAGTATATCGCACCCATGCCTTGCAACCTATCCCGACGCCTCAAGGCTTCCTTGAGAATTCAGGGTAGATCCGGTGCCCCGCGCTTTCGCGAGCGCGGGGCACCGGAGGGGACATGGGTCAGGCCGAGGCGAGGGCACCGAGCAGCAGGCTGCGACGGTACGCCTCGAGGGCGGCACGGTCGCTGGTGGCCTGGGGGCCCGCCGGAACGGTGTAGTTGCCACCGACGGTGACCACCAGGAACGTCCGGCCGTCCGCGCTGCACCACAGGTCGATGAGTTCGGACTCGTCGACCGTCAGCCCCCGGGGGAGCTTGGTGCTGCGCAGGCAGGCCCGCTCGATGGTCCGTCCGAGGAAGGTCCACCGCTGCCGGTCCTGGTCACCGTGAGCCGGGTTGATGCTGACGATGTCGCGGATGATCCAGAAGAGGATCTCCGACGCCACGCGCTGCAACCACGTCTCGACGTGCAGGTGGCCGGCCTCGAGGGTGAAGTGCAGCCCGGGGTTGGACCCGGCGATGCGCGCCACGGCCTCGAACTTGAAGTTGGTGGTGACGTCGGCCAGGATGGCACTCCTCACGGAGTCCAACTGGCAGAGCGGCGACCACACGACAACCTCCAAGCGCCGGAAGACCTCGATGGCAGCCTCGACGGCTTCCACTTCGTTCTCGGTCCGGAGCTGGGGGATGGTGCTGGTGCTCGTGCTCATGTCAATCTCCGTTTCGTGAGCACTGGCCTAGACCCTGTTGTCTTTGGCCGAATCACTGCCCCTTACTACAGATAAGGAACAACGAACCAGCCAAAGAACTCATGTCAAAGTTCAATCTTACGATTGCCCAAATATATTACCATAAGCTTATAGATTTGTCAATATAGAAAAGTACAGGAGACCGCTTCGGGCCTGGCGAGTTTCCCCGTCAGGCCCGAGCGTATCAGGAGTCTAGCGCTTCATGCGCCGGCGTTTGCGCTTCTCGCTTCGCTCGAGGATCGCGATGATCACGAAGGTCCCGAGAATCGCAGCGCAGACCGCCATGACAACGAAAGCGCCTTGGTGCGTCTCGACGTCGGCGAACTGGGCGAGGATCAGGATGATGAAAGCAGGGAACGCTCCGCCCAGCATCGAAATCCACTTGATGCGGCGGCGAAGGTCGAGCCTCCGGCTCCGCCACAATCCCACCAACCCAACGACCGAGAGCAAGCTGAGGCAAATCAGCATGAAATCGCTGTAGCCATCTTTGAGCATCGGATAACTCCCTACGAGTTGACTCTTGACTCAGCGCTTCTTCCGCTGTCGCTTGCTCCTGCCGTCACGGCCGAGAAACGCGCGAGTCAGGAGGCCAGCCAAGATTGCGACGCACGCCATGAGGCCGAGAAACGAATCACTGTACACGTTGCCGAACTGACCGAAGATCACGATGACCAGAAACATGACGCAGACCGACATCGCGACTATCCAGCTCTTTCTGCCGCCGACGTCACCCTTCGCCGTGGCACGACGCATCGCCACCCACGAACCGACGATCGCCAAGCCCAGAATGACCATGAGGATATAATCGTACTTCATTAACCCACTCCCTACGAGATGGTCTCCTGCGACGACAAGTATAGCATGTCCCGGCATTGACACAATATCTCCTACGTTATTATATAGGCACTGGTCATATCCCGAGCGAAGGAGAACCCATGTCGCGGAAAGCGAAGCCCGTCTTCGTTGATCCGTCCCTGGAGCAACAATGGCTGGAAGCATTCACTACCCGGCCGGCCGGCGGCAATGCGCTGGCAGCCTGGAACCGTGAACACGGCGATCTGGTGAAGGCGTACCAGGAAGCCGTCGAGCGCGGTCAACGGGAGGAGCAAGCAAAGAAGAAGGCTCGAGCCAAACGCCGTCGCAAGATCGCAAGCGCCATCATCGGCACGCTGCTGACGATCGGCGGCATCATCTACTGGGCCACCCGGCCCAGCGAGGACGAGATCCGGTACGAGCACCAGAAGCAGTCAGCGGCCATCTGCAACACGCACTACGAACTCGCGCATCACATCAAGATGGTGAGTAGGCAAGTCGACCTGCTGCAGAACGGCGAGGGCGGCTGGCTGGAGTTTCCCCACCCACCGTACATCCCTCAGGTGGTTGGCGGCGTCACGCTCACACCCTCGGAGCTGGGGTCTGGCAAAACCGGCCAGGCGCAGCTGGACCGCGAGGCATATGCCTTCGACAGCACTCTCGGCAGCGGAGGGTGGGCTTTGGTGGAACGCAAGAACGGCCAGCTCGTCCTGACGCTGATCGCGATCGCCGGCAGCTTCGGCGATCTCCCCCACGCCCCGCTCCAAACCGGCAACGCATTGGCGGTGACGGTTCAGGGGGACATGGGCCTCCGGGAGTGTTAGGTGGCCACCCACGGCGCCCCCGGGGTACCCGGGGGCCGCGTGACAAAAATGGGAAAAAAAAAAAAAACCAAAAAACCAGGTGTTTTGGGGAGAAGGGAAAGAATGTTATTCAGGGC
>CAZJVU010000005.1:16114-40152 GCA_964550035.1 uncultured Candidatus Saccharibacteria bacterium | reverse complement strand
CACCCCCCCCCCACAACCGCCCCCGGTTTGGGGGGTGTGTTTTGGGGGGCCGTGGGCCGGGGGTTTGTTTTGGGGCCCCCCCGCGGGCCCCGGGTTCCCCGGGGGGCCCCGCTTCACATCTGTCGTAAATCAAAAGACCAGGCTCAAACCTGGTCTTTTGGCTACAGGGAAAGTTAGGTTCTAGGCGCCGATCGTCCCAGTCTTTACATCGCCAGCTCGCTTATAGTAGGCGAAGATCACGCCATTTTTCGTAATCAAACTGTCTGTCATCTCAAAAGCCGCAGCCTTGGTACCTTCACCAAACAATCGCTTGCCTGTGCCTAATGTAATTGGGAAGGTCATGAGACACAACTCATCGACTAAGTCGTTCTGGAGTAATGTCTGAACCAGATTACCACTACCGTGCACTTTTATGTCTGAGCCTTCAGAATGCTTGAGCTCTTTGAGCTGCTCTACGACAGTATCGCCAGTGATCAGCTTGGAGTTTTGCCAAGTCAAATCCATCGGCGAGCCAGAAACGACGTACTTTGTGACATCGTTGATGCCCGGCCACATCTCTGCGTGCTCAGGCCAATAGGCCGCAAAAATCTCATACGTTTTCCGTCCCAAAAGGATATCGGTCGACTCCATCCATCGCTTCATAAACTCGCCAGCTGCATCGTCAGCTTCGGCAAAATACGGTGCAGTCCAGCCACCATATTTGAACTTGCCGGTTTCGTCCTCCTCGGGACCACCAGGTGCCTGCATGACGCCGTCGAGTGTCATGAATTCTTGAACAATTATTTTTCTCATGGGTTATCCCTTTCTGTTACTACCTACGCCTTAGTGTAGCAACCTAGATAAAGGCAAGATTGTATATTTTGGACAACCTTCGCTGTGAGTTCAATCCGCCCCAAGGCTCAAGACTCGCTTGAGCATTCGGGTGGTAGCCCCTAGCTACCACACACGTCGTGGTGAGGCGTGGCGGCTAGGGGGGTGGACAGGTCTCGGAGGACTGATCAGCAGGGCTCGGAGGCCCAGACCATCATCGGATGCCCGCAGATCTTGCGCGAAATGCGCGTGGCGAGAACGGCGTCGTGACCCAGGAGGCGTTCGGCCTCCCTGACGAGGGTGGCCGGGCTGTAGGCGTCGTGGACGGTGGTGACGGCGAGCCAGCCCTGCTGACCCCACGGGATGGGGTCCGGACCGGAGCCGGCCGGCGAGAAGTCGGGGTTGCCGCCCTTCACGTAGATCTCCACGTAGCACGGCGTCACGTCGACCTCCGGCGTGGCCTCGATGGTCGTGCCGAAGATGACGCCGACGCGGACGATGCGCACCGCGGTGGGGATGCGCTCCGCCCCGGGGTTGAACTTCGCGACGACCGCCTTCGCAGCGGTCACGGCCGCGTCGAGGTTCTTTCGGGCCTTGGGGTTGCTCCAGGGGAGCCGCACCCAGCGGTAGTCGATCATCACCTCCAGGGCGTATTTGCCCTTCTTCTTGAGGTTCGAGGTGTCGAACTCGGGCGCCAGGTTGATGGCGCGGACGGACGCGATGTTCCTGGTCATGACAGAATCCTCTCAGGGTGTGTACTGTCTTATACTATAATAAACCATATAAATACTACTGTGTCAATTCATTTGCTCCACCCAGGTGTCACCATGAAAAAGTCTGACAGATGTCAGACTTTTTCATGGCGCGAGAGAGGACTTGTTCTTATCTTGCTCACTCGGCAAAATTTGCCTTGCGGCAAATTGCTCGTTCAGCTAAACAAGGATTACGTACACCGCCACTGGCAGTGTACGACCCACGGTTCAAGTATTCTCCACCAGACCAAGGTAAAAGACCAGACAGAAGCCTGGTCTTTTACCTTGGTGCGCGAGAGAGGACTTGAACCTCCACGCCCTAAAACGGGCACTAGCCCCTCAAGCTAGCGCGTCTACCAATTCCGCCACTCGCGCATGAGGGTGAACTTGGTCAATAATACCCCGTTAACAGAGAAAATTCAAGAGTTAACCCAACATATTTAATAGTCAGACAAACTGTGATAAAACTTAGAGTACGTTACTTAAAACTATCTGTGGATTTCCCGGCGCCGCAGCGGAGATCGCAGAAGAATACAAAAGGATAGTATATGGACCAACCCGGCCACAACGAAGCCCCCCAGACTAAGAAAGATGATTCTGCATCTCCAGAAGCTACTCAGCCCGCTGCAACCGACCAAACGCACGAGACGAAGCCCGATAAACTGAATGGCATCAAGGGATGGCTCTTCTTGCTCGTACTAGGCCTGGGTATTTCAGTGCTCGTGTATCTGTTCGCCGCCGCCCAGGATTTCTCGACGTACAACCAGACCGCACCTTACTTTGGCGCCTACCCTGGCATGCAGGCCCTCCTCGGGTTTGAGCTGCTTGCAAACCTTGCGCTCAGTGTGTTTGCACTGTATGTCTTCTACCTCATGATTAAAAGAAAGCGCAAAGCTAAAACCATGACGATCGTCTACATTGCTGGCATGATAGCAGTATCGCTCATCGACTGGGGTTGGGCTGTGAGCGTATTCCAGAACAACGCTGCAATACTAAAGGAAGTTCAGGACCCGTCGGACTTTATACGAACCGCCCTCTACGCATTCATTTGGATTCCGTATCTTCGTACTTCGAAGCGTGTGGCTCGCACGCTGACCGAGGAGTAGCCACTCTATCTACCTAAAGCGTGGGGCGCATCTGCGTCTTGCTGGCCGACCAGTAGCGGACGTTGCTGTAACGTTCGACTGGATCGCCAAGGTTGCGTGCTGGGAAGCTGGTAATTCCTTTGGTCTGGATGTAGGTAAGGTTCGGCCGGTAGAGCCCGATCGCTGGCACATCAGCCAACCAGCGCTGCGTAAATGTTCGATACTTGGCGATGCGCAGCGCAGCGTCACTTCGTGATCGAGCCGTGTCTAGGGCATCATCGCCCTGAGGAGACTTGTACTCCGAGAGGTTGAATCCACGGTCGGTCGCCTGCGACGAATGCCAGTATGCGTACACATCTGGGTCACTCCCGATGGCAAGCTCGTAAATAAGCACATCGTACGCGCGAGGGATAATGACGTTCTGTTGAATATCTTCTGGCTTGACCAGTTGCGAATCAAAGCTCACACCGACCTTCGCCCATTGATTCATGAGTGTTTGCGCAACGCTGGGGAAATCGCCGCTACTAAGCGTGACAAGCTGGAGGCGCAGCGGCTGGCCGTCTTTATTGAGGCGCTTGCCGTCGGAGCCGAGTTTCCAGCCGGCGTCATCCAGAAGCTTCTTTGCCCCTTCGATATCAGTAGGCGATTGCTGCAGCGCGGGATCATACCCTAGCTGGCCGTTCAGCAGTGGACCAGTCACAGCCTGGACGCGGTTATGGAGCTGGCTAAGGAGTGCCGGTTGATTGGTGGCGAGCTCAAGCGCATTGCGTACTTTTGGATCTTTTAGCAGCGGGCTATCCATCTGGAGGAATGCATAGACCGCATTGAATAAAGGCGAGTCGGTGCGCACCGCGCCATTCTGCGAGCCCAGGTCTTCGAGCTGGCCATTACTCTCGTCGCTGATCGCCGCGACCTCTTGTGTCCGGTAGGCATTTACCAGGCCATCGCGGTTACTGTAGGCGTGGAGCTGGAAATGGCTGAGCTTTGGTGCGCCGAGGAAGTAGTCTTCGTTAGCATCCATGCGGACGATTGACTGCGAATCCTTTGTGGCGCCCATGGTACGCACATCGCGGAATATGAATTGTCCACTTCCTACCGTGGGGTTGCGGCTAAAGCTGTGCGAGCGAAGCTCGGATGGACGCACCTTGCTGAGCATATGTTCCGGCAATACGCCGACCGTCAGCGCATTGAGGAATGGCGTATACGGCGCAGGCAGTGTGAATCGCACCGTATAGTCATCGACCTGCTCAACCGTAATATTGCGCCAGCTACTGTAGAGCTGCGAATGCGCGTCGGCATCTTTGATCACCGAAAATGTATAGGCTACGTCTTTGGCCGTCAGCGGTATGCCATCTTGCCAGCGAGCGCCATGGCGAAGTGTCATGGTGTAGACCTTCCCCGCTTCGTCGTGTGTATAGTGGTCAACGAGCTCAGGCTGCGGCGTATTGCGTCGGTCGATGTAGAATAAGCTCGCAAATACAAGACGCGACACCGACTTCTCAGCGGGCGTGCTTGCAAAGATCGGGTTGAGGTTGTCGACAGCTCCAACAACGCCTTCAGTGTATGTCGTACCTTCAGCCGGAATATCAGTGCTGTACAGGCTGGCCACCTGTGATGTCTGCCAAAATGCCGCGACGATCAACGCCGCAATAGCCAGCAACCACGCACCCGCCAGACGGCGAACTTCCTGGAGGTTCTTCCAGCGGCGAACAATAAACTTCTGAGCATGTCCGACAGTCGCGCCCTCTAAGCGCCTCAAGCGACCACGAAACTCAGTTTGCGTTTCGCCGGTTTCGAGTTTACGCAGACGCGCGTTCACATCTATCCTATCAAGAGGCCTACGAGCAACGAGCCGACAAAGACCACTGCCAGCACGATAGTTGCTTCGTATAGGCTTTTATCTGTTCCACGCCGGGTCGTAAACAGTTCGCCAGAGCTACCAAACCCAGCACCCAGGCTTGCGCCACGGGCTTGCAGCAAAACGGCAGCGGTCATAAGGACGGCTGAGGTGATAGTCACAATGCTCAAAAGTGTATGCGTGTTCATGCGGTTCTTCCTGATTTGTTTAGGTCAAGCAGGTTGGTTAATACATAGTTTATCAAGCTGATGATCATCCCAGCAAGTACTGCGGCCCAGAAAGAGATGGTCAGACCTCCTACAAGGATCGCCGCGAACCATACCATAAAGCCATTCACCAGAAGTGTAAACAGTCCCAACGTGAGCAAAATTGCCGGCAGCGACAAGATCACAATAATAGGTTTCAGTACCACATTCACCAGAGACAGAACAAGTCCAGCCCAGAAAAAGAGCATGAAGCCCTGCGATTCATCATAGGTCACCCCATGACCATTCAACAGGCGTACGGCAATCCACAGGCCTAAGCTGTTCAAGACCCAACGAAGCAAGAAAAGATAAAATTGTCTTTGCATGTAATTCCTTACTCATCAGTATACCATGCATAGCCCCGACATCAGCATTTGGCGCATCACGACGCGCGACTTACAATACTAATCATGACCAAAAGCACTACACCGTACGGCGAACGCCTCGATGCGACAGTTCGCCCTCAAGATGACTTCTTTGACTACGTAAACAGCAGGTGGTTGGCCGACAACCCTATTCCTGCCAGCGAGACACGCTGGGGATCGTTCAGCATCCTGCACGATGAAGCGCTAAAGAATATGCGTACTATCTACGAAGAGCTCCAGAACCAAGACCTCGAACAACACAGCCTCAAGCAACAAGTGCGCGACTTCTATAAGAGCGGCCTCGACTTCGACCAGCAGCGCGACGAAGCGATGAGCGTCATGCGTGAATACTTCCAGAAGATCGACGCAGCAACTGATACAACAGAGCTCATTCGGGTGATGGGCGAACTCCACCGCGTGGATGTTTCATCGCCGTGGCGGACCATCATTGATGCGGATGACAAGGACAGCACGGCGCACATTCTCCGCCTCATGCAGCCACGCCTCACCCTTCCGGACCGCGACTACTACCTCGAGGATAACGAGAAGATGCAGTCTATCCGCGAGGCATATCAGCACCACGCCCGCGCCATGTACGCTCATTTCCCGGAGCTTGCCACGAGCGAAGACGACTTCTGGAACACGCTGTGGACATTTGAGTTGTCGCTCGCGACCATCAACCGCAGTCGCACGGCGCTCCGCGACGTTCAGGGCAACTACCACCGTGTAGAATTTACCGAACTGACTGATACATACAAGCACATCGACTGGGCCGTCTATGCCAAGGCGCTCGGCTGGGACACGCGCAGCCGCATCAGTGTCGACCAGCCAGAGGTCATCGAGCACATCGACACAATGATCGCCGAAAAGTCGCTGGCCGAATGGCAAACATACCTCAAATGGTTGTTCCTCATCCGATACGCTGGTCGTATCAGCGAGGAGCTTTCGCAGCTGCGCTTTGAGTTCTTTGGCAAAGTCCTTGGCGGCACCAAAGAAATCCTCCCGCTCTGGAAGCGCGTGGCCGCGACAATCGACGGAACTATGGGCGAAGGCGCCGGCAAACTCTACGCCGAAAAGCACTTTCCGGAATCGTCCAAGAAACAAGTCCTCGACATCGTCGAAGACATTCGCACCGCCTACAAAGAGCGCATCGAAGCGCTCGACTGGATGACCGCCCCAACCAAGGAAACCGCGCAGCGCAAACTTGCCAATATCAAGGTGCTCATTGGCTATCCCGACGAGTGGCGCGACTTTAGCGCACTGACTATCAAACCCGACGCGTACCTCCGTAACATTCTCGCGGCCGAAGAGCTCGCCACCGACTACTGGCTCGGCAAACTCCTCGAGCCAACCTCGCGCAATGATTGGTTTATGTATCCGCAGACGGTCAATGCCTACCACGACCCGAACCGTTTGGTTATCTGTTTCCCTGGCGCGATTTTGCAGCCGCCGTTCTTTAGCCCCTCGGCACCATACGCCGCAAATGTTGGGGCAATCGGCGCGGTTATTGGACACGAGTTCACGCACGGGTTTGATGACCAAGGGTGCCAGTTTGACGAATCCGGCAATGTCCGAACCTGGCAGACCAACGAGGAGCGCAAGGCATTTGCCGACCGTGCGCAAAAAATCATCGACCAAGCCGACAATTTCGAAGTGCTGCCTGGCGTGCACATGAAGGGCAAGCTGGTCATCGGCGAGAGCATCGCTGACCTCGGCGGCCTGGAACTCGCTCATCACGCCTTCCTCGCGAAAGTTTCAGATCCTTCCGAAAAAATTGAAGGCGATCTGAGCGCCGAAGAAGTCTTCTTCATCAGTTTTGCCAGCACCGAATGCGGCGACTCACGCGACGAGCGCAAACGCGAACTTGCCCTCAGCGATCCACACCCAATCGAACGCTTCCGCGTCAACGCTATGCTCAGTAACTGCGATAGCTTCTACAAAACGTTCCACGTGGAGGAAAACGACAAGCTCTACTTGCCGCCGGCTGATCGCGCAAAAATCTGGTAAGTCAAAGGTTACAGTGGGTTTGGGGCGCGTAACCGCCCCAAACCCACGTCCGTCTTCATCTGCTGGAACCCGTCGGCTCCCACCGCACGAGCACTAACTCGCCAATTGGCACGCAGCCGTGGCGTCTCATTGCTGCTTCGGCTTGCCTACGTACGTCCGCGCGCAGCGCGTTGTACCCCTGGCTGGAGTCGGCGCGGATGCCGATGGTTGCCTCGCCGCTCCACTGTTTGCTACCACCGTCGAACGACGAGAGTCGCGCGATAACAGTGTAGGTATACGGTTGCGGCATGTACTTCCCCTCTCAGAAGAACTTGGATGCTATTATCTATACTCCTGCTGCCTCAAAAGTCAATCGTGCTTGATCCACTTCCAGATGATGGCGGCTTTTTTGTCGCCCAAGACACCGATAAGTTGCTCGCGACTAGCATTCTTGACGGCGCGGAGGCTGCCGAAACTTTGCACTAATTTCTTGCGAGTTGCCGGGCCGACACCGGGGATTTCTTCCAGCTCGCTGGCTGTCTGTTTCTGACGCTTGAGTACCGTGTGGTAGCTGACTGCAAATCGGTGCGATTCGTCGCGGATGCGTTGCAGGAGCTTGACGATGTGCGAATCGCGCGGCAAAAGCACCATGTAGAAATCATCGCTCTCCACGATCGAAGCTTCAGGGTAAGCATCGGGGTTGAGCGTAATACCCGACTTTTCTTTGTGAATGACAATCTCTTCCAGCCGCTTCGCAAGACCAATAGCCGGAATATGCACCCCGCGTTCCTCAAGTCCGGCGAGCGCCGCGCCCAGCTGACCCTTACCGCCGTCGATCAGAAGCAGGTCGGGCTTCTGCCAGTCGAGATGCCGACCGCTAAACCGTCGGAGCATCGTCTCGTTCATGTGTGCGAAGTCGTTGTTGCCCGGAATCTGCATCTTGAACTTGCGGTACTCGGCCTTATCGGCCACACCATTCGTGGAGACAACCATGCTCGCGACATTGTTTGTGCCGCTCATATGACTAATGTCGTAACCCTCGATACGTCGCGGCGCTCCAGGCAATGTGAGCAGCAGTTGCAGTCCGACAAGCGCTTGGTCTTTGCTGATATCCATGAATTCTCGATCGGAAAATACAATCTGTTTCTGTAGCTCGCGCAAATTATAGATCTGGTTGCGCAGTTTTGCGGCCTTCTCAAATTCCTCGTGACCAGCCGCGGTCTTCATCTCATTCTCTAGCTGGCGAACGAGCAAATGCCGCTCACCCTTCAGATACATAATGAGTTTGCGGAGTGTGGCTTTGTAGTCGCTACTGCTAACCTTGTGCTCCTCCACTCCTGGGCACAGTCCAAGGTGGTATTGTAGACACACTCGCTTTGGCAGCGTGACATGCGTCGAATACGGAAACGCGCGGCGCAAATAGCGCAGTGCTTTCTTCACCGCCCAGCCGTTGTAGTAAGGCCCAAAATAATCCGCGCCGTCATCCAGCGGTTGCCGGGTGAAACTAATGTACGGGTAGACATCTTTCATATTGATACGCACATATATTTGCGACTTGTCATCGCGGAGCAAGATATTGTAGCGTGGCTTGTAGCGCTTGATCATCTCGCTTTCGAGGAACAGCGCGTCGATCTCTGACTCAACCTCTATCCAGTCGGTATCGACTATTTCGGCAACGAGCGCGTCGGTCTTGGCGTCGCGCAGGCGTGAGTCCTGAAAGTACTGGCGCACGCGGTTTTTCAGAACCGCTGCTTTGCCAACGTAAATAATCTCGCCCTTGGCAGACTTGTGAAAGTACACACCAGGTGAGTTTGGGAGTGTTTTGAGTTTGGCGGCGAGTTTCTTGTTCATAGTTAAGACTTCTGACATGCAGCTATAGATCGCTCACTCCTATTATAATCCGAAAGTGAGAAAAACCTGGCTACCCTGCATATTATTGACAGGGGTATACTTTTAGTTTATCATACGGAACACCCCAAATCCGACGAAGGGATATCCATGAGTACGGATCAGGAAGCCCTCAAGCTGGCAGTCCTCACCGAGGAGAAAAGCAACCCGGCCGTCGTGCCGCTCCGCTTCCAAGCTCGTAACGGCACCACGCTCATCACGCCCTCGATGATCACGGACGGGCGGAAGGCCTTGGCCACGCTGCTCATCTGGGGCCTGCTGGGTAAAGTATGCGAGCCTCCAGCCAGCTACGAGGACGTGATCGCACTGGGAAACGTCCAAGTGTGGTGGTTCAGCACCGCGACGAAGTGGGCAGGGCACATCAGCTCGGCCCAAGCCCTCGCCTACGGGCTCGGCGCCGGAAACATCTTCCTGGGGCGCAGGTTTTGCCGCATCCCCGCTGAGGTGCACAACGGCATCGTCGAGCGACTCGACGGCAGGTTCCTCCTGAGGAGAGCGCCCGCGAACGAGTCCTGACCGCCCATCACCCTCTTGAGGGAGGAGGCTTCTAGCGATGGAGCCCCTCCCCGTGAGGGTGTTTCCATATCTGGATAATCGCTTTCGCTCTTTTGAGACTCATACCCTTCGGTACGAGCCATCTTCGCGCAGCGGCTCAGATGCTCATCAGCATGAATACACATTCATGAAGCGATCCCCACGTGTAGGCAGGACCGCGCGGTGGTGGCGGCTAGCGCCGGACAGGTCACTTCATCCAGCAGGATGAGTACCCTTCGACGCCGTCGTACCCGGTCGTGTCGTCCCGGCCGGGCTTGTCCGTTCCGGCGATGACCTCGGCTCGCTCGGCCTTCGCGGCGTTGATCGAGCTGTCCACGTTGAAGTCCAGCACCGCCGGGTCACGGTTGCTGCACCAGAACTCGACGTAGCCAGGCGTGCTGGCAAAGCTGATCGTGTCGACGCGGAACACCCCGGGCTCAGCCGGGTAGCCGTCCGTGAGCTTCACGGTCGGCTCGCCCATCTTCATCCAGGTCGATGAGTGGACGGAGCGCGAATCCGTCAGGAAGGTCTCCTCCTTGGAAACCAGCCGGTAGTCCAACTCTCGCAGCTGGCTCTCGGCGCCCTGCCACATCACGAGCTGCGGACCTGCCACGTAGCTGTTCGACGAAGCCGCCGCAACCACGCCACTGTTGTCGCTGGCCTGGACGCCGATGACGGCACCCGCGGTGCCAGCCACGATGAGGACCGCGGCTGCCACTCTCAGAAAAACAGTTCGGATACGCATGTAACGCCTCCAGGGTCGATTGCCTACTTGTGGGTGTGCGTGGGGCGTCTTCCAGAGAAGCGCCTCAATTGCATGATATATATTTTACAATAAATATATCTACACGTAAATGCCTACCACTTTCGCTGTCTACAGCTCATCAGCATGACTTTATGATTCATGGAGTGGTAAGTTGGCAAGCGCTGCGCCGCCCTTGGCGCCCCTTGCGGTGGCGTGAAGGGCGGCGCAAACGCTCGGATGACGGGATGTCAGCGTTGGCGTCAGTGCCAGATGAACGCCGGCCACCCGGAGGCGCAGCTGATGATCACCAGGCCAACGATGATGCCGCCGACGATCGCCACCGTCCTGAAGAACCGGGGGTGGGTCTGCGGATTGAACCTGCCCATCACATACTCCTCACGTGTTGCTTGCCAGATACGAGAGTATGTCTCTCGAACTAACATATAATACAATAATCTAAGATATAAGTCTATGGTACGCTTGTGCTGAGTAGCTACGGATGATATAACGAGTTCTGTCCCGACCACTCACCGTAAGGGTAGCTATGCCACAGAACATCAAGTCGCTCACCACCCTTGTTCCGCACATCGCTGTGGACAAGGTGTTCAAGTACAGCATGGACGGCGGCGAGACCTGGAACTTCGTGAAGATCACGCGGGCCGAGGTCGAGCGGTTCAACGATGCCTCTTCCGGATTCCCGGCGACCGCCGAACGCACCGCGGACGGTGGCCACCGTACCCACCCACTGACGCACCTCGACTTCCTGAGGGGCATGATCGTCCGCGAGGCCACTCCTGAAGAGGCCCGCGGTCGCATGTGGTCGTTCGAGCACTAGCCCAGCGCTCCCAGGACCTGTAGCGTGATCCCCGTTCAGCCGGGGATCACGCTACAGCTGAAATCTCAGCACCAACACGCGTCCGGCAATCGTCACTGCACGTTGTCTGCGTTATTTTGCAAGCTTCGCACACCAGCACCAAATTATTGCAGGCATTGTTAATACAGTTTATGAAGTTACTCGTCTTGGCATCGCAGTGGATGCAATGCCCGATATCCTTTGCCTTGTCGGAAAATTGCGTCACCAAGCGCCCATCAAAGACATACAGTTTGCCCTCCCACAGTCCGTCGTCACCGTACTTTTCACCGTACTTCACGATACCACCATCTATCTGGTAGACCTCTTTGAAACCACGATTTTTCATCATGGCGCTAATAACTTCACAACGGATACCACCGGTGCAGTACGTGACTATTGGCTTGTCTTTGATATCGCTATATTTGTCACTTTCGAGCTCACGGATAAAATCCTTGGACGTCTCGATGTCGGGCACAACAGCGTTTTTGAATTTGCCCACCGCTGCTTCGTGCTTATTGCGACCGTCGAAGAAGACAACGTCATCGCCGCGCTCAGCGACGAGCTTATGGACCTGCTCTGGGCTCAGGTGTTTTCCGCCTCCGACAACGCCGTGCTCATCGACGCGCACTTCTTCCGGCGCGCCAAAACCAACGAGCTCAGGGCGAACACGAATGCTGAGCTTCGGAAAGTTATCTCGCGTGCCTTCGCTCCATTTGAAGACTACTCCCTTAAACACCGCAAACTGTTTTGTTTCACGCGCGTACTTCTTGAGATCGTCAATATCGCCACCAACCGTACCGTTGATGCCGTGTGTCGATACGATGATACGACCCTTCAAGTTTAGCTTCTCGCACAGCGCTCGCTGCCACAGGCGAACAGCCTCTGGATCGGCGATGGGTGCGAACTTGTAGTACAAAAGAATTTTCTGCATAAATCGACAACAGTATAACAGATACGGAGCGACTACTCAAAGAAAAAGGTTGTCAAGCTCAACTACTTTGCCCTATACTTGAATGCGTTATGGCATCTAGCCCGCTAATCCACCAGTTACGACCCGAAGCATACAAGTTCGCCGCGACGCGAGCTGGGGTCCGCTATGGGAACGCACTCTCTTTGCAAGCAACTGCACGCGACGCCTTTAAGGCTAACACCGTGCTTTACGCCTACTAAACTACTTTTACCTCACAATCTAACATCATTTTCACTTCTATCAGGAGCTTTCTATGTCCACAACCAAACAAACAATCAAACTATTCGTCGGTCATGCCACGCACTATCCGCAGTTTTTGATTCCGCTACTTCTCGTGTTGCCTATTAATATATTGGTTGCTGACTTCCTGCAGCCGTACATTACGTCGCAAGTTCTCCAGACAATTTCGCAAGGTACATACAACGCGAAAGACCTGTGGGGAAGTTTCGGAACGCAGATAGTGTTCTTCGCTGGTGCGACAGTCGTCAGCGGTGTTGCTGGGTGGCGCTTGATCATCTGGCTCATCTGGCACTTGGAGCTTCGCGTTGTGCGCGATATGTCCCAGAGAGTATTTGATCACTTGCTCAAACTCAGCGCCGGCTTTCACGCCAATCGGTTCGGCGGTTCGCTTGTCTCGCAGGCAACCAAGCTGACGGGCAGTTACGTCCGCTTCACCGATTCAACTATTTTCAACCTTTACACGCTCGTCATCGCTATCATCGCGACTATCTTGATACTGGCGCCGCGCGTTCCGTTGTATGCCCTCACGCTGGTTGGCTTGTCGGTTGTATACATTGTCGGTACGGTCTTCTTCAGCCGCACTGTCCGCACCGCTAATACGCTCGAATCCGAAGCACAGAGCAAACAGACTGGCTTCCTTGCCGACAGTATTAGTAACGTGATGGCCGTCAAAAGCTTCGCCGCCGCCAAGCATGAAAGCGCCAACCACTGGAAGGCAGCCTCGCTCACCCGCGAAATGGGCCTCCGCTCTATGCGCGCCACCACGCAGCGCGAAATGTACGCAAGCGTCATCACCAGTAGTATCAGCATCGTGGCCATCATCCTTGCGATTGTCGGCGTTGGGGTGTTCCATGCCGATATCGCCACTGTCTTCTTGGTCGTGAGCTACACCGGCGGGATTGGCATGCGACTCTGGGACTTCCAGAATGTCCTGCGCCAATACAACCGTTCGTTCGGCGATGCAAGCGATATGGTGAAGATTCTCGCTATCGAGCCCGACGTCCAAGACCCACAACAACCGCAGAAACCACGGATCAAGGCCGGACAGATCGACTTCAATCACGTTGCGTTCCGCCACGATGGCGCCGACGAGCACGACACATTGTTCCGTGACCTCGACCTCCACATCAAGGCCGGTGAGAAGGTCGGCCTGGTTGGACAATCTGGCTCAGGCAAGACGACCCTCACACGCCTACTGCTCCGGTTTAGTGATATAGACGACGGCGAAATCGCTATCGACGGCCAGAACATCGCCAGTATCACCCAGGACGATCTGCGCCGCAGCATCAGCTACGTCCCGCAAGAACCGCTCCTCTTCCACCGCACCATTCGCGAAAACATCGCCTATGGCAAGCCCGACGCAACCGACGAAGAAATTGCCGATGCAGCTCGCAAAGCACACGCCGAAGACTTCATCGAAAAGCTACCGCACAAATACGGCACGCTCGTAGGTGAACGCGGCGTGAAGCTCTCGGGCGGCCAGCGGCAGCGCATCGCCATTGCACGCGCCATCCTGAAAGACGCACCAATCTTGGTGCTTGACGAAGCAACCAGCGCACTCGACTCAGAAAGCGAACGGCTGATCCAGAAAGCCCTCACCGAGCTGATGAAAAACCGCACTGCCATCGTCATCGCGCACCGCCTCAGTACCGTGCAGAAGATGGACCGCATCATCGTGCTCGACAATGGCGACATCATTGAGCAAGGTTCCCACGCCGAGCTCGTCGAGGCCAAAGGCACGTACGCGCAGCTGTGGGCACATCAATCAGGCGGTTTTATCGAGGACTAAGTATGGCAGAAGCAAGCCAGCGAGATTCAAACTTCGAGCGCCAGACAATCCGTATTTTTGTTCACGCTATTTTGCAAAACAAACCGTACTTTTTCCGCTCGCTTTCCCACCCGATCGGCGTCATCAGTATCAATGTTGCTGTACCGTTCCTCATCAGTAGTACCCTTGCCGACTTAGCCACGGGTCGCGGTGATATCAGTAACCATATCGTTCCACTGATTATTGCCGCGGCCGTGGGAGTATGGAGCAACTGGTATGGATTCACAAATCTGCTACGGCTCCACGCCAAAACACAGGCGGACCTCACCGAAAAAGCACTCTCGACTATCCTGGCGCGGAGCGTCGGATTCCACTCGAACAACATAGGTGGCAAGCTTGTGAGTAATGCCCTCGACTATCCGAACGCTTTTGGCAAGCTGATCGATACGGTCTACATCAACATGGTGCCGTTCGCACTGATTATGATCATTGGCATTGGCGTCGTCATGAGTCGTTCGTTACCGATGGGCCTGGCGCTGCTGACAATTACCGTCACCACGCTCGTGCTCACCATACTCGAGAGCCAGAGGCGATCCAACCGACGCGTCCTGCGCAAGCAAGCATCCAACGCCAACGTGGCGCATTTCTCTGACACGCTGGTGAATGCGCAGGCAGTCAAGACATTTGCCAGCGAGCAGCGTGAGCTAAAGCAGCACCGCACGCTCAACGAACGTTTGCTCAACCTGCGCCTCCAGGACTGGAGCTTTACGGCGCGCTCCGGCGCTGTTCGTATGGGCGTGCTGCTGGCGATGCAGATTGGGCTTATCGCCTACGTTGGCTTTCTAGTCAAACGCGACCCAGGCGTGCTGGCGGTCGGAATCTTCTCGTTTAGCTATATGCTCACGCTCACCAGTCGGCTTTTCGAAGTTGGATCGATGATCCGCAACATCGAAGAAGCATTCTTGGCCGCAGCGTCCATGACCGAAATAATCCTCCAAGACACTGAGATCGTCGACAGGCCTAACGCCAAAAAACTTCGCATTACCGCCGGCAAGATCCAGCTCAAAGACGTCCAATTTAGCTACCACGATGAGAGCAGCAGTGAAGCTGTGTTCAAGGACCTATCGTTCACCATACCCGCTGGCCAAAAGATTGGGCTGGTCGGCCCGAGCGGTGGCGGTAAGTCTACGCTAACTCGCCTCCTGCTTCGCTTTGACGATGTTGATTCGGGGAGCATCAGTCTAGACGGTCAAGATGTGCGCGCAGTGACACAAACCAGTCTCCGCCGCGCCATCAGCTACGTCCCCCAGGAGCCGTTGCTCTTTCACCGTTCTGTTTTCGAAAATATCGCCTATGGCAATCCCGACGCGACGCTTGATGATGTTCGCAAGGCGGCCAAACAAGCCTTTGCCGATGATTTTATTTCCCACTTGCCAAAAGGGTACGACACAATCGTCGGTGAACGAGGCGTCAAGCTCAGCGGCGGCCAGCGACAACGTGTAGCGATTGCGCGGGCCATCCTGAAAGACGCGCCTATCCTTATACTCGACGAAGCAACCAGCGCGCTCGACTCCGAGAGCGAAGTATACATCCAGCAGGCCCTTGAACAACTCATGCGGGGTCGCACGACCATCGTCATTGCACACCGCCTGAGCACCATCCAGAAGATGGACCGTATCATCGTACTGAGCGACGGCGCTATCGTCGAAGACGGCACCCACCAGGCGCTCCAAAAGACAAAAGGCCTGTACGCCAAACTATGGGCGCACCAGTCGGGCGGCTTTATCGAGGACTAAGTTAAGTCAGGGCTCTCTTCCTTTCAAGGCACCTCGGAAGCACGATTTGTGTTATCCAAACACAAATCGTGACCCGTAAGTGCCGAGAAAGGAGAGAGCCCCGACCTTAACTCTTAGCCTTCTGATACTCACGCCACGTGAGCCAAATGATAAACATATCGAAGAGCGTCAAAAGGATAATCCCCACCGTCGGATGCGTGGCAATCAGCCAAAACTGGTATATCGTAAACGAACCGAGTGTCACAAAGGCAAATGGATACGCCCACGGCAGACTGCGCAGCAGGCCGAAGACCAATACGATCTTGATAAGGCCGTGCGTCAGCAAAAAGAACGTCGCAAACCACTTCCCCTGACCGACAAGCTCGTTCGTATACTGCAGGATATGCCCGGCGATAAAACTATGCGGGTCTTTGCTCAGCTGGCGCTCGGTCAAATGCGTCGCAAATCGAATAATAACGTGCGCCGGAACGAACGCCACAAGCACCGCTCCAGCGAGCTCGATCACGCCATCCAAACCCTTCAGGATGATACCGATCTCGAACGTGCGGTCGAGGAGCGACCGCGGATGGAACCACTGGCCGGGTTTCTCTAGGCTTTGGTTCGGGTTTGTCTTTTTGTTTGCCATGTCGAGACAATCCATTTAGCCGTATAGTATGCGCCCGCAGCAGAGAGTGCGGCAACCACGATACCACCGAGGATATCCTGCGGCCAGTGCACGCCCGCGGCAACTCGCCCAACGCCGACGATCAGCGCCAGGCCGGCAAGTATCCAGCCCCATCGCTTGGCAAACGGCAAGATAGTGAAAGCCGCCAACATAGTAAACGTCGTGTGATCAGACGGGAAGCTGCTATCCGGCGTCTGCGCCACCAGCGGCTCAAAATGGTGAGCCACAAACGGCCGTGCCTCGGGGAACCACGCGCTAGCTATCTTTACCAAGATCGCCGCGTAGCTGAGCCCAAGAAGCGCCTGAATAGCCACCCGAAGTCGCAGCGCTTTAGGCAGCTGTGTCCAGGCATAGATGGCAAGGATAGCGACAAAGACGAACAAGTACTTCGCCGCAAAGATCGTCAAAAGCTGCATCGAACCTACTCGCCCTTTGGCTCAAACTGCTTCTTGCCACCAGGGCGGTCTTCTTCGGCTTGGGTTTCCTGTGGCGTGTCTTCACCTTCTTCGGCTTCAACGCTCGCTTCGTCGCCAGCTTCTGCGGTTCCGCCGGTTGCTTCATTTGCCGCCTGGAGGGCGCTCGGCTCGTAGACCGTTACAACGACCTGCTCGGGGTCGCTCGTAATGGTGACACCCTTTGGCGCGCGGATATCAGCAACGGTGAGTTTGTCGCCTTCTTCGGCGAGCTTTTCGCCCGGAACTTCGAGTTGATCAGGCAGGTTGTTTGGCAGCGCCTTGACCGTTACCGTCTCGGCTCCGGTCAAGATAACCAAGCCTGCTTTTTCAGCCGGAGTTTCACCGGTTCCAGTGACGACAACGGGAATTTCGGTTTCAACTTCTTCGTTCTGCTTCACGACATGGAATGCAACGTGGCGAATACCGCGGTGGACCGGGTCGTGGTCGATGGCCTTGATCATTGCCAGGCGCTTTTTACCGCCAATTTCTAACTCAACTGGTTGGTGCTTGCCCGCCTTGTGCACGGCTTTGGTCATTGGTACTTCGAGCGCCATAACGGATTGAGCCGGAAAGTCGTGGCCATACACAACTGCTGGCACGTAGCCGTCGCTTCGCAAGTGAGCTACCTTCTTACCAGTTACTTCTCGGTTTTCTACTGACAGTTCAACTTTTTCGCCCATATAGGTCCCTCCTGGAATATGTACTCTTAGTATAGCATCTTCGCTCTGGCCGCTCATTCGCTTGAGTGATTCTTTGGTTTGCGGCACGTGCGGGTCACAATTTGTGTTTGGATAACACAAATCGTGCTTCCGAGGTGCCTTAAACCGAAAGAACACTCACGCTCCAAGCAAGGCGCTCTCCACGCGTCCAACAATACGCTACAAATCTTGGGAAAAGATGAGAACGCTCTGTGGCGCAACCGTCACTTTGCCGACGAAATGGCTGGCATCGTCCGGCACGGCTTTCGCCTCAACCGACTCGATCTTGAGGTCGCCAAAGTCATCACCATAGCCCTTCCAGTCGGTGTTGAGGCGAGTCCACCACGTGCCAGAAGCCGGAAATGACAGCTCATAGTCCCGCAATGGCTTATCCGAAAAATTCACAACCACAACCACGTCATCCGTCGGACCGCCCCTGTCCCAGCGATGATACGCCACGACTTTTGCTTGCCTGTCGATCAAAAAGATATCAACATTTTGCCCCAGCAGCCCCGCTGTATTATGGTATTTGTTACGGCGAAGCGCGATAAGATGCTTGTGAAGCGCCAGAATACCCGCAAATGTATCTGCCTTACTCCAGTCCAACGCCGCGTAGTGCGAGAAAGCACCAGCTTCTTCAAATTCCTGCCCCTGGAAGACCATAGGAATACCGGGCGACGTGAAGAGCACTGCCACGGCCAGCGCTGTTCGCTTGCGGGCTTTCAGGCTGGCCGGTTCACCAGGGTCGATTGCTTCATCAAAGCGCTTGCCGCCCGTCGCGCCAGCATCCGTGTCATGCGACTCGGTGAAGATAACGCGCGTGAACGGCTTGTCATTGATTTGGCTGCCAACCGCCCAACGCAGCTTTTCGATATTTGGTTCATCATGCGCCTGCGGACCGAGCTCTTCGCGCAAAATACCACCAAAAACTGGATCCCACTGTGCACCAAACCCTGCACCCTTATCCTTGACTGGCTTCGTAATCCACTCGTTACTCTGCAGGTCTTCGGCGATCGTCAAGGCATGCGGCTTTATCATTCGCACCCCATCGTTCACTTGCTGCAAGAGCTTCCAGCCGTCAGGCAAGTCGTGCTCTGGGTCGTTATTCCTGCCCTCGGTATTCCGCAGATGAATAACCGAGTCGAGGCGGAGACCATCGATATGAAAATCGCGAACCCACATCTGGGCGTTCTGCACGATATACTGACGAACTTCCGGCCGACCAAAGTCTGGTCGCGTCTCACCCCAAGGCGTATGTGAACGGTCGTCGTTGTAAAAATAAATGCCGCCCTTGTCCTCACCCTGGCTCCAGCCGTCAAATTGCCAAAGATCGAGGCCGGCGTCTTTATTGAGATGATTGTAGACCACATCTAAGATAACGCCGAGACCTCGCTGGTGCGCCGCTTTCACGAATTCCATAAAGGCACGGCGTCCGCCATACGCCGCCTCGACAGCGTAGATATTATTAGGCGTATACCCCCACCAGCGGTCCATCCACTCAGCACTGCAGGGCATTACTTCGATGACGTTTACTCCCAATTCGACCAGATAGTCGAGCTTGGTCATCGCATCGTGAAACGTGCCGGGCAATGTTGGATCGTTGCGCACGAATGTGCCGACGTGCAGTTCGTAAATCACCGCTTCTTCAGCGGGTGGCAGTTTGTAGCGGTCATCACCCCAGTCGAAGACAGGGTCTACGATCACAGAGCTATCCTGAGATGCGGTCAACTGCAACGCTCGAGGGTCGTTGCGCCAAAGAGTCTGGCCATTACGCTTTATGAGAAATTTGTATTCTTGGCCGACCTCGACGCCCGGAACATCCACGTACCAGCAATCCTCGCGCCCCCGGTTCATCTCCAGACCTTCGTCTGCCCAATTTGTGAAGTCACCAGTCACCGCAACCACCTCAGCAAAAGGTGCCCACACGCAAAACCGCACACCGTCTTCTGTCAGGCGTGCGCCGCAGTCGTCTAATCCTGGAAGTGTCCCACCCATTTGGTTTCATTATGCCATAACCGGATTGTTGTGGCCAAGCCTCTCATGAGCGTCAGAAAAAGTGAGTTAAGCGTAGTGCAGCCGGAGTACAGTCTGAGCTAACAGATTGTACGCCGCGTGAAACGCACACTTTTTTGATGCCCATGAGAGGCTTGGCTCATGGTAGGCATGATAGAATATGATCATGTTGCCAGGAATTGACCTTACTGAACTGATACGAGCTGTTGGCGTCTTGGGCGTCATGACTATTATTTTTGCGGAGTCGGGATTGCTGCTGGGCTTTTTCTTGCCCGGTGATACATTGCTGTTTAGCGCCGGATTTTTGGCCACCAAAGGTGTGTTTGGCGTGAGCATTCATGTGCTTGTGCTGTATTTGGTCTTTGCAGCCGTGCTCGGTGAAGCCGCAGGGTATTGGTTTGGCCGCAAGGTTGGACATCGTATCTTCAAGCGCAAAGACTCGCTCCTGTTCCATCCCGATAACCTCGTGCGCGCCGAGAAGTTTTATGAGAAATACGGTCCCATGACCATTTTGCTTGCGCGCTTCATTCCTGTCGTGCGTACCTTCGTGCCGATCGTCGCGGGCGCGGCCAAAATGAATCAACGTGTCTTTACGCTCTATAACGTCTTGGGCGCCGTTATCTGGGTAGCGCTCGTCACATACATCGGCTACTTTGCGGGCGATTTCTTGGAGCGTCACGGCATCAATATCGACAACCTCATCCTGCCGGTTATTGCGCTCGTTACCCTGCTGACGATGGGTTCACCGCTCATCCATATCTTGAAAGACAAAGAGTCCCGCGCACAGTTCCTCGCTAAGTTCCGTCGCACCAAAAGCTAAAGCCCCACGCATAGTGGCGCGGGGCTCGTAAGCCAAAGCCGTTGCCTGGCTACACTTTCTTGTCGTTTGTTAGGCGCACTTCTTTCTTGAGGAGTTTGCCAGTGTCGTCGATCTCGTAGACCAAGACTTCACCGGTCATGATCTCGACTTTATGCGCGTCGTCATCGGCTACGTCCTCGAGATGCTTCATGAGCGCCCGTAGCGAGTTGCCATGCGCCGCAACGATAACATTCTTGCCGCTGCGCAGGTCTTCCAGAATGTGCTGCTCATAGAAGGGCAGCACCCGTTGGGAGACATCCTTGAGCGTTTCGCCACCCGGAACCGGATGGTCCCAGCTGCGGCGCCAGGCCATGAACTTTTCTTCGCCGTATTCTTCCTTCACTTGCCACTTGTTCTTACCGGTCAGCTCACCATAGTCACGCTCGTTGAGCTCTTCATGCTCGGTGCGTTCCATATCGTGGCGGTCGAGGTGCTGGACGATCTCGTCCAGCGTGTGTTTAGCGCGCGTCAACTTCGAGGAATACGCGCGGTGCAAGTCGATATCCTCAAGCGTCTTTGCAGCGCGGCGTGCTTCTTCGCGACCTTCGTCGGTGAGGTGTACATCGGTCAGGCCGGTCCATTGACCCAACAAATTCCATTCTGACTGCCCGTGACGAACGAGCACAAGATATGCCATTACTGTACTCCCAAGGCGCTACGGCCAGCGTACTCCGCGCCGTCGCCAAGTTGTTCTTCGATACGCAGCAGTTCGTTGTATTTGGCCACGCGGTCGGTGCGGCTCATCGAACCGGTCTTGATCTGCCCAGTCGCCAGGCCGACCACCAAGTGCGCGATGGTCGTGTCTTCAGTTTCGCCCGAGCGGTGCGAGATCACGGCGTGCCAATTGGCGTCATGCGCCATGGTGACGGCGTCGATTGTTTCGCTGAGTGTGCCGATCTGGTTGAGCTTCACGAGGATGGCGTTGGCCGATTTCTCGCCGATGCCGCGCTTCAGGAACGAGACGTTGGTGACGAGCAAGTCGTCGCCGACAATCTGCACTTTGCCGCCGAGGCGTTCGGTCAGTTTTGCCCAGGCTTCCCAATCGTCTTCGGCCAGGCCGTCCTCGATAGAGGCGATCGGATACTTGTCGCTCAGCTCGACCAGCCAGTCAACCATTTCGTCGGAACTCAAGCTGCGATTCTCGGTCGCGAGCGTGTACTTACCACCGACGTAGAGCTCGCTTGCCGCGACATCCAACGCTAGGACCACGTCGTCGCCAAGTTTGTAGCCGGCCTTGTCGACGGCTTGGCTGATCAGTTCGAGCGCTTCGGCGTTGCCGTTCTTGACGTGTGGCGCGTAACCGCCTTCGTCACCGACGGTTGTGCCGTAGCCTTTTTCTTTCAGAACTTTGGCGAGGGCATGGAAGATCTCAGCACCCACGCGAATCGCTTCGCTAAACGACGCCGCGCCGACTGGCATAATCATAAACTCCTGGATATCAGTCGAACCAGCCGCGTGCTTACCGCCGTTGATGATGTTCATCATTGGAACTGGCAGAAGGAGCTTGTCACTCTGGGGCGCGAGGCTGCGGAAATATTCGTACAGCGCGAGCTTCTGCGACTGCGCAGCTGCCTTGGCAACCGCCAGCGATACAGCGAGGATTGCGTTGGCGCCGAGTTTACCTTTGTTTGGCGTGCCATCCAGATCAATCATTGCCTGGTCGATGCCGCGCTGATCAGACGCGTCCTTGCCGATCAACTCTTTGGCAATGACGTCATTAACGTTACTGACCGCGTTCATGACGCCTTTGCCACCGAATGCGTCGCCACCATCGCGAAGCTCGACAGCCTCGTTGCTCCCGGTCGATGCACCAGATGGCACAGCGGCCCGGCCAAGTGTTCCGTCGGCGAGCAGTACGTCGGCTTCGACGGTTGGGTTACCACGTGAATCGATAATCTGTCGGGCGCGGATTGATGTAATTTCCATAAATTCATTCCTCCTTGGTTAATGCGGTCGATAGGCCACATTCCATAGTAGCGCGTTTTGCGCGATCTGAGTAGAACCCGGAGGCAGTTGCACATTTTGTCCATAAATTTTATAATTACCATTTGTCAGAATCATTCCCGACCGAGGAGGAACCGTGACGGACATTCCGCGCAAGGAGTTCATCCACGAAACCGACAGAACCGCCGCCGAGCGCGTGGAGGGCTTCATCGTCCGCCTGCGACACGGAGCGGGCACGTGGCCGGACGGAGCCGACTTTCCAATCGACAACATCGTCGCCGGCGGCCGGATGCGCATCGTCGACAAGATCGAAACCAACGAGCACGGTCCGGAGCGGCACGTCGAGCTGTACCGGGGCAGGCGGCTGATCGTGACGTTGGTCTACGACCACAGCACCCATCGGCTGGTCCGGACGTTCTGAGCCGAACCGCTCGACTACGAGGAGGAATCGTGGGAGCTTCACGTCAACGCAAACGAGTCAGCACCGAGGACGACGAGCTGGCCCTCCGCCGTGTCAGGGTCTACATCGGCCAGCTGACGCACGGCGTCGGCACATGGCGAACCCAGACCACCGTGTCCATCGGCGACGTGGTCTCGAACGGCAAGCTGCACATCACCGATGTTGGCCACATGCGGTACGTCGAGGTGTACCAGGGCAACCGCCCGGTCGGGACGCTCCGCTATGGCCGCCCGAGCCAAACGATCTACGCGACGGATCGAGGATTCTGAGCCGGAGCCCGCCCGTGTCGCCTCCTTCCCCAGGCGACCGGGTGGGGCTCCATCTACACAGCACTTATATTTGACAAACTAAAAAATGCATATATACTACTTCCCGTTGTTCAAAAAACGACCTCAGGGAAGTGAGAATGTCAACACATCAGTGGGGCGACATGCCTCAGGACGTCGCACTCGCACTCGAGAATGCCTCGATGCGCGCGGCAGTCAGCCAGCAAGCCGGCAGCATCATCAACGCCACCATCCTCTTCTCGATAAAGATCAGGAAGCCCCACAGAAACTGCCCCAGGCCTCCGTCACGACCCGTGCACCGCGGACGATGCCCCAGGCCGCTTGACGACGCGCTCAAACCGCTCCTGACCGAGTACGTCTTCGACTGTCTCGACAGGCGCAAGAGTCTACCGTCCCACGCCGCGAGGGTAACTCCTGACCAGCGGGCCAGAACGAGCCGCACAGTCGCTCAGCGGCTGGCGCAGCACCGCTACCTCTCAGGGGAACAGTGCCTTCAGGTGGTGATAGGCATGTTCGAGCTTGCCACGGCCATCATGGGGGACAGCGTCCAAGCCTGCGAAGCGGCAGTTGCGTGGGTGCAGCGCTATCTCGAACGAGTGCTGGTGCACTACGGCGACCGGCGCTACTGAAAAAGGTCGGGCCCCCCCAATTTTATGGCGGGGCCCCCCAAAAGAAAAAAAGGAAAAAAAAAAAAATTAAAACATGGAGAAACAAAAATTAAAAAGTTTCAAGGTTTTTTTTTT
>CAZJVU010000005.1:0-16104 GCA_964550035.1 uncultured Candidatus Saccharibacteria bacterium | reverse complement strand
GGGGGGGGGGGCCCTCCGATTCCCTCAGCTGGTGGGGCGCCCCCCCGCGCGCCCGCTATATCATACCGGGGGGCCCGCGTCTTTGCGTCCGCGCCCCCCGACCTAGAGTAAACCATGCAATGTAAACTTATTTCAACATTCGCTTCAGATATTGACCAGTGTAGCTGGTTTTATTTTTAGCAATTTCTTCTGGTGTGCCCTCGGCCAGGACCATTCCTCCGCCTTCACCACCCTCAGGCCCCATATCGATGACATGGTCAGCAGACTTCACGACATCGAGGTTGTGCTCGATAATAACCATGCTATTGCCCGTCTCGACAAGCGCCTGAAGTACGTGAAGGAGTTTCTTGACGTCGGCGCTGTGTAGTCCTGTCGTTGGCTCGTCCAGAATATACAGCGTGCGACCAGTCGAACGACGACTCAGCTCGGTCGCAAGCTTGACGCGCTGCGCCTCACCACCGCTGAGTGTCGTGGCTGGCTGGCCGAGCTTGATATAGCCTAGGCCCACTTCGACGAGTGTTTTCATCTTGTTGCTGATCGACGGAATATTGTCGAAGAACTCAGCGGCTTGCTCACAGGTCATTTCCAGAACGTCGCTGATGGTCTTGCCCTTGTAGTGAATCTCCAACGCTTCGCGGTTGTAACGCTTGCCTTTACAGACCTCACAGGTCACGTAGACATCCGGCAGGAAGTGCATCTCGATCTTGATTACACCGTCACCCTGACAGTTTTCGCAGCGACCGCCCTTGACGTTGAAGCTAAATCGGCCGGCTTTGTAGCCACGAATATTGGCTTCAGGCGTTGAGGCAAAGAGCTCGCGAATAGGCGTGAACACACCAGTATAGGTCGCTGGGTTGGAGCGCGGTGTACGACCGATCGGCGACTGATCGATGACGATGACCTTGTCCAGCGCGCTCATGCCCTCGATGTCGTCATGGCGGCCGGCGACTTCTTGGGCGCGATGCAAGCGATGGCTCAGCTCTTTCGCCAAGATGTCATTCACCACCGTCGATTTGCCGGAGCCTGACACGCCAGAGACAACCACGAGCTTGCCGAGCGGGATAGTGACGTCAATATTCTTCAGGTTGTGCTCGCGGGCACCACGGATGACGAGCTCTTTGCCGTTACCGGCGCGACGCTTCTTCGGTGTGGCGATCGATTCGGTGCCCTTTAGGAATCTGCCGGTGATGCTGTCTGGGTTGTCTGCAACTTCAGCAGGCGTACCCTCAGCCACCACGTGACCGCCATGAATACCGGCACCTGGACCGATGTCGAGCAGGTGATCTGCGGCGCGGATGGTATCTTCATCGTGCTCGACGACAATAACCGTGTTACCGAGGTCACGAAGATGTTTCAGCGTCGCGATCAGACGGTCGTTGTCGCGCTGATGCAGCCCGATACTCGGCTCGTCCAGCACATACAGCACACCCTGCAGCCCCGAGCCAATCTGCGTTGCCAGGCGGATACGCTGTGCCTCGCCACCACTCAGCGTATTGGCGGCGCGTGACAGCTCTAGGTAACTCAGGCCAACATCGTTCAGAAAGCTCAGGCGAGCGTTGATCTCGCGCAAGATTTGCTTCGCGATAAACAGCTCATGCTCGGTCAGCTTCAGCGTTTTACTGAAAAGCTCAAGGCTGTCGGCAACGCTCAGGCCACAGACATCCATAATATTGAGGTTGTGCACGGTGACGGCTAGCGCTTCGGGCTTCAGACGGGCGCCACCACAAGCGTGGCATTTCTTCTCGCGCATAAACCGCTCGATGTCGCGGCGCACAAAATCACTGTCTGTCTCCTGATGGCGGCGCTCAAGGTTCGGGATAATACCTTCAAAGTCAGTCATGAACGAGCGACCATTGCCTAGCTCGACGCTATATTTCTGCGTACCCGTGCCATACAGTAGGATTTTCATCTGATCGGCAGTGAGCTTACCTGTTGGCTCGTGCAGCGAAAAGCCATATGCCTCCGCTACGGCAGCAACTTTCTTCATGTACCACGTGTCGATTCGTACGCGGTTCCACGGGCGAATTGCGCCCTCGCTGATGGTCAGGTTGCCGTTCGGAATAACGAGCTCAGGGTCAACCTCCAGGCGAGTGCCCAGACCAGTACACACCGGGCAAGCTCCGTGCGGGCTGTTGAAGCTAAAGAGTCGCGGCGCGAGCTCAGGAATCTCTATCTCTGGGTGGTCCACACAGGCATAGCGCTCGCTGAGCGTTCGTTCAGTCTCAGCGTCGACGTTTACAACCTGCACAACACCTTCCGCGGCTTCGAGTGCTTGCTCGACAGATTGCGAAATTCGGCTACGATTCTCGTCGCTATTTACCACGCGGTCGACAACAACCGAGATCGTATGTTTCTTTTTCTTATCGAGTTCAGGGAATTCCTCGAGCGCATAGATAACGCCGTCCACGCGGACGCGTGCAAACCCAGCGCGCTGGTACTGTTCGGGGATGTGCGCAAACTCACCTTTCTTGTCGTTCACGATTGGGGCGAGGATCATCAGGCGGGCGCCGCTAGCCATGGTCAAAATCTCGTCTACAATCTGCTGCGAACTGCGACGTTCGACTTCCTTGCCATCGATCGGGCAGTGCGGGATGCCGATGCGAGCATACAACAAGCGCATGTAGTCATATATCTCGGTGACCGTTGCGACCGTCGAACGTGGGTTACGGCTGGTCGACTTTTGGTCGATACTGATAGCAGGGCTGAGGCCGTCGATCTGATCGACGTCAGGCTTTTCCATCAGCCCCAAGAATTGGCGGGCATAGCTACTCAGGCTCTCGACGTATCGACGTTGACCTTCGGCGTAAATCGTATCGAAAGCCAAGCTTGATTTGCCAGAACCGCTGAGCCCGGTGATAACCACAAGACTGTCGCGAGGAATGCTCACGCTAATATCTTTGAGGTTATGCTCCCGTGCACCTCGTACATCTATACTTCCACTCATATCGCGACCTATTATACACGGTTTCATCTGTTATTTCGAGTGTCCTTTACGCCACTGGTGGAACTATATGTTACACAAAAAACTTGAAACATACGCCACAAAAGAGTACACTTGGCAAGCCTGATACAACTCGCGATTGGAGAACTATGTCAACGTCAACACCGCCGAACCCGACCACTCAGGTGGTCGCCACGCTCCACGGGAACGCCCCACGTCCCTGGGTCACGCTCGTCTGCGAAGCAACGTGGTTTCTCACCGACAGGACCCTGACAGCATCGAAGCGACTGCTCGATTCCATCGACGGCGGCCTGCAGATCGTCAGGCGAAGCGACGGGCTCGCCTTCATCATCGAACCCCAGCAGGGCGTGAGTCGCGCCCGCTCGGACTTGTTCCGTGCGACACGCAACCTCACCACCGCCAGCCAGTGGAACTTCGCCTGGGGTGATGACCCATCCGACTAGGCAAACCGCCCAACCATTCGCCCGCACCACGTGCATTGCGGGCGAATGGTTGCGGCGCCTACCACAACTCACTCATAACCAGGTATACTGAACTTATGGAACACCTCAAGAAATCATGGCGCAAAACCCCCCGAACCGCTCGACGCGTGCTCGTTTCGATCGTCGGAACGATCGTTATCTTAGCTGGAATCGCCATGCTCGTACTGCCAGGCCCCGGCTGGGTCACTATTTTTCTGGGACTGGCTATCTTGGCAACCGAGTTTGAGCGAGCCGAAAAACTCCGCGCCACAGTCATGCACCGCTTCAAAAAAACCATCGACAAGGCCCGTTCCTCAAGAAAACGTTAGCTTTTTCTCATATACTTGTGTGCGCATCAAGTACATGGTACGATACCAGTAGAATTTAGTTGTTTTATAGGTGGTTGATATATGAGGTACGTCATTGGGCTTAGTTTTGCTGCACTTGCCGTCTGGGTTCTCCAGGCGACGGGCATCTTAATGGCCTTTATGATGTTCCTGATGATCGGCCAAGTTCCAGGCACACCCGTGAGCTTGCCGCCCACCGTCATGATGGTGCTGGTCGGAGTCCTCGCGCTGTGCGTCGGTTATTGGTTCTATCGCCAACGGCCAGTTAGGCAGATTCAAGACATGCGCCGCGCCTACCACCAGCAGGTCCAGGAAACGCCCACTACTCCGATCGCCACACAAAAAGAACGCCGTGCATCACTCTTCGTCGCCGGCTTTACCGAAAGCTACGCCGCCACACGCGCCAAGACGCAGAACTGGCGCTATAAAATCGCCGTCGATACAAAGCGAAAGCTGCACGCCTTTGGCGCGGCTATCGTCAAAGTTACTACACCCGTTCGCCTTCTTGCCGTGGCCGTATCAATGATCATCCTCATCGCTGCCCGCGAGCTCACGGCATGGTCCAAGCCACACATGCGCCGCATCGTCGCCTGGATCCGCAAGCAGGCCACCTACTCGCTGAAAGGCACGATGCTTTCAGCCCACAAGTGGAGCTCGCTCAGAAGGAAGCTCTTGTCATCATCCAGCTCTTTGCTCAAACGCTGCAGCTCAGTACTAAAGCGGGGCAAGTCACTCTTGATTCGCTCGGCTCGATAAGCCTCCCACCCCGCGCGTTCGTTCTGGTTAAGGCTCTGTGGATAATTGCGAGCTTTGTAGCGCACCAGGAGCGCGCTGAGCCGTTCGTCAGTGAATCCTGGGTCGAAGTCGGCAAGTGACTCACGATCAGCGGCACGCACCGCGCTTATCTTGGGCTTGTCGCGGTCACCGATAAATCCATCGTACAGCGCCGCGTCGACGTCCTTTGCCTTTGGAAATGCCCCGTCGCGGACGAAGACTCCGCGCATAGCATCGAGGACTCCTGCCGTACGTAATGTACTCAGGTGCTTCTCGACCGTGGGGATGTCGAGCTTGATGCGTTTCTGCGCCGCGTCATCAAGTACGCCGAGCGGCGCAACTGCTGGGCACTTGTTGTACGCAAGCTCTTTCACCGGTAACGCCACGAATCCTTCTTTCTGCCGGTCTTCCCACTTTGCGAAGCGAATAGCCTTGAGATCGTCGACTGTTTTCCCAATCCACTGCGCCGGGTCTGAACGCAGATCGTACACGAGCACCGAGCCCGGCTTACTGCCCGGGCCAATTGGCAGTGCCACGGTGGCATGCAGAAACTCCTTCGAGTATCGGCCAGAGGCGTATACGAACGGTTTTGGATCATCCAGGGTTACGAGCTTGGCGATTTCTTTTTTGTCGCGCATCTTTAGCAGATAATCGAATAGTTGCGGTTGCTTGGTCTTGATGAGCTTGGCCACGGCGATCAGCGCGACCACGTCGCTGAGCGCGTCGTGCGCTTGTTCGTGATCGAGCCCATTCACTGCCGAGAGCTTCTCTAGGCGGTTCTGCGGCTGCCCGTTTTCATCAAATGGCCACTCAATACCATCTGGTCGCAGCGCACGCGTCATGCGCACCACGTCCAGCATGTCCCAACGCGAGCGGTTGTCCTGCCAGGCCCATTCGTATGGGTCGTAGAAGTTGCGGTACAACGTGTAGCGCATGAACTCGTCGTCAAAACGCACGCTGTTAAAGCCCAAGATAATCGTGCCCGGCGTCAGCACCTGCTCGTGCAATAATTTCAAAAAATCAGCCTCGCTGTAACCCTCCTCAAGCGTTTTCTGCGGCGTAATACCCGTCAGCACCACTGCAGCCGGATCGGGCAGCACCTCGTCGCTGAGAGCCACGAGCACGTTGATCGGATCGCCGGTAGGGTTCATATCCATGTCGGTGCGCTGACCGGCAAATTGCATGATACGCTGGCGCTTCGGGTCAAATCCTGAAGTCTCGAGGTCGTAAAAGAAGAATGTATTCACCACACTAGTGTAGCGCAGGTTTCCGGGCAAAACAAAAACGCCCTACTAGGCGCCGCGAAAATTCATGGAAAAGCAGGTTAGACAAAGTTTGGGCCGGAGCCCCGGGCGGTGGTAGCTGCCCGGGGCGTCGCGGTGTCGATCTCGTGATCTTGGGGCCGGTGATCCGGTGCGCACGGTTCGCGGTTGCGGCTCAGTGGCCGGCGGTCGGTCCGTCGTCTTCCCCGTGGGTCGGTACGATGTGCGGTTGTCCGCGGTCAATCGTGACCGGCGGTGGAACGGGTGAAGCCCGCGGCCACTCGATGGCCGGCGGGTGCTCCAGAAAAGCGATCCTCGTCGCCCGCGGCGCGGCCGATGGCCGGGTCCGGACGGCGAAGAATGGAGCAGGGTGAAGCGGCTTCGTCGCCCGCGGCGCCGGTCAGTGCCGGGCTGGGGACGAAGCGTCGCGCCGGTAGATCAGAGTTGGGGTGTTCCGTTGGAACCCGGATGTCGTTTCATGCCGTTCTCCTTCCGAATATTCGACTGCGGCCAGAATGTGTGGTGTTCTGCGTTGGCAGGAACAGGGGCTGATGCCCCTAGGGTTGTCGCATGACGAACTCTTTCTGCCGGTGTAGATTCCCGCTCCTTGGCCGTCGTCGAGGCCGATTCCTTGTTTTGGCGGGGCTTGTCCATGGCGCTCACGTGGAGCGACACGAGCAAGCCCTGCCAAAAATACTTTGTCTAACCTGTTAAAAAACACAGCGGGCATTGCTGCCTCACTGATGACTTACATACTTTAACAGAAAGACATACAAAAAGCAAGTATTTTTCTGCAGAAAAACTATCCAAACTGCTATAACAGAGGTATGTACACGAGCGATCTACTCGCCAAGCGTCATAGAATGGTCACTGACCCGCCCGAACGCGACGATATCGCCTTCTTTAATGCCCTGGCGTTCCAACTCGTGCATAATGCCCATCTTGCCCATGATATCCCAAAGGCGGCGGCGACCTGGCTCGCTGTCGAAGTTGGTACGCGCCGCAAATTTCTCGATCTTGAGACCGGTGATCACATAGCGACCGCCGTCATGCGTCACTTTCCACGCCTGGCGCGTCTGGTCATCGCTTAGGCCAATAACAGGAAGCTCCTCTTGCTCCTCTGCTTCTTCGAGACTGTCGACACGAGCGGCAACAACCGCACGCTTAAGCTCGTGCAGGAGTTCTTTCACACCTGTATGTGCCCGTGATGAGATTGCAAATAATGGCACATCCTGAGGTACGACCTTGCGGAGATCATCCTTTTTGGCCTCGATACCGTCCTCTGGAAGGCCCTCAATCTTGGTGAGCGCCACAATAAGCGGCCGCTTCGCGAGCTCCGGGCTATACGCAGCCAGCTCGTTCTGAATAGTCGTGAACGAAGCAGCAACATCGTCATCGTAGATATCAACCAAATGCAGCAAAACTGCCGTGCGCTCAACATGCCTAAGGAACGCATCGCCTAAGCCTTTGCCCTCACTTGCGCCCTCTATAAGCCCAGGAATATCTGCGATAAGAAGCGACGCGTCATCGAGGTCCGCAACGCCAAGGTTCGGCGTAAGCGTGGTAAATGGATAGTCAGCAATCTCTGGTCGCGCGTTGGTTACGACAGATAGAAACGTCGATTTGCCAGCATTCGGCAGACCCACGAGCCCAACATCAGCGAGGAGTTTAAGCTCGAGCGTCAATGCACGCTCTTCGCCCTGCTCGCCAACCTCTGCGACCTTTGGCGCTTGGCGAACAGATGACTTGAAGTGCGCGTTGCCAAAACCGCCTTCGCCACCATGCGCAATAATCGTGCGCTGATCGGCAGTAGTTAGGTCAGCAATAAGCCGTCCGTCTTGATACACCTGCGTACCGACTGGGACTTTCACGACTAAGTCCTCGCCGCTTCGGCCACGACGGTTGCGCTTGGAGCCGGCCTGACCGTGCTCGGCGGTGAGTTCTTGTTTGTAGCGAAAGCTCAGAAGCGTGTTAAGATTGCGGTCGGCAAAGAATACGACATTGCCGCCACGGCCACCGTCACCACCGTCGGGGCCGCCTTTGTCGATGTATTTTTCGTGACGGAAGCTGACTGCGCCATTGCCGCCGTTTCCCGCTCGGACTAGTACTTCTACTTTGTCTACAAACATTAGTGGTCTTATTATACCTGAAATACGGCCGAAGATATAGCTTTCTGAATATTTTTATTATATAGTATATTCGTTTCAGCAATCCGATGTTTTCGAGGAGGACACGCATGTCCAAGCTGATCGTCGCCATCGACGTCCGCCCCTTTCTGGGCCCTGGCATGGACGAGGACTTCGCGGACGAGCTGCGCGCTGCGCTGCACAAAAGGAAGGCCGAGTTCATCTACAAGGAGGTCGCCTTCCGGATGGAGTACAACGGCAACAACCCCAAGGGGGTCAAGATCGTCCTGGACGACCTGGACGCACCGCTGCCCTCGGTGTTCGAGCACGAACTGACCGTGGGCAACGTGACCCTGCGCTCCAGCGTCCCATCGCGGCTTCCTGCTGCGACCGGCTGGTACGACGGCAATCGGTTCGGGTTCCCCCACGCCGGCTGCTGCGTCGACCTCAAGGGCGAGCACCCCCATCACCTGGGCAAGGGCCAGCTCTTCGCCGTCGGCGACAGCCACGCGCACGTCGTCGGCCTGTTCAGGAAGGTCCTGACGGGCAAGCTGCGGCCAGGGAACGCGACCAACCGGTGGGCCGGCATGCCGCCCCACGACAGCTGAACATGTGCCGCCGCCCGTCGCTCCCAAGCACGGGTGGCGGCACACCGCACACCTTTTTTGTGAAATCATTTCAAACAAATAAGACCCGCTCTTGAAAGCGGGTCTTATTTTTACTGCGTAGCAATCTAGTGAATGTAGTTGTAGTTATCAACAGACGAAGCTGAAACCGTACGGGTTGAAATAATATTCCAACCAGCATAGTTCATGTCTGAAACAACTAAACTACCGTCGCTGTTCACGCGCTCAACCACGCCAACGTGGCCGAAGCCACCCCAGCCACCACCGTTCTGAATGACGGCGCCAGCTTCCGGCGTATGGTCAACACGGAATCCAGCGGCACGTGCAGCGGTGCTCCACGTTACAGCGTTACCCCAGTTACCGCCGATAGGTCGGCCAATCTCGGCACGACGGTTATAGGCGTAGTAGGTGCAGTAGCCATAGGCGTATCCGTTACCACCCGCGGTGGCGACCTTCAGAGAGGTTGCCGTAGCGGTGCTTGTGTTGACGCCACTCGAGTAGCCGTTGGTCGGCGCAACATACCCCGGACGCTCGCTCTCAGGCAAGATACCATCAGGGATGATAATCTGCTGGCCAACCTTCAGGCCGGCAAGCTCAGCGTCGTTGTAGGTGATGATGCGGTCTTTGTCTGCCTGGTACTTGCTGGCCAGCTTCGCGGCGTCATCGCCGTCCTTGACGGTGTAGACGACACCAGTGACGCTTGGAATGGTCAACTTAGCGCCCGGCTTCAGCGAGTCAGATGTCAGGTTGTTGGCCCAACGGATTGTATCTTCGGAAACACCGAACTCAGCCGCGACAGACTTCACGCTATCACCATCCTTGGTCATGTAGGTGGTTACACCCTTGCGACCGGTTGTCTGGCTTACGATCTGTGGCTTACTGATGAAGCTGTTGTCTGTCTGTGCTAGCTCGGTTTTACTGTTCAGCGAAATTGCTAAGCTTGCCACGTTGGCGCTAACCAACATATTGGAACTTTGCGCGACAGAGGCAGCTACGTCTGCGGCTGCAACTTGGTCGACGCTGGGCTGGTCTTGTTCAAGAACAGACGAAGCTCCAGCATTCTGAGTCGCCTCAACAGGGGCTCGGTAACCAATTGCCACGATGGCAATAATAAAGGCTACGACCACAACCTGAGACGTAACCAGAGCAAAATTCAACTTTTTCGTGCGAGCTTTAAGCTTCGCTGCATTTTTAGTAGCAATTTCTGTTAATTTCGGATTTGTTTGGGTAACCGACGCATGTTGCTGCGCCTGGCCCAGAGCAATATTGTTACTAATATGCGTTCTCCATTGACGCCTGTTTCCAGGCGAGTAGCTTCCGTTCGTGCCTTAGCTTCCAGTTGCTGGAACAGAGATGTGTCGACCTCAAATGCTATTACTTCAGTTAGAGTAGCATCTCTTTGCGACACGACTTAGGAAGGACGATTGTGTACGTAAACTGCTTATGGCAATCTACCCACCAAAGCGTACATACACATTGTACGGGAGGGTGGACCGAGTGTCAATGGTTTTGAAGCGCTCTCCACCCCTGTTATATTTGACAACTACCTCTGTTTAGTTTATTGTTTTGAGCGTCTGCTAGCCCGTTTCGGTAAACAGGAGTCATCGATGCCCCAAAGCGAATATCGACCCAGCCCGCAAACGCGGCGCAGGCAAGTCATCCTCACGGTCTGCCTGTTCTTCTTCATCATGAGCACAGGCATGGCCATCGAGAACGCGTTCGGCGCCCGAGGCTACTTCATCCTCGGTGCCGCAATATCGTTCGTCGTCGGCGTGACCGTCGGATTCAGGATGATCTTGCGCGGTGAGTGACTCGCCTGCAAGGCCCGGCCTGCGCATCGCCCCTCGGTGATGCGCAGGCCGACCCGTACTTGAATTTATTCGTTACAAAGCTTCGTGCAGTATTGCTTAATATTTTGCTCGTGCTCCGCCTCTGTGTGTGCAAAATAGACAGCACCGTCGTCACCGGCCACGAAGTACAGATAATCACCTGCGGCCGGCTCGGCTACAGCTTGCAGCGAATCAACCGTAAAGTTGGCGATCGCTCCCGGCGGCAGCCCCTTGTATTTGCGTGTGTTATACGGCGAGTCAAGGTCGGGCGACGCAGTCTGTCCGGTGAGCTTAGCGGCGTACATAAATGTCACATCGCTCCCGAGCGTGATACCGTCCTTGAGCCGCTTCTCGAATACTTGCGCGACCTGCTTACGATCAGCGCTGTGCGAAGCTTCCATCTGAATAATCGACGCAAGCGTGATGCCCTGGTGCAGGTTAAGCCCATGGTCCTTCAGCTCAGCCTGCAGTTTCTTGGCTTGGATTTGTGCATAGAACTCATCAAACGAGCGTGTGAGGAGCTGCTCGACTGTCGTCTGTGAGTTGATCTGATACGTCTCTGGATAGATGTAGCCCTCGAGGTTCACACCGTCAGGCTTGTCGGCCAGGAGCGGATGATCGTACTTCTTGGCAAATGCCGCGTCGACGTCTGCCGCCACAAAGCCCTCCTTTACGAGCATCTTCTTGATGTCGGCCAGCGTCTGACCCGGCAAGATGGTCACATTAAAGGTATCTACCTTACCTTCCACCAGCCAATTGAGTACGTCCTTCGACGACTGAGTTGGTGAGAATAAATACGTCCCCGCCTGGAGCTTGTCTCGATCGCCACTTTGCTTGACCAAGATCTGGAAGGCAAACGCACTCTTGATAACGCCCTTGTCTTCGAGTGTCTTGGCGATCTGATCAGGCGTCGAACCTTGGTCGATTGTGACTCGTATACGATGGTTATCAGAGGAGCGAGGTTGCAAGGCGCCGTTATACCATACAAAAGCGCTTACCACAGCAATCACGATGATCAGGATAAGCGCGGCCAAACCGCCCAATATCCACCATTTCTTCGACCGCTTTGGTGTCTCTGCAGGCAGGAGTGGCATTTTAGCGCCAGGTTCGAGCAGCTCCTCGGGCACTTTGAGCGGTGTGCTATCTGTAGGCTTGGGTGCTGGGAGCTTTGAGGCAGGCTTCTGCCGACCCACGCCGGGCTTCTTGAATGGTCGGATTGGTTTGATATCCATCTAGAGTGCCTCCATGTAATCTTGCAAAATATACGTTGCGGCCAGCGAATCGACATCGCCCTTGGCGAATGGCTTCTTGCGCGCCTGCAATTCTTGCTCTGCTTTCACAGAGGTCAGCGACTCGTCTTGATACTGCACAGGCAATTCAAATGCAGCCAATCGACGCACCGCAAACTGCTTAACGTAGTCCGTCTGCGCGGTCGGCTCGCCTGACATATTGCGCGGCAAGCCCACGACAAGTTTTGTCGCTTCATACTCGCACATGAGCCGCTGCAACCGCACTATCTCGAGGCCATCAACATCCAGCGTCGTCAGGGGTGACGCTAACCGGACAATCGAATCTCCGACTGCGATGCCTATCCTCCGTTCACCCACATCCAGACCTAGTAGTACGTCTTTATTTGCCGTCATTACTGATAGAAAACTTAATGTCTACTTTCTTTGGATCTCCTGGGGCGCTGTTCACCCAGAATGGTGAGAACTTGATGTCGACGTTGTTGACGTTGGGAATCTGATTGACGATGGCTTGGATCTCACCGTAACGCTTCCCGGCGACTTGTTTGGCGAGCGCTTCGGTATCGATCTTGCTCCCGATGTAGCCTGTCGTAGCAAGCCGAGCCGAGTATGTGCCGTTGTCGAATTTCTGGAAGTTGCTGAAGGCCACAGCATTGCTGCCGTTGCTGAAGATACTTTGGTTTGGCTTGGTGTCGAGCGCAGACTTAAGCGACGAATTGAGCATATCGTTGACGTCTTTGCGCGCCAGGCCAAGCAATGTGTATGTTGTCTCGACGGTCAGCTTGGCTTGTTTGGCCTGCTGGTCCACGCCTGGGTTGACGGTCGGCGCACCCTGGTCGTAGGTGAAACTTTCGTCGATGACCATGGAGTCGCCGCTGAATTGCTTCTTTAGTTGACCCTTTACGGCGTTGGTGTCCTGCTGCGCTAATTGGGTTTTGGCCTTGTCGACATCTGCCTGGGACACAACGGTGACGGTTTGCTTATCGCCGCCGCTCATAGCAGAGCCAGAAGCGCTGAGCGAATCGTAGCCACTGATGGAGTAGCTCTGAGCTGCAACGTTGTAATCCTGGCCTATGTCGCCAGCCTGGACCGAAACCTGCGCGGTCCCGGGGCGAATACCACCACCTGCGACACTCGCACCTGGGACAGTGACTGCGGCGGTGCTGGCAAACGCTTTTCCGTTTGCCGACGTAAATGTCGTACCGGCTGGAACGGTTTTGCTGTCGCTATCGAACGAGTTGGTGATGGTGACCGTACCGCTGGCTTTGCTTCCGATGTCTTTGGTGCCGGTTGCGGTGACGTCAGCAGAAACTGACTTTTTGATCTGCTGCGACGATGCCTTGAACTTCAGATCGGCCGGACTGCTACTCTGGAGACCTGGGTCAAGCGAAAGTGTTTGGTCGATGCTGATGGGCGTGGTCTTGGCGGTGATAGTTACTGTCGCATGTGGCGCAACGCCAAACATCCACCACAGGAGAATGATCAGCAGCACGGCCCCGCCCCCGATCAAGAAGAACTTCTTACGGAAGGTATTAAAGTTCGGCACTTTGATGAGCGATTTCTTCTTGTCCTTCGGCTTCTTGGCAGCATCGGCAGCACTCCCTGATTTGTCGCCGAGCGAACGCAGATCAACCTGCGAACTGATGTCGTCGGCCGTTGACGGCGCAGCTACGGCTGGCTTTGGCATCTCGGGCTCTTTGGCTGCGGCAGCGGCAAGCTCACCGACTGGGAGCTCTTCGCCATTTATAACTTCTTCGTCGGGAACTTCGGGTGCTTCGAGCTGTGGAATTTCGGGGCGAGACTGCAAGTTCTTGGCTACCGGAATCTTCAGTCCGGCCGCAAGCGCAGTCAGCGAGTGATCGCTCGTGATCAGCACAATACGCTTCTCAGTTCCGTCGGCGCTCTTCTGCAAGAGCTTAAGGTTCACTGCGCTTTGCAATACGCCAATACGTTTTGGCGGTACAAGTGCAACGATCTTAGCACCAGCGTCTTTTACCTTGCCGATGATGCTGGTGATATCGTCTTCGATGTCGATGTAGATAACATCTTTTTTCATGGGTTATTGGCTTAGAATTCGATTAAATTTGTCTTTTAGGCTATCGCCGCCGGCGCTCCCTACAATCGTATCATATCCGACACGCAGGAGTCCCATAGGGGTGATAAAGGTGTGGTCGTTGACGTCACCCGTGGTGTCGGTGATACCAGCAACTTCGCTCGGATGAATACGCTGTACCGTTGGGCGCTTAGTAAACGGCAGCCCCTTGTACCAGTCGCGTTCCTCGAGTGCATCGACGAGCTTCCCGAGTCCTGCGCCACCACCACACAGCAAGATGCGGTTCGGCAGGTGGTCGATCGCATCGAACTCGCTCAGCGCCAGCTCAACGCCATTGAGCCAGACTTCGAGCGTCTTGTCGATGGCGCTGTTCAGACCTTTCTTGATGTCAGCCTTGAGATTTGGCTCATCGATAGAAAGCTTCAACTTCTCGGCATCTTCGAACGAGACATCCAGCTCGCCGGCAATCGTCTTCGTGAAACTGCGACCACCGATGCCAAACATCTTGGTGCCCTCGACACCGCCGTCGTTCACGACTGCGATATCCGACGTTCCACCACCGATGTCAATCAAGATCGCCGTAAAGTTACTGCTCGCGTCCACCCCAAGCACTGACCGGCTCACCGCAAATGGCTCGGCAGCCACCGCCAGTAGGTCAAGGTCAAGTTCGCTGGCCGTTCGCTCCAGCGCGCCAATATGCACCATCGGCGCAAAGGCGGTGTAGATCTGGATTGCGACGTCCTTACCCTGGAAACCAATCGGGTTGCTGACCTTGTAGCCATCGATGTGGATGCTGACGATCGCACTGTTCACCAGCTTGATCTCGACGTCTGCGTTGCCAGTCTCCCAGGCGATTTCCTTTTGCGCTCGAATTTGCGCGCGCTCTTGAACTTTCTCGATGATAAATTCCATCTCGCTGAGGTCAAGCGGCTTGTCCGGCTGCGGACGCTTGTAGCGAATCGTCTGAGTAATGCCCTTCACGAGCTCCCCGGCGATACCAATCACCGTGCGCTTGGCCTGAAGGCCAGCCTGCGCCTCTGCGTCGCTCAGTGCCATCTCGCAGTTACGAACCACGCCAGCAATATCAGCGATCGCACCAGAGTGCATATCGCTTAGCGCCTGATGTGCGCGGCCAACACCAATAATCTTCAGCTCATCGCCTTCTACCCGCGCGATGAGTGCTTTTACAAATTCCGTACCAATATCGAGCGCGACGAGGTGTTGATCGCCATTAGCGGAACCTGGCAGCGCTGCCTTGAGTTTATTGAGAATCATCTCGCTTAAGTATACAACATATTTCTCAACAGTTTCTATGATTGAATCCCTCGTTTGTAATGCTTATGAATACATTGACTTAGACGGCTATTTGTGTTAAATTATTTGTTGTCCACACGACAAGTTACCCCTGAAGGGAATACTACGTGAGCACCCCGAAGAACACCGGTCGACTCGAGCCGCGCGCCACGATGCACATCGCCGAGATCTGCATCGCCGGAGCGCTCCTGGTCGGCATCCTCCTCATCGGTCCGATCGGCTACGACGCCGTCGGCTGGAGCCAGAAGACCGCCGCGCTGGTCAGCAGTGGAGGCGCGCTGGCCGGCCTCCTGATGTGGTTCATCATCCGCTTCGTGCTCGTCGAGAAGGGCATCATCCGCCCCATCGACCACGCCGTCGCCGAGGAGAACACGAAGCGCCCGGCGGCTCGCCGCTAGACATCGAGGTCGGACGGCCAGGTGGCGATGCGCGGAATTTCCGTGCGTCGCCCCTGGCTTTTCGCTTTTTATGAAATTATATGTTTTAAGATATCTCTTCTAGTAGTATAATGACGCGAGTGCTCATGGCAACCGAAGCCAGGGCTTGAGTAAGAGAGGTTGACATGACTGCTGGAGTCGTGGCCCTACTGTTCGGGGTGCTGGCCGTGTGGCTCTCATCGAGGGAGAAGGGCAAGGCGTTCTCGATCATCCCGGCGATCATCGCCTCGGTGGCGCTGTTCATCGCCTTCCCGAACAGCTTGCACCCGGACTTCATCGTGGAGATCGGACAGACCGGCAACTTCATCTTCGCGCTGATCGGTCTGCTCGTGATCGCCCTGTCGTTCGCGTGGGAGAAGTTCCCGTCGGTACTTCTTCTGCTCGGCGTTCTCATCGTGATGTGGGCCGGCTGCCGGCTCCTGCCGACGCTGCCGCCGGCGTTCGATCACCTGGCTCCCAAGCTGAGCCAGGCCGGCGGGGAGATCTGGGACGCCGTCGTCACCTTCTTCAAGGAGGCATCCGCGTAGGCCGAGCAAGCACGCGGGCCGCGTCGTTCACGGTGAACGACGCGGCCCCGTGCCGTAAAACTGAACTTATTTAGATAATAGGAAGGGGTCCTGCCCGTCGGCCCTTACCTTAGTTTTTTCTTCGGGTAAACCTTCAGGT
>CAZJVU010000004.1:0-118148 GCA_964550035.1 uncultured Candidatus Saccharibacteria bacterium | reverse complement strand
CAACTGGGCCGGCGTTTCCACCGACACCCGGGCGCTCCAGGTGGCCTCGGCCGTCCCCCCCGCCCCCCCCCCCCGGGGGCCCCCCCCCGGGGGGGGCCGGGGGGTCGCAACCCCCCCCCGCCCCGGGGGGGTGGCCGGGCCCCCCGGGCGGGGGGCCCCCGGGGCCCGCCCCGGGGGCGGCGACGCCAAAAAGTTGAAATTATTCAGATTAGGCCCCTGCCAACAAAGCTTATGCTACAATAAAATCAATATGACCAAGATAATGCTTGTTGAGGACGATAAAAGCCTCCGCGAAATCTACGGCGTACGCCTCCTGGCCGAAGGGTACGACATCGTATCTGCAGCCGATGGCGAAGAAGCGCTCGCTATGGCCATCAAGGAACGTCCTAAACTTATCATCAGCGACGTCATGATGCCCAAAATCAGCGGCTTCGATATGCTGGACATTTTGCGTTCCACGACCGAAACCAAAGATATTAAAGTCATCATGATGACCGCCCTCTCGAGCGAGGACCAACGCCAACGCGGTGAACAGCTCGGCGCCGATAGATACTTGGTCAAGTCGCAAGTCGGCATCGAAGATGTTATTCGCGTTGTCCACGAGGTACTGGGCGACCAAGTTGGCGCAACCCCAGCTGCAGCACCACCGCCACCAGCCGCCGCTCCGAACCCGGCGCCACAACCACCGATGCCGACGCCAGCGCCAGCCATGAACCGGCCATCGCCGACATTCCCGTCGCCGCGTCCTGCCGCACCTGCGCCAAGTACGTACACGCCACCAGCCGCTCCGAGCACACCAGCTCCTGCCACTTACACGCCAGCCGCTATGCCGAGCGCACCGATGCCAGCGCCCATGCAGCCTACAAGTCAGCCGATCGCCTCGGTCCCTGCTGCACCATCGGTCAAGAACCGCATCATCCAGCCGCTTAACGATCCAAGCACATCTCGTGTCGATATCAACGAGCTCCTGGACCGCGAACTCGCCAAAGAAGCAGGTATCGATGTCGACAAGACCCCATCAATCCCGACAGCCGCCGAAGAGAAGAACATGGTAGGCAATCAGCTTAATCAGTTCTCGACACCTTCAACGCCGCCACCAGCTCCGACCTCAGCGCCTACCGGCAACGACGGTATGCCAACCATCCAAATCGATACCGATGGCCGCGTCAGCATGCCAACCAGCCAACCGCCAACGCCACCAAATAACACGCCGCCAACCCCGCCGCCTGCGCCAACGCCACGAGTGTAATCGGAGAGACTATGTCCGAGCAAGCTACACAGGCCGACTTGCCTCGGCTCAATAAATATATCGCTAGCGCTCTCGCAACCGGCCGCCGCCAGGTTGATTACTTGATAGAGAAGGGGAGGGTGACCGTCAACGGTGAAGTCCCAACACTTGGCGCACGCGTGCGCCCGGGCGACATCATCACCGTCAACGGCAAGCTCCTTGGCGATCAAACCCAGCGGTTTCTATACCTCGCACTCAATAAACCAGTGGATTATGTTTGTAGTCGCAAACAGCAAGGTGTCACGCCAACTATCTACTCGCTGCTGCCCGAACGTTTTCGCCACCTCAAGCCAGTTGGCCGCCTCGACAAAGACAGCTCCGGACTCATCTTGCTCACCAATGACGGCGATTTCGCCCACCGCATGACACATCCGAGTTTCATAAAGGTCAAACAATACGAGGTGAGGCTCGACAAGCCGCTCCAGCCGTTACACCGCCAGATGATAAATGATTATGGCGTTGACCTACCAGACGGCAAGAGCAAGCTCGACCTCGCGCGGCTCGAAGAAGGGGATGACCACGGCTGGATCGTCACGATGCACGAGGGTCGCAACCGCCAAATTCGGCGCACATTCGCTGCACTCGGGTATGATGTTCGCGAGCTCCACCGCACACATTTTGGGCCATACCAGCTTGGCGAACTCGAAGTAGGCAAGTTCGAGCTCGTCGAAAAAGCATAAGTTGCAATATCGCTTGCTCAAAGGGTATATTGAAATTACAGTTCGTACATTTTAGAAGCGAGGTGTCTCGAGTGCCCACACAACAGGCAACATACGATCGGACGTACCTGACCGACCCCGCCAAGCTGCGAGAGCTGGCCCTGTGGATTCTGGGCAGCAAAAGCCCGATCGCCGCCAGGGCTCGTCAGGCCATGCACGTCAGGGACCTCCACCCCAGCCCATCGCAGTCCCTGGTCCGATCGGTCTACACCTATCTCTTCTCGATCACAGAGGAAAGTGCAGGCACGATCGTCCGCGCGTTCACCGCGCCCAGACCTGCGCCCCCGAAACGCCGCTAGAGGCTTCGCACGAGCTTACCGCGCCGTCTCCGGGCTGCCACCACCATGGCGGCCCGGAGACAAGCTCTCTGTTATCTGGTATAATAGCGATCAATGTCAAGCATACTGCCCACCGTGGCCATCGTCGGTCGCGCCAATGTTGGTAAATCCAGCCTGTTCAACCGCCTCGTCGGCGAGCAACAGGCTATTGTTGCGCGCGAAGCTGGCACCACGCGCGACTCGGTCCTCGGCAAAGTTAGCTACCGCGACCACAACTTCTGGCTAGTCGATACCGCGGGTCTCAAGATGGCCGAAGACGAGTTCGAAGCGACCATCCAAGAACAGATCGAAGAAGCTACGCTGGCCGCCGATGTCATCCTGGTCGTTGTCGAGTCGACCACCATGATCACCGACGAAGACCGTACCGTTGCCAAAAAAGCCCTCAAGTCCCGCAAACCCGTCATCCTCCTCGTAAATAAGGCGGATCTTGGCGGTGCGCTCCCGAACGAAGATTTCCTTCGCCTTGGTATCAAGACGATCATCCGCACCTCGGCGGAGCACAACAGCAATATTGCCGATGTACTCGACGAGATTACCAATATCATCCCACCGCGTCGTGACTCGCCAAACGACAACGTCCTGCGCATCGCCCTCGTAGGCCGCCCGAATGTCGGCAAATCCCATCTCTTTAACACGCTCAGTAGCAAGCAGCAGGCCATCGTAGCCAACATCGCCGGCACAACACGCGACGTCAACCGCACGCGTATCAATTATCACCAGCGACCCATCGAGCTCCTCGATACCGCCGGCATTCGTCGCTCGGGCAAACAAGAAGTCGGCATCGAAAAGTTCAGCGTCCTGCGTACGCTCCAGGCGATCGAGCAGGCCGATGTCTGCTTGCTCCTTATGGATGTCAACGAGCTTAACGTTTCTCTGGACCAAAAGCTCGCCGGCATTATCAAGGAAGCAGGGAAGGGGCTCATCCTGGTTGTCAGCAAATGGGACTCGCTGACCGAAAAGACACCGTTTAGCCGCGACGAGATCGCCAAGACCCTCATGCGCGACTATCAGCACGTACCATGGGCGCCACTTATCTTTACCAGCGCCGTAACCGGCCAAAACGTTACAAAGATCTTTGACCTCGCGACCGACATCGAAACCCGGCGCAAACAAGAACTCAAAACCGCCGAGCTCAACCGAGTGCTACGAAAAGCCATGAATGAACACCCACCGGCTGGAGTGCGCAACTCGCACCCAAAGCTCCGTTATCTCGTGCAGACCGACACCAATCCGCCGTGGTTCGTCCTTTTTGGAAGCGACCTACGGTACCTCCACTGGAGTTACAAGCGCTATCTAGAGCACGCTATGCGTGACACGTATGATTTTACTGGTACGCCTATCATGTTCAGCTACCGCGACCTTAAAGCCGAAAAACAGCGCGATGAACGCGTTGCTGCAAAAGAAAGCTAAATTGTATTTGTGCCGCGTGCCGGCGTGGGGCTCCGCTCGGAAGCCCACACGCCGACACACGTCAAATGCCCGTCAGCTCATGTTCAGACGACGCATCGTCATCGCCTGAACCGGCCCGTCCGGCGCCGTGACGTAGTAGAGCACGTCTCCGGCATGCAACCGCTGGACCAGACCTTCGGCGCGACCGCGCGAACAGAGCACCACCAGGAAGATCGGCTTCGCGCCGGGGAACGGAACGAGCGCGCTCGACGCCGGACGAAGGGTGAGGTGCGGCTTCTGAGCCTCCACGGCTTCGCGAAGGAAGGTCAACGCCTCTTCTTCGCCTGCCGCGTCGACCAGCGCCTGCCAGCGGTAGGCGCCGCCGCCTTGGCCGAACGTTCCTTGCACCACACGGTTGCACATCGCCCTTGCGAGCGCCAGCAGCGTCGTGTGCAACGGCTCCTGCAAATGTGTTGTCATGTCGGGTGTAGCCTCATTTCTCTCGAAAACGTACAGGGCGTGGACCACTATACAATAAACCGCTTCGCTACACCACCGCTAAAACTTCAGCTATACTAATGTCATGAAACTCGTCGCCGGCCTCGGCAATCCAGAATCTAAGTACAACCTCACGCGCCACAACGTGGGTTTCTTGCTTCTTGATCACGTTGCCGAACAACTTGGCGCAACCTGGCAAGATAAAGCCAAATTCAAGGGTGCCATCGCCGAGACGGCTGTCGACGGCAAAAAAGTCCTCCTCCTCAAACCAACAACGTACTACAACCTCACCGGCGAAGCGGTAAAAGCAATCAGCGACTTCTACAAGCTCAATCCCGCACAAGATATCCTCATACTGCATGACGAGCTCGCATTACCCTTTGGGACGCTTAGAACGCGCCTCAGCGGCTCAGACGCGGGGAATAACGGCATCAAGAGTCTTATCGCGCATCTTGGGCCAGACTTTGCCCGTATCCGCGTGGGCATTGCTAATGAACTTGCCGTACGCCAGGATGCCGCCGACTTTGTGCTCAGTCGCTTTACACACGAAGAGCAAGCGGCGATGGGTGATGTTGCCCGCCACGTTTTAAGTTTTATCGAGGATTTCGTGCACCACGAGAAAGAATTTTCGCCGACCAGCGTCAAAATACAAAAAGACCAGCCGTAAATTAGCTGGGTGTAAAGCTTAACAGAGTGAGACGGCCGAGGCCGGCGATCGTAGTCCGTTCGAGGACCCGGTCGCCGGCACAGCGGACGGTGGAGCATCATCGGTCTTCCCGCGACAGGGCGACGCACGCGTCGTCGGTGAGCGGGAAGCGCTTGATCAGCGTGACGATCGCGACAGCGGCCAGCGCCATCAGGACGTTGCCCGTGCCCACGAAGTGGACCGCGGTCATCGTCACGTCGCCGAAGTAGTGGTCACCGAAGTGCCGCCCCGGGCTGACGATGCCGCCGATGGTCTCGACGGCGACGAACGTCAGGACGATCGAGATCGCCACCAGCGCGCGCATGGTGTCCTTGCGGGGACTGGTCACGCGGACGGCCGGACGACGACGCTCGATGATCTGGGTGCCGATGAACATGGGGAAACTCCTCAGTTTGGACTGCGATGGATGTGTTCCGCCCCAAGATCTGGAGAGGCCATAAACCTAGATATCTTCTAGATTTATAGTCTCTCTCCAGATCAGTGTCTCACTCTGTTAAGGTGTCTGGCGGGGTTACCCTCACTCAGATTGCTTCAATAATACCATGCTTATGCTTATTTGTCAATTGTTATCACACAAATGCTTAATTTTTCCAAATAAAAAAGCGCCAGGTAAAGGGTGGGCATTCACCTGGCGCCATTTCACCCTTCAACCCACCCATATTCGGGCATTAGCGTGACCCACCTCACATAATACAAGAGGTCCGCCGGTTAAAGGGGTTAGTTTGCAGGCAACGCTCCTTACTGTGGTTTATTGCAACCACGCAGGGACGTTTTAAAGTGGAGGGTAGTAACTTCAAGACGCACGTTGCATGCAATCTAACAAAAATTGTTAGAAATTTGGGGGTATAAGGTGCGTTGAGTTATCATGTGGACAACTCACCGTGAGTAAAGATAACACATGCAGCTTACTGTGTCAATACTTTTTCATATAAATCATGTCTAAAATCAATAGTGTCACACTAGATCAGATCAGTTATACTCAGATTACACAAAGTATTGCCAATATACCTAAAAGGTTATGGTTGTACGGAAACCTTCCACCTCAGAGAGTCCCGACTGTTGCGATCGTGGGGACGCGCAAGCCAACGCCCTATGGCCGAGAAGTAACATATCAGCTGAGCTATGAGCTTGCCAAGCGAGGAATCGTCGTCGTCAGCGGGCTGGCGCTTGGCACAGACGGCATCGCACACCAGGCGGCCCTCGATGCCGGCGGCACAACAATCGCCGTACTCCCGACGCCTCTCGAGTCAATTCACCCGCGTACACATTGGCGGTTAGCCGAGCGTATCGTAAAAAGCGGGGGAGCGCTGCTCAGCGAATATAGCGAGCACGACGGCGTCTACAAGGGCAATTTCATCGCGCGTAATCGAATTGTGACAGCGCTCAGCGATGCAGTACTTATTACCGAAGCAGCGGCCCGTAGCGGTACGCTCAGCACCGCAAACTTTGCGCTCGAACAGGGCGGAGTGTCCTCGTCGTGCCTGGCAATATCACAAGCCCTATGAGTGCTGGCTGCAATAATCTCATCAAGATCGGCGCGGCACCAATTACGTCCGTGGACGACGTCCTGCATGAGCTCGGACTCCAGGACGCAGGCGCCCAGATAGAGCTTCCACTTGCTCAGACACGAGAAGAATCCACACTTATAGCTCTCCTCGCCGAAGGTACGCGCGACGGAGATGAACTCCACCAAAAAAGCGGCCTGCCAGCCGCCGCGTTCAATCAAACAATGACCATGATGGAAATCGAAGGGAAAATCAAAGCGCTCGGATCCAACCAGTGGACACTGAAGCGTTGATGAGCCTGCCGGCCGCCACCATCCCGGGAAGGGAAGGGGCGGCCAGCAGATGGCTCACCGACTCGTCACTTGCTGCTGACCCTGAGGACGAGGTCACCCATCGGTGTCTCCTCGAAGCTGATGCGGATCAGTCGCGGCCGTGCGTTCTGCGCGAGCAGATGGCGCAACTGCTCGGGGAAGTCTTTGAAGAAATCCATCAGCTCGGCGTAGCGCTGGGCCGGGGCCTTGTTGTCGTCCTTGCGGAGACGTGGCAGGATCACCTGCCTGCGTGGCAGCCTGTCTTCGTTCTTGCGCATCCAGGCGACGACCGTCTGGAGCTCCTCGAAGGTGAGCTTGAACGCCCGAAGGCTGTACTCGAACAGGTCGCCCGCGTGGTCCACGACGATGTCGACCACGCGGTTGTCCCGACCGGCCTTCAGTTCGATCCCGATCACGTCGTCGCGGATGGCGCTGAGCAAGATCGCCCGCCAAGAGACGGGGAACTGCAGCAAGAACTGAGCCAGCGGGTCGAGACGTTCGGGCTTGTGGAACAACATGATGTCGCGGACTTCCTGCGCCACCTTGCCGTCGGAGCGGGCCAGCGCGTGCAGGATCTGCATCTGCTGCGGAGCGGGGCCGATGAACGGCGCCAGCTGTACCCTACGCTGCTTGAGCTGTACTTCACCGTCGAATAGCTTGGCGGCCATTTGCTGGAGCAGGGTGGGGTTCGCGTCGAAGGCACTCATCAGCCCTTGCGCCACCGGCGGGACGGTGACGGAGATGGTGAGGTCGGTTCGGGTGACTGCACCACTTTCAGCTATAGCGGTCATGGCGGGGATCACTTCCTCGGATCAATGAGTCGATGTGCCGGCGAAAAGAAAGCGCCCTTTTTGTAGGGCGCTCCTCTGCGTCTAAAAGCCCACTTTACTCTTTATAGCACTGCGTGTCAATAAGTTCAGGAATGCGCCCGGCCGCCTCTGTGAGGGGCCGGGGCATTCGCCGTGGATCTAGTTGCGGGGCGTGTTGTCGGGGTGGCCCTGAGGGGCGATCGCTCGTGCGGCCCATGCCTTGAGCGCGGCGTACCCGACCGGGAGTCCCACCAGGGTGAACGCGCCGGCGAAAGCCGTACTCGACATGAAAAGGGCGCTGTCGTTGATGGAGACTGTTCCGCCGATGCTCGACACGAAATGAGCGCCACCGTTGATGACGAGCCCCACTCCGCCGATGAGGGTGGCGAACAGCACGACGACGATCCAGTGGACCACCTTCAGCCGAGCCTCGGGGTGATAGTAGTCAAACATTGCGCTGGTCAAGCCGTTGACGACGGCGACCAGAGCAGCCGCGAAGGCTGCCCCGGAGGCGGTGACGTGCTCGCCCCATAGATGCGCCGTCGCACCCTCGAGGATGAAATAGGCGAGGAACGACGCGATGGCCCATTTCAGGCCTTGCTTCCATTCGAATGTCGAATCGTTGGACTGCTCGTTCATCAGGAGAATCCCTTCAAGATCTGACGAATGCTATAATACTATATAATATTGCAGCCTTCGAGTCAATATTCCTAGCTTACAAATAATTGACAAAGCTACTTGCATTTGTATACACTCATCCGCTACCATGGTCTGTCGGGCCTAGTGATAGCAAACCCATTTGACCAATCGTACATAACCGCTATAACCTAATAAGAACGCAAGCATGAGCAAAAACCTAGTCATCGTCGAGTCACCAGCAAAAGCAAAGACCATTGGAAAATTCCTCGGGAACGATTTTGTCGTTAAAAGTAGCTTCGGCCACATCCGCGACCTACCGAAGAAGGGGATGAGTGTTGATATTGCCAACAATTTCACCCCTGTATACGAAGTAAGCAGCGACAAGAAAAAGGTCGTGAGCGAGCTCAAGAAGGCCGCCAAAGAAGCCGATACCGTCTGGCTCGCAAGCGATGATGACCGCGAGGGAGAGGCCATTGCCTGGCATCTTGCCGAAGTACTCAAGCTCGACCCAAAGACGACCAAACGCATCGTCTTTCATGAGATCACCGGACCCGCCATCCAAGCCGCCATCCAGACACCTCGCACCGTCGACCTCAAGCTTGTCGATGCACAGCAGGCTCGTCGCATTCTCGACCGCGTGGTCGGGTATGAGCTTAGTCCTGTTCTGTGGAAGAAGGTCCGCACTGGCCTGAGCGCTGGTCGCGTGCAATCAGTCGCCGTTCGCCTGATCGTCGAACGCGAGCGCGAGATCGAAGAGTTCCAGACGACCGCTACATTCAAAGTCACGGCTCAGTTCACTTTGGAAGACGGTACCGAGCTTAAGGCCGAGTGTCCAACTAAGTTCGAAACCGAAGAAGCCGCCACGCAGCTCCTCGAGGCGCTCAAGGACGAAACGGCCACCATCAAGGACGTCAAAAAAACCCCGGGCACCCGCAGCCCTGGCGCGCCGTTCACCACGAGCACACTCCAGCAGGAAGCTTCACGCCGCCTCGGCTATAGCCCGAAGCAAACCATGATGCTTGCCCAACGCCTCTATGAAAACGGTCATATTACCTACATGCGTACCGACTCGGTCAACCTCAGCAAGCTGGCTATTGGCGCCATAGCTGGCTACGTCGAGAAAGAATACGGAAAGGAATATCACCAAGTCCGAACCTTCACCACCAAGTCTGCCGGCGCCCAGGAAGCCCACGAAGCGATCCGCCCGTCACACGTCGAGCGACGCGACGCTGGCGACGACCCACAGCAGAAGAAACTTTACGACCTCATCTGGAAGCGTGCCGTCAGCTCGCAAATGTCCCCAGCCAAGGTAGAGAAGACCACTATCACCATTGGTCTCGAGAAGAATACAGAAGTCCTCGAGGCAAAAGGCGAGATCGTCACCTTTGCCGGCTTCCTCAAAGTCTGGGCCGAGAACAAGACCGGCGAAGAAGGCCTCCTACCAGAGGTGAGTAAAGGCGATATACTGAATCTTATTTCTGCACTCGCTGAGCAAACGTTCAGTCGTCCGCCAGCGCGCTACACCGAGGCAACCCTTGTCCGCCAGCTCGAGGAAATGGGCATCGGCCGACCAAGTACCTACGCACCAACTATCAGCACCATCCAGGACCGCGGCTATGTCGAGAAGGCAGAGGTCGAAGGCAAGGAACGCGACGTCATTCGGGTTACGCTCGAAAAAGGTGAGATCGCCCGCTCGCAAACCACCGAAACAACCGCCCCAGACCGCAACAAGCTCATCCCAACCAGCACCGGCAAAGTCGTCACCGACTTTTTGGCCAAGAACTTCAACGACATTGTGAGCTACGACTTCACCAAAGATGTCGAAGAAGAGTTCGACGATATCGCCGAGGGTAAGGTGACCTGGCAGAAAATGCTCGCCAAGTTCTACGGTCCGTTCCATACCACCGTCGAGAAGTCAGCCGACATCTCTCGCGCCGAGGCCGCACAAGCTCGTCTCCTCGGTAACGACCCCAAGACTGGCAAGCCCGTAAGCGCACGCTTTGGCCGCTTTGGCCCAATGGTGCAGATCGGCAACGTCGAGGACGAAGAGAAGCCAAAGTTCGCTGGCATCACCAATGGCAAGACAGTCGACAACATCACGCTGGACGAAGCACTCAAGCTCTTCGATCTGCCGCGCAACCTCGGCAAGGACGAGCAGGGGAATGACATTTTGGCAAACATTGGCCGCTTTGGACCGTACGTCAAGATTGGCAGCAGCTATGTTTCTATCAAAGGACACGACCCTTACAGCATTGAGCTCGACACTGCACTTGAGCTCATTAAAGAAGACGCCGCCAAGAAAGCCGCTCGCAATATCAAAGAGTTCGAAGGCACCGATATAAAGGTCCTCAACGGTCGCTACGGCCCCTACATTACTGACGGTAAGAAGAACGCCAAAATCCCTAAGGGTACCGAGCCCGCCGATGTCACCCTCGAGCAAGCCAAGGAACTTCTCGAGAAAGCCCCGACCGCTTCTCGTGGCCGCCGCCGTACGACTAAGAAGTAACGTTCGTCCTTGACGAGCATACTACTCCATGTATAAATAGTAATTATCTGTCGGTAACTACGATTCTTCGAGGTGAGCTATGTTGCGTAACCCGATAGTGGAAGTCCGCCTCTACGGCGAGTGGAACCCGAGGATCGTCCTCGAGCTCGGCAAGTGGCGGAGCAGCTACCACGCTGTCCTGACGCGAGTCCCCGGTGGCGAAGTCGGCATCGCCTACATCGTGCGACTGCGCCGTGGGCAGTCCGTGGAATCCGTCACGGCCGCGGCGAGCAATCTGTCGACCGGCGGCCTGCAGATGGACGTCAGGAAGCACGGCAAGCGCTGCGTGCGCGTCATCCTGCGAGGCGAGGAAGTCACCGAGCGAGTCCAGCGCGTGCGGGAACGACAGCTGCAAGCCGCAGCGGCCGGCGAGCGTAAGCGTCCCGCGCTGCGCGCCCTCAAGTCCAGCGTGACTCGCATTCCGCTCGAGAGGGCGACGGAGAGCGCCGTTGACGCATTCGTGGCCCTCGTCAAGGGCGCCATTGCCTGAGAAGGGCTGTGCCTGGGCATTTCGCCGCCCAGGCACAGCCCTCGTTTTAAAATAATCTATTTGCACACTTACAAAAAATATACTATAGTCAAACTCATACCTTTTAAGCATGAGCTTTGTCCGTGCACCATTACGCGCCAAGCCGCACATTAAGCTCATACAAAAAACAGAGGTCGGACTCTACTAACCACGCCAACAGATGATATCAGGTGCATCGTAGAGTAGTGTGTGCTACAAATAGGAGGCAAAAAGAGTGTAAATCACACCATATAAGCGTTGTGATAAAAAGCACTATGGCACACTCTACAAAGATGGTCTACTTCATGCTATAATAAATACAGATATATCTGTTGACATTAATTAAGATCTATTATATAGTTGAAATAATATGCAGGTAAAGGAAAAGAAACTTTCAATGAGTGACGTAACCGATGCGCCAGCACTGGATATCAATAGTGCGGTCAAAGACATCCTTAGCACTATCGAGCGTGAGCGTGAGCGTGAAATTATTGCTCGCCGCTTCGGCCTCTACGATCGCAAAGAAACTCTCGAGCAAATCGGTGAGTTGCTTGGCATTACCCGCGAACGCGTCCGCCAGCTAGAGAAGGCGATTATGATTCGCCTGAAGATCGCCGCTGAGGACAGCCTTCCGCACATTGACCGCCTTGAGAAGGTCCTGGTTCGCCATTTGTACGACCTGGGCGGCATTGCTCGCGTCACAGAGCTCACTACTCGCACCGCTCCTGAAGGCAGCGACCGTGAGCGTGCTCATGTAGCATTTATTGCCGAGCTGGCTCCTCGCTTAGCTGTTGTCGAAGAAAACGACCAGTACCACCATTCAGTCGGCCTAAGAGAGCAGTACGACGAAAAACAAATCAAGAAGTTTGTTGACGAGATCGTCGGCACTATTAAACAGCACGGCGAACCTCTGACCGCCGAAGAACTGCACGAGAAGGTCAACCACAACCACCCAGACCACGTTCGTGCGCTGGCAAGTGTCAGCAAGAGCCTCGCCAACCTGAAAGGGAAGTGGGGTCTGACCAAGTGGCCAACCGTGAACCCTAAGAACATTCGTGACAAGATCTACGTCATCTTGAGCGACGCCGGCAAGCCAATGCACTTTAGCGACATCGCTGGCGCCATCAAGGGCTCTGATTTCAAGCGCAAAGATGTTACCACGCAGGCGATTCACAACGAGCTGATCAAAGACGGCCGCTTTGTCCTGATCGGCCGTGGTATTTACGCGCTGAAGGAATGGGGCTTCCAGAAGGGGACCGTCGCCGACATCATTAGCGACATCCTAAAGAAAGAAGGCGGCCCGCTGCACCGCGACGAGATCGTTAAGCGAGTGCTCAAGCACCGTCAAGTCAAAGAAACAACCATCCTGCTCAACCTGCAGGGCAAATCCCGCTTCAAGCGCGTCGCAAAGGCGACATACACCCTCGCCGAACCCGAACAACAGAAGTAATAACAAGACATGGCGCTTCCCCCGGGAAGCGCCACTACTTTGATTGCACTCTGGGGCAATTTGCGAGACAATAAACACTAGTGATATGGATTCATTATTCTCCTTGCTGTTCAGTTTACTTAGCAAATGGTACATCTGGCTCCCAATTGTCGTTGTACTAGGCTACTTTGCATTCCGCAATAACCGCCGCGCCCACACGCTCCTCGAGATGGAGCATACTTTGCTGGTACTCGAAATCCCTCGCACTAACGAGAAGAAAGAACTTGCCGCCGAACAGATGTTCGCCAGTCTGCACGGTATTCTTCGCTCACGCCGCGAACTCGCTGCGCAAGGAGGACTACAGGAACATATTAGCTTTGAGTTCGCTGCCATCGACAAACAAATTCGGTTCTATGTCTGGGTGCCAAAATACCTCCAGAACTTCGTCGAAGGCCAAATCTACGCTCAGTACCCACAGGTCCAAATTCACGAAGCCGATGAAGACTACGCTGCCCGCGACCTCAAACAAGAAGTAAAGTTCACAACCGAGCTCAGCCTTATCGATGACGAAGTATTACCCATCAAGACGTTCGACAACTTCGACGTCGACCCCTTGGCCGGTGTGACAGCTACCCTCGCCAAACTCGAGGAAAAGAACGAAGAAATGTGGATCCAGGTTCTGGCTCGCCCAATTCCCGACGACTGGCACCGCAAGGCCAGCAAATACGCCACCCGCGTCAAAAGCGGAAAGGGCAAGCTCAAAGGCGATACCGCCGGAACAATCATTTACTTCCTCGGTCAAATGCTCGAGGCCCTCTGGAAACCGCCCGAAGACAAAGGCAAGTCCGCGCCAGAAGTCAGCGAACGTGACAAAGGCCGCATCAGTGAAGTCGACAAGAAAAGCACCAAGCTGGGGTATCAAGTCAAAGTCCGCATTGCATACCTCGGTAATGATTCGACAACCGCACGTCTGCGCATGCAGGCGATTGTTGGTACGTTTAAGCAGTTCAACAGCACCAACCTCAACGGATTCCAGCAAAAAAACGGCGCGTACGGCAGCGAGGGAATTGCGCAGTACCGTGCCCGGTTCTTTATTGACCGCGGTTATATCCTGAACATCGAAGAGCTCGCCAGCCTGTACCACTTGCCGCACACAAACGTAGAAACGCCAAACATTGTCTGGGCATCCTCCAAGACTGCTGAACCACCCGCAAAACTGCCAGTTATCACCGGCGAAGATGAACACGACAAAGACATCAGCGCCTTTGGTCTGACCAACTTCCGCGGTATTAACCAGCAGTTCGGACTATACCGCAGTGACCGTGGTCGCCACGTGTATATCATTGGCCAGACCGGTACCGGTAAGTCGGGACTCCTTGAGCTGTTTGCTCTCAGCGACGTCTACCACAGCCAAGGGTACGCTATCATCGACCCGCACGGTGACTTTGCGGTAAACAACCTTCGATTTGTCCCAGCGTCCCGTATTGATGACGTTGTCTACTTCAACCCGGCCGACACAGCCTTCCCAATGGGATTCAACCCGATGGAGGTCGGCGACCCTGCACTGCGCAACAACATCAGCTCCGAAATTATCGGCGTTATGAAGCGTATGTTCGGCGAGAGCTGGGGACCGCGCTTGGAATACATCTTGCGCTACACCATTCTGGCGCTCCTTTACTATCCGGATACAACCATGCTCGACATCACACGCATGCTGACTGACAAAAAGTTCCGTAACGAAGTCCTCAGTCACGTCGAAGACACCGTCGTGCTCAACTTCTGGCAGATCGAGTTCGCCAGCTGGAATGATAAGTTCCAAGCCGAGGCCATCGCTCCAGTACTAAACAAGGTCGGTGCCTTTACTGCTAACCCAATCATTCGAAACATCATCGGCCAACCGAAATCGACCTTCAATATCCGCAAGTTAATGGACGAGGGCAAAATCCTCATCGTCAACCTCAGCAAAGGTCTACTCGGTGAAGACAACGCGTCAATTCTCGGTGCGTTCCTGGTCATTAAGATCCAGCTAGCGGCCATGAGTCGTGCAGATATTCCGAACATCGACGATCGCCGTCCGTTCTATCTGTATGTGGACGAGTTTCAGAACTTTGCAACCGATTCATTTGCGACTATCTTGTCTGAGGCCCGTAAGTATGGCCTGAACCTCACCGTGGCGAACCAGTACGTCTCACAGATGCAAGATACAGTGCGTGACGCTGTCTTCGGTAACGTCGGTACGATGGTGACAATGCGCGTCAGCGCTGATGACGCGCCGATTCTTGGTAAACCATTCGCACCCCAGTTCCTTCCCGAGGATATTATGCAGATGCACAACCGTCACTTTATCATCAGCATGGTAATCAAGGGCGAGAAAGTACCCGCGTTCTCCGCAACGACGCTGACGATTCCTCCTGCGCAGACTGACTACTCGCCACAGATCATCGCCAACACCCGTATGCGCTATGCGCAGGCTCGGGAGCAGGTTGAGGCCATGATCCAGGGCAAGAACGCCGCCGCTCCAGCAGCTGCGCCGCAAGCCCAGTCGCTCCAGAGGTTGCACCCTATCCCAGCATCAGCAACCCCAGTCCAGCAGAGTGGGGGAGGGGAAGCTGCAGGTGCGCCACTGTCTGCCTCTGCCAAGCGCCGTCAGCGCCGCAAGCGTGCTGCGGCGGTTACTACTACGGGCACACCAGCGCCAACGCAGCCACAAAGTGGCGGCGGGGCAGAGAAGAGCGTGCCAAAGCGCACAGAGAAGCCCCAGGCCGCCTCGTAGCCGTCCTCCCCCTACTTATGTCCTTTCACTCAAAGTCGGAAACAGCTAGGTACGCAAAAACGGCGAGCCCGTAACCTCCCGTTACATAACTCGCTCTCTGCAGAGTTACGCGTGTATTTTCTTACATTAAAAACCAGAACAAAAATCGAACATCTTTTATAAAGCAGCTACAATGAATTGCGCAGCGTTAAAATGTGTTTATGAAAAAGCCAAAGTCATATTGAACCCGCTAAAACCAACATAAGCAAAGCGTGGGGAAGTACTTAAAAACAAAGGAACGAGATAGGAGCTAAAAATGAAGGAAAATCAAGTCCGAAAGATGCATGGGTAACTCACGAACTTAAACATAGACATAGTGTCGCACAATATATCTTTTACGACATAACCAATATAACTCAAAGATGGTTAACTATACGTCTTATATTGGAATTAAGATAGGGGTAGAGTCGCCGTACTCCCGTGATTCTTACTATTTTTTTATCTAGTATGGAGTTATAAACTGGTTGCGCACACTTAATGTGGTGATAGATTACATCTTCAAGCACTCTCAGGTTGGCTGATACCGACCATTTGCACTTTTTAGTTTTCGTGCTGCAATATATAGTTTTCCACAGCATGCTTGCAAAATTTGCTTTTTGTTTCGTTTTGGTATGTTTTATATATTTTTCACGACCCCCTGCTTTCATGGGGTCACCCTACTCTATTGTTGCAAATGACGCTATTTGTTTTTTCATATAGTTTTTTACTGTGTTTGCTGAGCTTAAAAAATAAAGAACAAAAATAGAACTAGAAAGAGAAGTGGGAGAGTAGTCCTATTTAAAGTACGCCTTCCCTGCTACGCGGACGTCCACGTATTCGGGTGTCATCTTTTTACTATCAAACCATTTGATTGCGTTGACGATGTCTTCGGCTTGCTGGAGTGGGTCGCGGTCGGTGTGCGTCTTGATGGGATATCCCCTCCCCTGCAGCTTCAGGTCGACTTCACGAGTTGATGCCGGAATGATAATATCAGTCACCTGCCCCTTGTCGGCAGCATTGACCGCGCCAACCATCTTACCAAGGAAATTAATAAAACGATTTGAGGCGACTGAGCCGCCCGCCACGCTTGGCGCAATACCAGACTGATCACTCACCGAAACATACTTACCAGCGAAGTGGTCATACTCAAAAGCAGTGCCCTGGTTATCAACATAGAACCGATGTCCGCCAGTCTCCCACACAAGTAGTGGGTGGCGAAACTGGAGTACAAAGCTGGTGTTACCACCGTACCAGTCCTTGTCGATATCGACGCTACTAAGCTCAGGGTGAGCCGCCTGCATGTCGCTTGCAAATTGTTTACGATTGATCGAAAATCCAAAGCGCTCCATGGGATGCTTCATGAAATACTGCTGAACCGTCTGCTGATACGACGCCGTTTGTGGTAAGCCACCAGGCTGCGGGTAGCGAATCGTAATGGTAGATATATAGGTGACCAACAGATAGCTGAGCGCAACAATAACGGCGGTGACCGCCACCAGGATACGTACAATGCGTTTACGGAATTGGTGAAGTTCGTGGGCCTGCAAGCGCACCGTCTTGAGCTGTGATCGCGACTCGGCGGTTGGATTCACTTTATTAGACGTCGTGCCGGTTAACGTTCGGCTACGTCGAAAGACATAGCCCTGGTCGTCCATGCCGGCCCGTGAGTTGCGTATTGGCTCTTTCTTGCGCCCAAAGAGCTTCATGACTTATGCGGCTCCTGTCGTGCCGTGGCCGCTTCAACGATAAGCGTCGCCGTGTCGAGAGCGGCGTCAGGGCGTGCAAATGCGTGTAGTGCTTTACCGAGCGCCTTGCGCCGATCAGCGTCGTCGAGAAGCCCGTCAAGCGCTCTGCGCAGGACGAGCGGATTCTTCTCGAGCTCTTCTTCGTCAACCGTCACAGCGGCATCAGCCTCTTCGTAGACGGCGGCATTCTTGAGCTGGTGACCGCCAGTCAGTACAGGGTTCGGGACCATCACAACCGCCTTGGCCAACGCAGCTAGCTCTTGCATGGTTGTAGCGCCAACACGGCTCACGACAATGTCAGCCGCGCCCAACACTGGCGCCATGCCAGTCGAGATAAATGGCACGATGTGATAGTCGATGAGCTCCGGAGCATGGGCCACGACGTCATCGTACGATAGCGTGCCCGTAATGTGGTAGATCGACGCCCGCTCAACAAGCTGCGGCGCAATCGAAACAATCGCCCGGTTGATATTGAGCGCCCCCAAACCACCCCCAGTCACTACGATAAGCGGCTTAGTGATGTCGTGGAAGCCCAGCTCAGCCTTCAACTGTCGCTGCTTTGCCTCGTCAACAGGAGCGAATGCCGTATCAACAGGAATGCCGACGTAGTGCGTCTTCTCGCGCGGATACGGGTAGTACTCGATGGGCGATCCCGTGGCAATCACCGTTGCCCACCGCGATAGAATACGATTCGCGAGACCAGGGTGCGCATCTGAATCGTGAATAACCAGCGGAATACCCAATACCTTGGCGGCGAGGCCAAGTGGCACGCACACAAAGCCGCCTTTAGTAAACACAACGTCTGGCTTAAAGCTCATCAGCAACCAGAGGCTCTGGAAAAATCCCACAAGCGTTGCAAATACATCACGGACGTTCTTGAAGAACGTCGGCAGATCGGCGATTTGCCGCCATATCGATACACGGTGGTATCGGCGCAGTTTGCCAGCGTGAATCTGACGGACATCAACATGTAGTCCGCTGTTTTTCATGATAGCTTCAGCCTGCGCGCCGAATTTGCTATCAGTGACGAAACAGACTTCGAGCTGCGGGTCGTGTTTCTTAAGCGTGTGGAGCACGGCCAGCACTGGCGTAACGTGTCCGCCTGAGCCCCCGCCCCCTCCGACCATCTTCATAGCCGCTTCCTCCTTCATCACTACTACTTGTAGGGTTACGATGTACAGTATACCGCGATGCGTTCAGCGCGAGGCCAAGTGCACCCATGATAAACAACAAACTTGTGCCGCCAAAGCTCAGGAACGGCAGCGTAATACCGGTCAACGGGAAAATGCCCAGCATCGCGCCAATATTCACGATGGCGTGCGTAAACACCCACCCGAACACGCCAGCCACGAGGAGTCGCTGGTATTCATTGCCGGCATTGTCCATGACCTTAAGCAGCCGAATGAGTAGCGCTGCAAAGATACCGAGTACTGCAATCGTCCCAACAAATCCAAACTTCTCGGCGAAAATCGCAAAAATCGAATCGTTCGCGGCCTCTGGCAGATAGCCGAAAGCCTGGATGCTCCGCCCCAGCCCCTTACCAGTTACGCCACCGCTGCCCACGGCGATGAGCGCTTGGTTGATATGATAACCAGTACCGCCGGAGTCATCGCTGGCACCATTGAAGAATGTCGAGATACGCTCAATACGGTGCGGCGACGTCACGGTAAAGATAAGCCCAAGTGCGCCAATCGCCAGAATTGCCATCCCGAAATACTTCATATTCAGCCCAGCAACATACAGCATTGTCACGGCGATGCCAAAGATTGCGATCCCAGTTCCGAGGTCCTTCTGGAGCACGATCACGAGCAGGCTAACGATGCCCATCACGATGGCGAGTGGCCACAGCGTTTCATTCGGGCTATTGAGCTTACCTTGCTTGATACGCGCCGCGAGGAATCCCGCCAAAAATATTAGCAGCGCGAACTTCACAATCTCAGCCGGTTGGAGCGAAACAAATCCCAGGTCGATCCATCGACATGCGCCATTCGTGCAGAGACTTAGCGCTGTACCGCGCGCCACGATCGGCACCAAGCATAGCACGAGCCCTGCGATGAGCAGCTTGTTCTGATACTTCCGCCACAGATCAATCGGCACAACAGACGTCGCAATAAACGCCAACACCCCGACCCCGAGATATGCTACCTGGCGATACATAAAATGGTTCTGGTCAAGATCGTGACCGGCCGAGTTGATACGAGCTGTGAGCGCTGGGCTGATGGAATAGATCACCACCAACCCCAAGAGCATCAGCACGCTCATAAACAAAACAATCATAAAGTCACCGCGATGCCGCCGTACTACTTCAGCCCCAGCCCTGGCAACTCGACGAGTTCGTTCCATCTATCTAATATAACCTCCGGCAAGCGCGAGCATCAGTCCGAGCGCGCCACAAACTTGCCCAATCACCCAAAACCGCATGGTGACTTTCACTTCAGGCCATCCTACCGCCTCGAGGTGGTGGTGGACTGGCGCAGACAGCAAAACCTTGCGGTGCAGGAGCTTCTTGCTGAGGATCTGGATAAGGCTCGACCCTGCCTCTGCCACAAAGACAAATCCGATAATTGGCAACAGGAACAACGTGTCCGTCAGCATCGCGACGACCCCGAGCGCTGTACCGAGCGCAAACGACCCGACATCGCCCATAAAGAACCGTGCCGGAAAGATATTGAACCACACATAGCTCAACAGAACGCCCACAATCGTGAAGCAGAAGCCAGCCAAGCCGTAGTTACCCTGCAGCAGCGCAATCACGCCAAACACGCCATACGCGGTGCTCAGAAGGCCGCCAGCCAAGCCATCGAGGCCATCGCTAATATTGACGGCGTTACCTGTACTGACGACGACAAGCACAAACAGCGGAATCAACCACCAACCGATACTAAAGTCCCCGACAAACGGCACGTGCAGCGTTGTATAGCCGAGCTTGTAGTAGAAAAACCACGCGCCAATGGCAGCTATAAGAGTAATCATGGCGAACTTGATCGGCGCGCGTAGCCCCTTCAACCCTCCCCCATTACCTCGGATATTTATAACGTCATCGATGAGTCCGACCGCGCCACCACCGATAAGCGCCGCAAGCGGAAGCCAGGTCTGCTGGCGATCGAGATTAAACAAGATGGTAATGAACGCCGCGGCAATGACCATAATCATGCCTGCCATAGTTGGAATATTGCGTTTGTGTTTCTCGGCGTGCAGCTTGGTGAAGACTGGGGTCGCTTCTCCGGTGGTTGCCTGTGTTCGTGGCTGCTTCCAGAATCGATAGCGGTACGCGAAGTATGTATAGATCGGCGTCAACAGCATCGCCACGACGAACGCCAGAAAACTGAGGCTGAATACGGTTGTTGCTTCGTTTGTAAATTCGCCGAGGGTTGTCATATTATCATTCCCTTACTTTGGCTGCACATGCAGATAATCGAGTAGCCAGTTAGATACGTTTGCAAAAATAGGTGCGGCAGCAACACCACCGGCTGTGGCGGAGTCGCTAACTTGCGCGTCTGTTACACGTACCATTATGACATATCGGGGGTCGGTATTGCTATTACCACCGAAGCCCAAGTACGTACCGACGGCGTTCTTGTCGGTGTATTTGCCGGTCTTGGGGTCGATAGTCTGGGCGGTACCAGTCTTACCGGCCACGTAGTAGCCTGGCTTGTCGGCGCCTTTGATACTGAGCTGACGAGCCTCATGCATCATATCGTTGAGCTCGCGGGAGATTTCAGGGCGGATGATGTTGGACTTCACGACTTGCGAGGCTTTGGTGGTTTCGTTGCCATCAGCACCAACGTAGCCATCGATCACGGTTGGCTTGTAGTATGTCCCACCGTTTACCATGGCAGAAAATCCGCCGACGATCTGGATCATCGAATTATTCATCCCCTGCCCGAAGGTCATGTTGGCATAGCGAACATTGCCACCCTCGGCAGCATCAGGCTCGATAAGCTCGCCCGTCAGTTCGCCGGATTGCTCGATGCCGGTCTTCTTGCCGAACATGTAGTGATTGGTGAAGTAATCGTACAGCTTCTGACGTCCCTTGAGATTCAAATCTCCCCCACCCAATTGCTGCAAGACGAATGTTGCACCAGTATTGAGCGAATACTCGAACACTTCCATCATGTTGCGCGTACCGTTGACGTTCTGGAGGACGTTACGAATAGTGGCGTCGTCGATTTTTATGGAGCCGGTATTATTGAATGTACTTGTCGGTGTGACGACGCCTTCGTTGAGGCCGGCGGCCATGGTGAATGTTTTGATGACAGACCCGGCTTCGTACGGGCTGGTTACGACTGAGTTCTGAAAGGCGCTGTAATCGTTTTGCTCGTAGTACTTGTTGGGATCAAATGTCGGCAGGTTGGCCATGGCCATCACCTTGCCCGTCTTGGGGTCCATCACGACGATACTGCCATGCTTGGCATGCACCTTGTCGAGCCCGTCCTTGAGCGCCTGCTCGATGTAGCTCTGAATATTGCGGTCGATGGACAACACCAGACTTTTGCCGTCCTGGGCCGGTTCCTGAATATTATTGTCACCAACAGATAGCGGGATGCCGCGCACGTCCGTGACGGCTTTCAAAAGGCCAGGCTTGCCGGACAAGTCGCTGTCGAGGGCCTGCTCGATACCATATTGGCCATGGCCGTCGTTGTTCACATAGCCGAGCACTTGCGCAGCCAGCGGCCCTTCCGGATACACTCGCCTATCTTGTTCCTGTAGGCCGACGCCAGGTAGCTTCTGCGCGGTCAGCAGGTCGGCTTGCTTCTGGCTAATCTGGCGTGCGAGGACAGTATATTGGAGATCTTTATTCTTGAGGCCACCCTCGAAATTGTCGACCACGTTACCACCAGCAATCTTGCGGAGCTCGTCGGCTGTGCGGCTCTCATCCGTGACGTAGCGAGGATCGGCATAGACGGTATAGCTCGCCTCATTTAAAACAAGCGGCGTAATACTTCCGTCGCTTCCGTCACGAGCGTAAATCCGTCCGCGCTGAGCAGGCAGTGTGAACTTACTGGTGTGTTCTTTGAGGGCTTCGCTCTCGTAGTGGTTGTGCTGGATGATCTGTAAGTAGAAAAGTCGAATCGTAAAAATCGCACCCGCGGCTAACATAATCCAAATGAGGGTGCGTGAACGACTGTGACGTAGCAGCGAAAGATTCATAGGCGCTGGTCCGGGTTAGTTCTGAGCGTAATCTGTCTCGGTTGGGGCGGTCATTGCCTTGGCAACGTCGCTGTTCTTGACGCGTTCGAGCGCCTGCAGACGTGCTGATTCTACCTCGAGGTCACGCTTTTGGTCGGCAAGTTTTTCTTGCTTGTTCTTCAGGTCGTTAATCTGGTAGCCGTAAGCGCTCGTCTTAGTGATCTGCGTGAGGTAAATAAGACCAAGAATGCACAACATGATCGCAATCAACACGGTGTGACTGATGGGGCCAAGTCCAGATGTCAACTGGTATCGTACCGTATTCTGGTTACGACGCCAAGTCTGGTTTGTACGGCCAGAGGTAGGTAGATTGATGGTGAGCGTGGTGGAGCTAGACATCGGGGTTTTTACTTTTGTTTTTAGTTTTTTGTCTTGGTGGGAGCGCGCTTGCGTTGGCGCGCTCCCTTTGGTTGCTCAGGATTAGCCTTGGCGTACGACTACTTTTTGTTCCTGTGCGCTCGAGCGATCAAACTTTACCTTGATTGGCATGGTGATCCGCCCTTTCTTTTTGTTATTTTTTCACAGCGGCTCGAAGCTTTGCACTTCGTGCGCGCGGATTGTGAACGTCCTCGGTGGCACCGCTGATTGGATGCTTGGTCAAGAGGGTGAGCTCGGCTTCGTAGCCGGCCTCGGCTTGCTCCTTGAAAAAGCGTTTGACCAATCGGTCCTCAAGACTATGAAAGCTGATAATCGCTACCCTCCCACCCGGCTTCAGCAACCGTGGTAGTAGTGGCAAAGTGCGTTCTATCTGCCCCAACTCATCGTTGAGCGCGATGCGAATCGCCTGAAAGGTGCGCGTGGCTGGATGGACCTTAGTCCACGTGCCACGATAGGCTTTTTTGACAACCTCGGCCAGCTCGCTGGTCGTATGCAGCGGACGAGCCTGCATTATCTCGCGAGCGATAGCTCGAGCCTTGGGCTCTTCGCCGTACTCGCGAATAATACTGGCAAGTTTCGCTTCGGGTGCGGTATTGATGAGGTCCGCGGCAGTTTCCTGCTGCTCCCTATCCATACGCATATCGAGCGGGCCAGGACGGATGATACTAAATCCTCTGTCCTGATTGTCTAATTGTGGTGACGAAACACCGAGGTCAATGAGAATAGTGTCGAATTGCTCTCCCCTATCCGCGAGTATCTTAACAGCGGAGGCGAAGTCATTACGAATGATTCGGGCTCCTTGCTGTGCAAGATCTTGCAGATGTTGGATTGCAAAATCGTCTCGATCAACCAATGTCGCATTAGATGCGGCGCCAATAATGCCGATGACTTCCCTCGCGTGGCCACCGTAGCCTGCAGTCAAATCCAGGTATGTTTCACCCTGTTTTGGCGCGAGTACGCGTAGCGTCGCTTCGAGGAGTACTGGCTTATGGAGTTGTTGTGGTGGTGTTTTATTTTTTGAGGTCACCTATTCGGTAGTTAGCGTGTTTGTTTTTATTCGATGCGTTTTTGTTTTTGTGGTTAATGGAGTTGTTGTGATGTACGTTTTTGAAGATCAAAAACGTTAAAAAGTGTTTTCCATTAAAGAGTTTTGAGAGACTTATGTGTGAGGTGGAGTTTTTTTGGGAGGTGTTTTGACTAAAACGAAGTACAAGGGCTTATTAAGGTGGTTAGCCCCAAGGTCCCACCCACTAACTACCGAGTAGTTGACCTCAATATTGGCCTACTTCTCGGTCGGTTTCCTGGTTGTTAAAGTACAGCGACGGTGCGCTTCTCTATTCGCCCGCAACGAGTCGCCAATAGTGGCCAGCTCGTACGGCGACGACCGATTTGTTGATGCCGGCGTGTTCGCATAGATGCTGCTCAAGGGTAATGCGACCTTGTTTTTGGTCCATAGCAGCCTCTGTTTTGCCGGACCGAAACTGTACGTTTAAGTCGGCTACCTTTTCGTCCAGGATGCTTCCCTTCAGTTCAGGTTCGACCATTCCGTCCCACACTTGTTTTGGGTATAAGTGTAGATAGTTTCGGAAACCACGAGTAATGACAACTCCGCTTGCAAACTCTTCGCGAAGCTCACTTGGAATGGTGAGTCGACGTTTTTCGTCGAGCTTGCGTTCAAAGTAATCTACTGTGGCCATCTTGGTTGTTTTTTTGTGCAGTGGTGTTTTTGTTATTCTGTGCGGTTGGTTACCCACCGCTACCCACTGACATCAGTCTACTACCCACCATTACCCACTGCAAGTCCTTTTGATAAGTTTTTCGCACCTACCTGGCTACTTTTCCACACTTCTGTGGAAAGCCCCCTCCCCCACCTCTTGGACGCAAAAACAGCCCCTTATCGTGGGGCTGTAAATGGTGTGTTCTTACTATTGCGGCAAACCGGGCGCGGCTTTTATTTGTTCTGCAGATAATTGATCAGCGCTGCGTCGTATCGAGATGAGACCTGGATGACAAGCCACCCGATAAGGAAGAAAACGTTAACCAAGAGAGAAACGACGAGGATCGAGTTGCGAACATCTTCGTTCAACTGGTGAACGATGTATTCTGGCGTAACAACTGTCTTCTTCGTTTCCTTTGATGTTCTGGTTTCTTTGACGCTGGTTTGTGCTTTTGCGTTCATGATATACATACCTTAGCATAAGCATTTTTGTATGTCAATATATATTTGCCCAACCTCCAAAATAATGGTTAACTATATCAGTTCACACTTCGACACGAGGAGCGTTATGCCCAAATCACGTAAGCTCGACGACCGCCTCGAGCAGTTGCGCGCAGAGGCGGTCAAAATGACACGCCGAGCTGAGCGCTCGCCACTGGTGACCAAACAGCGTGTGATGCTGGCACGGATCGTGTGGCTCGTCCTTCGACAGCACGACTTTACGCCAGCCAACACCCTGGAACGACGTGACGGTTTCATGTTCAGCATGAACCCGCAGTGGCTCGACGAGCAAACCATGGTGGAGGTGCATTACTACCGGAAAGATGAGGATGAGGTCCGCTGCGGCGAAGCCCTGGAGCGGATCTACAGCTACCTGCAGGCCGCAGTGCTTCCCGTGCTGGGCCCGAGCAACACCGAGCTGATCATACACGCGAACCGCGAGCCCAAGGCTCCGAAGCGGATACTCGTTATCAACATCCTCTGCCCGCCGCAACACTTGCTCGAGGCGCTGTATCGCCGGTTATTCTCTCGTTCGGGGTGAGCACCACGTACCGCCCGTTGGCCCCACGAGGCGACGGGCGGTACGAGCAACAATAAGCTTATTTCGAAGTGTGCGCAGCCATGAACTTATTGGCGTGCAGCCAGCCTTCGACGGTTCCGCAGTCGAGGTACTCTCCAGTCGCAGCATAGACTGCAACGTCTTTCTTATGCTCGCGGACATAGATATTGAGCGCATCGATAACATAATATTCACCCTTGGTTGGTTTGATGTGCTGCAAACAATCAAAAAGTTCGGCGTCGAAAAGATACATACTGAGATTGTTGAGCGTGCTGGGTGCCTCTTCGGGTGTTGGGTGCTCGATAATCTGCTTGAGGAAATTCTTGTGGCCATGATGGGTCAACTCTAAAATGCCGTATTTGTACGTTTCCTCGCGGGGTACATGCACAGCGCCCATACCTACCGACACACCGCTGTCTGCAACATGCTCCATAAACATTTTCGCTTCAGACTTTCCATCCTTCGGATAGGTAAACTGGTCGCCCATCAAAACAAGCACCTGCTCATCCGGCTTGAGCTCAACGGTATTTTTGAACAGCATCACCGGGATCGCTGTGCCATATGGCATACTCGTATCTTGGACAATAAAATGAAAGTTCGCCTTCTGAGCAACCGTCCTTACCTGTTCAAGCTCTTTGATTTTTCCCTTCTTCTCAAGGTGCGCTTCGAGAGCCAAATTGCGTCCGTAATAATTGCGAATCTGCACACTCTGCTCGCCAACCACGAAGTAAATGTCCTTGATCCCCGCGGCAATACAGTCATCCACAATGTAGTCAATTACGGGGCGATTACCTACTGGCAGCATACATTTTTCAATAGACTTAGATAGTGGAAGCCAACGGGTGCCGAAGCCACCGACGGCAATAAGCGCTTTTGTGCAGTTCATAGAATATCCCTTACGTGCGTTAGGCTATTCACTATAACATAACCACAACCGTTGTTTACTGGCAACTCGGCGGTGCGATCAAGATGAATTTCCTTGAATCCATTTGGCAAACGTTGATCAGGCTTGTCATCGACCAGCCAACCGAGCTGCTCGGCGTGTGCGCTCGCCAGATAATCAGCCTTGCGCTCGCGGATGATGACCACTGGAAGTTTCTGGAGTAACTGCGGCGCGAACCCGAGCTTCAATCGCTGATAGGGTTCGTTTCCGTACGTCAAAATCCGTACGTCATATCCGGCTCGCTGCCAGGCAAATACTTCATCGCTGTCAGCGTAGAGGAACTGTTGATGTGCCAGATCCTCGCGCACTGCCGCCTCAATGGCGCCGTCAGATAGTCCGGTGGTTTGGCGCATGTGGCTGAAGAAATCGTAGTCATAGAGCGTGCCCAGATATCTAAAATACGCCTTGCTCTCGCCCTTCGCCACCTCTGGGTCAATGCCATACCGACGGCTCATCGCCCGCCACAGCTGATCAGAAAACACCGCCGTGTCGAACAGCGTACGGTCAAAATCAACAAATAAAATTGGTCTGCTCATAGTTTTAGCTAAAGTATATTTTCATTATAGCGCGCACTACTTTGTCGCCATTGTGGCGGATAAAGCTACGGGTCGCAGCCAGCGGATCAGCGGAAGAAGTAGGTCCGAAAGCGCGACGCGACACAAAGTCACCGCTGACCGCCTCGTACGTGGCGTCACGAAGCTTTTGCTCATCGGCGTCGACCCAGTATTCGTTATCGTGGGCGTATTTCTGAATGAGCTTCTCGTCGGGGCGAGCGCTATTGTAAAGCACATAGTCGAGCCGATTGCCTCCCATGAGACGTTCGATCTCCGCGGCAAAGTCATGCACCTTAAATCCGTCTGTCTGGCCCGGTTTGGTTACGAGATTGCAGACGTAGACTTTCTTGGCCGCACTCTTCTGGAGCGCATCCGCGACGCCATCGACAGCAAGCGCTGGACCAATTGAGCTATATAAATCTCCCGGCGCCACAACGATAATATCTGCCTCCTCTATCGCTTCTTTCGCTGCTTGACTAATAGTGGCGTGCGGCTCGAGGCGGACCTGCGGGCGCGTCTGCCCGCCGAAACCCGACTCGTCCACGAGCGACTCGCCGCGCATGATGGTATGGTCGGTGTGTTCCAGCACGAGCGTCACTTTGTCCATGGTCATAGGCACGACTTTGCCGGTGATGTTGAGCGTTTCGCTCGCGATCTCGACCGCTTCACCGAAGTTGTCGGTCATCTTCTCTACCGCAGCCAGGAAGAGGTTGCCAAAGGAATGTCCCGCGAGCGCGCCCTCGGGAAACCGAAAGTTAAACAGGTCGCGCATCGTATCGCTGGAGCGTGACAGCGCCACGAGACACTGCCGAATGTCACCAGGTGGCAATACGCCCAGTTCGTCGCGCAGCTGGCCAGTGCTTCCACCGTCGTCGGCCATGTTGACAAGGGCCGTGACGTTATGTATATAATGCTTGAGGGCATTTAGAAGCGTAAAGCTTCCTGTGCCTCCACCAATGACGACTACTTTCACGCCGAACTTATCAACAAGGCGTTCCAATGATCTAGCCTTCCCTAATCTGCTTCAGAAGTTTCGCAAACCACTTAGCGCTTTCCCTCGGGATGCGCTTTTTTGTTTTGCGATCAACCGCCAGCAGGCCAAAACGCGGCCAGAATCCGCTGGACCATTCGAAGTTATCCAGCAAGCTCCAGTGCAAATACCCTTCGAGCTTTACTCCCTGTTGCAAGGCTTTGTGCATAGCGATCAACGTCTGGCTAATCCACCATTTGCGGTGCTCGTCGTCACGGTCGGCGACGCCGTTCTCGGTCACGATGATCGGCAGTTTGTACTTGTTCCACAGGCGCGTCAGCACGTGCTCGATATTCTGCGGCTGCATATCCCAGCCAAGGTCGCTGAGTTTTTCGTTCTCGTTATGGACTTTGTACCCAAGGAATCGGTTGGTGAAATAGTAGTTTACGCCGATGAAATCCAGCTTGCGCTTCACGCGGTTCAGGAAGAAGTTATCTGCACCCCACGTCGACACTTTGGCCGAAACTTTGCTCAGCCACGTTTCATCGCCGGGATATTGGTGCACCGAGTTCTTAGAGAGGCCGATGATAAATTTGCGCGACTTGCGCTTGACCATGTCGTAAACCTGACGGTGTGCGCGAGCGAGGTTAAGGTAAACCCACAGCGCCGTCAGCTTATGTTGCTGCTGTGGCGGCCAGTTGCCGACGATATAGCCTTGGGCGATGTATGTGTCCGGCTCATTGATAGTGATGACGTAGCGAAAATCTTTACCGAGCTCGTCAATAACCTTCTCGGCAAAACGTACGAAGTATTTGATGTTCGCACGCTTCTCAAACCCGCCCTTTTTCACGAACCATTCCGGCATCGTCCAATGCCACAACGTGACGAAGGGCTCAATCCCCTTCTTCTGCAGTGACTGCAGGTATGCTTTGTAGTGCTGGATGGCCTCGACGCTCCAAGTGCCTTCCTCGGGCTCGATGCGCGACCATTCGATACTGAAGCGAAAGGCGTTCATGTTCATCGCCTTCACAACGGCAAAATCTTGCTCGTATTTGTGGAGATGATCAACCGCTTGCGCGGAAACATAATTGCTCGGGTCGGTTGCTTCTGGTTTGATCTCGTCCCATTTGGGCAGATACTTTGCCTGATACGGCGCCTGCTGTGCGAGCGTTCGGGCATTCTCAAGCTCCCACACCGTCCATTGGTTATGGGTGCCGCCCTCTACCTGATGTGCAGACGTCGAGACGCCCCAGAAAAAGCGCTTAGGGAATAACAGAGGTAAAGGTTTTTTACTCATTACAACAATTGATTATACCACTCTGGGGCTTCAGCTGAGCAGCGTTGGGTCGAGTTTGGCAAAGACTTTCTCTAACTCCTCCGCGACTTTTGGCGTGCCAGCGAGCACGGTTGCGCTGGTAAAGGCCGCCTCGTGCCCCTCCAGCGTATGGACCAGGCCGCCTGCTTCGCGGATGATCAGAAACGCTGCTGCATTGTCCCATGGCTTGAGGCCGTTATGATGATATGCGTCGAACCGACCGCATGCTACATAACAGAGGATGAGCACGCCACTCCCCGGGCAATTCGTCCACGGCATACTACCTGTTTGCTCGTAGATGCCGAGGTGGCGCTGGAGATTGCGACTCATGGCGGCGTCGTCGTAACTATTGCTTGTGGCGATGCTGGCTGCTTCGAGACTTACCTGGTCAGAGACGTGAATCGGCTGGCCATTGCGCGAGGCGCCCTTCCCCACCGTGGCGCTATAGAGCTCGTCTTTGTATGGATCGTACACGACGCCCGCCTTTGGCAGACCGTCTTGGATATAGCCAATGCTCACAGCCGACTCGCGCATATCACGTTTGAAGTTGTAAGTGCCGTCGATGGGATCGATGACAAACCCAGTGAAATCATCCTCATACAGACGCGCTCGTGCCGCCTCGTCGTGTTCCTCCGACAGCACCAGGGCGCCAGGAAAGGCCGCGTGCAGCTCCTGCACGATAATGTCCTGTGACTTGATATCAGCAACCGTTACAAAGTCTTTGCGATTGCTCTTGGTGGTCTGCTCTGTGTCCGCCTGCGCGCCGAGCATGAAGGCGCCAGCCTTGCGCGCAGTGGCCGCGGCTTTGGTTGCGATATCGTCGTGGTTCATGATGGCTATTGTACGCTAGATTTCGGTGGATTCGCCGTCGGCGAGGATGCGGATTTCGAAGGGCCGATGTGTACCAAATTGTTTGTAAACATCAACATCTGCGCCCATCCATCGATAATGCACAGGGATAGCAACCTTCACGCCTAGCTTCTGTGCAAAATTAAACGCATCGAGCATGCTAATGTCTGGACCAGTAATCGGCAGCGCCATGGCGTCGACGGTTAAATTATCGATATCCTTACCGTCACCAGGGTCGAAGAACACGCCATCAATGACATAGCCTGTATTCTGTGGCCCCTCGCTACCGTCCGGAAGCAAACAATGTGGAAGCTCACGAGCGATCACTTCGAACTGGCCAGCCGTAAAGCTGTCGCCGTCATTCACGATTGTAACCTTCTCGGTTCCTATCAAGCGACCGGTCGCACCGTTTGCAAATACTTGCACGCCCTGCGCCAGAAGCGCTTCGGCAATCTTTGGTTCATAATGATCTGGATGCTGGTGTGTGTATAAAACCGCCTCTACACCCTGGAGTTCCTCCACTTTGTGGGTCTCCAGGAAGTGCATCCCAGGATCTATTACGATTTTGTGATTATCTTTTTTTAGAAGTAAACATGATTGGGGAAAACGAGTGACTTTCATACTTTCTATTATAAAACCTTTGCACAACCGACCCAACTAGCGGTACAATCCGCCTGAAATGCCAAAGAGCCGACGCATTCACCAGTTACCGCCACTTGATCGACCGCGCGAGAAATTACAGCGCAAGGGTCAGGCTGCGCTGTCGGACTTTGAACTGCTGGAAGTAATGATCGGCAGCGGTAGTGCCAGCGCCGACGTCACAAGCATTGCTCGCCAGATTCAGCGCCAGCTCCAGAAAGGCACGGAATCCATCAACCTCGAGTCGCTGAGTGCGCTTCATGGCGTCAGTATTGTCACGGCCGGCAAAATACTTGCGTCGCTGGAACTTGCCAAGCGGCACCTTGTCCGCGACGTCGAGCCACTACGGACTATGCAGGATATACTCGGCCGCATCGCTGATATTCGGACCAAGCAGCAGGAATACTTTCTGTGTCTGTCACTCGATGGTGGTCAGCGACTCATCGCGCAGCGTACGATCACAATCGGCACGCTCGACACCGTCCTGGCCCATCCGCGCGAAGTCTTCGCCGACGCCATTGTCGACCGTGCGGCGTGTATCGTCGTGACACACAATCACCCATCGGGCGATCCAGCGCCAAGCCAGAAGGACACGACGCTCACCCAACAGCTAGCCGCCGCAGGACAGCTGTTGGGTATCCCGCTCCGCGATCACATTATTGTCACGAAGACCGATTATTACAGCTATAGACAACATCATCTACTGTAAGGACGCCATGCAACGATATCTCGAGACTCGCTCAAGCAAAAACATCATCACTGCCTCAGACCTGGCGCGCCATCTGCTCCCGAGACAACATCTCGGCAAGACAGTTGTCGTCTGCGATAAGCCGGTCATTATGATGAGCCTGACGCGCAAATACTGGCTCAAACTCCTGCGTACGCTTCTTCGTGAACGGTCCAGCACGCTTAATGTCGAAAAGATACTGCAACTCACCTACGACATCACGCATATGCAGCACATGGGGTTTGCCGCTAAACCTTTCTATGCCAATCCAGAGGCTGAAGTTTTCTTTATAGAACCAAGTCAGATAGATCAGCTGCCACCGCAATGCTTTAGCCTTTATATCGTCGACGCACCGACCGAGAGCCAGTTGAACGACGCATTGGCGCAGTTGCCAGGGAACGCGCTTGTTGTTGACTATTCGCGCAGCGTGGCCGCAAGACATACGTCACTCGCCCCAAAGTATCAGCTGGAAGCACAAGTGCCAGTTGCCTGGCGGCAGGTCGAGCACTATTTTACCCAGCAACACATCAATATTCACCAGCTCAGCCAGCAAACATACGGCTCAGAAGCGCTCAACGACGCCATCGATGTAATTCTTAACACGAGCAGCGAGTTCCTGCGTACGACAGGAAGCTTTCTCGAAATGCTCCATCTCGCGCAGCCACTCATACACGACAATACAACCCAGCAACTCTATGACCTCGTAACCCTCTTGCACCGCAGAATATTCGCTCTCACCCCTGGAAACCTGAGCCAACTGTTTACTCAATCGCTCGGAGACGACGAGCCCGGTGCCCACGACAATGCCGTCGAGAAACTGGCGCTTGTACTCGCGATGTAGGTTTTACAGCAGTGACATTTGGGTTGGATCTTCACCCGATTCTGCTGAAACACCAAGTTGTTCACAGAGCCGATCGACGAGCTCAACTTGCCCACGTACCAATTTGCGCTTTGCATCCGCTGGCAAGAACCAACCTGCGCGGTCAACTTCATCGAATTCTTGTTTCTTACCCGACCGTGGCGGCCATTCCATGGTAAATGTATTGCTGGAGATCCGACGCGCATCGATACTACCCTCAGTCGCCCACACGCTCAGCAGCTTGTTGCTGTATTTCACTTGCCCGAGTGTGAACGCCTTAGGTGACGGAGCGTCAAATCCAGTCTCTTCCTTAAATTCACGCTGAGCTGCCATGAATGCTTCTTCGCTTTCGTCGTACTCGCCTTTTGGCACAGACCATGCGCCCTCGTCCTTCTTGGCCCAGAACGGCCCGCCAGGATGCACGAGTAAAACCTCGACGCCCTCACCGCGCTTGCGATATAGCAAAATACCTGCGCTCAGCTTTGGCAAAACTAGCTACCTCCGTACAGTCGGTGTTGCTCGATATATTCCGACACACGCGGCGAGATGTCATGCAGTGCGACGCCCAGCCGAACTCGCGTCGAGTTGGCTGCATTGAGTGGACTGTCGACGAGTGTGTAGCGGGGGTGGACCGGTACGTCCAAGCTCTTTAGGAGCTTCCGGAGTTCCTTGCGTGTATCACCCTGTCGCACACCGATAACCAATTCCATCTCAGAAAAAAGCTCGTCTAGATTATTCCAGCGGTCAGCAAACAGCTTCGCCACATCCGACCCTAGAAGCAAATACAGCTCGGCATCGTCATACATAGCACGGAGCTCTGGCATTGTGCCCCGTACACAGAACTGTTCGGGCGCCAACAGTCTGACCGACAGGCTTTCATACGGTTCGGTGGCACGCACTAATAATTCAAACCGATGCTGCAGGTCGGTTACATGCTCTTTTTCTCTGGGGGTCTTCTCGGGAATAAAGACAACTTCATCAAGCTTCGCTGCGTCGAGCGCACGCAGCGCAAAACCGATGTGGCCATTGTGGACTGGGTCGAACGTACCCGAGTAGATACCGATGCGCCTCTTCATACTACCCCAATAGTAGCAAACCTAGGCCTGGGTGTCTTCCTCTTTGATTCTCAGCGGCTTTTTACTCTTGATTTCGTAGCGGTTGCCGGTCATGCCAGACTCCACATAATCGTCATTGAGGAGGTTCACAAACACAGTGAGATCTTTGGCACTCAGTATGATAATTGCACCTTCTTCGTCGACCATCAGGTTCAGGCCGAGCTCCTCGGCTGCGTCGAGCAGCTGCTCTTGGTTGACAAGCGTGGCGTCGATCTTCTGAAGTTTATTGATGAGGGTTTTGTTCCCCTTCACCATTCTCTGTAGGTCCATCTCTTCCTCAAAGCTGAGCTTGAAATTCTCCTCGATCTCCTTCACCTTCCTATCGGCGATCGCCTGCTTCTTGATGTTGTAGCCAAAAAGCTGCTCGAGCTTGGCTTGGTTGAAGACGTACAGATCGTCCTCGAGCACCATCAGCTGGTTGTCAGATGGAATACGCAGCACTCCAGCGACGATTGGCACAAAGTTATTACCCTTGGCAACCCACGTGCCTTCACCATCGAGCAACTGCGCGGTCGGCAGTTTCTTAATCATATAAAACGACTGCTTCATACCTGGTGCGGTGCACCGAGCGAGGACGCCGCGGAAACCTTTGAGACCGTGCTCCTCGCTGAACTGCTCCATGGCGTGCTCTTGGTTTTGGACCCAATCCATGACCGTGACAAGTGGCTCGATGCGCTCTACGCGCGTGCGTTGGATGACATTGTCTTCGCTTTCGGCGTCTTCGAAACCGCGCACAATCATGCCGCTTTCGATGCCGTCGAGCACATATTCGAGGACGCTATCCACGAAGAGTGGCTGCAGCTGCTTCTCGAGCTCAGCATGTACTTTAGCCTTGTAGAGGACGTAGTTTTTACTGATGAGGAAGAGCTCGAACTTGAGGTCTTCTTTGTACTGGAACAGATTGTTCGCCCAGGCAAAAATATCGGTTTCTTTGTAGCCAATCGGCGCTGGAGTGGGCTGTGCCTCTGGCGCTGGCTGGGTCTCAACTGTTTCGGCTACTTCTGTCTGCTGGTCGTCCATGGGATACTCCAATTTAACAGCCGCCGTAGCTTATACGAGCTGCGGCGGCATTACTAGTAAGCTTATGCTTATTCTACCTCAAGCAACCTCGACTTCAAACACCCAACCAGCCGATAATCGCGCCCATCACCACCAGCGTCACCAGTTCATGCGCAGCATTGAGCACAGTCAGCTTAACAGGTCGACCCTCGAACGCATCGTGCACCAGCAGACGTGCGGCCGTAAAACCAAGCCATAGCCAGAAGGCAGTTGTGACGGCATCGACAAAAAACGAATTATTGAAAAACTTATGCGCTAGAAAAGACACATGCGCAAGGACGTAAGCCGTCACAAGCGAAGCAACCACCGTCATCACAATCGGCCCGACGGCGTTCATCTCTTTCATCTTTTTCTCATCGCGGTGAGTGAGCTTGATCCACATAGTCCCAAAAACACTACGTGCATACCACACCGACCCGACTACCATGCTCGAAGCGGTCGCCAAAATAATAGCCCACCAGTTTACCTCAACATTCATAGAAACCCCCTATGTTATAGGCTCAGTATACACCTAATAAGTTCATGGATTGCGGCGACGCCGCGCGGGCAGTGTGTGCCTCGCGCAGCGTCGCCGTTGGCGCGCAATCCGTTCGATGAGCCGTCAGGCTGCGTCGTTCGGGGTTGAGCTCGTGGTGGTGCGGCGCGTTCGCCGCAGTGGCGTTACGCCCGGGGGCAGCTGCTGGTCCTGCTGCTGGCCGTCGGTGCCAGCCAGGAAATGAGACGCAGTGTGCGGGCGACGGGGGCGCCGGACTCCACGAGTACCGGAGGATTGACCGTTCACGGGGAACTTCCTTCCGTAGACAACAGATTGCTATAACATAATACTATATCGCCGCAAGCGAAGTTTCAACTCTTCTGCTTTACTTTCATGTAGTAAAGTCGCTGCTCTGGCGGGAGATGCTCGATGCTATAGCGCAACATTGTTCGCGGCATTTCGTGCGCATGCTTGTCCAGAAATTCCAGCAGAACTTTCCTGTCCACACGCTTGCCCACTTCGCGCAGCATCCAGCCGACGGCTTTCTGGATAAGATCATGCTCGTCATGGAGCAGCTGCTCGGCGATCACAAGCGCATCGCTCGCATCGCCCTTTTTGATGTATGCAAATGTCGAAAGCATTGCGATGCGGCGCTCCCATAGCTTGTCCGATGCCGCCAGCTCCTGAAGAATTTTCAGCTTATCTGGGCGGCCCTCGAGCTCTGGGCCTACTATAAATTCAGCGCTACTATCTACCAGATCCCAGTTGTTTACATGCACTCTGTGCTTGATGTAAAAATCATAGATTGCCTTACGCTGCGCCTCGCTCCCCTTCTGGTACTGTCGTACGAGGATAATGAGCGCAAGCAAGCGGTCGTCGTGCCATTTGCTTGAAATAAGTTTGCTCAGCTCGGATAATGGCATGCTGTAAAATTCTTTTGCCACCAAACGAGTTGCCGGCACTGAGCAGCTGAGGAACTCGTCACCCTCAGAGTAGCCGCCAGGATATGCTTTGAAAAAACGCTTAGTTGATTCGACGCGCTCCGGTCGTGCGACTTTGCGGAGCGCTTGCTGTGCTTCGTGGGCGGTCAATATGGTCATGCGATCATTGTAGCAGGACCGCCGGTGCACACGTACGCGACGGCCCCACGAATTCTAGCCTACCTTTATTTCCTGACGGCCGTCAGTTGGAAAGTTAACTTCATCGAACAGTACAAATGTGCTGGGCACGAACTTGAACAGGACGTGGCGATTCTCGCCTGCCACGTATTTATCATAGAACTGCTTGCCTACGCCGTGACGTTCGACGTATCGCTCCATTACCGTTGCGATTAGGTCTTTGTCGGCCACCGCCTCTGCCGTGCCCTCGGCCTGAACGCCGATAACCGGCCGGTCGAGCTTGATAGGAACAGCGACAGCGATCTTGCTGTGCTTTGCAATCTCTTGGCTATGACGACGGCTCGGGAAACTGAGCCAATACAAATTCAGCTCGTCGTCTTCGACAAAGTACACCGTGCTAATCCACGGCTGGTCATCCTCAACGGTGGCGATTTGCATTGTCCGACCATACGGCAAGTAATGGCGGACAACATCGATCGGCTGCATTACCCGTTAATATCCCGGATGGGCTGGCGCCAATGCAGCTCTTCGACTGAATAGGTTTTGTCGGATTCGTATTGATACTCGACATCGTAGATCGACTGGAAATCATCACGCGTTTCTTCGACCATGTAGTCCAGGCTGGCTTCTTTATATGCTTCGCTACTCTGGCGTGGGCCGCTGTAGCACAACCATTCACGTTCTTCGCCAGGACGCAAAAAACCGCCGATATCTCGTGAGCTGCCCGCCAAGCGAATCTTCTTTATCTCGACTGCTACGTTCGAACGGTTAACGATACTACAGTACACAGTCTGGTTCGTACCACTCAGTTGCGTGCGCGTGCGTTTGACCACGACAACAGGAAACGTGCTGTACTGACCTTTTATCACGCCGTCGGGCCGACCTTGCGGCTTGGTGGGCTGCGTTTGCTGCTGCGACGCTGGCTGTTCCGCGCCGGACTGCCCAGGCAGATCGCGCTGGTTACCGTTCTTGTCGTTCCAACCTTTGTTGACATCGTTTTCGCTGAAGACTGGCTCGCCGTTGACCAGTCGCTTTAAACCTTCAAAAAGTCCTGGCATATAATTTCTTCTCCGATTAGCCTTACTATTGTAACAGTTAATCCTGTTTGAGCGGGCCAGCTAATAATTCCTTAACACGCTCGAGCAAGCGTTCGGCGTCGCTGCGACTGATCTCGCCAGATAGTTGTGCGGCGGCGGCGCGAATATTACGAATCTTTATAAGTTCAGCGGCCTCTTTCTTGCTCAGTAGTTTATCCTGTCGAGCCATAGCAATAAGCTGACGAACAGACACTGCATCTGTCTCGTAACCGCGCTTTGCCAGCAAAAGCTCTTTGAGTCTGATCTCAAGGACCTTAACCGCCTCGATGATGCTGGAATTGTAAGCGCCCTGTTTGATGAGCATCTCGGTCGCTTCTAACGTCTTGGCGTTGAGTGTCTGTAGATCCTTCTGGGCCGCAAGCTGACGAGTCTCCTTCCTCTCGCGAGAGTATGCAGTAGCTGCAACGAGCGATAAGGCCACACTAACAACTGTAATAATAAACCCAACCAAGCTCTTGAAAGCGGTAGGAGTGAAGTGTTCTGCCATCCAACTGATAACCCAAGCAAAACCAACCTGCAACGGAAACGTCATCCCCACGAAGTATAGACCGTCCGCCGCCCCTAGAAGCCACCCACTCAGGCGCTGCGAGAGCGCCGACAACCACGCCGAGCTTGACCGGCTCAGGAAATCCAACGAGTAGCTCAATGCCGCAATATATACAGATAGACCAATCAGTCCGATCATCACCCACGCCAGCACTAGCCATTCCACACTGAACGGCCCAAAATGCAGTGCCGCTTTGAAGCTTCCCTGAAATGCAACCAGAGCGAAGAGCGCAGCGAGCAACGCGACGATGTAGTTATATTTGTTGCGGCTCTCTTCGTTCATTTCGCTACTTTACAATGGTTGTGCTCTTGAGTTCCTTGATAATCTCTGCTATAGAAATCTTCTCGAAACTATCTTTTCCCAAATGTCCCGCTGTTCTCAACGTGAACATCGCCTTAGCACCTTCTCGCAAGAGTTCCATCTTGAGCTCGTCTTTCTCGCCAAAAACATTACCCAAAATTACATTCTGAAGGATACGCGCCACAATCTGTCGGTGACGATAATCGGCCAGCATATTGGCGTAAATTCTATAATTACGACTAGCGAACGCGAAGCTAATCGATAATATCAAAACCAGAGGTAGAAAAATTAGCTTCTCGACTACAACTTCCTGAAAATCTCTGCTCGCAGCCGGAACAAACAATATGATCCACAGGATATAAGCCAGAAACAATACAGTCAAACAAGCGAGCCAAAAGCTCCGCTGCAGCTCCCACTTTCTCTCTAATTGGAAGAGGTTGTCCCCGGAATAAGAAAACCTACCCCACCATGACCGCTTGACGTCGTCAGCAGAATTTGGTTTTACATATGATTCGTAGAACGCAGCCCAGTCTTTTGCCCCTTCAGCGCTTTTAATGTCCTTTACTACTCGCTCTTTAGTTTTTTGATTCTGCTCCTTAAGCTCGTATTGTCTTACCTGCTCCCTGAGTGCATTTGTCTCGTCTATAAGGCTCTGATTAGCCGAATTCGACACCTTTTCAAAATAAGTATAGAAGCTATCGATTTGCGTAGTAACCGATAACAGCGCCGAGGAACGCGGCCCATCAACTACGGCTAATAGTCGCTCTACTAGGATGGGCAGCTCTTCCTCGAGTCGCCCAGGGTGCGTAAACCCTCGATCAGCAGAGTCCTCAAGAAAGTAAGCAATGTCCTTAAGTTGACCTATGCCCTTTGCTAATCGTTCTCTACTAGAACTCGAGAAGACATCGGCTCTTACCATTAGCCTCTCTTCAAGCTCTCTGATCTTCGCCATCTGATCGAAAGAACGCGAAGAGGAGGTAGGCATGGCTAGGCTCCAACCTCGTCCACAAGCTCGTCTATCTTCACCCGCTTCTGCTCCATCGTATCGCGGTTTCGGACGGTGACGCAGCCGTCTTCGAGCGATTCAAAGTCGACAGTGACGCAGTACGGCGTGCCGATTTCGTCTTGGCGTCGGTAGCGCTTACCAATGCTTTGCGTTTCGTCATATTCGATGTTGTAACCTGTGCTACGAACAAGATCGTTATGCAGTTTTCTCGCGAGAGAGCTCAGCTCTGGCTTCTTGCTGAGTGGTAAGATGGCTACTTTGACTGGTGCGATTGCCGGCTTGAACTTCAGCACGACGCGCTTCTCGCCGTTTACTTCTTCTTCGTGATAGGCGCTGTCCATGACGGCTAGCAGCAGACGACCGGCGCCGAGGGTTGGCTCGATGACGTGCGGCAGGAAGTGCTCGCCCTTTTCTGGATCGAAGTAGCGCAGGTCTTTACCGCTCGCTTCAGCATGGTGGCTGAGGTCATAGTCGGTTCGGTTAGCGACGCCACCAAGCTCTTTGGCTTCGCCATTGAAGTATTTATACTCAATATCCCAGTTGTCGGCCGAGTAATGTGCACGCTCGTCTGGGTCTAGTTGACGCCAGGCAAGTTTGCTCTTGTCGAGACCGAGCTGGTCAAACCATTCGTCGTACAGCTTTTTATAGCGTTCGAGCGTTTCGGCGCCATGCTCGGGTGCTACAAAGTATTCAATCTCGAACTGCTCAAGCTCGCGCACACGAAAAATAAAATCGCGCGGGCTGATCTCATTGCGAAACGCCTTACCGATCTGACCAATACCAAACGGCACCTTCACACGGGCCGTATCCAATACGTTCTTGTAGTTCGCAAAGATTGCGCCAGCGGTCTCTGGGCGCAGGTACGCTGTGCTTTCTTCGTCCTCAAGTGCACCGACAAACGTCTTGAACATCATATTGAATATCCGCACTGGGCCAAGCGCGTTGCCATCAGGAGATTTCTTGTCCTTCAGGAGCTCAGTCAGCTTATCGATGTCGTTACTATCAACACCAGCTAAGTGGTCGGCGCGATAGCGTTTGTGTGTCACGATATCCTCGACAAGCGGATCATTGAAACCGTCAATGTGACCACTCGCCTTCCATAGCTTAGGACTCTGGATAATTGCGCCGTCGATGCCTACGACATCTGGCGACGAGCGGACAAAGAACTGCCACCAACTCGCCTTGAGATTATTCATCAGCTCGACACCATAGGGACCGTAGTCCCAAAATCCGGCAATACCGCCATACATTTCGCTGGCCTGAAATACAAAGCCGCGGCGTTTTGCCAAACTAACAAGTGTCTCTAGGGTTACCTCAGTGCTGTCCATAATGTATTTGATTATAACAGATCAGTAACAGGAGTGCGTAGGTTGATAATATAGACATAATGTTATAAAATATTACACGCGTTCACAGAGGCGCATCTTGTAGAGACGATCGGAGAGATCTCGATGGCAGCTTTGATTCACTGGGACACGTTCATCGACTCGGTCATCGAGACGATGAAGCGAACCGCCCGGTTCACGATCACGGAAACCACGCCGAAGCGGGCCTCAGCCCGAAGCCTCAACCACGGCGGGAACGTCACCATCAGGTTTCTGGTAAAGCGCGGGAAGTTGAACGTCATCGTGATGCCGCTCAGCCCCATCAACCCCAACCCGAACCTGGTGAGTGCGGCCAAGCGTGACCTCGACAAGGCGCTCCTGGCCGTGAGCATGCAAGCCCTCGGCATCGCCGTCACCACGCCGTCGTCGTCCTAGGCCACCCAACGCGTAGGAAGGAACGAGCATGACCGACACCGAAAGCCCGAGTTTCACCAAAGATCACGCAGCGGTGAAAGCTCTCGCCGACCGCCGCAGCATGGACCTCGCCTACGAGGCGGCACGCAAGCTCGTTCGGGACTTTCCCGAAGAGCCCGAAGCGTGGTTCATCCTCAACTACACGGTCTGCGTCGGCAACAAGGCCGGCGGTGCGCGCTTCATGTCGCCGCACATCATCCGTGAAGCCGAGGCGCATTTCGCCGACAGCTTTGACCCCAGGGTGCAGCTGGTCATCGGCGACGCGAAGCGCGATCGGGCGATCGGCCTGATTCGCTATCGGCTCGGCGAAGAAGATCTGAAACTCGCTGAGACGATCGTCGCCAAGCTCCGCGGCACCTACAAGGGTGAGCTGGAGGATGGCGAGGTCATCGGCGAGCACAAGGACGACCCGAACCGGCTGGCAGCACTGCTGGACGTCGAGGGTCGTGCGCTCTACGCCCGTCGGCGCTACATCGCGGCTGATCGTAAGCACTCCGACGCACACCGCGCCTGGCATGCGATCGGCGATCTGGCAGACCCGGTGTGGATCTACAACAACGAGCTTCACTGGCTGAAGACGCTGGTCAAGCTCGGCTATCGGCATTCCACTGAAGCCCAGGACCTGATCGCCGACATCAAGCGGGGCTGCCCCGGCAGCCGCAACCGCCGCCTGGAAGCTACGATCATCCTGCTGCCCTTCGTGGGCAACCGCATCCACGACCGGCTCACCCGCCGTCGCTGATGCACCTGTGAACGCGGACCGCCCGGCTCGAGAGATCACCTCTTCGAGTCCGGGCGGCATACCGCAACGAGCTTATGGTTAGTATTGACAAAACCTAGTTTTTATAGTAATATATCTTCATCCTGAATTTCAGGGAGTACATTTACTTCATCTACGTGTATTACTTGGCGACTGATTGCCCGAGAATCTCTTGGGTAGCCGGTCGTCAAGTAAGTTAGCGTTCGACGGCACCAACCCGCAAACGACGCGAGGAGAAATCCCATGTGCATCAGCACTTCCGGTCGCCCCTTCATCTACGCGGTGGAGCAACTGCCGGCGCAGCCCGACCAGGTCACCATCCCCGAAGACCCGACGACCATCGTCGACGCCTACGGGGACGAGGCCCAGGCGGCCGCTGCGGTCCTGCTGATCGCGCTGTGCGTCGAGCACCGCAACATCTGGCAGGGCTTCACGCGCGACATGATCGTCAGCCGCTCCGCCAAGGAGAACTGGAACGCCCGTTTCGACGGGAGTGGCCACAAGCTGTTCTACACAGCCATGCAGGCCGCGACGGCCATCCGTCGCGGCCTCCCGGCGCTGGTCGAACGCGAGCTGCTCCACCTGGAGCGCATCGGCGAAGGCGACGACGCCCGGGAGGTCTACCTCCCGACCCAGAAGTTCCTGGACCCGCTCCAGAACTTCGTCGACGCCTGACCAACGCCGGTCCGCAACGCACGTAGGTGAACCCGAGGCGGCCGCGCATCCGCGCGCGGCCCCTCGGAACCACCCACTATGAACTTATTGATGTAGCGTTCGAACAAGCCACAAACAATCATCCAATACGTCACCCAGTCCACTCACCTGCCGCAAAATAGCTGGGTCTTTTGCCTGTGACAGCCGAAGGAGCTTGATATGATCAGCACCGAATTTACCACTTGGATGCGGCACAAATGCCATATCGCCAAAATCAAAATTATATCGTTGCTCAGCCTGCAACGCCTCGCCCCGTACCGTACTTGCCAGGTTTAGCCCTACGCCAAGCGCCGCCGCAAACCGCAGTCGAAACCACAGCTCCACAATCTTTTCGTCAATACTGAGCTCATTCAGATACACAAAACTATCGCGAAGCAGATAGTAAAATTCCGGCTCGCTCACGGTCTCGGTTGCTTTGTTGGTAAGCCGCACGAGCTCATACGCCAACTGCATACGATCATAATCTTTCAGAATATCACCATAGAATTTCTCGAGGCGCGCCGAGCTCACGGTACCCATGTCGCTCTTGCCCTGCAGAATCGTGACATCGCACGTCGCGAAAAGCTCCAGACCGCCGGCGAGTTTGCTCTTGGGCTTGCGAACGCCTTTGGCAATAGCACTCACCTTCCCGCGCTCAGGCGTCAGCAAATTCAATATTCTATCGGCCTCGCCGTAGTTGGTGCGTCGCAAGATGATCGCTTCTGTTCTAAATGTCTGCATGAACCCGCAAAACTCCATTGATGGTTGCCAGTACCTGCCGTGGTTTAACAGCGGTCTTGTCGAGCGTGGCCACGACGCCATAGGCACGAAGGACGTCATCATCCAGTCCTTCTGGCAAAGCGGCGCTGAATAGTACGACCGGAATTTTGGCCGTATCGTTGTAGCCTGCCAGCTCGTGCAAAAGCTCAACACCGTTCGTCCATGGCAGCAAAATATCCAGCACAATAATATCCGGACGCTGCTGCTCAATGTGGTCCATCGCCTGATACCCATCGCGCAGCCACGTCACCGTGTGCTCACGCCCAAGCAATTGCTGGTATAGCTCACCGAACCAAGGCTCGTCTTCTATCAAAAGTATACTGCTCATAACAAACTCAACTGAGCTGAATGCAGGAGGTCAACATGGAAGTCCGCCCCACTCTTCACGACACCGACGCCGAGCTTTCCGCCCATTGCCGTGGTGAGCTGCTCGGCGATGTACAGCCCTAGGCCGCTTCCGCTGCTGCGCGTTACGATTGGCTGCGTTTGCTTGCCCAGTCGCTGCTTGAGCTTGGTCATATCGGAAGGCTGGATGCCTGGGCCGCTGTCGTGCACGCATACGCGGACGAGCTCGGCGCGACGGCGCACATGAATGTCTACATCTGCCTCTGGCGGTGTGTGGCGAATGGCGTTATCGAGCAGATTGAAGAGCACACTGTGGAGCAGTTCGGCATCACCGACGACAAGCTGCGAGCGTTGGCCAAGATTAAGCTGGAGTTTCTGGCCCTGCATGTCAGCAAATGGTGTGATTTCCTGCGCGACCTCTTCGCAGATCTGAGTAAGGTTCACGGGCTCGAGGTGAAGCGCGAGGCTGAGCTGCTGCTCGTTCAGTCGATAGCTGGTCATGAGACCCTGGACGAGTCGCATGGTTCGCTCCGCCGAAAGCTGGATACGCTGAAGATTTGCACGGCGCTGTTCGGGCGTGGCGAATGCATCGTCCTCGAGCGCAGCCGCCAAATGAGCAATGATCGCCAGCGGCGTTTTAAGCTCGTGAGCCGCGGCGACGAGGCTCTGTATATAATCATCGGAAGCGCTTGTGCTAGCCACTTATACCCTCACTTTTGTATTACTTCAAGTGTAGCACAGGCGGAGTGAGCAGTGTCGCTCGAACGCTAGCTGGCGTGCTCACCGAGTTCCTCAGCCCACCACCCGTGAGTCATCTGAACAACCTCGACCTTCCCGGGAGGAAGGAAGCGAACTGTTTGTGAGCGGACTGTAGTTGTGAGGGGTGGCTCAGGGGCGGTGGAGCGTAGAGCAGCTGACAGCTACTTATTGAAGTTCAAGCCAGGCAAAATGATATTGTCGTAGTCGGGCTGGAATGTTGGCGACTGAGTGTAAACTTCGAGGGTCTTGTCGCGAACCTTGAACAGAACCATCGAGCCAGAGATGTCTTTGCTAAATTTACCGTCCAGGCGTGTACCGGTCTGGCCTTGGAGCGTCACAGGGCTCGACTTGAGATCGCCCTTCTTAACGGTATCTTGGAATGCCTTGAGTACGTCTTCGTAGGTTTTGTTCTCGACGGTGATGCGCAGCGCATAGGGAGTCTTGCTGGCAATTGGCGGTACGACGCCGGCGGCAAAATAAGCTTCGTAATTTGTGTTACCGCTCCCGTCCTTATCGACGTATACGCTCCAGGTCTTCGGGTAGCTGAGCGACACGCGGCCGAGATCGTCTGGGCCGACAAACGGGCGAGTTGGTTGCTTTTCGCGCTCTGCAAATTTGGCTTCGTCATCGGTCCCCTGCTGTCGCTTGGCGTCTGCAACGGCTGCGGCGATCTTCTGGTCGACGTTGTTCTTCTGATCGGTGTAGTTCACGTAAGCCCAGATGCTAAATGACCCCAGGCCCAAGACCAAAATAGTCAGCACGATGCTGATCAGCAGCAGTGGATTAACTTCGCCCCGTTGGTCGTAGTGACGTAACATATTACCTTTAATAGTAAAAAGACATGAGCGTTTTGTAAAGCGCTTTAAGCTTGAGGTAGATTGACAATTAAAGAATTTATGCTATTATAGTACACAACTTCCCATTCTGTGCGGAGGTACATTGACAAACAGGTAGACTTTTAGTCGAGCTGGGACTCTTGTGCTTTTCACCGCCAAAAGCATAAAATTCCCGGCTCGTCACAGAGATAAGCCGTCTTACAGAAAGGTACCCACCTCCATGTCCAAGATGGCTCCCACCACCGACCCCACCGCTGCGACCGAAGCGATGATCGACCGGCTCATGACGCGCATCCAGGAGGAACTGCAACCGCAGGCCACCTTGGTGCGCAGGAGCCAGGCCAACATCGCGCTGCGCTGGTCCCTGCCGAACGGCCTGTTGGAGCTCGAAGCTTCCGTCTCGGGCGACTACGCCTTCAGCGTTCGCGTGCGTCCCGACTTCGAACGGGGCTACATGGACCTGACGCACTGGCTGGTGGGGCGTATCAACGACCCGCTCAGCGAGAATCACGACAAGGTGCGTGTTCACCGCGGCGAGGGCGACCAGATGAGGCGGAACGGCGCGTCGTACAAGATGACGGCGCTCGCTTTCGACGACCCGCTCTACGCGGGGATGGAACTCGCCATGCCGCCGTTCGACCCGACGTGCACTCCCGACACCAAGCGGGAGGACCTGTACGACAACATCATCACCGTCGTCCGTGGGTTCATCGAGGACCGGCTGTAACTGAGCGCAAAACCGGTCAGGCCGCGAGTAACAATCGCGGCCCGACCACGGTGTGTCTACCTGTTTGTCACATCTGTGAACTTATCTCAATACTCGTATAAAAGTAGTGCCTGGTCCTGGGCCACCGGCTTCTTGCCAGGGATTTCAAACCCATAACTTATAACTTTGAGGGGCTTTTTAGGGTTGCGCTCGCGTTCTAGTTTGCCATTGAGCTGGCGCAAGTACGGACCAGCCAGAAACACAAACACCGCGTCGGTTTCTTTAGGGAGTGGGGCCAGCCAAAAGTCTCGCCAGCGCACGCTCACCAGGTCACGATATTGCCAACAGCGAAAGTAGCTAATGACACACAGAATCGGATTTGCTTCGTAGCCGATCGCCTTGTACCCCCGCTCGGCGGCGAGTTTTAGCACGACGCCATCGCCTGAACCGAGGTCAATGATAGTGCCGCCCTTCGCTAAGTCCAGCATATCCAGCCCACGCCGTACCGACTTCCGGTGCGTCGGCACATACGGTGCGCCACGAAACACAACAACCAAGAAACAGGCGATGATGAATCCGACAATCCACACCAAGATCATCGCTACCTTCCGCTCGCGTCAAACCGCTCTCGCAGGACGGTGATCTTGTTTTCGAGCTTCTGGAGCCGCTCTTCGATCGTGCTCGTCAGCTTCACGCCTTCGTCGAACTTCTTCAGCGCTTCGTCGAGGTCGAAATCGTCATGGTCAAACCAAGCAATAAGTTCGTCAAGTTGGCGAAGTTGATCGCTGAGTGGTTTGTCATTCTTTGCTGCGGACATTTCGTACTCCTGCATGTATTATGGCTTTCTGTAGTTCAATTGCAATCTGTTCTTCTGGTTTCAACGTGGATGCATCGCGTACAATCGCCCCTGTTTGGTCGCGTACAATCGCGTAACCACGACTGAGCACGACTTTGGGGTCCAGCTGCCGCAGCGTCTGGCGAGCGTACTTCACATGGCGTTGTTGCGCCGTGAGCTTGGCGTGCAGGCGGCCGAGTAATCGCTCAATTGCTTGCTCCATGCGGCGTTGTTCTTGCTGGCGGCGCGAAGATAGTTTTGTGAGCATGTGTTGCTGTTTGTGGTGAAGCTCACGAATGATCGCCTGGCGGTCCGGCACCAGAATCTGTGCCGCATTGCTCGGTGTCGCGGCGCGCACGTCAGCGGCGAGATCACTCAGACTTGTGTCGATCTCATGCCCTACACCGACCAGCGTCGGGATGCGACTTGCGGCGATGGCGCGCACCAGCAGCTCTTCGTTCCACACGCTTAGGTCCTCGGCGCTTCCACCGCCGCGTACCAACACGAGCACATCGACAGGCTGAGCCTGTTCGTTGAAGTGGCTGATTGCATCAATGATCTGCTTGCTCGCCTCAGAGCCCTGGACCAACGTGTCTGCCACGGTCACATCCACGCCGCCCCATCGCTGGTTAAGTATCTTTACAAAGTCGGCATAGCCGGCAGACTCAACCGACGAAATGACACCGATACGCGCGGGGATCTGCGGCAGCGAACGTTTGCGCGCTTGGTCAAACAGTCCTTCCTTTTCTAGTTTGGCGCGGAGCAGCTCGAACGAACGCTTCAGACTCCCCTCGCCAACCGGCGCAACTTGCCGCACTGTTAGGCTAAACTTTCCCCATGCCGTCAGCTTGGGCTGCGCCACGATGCGAACTTTCATGCCATCCTCCAGCGCGGTACGCAGCTGGTAGACCATCATGAAACAGCTCACCACGCTATTTTCGTCCTTCAGGTCAAAGAATACATACTTGCCTTTACTCACCTTGAACGAGCTCAGCTCGCCTTCAACCACAACGCTCGGGTAGGCATACTCGAGCGTCTGACTGACCAACGCAATGAGGTCACTAACTCCGAGGACTAACGTCTCCATACCGCCTCAGTGTTCGTTGATACAAGACATACCCAGAGCCAAGTGCGAGCACAAGTGTTACCACGCGCGACACAAGCGTGGCACTCAATGCGAGGTCAGCAGGCACGCCAGCGCTCAGTAGCACCGTTGCCATGAGCGGCTCATACACGCCCAAACCGCCTGGCAAGATTGCAATCAGCCCAGCCGTCGTCGCAATGGCATACGCGATAATCAGCGCGCCAGGATTAATCCACGCACCATGCGCCACAAACGCGACATAGATCAGCGCAATCTCCGCGATATTCGCAAGAAGCGCCCACACAACAACCAGCCACATCTTGCGGAACTCACCACGGAGCGTGACGTAGTCTTCGTGGAGCTCGGTAAATGTCTTTTCGGTGCGCTTGAGGTTGATCGTCTCAGGGTGATGGCGTCGCACCAGGTGAATCACGCGGTTGAGCGCACGGCTCAGACCCTGCGTAAATTCCCGAATACGGCTCTCCTTACTGATCACGTAAGTGACAGTCAGCGTACCAAACAGAATCGTAAACGTCAGCGCCGCAGCAATGAGCATGATAAACCGATTGACCTTATCCTCAGTCGCCAGAAGTACCAACGCCACGAGTAGTAGCAAGATAAACGTCACAAACGCCAGCGTAAATCGCACCAGCTGCGCCAGGGTCGCCTTGGCAGTCGAAATATTATCGTGCTTCAAACGCACGGTCAGATACGAGAAGCCCGAGATACCGCCACTGGGAAAGATATGGTTCACGAAATTTAGCTCTACCGCAGCCGGCACTAGTGTCTTCATAGGCAACGGCGTGCCTGTCGCCTTGAAGAAATGGTAATACACCCGCCCAACAGCGTAAAAAGCAAAGAACTGCGCTGGAATCATCAGCACCAACACCAGCAAATTGAGATGCTGGAGCTTCTGGAACGCAAGCGCTATATCGTGGCGGGCAAAAATAACAACGATCCCGATCGCCACAAACGTTACAATGTTGATCCAAAGTTTTAGTTTCATAATAGTGCTCGTTTCATTATATAGCATGACTTTCGGTTTCCGTCAGTCTAATCTCAGCGTTAGTTGATAAAAAATCATTTTTATATTATAAATACTCAAGGTTCAGTCCCCTACGTACGGAGGTAGCACCATGACCGTCACGATGCCGATCGCGTCCGTCAACGTCGGCCGCGTCGCGCCCCTCGGCAACCGCCTGGGTCACGACGTCAGCTCGGGCATCCGCAAAACGCCCGTCATATTCGATTGGCTCTATCTCAGCCCGCTCGGCCTGGAAGGTGACGAGCAAGACGACCGACAGATCCACGGCGGCCCGCTCAAGGCCGTGTACTTCTACCCCAGTGCGCACTACACCATGTGGTGCGCCGAGCGCAACGAAGCTCTCGGTCCGGGCATGTTCGGCGAGAACGTCACGGTGGATGACAGGCTCGAGGCCGACGTGCGCATCGGTGAGGTCTGGCGGTGGGGTGACGCCCTGCTGCAAGTGACTGGGCACCGCCGGCCGTGCTACAAGCTCGACATGCTTCGTGGGCCGGGCACCGCCAAGGCGATGATGGGGAACGGCCGCTGCGGGTGGTACTGCAGTGTGCTCGAGCCCGGCGAAGTGCCGACGCACGGCGCGCTGGAGCTCGAATCGCGACCGGCCGGCGGAATGACCATCCTGGATTCGTTCCGCGCCAAGGTCAAGCGCGAGCCCATCGTCCCCGACCTGCCGGGCTTGGACGACTGACCTACCGGCCCGGCGCCCCACTCGGGCGCCGGGCCAACCCCCTATGCTCTTATTCCAAAAACGGTATACTTAGACGTATGGTTATTTGCATTCTGGGGCGTCAGCCCGCGCTCGGCATGGCCGAACTTGAAAGCCGCTTTGGCGCTGAACGTTTGTCGCCACTTGGTGATGTGGCAGCGCAGGTTGATGTCGGCGCAGATGCAATCCCCTTCCCGCTCCTCGGCAGCGTCATGAAGTTCGCAACACCGCTTGCTACCTTCGAGACGATCGAATGGAGCACGATTATCTCGATGGCCGGCGAGAAGCTACTCGAACTCCTCGATACACTCCCTGAAGGCAAAATCAAACTCGGCCTCAGCGTCTATGATCTTCCGATCAACCTCAAAACCCTTCAGCGCTCCAGCCTCGAGCTCAAAAAAACCGTGCGCAGCGCCGGCCGCTCCGTCCGGGTTGTGCCCAATACAGGGCTCGAACTCAACAGCGCCCAGGTTATTCACAATCGCCTGACGACAGAGGTCGGCTGCGAACTACTTCTCATACGCGATGGACGCCAAACGCATCTCGCGCGCACGCTGTACGTGCAAGATATTGATGACTACGCCAAGCGCGATTTCGGCCGGCCAAAGCGCGATTCATTTGTCGGTATGCTCCCGCCTAAGCTCGCCCAGACAATGCTCAATCTCGCGCAAATCAAGCCGGGTGACCACGTCCTCGACCCGTTCTGCGGCACAGGTGTCGTGCTCCAAGAAGCTGCGCTCATGAACGCTCATGTCTACGGCACCGACATAAGCGAGCGCATGGTAGAGTACACGCGCTACAATCTCAACTGGCTCAAGAGCACATACCATATCGACTTTGAGTCTCAGCTCAACCCGGCAGATGCCACCACTGCCACCTGGGAACAGCCGATCGACAGCGTCGCTTGCGAGGTATATCTGGGTCAACCGTTGACCGCCATACCCGAGCAAACCAAGCTCGAAAAAATCATTCGCGACTGCAACGATATCACCGCAGCATTCTTCACGAATCTCCACAAACAGCTCCAGCCGGGCACTCGATGCTGCGTTGCTGTGCCGGCGTGGTTTGACGGTCGAACATTTAAACACCTACCAGTTGTTGACGACCTCGAGAAAATCGGCTATAATCGGATGAGTTTTAAGCGCGCGAGTAATACTGAGCTGATCTACCACCGTGAAGATCAGGTCGTTGCGCGCGAGCTACTGGTGATAACAGTCAAGGAGTAAACTAATATATGTCACACGTCAAAGCAGGCGGTACAGCCAAAAACGTACATGACTCACCCGGCCAACGCCTTGGTGTGAAGCGTTTCGGTGGCCAAAAGGTGAACGAAGGCGAAGTCCTCGTTCGTCAGGTAGGTCAGACAAAAATCGCAGGTCCTGGCACATTTATGGGTCGCGACTTCACTATTCACGCCGCCAAAGCTGGCGTTGTGAGTTTTGCTAAGGTAAAGATCAAGCGCTTTACCGGTAAAACTGCCGTTCGCACTCAGGTGCAGGTTGTCGAACCAGCCGCACCGGCAAAGAAGCCGGTTGCTGCAGCCACAAAGAAGTAAGGCCTCTCGCCCTACTAGCTAAAAACTCCCGATTTCGCGGGAGTTTTTAGATTCATAGATCGCCAGCTTCAATGCGTGGCCAAGAAAGAAAGGCAACGGCTTGCAGGGAGCGCTGCCCGAAGGGGAGGCTGGAGCTACTTCTCCTCCATACCCAGGTGATGCTTGATACGAGCGACAACATCACCAATCACAACTTGAGATTTTACCAAGTAGTCATCCACGCCGAGCTGCTCAGCGCGCTCTTTATCCTTAGCCTGACTGAGCGCTGTTAGCATGATGATACGCACATTTGCGGTCTGTGCTGTATTGCGTAAGATATCCAGAACATCGAAGCCACTGATCTTTGGCATCATCGCGTCGAGAACGATGAGATCTGGCCTGTAGGCAATCGCCGTGCTGAGTGCGTCTTCACCGTTCTGCACATGCTTGACGTCGAACCCCTCGAGCTGTAAACGAGATACGTAGACGCTTGCGAGCGCAGTGTCATCCTCGACTAGCAGTATCTTTTTCTTTGCGTCCATAGTGTTTTTAGTGTAGCACGAGTTACTGATTTTTTACGAGCTCGTAGGCTTTGTCCTTTTGCGGATCGCGGTTATTCTTAAGGTCGTCATCAGAGAGATTTACGGTGGTGTCGGGCTGGATACCTTCCTTGTTGATGTTCTTGCCGTTTGGCGTATACCACTTGGCGATTGTTACTTTCAGCTCGCCGCCGGTTGGAATATTGAGGATATCTTGGACGCTTCCCTTCCCGAAGGTCTTCACACCAACGAGCTTAGCAGCGCCATTATCATGCAGCGCACCGGCAACAATCTCACTCGCGCTTGCGCTACCACCATCGACGAGGACGACTGTCGGTATGCCCGCGAGAATGGGGTTATCGCCGGTTGCCTTCAAGGTTTCCTGGACAACCGTACCGCGTCGCTCTTGCACAATAGTCTTGTCGCTCTTGAGCCAGAGGCTCGCGACGTCTTGTGCTGCTGTCAGGTAGCCGCCGCCATTGCCGCGCACGTCAACCACGATGCCCTTCACGCCCTTATTCTTGAACTCCTGCGCAGCCTTTGCGGTGAGACTCGAGGTGTCACCCTCGGCGAAGCGCGAGATGCGCATGTAGCCGATTCCGTCGTCTCCGACACTGTACGTGACGCTTGGGGTGACAATATCATCACGGACGATCGAGATTTCTTGGAGCTTGCCATCACGGATGATGCTGAGCTTCACCGTTGTGCCCTTGTCGCCGCGGATTTTGCTAACCGCCTGCTCAATGCTCCACGTTGATGCATCCTCGTCGTTGACCTTAGCGATACCATCGCCTGGCTGCAATCCGGCCTTGCGTGCCGGCGAATCGTCGAGCGTTGAGCTAATGACAAGCTGGTTATTGCGCTTGTCGAGCTCAGCGCCGATGCCGCTAAACTTTCCTTCGAGATCGCCAAAGAACTGCTTGGCTTCGCTATCGGTGAAGTACACGGTGTATGGGTCGCCGGTCGCCTCGACCATTCCCTTCTTCGCACCGTCGATAAGTTTTTGCGCGTCCAGTTTGCCATCGTACTTCTGTCGTAGCTGATCATATACTTGCTGTACGCTCGCAAAGTTCAGCTGCGATGGTGTATCTTTGTTCTGGCTATTGCCGAAGGCTATAAGCAAGTCGTTTGCGCGCATGCCGGCAATAAATCCAAACACCAACACAATTACACCAATCAAAATAACACTACTGAGTTTAACTGTCCGCGCCTTTTTAGTCGGGCGAGGCAAGGCATCACTAACGGCCACGTCTGCTCCTTTGTCTTTCATGTTTGAAACGTCTACCTTTGATACTATCATGTTTCTACCCCAAAACATGAGCACTTTTGTAATCTAGCTTGAGTATGCGCGGACGTGCTGAGAGGTCACTTAGAAGTGTATAAATAGGAGGCCCATACGGTCAACGTCTTCTTCGGCGTAGGTGCCGGTTTTGTTCTTGTTGTACTCGCTGATGTGGAGCGTTCCGTTGTCGTTGATCCATTCGACGTACATTGAGTGGCCATGGTCGCCCGCCATATCGATGGCGACGTCCCCTGCCCGCGGCGAGTAGTCAACGGCTATGCCCTTAGCCTTGGCGGCCGCTGGCCACTTATTGGCATCACCAAATCCATATGGCATATGACGGCCCGAATGAGCCACGCGGTACGCTGTATAGCTCACACATTCACGGTTGTACATACCCCAGGTATCTACGACCGAATCGAGCGGGCGATTGCACCATTTCTCGGGATATCCCCCGCCGCAAGCTGGGCCTCTCGCCGCTATGGCGATCGCCGACGCCACAAGTGTAACCACGACAAGCGCTACGAAACCAAAGCCAAGCGCGCGGCGTGTGGTGTGGGACTTTTTGGCGTGCGACGTCAGTTTTTCCATACTCACCCATCATACCAAATAGGACTGGGGTCCCGAACATTGCCAGTGGCACTCGAGTGACGGCTTTTAGCCAAACGAGAGAAAAAATAGGAAGGGGTCCTGTCAGCTCGTCCGCCCCTAAAAAGGTTTTCTGAGTACAGAAAACTTTTTGGGGCCACCCCGCGAGCTGCCACCCCATTTAATTTAGAAGTGAATAAACTGCAAACCGCTAGCGCTAATATTGTTAGCGTAGCTAAACGTACCATTCCAGTCAGCGTTGTACTGGCTCACGTTGATCGTACCGTTACCATTTACCGATTCAACGTACATCACGTGGCCATAGTAGCCGACATTCCAGACGGCGATGTCGCCAGAGCGAGGATTGCCATCCACAGAGAGGCCAGATGAGCGCGCAGCGCCCGGCCATTGGTTAGCGTTACCCCAACCAGTTGGGTTGTATCCGTGCACTTGGTTCGTCTTCCAGGCGGCATAGCTTACGCATTCACGGTTATACATCAGCCAGTTGTCGACGACGGTGTCCATCGGCGCATTACAGTAGACGCCCGGGTAGCCACCGCCACAAGCAGGGCCCGAGCCCGCCGCGCCGATAAACCGAGCATTAGCAGCGCGCTGTTGAGCACGGAGATCGGAGATCTTACTGTTCTTGTCGGCTGTGAGCTGCTGATATGCGGCTTCTTGACCTTGGGTTTCGGCAAGCAACTGGTTCTTCTGGCTCTCTTGGTCGGCGAGGCTTGACTGCAGTGCTTTTTGGTTTGCGAGCACGTTCTCGACGTCCTGGCGCTGTTTGGTCAACTGAGCCTGGAGGTCTTTGATCTGCTTCAAACTCTCCTGTATAGCATCACGAATCTTGTTGCGGTACTCCTGTTTGTCGATAAAATCGCTAATACTTTTGCTCGAAGCGATCATCTCGAGCGGGGTGATGTCGTTTTCGACATACATCGAGCGGAGGTTGTCGCCGAGACCTTGCTTTTGCTGGGCGAGCTTGTTTGAGGTTTCTTGGATTTTCTCGTTGAGCTGCTCTTTCTTGATTTCGTTGGCGGAAATCTGCGCTTCTATCGCTTGCTTCTGGGCGTCGATGGCGCCAATTTGCGCTTGCAAGTTATCAGCCTGTGCACGGAGCTGACCGGCTTGCTGCTGATAGCCGCTGATCTGCTGCTGAAGGGCGTTGATCTGGTCGTCGAAGTTATCGGCGCTCGCGCTCAGAGCTGGCGCAATCGCCATCAACACCGCCAGGAACGTGCCCGTGGCAGCCTTTCGAAGACTTGCAAGGATGGTTGTTTTTGTTTTCGTGCGCATAGTAATCACCGTCATAATATCCTATAACCTACCTTCTGTCAATTCGCTAAAGCTTAAGGTATCTCCGGATGGCCAACTGGGCCGAGAAGACACCAATAAGTATACCAACGAGCAGCTGGCCAAGCACAATAAGCACCGGCCAAGCTTGGAAAAAGTGCACCGTATTAGCAACCACAATCTCATATTTCGCAAGATCGCTGACCCGAGTGAGTAACACGGCATACATAAGGATAATCGAAACAATAGCCGCCAGTGCGCCATACATAGCCGCCTCGACCACGAATGGACCTCGGATAAAGGACTTCTCCGCTCCAATGAGCTTCATCATTTCGATCTCATCACGTCGGTTGAAGATCGCCATACGGATCGTGTTGAAGACGATCATGATCGAGATGACCACAAACACTGCCGCCGCGACGAGTCCGGCCGTCTCCGAGAACTGCGATACGTTAGCAATGTTATCAATAGCCGCTTTGCGTTCGCCTGAGTAACTTGTCTTTTCGAGCAACGACTTGTTCTTGCTAATGACTGCGTTCAGGCCGTCGAGTTTATTTGGGTCGTTGGTCTTTACTTTGAGGCTTGCTGGAAATGGATTGTCGCTGCCGAGCTCGGCGAGTGCCTGGAGATTACTAAACTCAGTCTTGTTCTGCTGCTCAAACGCCTGGCGAGCTTGGTCTTTGCTAATGTACTGGACAGAGGTAACCTGTGGAACGTTTTTGATTTCGGTGGCGAACTTTTGGATCTGGCTTGGCGTGTCTTCGTCCTTGAGGTACACAGAAATATCGATCTTCTGGCGAACTTGATCGATGGTGTCGTTAAAGACAAACCGAGCAAACACCGTAACTAAGATAATCAGGAGCGTGATGGTCATCACGATCGTTGCTGCAGTCGTCAGCCACGCATTGCGACGGAAATTGTCGAGTCCGTAACGGAAAATTCGAAGGATGGTGGTCATCGTTCGTCTCATAGTTTTATCCTTGGTTGTAGCTGCCTTGCGCGACATCTGAAATGATCTTGCCGTGATCGATGGTGATCACGCGGCGTTTAAGTTTGTTCACAATATCTTGGTTGTGCGTGGTCAGCAGGACAGTCGTGCCGTAGCGGTTAATCTTCTCCAGCAGGCGCACAATATCCCAGCTGTGTTTGGGATCGAGGTTGCCAGTTGGCTCGTCGGCGATCAGAATCTTTGGCTGGCGCACAACGGCACGCGCAATCGCGACGCGCTGCTGCTCACCGCCTGAGAGTTCATTTGGAAATTTGTTTTCCTTGCCAGTGAGACCAACAAGCTCGATCACCTTTGGCACAGTATGGCGGATCTCGCGGTTGCTCATGCCCACAAGCTCGAGTGCAAAAGCAATATTCTCGAACACCGTTCGCTGTGGCAATAGTTTGAAGTCCTGGAAAACAACACCAATCTTGCGACGGAGCAAAGGAATATTCTTATCTTTCAATGTGTCGTAGTCGATACCGCCGACGACAATTTTGCCGCTGGTTGGGCGCTCTTCTCGGGTCAAAATTTTAAGCAATGAAGATTTACCCGCGCCGCTGGTGCCTACTAAAATGACGAACTCTTTGGGCTCGACATGCAGGCTTATTCTGTTGAGCGCTGGCTTGTTGTCTTTTCCGTAGATTTTGGTCACTCGGTCGAGTAAAATCACTCTCCTATTGTAGCAGCATGCCGCTCATGAATATAGTGCCAAAGCTATACTTCTGCATGTTCCAAATATGCATTGATAAACCCTTCGAGTTTGCCATCCAGAACCGCTTGCGCGTCGTGCTCTTCGTGACGGGTGCGCGCATCTTTTACCAAGGTGTACGGATGGAGAACGTAATTGCGAATCTGGGCGCCCCATTCGGCTGATTTGGTTGGACCCTTGAGCTCGTTGATACGATCTTGGTGCTGCTCCTGCGCGAGTTGGGCGAGCTTGGAGCGGACAAGTTTGAGCGCCATTTCTTTGTTCTGCAGCTGTGATCGCTCGTTCTGAATGCTGACCGTTATGCCGGTCGGCACATGCGTGACGCGCACGGCAGAGTCAGTAGTATTGACCGACTGGCCGCCATGACCGCCAGCGCGGAAGACGTCTATCTTGAGGTCTTTATCGTCGACTGCTACTTCATCTGGTGCGTCGATTTGCGGTAGTACCTCTACAAGCGCGAACGATGTCTGGCGCAGATTGTCGGCGTTAAATGGGCTGAGGCGTACGAGTCGATGCACGCCGTGCTCGCCACGAAGCTTACCGTATGCAAACGGTCCGCTGACACTCAACACCGCACTTTTGATGCCGGCTTCTTCACCGGTTGACTGCTCGAGCAGTTCGACTTTCATGGACTCTCGCTCCGCCCAACGCGTATACATACGCAGCATCATCTGCGCCCAATCCTGCGCGTCGGTTCCGCCGGCGCCGGCGCTCAGGCGCAGAATCGCGTCGTGGTCGTCGTATTTGCCCGAAAAAAGCAGGTCACGCTTGAGTGTTTGGTACCGATTCTCCAGATCAAGCAATTGCTGTTCGAGCTCATTTCGCAGGGACGCATCCCCTGCTGCGGCTAACTCTTGGAGATCAGCGACCTCCTGTCGTATTTTTTGCCACGGTGAAAGCTGAGCCGCTAACTTAGCTTCTTGTTTGGTGAGCGTTTGAGCGCGCTGATTGTCTTGCCAGAATTCCGGCTGCCCCATTAGTATTTGCAGGGCCTGCTGCTCGCGTACCAGCTCATCACCCCGCAGCTTCTGCCAGGCTTGACCGCACTGGGCGATCAGCGCTTGTGCTCGTTGTTGCAATTTCTCCATTACCTCTAGTATATCACTTGTCAAAAGCTAATTAATATTTTACTATACGTCGGTCGACTACCCGCAGGAGTTGTAATGTCCGGTTCAAGCGATTACGAAAGAGTCAACCGCCTCGCTAAAGGTCCGCTCCGACTGCCTCGAGAGATCACGGCCAACGCGCGTGTTCTCCGGTTGTTCATGGCGTACCTGGAGCGACCCGCTACGATGTCCGCGCTCGAGGAAGCGGCTTCCAATAAAGCCCTCGGCGGCTCGAGAGTCAATGCGCACAAGGTAACGGCGACAGCAAGGGAGCTCAGAGCTCACGTCGGAATTCCCCGTTCGCACGAAGCTCTGTGCCAGCTTATCGCTCGCGCCCCAGACCTTAGGCTTGTGGTCTCTTGGACGAGAGCGATCGGAGACGAAACCATCATTCCCGAAAACGCAATCCCGTCGAAGGAACTGATCAAGACCTGTCTGGATGTGTATCACCACTGGGTTCAGGTCCTGAGCCGCACGACCGCGAAATGACATCAGAGGCGCTGCCGACTGTCCCGCCCCACGGTAATCTCCGTGTGGGCGGGACAAAGCTCTACCACTCAACTAGGTTGACAAAATGTAAATATTGCGCTAATGTTTAGTTATGCAGCCCGAAAACAAAAATCAATTTGGCCCCGAAGGTCACGTCAACGGCCTGCCCACGCAGCCAGAAGTCCAGCAGCCGGTGCAACCCACCCCTGAGGCTGGCATTCGACCTGAGGACCCCGAATCAAAGAAAGCACTTATCCGATTGAACAAGCTCCTTGCCGAAGGTGCCGACGCTGGCGCCATCGCCCAAGCAGAGCAAACGCTCAAAGCTGCCGGAGAAACTGAGCAGCGTGAGCTCGAAGCCCGAGCACGCCGTGAGCTCGCCGCGATTCATGGTCCTGCCCCATCTGCCGAAGCGCCGCTTCCCTATCCTGTCCAGACGACAGCAGAGATGACCCAACGAGCCGTACCCGTTACAATGACCCCTCCACCAAGCGCCGCGGGCGCAGGCGTAGGCGCGACTCAGCCACAAGGCGCTGACTTGGCAGAACAAGTCCAGCAGATTACAAAATAGCCACTAGAACTAACGAATCTGCTCAAGAGCCGAGAGATATGTCTCTGGGATAAGGTGCTCGCCAGTCTCGAAGATTTCCTTCTCTTGTGCTGGGCTAGGAAGCGCATCTTGCGGAAGATCGCGTAGTAAAACGGGTACGAGCGCAGTGTGCTTCCACTCCTCTTTCTCTGCAGCCATCAATAGCGCCAGTCGCGATTCGGCAATTTCGCCGACGCACTCAAGCGGCTTGTGGCCCTCGATACCTAAGAGTTCGCGAAAGCCAGAAAGCTGCGCACCGTCGTCATACATATTCTTGTGAAAGACAGCTTCGAGCTGCTCTTTGCTCATATACGGTGCAAGTATGAGGAATACAAAGCGGCACTTGTCGCACTCACCGCACCAAATACGACGTTTGGTCGGATCAAGATGAAACGCGCGATTGCAGCTAGTAAAAATGTCGTGATATTGCTGCAGCGTGGCAAATTGCCGGGCGATACGCAGCTCGGATAGTGGGCGGAGCAACGAAAAATACGTAAGCGACGGCGAAACCACAGCCGCAAGAGTGTCTTGCAAAAGCTTCTCTGCTTCGATGCTCTTAGCCCACTGGTGGTTCACGTCGATACCGTGCCACACAAGATTGCCGATGGACGCCGAGCGCTCATTGCTAAAAATAACCGTCGTAAGGCCGTTCATGACTGCAGTCATCAGCGCTAGAACTGAGTTAATCATCGTAATTGGCACGTGGCCATTCAGCGCGCCATGGTCGTTAAGGTCGCCCATGGTCTGGTCGATCTGACGCTTGACCTGCAAGTAGGGCAACCCAGCGCACTCGACGGTATTTGTGATGGGCGTGTAGGCATTAACCGAAAAGAGCGTGGGTGTGAAATCGGCTGCGCGGAGAGCCTCGGTAGTCACAATCGAATCTTTGCCACCACCAACCGCGACGAGCGGCTTTGATTCGGCGATGTCTTGCAAGGCACGCGGTTCGTTCGGGATAATCTCTGTCACCTGAATGGTTGGTGTAAGTGCTTGTGGCAGGTTATTAACATATGCGAACTCGGTCATACCGCGTCGGATGACTTCCGCCAGGAACTGTTTCTCTGGCGCCGTTATCGGCACGGTCACGCTCACTTGACCTGGCGCAGCGATCTTGTAGTAGCTGACACTTGCCGCGAGCAAAAGCAGACGTGCCAGCCGATCAGCGACTTCAAGTACCTGCGGGTCGCTATTACTGACAGGGATAACTACTCGCTCAGTAAATGTAACGGGCTCGCTCGGACCAAGTAGTGCATAGCGGAGTAGGACTTCCCCACTTTCTTGGTCGAAATCGTAGCCACGAATTTCGAATGTCTTAATAGTCTCTGGATCAAACATCATAGCGCCTCCACCGCTTTCTTGAACTGGTTGCCGCGGTCTTTGTAATCCTTGAACATATCAAAGCTGGCGCTTCCTGGCGACAGGACAACAACATCGCCTTTCTGAGCAATTTCGTGCGCTCGCGCCACGATATCACTCATGGGAACGGCACCGAGCTGCTCGACAATATCGCGTTTACCGGCCGCTTCAAAGGAGCTCGCCAACCGCGCCGCAGTCTGACCAATCAACAAAACTTTGCGCAAGTTCAACTCAGCAAGCTCACTGACCATTGGCTCGAGGTCAATCCCGCGGTCGTAGCCACCGAGGATCAGCACCTTCGGTCCGTCAAATGCCTGGACCGCAACGACAGCCGCGCTCGTACTCGCCGCAAAGCTATCGTCGTAGTAATCCACGCCGTCGACGTTCCGAACGAATTCGATACGATGCTCGAGGCCTTTATATCCAGCAATCGCACGCCCCAACGCCTCGGTATCTTGTGTCACTTGCCAGGCTGCAGTCAGTGCGGCGCATATATTTTCGAGATTGTGTTGACCAGGAATCTGTACGTCACTCGTCTGAGCAATCTTCTGCTCGGCAATCGTAAAGTAGCCGTCTGTAATGTGCGCAGCTTCAGGTGTGTTGTAGCGAAGTTTCGTCGTCGCGGCCGACTGGTCGGCAATCCATTTGGAATGCTCGTTCGTCGGATGGTAGATAATCACATCTTCTGGTTTCTGATAGCGAGCAATGTTCGCCTTGGCGTTGATGTAGTCATCGAAATCTTTGTGCACGTCCAAGTGATCGGGCGTGATCATTCCCACAACCGCGATGTGCGGGCTTGTCTCAAAATCCCACAGCTGAAAGCTACTCAGCTCGAGCACAACATAGTCGCCGTCCTTTACATCTGGCAGCAGATCAAGCGCGGGCACGCCAATATTGCCACCAAGGTGCACGCGCTTGCCGGCGGCCTTCAGCATCTCATAGACCAGTGCACTCATCGTCCCCTTCCCTTTGCTCCCTGTCACACCGATGATACGCGTCGGGTCAAAGACGGAGAAGAATTCTTTGGTGACGGTTGTAATACGTCCGTCGGTTTTTATGCTGCTGGGCGGAACAGCCGGCGAACGGACAACGACGTCATAGCCGTACAGCTCGGTGGCGTGCGGATCTTCAACCACATGTACGTCTGCGGGCAGATCGGTTGGGCGTTCCTTGTGGTACACCGTGATATCGGCGCCCTGTGCGGCAAAGTAACGATATGCCGACCGGCCTTCGACGCCGTAACCAACTATCGCTACCCGTTGGCTCATTGGAATAACCCTCCGAGCTGACCATGGAGTTTCTCGAGATCTTCTTTCTTGGACTGACCAAGTGCGCCGAACGCCCAGCGCTTGCCGTTGACCAAATTGTTCGCAGCAGTGATGATCGTCTGCTTAGTAATAGCCTCGATAGCCTTCGGTCGCTTGGCGTAGTCGTCAATGTATCCATCAAAGAAATAGCGGTCACCATACCAGTGCGCGATTGACCCGACCGTCTGGCAACCCATCTGGTGTTTGCCGAGCGCGAATTGCTTAGAGGCCTCGAGGTCTTTGACCTTGATGTCGCCGCTGAGAACTTTGCTGACTTCTTCGTTGAGGATTTCGAAGAGCTTTGGCGCGTTCTTCAGGCTCACTTGCCCACCGAAGTCCCACTCGCTCGTACTGTCGCTGACCAGGAAGTCAGACCACATACCATATACCAGGCCCTGTTCACGGGCGCGACCCAGAATCAGAGAGTGCAATGTGCCGGTGAGGATATGATTGAGCGCCTTCATAGCATCGTGCTCGGCGTCAGTAAACCGCCAGTTCGCCTCGATGGCTAGGCCAAAGATAAGATTCTCAACGTCTTTGCGCAAGATATGAATCGGCTCCGGGGCGCCGACCAGTTCTTCGCGTTTCACGGCGAATCGCTCGCCGCGCGGCAGCGACCATTTCTCGAGCTTGTCGATAACGGCGCTGTGACGCTCCCCGCTGAGGTTGCCAGCGATCACAAATCGCAAGTTGTCGCTGGTATGGGTGCGTTCATAATGTTCCTTGATGTCCTTGAGCTTGATGTTCGGCATCGTTGTCATGCGCTGTTCGTCGCTGAGGAAACGCTCGCCGCTCTCGCGACCGATGCGCTGCCATAAGACACGGCCGTGGTTGTTGAGATAACCGGTCAACTCTTCTTTAACATTGCCGTACTCGGCTTTGAATTCGCTCTGGAGGAATAATGGCTTAGTAACTGCGAGCTTCAAAAGATCGAGCACACGGTCCCACTCAAAGTCCGCGCAGTCGGCAACGTACTTCAAGCTAACAGTGCTGGTGCTGGCGTTGCTGTAGGCGCCGTTTTTCTCGAGCTCGGCGTTGTAAAGGCGAGCGTTTTGGTACTCTTCGTTTGCACCGAGAACCATGTGTTCCATGATGTGTGGTGCTTCGTAAATATCTTCGCTCAGCGCGTATTCGTATCCTGCGCGAAACTCAAAATCAAAGCTCATAACAGTGGCGTTCGGAACGTGGATAAGCAAACCACGGCTGCCATTTTGGAGTACTACTTCTTCAACAGAATGTTTCATATTACAAAGAAATCCAGATTACGTGTTCTTGTACCATCATACCACTTGTTGGGTAATGTTATAGAGGTAAGTACGGTTGACTTTTGGCCGAATAGTGATATCCTTATGCGGTACCGTCAGCCGCGACGAACAGAGGACGGAAATGGAAATCACCAACCGCTTCACGACGGACGAAGCCCTGCGACGCAAGATCGCCGAGAACGACCCCGACGCGCTCAGGGCGTTCACGACTCTCCGCCGCGGGATCGGGTCGGATCGCACGGTGGTGGCCTGCTGGACGAAGCCGCAGTTCAGCAACGGCCAGAGCTATCCGATTCGCAACCCGGCGGCGCTGAAGACGGTGATGAGCGGCGTGCTCGAGGGCAACTGCACCGACCTGCGGTTCTATGCCCTACCGCCATCGCGAGTGCCGAGCACCGACATCACCTACCAGGCGCTGTTCCTGTGAACCGCTGACCACACGCCGTGGCCGGGCGTCGATGAGAATGATTCGTCGACGCCCGCCACACCTATCTGAGCTTATATGTAAAATGCTCCGGGATATCCGGAGCATTTTACTATTTGTGTTTCTTACGATTCTGACGCTGCTGTTTGCGTTTCTTCTTGGCTTCGGCTTTTTTCTTCTTGGCCAAGTTCTCGTCTTTTTTCTCGAAGCTAGCTTCGCGCGTGATGTCCGCGACTTCATTGACGCCCTGCTCTACCGACTGTTCTGCAGCTTTGGTGAGCTCGGTCTCAAACTCTTCGTTAGCGTGAGCGACATCATGACGCGAAACGTGGAAGATCGCCCTGACAACTTCTTCGCGAAGCGTTCCTTGCAGCTGCTCAAACAGGCGCTGCGACTCTTGGCGATACTCGACGAGCGGATCGCGCTGGCCGATACTACGCCAGTGGATACCGTCGCGCAGATGCTGCATGTTCTCGAGGTGCTGCATCCAGAGTGTATCGAGAACCTGCAGGTAGATCTCGCGCTCAAGCTTACGCACGATTTCACTACCGAAATCTTTCTCGCGCTCTTTGTAAAGCTTGGTTGTGGCTTTCAGGGCTTTCTCGAAACGGTCTTTTTCCTTAGGCTCGTCAGCGAGCTTCTTTAACACATCTTTCTTAAGTGGAATAACTGATTCGAACTGTTCGGTAAACTGCGCGGTATTGCCAGGAGCAAAGACAGTCAGCTGGCGAACTGCTTCCTCGACAAGCTCTTTCACTTCCGTGCTGATGTCGTCTTGCTCGAGGATCTGACGGCGCATGCTGTAGACGGCCTTACGGTGACGGTTCATGACGTTGTCATACTGAACAACATTTTTGCGCGTATCGAAATTATATCCTTCGACTTTCTTTTGCGCACTCTCCAAGGTACGACTGACGGAACGGTTTTGGATTGGTGTTTCCTCGTCGACGCCCAAGCGGTCCATCAATCCCTTGATTCGCTCACCCTGGAAAATACGCATCAGGTCGTCTTCGGTTGATACATAGAACTGTGTCATACCCGGGTCGCCCTGGCGGCCGCCACGGCCACGAAGCTGGTTGTCGATACGACGAGCCTCGTGTCGCTCTGAGCCAATGACCACAAGACCACCGAGCTCACGAACACCTTCACCGAGCACAATGTCAGTACCACGGCCAGCGATGTTCGTTGCGAGCGTCACAGCGCCCTTCTGCCCTGCTTCGGCCACAATTGAGGCTTCGCGCTCGTTATTCTTGGCGTTCAGCAGTTGGTGCTTGATGCCCGCCTTGGTCAAGGCGCGGCTGATCAGTTCGTTCTTCTCGATAGAAGCGCTCCCGATAAGCACCGGCCGGCCTTGCTTCTGGAACTCAGCAACATCGCGGACAAGCGCACGGATTTTGCCTGGTTCGGTCTTGAAGATCATATCGGTGCGGTCTTCGCGAACAACTGGTTTGTTCGGTGGTACCTGAATGACATCGAGCCCGTAGATCTGCTGAAACTCTTCAGCCTCGGTAAATGCCGTACCGGTCATACCGCTCAGCTTGTTATATATGCGGAAGTAGTTTTGGAACGAAATGGTCGCCAGCGTCATGCTCTCTTGCAGAACAGGCACGCCTTCTTTAGCTTCGATAGCCTGGTGCAAGCCTTCGTTGTAGCGTCGGCCGTGCATCAGGCGACCAGTGAACTCGTCAACGATAATGACTTCTTTATCAGTAGTCACAACGTAGTCGCGGTCGCGCTTGAAGAGCGTTTCGGCGCGTAGGGCTTGGTCCATGTGGTACACCGAGCGGACGTGCTCCGGAGCGTAAAGGTTCATGACGCCAAGCATCTTTTGCACCTTCTCGACGCCTTCGTCGGTCAGGCTGACGGCCTTGCGTTTTTCGTCCAAGATGTAATCGTCGGGGACGAGTTTGCGAGCAATGGCTGCGAACGTACCATAGCTCTGACCACTGTCACTCGCTGGTGCACTAATAATAAGTGGTGTGCGGGCTTCGTCGATAAGGATTGAGTCGACCTCGTCCACAATCGCGAAGTTCAACTCGCGCTGACGGAGTAGGTCGACTTGATCGACCATGTTGTCGCGCAAATAGTCAAATCCGAATTCGTTGTTCGTGCCATAGGTCACGTCGGCGGCGTAGGCTTCCTTGCGGGTGCAAGGCTTCAGCTGCTTGATGCGCGGATCGTCGTGGTCTTCGTTGTCAAACTTTGGGTCGAAGATGAACGACTTGTCGCCCACAACCACACCGACGCTCATGCCCAGGAAATGAAAAACCGGACCGTTCCAACCAGCGTCACGCTGCGCCAGATAATCGTTCACGGTCACAATGTGCACGCCCTTGCCCTCGAGGGCGTTGAGATACGCCGGTAGTGTCGCCATGAGAGTCTTACCTTCACCAGTCTTCAGCTCGGCGACGTTTCCTTCGTGGAGAACCATGCCACCAATGAGCTGTACGTCGAAATGTCGCATCTTGAGGACGCGGTCACTTGCTTCACGCATGACTGCGAATGCATCAGGCAAGATGTCATCGAGGGTCGTCTTCTTGTCACTCAAACGCTCCTGCAAAACCGCGGTCTGCTTCTTGAGCTCCGGAATAGTCATGGCCTTGTACTGTTCGGCCAAGTTATTGACTGCAATGACGCGCTTTCGAAGCCGCTTTAGGATCTTTGCCTGTGGGTCACCGAAAATTTTGGTTAAAAACTGTCTCATGGGTATGTACGTCCTTCTTTGTTGCTGCAGGCAGCTAGTAGTTCATCAAGCTTCTTCGGTCGAATTCAGAAAAAGCCTCTCCTTCACTCGGCGCAAAAGGCCGCGGTGGCTTCGCGCGCCGTGTGTTGTCTTGTATTTGTGCAGCTGGTTACGCAGCTTGGCCTCGACAATATCGACAGCAGCGAACTTGTTCATCGTGGAGTCCTTTGCGGTTACCGTTTCACCGGGCACATGCAAAATGACTTCACACTCATATTTGTTCCCATTCTGGTTCCCGGTCTCACGAATCGTCACCACTGCGTGCACCGACATGCGGGCACCGCGTGGGATGTAACGATCTAACCGGCCGATCTTGCGATCAATGTATTTGACCACATCGTCATCTAACTCAAGGTTGATTCCTGACTTGTCAATCCGAGCAATCATGCTACTCGCTACACCTTTCTTCCCTGATTTGGCTCCTTTTATTATAACAACCCTCGCGCAACTCCGCGAGCATAAAGTAATATTTGACGATGCCATCTCTATATACTATAACTATATCGTACTCGTTACCGCTCTTGGAGGGAAAACAGTCATGCTCTTTCTGATTGTGATCGTCGCAGGCATCCTGACGGGCATTGTGCTGGGTGCGCTCCAGCGGGCGATCATTTACCTGCCGATCGCAGTCGGCATCACCGTCGTCACCGCGTTCATTCTGGTGGGCGCCGGCTTCGAACCCTCGAATGTCAACGTACTGCTCGCCTGGTTGGGCAGCGCAGTGGGCAGCGTGGTGATCACGATCGTCGTGCTCGCCGTCATGCGCAAAAAGCAAGACAAACGCCGGCGCTAAACCCTACAGGGTCGCAGCTCCAACGCCATACAGCCCCGAGTGTGGCCGGAACTTTCCGGCCCGCTCGGGGCTTCGCTCATACGAGCTTATAATTTGACAAACTCATAAATAAATACTATAAAGACAATGAACTGAACATCCACGTTAAAGGAGTCAGTCATGTTCGTGTACTACTTGGTCACCGTCCTCTCAGGAGTGCTGTGTGGCGTCGTGCTCGGTGGCGTCCAGCGACTGCGCGTCGCGTTCGCCATCGACGGTGCCATCGTGCTGATCACGTCCTTTGTGCTGTTTGGCCTCGAATACGACGCGCGCGAGGACATTCTGCCCTGGCTGGCCTTCCTGGCCAGCACCTCTGTCGTCACGACGATCGTCACCATCGCGAAGGACAGCAAGAAGAAGCGCAAGGCCAAGAAGTAGCCTGCGCCGTACGCTTCATCCGAGCCTCAAGGAGGGCCGTGTCCGTACAACTTGCGGGCGTCATCACGAGCCTGCTCATCGCCGGAGCTGGCTTCTGCATCTTCAGAGGATTCTCCCGCACGAAGATCGCCATCACACGGGCTGGAGTGCTGGCGCTGGTATCGGCCGCCATCGTCATGTGCGTATGGGGGCAAGCACTGGAGTACAGTCTGGCGCAATGGGCCGCCGTCTTCACCCTGTTCGCATGCGGCAGTGTATGCGGGTGCCTGGGTGGCAGCCAGCCCGGTCGTCGATCCAAAAAACGGCACTAGGTGAGTCCAACCAGACACGCCGACCCAAGCCCCGAGTGCGGCCGGATACCCTTCGGCCCGCTCGGGGCTTCGCTCATTCGCTGGATATCGCTTGACGACACAGACAAATCTATACTTATATAAAGCTATTGACCTCAGCGTCCGTGTTGGGAGTTTTTATGTTCTACTTCATAACAATCGTCGCCGGTACTGCATGCGGCGCCCTGATCGGTGGCCTCCGGCAAGTGTCGCTTGCGATTCTCATCGCTTTTGTCATTGCGGTGGCCACGGGCATCGCCCTGTACAGCCTCGGGTACGATGCGCACAAGGATGATTCGGCCTGGCTGGCCCTCCTGATCAGTACCGTCGTTTCGGCGATGATCGTGGGCTTCGTGAGGGCCTACATCACCAAGAAGAACAAGAAGTAACCGACCGTCCGTACGGCGTCTGGGCGCGGCCACACTGGCCCGCTCAGACGCCGCTTTATAGAGAGCACGCTACGAGTTGAACTATTGACAGACACGTGATTCCATCCTATAGTTTTGCAGTACTATCGTGTACTGCACAAGGGAGATGATCACGCTCACGTTTGCGAATGTGCCCTGGTGGTTCTGGCTGCTCGCGGTCTTCGGCAGTGCTGCGTATGGCGTTTTGGCCACCCACCCGCGGGTCACGCTGCTCTTCAAGATGTTCGGCTGGCTCATGTTTCTCACCGCCGTGGCCACTGCCGGAATGGGAATCCTGTACGGCCGGGACGGGGTGGCCACGCTAGTACTGGGTATCGCAGCCGGGATCCCCTGGCTCGTCACCGCGGCCATCGTGAAGCGGAAGTTCAAGCCCAAGAAGCGCTCACGCTGAGAAGTCGACCAACCCACAGCGCGTCCGTCGTGCGGCGCAACAAGCCCCGAGTGTGGCCGGAAACCCGGCCCGCTCGGGGCTTCGCTCATTTTAGACACCAAGAAAACATTGACAAAGCAATTATTTAATACTATAAATGTATAAGCTTCTCGCCTCAGTGCGAGAACAGAATCGCGCTTCAGTCTTAGCGCGCGCCGACTTCACAGACAAGGATACTCGAGCCATGTTCCCGAGCTTTCTGGTGACCTTGGTCGCCGGCATCTTGTGCGGACTCGCATTTGGTGTCATTCGGCGCGAAGATGTCGCTGTCATGGTGGCAGCCGTCATCACGGCGGGCGGCTTCGTCACCCTGCTCTGCGTCGGCTTCGACCCCACCAAGTGGTCGAAGCTCATCGCCGTGGGGGTGATCTATGGCAGCGTGGCGTTCATCACGCTTACCGTCATCGGCGTCCTGAAGGGCGGTCAAAAGAAGAGTAAACGATAACCGCTCCCTACAGCAGAGAGGTGTACTCATGATCACCACGTTCTTGGTTGTTGCCGGCGCGCTCGGTGGTGTGGCCATCGGCTTCATCAGACGCTTCGGTCTCGCCATGGCGGTGGCCGTCAGCATCATGGTGGCCGCGGGGGCCGCCCTGTACCCGTTCGACCCAAAGTTCGAGCAGCTGCAGGCGCAGGCGCAATCCTCTTGGTTGCTCTTCATCGTCGTCTTCGCCGGCAGTGCGGCGGTGGGCGCACTCGCTGGATACTTCACTCGTGAGTGGTACGACGACACACATGGCAAGTAGGCTGCGCCCGTCGACCAGCGCGTTCCAAGCCCCGAGTGCGGCCGGATATTCTTCGGCCCGCTCGGGGCTTCGCTCATTTCTAGACACAGTAGAATTGACAAAATATTGAACTTATCCTATAAATACAATACGCTGTATCCACCATACTAAGGAGACATACCGATGCCCCTTTACCTCTGGCCCCTGCTGATCGGCACCGGAGCGCTCTGCGGCTTCTGGGCCCTCGGCTCCAAGCTTCAGTTCTTCCGGATCTGCGGTGCCATGTTCATGCTCCTGGGCGCGGGCCTCGCCGCGAAGGCGCTGGTGTTCGAGCCGATGCAGAACGCCGCGATGGCGGCCACCTTCACGGGCAGCAGCATCATCGCCGCCTTCATCGCGGTGATCGTGAAGCGGAAGCGCGAGACGGCAGCCCAGACGCCGCGTCGCTGACGCACCACCGTCGTAGGAGGAATCATGCTGGTACTTCTGGTGATCGCGTCGGGGATTCTGACCGGCATCGCCGCCGTCGGCGTCCGAAAGGTGGTGCCCCGACTGATGGCCGTAGGGTTCATCATGCTGATCTCTCAGATCATCCTGATGCTGACGGGGCTCAACCCCTTCCCCAACCCCGACAAGACCGTGGTGCTCGCCTGGCTGTTCAGCCTTGGGCTCGCGGCGATCGTCGCCGGCATCGTGAAGCTCAAGCTGGCCAAGCGCAAGAGGCTGAAGGACGTTCGTCCCAAGCCCAAGCGCTGGAGCCGCTAGAAGCATCGATCAGCAACAAAAGCCCCGAGTGTGGCCGGATATCTTCGGCCCGCTCGGGGCTTCGCTCATTTTATGCCAAGCTGTACGCTAGTTACATTGACATAATACTGAACTTATACTATAAGAATATAGTACGCTCTACCCCTGCATAAGGATGTGCGGTACTGACAGCTGCCCTCCATGTGCAGCGCGATCATCGAAGCACAAACCCGAGCCGAACAAGAAGGTTACGTCATGGCTGTAGTCGTATTTGTCATCACAGGGTTTCTGTGCGGCATACTCGCCGCTGCCTCCCTACGTGCCTGGCAGAAGCTCCTCGCCGGGGCGGTCATCTTGGCCGCTGCGTGGTTGGCGCTCGTGATTGTGGGACACGACCCCGCAAACGAGCCGGAAACGGCAAACTTTCTGATCGCCTTGGTGGTCAGCGTCACAGTCTCCTCAGCGGTCATGAGCGCTGTAGGTGCGAGGCGGCTCAAGCAACTGCGCAAGTCCAAGCGTCACCCCTGAACATCCTGCACCAACAAGGAGTAAAGTAGATGACCTTTGTGATAGCAGTCGGCCTCGCCCTCGTGACCGGCGTCGTCGTTGGCGCCATCAACCGAGATGTGTCGCGGTTGGTCGCAGGCACGTGCCTCATGCTGGGCACCTGGGCGCTCCTGCTGGCGCGAGGGGTCGACCCCCTCAAGGGTGAGAACGTGGGCACGGTCGCCGCCTGGTCAGCCACCCTCGTGCTCGCAACCTTCGTCACTACTTCGGTGAAGCTGCGGCGGAAAAAGCGCAAGCACGCCGAAGGGTCCTGAAGCCGACCCGCGCACACGGTCGGTACGTACAACAAGCCCCGAGTGTGGCCGGATATTTTCCGGCCCGCTCGGGGCTTCGCTCAATTTTTAGGGTATGACTCTGCCCTACTAAATTGACAATATCTACAATTATACTATAATCATTAAACGTTCTGTCCATCCATTCCTCAGAGGGGTACCAATGACCGCACAGGTCGCATTTGGTCTCGCTGGCGCATTCATGGTGCTGGCAGGCTACTGTTTCTTCAAGGGACGGTGGCACGAGAAGAACACGCACGAGCTGCTGGGCGCGGTGGCGTTCGTCGGCGCCGTGGCCATCATCCTGGTGTGGTGCAAACCGTTCGAGCTCACGACGCTGCAGTGGCTCAGCTTCCCTGCGGCTCTGGCGTGCGGCGGTTTCATCGGCCACATCTTCGGCGCCGACCGACCCAACCGCCGGATCCGGCCCAAGCGGCCGAAGAAGGGCAAGCGCTGAACCAGGCACGTCAGGCTCACCATCGAAGGAGTCACACCCATGTGGTGGATACTGCTGATCCTCGGGGGCTGCATCACCGGCCTCACCGTCGGTGCTCGCCGGAAGGCAGTCGCCTACGCCGCCTTGACGGCCGGTACAGCACTCGGGTCCGTCGCATTGTTGCATTTGCAGGAGGGCTACAGCGCGTTGCTGGCACTTGCCTACATCAGTGGCGCCGCCGTTGTGGTCATTCCCATCCTCCTGAGGAGGAAGCGGAAATCACGCAACCAGTAGCGTCAGAGACGCGCCAAAAAGCCCCGAGTGTGGCCGGAATCTTCCGGCCCGCTCGGGGCTTCGCTCACTTTAGACGGAAATTACTTTTTCGGCTTGGAGTAGGTCCAGCAATTCGCCGAGTCGACGATGTAGACGTAAGACTCGGTCTCCGACGGAGATGCTTTCGCGCAGTTGCGTTTTGGAGCGCAGACTCGCCTTCGTCTTACCGCGGGCGTGCTCGTTACAGTCAAGGTTGGCGCAGCAGAGCAAGCTTCGACTCGCCCCTCCCCTGCCCGGCATGGCAAAACTTATTCGCGCCGCGGCCGTGCCAAGTTGCTGCGTGTAGCAGAGGTCGCAGATCACTGGTCGCGCCCGGCCGCTGGCTTTATCGATGATGCCACGACTCAGCGAATACGGTAGCACATACACGCCACCGCCGTGCTCGACCCATAGCACGCCATCGTTTCCACTACGGTTAGTGATCGGCAAAAATTCTCGATCTTCCCAGTCGGACACAAGGTCAAAACGCGGGCGCAGTTCGCGCACAAATTTTGGTTTGAGGCCGGACGCGGCGATGACCTGGTCGTATCGCTCGGTCGTAATCGCCTTCATAGTTACAGTAGTTCGCGGCCACCGAGGTACGATCGCAGCACTTCAGGAATCACGATCGTGCCGTCAGCTTGCTGGAAATTCTCGATGATGGCGATGAGCGGGCGCTGCGAGAAGGCTGTGGCGTCATTGGTATGAACCAGCTCGAGGTCACCATTGCTACGACGAACACGGGTGTGCATACGGCGAGCTTGGTAATCGGTGATGTAGTCAGCGGTATGCGTCTCGCGGTATTTGTCTTGACCAGGCAACCACGCGTCGATGTCCACGCCAGCGGCGTTTGGTCCACCAATGTCAGCCGTGCACTTCTGGAGCACACGGTACGGAATGCCGAGGCTGCTCATGAGATACTCCTGGATAGCAACCATCAGTTTGTGCTCTTCGAGGCCGGTGTCACCGGTTGTGAAGCTTTCCATTTCGAGCTTGTCGAACTGGTGCATGCGCAGGATGCCTTCCATGTCCTTGCCGTACGTGCCAGCTTCGCGGCGGAAGGCGGTCGTGTAGCCCACGAGGCGAATTGGCAGCTGCGCTTCGTCGAGGATTTCGCCCAAATACATTGGCGCCATGACATGTTCGGCGCTGGCGTTGAGCCAGAGGTCATCGTCGGCAAGCTTGTAGGTTTGCTCTTCTTTGTTCAAGCGTCCAGTCGCATCGTAGACTTCGGTGCGGGCAACAGCGGGTGGCATGACGAGCGTGAACGGCTTGGTCGAAACGCCGAGGCCTGCGCCTTCAACGATCTCTTTCATCTTGGCTGCGTCTGACACAACATCCATGCCATAGCTCATCAGCGCAAAGTGAAGCCTCGCAAGCTCGCCCTTCACGTACGCAAATCGAGCACCCGCAACTTTAGCGGCCCGCTCTTTGTCGATCCAGTCACGCTCCTGGGCAATTTCCCAGTGATTCTTTGGCTTGAAGTCAAACTTTGGTGGCTCGCCGACGGTCCTCGCAATGACGTTTTCGTCTTCGCTGGCGCCAACGGGTACGTAGTCGAGCGGCATGTTCGGAACTTTTTTGAGGTCAGTTGTAAACTCGCTCTCAACGATATTAAGGCGATCTTCGATCTCGGCAATATTTGTTTTCAGCTCGCGACCACGGCTCAATTGTTCGTCACTCGGCTTCTGCCCTTTCAGACTCGAGGACAGGTCGTTGCGCTCTTTACGGAGTTCCTCGACCTTCCCGAGAAGCGTTCGACGCTCCTCATCGAGCTGGAGTAAGTGAGCAATGTCTACGTTGCGGTAGCCCTTTTGCTCGCTTGCCTCTTGGACACGGGCAGCATTCTCCCGAATGTATCGGATGTCTAACATGGGGTTAATTATACAATAAGCTCGTATCTGTTACGAGCGGCAAAATAACTTCGGTATCTATTGGGGTCGCATGGCCAGACGCTCTCTGGCCATGCGACCCCGCAAATGTCAGCGCAAACGGGTCAGGCCGGCCAGGCCCGCCACGAAGACGGTCTCGACATTCTCTTTGTACTTAGCAACGTCCTCTCGGCTACCGGAGAACGTCATGACAGCCGAGTCGTTACTCTCGAGCTCCGTCAGCATCCTGCCTGTACCCGTTGAGAAAACCCACCGCCGAAATCGCTCCTTGAGGCCCGCGAGGGTTGCCACCTGCATACACTCCTCCACGACCACCACATCTGGCTGGTCGTGGGCCACCAAACGGACAGTGAACAGTGCCATACGATTAGCCTCCTACAAGGGGTGCCACTAACGAAACATACTATACCATAATTTGATCTTTATTACTCTTCTATGTCCACTTCACTCGGCCAGACGTGACACGCGCCATACCCAGTTTTCTGGAAAAACTTCTGGTGATACTCTTCTGCCGGATAGAATGGCCCCGCTTCAGTGACCTCAGTTATGATTGGCGCTTTGAACTTCTTCTTGTCTGTGAGCTCCGCGATCACCTGCTCCGCCGCGTGCTTCTGTTCGTCATCAAGATAAAAAATCGCCGACCGATAGTTCTCGCCAATATTCGGCCCATCCTGGTTCGGCGTGGTTGGATCGTGCATACGGAAAAAATTCTCGAGGATGTCGTGGTAGCTGATCTTCTGTGGGTCGAACTCGATCTTTGTGGTCTCGGCGTGGCCTGTTGTATGCGATGTGACTTGTTCGTATGTTGGATTGGCGACATGCCCGCCGCTGTAACCAACCTCGGTGCTCACCACGCCGTCGAGGTCATCAAAGTACGCCTGCACGCCCCAGAAACAACCAGCTGCAAGTAGCGCAGTTTGTGTCTTCGCCATCGTTCCTCCTTTGCTTTATAAAATCACGTAACTCTACAAATACATACCGTGACCGCATGGCGCCCGCATTCCCGCAGGCACCATGCGGTCATGGAGTCAGTTTAGTCGAGGTTGCGGAAGTTCACCTCGACGACACGCTTGAAGTCTTGTACCACTTTGTCCGTGAGCCCGGCGTTGTCCGCCGTAATCACAATGGCGCATGACGTTTGATAGAATTGGATCGTCATGTTCAGCGGGTCGCGATAGGTTGGCCCGAGATCGATCTCGAGCCACCTCTTAAGGCCCACACCATTCAGATGCACCCCCTTCTTGCGCAGCACGAAATGCCGAGTATTCCGAGCGCCCAGGACTCGCCCCATCAAAACCACCGTGAGCTCCATGGCTTCCTTCCACTACTCGCGACTAGTCCGACGTACAAACTATATCACCAAAGTAGTCGGAATATTACCAGCCGCCACCGCCTCCTCCACCTCCGCCGCCACCAGCGCCTCCTCCGCTAAAACCGCTCGACGACGAACTACTTGGCGGCGTAAAGGTCGCATTGCTTGCGGTCGAAAAACTGTGGAGCGCTCCGGCAAAGTACACAGCATTGAACGCGCTGGAGCCGTTATACCAGTCGGGTTGTTTGTCATTGTACAGATCAGCAAACTGCTTGGCCCACTCGCGTTCGATGCCAAAGAGCATGGCGTATGGTAGGAGCTTTTCGTAGAGTTTCATGAGCTTCGTCGTGTCGTTGACGTCGATTTTCTCGGTAAGCTCACCCTTCGGGCTTTGCAAAACTTTGAGACGATCGGCCTCAGCAAGCTTCATGTAATCACGAAGCCCATAGAGGTAGTCGCGCATATCCACGCCCTTTTGCGTCCGCGCAGGCATGAGCCGTGCCGACACGAGCACCACAACACCAGCCAGCAAAATGCCGAGTGTATATGGCGGGAAGATGAACCCGAGCACGCACAGCACGATTCCCCACGTGAGATACGTTTGGAAGACTTGCTGCGGCGCACGCACGAAGTAGCCGTCGTTGGCGAGCTGCGTGTCGATGCTTTTGCCGAGATCGGCGGCTTTCTTGTAAAGCTTGTTGCTCAGGTCGCTCAGATCAACTTTATCGCCGACCGTCGGGCTATCGCCAAAGAGCATTGTCACGACCGACTTCTCTTCCAGCTTGAGGCCCGTGGTGGTCTTGGTGAGCTCGACGGTGTAGCTCGTCTTATCCTTGAGCAGTTTTTTCTCGGTTGTTTCGTAAATCTTGAAGTAATGCCGCACTGCCAAGTCCAGAATCTGGGCCGAGATAGATGCCGGCAGAAACCGCTGCTTCAGCACCTCGCTACTCCCCAGGACACTCAGGTCTTTCGGTGGCAAATACTGCGGCACGATCGTACCGCGACCTTTGGCGTCGCGACCGTACTGGCGCCACTTGCGGATAACAAACCGCAGCGCAAATGCTGGTGGCACGAGACCCAGGATGGTTATCCCTGCGGCCCACCACAAGATCTGGCTCAGTGGCACCTGATACGCCACAAATGTATCCGGCGTAAAACCAAGCACGTATGTCAGCGTTTCCGTGGCAGCCAAACTATGCGTCGTGGTGATCGTAATCAGTGCGCCGCCGTCGCCTTTGGCGGCAATAATAGTACAGTCTGAAATAGTCGAGCCATTCGTTCCGGTATAGCAACGCTTGTCGGTCTGGAGATTGCCAGCTAGATCTGCCGGCACATGAATACGCGCGCTCACCTGCCCAAATGGTTGCTGCCATTGATCGCCGTTGACGTCCCAGAAGAGTTCGTCATGATCCTTGAACTTTTGTGTGACATTCTGCATGTGATACGTAATGTCATATTCCTGGAGACCATGGACATAGCGATTCGCATCGCCAATTTTGAGTACAAGGTTGTTGTTGCTCGTGTCGGTTGAATATGACAGCTTAGTTCCACCTGCGTCGACGACTTTGTCGATCTTGAGGCCAACGTCATGGCCCTGATACGTCTGAGGAATAGCGCGCAAGATGCCGTGATTCTGATCGTAGCTGGGGAACTCGGCGACGATCTTCTCCGTCACCGACAGATTAGAAATACGCTGCGAATCCCGGCTTAGGTAGTAATCTGCCGTAAATGACTTAATCGTAAAGTCTTGTGTACTCTGTGCATGGACAGGAACGGCTGCTAATGACAACGCGCCGATCAGAAGTACCGCTGTCAGGAAACGAGTAATCAGTTTCATAAAACTCCTCTTACCATAGCCAGGCCCCAACAATAGAAGATCTGAGGCCTCTTACCGAAGCGCTACTGCCCTTGATGCTCTGAAACACAACACTCCCCCCTTTGGTACAAGTATAGTCTAGAGCTTGATGTCTGGATAGATTCCCTTAGTTACTTCGTCGACTTCGCGCCGAAGTTGCGGAAAGACCACACCTTCGCGGGCCGTTACACCCTCGAGATACCAAAACACGCGTTCAGAGTAGCCGAACCCACAGGCCGGCGGCATAGCATACTCCAGCGCTTCGACATAATCAATATCGAGCATCATCGCCTCGTCATCACCGGCATCTCGCATGGCTTGCTGTTCTTTGAAGCGATTAAGCTGATCGATAGGATCGTTCAGTTCAGAGTAGGCCTTGCAGAGCTCAGTCCCGCCCAGAAGCATATTGAACTGCTCGGTAAGTTCGGGCTTGCCAGCCTGAGTCTTCGCAAGTGGTTGCAAAAAGGTCGGAATATCTACAAGGAAAGCAGGGCCTTCGATGGTAGTGCGAATCTTCTTCCATAATTTATCAATCCCCCGCGAACGATTCTCGGTTTGTTCCACCTCTATGTTGTGCTTATGGAGCTGCACTTTTACCTCGTCCAGCGTGCAGGTGAATACATCGAGCCCATAGTGCTCTTTGATAACATCGACGAAACTCACTCGAGGCCAGTCCTCACCGTCTGGGCCTAGGTCCACTTCCATACCATTCGCTAGCTTGAATTGTCGCCTACCCCACGTCTTGTCGGCTACAGAACGGACCAAACGCTCGGTAAGCTTCATCCCCTTTTCCCAATCAGCGTACGCCCAGTACCACTCCATAGCGACATGCTCAGGAAGATGCTCGTCTGAATAGTTCTCGTTGCGAAACCGCGGGCCAATATCGAACACTTTTTCGTAGCCACCCACGAGCAAGCGTTTCAATGGCAATTCGTGGCTGATTCGAAGATAAAAATCTTGATCGAGCGCATTCATGTGGGTCAAAAACGGCGTTGCATCGGCACCACCAGTTGTAGTTTCGAGTACAGGAATGTTGATCTCTATAAAACCTTCGCTCATCAGAAATTCGCGAGTAGCTTGCCAAAACAAGCTTCTGCGTACATACCTCTGGAAGACATCGGGGTTAGCATTAGTATCGACATAGCGGCGGCGAAAGCGCTCTTCCTTATTTGTGAACTCGTCCTGTGCTGCCGGTAAAGGGCGCAACGCCTTAGTAAGAAGTCGCAATCGATGCGTCTCAACGGAAACCTCGCCGGTCTGCGTTTTAATAATCGGACCGTGAGCCTCAACAAAATCACCTCTGTCAAGAAGCGGTAGCTGATCCATGCCAAGCTGGCTGTTCTCGGCATCGAGCGCCTCAACAGTGCCTTCACGCAGAAAAAGCTGTATAGTGCCCGTCGCGTCGCGAATCACAAGAAACGCTAACTTACCGAAGCGACGAATGTTCATAATACGGCCTACCACACTCACTTCTTTGCCCTCAAACGAAGAGAAATCTTCGGTTATTTCTGCAAGTGTATTAGTGCGCTCAACATTTGCAGGGTAAGGGTTGACCCTCAATGCCTTGAGCTCATCGAGCTTGCGTAAGCGTTCGTCGCGATAATCTTTGAGTGTTGCCATAACTGGCTGTATTTTACCCTATTCTCTACCCTTGCACCAGGGGTGAAACAATGAAGTCAATATAAGCTCATTGAAAGTGTGTAAGTCAGCACGGCTCCACGCTGTGGCGACGGCCCCGAGTGCGATGCACCCAAGACCGTCGCCGCCAGCGTGTTAAGCGGCCAGCACCGGAAGAGCATCACGCCCCTTCAGCCACTCGTCGAGTTCGTCACCGATCGCTTCCTCGATGCGATCTTTGGGCTGACCGTTGTCGTCGGTCGCGTGGACGGCATTGCACCGGTCACGCTTGCCCTCCAGCAGATCGTCGAGCTCCTGCAGGAACGCCGCACCACCCGGCTCGTCGGAAACCCGCACCAGCACCACGAACGAGTTGTCGGGCATCTTGCGCAGCGCCCGTCGAGCCGATTCGTAACCGAGCGTCACGCCTGGGGTCATGATGATGTCCACATGCGTCCCCGGTTCCGCTTCGGCGGCATCCTTGGCGTGATGCAATGCCGCGGCCAAGTTGGAGTCCCAACCCAGCATCCGTCGCCGGGACAGCTCGGGGCCATCCTCGGTCGGCGTCAACGCCTCGTACGGCTTGACCGTTTCGCCGAAGGCGAAGATCGGCACTGTGCCATCCGAGTCGTAGAACCGCGCCTGGCGCATAACCTCCGCCAGGTAACGGCTCATCAAGCCGCTGCTCCACTCGCCGTCCATCTCCGCACCGCAGTCCAGGTAGACTCGGACCATGGTGTTTTGGACGGCGTTCGCCTCGTCGTCTTCCTCGATGACCTTGGGCGGCCACACGATTCCGGCGACGTATGCGAAGATCAGCGACCCCGCGATCCAGCCCAGGCTGATGCCGATAGGAATGTCGAGCGGCGACACGCCGAACACGTCGTGCATGAGCCACACGTTCCCGACGATCAGCTTGAGCCCCACCGCACAGCAGATGCTCGCGAGACCCCAGTTGAGACGCGTGATGTACTTCGTGATGTGTTGCATCAGGAAGTACACCGGCCGCAACCCCAACACCCCGTTGATGTTGCCCGCCACCGTCACGTACATGATGGTGCTGAGCGCAATCGCCGTAGGGATAGAGTCCAGCGCGAACACCGCATCGGTGTTGCCGATCAAGACGATCGCGAGGAGCAGCAGCGTCGCTAGACGCTTGCCACCCTGCCGGATGAACAGCTTGTCGCCGTACGCCCGGTAGGTCAGCGGCATCACCCGGGTCAGCAGCTTGTAGACTCGACCCTGCGTGATGTCGGTGTCTTCGCCGCCGCGGAGCTGACTGACGCCCACATAGATCATGTAGGCGGCCACGAGCAGCATCAGCCACTCGATCTTGCTCAGCACGGTCGTACCGCCGACCACCATAACCATCCTGAAGACGATCGCGATGTTGATCCCCCAGTAGAGTGCCTTCTGGTGGAACTGTCGCGGAATGCCGCACGTCTTGAGGATGATCATCAGGACGAAGAGATTGTCGAGCGACAGCGTGAGCTCGCTCGCGTACAGGCCGACGTACTGCTGCAGACCCTGCATGCCGTAATCCGGCAACACGAACGCTACGCCGAACAGCAGACTCAAGGCGACGAAGAACGCCGTCTGGAGTCCACTCTGGCGCAGCGTCAGTTCCCGCGGTCTCCGGTTGAGCACCAGCCGATCGAAGCAGAGCACCGCCAGCACATAGCCGGCGATCACGAGCCACTGCGTTGGACTGATGGCCAGATCGACGGCCCGCGAGCCTTCGGCGAGCCTCAGCATGGGTCGCCACCTTCCCTTCTCAGGAGTTTTTGTACTGACTTACACGTTAAATTGCACCGCGCCCTTTCTTCACAGAAAAACGCGGATTGTCCGAATATAATACAATATCTAAGCTTTTACTGCAACAAAAACACCCTGACAAATGCAGGGTGTTTTTGCGGGGTAGTTCCGAAGTCTTACTTGATCTCTTCGACGGTGTAGCTCACTTCACCACCAGGAGTCTTGATGGCAACGGTGTCGCCGACTTTCTTGTTCAGGAGCGCCTGACCAATTGGTGACTCGTCAGAGATCTTGCCCTCGAGTGGGTCTGCCTCGACAGAACCGACAATCGTGTAGCTCACGGCCTTACCCTTGTCTGACTTCAGGACAACGGTTACACCGACTGCGACCTTCGAGCTCTTGGTGTGCTCGATGATACTTGCGTTCTGGAGGATTTCTTCAATTTCAGAGATACGAGTCTCGAGCTGGCCTTGCTCCGTGCGGGCAGCATCGTATTCGGCGTTCTCGCTGAGATCACCGTAATCACGCGCGTCGGCGATCTTCTGCGCGATATCGCTACGCTGAGACTTTAATTCTTCGAGCTCTTTTTCTAGCTCTAACTTGCCAGCTGGGGTCAGCTGATACACTTTCTTCATTCTTCCTTACCCCTTTCCTCAAAGTTTAGGATATTCATAAGTTATGTGGAGCGGACAAGGCCCACGTGGTCGGTAGCAAATTTACTGGCCGTCAGCTACCACCGTGCTTGTTCGTACGCTACAGTATAGCAGTCTAAACTATTTTGGCAAGTAAGACTTCGCGGTCGCACTCTTCAGGGGTGCTAGACGTGCGAGCTTTGTATTCGTACTTGCTTTTCGCGAGCATTTTTTCGCTTACCACGACACGGTGTGGGATGCCGAGTAAATCGGCATCGGCGAACTTCTCGCCTGCGCGTGCGTCACGATCATCATACAACACTTCGACACCCTTGTCGCGGAGGTTCTCGTAAAGTTTATCAGCTTGTTTGATAACCGCCTCGCTCTCGCCTAAACGCACCAGGTATACCTTATACGGAGCGACGTTTTCTGGCCAAACGATACCTCGATCATCGGAAAACTTCTCCACCATCACGCCCATCGCGCGCGTAATGCCGATGCCGTAGCTTGCCAGATAGATCGGCTGCTCGGTTCCGTCGGGGCCAGTGATATAAATACCCATTTGCTCAGACTTTTCGGTACCAAAGTTGAAGATATTACCGACCTCAGCGCTTTTCACCTTTTCGAGCTCATCTTTGTTGATGCCGAGCTCTTTGACGGCATCGTCGAGCACTTCTTCGTTCACTGCAATGTTTTTCTCGCGGTGGAGGTACAAGATATCTTCGCCAGCGTCACAGACCGTCTGGAACTCGTGGCTGAACTTCGTGAATGCACCGCCGCTGGCGAACGTGACATATGTATCTTTGCCCAGACCAAGGCGGTCGTAAATACGCTTGTAAGCTTCGATGACCTTGTTGTAATACTCGTCGAGGTCTTCGCTGGTGGCGTGCAGCGAATACATATCCTTCATGACGAATTCACGGCCGCGCATGATGCCGCTCTTGGCGCGGAGCTCATTACGAAGCTTGGTCTGAAACTGATATACACTGGTTGGCAGATCGCGGTAGCTCTCGATGTATTGTTGCATCATTTCCATGATGGCTTCTTCGTGCGACCAGGCCAGACCGACCTCAGATTCGTCCTTGAGCTTTGTCTTGAACCATACGTCTACGACGTCGTCACTCCAGCGAGTCGTGGTTTCCCATGTCTCTTTGGGCTGGAGATTGGTCATAATAAGCTCCTGGCCGTTCACGGCGTTCATCTCTTCGCGAACGATTTGTTTGATATTCTCGAGCACACGAAGACCAAGCGGCGTGTAAGCGTACACACCGGCCATGACTTTATAGACGAATCCTGCGCGTATCAGTAGCTGCGCGTTCTTTGCGGTCTCGTCCGCAGGTGCTTGCTTGCGCGTTTTGGTAAATAACTGTGAAACTTTCATGCTTCAATCTTTCTGATTAAATTTAGTGCGAAATTATGAGTATAAAAATGACGGCCGGCAAGCCGGAATGGGCGTGTGCATGACTGGTTGGGCTGCTTGAATTACCATCGTCAGAGGTCCTAATTGCCCCTTATTATAAACAGAACTATAAATGCAACCAAATTTTTCAAGGCGTGCAGAGCGATCGACGGCCAGAGCGAATCGGTTTTCTCGCGCAAATAACACAGAAACATGCTGAGCACAAAGACATCGACGCCGACATTTGCCTGCCCGTGCGCGACCGCAAACAGCAAGCTCACCCCTATCGCTCCGATCCAGAAGCCAAACGTTCGACGGAAGGCGCGGAACAAAAATCCACGAAACAGTACTTCCTCAACAAATGGCGCCAGTAGCACCAGCGCCACAAAGATGAGCGTCAGCTCGAACCCACCAGGATGCGTGTAGCCGATGTTTTGCTCCTGGAAGAGATCGATATGGAAAATAACTGCAAATATATTTGAAATAGCCGTCGATACAATGAGATACAACGGGAACGCCAAAACCGACCAACCCAAGAGCCCTGGCTGAAACTTGCCGAGACCGATCGTCCTAAGATTGCTGAAGTATATGTACTTCAGGATAAGCCACAGTAGCACGACAGCGGCTAGCTCCGAGACCCCCTGCAAGACAAATAATTTTGTATTGCGATCGATCGGCATAGCCTGGAAGAGATCGACGAACGGCAGCAACGCGTATTGCGGCAAGAAAAACGCCACGAACCCCCAAAACGTTCCACCAACCACACCCCACTGGCGAGGTTCAGGTGTTTGAACATTTTTGGTGGATGCCATGGCTACTTCCCGGTCAGACGACCAACGTCGACGACGGTTACCACCACGACGAGCAGCATCAGCGCCAAAAAGCCTGCCGCCTGGATTGATTCTTCGCGTTCTTTTGTCAGCGGACGCTTCAACGCACGGAAAATCAGCGTCACAAAGAGCCGTCCACCATCGAGCGCCGGAATCGGCAAGACGTTCATAACCGCTAGTGTTAACGAGATGATACCGATCAGGAATAACACCGGCTTGAATCCAATTTCGCTGCTACTTTTGAGGATAGTAAAGATACCAACCGGTCCGGCGACGTTCTGCCCAGCCTCTTTGTATTGTTGATGCGCGAGCTGGGCTACGGTGGTGCCGAGTCCTTTCAGCGTTTCCCACGTCAGCTGCGCTGTCAGACCGACGCCCACAATTGGCGCGGACCATGTCGACGTGCGTGTTGTCTGCTCGTACGGGCTTATACCAGCATAGCCTTGTGACGCGGTACGCTCTTTGTTGAGCGTCAGAGTGACATCGCGCGACTGCTTGTCGTGCACAATGTTCAAGGTTACGTTCTGGCCAGCGTGCTTCGAGGTAAAGTCGACCAGCTGCTGAGCACTAGTGAGGTTCTGGTGGTTTGCGGCCACAATGACATCTTGCGGTTTGATTCCTGCCTTTGCTGCCGGCGAGCCATCGGCGACTGCTGCTGCGTACACTTGCTCTGCCGACGTGCGCGTGTCACTTGGGACGGTGAACTGGTTCGGCACGAGTTGCGGCAAACCGGTCAACGCAAGAATCGTAAAGATAACGGCCGCCGTGGCCCAGTTCATCACCACGCCAGCGAGGAGAATTTTGGCCTTCACCCACATCGTTGCGCCACCGTATGTTCCCGGTCCAGTGGCCGAGTCGTGCTCACCTTTCAGCCGGACGAATCCCCCGAGCGGCAGCCAGTTGATTGTGAAGAGCGTGCCATTCTTTAGCTTTTTCTTCCAGGCACGTGGCGGAAATCCAATACCGAACTCCTCTACCCCTACGCCATTACGGCGCGCCACGATGGCGTGGCCCAGCTCGTGTATGACCACGAGCAGCACAAACAGAATGATCCCGATAATAAAGTAAATAGTTCCCAAAATACTAGTTGCCTCCGAAACGGCGGTTACGCTTAGTGTACTCTTCTATAATAGTAGTAACATCGTCTTTTGTCATGGATGGCCAAAACTTGTCGATGAACATGAGCTCGCTGTACGCAATACGCCAGAGCATAAAGTTGCTGATACGGCGTTCACCAGAGGTACGGACCATCATGTCGACTGGTGGTACATCTGGCGCGTACAGTCGCTCTGCAATTGCATCTTCGGTAATCTCTTCGGCCGACAGACCATCCTCAACGCATTTTCGCGCCGCAGCGGCGATTTCACGTTGGCCGCCGTAGTTGAAGCACGCGCAGACTGTGCCGCTCGTCAGGTCTTTTGTTTTTTCTTCGGCTTCTTCGAGCGCTTTGGCGACTTTGTCGGGCAAACCTTCCTTGGAGCCAAGGTGACGGAACCGAATGCCGCGGTCAATAAACTCGTGTAGATCAGATTTGACCATGCGGAGTGTGAGTTTCATAAGGTAGCCCACTTCTTCTTCGGCCCGTTTCCAATTCTCGGTCGAGAATGCGTAGACACTGGCGTACGTCACACCCTGGTCAAACGCCTCGTAGAGGACGTCTTTCAACGCGTTGTAGCCAGCCAGGTGGCCTTCGTAGTTAGGGACGCCGTGCTGTTTTGCCCATCGACGGTTTCCATCGATGATAAATCCCAGGTGGTGCGGTATAATAGCAGTCTTAGTTGTCATGCCTAGTCATTATACTGGTAAGTCGTCTCGAAATAAAATCATGTATCTGCACATCGTGGCCCATCCCGCTTGGGTATGGGCCACGATGCGCACGTCGTCAGAAGGTCGCCGCCCGCTGGAGGGCGGCACCGAGGGCAGGGTTCGGCCGTTGTGGGATTCGCCCAACAAGCGTTGTAAAGTTCTCCTCCCACCACCACTTGTCGTAAGCTAAGGCCGTCCGCAGTCGCTGGATGACTCGCTGCTGGTCGCCTTCTCTCACCACAGGGGATCGGAAGGCGATCACCACCCTCCAGCGCCGCTGTAGGTCCACAGCGATTCGCGCCCCCGGGGTCAAGCGCTTCAACGTCGCCGCGACTCCCTGAAGGATTCGCTGCTCGTCGACCTGGCTTGCGTCGAACCACGTGTAAAAGTAGCCTGGGCCAGTACCGCTCCCGATGGTCATCCCAGGGATGTGGCCAAGCGCTTCCGGTAAGTACAACCCGGTCGCGCCTGTTTCCTCGTAATCGAGCACGTGCTGGAATCGCGGCGGTATGGGGATGTTCAAGAGGTACAGCGCTTTGTCGCACCGGACACTCTGCACAGAAGGCATTTCACTCTCCGTCCATTTTCTATCGACTTCGAGGGATACTATACTATCAGATATGACCTAGGTCAAGGCAGCCTAGATCGTCATTATTTCGGTTTCTTTGGCCTTTGCTGCGGTATCGAGCTTGGTCTGCATGTCCTTCATGAGATCGTCGACAACGCGCTCGACTCGCTGAGCTTCGTTTTCGGCGATTTCTTTGTCGTCTTTGGCTTTCTTGGCAGCCTTGAGTGCATCATGACGCACATTGCGCAGCGCGATACGGCAGTCTTCTACCTTCTCGCCCAGCTGCTTGGCGATCTGCTGGCGACGTTCGGTAGTCAGGGCCGGCACAGGGATGCGCACAATGCGGCCGTCGTCGCTTGGGTTGAAGCCAAGGGATTGGTCGTCGCGGACGGCGGCCACAATCGCCTTCAGATTAGTCGGATCAAATGGTGTCACCTGGATTAGTTGGGCCTCTGGCGCAACGATGTTCGCTACTTGATTCAGTGGCATTTTCGCGCCATACGCCTCAACCATGATGCCGTCGAGCATACCTGGGTGAGCACGGCCGGTGCGCACTTTCTTGAGGTCGTCCTCGAAGTGAGCAAAGGCTTGGTTCATCTTATCTGCAAATGGTTTTGTGTCGAACATACATCTCCTAAAAGTTTCTTCACCTCTTATCATAGCAAAGTAAGGGTTGTCATAACTACACAAATGTTTATAATATCCCTTCGTTCTTGTCCAGCTGTGGACACCTACCAAGGGAGTGATCGACATGCCGCTGACGCGTATCAGCTGCCCTGGCTTCGCCATCCTCATGGATGGCCACAGTCGCTACGGCCTGGTGTACGACACGGAGCTCAAGACCGGGTTCATGCCCATCGGTGGGGCGCTCACCGCCACCTCGGAGGGAACCATCCGGCTCATGAGCGATTTCGGCGTCCGCGCCGACGGGTTCGACCCTGGCGGCAGGGACACCTTGCGCTTCGTGGCACCCTCCGAGAACGTGACCAAGATCGCCAACTGGTTCAGCCAGCGCAAGGAGCGCACCACATCCCTCCGAGACGTGCTCGCCACGTCGCTGGTCACGGAAACTCGCACGCTCACGCTCGAAGATGTCGCAACGGCACGTGAGGTGTTCTCCGGTTTCAGTCAGGCGGAAGGTGAAACGTTCCGCGAGGTGAAGGCGACCAACACGAAGTACTTCATCGAATGCTACGCGGTCTTCTTCCCCCAGGAGGTCATACAGAAGCTGCTGCAAAGGTCGGCGAGCCCCAACTCGCTCTTCCGCTTCGCGACAGCCGATGAAATCGAAAGGGGCTGGATTCGCGTGGGCCGCAAGCGTGTCACGATCAACCCGATCAGCAGGTCGCTGTTCAACCCGATCATGCCGAAGCGGACCCCCGGCAAGCGGTCCTGACGAGAACCCCGACGCGCCAGGCGGCGCCCTCCAGCTCACTGAGCCGAGGGCGCCGCCTGCGTGTCACCCCAACTTTTGTACTCAAACTAAAAGAAGCCGCTATTTCACGGCTTCTTTTTGACTAACGAACAACTATATTATTCGCTTACACCAAGCTCAATGCGCTTGAACTGACGAACAACGATGTTCTCGCCCAAGCGAGCGATATGCTCTTTGACGTAGTCGCCGACTGTCTGGTCAGGATTCTTGATGAATGACTGCTCGGTGAGCGTCTTTTCGGCAAAGTGCTTCTTCAGCATGCCTTCGACAATTTGCTCAGCGATGTTTTCTGGCTTGCCTTCGTTCTTTACCTTCTCGACGAACTCCGCTTTCTTGGCCTCGCGGACATCGGCAGGAATTTCCTCGATGCTGGCGAACTGAGGGTTGGCGGCAGCGATGTGCATGGCAACGTCGTGAACGAGATTCTTGAAGTCGTCGGTACGAGCTACGAAGTCAGTCTCGCAGTTTACTTCGACGACAACACCGATGCGACCACCGTGGACGTAGCTGTCTACGAGGCCTTCGCGAGCTTCGCGCTCACCTTTTTTCTCGGCACGGGTCAGGCCCTTCTTGCGCATGGCTTCGAGCGCTTTGTCAAAGTCGCCGTCGGCTTCGGTTAGTGCGTTCTTAGCGTCGGTGAGGCCCACGCCGGTGAGCTCTTTGAGCTTCTTTACTTCTTCGAGTGAAATTGCTCCCATCTCTTTTCTCCTTATAACGAATTTAGTGGAAGGGGTCCTGTCAGTCGGCCCGCCCCTAGTTTTTGTCCTCGGATTAAAAATCCTGCGGGCAAAAACCTGGGAGCTGTCCCGCCGGCTGCCACCCCATTTTCTATCTATTTTTCTGCTGGAGTAGCCGCCTTGCGCGCAGCAACACCTTCAGTAATAGCTTGCTTTACGTAGTCGGTGATCAACTGAACGCTCTTGATAGCGTCGTCGTTTGCAGGAACGATGTAGTCTGCAACATCTGGGTTGGCGTTGGTATCAACGATTGCAACCACAGGGATACCGAGGCGACGAGCTTCTTTGACGGCGTTTTCTTCGGCCACGACGTCAACAACGAACATAGCGCCTGGCTGGCCGTTCATGTCCTTGATTCCCCCGTACTTGAAGTTCAAGCTGTCGATTTCTTCTTGGAAACGCTGCACTTCGAGCTTGTTGTAGCGGCTCGCGAGTTCACCAGCGGCCATGCGGGTCTCGAGGTCCTTAAGGCGCTTGACGCGTTCGCCGATGGTCTTGATGTTGGTCAGCATACCGCCCATCCAACGTTCAGTGACAAATGGCATTTTGACGTCTTCGGCAGCAGCCTTGAGAATGTCTTTAGCTTGTCGCTTCGTGCCAACGAAAAGCACTTGCTTGCCAGAAGCAACTTCCTTTTCGATGAACGCAAGCGCCCTGTCCAGGCCTTCGACGGTCTTGGTCAGGTCGATAATGTGCATGCCAGCACGCTTACTGTGAATGTACGGCGCCATCTTTGGGTGCCAACGACTGGTCTTGTGCCCAAAGTGAGCACCGCTGGCCAGCAAAGCCTTGATATCTACAGCAACTGCCATAAAATCCTTCTCCTTCCCCTGCGCTTATCCCAAGTGGGAGGATTTGTACGCGCGTCAGGGTGTTTCATTAAAATTTGTTACTGAGGTAGTGTACCATATCTACTCTGGTAGCACAATGCAATAAGTTCATGGTTTCAGGGGCGGCGCCGACATTCGTAATGCCGGCGCCGCCCCCCAGGTTTGAGGGCCGGGGCCTCACCTCTCTAGCGCTGACGCACATCGAGATGCAGATGGCCGCACGTGTCCGTGAAGGATGCGGGGTTGGCGTTCGTCGACCCAGGCGGGATGCGAACATGAAACCCACCCGGGCGCGGATAGACACCATTGAGGCAGCCTTCTTGACCTACACCACCTCGGTTCCGAGGCAAGAAATCCAGCCACGCATCAGCGTAAGCCTGGATGGTCTGCATCTCTGCGCCAGGGCGAAATGCGATGTCGCCCCAGTTGGTTTGCGATCCGCCCTTCTTGATGATGCCGTTCAGGTCAGCAGCGCGCAGCTGCGTATGCTGATCGTGTGAGCGGCTGCCGTCTTTGTTGTAGCACAGCGCATGCTCGCGGTCCGAACCGAGGCCCAGGTTGTTGATCATCACCCGGTACCCATCCCGCTGGAGCTTGAGAAGCACCTGCAGGAGCAACGGGTCCACCTCCGGGAGCACATCGCCACAGAAGTTAGTCGGCTTGCCGCCCTTGGCGTAGGCATCGAGCGCGCCTCGGGTCGCTGCCGTCAGAACGATGTCGTCCTTCAGGCCCAAAACCTGACTAGCCAGCTGTCGCGAGTCGCCTGCGGGCGGGTTGGCTGCGGGAGGTGGCGTACTGCCCTCCTCCTTGCTGCCGCGAGTGAACCAAGCAAGCGCCAAGGCAAGCACGACAACCATGACAATCGATCCGCTTTTACTGCTTTTCGACTTTGATCGACGCCGTTTCGGGCGTGGCCGCGGCTGCGTACCGGCCGGCTGTTGCGGTGATGGTTGCACCACGATGATGATGCGCCTTTGCCGTCTCGGTTGTGTCACTACACCCCCTCTGGGATACGTGTTGTAAGGCCCAAAACCTTGCGAATATTTTACCATTATTGTATAAAAAGTAAAGGATGTCCCATCGGGCTTCTGTCGGGTCAACAGGAAAGGTGATGTCATGAAACTCACCCCGAATCTCATCGCCAAGGCGACGACGATCATCTGCGACGCCATGCTGGGCGAGAGGCTCCACCTGAATGCCGATCGCCTGAGGGGACGCATCGTCGCCAATGTGGGACAGGCAGACCTGCCGCCCGAGGACCTCGTCTGCGAGTGCATGTACATCCTCGGCGTCTCCAGCGAGACGGACTGGGCGCACCCCAAGCCGAAGACTCGGGGCGTCATCCGCGAGCAACTGCGGCAGCTCTTCGCTGCCAAGTAGCCTCGGCGGCGTCGACCCCGGCAGCGTGAACTGCGCAGCCGGGGTCACTCACTTAAACTTATCTTTGACATTTCTCTAGAAAACAGATAGAATAATCAAGAATTATGAAAAAAGATCTACACCCAACCGAATACCGCCCAGTCGTCTTCCAGGACGCTGCTGCTGGTTTTGCATTCTTGACCAGCTCTACTGCCAAGAGTGATCAGACCATCAAGTGGGAAGATGGCAACGAATATCCTCTTATTCTGGTGCACATTAGCAGCGCCTCTCACCCGTTCTACACTGGTAAGGAAAAGCTGCTCGACACCGAAGGTCGCGTTGACCGCTTCAAGGCTCGCGCCGAAGCTGCGCAAGCACGCAAAGACGCATTGGCCAACAAGGCTAAGAAAGCTGCCTCTCAGGCTGCTAAAAAAGCCGAATCTACCGAAGAATAACTTCAGGCGGAAGCCGACTCCGGGGGCGAACGGTAAATGGCAACAATCAACCTCAATGTAGAGACACTTCAGTCCGAGAGAAACGATCTCGAAGCTTTTTTGAGCACGCCGAACGCGTTCTCTGACCCCAACTACGCCAAAAAAACGCGTCGCCTCAGCGAGCTTGAGAAAATCATTACCATTGCTGCTCGCCAAGAAGAGCTGAAGAAACAGCTCACCGATGCGCACGGGCTTGTCAGCTCGGACGACGGCGAGCTTGCTGACCTCGCGAAGCTCGAAATTCCTGAACTTGAGGATGAACTCGCCCGCATCGGCGAAGAGCTCTTCGTACTTCTCACGCCTCGCGATCCCAACGACGAGAAAGACATCATCATCGAGATCCGTGCCGGCGCCGGCGGCGACGAAGCCTCGCTTTTTGCTGCAGAGCTGTACCGCATGTACATTCGCTACTGCGAAACACACGAGTTCAAAGTCGAGCACATTAGCGACAGCCCGAGTGATGTCGGCGGGTACAAAGAAATTATCTTTAGCGTGAAAGGCGCCGACGCCTATCGCACATTCAAGTTCGAGTCCGGCGTCCACCGCGTCCAGCGCGTTCCTGCAACTGAAAGCTCTGGCCGCATCCACACCTCCACCGTTACTGTTGCCGTCATGCCCGAAGCCGAAGAAACTGATGTCGAAATCAATCCTGGCGACCTGCGCATCGACGTCTATCGTAGTTCCGGCCACGGCGGTCAGTCAGTCAACACGACCGACTCGGCGGTCCGCATCACTCACCTGCCGACCGGTATCGTGGTGACCTGTCAGGACGAAAAATCCCAGATCAAGAACAAAGACAAAGCCATGGGCGTGCTCCGTTCTCGTCTGCTAACGATGAAGATCGAAGAAGAGCAGGCCAAGCAGAGCGCCGAACGACGCGGGCTCATTGGCTCAGGCGACCGCTCTGAAAAAATCCGCACATACAACTTCCCTCAGGACCGCGTGACTGACCACCGTATCGGCTACTCGCGCTCGAATTTGCCGCGCATGCTTGACGGCGACTTCGAAGATGTCATCCTTGAGCTCCAGAAGGCTGAGCGAACCTTGCGTGCGCATGAGGCCGAGCAGGGTCAGGAGAAATAATAAGTATGCAGCGAAACTACCCATTCTTACCTCTCACAACTACAGTCCGCTCGCAAGCAGCTCGCTTCCTTCCTCCGGGGAACGTCGAGGTTGTTCGAGGCAAGAATGGGTAGTTTCGCCCCCACCTCCGCAGACAGTGAGGCCATCACCAGCATCCACAACCCGCGTGTCAAAGCCCTCGCGAAGCTCCGCAAGCGCAGTGAACGCGACGAACAAGGTGTATTCACCACTGAAGGATATCGCCCGGTTACCCGAGCTTTGGCCGCAGGGTTTCATTTCGACGAGATCTACTACAGCCCCGAGTGGTTCCTCGGGACCAACGAGCAAAAAGTCTTGGACGATGCCGCAAAAGCCGGCGCCACGCTCACTCGGCTTGGCAAGGAAGCATTCGCTAAAATCGCCTACCGTGAAAGACCCGAAGGCCTGCTTGGCGTTGGCAAACAATGGCATACCTCGCTCCAAGAGCTGAAACTATCCGATAACCCGTTCCTCATCGTTGTCGAAGCGATCGAAAAGCCAGGCAATCTTGGCACCATCCTCCGCTCCGCTGATGCGACTGGCGCCGAAGCAGTCATCGTCTGCGACGCCGTAACCGATCCGTTCAACCCAAACGTTGTTCGCGCTTCTACCGGCGTGCTCTTCACGACACCAACCATCATCACCGACAGCAAATCCGCCTTGGAGTTTCTACGCAAGCATCACATCCGCTCTCTCGCCGCCACGCCCGCCGCACAAGAACTTTATACCGACGTCGACCTCACCGAACCAGTTGCAATCGTCATGGGCAGCGAACAATTCGGCCTAACCGACCAGTGGATCGAGGATTGCGACCTGCCTGTTCGCCTCCCGATGGCTGGTATTGCCGACTCACTCAACGTCAGCGCTGCAACGGTCGCTATCGCCTACGAGGTTGTGCGCCAGCGTAGTGCCAAGAAGTAATGATGCGCATCGACCAATGGCTGGCCAGCGCCGCAGACAAGCTTACTGGAGCAACCATTCCCAGCGCCTGCCTCGACGCCGAGCTACTCCTGTGTGACGTTCTCGGCACGACACGCCCCCACCTTCACGCTCATGGGGATGACGACCTCACCACAGCTCAGCTCGCACATGCTAATGAGCTGCTTAAGCGCCGTGCACAGCACACGCCACTCGCCTACATCTCTGGACACAAAGAATTCTACGGTCGCGACTTTGTGGTGACGCCGTATGTGCTCATTCCTCGGCCAGAGACCGAGGCACTCATCGAAGTCATCGAGGCGCTACAACTTTCGCCGAATGCGAGCATTGCTGATATCGGGACAGGCTCGGGCGCAATTGCTATCACGCTCAAGCTGAATCAGCCCCAGCGGCGCATACTCGCAACCGACATCAGCGCTGAGGCGCTTGCCATCGCAGAGCAAAATGCCCGTGAACTTGACGCCGATGTCATCTTCCTGCAAGGTAATCTTGCCACTCCGCTCCGGAACCCGGTCGATGTTATGGTCGCCAACTTACCATACGTCGATCCAGCCTGGGAGCGTTCGCCAGAGACCGACTTTGAACCTCGACAGGCACTCTTTGCTGACAACCACGGCTTAGCGCTCATCGAGAAGCTCGTTGTCCAGGCGCCAGCCCATCTCAACTCGGATGGCTATCTTCTCCTCGAGGCCGACCCCGAGCAGCATGCGGCTATCGTTGCCCATGCCAAAAGAAATAGCCTCCGACACATCCGCACCGAAGGCTACGCGATTCTCTTCCAGCTCTAGCTGCTCGGATACGGTTCGAGTGTCACGGTCACGTCTTGGGTTTTGCCACTACGCACAACGCTAAGTGTCACCTTGTCTCCCGGCGTGAACTGCCCCAAGCTGCTTGCAAGCGAATGCGATTCGGTGATGTCAGTGCCGTTTATCTTTGTGATGACATCGCCAGCCTTGAGACCTGCCTTGTCGGCAGGGCTGCCGGGGACAACCGCTTCGCCATTGTTGTCTGCCATAACGTACGCGCCCTGAGACACGCTGAGCTTGAGCTGCTCGGCGGTCGCCTTATCAAGGCTGATATAGCGGACGCCGAGGTATGGGCGAACGATCTTGCCTTGCTTTAGAACAGCGTTGAGCAGTCCCTTTGCGTCGTTGATCGGGATAGCGAAACCAATCGCCTGGCCCTCCTCAGAAACAGCCGTATTGATGCCGACAACTTTGCCATCGAGCGTTACGAGCGGGCCGCCGGAATTACCGGGGTTGATCGCGGCGTCGGTCTGAAGCAGGTTCTCTAGTTGCTCGCTGCTTCCCGTACCGCTGCCGTCCTCGGCCTGGATGGGGCGTCCTTTGCCAGATATAATCCCCGATGTCACACTATTGCGGAACTCGCCCAGCGCGTTGCCGATGGCCACGACCTGCTGTCCCGTCTGGACGGTGTTGGAATCGCCCAGTTCGACTGCGGGCAGATTGTTGACGTTGTTGATCTTGAGGAAGGCGATGTCATTCAGTGGATCGCGCCCCACAACGCTCACATCGTCGTATGTTGTGCCATCGGCCAGCACAACAGTGAGCTTGGACGTGCCGCTCGGGATGACATGCTTGTTGGTCATGACGTAGCCATCGCTCGAAATGATCATGCCGCTTCCCGCACCCTGTTCGACTGCGGTGGCACCAAGCGTACGGCGCGAGCTGGATTGTGACTCGGTGGTGATGGCCACCGTACTAGGACTGACTTTCTTGAAGACATCAGCAACGATTTCGCCCTGTTGAAGCACAATCTTGTCACGGTTTTGCGTGATAGTCTGCGAAGCATCTGGCCGAATGATTCCTGTGCCCAAAAGAATCCACGCCGTGGCCGCACTACTCACGATACACAGCGCCACTGTCCCGAGAATACCAAGCTGCCGTGGCAATCGACGCTTGGGCTTAGGCGTGTTACTCCCTGTTGCTTCTGGCTGCTTTACTTCAACTGCATCCGCGTTCTTCTGAACTGGCTCTTCCATACCCTTCCCTCTTATAAACTTATGTACGGACTAGATCGTGACGTCCCAGCGGGCGAAAATGAGAATGAACGCGATGAGGATTGCGCTAAAAATCGCCGTCGAGCGCACAAGGCTCATGCTAAGGCGGCGTGCCTTTGCGGCAGCATACAGCCGTGCAGCTGCCATCGCAATAACGAGGCTGAGAAGCGCGATCTGCGGAATCTTAAACGGCAATCGTACATCGTACGTTATAGTCCACCGATAGAGTAACCAGCCAAGCTGAGAAATGACTAAGCCCCACACGTAGCTGATAAGGCTAGCGCGATCTTCCTCGTAGTTAGCAACCACGTGCCGTGCGGCGATATACCCAATAATGAAACAGCCGAGGATGACAAAGAACTCGTTAACTGTTGTCGACAGGTTGAACAACACCGTCAGTGCGAGGAATTGTGCGATGCCGGCCTGGAGCATAATCGATGCGTGGTCAGAACGAGGCTTTACATAGAGCAACCAGACGCCATAGCCAATCGCCAGGAGCAGCATAATCGGTAGATTGCCGGAGCAAAAGTACAAAAGCCCTACATAGCTGACGCCAACCAAGAAGTCGACGAAGTTGGCCTTAATGTTCACCCACCAGAATCGTGGACGTAGCGCAAAGACGCGCCATTTGCTGAGCAGCACAAGCGCAAGCGCCGGCCAAGCAGAGCTAAAGTCCAGCACGAGCAGCAAGAGCACGATCGGCAGTGCTGCGTTGATACCAATATAGGCTAGCTCGCCCACTTTTGTACGGCGAATGCCTGTCTTGAGTAACTCCATAATGGATTTATTATAGCAAAGTTAACGCGCTAGTTCGAGTTCGATGAGCTACCGGCCGCGTCGCTCCCGACGATGACCACGAATGCTGCGTCGCTTGTGACGCCAGATGGCAAGGTTGTGCTGGTTGGCGACTTCAGGCCGAGTTCTTCTTGCAGCTTCTTCAGTGTGGCTGGCTTCTTGCCGCCACTCAAGTCATAGAGCTTGTACTTGCCTGATGTGGTTGGTGCGGTCGCAACGTTACCGATAGTCATAGCGTCGTCCTCGAGCTTGTTGGCAAGCTCAACTGCCGCACCCTGTACGCCGCTCCCGTTCAGGACGTCGACCTTGGCTGCTTCGTTCTTGATCGCGCCGAGGCCCGATAGTTGAAGCTTCATGAACTTCTGAATACTCGTGTACGTGTAGAGACCATCGACTGACTTCACAACGGATGAGCCATCTGGGCCGGCGCCGGTGGTCAGGATGGCCGGATTCTGGTCGATGATACTGATGGACTGAATGTTCTTGGAGTCGATATCCTTCGCAACCTTGATGAACGTCTTGATCTCGGATGCGTCGATGCTCGTGTGAATGTTATTACCAAGGGACTCGATGAAGTTCGTCACCGAGACTGGGTTCGCGAGGAAGCCTGCGCTCGTAGCCTTGTCCTTCATGCCGATCACGATCTTGCGCTGGTTGGCTTCGCGGTCGAAGTTGCTGCGCGGCAGACCGTAGCCGCCAGAATCGTTGCGAGCCTGCGCCAACCACATGGCGTGTTCACCATCCAGGTGTGCGGGACCATTTGGATACTTCACAAGGTAGCATGTGTAGTTACAGCGCCAGTCGAAGTTACGGTCCAGGATGCCTCGTGGGTCTGGGCTCTCGATATTGATGTCGATACCACCAAGCGCATCAGTTGCTTCCTTTACGACAGCGAGGTTCAGGTGCACGGTGTACTGGAAGTCGACACCGAAGACTTCATTCACCTTGCTTGAAAGCGCTTGCTGGCCGGCTTCTTCGTTCTTACCGTCGTCGCTTGCACACTCGTACACAGTATTAATCTTGCCCTGGTAGCCAAAGGTGCAAGGGTTGTCATATTTGACCCAGAGGTCGCGAGGTACGCTTACCAGGAAAGCGCTCTTGGCCTTCTGGTCGATACTGACGATCATAATCGAGTCGGTCAGCTGTGCTGCTGGATGGCCTGGGTCACTCTCGGACGTACCGAAGACGAGCAAGTTGGTGCGTCCGTATTGGTCGGTCTTAAGCGGCTTCTCGCTGCTGAAGGCCGCGGTCAGGACATTTCCCTTGAAGATGTGGCTCGATGCCACCAGTATTCGGTAGGCCAGAAATCCACCGCCAATAACTAACAGGATAATAAGTACAATAATGATTCGCTTGACGGTCTTCTTGCTTGGCTTTCGGAATCGGAAACCACGCTTCTTTTTGCCGTCTTTGCCACCGTCCTTACCCTTTTCGTCGTCGAGTGTAAGATCGATGTCGATTGGCTTGCGCGCATCGAGGCCAGCAGCTGCAGGTTTTTCGAGGGCCTTTTTGTTGTACTGGATTTGATCCGCAACCTTATCGCCAGCCTGGCGCGTGTGAAGTGTCGGCGGCATATTTTTGGCGTGAGCCTTCGGAGCCTGAGCGTCATTCAAAAAACGCGCCGGCACGTGCATACCATCGATGCTCGGTCGGCGTCCGGTCTGTGCTGGTTCCGAACTTCGCCGGCGCACAAACATGCCATCAGTGTTCCTGGGTGATGAATTTCTCATAAGCGATGCAATGCTACCCACTATATCGTGTTTAAGCGTATGCGTAAACCCGCGGAGTGACAGAGGTAGTATACCAGATTTTTCGTGCATAACGGGAGTATGGTAAAGATACAAACTGAGATAATACTGAGAAATCATAAGCACTACAGGCACGCACTCACTGCAGAGTAACATGCTATTATAGTGCCTATGGAACAATCCCCGACCCCGAAGCAGCCGGAAGAAGTCTCCGGGCAGCCCCGCACCGACATGTCCGAGAGTCAGCCTCCGCACGCACAGCCACTTGCCGTACCGGCAGAAAAGCCCACGAAGCGGCCACGGCTTACCGGCATAAAGGCTTTCGCTTCGGTTGCCGCATTTGTGATGGGTATTGTTATAGCGGCCACGCTTATTAACCAGTTTGTTTTTCAGTCTTATTATGTGGATGGTACGAGCATGACCCCGACGCTCCACAATAACGACCGACTCATCATCGATAAGGTCGAACGAACAGCCGCACTTATACAAGGCAAGCACTACATTCCTCAACGCGGTCAAATTGTCGTCCTCGACAGCTCGCTCGTCGATCAAACCGGCAGGAGCGAACAGCTCATCAAGCGCGTTATCGGCCTACCCGGTGACAAGATTGCTATCGAAAACGGCGTCGTGACCATCACAAACAAAGAGCACCCCACCGGCTTCAACGTCAACGACGCACTCGGACTGCACCTTGACCCAACATTCGTTGACTCGCCACCGCTCAGTGTTACAGTCGGCGACGATCAAGTGTTTGTAATGGGCGACAACCGCGGGCCTGGCGGTTCGTTCGATTCTCGGTCGTTCGGCGCAATCGAAAGCGATAAAATCCAAGGCCGCCTCCTGGCTCGTATCTTCCCGCTGAACCAAACGAAATTTTTCTAGACTATGTGGAGCAAGCTCACCGCCAAACTCTCCCCTCGGGCACGAAGCTGGGTGTCATCCGGGCTGTGGACAGTGGGTGCGATAGTCGTAGCCATACTACTCGCCTCTTTCGTCGTACGAAGCTATGTTGTGCATGGCATTAGTATGGAGCCGACACTCCACTCTGGCGATGTGCTCCTCACAAACAAACTTGGCAAAACGCTAGCAGGTGTCGGCGGCAAAAGCTTCACCCCAAAGCGTGGCGATCTTGTTGTATTTACCAACCCGTTCTACAACCAAGGCGACCCAGACATGTTTATCGTCAAGCGTGTGGTTGGCCTCCCGGGCGACCACGTGGTAGTTCGCGACGGACGTATCACGGTCTATACGGATAGCTCGTCGAATGGAATCAACCCTGATGAAACTATCGTTGGTCCGCAAAGCCCCACCAGCGGCAATGTTGACCGCGTTGTTTCCGATGATGAACTCTTTGTGGCCGGCGATAATCGCCTCGGCAAGAACTCGCTCGATTCGCGTAATGGCATGAGCACTGTCCCGACGCGTGAGGTACAGGGCGTGGTTGTGGCGCGGTTGTGGCCGCTCAATCAACTACGGATGTTCTAGGGGACGCGCTAAGATTAGCTCGTTGTGTCCAGAAAACTCTTCGCTCGCAAACAGCTCGCTCCGTTCGCCCCGGAAAGGGGATGTTTCTGGCCTACAACGAGCTAATCTTCCGCTAAGGAACTTGCTCGCTAACCGAGCAGCATGCCCGTAATACGCTCAAAATCCTCTTGGTTCTTAAACTGAATCACCAGTCGCCCGCCCTTGGCCATGTTCTTGACGCTCACATCGGCCCCAAGACGCTTGCTCAACGCCTTTGTCTCGGTCGTCTCGGTCTTTACCTTGGCGACAGCGGTTTCTTTATCCTTCTTGCCTTCTTTGTAACCCACGACGTATTGCTCGGCTTTGCGGACTGACCAATCGTTCTTGATGATCAGCTCGAGCAGTTCCTTCTGAATATCTTCTTCGTGGATAGCCAGAATCTGGCGAGCGTGGCCTTCACTGATCTTGCCTTCTACAAGCGCTTCTTTTGCCTCTTTCGGCAATCCAAGCAACCGTAAAATGTTGCTAATAGTGCTCACTGCCTTACCGCCCACGCGCTTGCCGATATCGTCCAACGTTAGGTTGAATTGCTGCTGGAGCTTGTAGTATGCCGTGGCGGTCTCGAGCGGGTTGAGATCTTCACGCTGGAGGTTCTCGATCAGCGCAATCTCCAGGCGGTGCTGATTGGTGAGCGTTCGGACAATCGTTGGGATCTTATCGAGCCCCGCAATCTGCGCCGCACGCCAGCGCCGTTCACCAGCCACAATCTCAAACTTATTCCCCTTCGCTATCACCACAATCGGCTGCAACACGCCGTGCTCTTTTAGCGATGCCGCGAGCTCGTTCAGCGCATCTTCATCAAAATGTCGGCGCGGCTGGTCGGCATCTGCCTCGATATCGCTGACTTTCAACTGACGAAGCTGCGAAACCTGCTCGTCCTGCTGCGCTGTTGGGTCAAATTCTTCATCCAGAAGTTGCGTTGGGATAAGTGTATCGAATCCGCGGCCGAGGCCACGCTTCGGGGAGTTAGCTTTCGACACGTTGGGTTACCTCCTTGGCCAGAACCTTGTATGCACGGGCACCCTTAGACCAGCGGTCATAAGCACCAACCGGCAAACCATGACTTGGCGCCTCGGCAAGCCGAATGTTGCGAGGAATTACAGTGGTAAATACTTTGCCTGGGAAATGCTTCTTCACTTCTTCGTGCACCTGGCCGGACAGCGTCGTGCGAGCATCAACCATAGTTAGGACAACACCAAGCAGCTCGAGCGTTGGATTGAGACCTTTGCGGACCAGCTGCATCGTCTCGAGTAGTTGTCCCAGCCCTTCCAGCGCATAGAACTCCGCCTGGACCGGCAAGAGCACGTACTGCGCAGCGATCAAACCATTCACAGTCAGCAGACTTAATGACGGCGGGCAATCGATCAGGATGTAATCGTACGATGCAGTAGCTAATGCATTCTTAAGACGGGTAAATCTGTGCTGCGCTTTGGCTAGCTCGGCCTCTGCATTGGCCAGCTGCGGCGTGGCGACGACGCAGTCGAGTTTCTTGTGCTTGGTGTGGACGATACAATCCTCGAGCTTGGCTTTCTCCTGCACGAGGTCGATGACCGTCAAGTCAACACCATATTTATCGATACCAAGGCCACTTGTCGCATTCCCCTGCGGGTCAAAGTCTACGAGAAGAACCGACCTGCCCATCTTTGACAGATAGTAAGCCATGTTCACTGCAGTCGTAGTCTTGCCTACGCCGCCCTTTTGGTTTGTGACAGCTATCGTAACAGCCATGATTGTTTTAGTCTTCCCTCTCTTTGTCCCACTCATTGTATCAGATCGTGCCTCGTGCGTGAAAACAAAAGAAGCTCCTTTGCGGGAGCTCCTTCCTAAAGTACGGCTGTCGATTAGCCAATCGTGCTGACTGTAATACGGCTGTACTGCTGGCGGTGACCATTGACCTTCTTGACGCGCTTCTTTGATTCGAAACGGACAACCTTGATCTTGTCACCTTTTACCTCTGGCTCATCTACCGTAGCCTTGACGGTGACACCAGATACGGCTGGAGTGCCGACCTGAGTCTTGTCGCCATCAATGACCATCAGTGGTTCAAGCGAGAGCTCTTTTGTGCCATCTTGGAGGCGGTCCACCAAGAGGGTCTCTTTCTCGGTGACAAGGTATTGCTTGCCACCAACTTGAATGACTGCTTTCATTTCTGAAATTCTCTATTAAATATCCAAATAATCGTAACAGATTGGGCTTATTCTGTAAAGGAGTCGGCCTCTGGTTGGAGTTCCTTGGTGGCGTCGTCCCAGAACTTTTCGAGTGCTTCGCCGTCGACGGCTTCGTGGAGGTCCCACTGATTGTCGTGATAGATCGGGTCGTTGATAGCACGAGTGAGCTCGTCGTTGTCGTTTTCGACTGGGATCGGCTCAAAGGCAACGGGCTTGCGGCCGAGATTAGCGATGGTTTCGATGATTTGATTTTTTGTCATAACTTTTTGTTTTGATTGGTGTTATGAATTAACATTAGCATCTTCGTGCGTAAAAGTCAATATAGTGTTATTGACAATGAGCCCACTATCCCCTATATTCCCAGATGAGTTGTTTCCCTACGGAGAAGGAGTCATCTTGCTACTCACACAGGCAGGGATTCGGGTCGCTTCGATTCTGTCGAGCGACGAAGCCGACAACCACTTCGCCACGCTGGCCGACGGCGTCGTCGTCATCGTTGGCGTCTTGGTGCTCTGCAACAAGCGGGTTCCCGCGGTCGCGCGAGCGATCAGCGCGATCGCCGCGGGCATCTGCGCGATCCTCCTGGTCATGCGCATCGCCCACGGAGTCGTCTGAGACCGCGAGGAAGTGAGCGCTTCATGTCCGAAGAACGACTGATCGAGTCGCCGCCGATCAAGGTGAAGCACACGGTGAAGGCCACGGGGCGAACGACCGCGCCGGCAGTCTTCAAGCGGTTCCTCGAGGACCGCAACCTCGAGGTCGTCTCCATCGACGACGAAGGCCGTTCGATGACGCGGGGCGACGGCGAGGGCAGCATGAAGCCCTACGAAGTCGCAGCTGTGGTCAGGCTCAACGTGATGTCGCCAAACAACGCGGCGACATTGGGCATCGCGCGGGCGAAGCTCCAGAGCTTCCACCTGACCCTCGTCGACGACTGACTACTTGAATGCTCCGGGCCCTGCCCGGCCCGGAGCATTCAGAAAAACTGAACTTATTTATTTTGACAAGCACGTAAAAAGATACTAGAATTAGCAAGTCCAACTTCGGATAGAAGGGTTTGGCCTCATGACCACTTTGCTCTTGGCCGACGACAAGTCCGGCCTACTGCAAACGGCGCCGCCATGGCTGCTCGTCGTCGGCGGGTTCATCGCGGTGATCTTGGGAGTGATCCTCGTGATGGTCGCCGCCAAGATGAACGAGGAGAACACCGCTCACGACGTCCTGATGTGGGTCAGCTGGGTGGTGATCGTCATCGGCGTCGTCGGTATCGCTGCCGGTTTCTTCGGCCCGAGCATTCTCGACGAATAGGGCCCCTCCACAGCCTGCCCACTTCACACACAGAGAGGATCCACCCATGACCAACTTGGTCTTGGCGACCGCCGACAAGCCCGGCATGTTGGAGAACCTGTCCCCGACGGTGGTGTTCTTCGGCTCGCTCGGCCTCATGGTCTTCGGCATCATCCTGCTGGTGATCGAGCACAAGTTGCGTGCCAACGGGAAGAGCGAAGCCCGCGAACTCCTCACCTTCCTCGGGTGGGTGCTCGGGCTTGGTAGCCTGGCGGGGATGGTGTACGCCATCTTCCCCGGCATCTTCAGCTGAACGCGTGTCTGGTGCGCCCTCCCTCCCCGGGAGCGGCGCACCAGACACGCAGTTTTTTATTTCTGAACTATTTTGCTCGTTCGAGCGATACGACGAGAGACTGGCCCTCAACCTTTACATCATCGACGTGCGCAAACCCAGCGTCGTCAATCAGTTCGATGGCAAGCGTCTCATTCATCAGCGTCTCACGGTGAGCCTTGATAGCGTCGTTGAGGTCCTTTGACTCGGTCTTGAGGCCGAGCTTGATACGGTCATCGACCTGCAAGCCAGCATTCTTACGGGCGTTCTGTACATGGCGGACAACATCGCGCATCAAGCCTTCAAGCTTGAGGTCTCGTGTGATTTTGCTGTTCAGCTTTACACTCTTGCCGCTAAACTTCACCGTCTTGACGTTGAGCTCTTCGGCGATGATATCGGTGTAGATAGTTGGCACGTCGTCACCTACAGTTACGCTGGAAAGCGGCTGACGAACCTTTACTTTGGCCTCAGCGCGTTGAGCAAGGCCCACAGTAATGACCTCGCGGACCGCCGCCATGTCGTTGACCGCTTTGCGGCTCACCTTACCCGCCTCTGGCCAGTCACTGAGGTGAACGGACTTCGACACGTCCATGTCCTTTGTCAGATCGCGCCACAAGTGGTCAGCGATGAATGGCGTCCATGGAGCAAGCAGCTGCGCAGTGCGGACCAGTACGTAATGCAAGGTTGCGTACGCGGCCTGCTTGTCGCCATCATCCTCACTCTTCCAGAAACGACGGCGAGAGCGACGGACGAACCAGTTGCTCGTGTCGTCGATCAGCTGTGCAAGCTCGCGGGTCATACGCGGCGTGCGATAGGCGTCGGCTTCGGTTGTGACGATTCGGATTGTTTCATTGAGGCGCGAGAGCATCCACTTGTCGAGGACATTCTTGCTGGTTGGCTCGACGAGCTCTTTGCCTGGCTTCCAACCATCGACATCGGCGTACATTTTGAAGAAGCTACGGACATTATTGAGCCGCTGGATGACATTGCGCTGATTTTCGATGAGCGCCTTGGTGTCAAATGCAGCAGTTTCGCCGCTAAACAGTGCGCTGCTAAGCAGATAGAACCGTACTGAATCAGCACCGACACTGTTGAAGACTTCATCGAGGCTTGGGTAGTTGTTGAGGCGCTTACTCATCTTGCGGCCGTCGGTGCCGAGGATGATGCCGTGCGCAACGTTGTTCTTAAACGCCGGCTTATCGAACAGTGCAACACTCAGCACATGCAGCAAGTAGAACCAACCGCGGGTCTGGCCGATGTATTCGGTGATGAAGTCTGCCGGGAAGCCTTCTTCGAAGAGCTTTTTGTTCTCGAACGGATAGTGCATCTGTGCGAATGGCATCGAACCGCTCTCGAACCAGCAATCGAAGACGTCGTCGACACGGTGTGCCAGGCGGCCGTCTTTGGTCTTGAGCACGACATCGTCGATGAACGGACGGTGTAAGTCATCGCCAACCTTGGCAGGGTCGACAGCCATGTCCTTCAACTCTTTGATGCTGCCCACGACGATCACTTCCCCATCTTCAGTCTTCCAGACCGGGATGGGTGCACCCCAGTAGCGCTTGCGGCTGACGTTCCATTCGCGGGCGTTCTCGAGCCACTTGCCGAACGCGCCGTCCTTCACGTTACCTGGGATCCAGTTGATCTCTTGGTTGGTTTCGAGCAGACGCTTTTTGATCTTTGGTACATCAACAAACCACGCGCTCATGGCACGGTAGATGATCGGCACGTCCGTGCGCCAACAGTGTGGGTACTTGTGCATGTACAGTGCTGATTTGAACAGCTTGTGATGTTTCTCGAGGTCGGCAACGATCTCGTTGTTGGCGTCGAAGACTAAGCGACCAGCATAGTCACTGACCTGGCTGGTAAAACGGCCTTCGTCGTCGACTGGGCTGATGATCGGCACTTGCTCGCGCTTGCCGAGCCAGTAGTCGTCTTCACCGTGGCCGGGGGCAATGTGCACGATGCCCACGCCTTCTTCGGTGTCTACAAAGTCAGCTGCAACCACACGGAATGCGCCAGGGGTATCCTGGAAGTAGTCAAACAGCGGCTCGTAGGTGTATCCCACCAGCTCATGACCCTTCATGCGGGCCACGACATCGGCGTCGTCGAGCTCTGGGTAGCGCTCGAGTGCGGCTTCGGCAAGGATCAGCTGCTCGCCATCGTTATCGACCTGTACGTAATCGATCTTGCTGCCAACTGCGAGGAGCAAGTTCGCCGGCAGCGTCCATGGTGTGGTCGTCCAGGCCAACATCTTACGACCATCTGGGAGATTGACCTTTATGGTCGCTGTGATATCTTCGCGGTCGCGATAGCTATCGTCGAGGCGCGTCTCGGAATTACTCAGCGCAGTCTGGGCGCCGTAGCTGTATGGAACCACACGCTCCCCTTCGTAGACAAGACCTTTCTTGTAGAGTTCCTTGAACGCCCACATCACGCTCTCGGTATAGGTGGTGTCCATGGTGCGGTATTCGTCGTCGAAGTCCACCCAGCGACCGATACGCGGTACAAACTTACGCCATTCGTCAGTGAAACGCAGGACGGACTGACGGCAATAATTATTGAACTTAGCCACACCATATTCCTGGATAGCTTTCTTGCCAGAGACACCCAGCTCCTTCTCGGCCAACAGCTCTGGAGGCAGACCATGACAGTCCCAGCCAAAACGACGTGGCACATAGTACCCGCGCATCGTTTTATAGCGAGCCTCGGCATCCTTCAGCACGCTCGTGAGGGCATGACCCCAATGTGGCAGACCATTGGCAAACGGAGGACCATCGTAAAAGCTAAACAGCGGGCTGCCCTTGCGGCCTTCCACGCTCTTCTCGAATGTCTTCTCCTTGGCCCAGATCTCGATAAGTTCTTCTTCCCAAGTGGCAAGTGTTGATTTTGCTGGTGGCGTTTGACTCATAGCGTCTCCTTCGGGTTCGTTACATAATAAAAGTCACCTCTGCCTGATACTGGAACCCGAGTGATGTCCGAGCGCCTTCTATACTACGGGAGTATAAAAGGCGTTCGGACGGCACATATTCGGGCGGTACCATCCAGCTTCAAATTGAGGTGACTCGAATTTGCGCTTTGTTGTCGAGTCTCACGAGCTCGAGGTCGTCGGGTTCTACTCTCTGTTACGATTTCTTCCCGCTGCTTCGTGGGTGATGGCCACTTACTTGTCTTACGCAAGATGCATTTACTATTTAAATAGTAGCGTTATCTCTGTTAATTTGCAAGAGGTCTACAGATAGGGCTCCATGGTTTCAACTATAAGTACCCAGAGCCGCTCTGCCTGTTTTTGATCAGTTTCTGCAACAACTATTAAGTCTTCGACTGCGTCCTGTGCAAATGTTAGCTCTGGTTCGCGCGGAGCGTATATTTCATCATCGTAAAATGCCGGCTTCAATGCATAGCCGGCATCCCGAAGAGTTAATTTACCCTTATTGACATCGTGAGCTACTTCTTTGAAAAAACTCACAAAAGAATCAAAATGCTTTGCGGGCGGCAAATCCCTAAAGCTTGTCCAGAACTCGGCGTGTTTCTTTATATGGCCTCGATAGTATTTGATCATGCTGCGTTCAATTATGAATCACCCTGCGACCCACCACAAGTATCCACGAATGGGCCGCCGCCAACCGCCAACATATTGGCGGCGGCCCATTCGATCACAGGTGTCGTCGGAGCTCAGCGAGCGCCTTGTCGATCTCGGCGTTCACCTCGTTTCCGCTCACGTCTCCGGAGAGCGTGCTACTGTAGACACGCCTCCTCTCGCCGGTTGACGCGACGAAGTGCACCTGGTTCGCCCGCTCGTCGTGGATGACGTGAACGTGCGGGTAGGTCTTCGTGGGGTTGCCGTCCGGATCGATGAGGAGATGGATCTTCCCATCCTCCTCGTGGTACTTGCTGCTCCACCGGCCTTCCAGCCGCTTGCGCAGTCGCTCCTGATCCGGTCCATACAGATACCGACTCCCCGACTTGGTCTTTCTGGCGAACAGCCAGGCCAAGACATCCTTGAAGGACATCTGTTTGTCCTCTCAATCGCGCTAGGGCCTGGATGGCCGCTAGCTGGATCTGAGGGAGCTTAACAGCAATTGGGTCGGTTTTGCAAACCGAACATATTAAAGAGTAGCCGGAGGGGCTTGGCTATCTTCCTTAAAAATTTTAGAACAATGCAGATAGACCACTCGCGCAAACTGTGCGATCGGTCCTTCGTAAAAGATCTCTACTGGGTAGTCATATTCATACCTTACTTTTTGAAAATAATCGTTAATTTGTTTAAGAAATTCCTCAAAGGCCGGATGCGGAACGATATTCTCGAATGATTTCTTAATTTCTGCTCGAGTAGGCTGGTCGAGTTTCTCAAAAAGTTCTTGTAACAAATGGCTACGTAGTGGCTTAGTGCCGTCCTTCTGAATCAATGCTTTAAAAAAGAGTTCAATAGAGAAACAAAAGTTAACTACCGAGGGCGATAAAAGTGACTGCGTTAAATTAGGTCCAACTTCAATATCAAGTGCCGCGCGGTTACCTGCGAGGTAAAACCCTTGCGCCAAATGATAGATATCTCGCGGCACGTCTGGGTTAATTGCCCGCATCTTATACTTGACATAATACTCAGCTAAATATCCCCGGGAATCTCACCAGAACCAAAGCGACCATCAGCACAACCCACCCGGCAACAAACACTTTGTCATAGTCCTTACTCACCCACTTCTCCAGCAGGCTCTGGGTTTTGCCCGAAAAGTACAGATTCTTCTGGAGGATGTTATACCGCGTGATGGCGGCGAAGATCATTGTGCTACTGAATGTCACTGCCAGGCAGAACGGACACAGCACTTGGATGACGAACACGCTGTCGAAGAATAGGAAGTACGCGAAGATGATCTCGATTGTTACGCCGAGCTGGGCGAGCATCATGAAATTCTTCGGCAATTTGGCGCCGAACAGATACGCAATCGCCACGGTCAGCAGGACCGAATAGGCCATCATGCCGATGAACGAGTTCGGAAAGCCGAGCAGTGACGATTCGGGCGTGTTCATAACGGTAGCGCAGTTGAGGAAGGCGTTGAGTGTGCACGGCAGCGCCTGGTGAGGGTTGGCGGCAAGCTGGAGTTTCTCGATGGAGAGTATCAGCGAGCAGATGAGCCCGACGGTCGCAAAGACTGCGACGACACCGAAAATCCAGTGCTCTTTGCGGATTTTGTCGCGATCAAATAACCCCACTTACCCCTCCATCTTCAGCGGTTTGTAACCATAATTCTCGAGGTATGGCTGGATATCGGCATAGGTCTTACCGGCCAGCTTGCCGCCCGCGGCGAAGGCTTCTTGGGTGACTTCGGCCAGGCAGAAATCAGGCATCTGGAACGCGAGCTGGTCGTCGCGGTCATCGAACTCAAAGTCGACTTCCACAAGGCCGGCGAGATCGCCTTCGAAGACATCAACCTCGGCTGTTCGCCCTTGGTAGTTATATAAGTACCGACGCTTGGCCACACGTTTGCCGGGGTTTTGCGTGAGGCCTTTGTACTCGGCCTCGTCGAGCTCGATGGTGTGTTCGAGCTGGTGCGACGAGTCGTTGCCGTCCGCCATCAGCTTCTTGGTGATCTCGTAATGGTCACCACGCTGGCGGATACGCAGCACGGCATGGTCACGCTCGGCTGGATAGTATACGTCGACAATAAGTTTCGACGGGCAGTCAGCGAGCCCTTCGGGGATTTCGCGCGCCAAATACGTTAATTCTAGTTCGGTCTCTATCATATGGATGTATCCTGTTCCTGTTTAGTCTTGGACGTAAAAACTTACTTCGTCAAATCGCGGCAAGAGTTCATCATCCCAAGTCTGGAGCATTTGACCGGTGTCGTCGACGGCCACGATGCTCGGGAACTTCATGATGCCATACAGCTGCGCTTTGTCGGTGCCGTCGGGGGTGTTCATGTTCACAAGTGGCAACTCTTTGCCGGTGTGGCGTGCAAAATCGCGCACGTATTCTTCTACCATGCGTTCGTGCTCGGAGTTTGGTCGGTAAAATAACATCGCTTTCATCACCTTCTACTCTACTCGTAGTTTGACTTATAACCAATTAATGATATTATATCTCTACTGGAACTGCTGACTCAGAAATGAGGAGCTATGGCGAAGTTCATTCCGCCGGACCGTCCGCTCTCCTACCTCGACAAATGGGTGGTGGTGTACAACACCTTCGATTCCGGCCGTCCGCGCAGCGACCGCTACGCGCTGAGCGATCCCGAGCCGCACGACAACGAAAAAGCAGCCAGGGATGCGGCCAACACCGCCCGGTCGCGGCTGCAGCGGGGCACGCTCAAGATCATCTACGCCATCGCCTACCCGCCGATAACCACGCTGAAAAAAGAGCCGCACGTGGTCACATTCCGGTAGCCTGCCCCACCGCTCCCGCAAGCGATATGCCTGCCCGCGGCTGTGGGCAGGCATATCGCTTTTATGGTATTATATAGATTCACCATCCTTCCGGAAGGAGAACACCGCCATGACCGTGAGCCGGAGCCAGAGGAACGCCAATCCATATCCGGAGAAGTGGACACTCGTCTGCTCGGCGTTCCAGGACAATCACGCCGACCCGTACGACACCGAAGACGAGGCCCGCGGCGCCTTCCAGCGACACGTGAGTGAGCTGGGGAAGCGCGCCGCCAGCATCGCCTCGGCGTACGTCATCCCCCCGGACGGCGAAGGGGAAATCATCGTGCTCGTCGGCTCCGCGCCGGCGATGACCGCGACGGTCTGACCTTCACCCACCCTGCTGCCCTCGCTGAATAAGGCAAAACGCCCTGTCGCGAGTGTGCGGCAGGGCGTTTTGCTTTTGAAGGACTGGGGTCCTGTCGTCCGGTCCGCCCCTTCTTTTGTCCTCGCTATAGCTGCGGGCAAAAGTGGGGCCGCCCCGCCGGACGCCACCCCATTTCATCTAAAAACTCCCGCGGACGGGAGTTTTTAGGCGTAACAAAGCCGTTCAGGTTTAGCTACAACCGCTCGTAGCCCCACAAGAGCTACAGACATAGCAGCTACCGGCACGCTGGGTTTGGTTGCCGCAAGCGTGACACATTGGCGCCGTGGTCTCCCGAATAGCGTAAGTCTTTGGCTTGCTTGCCTGAGCAGCTACAACCTTGGGTTTAGCTTCAGCTTTTGGGGCTTCTTGCTCTACCTTGACCGCAGGCTCAGCGGTGGGCTGGTCGAGAAGGCTTGGTTGATTAGCCTGCGTCTCGGCCTCGAGGTCGTCAAAGCTGGCGAGACCAAGCTCAAGACGATCGTCGAAGCTCAAGTAATCGCGTGCGAGTCGCTTAAAGATGTAATCAATCAAGCTGCTGGCCGTGCGAATCTCTGGGTCGTCGGTCAGGCCCGATGGCGCAAAGCTCATGTTACTCAACGTCTTGACGTAGCTCTTCAGTGGCACGCCGTATTGTAGGCCGTGACTGACGCTGATAGCGAAACTGTCCATCAGGCCGCTCAGGGTCGAACCTTGCTTGGCCACGCGGACGAAAAGTTCGCCAGGGGTGCCGTCTTCGTACTCCCCCACCGTCACGAATCCCTTGAGGTCCGCAATGTGGAACTCAAACGTACGACTGGTGCGGGTGCGAGGCAATTCGCGCTTCATGGCCTTCACAACAACTTGGGTTGGCGCTTCGGCAACGTCTTTCTTGTCAGAGCTCTTCTTGTCGCTGAGTGGCTGCCATGCTTTACAGTTGTCGCGGTAGATGGCGACGGCCTTGAGGCCAAGCTTCCAAGAATCCATGTGGAGCTGCTCGACATCTTCGACGGTAACGTCCTCTGGCATGTTGACGGTCTTGCTGATAGCACCGCTCAGGAATGGCTGCACGGCGCCCATCATCTTGACGTGACCAAGGTAGTGAATGGCGTTCTCGCCGACCGCGCAGGCAAAGACATCGAGGTGTTCTGGCCTGAGGTGTGGCGCGCCAACGACGGTCGAGTTGTCGTGAATGTAGTTGACGATCTCATCCGTCTGAGACTTGCTGTAGCCCAGTGTCTTGAGCGCGCGAGGAATGGTTTGGTTGACGATGATCATCGAACCACCACCGACGAGCGTCTTGAACTTGGTAAGCGCAAAGTCAGGCTCGATACCAGTTGTGTCGCAGTCCATCATGAAGCCGATGGTGCCGGTTGGGGCCAACAGACTTGCCTGTGAGTTACGCACACCGTACTTCTCGCCCAGCTCGACTGCTTCGTCCCATGAGCTTGCAGCAGCGCTGAGGAGTTCTTCGCTCACCAGGCTAGCGTCGATGTCGCGGACGGCGTCGCGGTGCTTGCGAAGCACACGGTTCATGCCTTCCTTGTCCTTGTTGTAGCCGGCAAATGGGCCGACACGCTTAGCGATTTTAGCGCTTGTGGCGTAGCTGTAGCCAGTCATCAAAGCGGTGATAGCTGCGGCTTGGGCACGGCCTTCGTCGCTATCGTATGGCAAGCCTTGAGCCATCAGCAGCGCGCCGAGGTTAGCGTAGCCGATACCGAGCTCGCGGTAGGCCTTGGCGTTTTTGTCGATGGCCTCGGTTGGGTATTCGCTGTAGCCGACCAGGATTTCTTGTGCCAAGAACATCACTTCGACAGTGTGCTTGAACGCTTCGATGTCGTAGGTGAAATCGTCGTTGAGGAACTTCAGGAGGTTGATGCTCGCGAGGTTACAGGCAGAGTTGTCGAGGTGCATGTACTCAGAGCACGGGTTGCTGCCCTGAATGCGACCAGCCTTTGGCGTGGTGTGCCAGTCGTTGATGGTTGTGTCGTATTGCACGCCAGGGTCTGCACATTCCCATGCAGCTTGCGCTACTTGGCGCCAGAGGTCACGGGCCTTGACGGTCTTGTATGTCTTGCTGTCTTTGACGCCGACGAGATTCCAGTCTTTGTCCTCTTCGACAGCGCGCATGAACTCATCGGTTACGCGAACCGAGTTGTTTGCGTTCTGATACTGGACAGAGATGGAGTCCTGACCGTTCAGGCCCATGTCGAATCCAGCTTCAACCAGCACTTTGGCCTTACGCTCTTCGCGGGCCTTACATTCGATGAACTCCTCGATGTCCGGGTGGTCGATGTTGAGAATAACCATCTTGGCTGCACGGCGGGTCTTGCCACCGCTCTTGATCGCACCAGCCGAGCTGTCAGCGCCGCGCATGAAGCTGAGCGGACCAGAAGCCTTACCGCCAGAACTGCTGAGCGGCTCGTATGAGCTGCGGATAGTGCTGATGTTCAGACCTGCGCCAGAGCCGCCCTTGAAGATCATGCCTTCTTCGCGGTACCAGTTCAGGATAGACTGCATAGTATCCTCTACCTCGAGGATAAAACAGGCACTCGCCTGCTGCGCGCGGCCCGAAGCACCGATGTTGAACCAGACAGGAGAGTTAAATGCTGCACGCTGGGTTGCAAGAATGTACTTAAGCTCGTGGTTAAAGACGTCTGCCTCAGCCTCGCCGATGAAATACCCCTGCTCGTAACCATATTTTGTAATCGTGTCGGCCACACGATCGATCAGCTGCTTTAGTGACTTTTCTCGCTCATCTGTGCCAGGAGTTCCGGTAAAGTATTTCTGCGAGACGATGTTGATTGCGTTGAGCGACCAGGTGTCTGGAAACTCAACTTGTTTCTGCTCGAAGGCTGTCTTGCCAGTTGATGGATTCACGATCGCTGCATCGCGCTTCGTCCAGTTCAACGTGTCGTATGGGTGAACCCCAGCCTCTGTAAAATGACGCGTTAGAGATAACGCCGCAGTGTTCTGCGCCATTGTAGTAACCCTCCTTAAGTGGTAATGCAGAGGTGCTTAAAGAAACGCCCTTTCTCAGGCGTCAGCCAGCGGCAGTGACTCCCCAATCTACCCTCATAGTGGCGAGCCGGTCTTTTGGCACCTCGTTTTTAGTTGGTTTTGTTTTTGTGTGGGGCTTCTGCTTCCAGTCCTAGACGAGTTTTGATGCGCGAAAGCTCTCGCTCAAAGCTTTCGATATCGCTAAAGCTGCGGTAGACGCTGGCAAATCGTACATAGGCGATCTGGTTTTCGTCTGCCAAGGCGTCCATGACAATCGTGCCGATGCGCGTTGAACCCATTTCGAGCTCGCCGGCGTCGTAGATGGTCTTTTCGATGCGTGCTACTAATTCCTCAAATTGCGCCCCTGTGATGGTCGTCTTCTCACAGGCTTTCTGCAGGCCTGCGACTAACTTCGACCGATCGTATAACTGACGGGTGCCGTCTTTTTTGATGATAGTAATGCACGGACGCTCCAAACGCTCATAGGTAGTGTAACGATAATGACATCCTAAACACTCACGCCTTCGCCTAATGCTTTCGCCGTTGGCTACGTCGCGAGATTCGATCACCTTCGTTTCTACTTGTTGGCAGTTTGGACACCTCATGAATGCCTATTTCCCTCTTGTAAACTCGCTTGACTGTTTACGCTATTAAAGCTCCGACCTCTACACATCGCTTGTCTCTCTATCCCCGCGTGGTGTAGCTGTACTAACTATAGCCCCACATATAGGCCGATTCAAGTGTACTAAGTACAACATATGGTGTACTTACACCGCTAGGATACCGGAACAATCCTGTACAATTTCATCAACAACTTCGCTAAGCGGCCTCGTCGCGTCGATCAAAGTCGCACCCAACTTCTTATAATCCTCGCTCGCCGTTTGCTGCCAACGTAGTAAATCTGCGAACTCATGGGGATTCTTACCAAAATCATTGCTCGTGCGGTTAGAAATACGGTATTTTAGCGCCTTTTCATCAAGCACGAGGGCAAAGACGCGATCAAACAAATCCCATAGCTCGTCGGCATCGTTATTAGTCACACCGCAAAGAAAAACGAGCTTATCTTTTGCTTCTTCAGCCAACCTTTCAATGTCCGTACGCTTAGCCTTCCATGTGTGCTTCGCGCGCCACTCAGGGGTACGGTCCTCGGAAGATACTCTTTCATTAACGGGCTCATCTGTATCATTGTGATAGAAAAAGGCAATGGCATCCTTATCTGTATCGTAGGCCGCGCAGCCTCTGCGCTTTAGCTCTGCGCATACCGATGATTTACCGGACCGGACCCAGAGATTCCAGTGATGTAGATCAGAGGCATTTTATGGCCTATTCGTCGTCTTTTTTGCGGCGACGCAGGAAGGCTGGTGTGTCAGATTCGTCGTCGTAGTTCCAAATATTCTTGGGGTGATCGTCGTCATCGGTGAACGAAGATTTCTTTGGCTCATCGTCGAGGTCCATGTCGACCTTTTTGATGTCTTCTTCTTTTACTTCGTCGACGGCGTCTTCGAGGCTTGTTGCCGCAGCAGGAGTAGTCGTTTCTTCAACCAGTTCAGCTGTTGGTGTTGCACCGCGAGCTTGGAAGTAAGCAGAATCAAATCCCGTAGCAATAACCGTGATGATCAACTCATCCTCAAGCTCAGGCTTCAATGTCGCACCAAAGATAATATTGGCATCAGGCGCAACCGCGTTGGTGATAACCTCGGCAGCCTCGTTGATCTCGTGCATCGACATATCGTAGCCACCAGCGATGTTGAACAACACGCCGCGGGCGCCATCGATCGAGACTTCCAGAAGTGGCGACTCGATAGCCTGCTGTGCTGCCTGTACGGCGCGGTTCTCGCCACTCGCGCGGCCAATACCCATGAGGGCCGAACCGGCATTCTGCATAATAGTCTTTACGTCGGCAAAGTCGAGGTTGATCAACCCATGCTCGGTGATCAGCTCAGAAATACCCTGCACACCCTGTCGGAGCACATCATCTGCAATCTTGAATGTTTCGAGCAGCGGCGTGCGACGATCAATGGTTTGCAATAGCCGGTCATTTGGAATCGTAATAAGTGTGTCGACCTGCTGACCGAGCTTAGTGATTGCCCAGTCGGCGTTCTGGCGACGTTTCTCACCCTCGAAGCTAAATGGTTTGGTTGCGACGCCAACAACCAAAATACCCATCTCGCGAGCGGTTTCGGCTACGACGTGCGCAGCACCGCTCCCGGTACCGCCACCAGCACCGAGCGTAATAAATACGAGGTCTGCGCCTTGCAGTGCCTTCTTGATTTCTTCTTTCGACTCTTCGGCAGCCTTCTGGCCCACTGACGGGTCAGCGCCCGCGCCCAATCCGCGAGTTGTTTCGCGACCAATATGAATTTTGTGCTGTGCTTTTGAGTTATGCAGGGCCTGTGCGTCCGTGTTGACGGCAATAAATTCTACGCCCGTCACGCCAGCATCAACCATGCGGTTAATACCTGCGCCACCCGCGCCGCCTACTCCCACGACTTTGATGGTTGCGAATGTTTGAATATCAGCTGGTTTTATTTCTGGCATTGGACGATTTCCTCGCTTTGTTCACATTTAGTATACATGGAGTTAGGGCGAGGTCAAAACGGTTGTTCGACCCTACCCCTATTGTGATTCACGAAAATTTTTAGACTTTAAACTTTTTGAAGAGCGACTGTGCCCGCTCAACAAAATTACCCAAGTTTGGTGCACTCGGACCGCCGGGCTTTTTACCTGGCTTGCCGTCGCTTGGCGTACGGCGCTCTTTCTCGAAGTCGAGCAACATAAGACCGAGTGCAGCGGCGAACTCTGGCTTGCTGGTTTTATCGCTCACGCCGCGCATATCAGTGAATTTGGCGACACGCACCGGTAGGCGCAATGCCTCCTTAGCGTACTCGGCAATACCCTTGAGGTTAGCGCCGCCGCCGACAAGAACGACACCGCCAGGCAATTTGCCAGAGCGATCGATCTGCTTGAGCTCTTTATCAACGAGCTCCATAATTTCCTCGAGTCGAGCCTCGACAATCATCGTAACTTCCTCTATATCGAACGAGAGCTTCTCACCGTTGTGTGTCAGCTCAATCTTCTTTGCCGCTTTCTCTGGCAATGCAGAAGCATGCGCGAGCTTAATCTTTTCGGCAACATCTAAATCGGTACGGAGGCCGATCGCCAAATCATTCGTGATGTTCACACTTCCGATGGGTAGGACGGCGACGTGCTGCAAATCGCCTTCTTCATAGACGACAACACTCGTGGTTGTACCGCCCAAGTCGACGACTGCTACCCCGTTCTCCATTTGCTGCGGCGTAAGTACTGCACGAGCCGCAGCCAAACCAGATACAACAACAGCGTGTGGCGATGTCTCGGTCATTTCGGCTGCCTTGAGTAAATTCTTTACATGAGGAGTGAGCGCCGTGATAACATGCGCATCGACTTCCAGACGGATACCGCTCATGCCGAGCGGGTCTTTAATGTTCTCTTGGCCATCGAGCTGATAACTACGCGGTGTGACCTGCAAAATTTCGCGGTTAGCTGGAAGCTGCACGACAGTCGCAGCCTCTTCAGCGCGCATAAGGTCGTCTTCGGTGATCTCGTGGTCTTGTGAGCCAACAGCAACGACACCTTTGGAGCTCATTGCCGAAATGTGCGCACCATTAATATTGACAGCCGCGCTGTGCACTTGATGACCACTCATACGCTCGGCTTCTTCAAGGGCTTTATCGATGGCTTGCGCGACGTTGACGATGTTTACCACCATGCCTTTACGCATACCAGAGTTAGGGGCCTCGCCCACGCCGACGATGTTGGGAGTCATTGTGCTGCCGTCAACATGGCCAACGACGCAGCGGACCACGGTAGTACCTACATCGATTCCGACGCCATAACGAGACATTTCTTGCATAACAACTAGTATACCGCTTGTGGTCTACTTGAGGCAACACCGAGACAAAGGACTGGGGTCCTGTCAGTCGGTCCGCCCCTAAAAAGCCCCGCCGACTGCCACCCCAATAATTAATGCGATAATCCGTGTCCTGCGGCTAGGGCGGGAGCGTAGCGTTTCCCGCGTGAACGGAGTGGGCTGTTTGCGAACGAAGTGCATCCCGACAGCCGCAGGACACGGATTATCATCCTTCTACTTATTTCCAAAGCGTAAGGATTTCGTAACCGTCCTTAGTGATCAGAATCGTGTGTTCAAAGTGCGCGGCGAGGCTGCCGTCACGTGTTCGAATCGTCCAGCCGTCGTCGTCTACGGTGATATGCTGAGCACCTAATGTCGCCATCGGCTCAATTGCGATCGTCATGCCTGCACTCAATTTTGGTCCAGTGCCCGCTACGCCATAGTTTGGAATGTCTGGACCTTCGTGGACTTCGTGACCAACGCCATGTCCGACGAGCTCACGCACAATACCCAAGTTCTCGCGCTTGAGCACGCGCTCAACTGCTGACGCAATATCACCAACACGTACGCCGTCTTTCAGCGTTTCGATACCAGCGTACATCGATTGCTCGGTTGCCTTAACAAGACGCCCGGCTTCCTTACTTGGCGTTGGGCCAATAAACTTACTGAACGCGCTGTCGGTAATCATACCGCTATAGTTCACACCAAAGTCGAAGCTCACCAGATCGCCTTCTTTAAATGGCGTATCTTTCGGAATACCATGCACGATCTCATCGTTCGCAGAGATACAAATAACATCAGGAAACCCACCGTACCCTAGGAAGCTTGCCTTCGCGCCGAGCGCCTTCAGCTCTCGCTTGGCAATCTCGGACGTATCCTTGCCGGTCATGCCGGCTTCGACTTCCTTATCGATAGTCTGCAGTACGGCCGCAAGCATGCCGCCGCTGATACGCATGTTTTCGATTTCTTCTGGTGTTTTTACGCGAGTGAACATTTTTCTATTACCTCCTGGATTCGATCGTGAATAGTTCCGACGCTTCCCATGCCGTTGATAGCTTCGACGTGAATATCTTTTGAAGCCAAGAAATCAATGACCGGTTTGGTCTGTTCGCGGTAGTCGTTCAGGCGTCGCTTCACAATATCCGGTGCATCATCGAGGCGACCGCGGATCTCCAGTCGGTGCAAAATCTCATCGTCATCCACCTCCAAAATAATCACTGCTTCGATCTCACGCTGATGTTTTGGAAGAAGCTCGAGCAGCCACTTCGCCTGGTCCACGTTGCGGGGATAGCCGTCGATAATAACATGATCGAGGTCTTTGGCACGATGGAGAGCTTCGTCAATTGCGTGGTTCACGAGCTCATCGCCAACGAGACTCCCCTTCTTCATGTGCGCAATGATTTCTACGTTACTTGTCTCGCGAAGCAACTGACCGGTCGAGAGCCATCGCCAGCCATGGCGCGCAGCTAAGAGCTGCCCCTGGACGCTCTTGCCTGACCCGGGGGGACCAAAAAATATAACCATACGGCTAGGATCCGAGCTTCGCTTTTACTGCTGCCGCGATACGACCACCGTCTGCGGCGGCGCCAACTTTCTGACGGACCGCACCAATAACCTGGCCCAGTTGAGCGTCTGCGCCGAGGAGACTTATGACATTCGCCACAACTTCCTGGAGCTCTTCATCGTTCATTTGCTTTGGAAGATACTCCTCGAGAACGGCTTTCTCGCTCAGTTCTTTGTCGGCGCGCTCCTGAGAGCCGGCTTTAACATAGAGCTCGGCGCTCTCGTTACGCTTCTTTACTTCCTTGGCGATAATTGCAGTGACTTGCTCATCAGTCAGGCCGGTGTCGCGAAGCCCTTTTGCGATCTTTTCGTTGAGCAGAGCGCTCTTCAGACCACGCAAAACCTCGGCGCGAGGCTTGTCGCCGCCGAGGAGAGCTTGCTTGATATCAGCGTCAAGCTTGGTTTCGAGCATTAACGTCCCACACCAAGGCGGATGCGCTTGAGCTTGTCTGCCTTGCGAGCCTTACGAATGATAGCCTTCTTGCGTCGTTCCGTCTTGCTGATTGGCTTTTCGAAATACTGCAGGCCTTTAACCTTAGCAATAACACCAGACTGCTGGACTTTACGGTTGAAACGACGAATAAGGTTTTCGTTGGCTTCTTGTGGGTCTTTACGAGTTACTTGAATCATACGAGAGTTATTCTAGCAGAACAGAGGCGGACGCGCAACCTCTATCCGACAGAAACTTGACCAATCATCGCGCACCTACTACAGTAGTGCCGGGCAAAAAGCCCGAGAGGTACATCCGAACATTCAGGCACACGGAAGGACCAAGTATGTCCGGATCATTTCCCCAGAGCTGGGTGGCCGACTTCCACCTGGTGAACCCCGCCACCCTGGCCAGCACGCGCAGCGTCACCCAAGCCACGGTGCGAGCGCACATGCAAGGCCTGCCCTCCAACCTGGACGGCAAGTCGGACCGCGACCGCTACCGCACCGTGGGTTCGACCCTGCGGGGCATGGCGCACGGCGCGGCAGCACGGCGCAAGCTGGAGGAAGGGGCGAGCATCAAGGGCGCCCAACAGTTCTTCTTCTGCTCCCGCTGCGGCGAGAAGCTCATGCCCTCGGGCTGCCAGCGCTGCGAGATCAAGTTCGTGCCGGAGATCTCCCAGCTCGTGGCCAGAACCGCGCCGCCGGTCATTCCGGCCAAGGTCGCGGCGTACGCAGCCAATCACGACACCGGCTTCCAGAAGTTCGTACTCCGCCCTCGCCGGCCCTGAGCCCTGGTGGGGCCCCCACGGTAGGGGGCCCCCCCCGGCAAACGTAACAACGCCGGTGGCCCACACCCCACAAAGGGTTTTACAGTACGTCTGGGAAAGGGAGGGAAGGGTCACAACAGCACAGA
>CAZJVU010000003.1:0-168558 GCA_964550035.1 uncultured Candidatus Saccharibacteria bacterium | reverse complement strand
CCGCGAAAAAGCCGGGGGGGGGTGCCCCGCGCGGCCGGCCCCCGGGTGTGGCGGGGTTTGCGCGCCCCCACACCGGCGGGGGGCGGCCCCCCGCGGCGGCCCCCCACCTTCCTGGGCACTCTGTAAATTCGCTTGACCAGGTGGTACTATAGAGGTGGTAAATAAAGGAAATTATTGATGGAATTTTATATTGTATTGGCGATCGTAGCGGTGCTGGTTATTGCGTTTATCGCGATCTACAACAGCTTGCAGACACTCAAGATCCGCGTCGACGAAGCGTGGAGTGACATTACAGTCCAGCTGAAGCGTCGTTACGACCTCATCCCTAACCTCGTCGAGACGGTAAAGGGCTACGCGACTCATGAAAAAGAAGTCTTCGAGAAAGTCACCGAAGCACGCGCAAACGCAATGAATGCCCAAGGTGTGAAAGAAACCGCTGCAGCCGAAAACCAGTTCGAAGGCGCCTTGAAGAGCCTGTTCGCTGTGTCGGAGAACTACCCGCAGCTGCGCGCAACCGAGAACTTCCAGCAGCTGCAGCAAGAGCTGACCGACACCGAAGACAAAGTGATGGCTGCTCGCCGCTTCTACAATGGTGGCGTACGCGACCTCAACACAAAGCTTCAGGTCTTTCCAAGCAACGTTGTCGGTGGCATGCTGGGCATCAAGCCTCGTGAATTCTTCGAGGTCGAAAACCAAGCTGAAGTCGAAAAGCCTGTTTCTGTTAAGTTTTAATGCTCGAGGATCTAAGTTGATTCTCAGCAGGAAGTAGTACTAGTCAGAGTAGTATGTATTCTGCCATTGCCGCAAACAAACGAAAGACGTGGGTCATAATGGTGTTCTTTATTGCCATTATTGGCCTGCTTGGGTGGGTTTTTAGCAATCTATATGGTGGGGGTAATCTCAATTACCTCTACTTGGCATTTGCTGCGAGTGCGATCTACGCGTTGATCCAATATTTCTTGGCAGCTAAGATCGCTACCGCGGTAAATGGCGCACGAGAAATAGAAAAGAAAGATAATCCACGCCTCTGGCGAACAGTCGAGAATCTCGCCATCACTGCCGGCATGCCGATGCCCAAGGTGTACATTATGGACGATCCCGCGCCGAACGCCTTTGCCACTGGTCGTGACCCGCAGCACGCTGTGGTGTGCGCGACGACCGGACTGCTCGAGATCATGAACGACACCGAGCTCGAAGCCGTTATGGCACACGAGATGAGCCACGTACGCAACTACGATATTCGGGTGATGATGATTGTCTTTGGGCTGGTGAGCGCTATCGGGTTTATCGCCGATATGTTGATGCATATAATGTGGTGGGGTGGCGACGATGATGATCGCCCGAACCCGGTGTTTATCGTGCTGGGTATTGCGGCTGCTATTTTAGCGCCAATCATTGCCACACTCGTGCAGCTGGCCGTGTCGCGCCGTCGTGAGTACCTGGCTGATAGTAGCGGTGCGCTCCTGACACGCTATCCTGAGGGTTTGGCCGACGCGCTCGAGAAGATTGCCCATACCGGGTCGACTACACGCCATCAGAACTCTGCGACCGCACATCTCTTCTTTGCTAATCCGCTCAAGGCGAGCTTTGCGGCAAACCTCTTGAGCACACATCCACCAATTGAAGAACGAATAGCAAAATTACGTCAAATGGGTACTAAAATTTAACATATGAGTAAACCAGCCAAGAAGCCAATCGCGAAGATAAAGTCCGTAAAACGCGAGCGTGTACCGCTCAAGCTACGAGTTACACGCACCTGGAAGCGCTTGGTGGTGCGTACGCCCAAGAACCCGCATCGTGCGTTCCGTCTTACCCGCCCCCGCATGTACGTGAGCAGGGAAGACGTGAAGGCGACGTGGCGTCTGCAGTTCGAGTCGTGGAAATTTATTGGCGGTCACAAGAAGATTCTGCTAGGGCTTGGTTTTATCTATGCGGTTGCCGCGTTCTTGCTGGTGGGCGGCGTTTCCCAGGTAGATTATGTGGCGCTGAAGGACGCGACAATGCAGGTTATGAGCGGCGACCTTGGCGCTTTAGGGCAGTCGACGTCGCTGTTTGGCGCAGCATTAACCGGTAACCTGACGAGTCCGCCGAGCGAGGTGCAGCAGTTCTTGTCCGCAACATTGGTTATCTTGTTCTGGCTGGCTATTGTCTGGGCTATGCGTATGCTGATGGCGAATAAAGAAATAAGAATTCGCGATGCGCTCTATAATAGTGGTGCGCCGATCGTACCAATGCTCGTTGTACTGGCTGTTATCGCCGTGCAGCTGATACCGGGTGCGCTGGGTATATTTGTATACGCAACTGCGCTGAACGGTGGGTGGTTGGGCGGTGGCGTCGAGTCCATGGCGTTTGCTGTAGCTGCTGTTCTCTTGGCGTTATTGTCGCTGTACTTTGTGGTGAGCTCGCTGATTGCGCTGATTGTTATTGCACTACCAGGGACGTATCCGTGGCACGCGCTACGAGCGGCGCGCGAATTGGTCATGAACCGCCGCTGGGCGATTGTGCTGCGTGTACTCGCTGTGGCTGTGCACATGGTGGTGTTGTGGGCGATTGTGCTTATTCCGGTTTTCTTGCTCGATATGTGGCTGCGGTTTGACTGGCTGCCGCTGGTTCCGATAGTGATGCAGGTATTGGTCGGTCTCACGCTAATCTACACGTCGGTGTACGTGTACAAACTATACAGGTCACTCCTACCGTCATGAAACAGCTGACCCACGAACAAGCCAAACAGCGCATCGCAAAGCTGCGCGAAACGATCAACGATTACCGCTATCATTATCACGTGCTCGACGAGTCGATTATGAGCGAGGCGGCAGCGGATAGCTTGAAGCACGAACTCTCGCAGCTAGAAGAGCAATTCCCTGACCTCGTGACGCCTGATAGTCCAACGCAACGCGTCGCGGGCCAACCGTTGCCCGGGTTTACCCAGGTGCAGCACACGAGCCGCATGCTCAGTCTCAACGATGTCTTTGGTCGTGACGAGGTCGAGGCGTGGATCAAGCGCATCCAAAAGCTCGCCCCAGAGGCAAAACCAGAGTTCTTCATTGACGTGAAGCTCGACGGTTTAGCCTGCGCGCTTATCTATCAGGACGGCGTATTTGTACGCGCCGTGACGCGTGGCAATGGGTTCGTTGGCGAAGACGTGACCGCAAACGTGCGGACTATCGAGAGTGTGCCCTTTACGCTACGGAAGGCGAAAGGGTTCGAGCACTTCCTGAAAGGTCGCACCGAAATTCGCGGCGAGATTATCATCCACAAAAAAGATTTTGAAGCGCTCAACAAGGAGCGCGAAGCTGCTGGCAAGCCGCTCTTTGCGAATCCTCGCAACACCGCAGCGGGCGGCATTCGTCAGCTCGACCCGAAGCTTGTTGCCGAGCGCCGTTTGCGATTCCGTGCGTGGGAAATTCTGCGCGACGAGCAAACTGAGATTCCGACAAATGCATTTGCGTATGAGGCCATCCGAATGCTGGGCGTTGCCTCGGGCAAGCAAGCGGCGGTCCTGCAGGACCTCGACGAGATCATGGCGTTCATCGATGAGTGGGAAGACAAGCGTCATCACTTGCCGTACAACACCGACGGCATGGTTATCAAACTGAACAACCGCAAAGAGTATACCGATCTCGGCGTTGTCGGAAAGGCGCCGCGCGCTGCGGTTGCATACAAGTATGCTGCCGAGGAAGCCACAACGGCCGTTCGCGACATCGTGATAAGCATTGGCCGAACTGGCGCCGCAACGCCCGTTGCGGTATTTGACCCTGTTGTCGTGGCGGGTACAACGGTGCAGCATGCGAGTCTTCATAACGCCGATGAGATTGCGCGCAAGGATGTTCGCGTGGGAGATACAGTCATCATCTTTAAGGCTGGCGATATTATTCCTCAAGTTTCGAAGGTGCTGGAGAAGCTCCGCCCTAAGAAATCCCAGCCTTTTGATATGCAGGCTGAACTACGGCGCCAGTATCCCGAGCTGGAGTTCGCACGTCCCGAAGGCGAAGCGGTGTACCGCGTCAAAGGTACGACGGGCAAGATTCTCCTCAAGCAGGCGCTCGAGCATTTTGCGAGTAAGTCGGCACTGGATATCGACGGCATGGGCGAAAAGAATGTCGCGGCGCTTGTCGATGCAAAGCTGGTGCACGACATGGCTGACCTCTATGCAGTGACAAAGGAACAAGTTCTCGAACTTGATCGATTTGCTGATATTTCGGCCACAAACCTCATTGCAGGCATTGCCGCGGCGAAGCATCCGCCATTGCCGCGGTTTATATTCGGCCTCGGCATCCGTCACGTCGGGTCGCAGACGGCGATCGACCTGAGCGAGGCATTTGGCTCACTCGACAAGCTCGAACATGCCACCATGGATGATCTCCTGAGCGTGGAAGGTATTGGCGATATCGTGGCTGAATCGATCGTTGCGTGGTTTGCCGACGAAGATAATCGAAAGTTGCTCGAGAAGTTTAAAGAGCTTGGCGTGGAACCAGTATTTGAGTCGCATGCCAACGGCCCGCTTCATGGAATGGGATTTGTCATAACGGGCACGCTGTCGCAGATGGACCGCGACGCTGCGGCCGATAGGATCCGCGAACTTGGTGGCACGTTCCAAAGTAGCGTTGGAAAGACAACAACATATTTGGTAGTAGGCGAAAACCCTGGCGAAAGCAAAGTCGCAAAGGCAGAAAAGCTTGGCACGAAACAGTTAGACGAAACAGCGTTGATAAAACTCTTAAAGTAACGGGGGATATATGGACAGTCGAGTTCGTAGGTGGGGACGAGGGATGCGCTGTTTTTCGCCTCCGGTTATGATGGCAACCTTCGTGGTAGAGATTTGTCTGGCGATCTACACAGTCTGGCGTTACAAGCTGAGCCGTGTGAGCCGGCTTGTTGTGGCGATGCTTTGTTTTCTGGCGCTCTTTCAGCTGGCCGAATATATGGTGTGCGGGGGATGGGGAATGAGCTCGAGCACGTGGGCGCGTATAGGCTACGCCTCGATTACCATGCTGCCGCCGCTTGGTGTGCACTTGGTTTTTGCACTGGCCGGAAAGACACGCAAGGCGGTTGTGGCGGGAGTCTATGGTGTCGCGGCGAGTTTTATGGCGTACTTTTTACTAGCGAGCGATGTATTTACAGGGAGCCAGTGCCTGGGCAATTATGTTATCTTCCAGATGGGAATGACGGCTGTATGGCTGTATTCGATATATTATTACGGGCTTCTTCTGCTCGCGCTTGGGCTGTGCCTAAGGTTTGCGAGCGGAGCCGAACAGAAACGCAAACGAGCTCTTCAGGCGTTCGCTGCAGGCTACGTACTGTTTATGTTGCCCACGACAGTGGCTAATACAATTGATCCTGCTACGCGAGCAGGGATCCCATCGATAATGTGTGGATTTGCTGTGCTGCTTGCTGTGGTGACGGTGTTTTGGGTCATGCCGTTTGTGGGTGTCCGACGACCGCTGCCCAGAAAATAAGTTTATGTAGTGTGTGTGGGTGGGGCGCCGGGGTAGTGCTCTCGCACTCTCCCCGGCGCCCTCGTACCGCACCGCCCTAGTGACGCGGGCTAGACGCCCAGGTCGCCGAATATGTCGTCTTCGCCGCCGCCCTGGTGCTGGCCACCCCCGTCACCCTTCTTGGACCTTCCGCGCTTGCGCTTCTGCTTGGGGGCGGGTTCGTCCTCGTGAGCGACTTCAGCCGCAGCCTCGGCGCCACCTTCGTCCTCGAAACCTCCGTCTTCGAAACCTCCTGCGTGAGCGTCGACTCCGCCGAAGGCATCGACTCCGCCGAAAGTGTTCGTCTCGTCGAGGTTGTCGAGGCTGATGGCTCCACCACCGCCCGGAACCATGATGGTCGTGACGCCGCCTCCGCCTCCCGCCTGGAAGGCCCGAGCCTTGCGGCCCAGGATGGAGAAGACTTCACGCCCCAGCAGTTCGCCGAACGAGCAGAGAGCCACCAGGATGCCGACGCTGACGAACCACGATGGCGTCGGGTTGGGGATGATGTCGAAGTAATCACCCGCGTCGCCGTACAACGCCTGGTTATAGCCGCGGATATCGAAATACGTGTCGGCGATCACCAGGCCCATCAGGATGTAGACCATCACCTTGTCCTTCGTGGACCGCTCGATGGTCTTTTTGATGCCTCCGATCTCTCTGGTACGCGCCCAGAGACGTGACTGTACCGCCGTGAAGCCGATACTCACGCCCCAGATGGCAGCGTAGCTTGTGGGGTCCTCCTTGTAGTCGATCAGCAGCGGGGTGAGAACCAGGTCCAGCGCGGGGAGTGCAAGCGTTGCGCCCATCTTCCCCACGAATTTGACCGTGTTCATCAACCAGCCAGCCGCTATGACCAGCGCTGCCTCCACCTTCTCGCCCTTGCCTGCTTCACCGTGCACCGCAGCGGGGTCAACCGCAGCGGTGTACCTTCCGAGGAGCCACCCGAGGAGCGGCTCGTGGAAGAAGCAAGCCACGCCGAGAACGTAGATCAGGACGACCTGTTGCGTCGGCGTTCCCTCCGGCGGCCAGAATTTCTGGCCGGCCTCGGGGTCGTGGGTGAACAGGAAGTTCGCACCGCCGATGTCCGTGAGGGTGTCGGCGATGTTCAGCGCGATGGCGAGCCACTTGATCCACCGGTGAGAGTACTGGATGCCCACGGTTTCCCAGAGCGCATAGAGCAGTCCCGTCATCGCGATGGAAAAGATCCATGGGGTGGCCCCTGAGGCAAAGTTGAGATCGACACCGTTCTTCTCCGCCTGCGCGTACAAGAAGAACGGACCCAGCCCGAGGTCGGCCGTCAACAGCATCGCGCAGAGCGCAATTGCCAAGAAGCCGCCCCAGGTGCCAATGAAACCAGTGGTCACCCTGTTGGCTGCTCGGTTGATGCCATCTCCCCCGACCGGGTCGTCCTGGGACATGAGTTCTCCTCTCCAAAACACAGATGTAAAGGGCAATCCCGCGGATGCGGGACAGTGTGCGGTACGCGGTGATTATATCCGTTACAGAGGAGTCTGTCAAATGTTGCAAATAGTTTGTGAAACATTCGACGTATAATTTCAAAGAGTGAGCGCCTCGGGCACCGCGCGTACATGCGCGGTGCCCGAGGGCGATTGAGAGACCCACTCAACGCCTCGAAGCTAGTACCAGTGGGGGGTCTGTTTTTGCCAGAACGCCCAGGCTGCACAAGGTGTTTTGTACCTTCTCCAGACGTAGTCGAGCCCCCAGTCCACCTGCTTTTTCCAGTCACCTTTGTCGTAGACGTGACCGTACAGGCTCTCGATGGCCTGGGGAATGCCGTACGCGGAGCTCACGGGATTGTCCGCCCACGCGCTCCAGCTCGCCTCATTCTGCCACAGTTGGTCCTGGCAACTCCACTGGTCGGCCTGGCCTTTTTGCGCCAGCTTCTGCTTGGCGTAGGTCTTGGCTTCACCACATGTGTGGAGCCGGTCGGCTGTGAGCTGGATGATCGGCTTGGTGTTGACTCGACAGGGGATCGAGCCCTCGATCGATACGCTTGGGAGCGCATTGTCTGCCGGCGGCGGGCTAGCATTGCCACCACCACCGATGCTCGGCAGCGGAACACCGGTCGCCGACATCACCAGCCAGACGAGGCCGGCGACGAGGGCCAAGACAACGGCTCGCATGCTGGTGCGTGACGGTGGCTTGCGTCGCTTCTTGGGAGCGGCGCCACCGCCCGGCGTGACGATGATGATCTGGGTCTGCGGTATGGGCTGCGGCCTCCTCTTCTGTCGTGGCCGCGGTTTTCTCCGTGGCCGTGGCGGTTGAGGCCGTGGTCCGGGTCGCGGCGGTTGACGTCGTGGGGGAGGAGGCATCGTAGCCCTTTCCGTGGGGTCGAGTGTGAAGGGGTCTCAAATGAAAAGAAGGCCGGGTGACCTCTCCTCATTGCGTTTAAGATAATAGTATAAAAAGCTATTTTTAGCAAGTCTACCCGCGCCTCTCGTTACAGAGTGACGCGGGTGATTTGCTACTGCACAACGATGTTGATCAAACGACCAGGAACGTAAATGATCTTGGCGGGCCGTGTGACGCCAATGTGCTCAATAACACGTTCGTTCTCGAGGGCGGCGGCAGTAACTTCTTCTTCTGAACTCTCGGCTGGTACGTCGAGCTTAGCGCGAACTTTGCCATTTATCTGCACGACAATCGTGACGACGTCTGCGACGAGCAGCGCTTCATCCCACCTCGGCCAATGGTCTACGTGCACGGAATCCTGGTGGCCGAGTTCGCTCCAGAGCTCCTCGGCGAGGTGCGGCGCAAATGGTGCAAGCAACTGTGCGAGCGCCGAGATAGCTTCCTTCCAGGCGGCGTTGTCGGGGTTGGCCGGAAGTTCGACTTTGATCTTGTAGAGTTCGTTCACGTATTCCATCAAGGCTGCGATGGCCGTGTTGAAGCCGAGGCTGTGAAGGTCTTCGGTGACTTTCTTGATGGTCTTGTGGGTTGCAACGGTCAGACGTGTCTCGAGCTCGCGGTTACCTTCCGTTCCTGCGCCGTGTAGATATTCTTGGCTGACGTTCCAGGCACGTTGGAGGAATCGATAGCAGCCACCGAGTCCTTCGGTGCTCCAGTTTGCGCCCTGGTTCCACGGTGCAATGAACAACTCCATTACGCGGATAGCATCGGCGCCATACCCATCGGCGATGAGCTCATCTGGCGCGATGGTGTTACCAAAGCTTTTACTCATTTTACGGCCGTCTGGTGCCCAGATCATGCCCTGGTTGCGGAGTGCGGTGAACGGCTCGTCGAAGTCGATGAGGCCGGCGTCGTGCATCACTTTGGTCCAGAAGCGCGCGTAGAGCAGGTGCATGACAGCGTGTTCTGCGCCTCCAATGTAGGTGTCAACGGGCAACCAGTACTTTGCTTTCGTTGGATCGAAGGCGGCGGTGGCATTGTGCGGGTCGGCAAATCGCAGGAAGTACCAGCTAGAACAGGCAAATCCATCCATGGTGTCGGTTTCGCGCGTGGCGGGACCACCGCACTTGGGGCAGGTGGTGTTGACCCATTCGTCGACGCGTGCCAATGGCGAGCGACCATCGCCAGATGGTTCGTAGCTCTTCATTGGCGGCAGCTCGATGGGCAGCTGGTTGGCAGGAATGGCGACAGCACCATCTTTCTCGCAGTGGACAATAGGAATCGGTGCGCCCCAGTAGCGCTGGCGGCTGATGAGCCAGTCACGAATCTTGTAATTGATGCGCTCGCGGCCAAGCTTCTGCTCGTGCAGGTCGGCGACAATCTTTTCGCGGACGTCGCTGCTGCTCATGCCGTCGTATGCACCGGAATTGATCATCAATCCTTCGCCATGGTAGCAGGAGCTTTGTGTGAGCAACTGGTACGCGGTGGCGTGAAGTTCGTCTTGGATGCGAGCGACGACCTCGGCTTCGCTGAGCCATTCGACGGTGAACTTACCTTTCTCGTTCTCTTCGAGTGCGGTTGCGGTTTGCTCGTCGTTGGCGAGGTCAAAGAGCATGGCGTGGGCTTCGATCTGTCGGGCGACGTTCTTACTGTGAGCGAAGTAGTGGTGGTGGATGCGGCCAGTTTTGCTGACGAGCTTGACGTTCTTATAGCCAGTTTCTTCTTGGATTTCGCGCTTGGCCGTTGCTTCAATTGCTTCGTCGTCTTCGCGACCACCGCCAATGAATAAGTTACCGCCATCCTTACCCCAGCTGATAGACAAGTATTTTTTGGTCTTTGGGTTGCGTACGATGGCAACAATGCTGCGCCGGAACTCAGGATTTTGCTGTGGTTTGCCGGTGACGGGCTCGACAACTTCGATGATCGGCAGTTTGAATTTCTCGGCAAAGGCAAAGTCCCGCTCGTCGTGTGCGGGGACGGCCATGATCGCACCGGTACCGTAGCCCATCAGGACGTAATCGGCGACCCAGATGGGGATGCGCTCGCCATTGACTGGATTGATAGCAAACGCGCCAGTGGCCACGCCGGTCTTTTCGCGCTCGGTGTCCATGCGGTCGACATCGCTTTTTGCGATTGCAGCCGCAATGTATTCCTCGACATCTTCGCGTTGTGCATCTGTCGTGATCTGTTTGACCATAGGGTGTTCGGGGGCTAAGACCATGAAGGTTGCGCCGTACAGCGTATCGGGTCGAGTAGTAAAGATACTGATCTTGTGGTCGGTGTCGGCAACCTTGAATAGTACTTCGGCGCCTTTGCTCTTGCCGATCCAGTTGCGCTGCATGGCTTTGATGGCGTCAGACCAGTCGAGGTCCTCTAGGTCGTCGGCGAGACGGTCGGCGTAGTCGGTGATCTTGAAGAACCATTGCTTGAGCGGTTTCTTAGTGACTTTGTTGCCACAGCGCCAGCAGCGGCCGGCTTCGACTTGTTCGTTGGCCAGAACGGTTTTGTCGTGTTCGCACCACCACTGCAGACTTTCTTTCTGGTAGGCCAGGCCGCGTTCGAAGAGCACGGTAAAGAGCCACTGCGTCCAGTGGTAATACTCAGGGTCGGACGAGCCAAACTCGCGTGTCCAGTCGATACCGATTCCCATTTGGGTGAGCTGTTTCTTAAAGTGAGTAGTGTTTTTCTTGACTGATTCCTGTGGGCTGACGCCGGTTTTGATGGCGAAATTTTCAGCGGGCAGGCCAAACTCATCCCAGCCCATTGGGTGCAGAACGTTCTGGCCGCGCTGGCGGGCGAATCGCGCGAGTGCGTCGCTGATGGTGTAGTTGCGGACGTGGCCGACGTGCATTGAGGCGCCGGATGGATAGGGGAAGAAGTCGAGGATGTAGTTCTTGGGTTTCTTGTGGTCTTCGCTCGCGTTGTAGAGACCGGTTTCGGCCCAGACTTTTTGCCATTTTGGTTCGATTGATGCGGGATTATAGCGTTTCATAGGCTTCATCTTTTTTACGTTGATAGATGTGAGGCTTGGGGTATAAAAGTAGCTCCCCTAGGGGAGGAGAAGATGGTGACGAGCAATAATGGGTGAAGGCTGTGTCATATCGAAGTTAATTATATACTAGGCACCTCTGTTGCGCTAGGTTTAGGCTGGTAGCATTGTTCAGGCATACCGGCTCTTCGTCCGTATCCCCGTTTCCTACTGCTCGGGCCTCCGAAATACCGAGGACCGGCTTTTCACTCACCGTCCACGTCCCTCCGAGCTTGGGGCAGATGAGCTTCGCTCGCCTGCCGCCAGGCTAGGTTTAACCGTCGGGACGGTGGAGGTGAGTGAGCGCCGGCTGACGTAGAGAGAGGAAGTTCCTCAGCCCACCACCCATCTACCATCCCGAACAACCTCGACCTTCCCGGGAGGAAGGAAGCGAACTGTTTGTGAGCGGACTGTAGTTGTGAGGGGTGGTAGATGGGTGGTGGAGCGCAAAAAGAGCACGGCGACAAAAGCCGGTACTGAAGGCGGACGCGCTAGCCGCTCTAACCCTTGGGCGTATCAAGCCCCGCGTATCGGTCGAACATCGCCTCTTTGCGAGCTATCCAATCAGGCTCTTGGCGTACGAGCTGTGATTCTTCTTCGGTCGCGTGGAGCAGTATCTTGAGCGCTTCCTCGGCGAACACGCCATTCTGCGAACCTTTCGCCAGAATAGTCGCGTGCGGATGCAGCACCGAGTGCACAAACGCACCAGCTTCGTATGGGCTCTTGAAGCTACGAATCTGACAACCCCGCTTGGCAGCGGCTGGCGCCAGGAACTTCTCGGCATCTTCGCCAATAGTCACCACCCAGTCCAGGAGCGTTGGGTCGCACATGGTGCCGACTTCTTCGTGGGCTTTCTGCGAGAATTCACCGAGCTCGTTCATCGAGCCAAGAATGGCGATCTTTTGCTTACTCGGGAACAGATACAGCGTTTGCAGTGCAGCCACAGCAGCGGCTGGGCTGGAGTTGTAGGTGTCGTCGATAATAGTCGAATCGAGCAACCCCCTCAGGATATTCATGCGCCCCTGCACTGGACGAATAGCAGTGAGGCCGTTCACGATTTCAGTCTGGCTCAGCCCCATTTTGATACCAACCACGCCGGCTGCCACAGCGGCTTTGACGTTGTGCTCGCCAGCCAGCTTCAATACGACTTGTTGCTCGCCGAATTCAGGCGAGACAAACTTACCAGCAAAGCCTGTGCCCGCCTCAAAGTCCTCGGTAAGGTAATGATACTCGGCTACGCCACTCGTGCCGTAGGTGTCGATATTGCTATTGTTCACGTAACGGGCAAACGTTTCATCGATGTCATCGCGGTTGATGATGGCTAGCTCGCTGAAGTTCGTGATAGACAGTTCTTCTTGGGCGACCGCATCGATTGTCTTGAAAAACTCCATATGCTCTGGCGTGACGGCGGTGACAACGGCGATATCAGGGCGAAGGTACTTGCGAAAATGTTCGATATCACCGGGCTTGTCGGTGCCAAGCTCGAGCACAAGCGCGTCGAACAGGAACGGACGATGAATCTTGAGCTCCATATACCACAGCTGTTTGAGCCATTCGGTCGGGCTCTTGAGACGAGCCGCTGGTGGCATAGGCAGGTCAAAGATCGTCATCGGCACGCTCACATCGGCGTTGTAGTTGCCTTCCTGCACGAGCACGCGGAACCGTTGCTTGAGCACGGTGGTGATCGCCAGCTTGGTACTTGTCTTCCCGACGCTGCCCACGACTGCGATGATTTTAGGTTTGTGGCGTTTGAGGAAACGTCGAGTCTGGTGTTCGATCAGGAATAAGACGAAGTTTTTCATTACTCCCAATTGTAGCGCACAGCTACTGCTGCGTCGACCGAGCGTGCGACGTGACAATATCGTGGATGCCCCGGAGCAGAACGCTTGCGCTCTTGGGATTATCGGGGCGAAGCACTGACTGTCGCTGGGTGGCAGCGAGTTCGGACTTGAATGTGACTGTCCATGTGCGCGTCGAGCCGTTGTCGCTCAGACCTAGCTGGAGCTGTTGGAACGTGCGGTCAGAGCGTGTGATCCAGACTTCGAGAGTGGCCTTGCTCGCCGCATTCTTGATGGTCTGAACGTCGCTATCGGTCAGCTGCAGGGACTTGATGTTCGCTGCTTTGACGGCGTGGAGGAACTCGTCGAACTTTGCGCTATCTATGCCTACTTTAACGTGCATTGTGTTGATGCCTTCGATATGCTCGTCGCTGAGCTGTTGCATCGATGTGAAGAAAGGATATTTGGTATAGAGCTGCTCGAGGGTTTCGACGTCGGTCGATGTCGGGCCGTCCTTTACGGTGTGCTGCGGGATTGTGGTTGCGAGATCCGTCACGTCATCTGATGTTAGCGAGTACCACTGGCCGTCGAGGCTGCCGAGTCGCACCAGATTGTCAGGCGTGTAGGGCGCGCTATTGCCGCCAAGTGCCGCTACAAGCCGTCCGAGATTGCCTAGCCCGGCGGTCTGGGCGTAGTTTGCGTCGGTAAAGAGTCGTACGCTGCCACTCACACGTGACGTATCCTGTCCCAGGCTACCAGTGAGCGATATGATGTGCGGATCTGTCGGGTCAGTGTAGGCAAGAAAATCGCCCTGAACGGTCTTGGTCGCGCCGCCTTGGCGGAGCTCGTACTTAAGCGAACCAGCCTCGCCGTCGCTAGTGATGAGGTTTTGCATGGCAGCGCTCAGCATGTAACCGGGCGTGTTGCTCACAAAGATATAGACAAACAGCGTGACGACCCCGGCCGTGGCCATCACACCTGCAATAATTAGCGTCGTGATGAGCCATTTCTTGGCGCCGCCAGTACCTTCTGGCTCCGCCGAAACATAGACTGGCTCTGGCGCGCCTTCCACATCTGGCACGGGAAGCTTATTGCCGCTGCTACTCGGCGTGGGTGATGGAGTGTTATTAGAGAACGGGCCCATAGCTGACTAGTCGACGACCGAAGCGTGCTCTGCCAGCGCTTCTTTAGGGAGGGAAGTGCCAACATAGGTGAGTTCCCAGGGGCCGACATTTACCTGCATATCCTTGCCGAACCCGACCCATTTGCCCTTCATCTCTTTACCATCATCGCTCACAACCAGCTGAATAGCACCATAATATACGGCACCTTTATAGTAGCCGTCCGGCTCGGTTTGTTCTTGCCAGCTGCCGGTAGCGATGTGGTCCTCGATGGACAAGCGAATGATGAGATATGACTTGCTTGTCTCGGCGGCGCTTTCAAAGATGAGGTGGTTGTCTTTCTGATGGGCACGAACAAAGTGGTGGCCTTCATAGTCTTCGCCACGGCCGCTGCTCGGGTAGGTGTATGAGCTTTTCCAAATGCCAAGAGGTATAGATGATTCGTTCATGACGTTCCAAGATCCTTCTACTCCATATAGTATAGCAGACTGGGCGCGGTCGTCGGTGTTTTTAGGCGTGCCAGTTCTTAATGGCCTCCACGAAGGCTGGAATATCGTCGGGTTTGCGGCTGGTGATGAAGTTGTCGCTGACGATGACTTCCTCGTCCGTCCATTGTGCACCGGCGTTTCGAATGTCGTCTTGAAGCGTGTAGTAGCTGGTGAACTCTTGGCCTTTTGCAACGCCAGCCGACACAAGCAGCCACGGCGCGTGACAGATAGCCGCTACGAGTTTGCCTTCGTCGGTAAAGCGCACCACCCATTCGCGGGCGCGGTCGTTCATGCGAAGTTTGTCGGCATTGATGACCCCGCCCGGCAGGACGAGCGCGTCGAAGTCGTCGAATTCAACATCGTCCAGCAGCATGTCTGCCGTAAAGTCATCACCCATTTTGTTGTGCTGCATGCCGTGCAGTTCTTTCGTCTCAGTGCCAATCGTCGTTACTTCGGCGCCCGCGTCTCTCAGTAGGTTAAGCGGATCCTCGAACTCTGCTTGCTCGAAGTAGTTGTCGACGAGGATTGCGATTTTCTTGTTTCCTATGCTCATAGTAAGCCCTCCTTATTTTCCAATCATACGGGAGGGTGTTAGGGTGTACAGCGAGATTTTTGGGTGAGAAATCTAACGGTGACCCTATTGGTCAAGACAAATGGTCGCGTCGCGTTTTTTGGCCCTCCTCTCGTGTTAGAGATGCGCCAATGCAAAGTGTTAAGCTGGCGACGATGCCTGGCGGTAGTAGCTAGCCGTAAAGGAACGAACGGCTCCATTAAGCATGGCATCCTCGACTTCATTATTCTGGTTTGGAACCTCAAGGCGTTCTATGATGGCGTATCCAAGGTTCGAGGTGGCATTCAGAACGCGGGCATGCTCTGGACGGTCAAGCTCAATTTTACAGTCACTCCCAAGCTCGTGGGTTAGACCAGCGCGTAAACCTTCCTCAGCTCCTCTACAGAAATCCTCAACGCACTGCTGCTCTTCCTGGTCGGAGTAGACTCTATCAAACGGGGTCGTATAGCTACTCCCAGTGTACAAATGCTTTAGCTGTACGACACGGTCGGCATATTCTGCGAGGCGTTTTGTGGCTGGTGGCAGGGTGTCGTACATTTTACGGTTTGCCTGGCTGACCTTTTCGACGAAATTAGAAAGGAGCGTGAACGCCCTGTTGGCTTCCTCGGACAGCCGCTCGTGGTTTCTTGCTGCGGCGAGAGCATCTACAAGCAGATCACACTGCGCTTGTATGTCTTCATGCTTTCCTAAAAACTGCTCTACTTCTTGAACATATTCAGCTTCAGGATCATACTCTGCCCAGTACCGCCTTTCTTCCTCCTTTTCCTCTTGGTCGTCTATGCCTTCGAGTATTTCATCAAGCTCTTCTTTTGTCGGAGGTGGTGCCACGTAGTGCTCTGCAACGGGACGATAACGATATTGAGCATCGACGAAACCTGCCATAACAATGAGATTGCCCGCCTCGTCTTCCCTCGCGTCGATAGAGAAATCTGTATAGTTGCTCGGCAGTTCACCTGCTCCTGGTTTGAACTCTTCACCCATTTTTCTTGCTCGTCTCTGAATTTAGCAGCCTTCGCATAGGAGACTCCTTTCGTTGTGTCTGCATTTTAATTATACGATCTCACAGGAGGAATATATGCTAGATTTTATCGATTTTGCGAGCAGGTGTCATCGCCATGGGATTACCTTCGAGGCCTTGTAAACAATCCGCTTGACGGAGTAGCAGGAGGATTTGAACCAAAATAATTTCACTGGTGGACCCTGGGGGAGCCTACTCCAACACAAAGATGCAGGTCAGACAACTGCATGCCTTGATGCGGAAGCTGCCAAGCCTGGATGCGCCGGCCAGGCCACGGTCAGGAGAGGGGGCGCCGGAGAGGTCACGCCGTCTGACGACCAAGCAAACCCAGCAGCTAATCAAGGAGTACGAGGCGGGTGCCACGGTCTACGAGCTGGGTGAGAAGTTCGGGACATCCCGGCAGACGGTCAGCAGGATCTTGAAGCGACATGGTGTCACGATGCGACGACAAGGACTCTCTTCGGAACGGGTCGACGAGGCTGTGCGGCTCTACGAAGGCGGCTGGTCACTGGCCAAGATCGGCGAGAAGTACAAGGTTGATCCGACGACAGTCATGAGCCGGCTGCATGAGCGCGGGGTGAAGATGAGAGATACGACCGGCAATTTTTGAGCAACAGGCGGAGATGCTAACCTCAGTCGCTACACCACACTATAAGCGGTGCATTGATCGTAGTCTTGAGGTATGCCTGCGTGGACGCGAGTAGATCGAGTTGTTGGGTAGTGGCTTTGGAGGCGGACAGGCCAGGCTGCGCGATGACTATCTCCATGCGTCGCCGAAGGACTGTCGCTCTGTCTCGAATCTCATATAGCTTTTTAATGTCGCCTACTTCAAATGGGCTCACACCTTCGCGTTTTTGCTTCTTGCGAGCCCGATCGTCGAGTGCACGAAAGAACGGCCCAAGATCGCTTCGTCGCCATACGATCGACTTCTGGGCCTGGCCGCAAACTTCGTACAAGTCGATCACTCTCGTACCGACGGCCTCGCCATGCGCATACTTGCAGTGCACTAGGCGAACTAGTAGCCCTTCCTTATCAAGTCGGATCGCAACAATGTCGGCTATCTCACCGCTGCCATCATCGTCAAGAATGATATCCCACGGTTCCGCCTCGGCTTTCAGCTCGGCTATAGCCCTATACTGGATGGAGTTCGTCAGACGAGCTTTGGTCTGCGATTCGACGTTGAACGCCGTGCCTGTCCAAGATATAGGCGTGAACTTCGCTCGATCAAATGGCTCTTTGTCCCAGGTCGGCTTGTAGAGCATATCGCCCTCGATAATTCGATCATCATCAAGGATGAAGATAAGACCGTTGCTGTTCAGCCAATCGCTTAATCGCTGCTCAGATCGAGCGCGAACGACTTTCACTTCCTCGTCCGAGGTGCATTGATAGCGGAGACGTCCTTTCTCGATAACAGCTTCGTAGGCTACGGCCCAGGTACTAGTTTTGACAGTGAAGCGAAATGGGCCAGAAGGTGAATCAGTGTCAGGTACGAGGTCTGTGTAGGCGGCTTCGTGGACACTGCTCTGGTACGATAGACGAAGGTTGTCCGCCTGCATGGTATGGATCACCCAGGGCCACTCAACGGCTAGCAGCACGCCACTTGGGCGACCAGTAATCGCCTCGGGCAGAATGAATTGTCCGATAACTTTGTCGATACTGATCGTATCGTCAAGCAACTTTTTGCCTATGGAGTCACACCAATCGCACCAATGTTTGAGGCTTCTGGCGGTGGCGTGTGACCATATGCGCCCTTTCAATGAAGCACTGATACTTACGTGCTCACCATCTCTATAGCCACCACCAGAAATATTTGTCTGCGATTTTGTGCCCGCTTCTGCTTGTGAGAAACTCGCCGTGACGTCGGGGCCAACGTGCATCGAGAAGCGGCGGAACTGGTCATGGGCATCAAGAACACCGACATTGGTCGGAACTAGACGATCAATGTCGGCCATCACGCGGTAGACCGTCGAACCGGTGAAACGAATGGCGCCCGGCCCAAGTACGGCATTGGCTAGGTCTTCGAAAACGCCGTCGTTGGCCGAGTTATTTATGTACAACAGCTTATTTTTGCTGTCGAAGTAGAGCACATACAGTTCATAGGTAATTTCCTCGATAGTCTTTAGGTCGCCCCAGCGGACATCTCTCTTATTTTTGATGACACACCAGGCCACCCCCGCATCGATATTCAGCCCTATGGGTAATGTGAACAGGTTGTCCTCGCCAAAGAAGTCAACAACGTTCTGAGGTTCCCAGCGTTTGCTAGGAGCTTGATATACCACTGTGCTCAATTTGGGGAGCAAGCTGCGAAGCGTGACCTCCTCTGGCATGCTCGTGAAGCCGTCTTCGAAGTCACTCGCATCTTGTTGCTCCTGTACGGCTGCTTCAGTAAGGTTGCGTAGGACTAAATTCCAGTCTGAATCTTCGGCGTACAGTGTCCGAAGCCTGTTGTCGGTCTCGACCTCGGACCGAGCTACGAACATCGACGCTTCGCCATATTTTCCTGCTGACGATGTACGCGCAAACCGACCAATGAATTGCAGTGTTACGCCAAGGCTTTTCTGGGGGTCGTGGACCGCGGCAACTTTGAGGGCAGGAAGATCGAAGCCCTCACCAAGCATACTGATGCAGATGACGACACGGGATTTGCGCTCCTTCAGCGCATTAAGCGCCTCTCGCTGCTGCTTCTTAGGCAGTTGGCTGCTAATGATGACTGGTTCCAAATCCGGCGCTAGCTCATCATAGTATGGTTTAATATCTACAGCTCGGGGGATGCCACTAACACGGACCATCAGGACATGATCAAAACCTTCCTGGAGATCGGCCCGGAGTTTTGCTACGCTCTGCTCAGCGAGCGACTTATCAACATCTTCAAAATCGATCACACTAGTGTAGTTGATCCTCGAAAAATACTTTTGCGCTTGCGCTTCGCGTAAGGGGAATGAGTAGACGGTACGGCCCTGCAAGTGCTTGCCGTCCTCGCGAAACGGTGTTGCAGTGAACTGCACAACGTGCTTATTAATGAAGCCGTCTCTGACGGCCGACCATGTACGTGCCGCGACATGATGAGCTTCGTCAATGAATAAATGCGAGCATGCACCGAGCAACGTCGTTAGAGCTTCGGGTGAGCAAGCGCTCAGTACCTGTGGAGTGGCTACAATAACATTGCACGCCTCGGCAAAGGCTGTAGCAGTATTTACGGAGGTAAATTTGTGTTGAACACGGCCCACTACTGGACGTAGGGCCGAGTTGGTAACGATGCCGAGCTCTTGGAGGACACCGAGCGTCTCGAACTTGCTCGCTACCTGCTCGCGGAGCGCATCCGAGGGTACTAATACCAGTAAGCAACTGGGGCGGGCCGCCACGAGCAGCGCTAACATCGTCTCTGTCTTACCGGTGCCCGTCGGCATGACGACTGTGGCCGGCGTGGTGCGCTTGGTGGTCCAGTACCCGAGCACTGCGTGCATCGCGCCGAGCTGCGGTGACCGGAGGCCGGGGTTCTCGGCGGTGTCTTCGTTGAAAGTGATCGCATCCTGATAGGTTTCGAGTACGTCGGACGGAGATTGGCGCGGAAGGTTGCTCGGTACACTCCATATGGCGCTTGTCAGGTCGTCGCCCGGGTTGGCGCCAAACGGCAGTTGCGCCCATAAAAGGTTCTCGTCGAGCGGCTGTTTCTCGTCAGATGCAGGCCAAGCGCCATAGTTGTTGCAGACTTTGAGCGCTCCGACCTCCCCAGATACACTAGTAAACACACCCGCGGGCACCAGAAGCTGATTGACCGGATTCCCCTCGTAGGTGTCACTACGCGCCCAAATATGGCCATAATGCCAACCGATAGATTTTGACTTGTTGGTGTCAAGCTTGTTCATCTGGATGTCGTCGTCTAGATTTAATCATAATGCAAATTCCTTCTGGTCGCGCCAAATAATGGTTCAGTTGCCTCCCAGAGAGTAGCGAGTCCACCAGAGCACTCGTGCTCACTCGAAGTTGCTCTTATTCTACGCTGCATAGTTCAGCAATACAATTGTTTTGACCAAAGATACACTTTAGTGCTTATGCTTTGGCTTCTCCCCTCGCTCGTGCTCCATAATCTCCATCAACATCCTCGCCAACCCCCTAAAATCCACCTCCGCCCTCGCTGCTCCCGCAACCGAATATCGCTCCTCGGCTGGTCTAGGCGGCAGCTTCCCCTGAAGTTCAGCATGCTCGCGAGCGGTCCGGTTGAGCGGCATCCGCATCAGCGCCTTATACGCCTTGCCGGCTTGCTGGGGTAATGAACTGTGAGCATCCCGAACATCGTGCCAATACTGCACGAGCTCTTGCTCGGTAAGATCCTCAGTAAACAAAAAGTATCTGTGAAGATACCGCTGCTCATGAAAGAGTAGTGTCACGATACCGTGCGGGTAGTTCTGCCACAACCACACCAGTTTTTGACGACGATCGAGATACTCCTTCAATGTCACACGTGGCATAACGACTTTAAATATATCACCAGCAAGCCTACGGCGGTAGCAGAAAGCGCGGGATGAAGACGAGGATATGCAAGTGTGGTAGCCCGCCCAACCTAGACATCTAGGGCATCGTCGCGCGGAGGTTATTGACCACGTAAAGGCGTAGTGCCTCAGGAGTGGATTTCAAGTAAGTAGACTACCTGCGCTTACTCTTTGTTGAATTATTGCCAGAGAAACGCTTTTCTTCAGCCAGCCCATACGCCAAGGTGATAGAGGCGAGTAATGTAGCAGGAACAAACAAGATTGGAAAGAAGCTGTAGTAGTTGAGCCAAAAACTTACAACCTCAACGCAAGGCTCAGCCTTCTCCCCCCATAAGTCAGTGCACCTCACGCTTATGGCGTCCTGCAATAACCCGAACGTGATTAAAGCCAAGACCAGAAGAGCGGCGACTGATATTCCCCCTACGGCTATTCGTAGGATGCGACTTTTCGCACTACCCTTTGCTATTAATATGAAACCAGGGATAGATAAAAGATAGGTTAGAAGGGTGAGTGCCGCCACAATTGCGCCGTAGGGCTCAACTATGCCGCGAACCGCCCAAAATAGCGTCCAACCGGCAAGGTATGTAAGCGCTACAAACCCTGCGATAGAGGTCACGCGCAGTAGTGCTGATTTTTGTAAGGATGATTCAATCTTTGTCATTTGTCATGATTTTAGCATAGATTGCATTAACGTTAGCAATATCGCAGCGCTTTTGCATTGAAGAACCCTGCACCGCCGCGTCTTGTGGACGAGCAGATGCAGGGGGCTCTTCAGTCGCTTACTTCACCTTCTACACCTCGCGACCTACGGATGTGTCGTGAGGTACTGGGCGACAACCCAACGGTAGGCGTCCTGGCCCAGTGCATTCGGATGGAACGAGGAGCTGTCGTTGGGCGGGGCAACGACTCCGTTGAAGTAACCGCCGTCCATGCACAGCTCGTGACCCTTGAACGGCGAGCTTGTCATGTTCGGGTCCACGTACTCGAAATGCGGCCCCGCCGCCGCAACGGCATCGCTGATCTTCTGGTTGAGATCGTTGATGACACCTTGCGCTGTAACCTTGTCGTCGTGTGACAGGTACAGGCAGTTGGGCAAAGTGTTGATCGCAGGATCTGGAATCAACATTGGGTAGCCGAGAACAAGCACGCGCGTAGTCGAATTGATCCGACTACTGATCTGGCCGAACAGTCCGGAGAGATTCGACGCGAGATGGTTGTCGATCTGGTCTCGCGTGTAAGCATACGCCGAGCTGTCTGAACAGTCTCCCGAGACCGGGTTGTTCGTGATGCACTCCTGCACCAGTTCCTTGAATCCGACGTCGTTGCCACCGATGGTGATGGTGATGACGTCGGGGTCATGGTCGGTGATCGCCTTGAGCTGTAGGTCTTCGTTGAACCTCCCATTCTCGACATCCGAAGTGGTAGACCCGCCACAGGCGACGAACGCCGCAAGATTCAGCCTTGGCCCCGGTTCTCCGTTGAGCAGGTGCGCATACGCACCCGGACTGCGTCGACACCGGTTCTCCGGCGGGCCGGCCGTATCGGTGCCGCTCTCATAAGGCAGCACGCTGCCTTGGCCGGAACTGAACGAGTCACCCATGGCTACGGCGTTTTTCCACGGCTCGTCGTGCTTCAGGATCGCCCCTCTCGGGTAATCCACCTCCAACCCAGGAACGGTGAAGGCATACAGCTTGGTGCTGCTGGCGTCACAGTAGCTGAGGTTGGTGCACTGCTGTGCGGTGACGTAGAACGTGTTCTTCGCCATCGACAGCTCACCGGCATTGCCGCCCTTGTAGCTCGGACCGTTCGGTGTGTCGAATTCGCCTCGCAGGTTGACCTGCGAGAGAGTCGCACCGTTGAGTCCGTTGAACAGCGTGAGGTCGATCTCCGGGAACCGCCACGTGGACCCGTTGATCGGGTGCCACAACGCCACGTCGGCGCGAAGAACGACGTTGCCGTTCAGGTCGGCGGACATCGCGTAGCTGCCCACCTGGCTGACATCCTGGACCGTCTGCGTCCACATCGCCTGACCGCTGCCGTCGAACGCCGTGATCCTCTCGGAGGGGCTGGCACTGCTGCCAGGCGTCACGTAGCCGTAACGCATCACAAAACCGTTGTTCGGCAACGGGTGAATCTCGTGGACATACATGCAGGCCGAGATGTTGATCGTCCAAGCGACGCTGTTCTGCGCCGCAGGGTCCACGGCCACGATGCTGCCGACGACGTTGTTCGCGTCGGAACACCCCGCACTCGCTCCTGCGTTCGCCCTGGTGGGTACGAACACGCGGCCGCTCGTCGTGGAGGCGAACCAGTTCTCGGTCGTCTGGACGTAGTAGCTTTGCAGGATGTTTGCCACCGCTACAGGACTTCCCGACGAACCCGAGTACTCCACGTACTTGATGCCACTACTGGTGTACAGCACCAGCCCGTCGTTGTAGGCAGCCAAGCCATTGCTGGACACCCAGCCCACGGACAGCGCCTGGTTCATCACGGCCTGCGGCGCAGGCGGATTGCTTCCCGATTGCGCCGTCGGCGACAGCCCGATGAGCTGGTGGCCACTGCACGAACCGCCACCGTACTGGACGACCATGTACATGTTGCCGTCCGCACCCATGACCATCGAGTCCGGATAGGTGTTGGACCCACACGGGATGGTGTACTGCCAGACGAGGGAGTTGTTCTTCCACGCCTGGACGTAGTACTGGGTCGGGCTGCTGAGCGAGCCAGCGGTCACGTAGACCGTGCCGTCCTTGCCGACAACGCTGTCGGTGGTACAGAACACGGCTTGAGGATCTCCGAGGGGCCGGCTCTGCACCAGCGCGCCGCTCGAGTCGTACGACTTGAAGCCGGTCGAGTGGTTACTGCTCGGACAGCCCACCGTCACGCCGCCGGACGCGTCGGTCTCGACCTTCGTAGCTCCGGGATCGGAGCCGATCGTGACCGGCGACCAGTTGGTCGGTGGGATGGGGTCTGCGCTGGCGGACGAGCCGCCAACCAATGCGAGAAGCGATGTGAGCATCGCCACGGCTGAAAGCCGGGCAATAGCTGTACGCCATCTACGCATGGTCTCACCTACTTTCGTCTTGAGGCTGTAAATGTGCGAAAGGGGCGTATCTGATGCCACCTCAGATATGCGACTGAAGAGCCAGTTTAAAATATGAAGTATGTTGGGTAGTTTTGTAAAGAATTTTCGCTTGACAGAGAAGGCGAAAGGATCCTGATTTAAAAGTCATACAGGCGTTGACGAGCGTCAAACAGCAGAGCAAACACTAACGTCGCTCTACCCACAACACCCTCGGTACACGGCAATAGAGGTCAAACCTTCAAGAAATCTGTGTACCGACCGAAGCGACCTTAGGGGATTCCAACACTTTGACAGGGGTCGCTGACGAAGAGAAATCTTCCGGCAAATACTACCGAGATACGAAAAAGGCCAGCTTCGGTACGTGCTGACCTCTATTCGTCGGCTATCGATAATGATAACCATAATCATTTTGGTGGAGATACAGGGACTCGAACCCTGGACCTCTTCCATGCCATGGAAGCGCTCTAGCCAACTGAGCTATATCCCCACGTGGGTAACAGACGCGATTGTACCAGATGTGGGGCAAAAAGGAAACTACCCCGAAAGGTAGTTCCTGGCTCAAGCGGCTCGTGCGCGCCCACCCGAGGCTCTTTTTGTTTTGACAGATGTTTGTTTGGGAGTACGCCAAGAGCCATTGGCGCACCAGCTGCATGTGCTAAGCATGCCATAAGCTTTTTGGCGATGCAAGCATAATGTGAAGCTTACGCTTGCTGCAAAGGAGAGAATATGCTAGAGTTTTGCGTGTTCGGGGCCACTAGAGCCACTAGTTGGCTCAACTCAATGAGAGAGCAGGTGAGAGTGAGTGCCACCTCCCGGAAGAGGGCGTTCTGCACGGAGTGCTGACGGCGAGACGGTGGGTGTAGTCCTTGCCTTGATCACTATTGTGGCGGTAGTCGCCTACTTCGCTGGCCCGTACATTCCCGGCCTGGCGTCGGGCGCCGCGACTTCAACGTCTGCGTCGCCACCGCCACCGCCGAACGATGGACCGGCCTTGCTGAAGGCGGCACGGACGCACGATGATGAGTCGTACGTTTGGGGAGGTGGACACCCGCCGACCGACTACAAGAAGGGCACGGGCCTGGACTGCAGTGGTCTGGTCGATGTGGCCGTCATGGATGTGACGGGTATCAAGAAAAACCTGCCCGCTCGCAGTTTCCGAAACGACAGTAACTGGTCCAAGATCGAGTTCAAAGATGCTCGTGAAGGTGACATCGTCTACCTCCTGAAGGAGAACCACGCCGGCCACAGCGACGACCACGTGGGATTTGTGGTGAGTAACGACGGTGACGGGAAGCTGACGATCTTCGAAGCCTGGACATGGCAGACGAAGCAGCCTGACCAAATCCGTGAGTCATCCAATCGCAAGTACGGTGAGTGGGACGAAGCGTTACGTTTCCATCGATAGCCGCCTTCGCGGCGGGGCACTGAGCTTGCCCTGCCCGGGCGGCTCTTTGCTTTTTTTATTGACGGCTGCCGCAGCCATCTATACAGTAAATCTGTCCCACAAAAACACGAGAAAGGTGCTGGACAAATGGCATTGCCGAAGGCGCACTATATCGAGGCACAGCTCGGTGAATCGATCTTGTCGCAGGCGGCAAGACAGAGAGATCCAAGGCTGAAGGCAGCGGCAGCGCTGCTCTACAAGGTTGCGTTCGAAGAGATTCCTGATCTGAGGGCAGTAACACGCTCGATTGAAAGGGCGCTCGAGTCGTCCGGGCTCGAGTTGGATGCGTACCAGCTTTTCGACGAAGACCCCATCATCACGCTCGAAATTAGGGACGAATACATCCGTCGGCCCGACGCCTACTCCGGCCTCCAGGCGCTCCAGAGGCTTCTGGAGCCGCGGATTCCGGGCACCGCGATTTTCTTCGACCAGGAAGGCCCCGGGAACCGTTGGGATGTTCAGCTATCCATCCTCGGAGGCTTCCTCTCGCGGAGGCAGATCGGTGCAGTCAGCAAGGCGGTCACGATTAGCGGTGGCCGGGTGACGCAGGTCGTCCAGGCTCCCACAATGCAGGCTGATGTGTTCTTCGTGTCTGTGTTCGCGCGGAACAAGGAGGCTCGCCGCCAGTTCCTGGAGCGTCTTCAGAGGGCCTGCAACGCCGTCGTGAGCCGACAGGATCTCCAGAGGATACCGGCGCCCTGAGTGTTTTCTGTGGGTGCCCGCGCCGATGTTGGTCGGCGCGGGCATTCCTCCTTGTGTATGAGGGCATATCTTCTTGAGTGTTCTGCTGTTTTAAGCTATAATATTGCCAAGTTACATCTATTAAAGTTAAAGGAGTTCTTCCTACATGGGTAAACCAAAGAAGCAAACAAGCCCACGCAAGACCGGTTTGCGCCGCAGCCACCTTGTCGTGAAGCTTGCCCGTATGGTCAACGCCAAGTCACCTGTTAAGGCGTACACAACCAAGCGCGAAAGCGGCAAAAAGAAAGTCGCCGAGACTAAGCCTGCCGCCAAAACCGCAGCAAAAGCTAAGAAATAGTTAGGTAATAATCGACCGTAGTTCGATTATTTGTGATAGTTTAAAAATATAACCTGAGGGAAGCTACCATGGCATCAAACCGACACTTGGGCCGCATTATAGCCTTACAGACTCTCTACGAATATGATTTTCGTAAGGGCGCAGGCGATGACAGTGTTGATTTGGACGAAGTTCTGGGTCGAAATCTTGAACGTTACGAAGATACGATCGACGACAAAGATTTTGTAAACAAGCTTGTGCATGGCGCAGGCGCTAAGCTTAATGAGCTGGATGAAACGATCCAGCCGATTGCACCAGAGTGGCCATTGGACCAGATTTCCCGTATCGACAAAACTATCCTCAGGTTGGCACTCTTCGAGCTCTTGCATCTGCAGGATCTCGTGCCACCTAAAGTTGCCATCAACGAGGCCGTGGAACTTGCCAAGGCGTTTGGTGGCGACAATTCATCCAAGTTTGTAAACGGCGTGCTCGGTACCGCGTACCGCACGCTGATTGAAGGATCACCCAATGCCAGCAGCGAAACCGCCAAGAGCGCCGAACTTTGATTCTATCGGCAAGTTTGGCGAACATCTCAACGAACGATTTAAGAAATACTTTGGCCGACGCAAACCGTCTATCCAAGAGGTAGTCCGCGAGCCGACCGCCGGCGGCATTGTATTTCGCCGTAATAAAAAGACCAACGACGTCGAAATTCTGTTGATTCAGGATGCCAAAGACCGCTGGACTATTCCAAAGGGTCACATCGAGGAAGGCGAAACCGCCAAAGAGACGGCCGCGCGCGAAATCGGTGAAGAAACCGGCCTCATGGAAGTCAACGTCATGAGTTGGCTCGGTAAGATTCATTTCCGTTACCGCCGTCAGCAAAGCCTCGTGCTCATGACCACGCAAATCTACCTGGTCCACGCCAATGGTGCGCAGAAACTCAAGAAAGAAGAGTGGATGAACGGCATCGGGTGGTTTAACGTTCACGAAGCATTAGATATGATTGAATATGAAGACATTGGCAAGCTTATCTTGCTAGCCATGAAGAAGATTCGCGATGCAGGATTATAACAAATATCAAGAATTCGCCAGAGAGACATTTGGGTTCGAGTTCGATGACCCCGAGCTTATCTTGGCTGCCTTTACGCACCGCAGTTACATGAACGAGCACAAGAAGAGCGCCAAGGAGCACAACGAGCGCTTGGAGTTTCTGGGCGACGCCGTGCTCGAGCTCGTTGTGACTGAGTATTTGTTCAATAATTATTCTGAGCCAGAGGGTATTTTGACCAACTGGCGTTCGGCGCTTGTCCGCACCGAATCAATTGGCGCCGCCTCTGCACGCCTCGAGTACGAGAAAATGCTACGTCTGAGCCGCGGCGAAAAGCAAGGCTCCGAGCGCGCGCGTCAGCAAATCTTGGCCAATACATTCGAAGCTGTTATCGGTGCTGTTTACCTCGACAAAGGCTACGAAGCCTCCAAGAAAATCATTCACGACCATATCCTGAGCACGTTCGAGGAAATTCTCGAGACAGGCTCGTGGCGCGACCCTAAGTCCCGGCTCCAGGAAGTTGCACAAAGCGTTGACGGCCACACTCCAGTCTACAAAGTCCTGGCCGAAGAAGGCCCTGACCATGACAAGATCTTCACCCTCGGCGTGTACGTTGGCAGCAAGCTCCTCGGCAAAGGCTCCGGCAGCTCCAAGCAAAACGCCCAGCAAAAAGCCGCAGAGGCCGCGCTGAAGAAATACGCAGAACGCAGCAAGTAGACAACCGGTCAATAGTAGTATATTTTATACGAGTACCGTTTTTCGCCCCAGAGGGAGGATGTCATGACTCGAGTTATCTCATCGGCTGCCGCGTTCAACGATCTGGACCTGGATACCAGACTGGAAGTCGACTGGCCGGGTTCGACGCTGCACGGCAAGGTGTTCAAGAGCGGCTGCGGCCCGGACGGCTTCATCTCGAGCTGCTACATCCTGCTCTGGAACGAAGCTACTGGCGGAGATGAAGTTCTGGACAACGAAGTGTTCAGCGCAGGCTGCCGCTTCGTTGTGCTGAACTGAAAACGGAGGACAGGGTGCTGCTTACCAAGCGGCGCCCTGTCTAGGAACTACTGCGCAAGATACAAAAATACCTCTTCTGGCCGTATTGATCCAATGTAACCGAAAGCAAATGCACTAAAGAACCGCCATCTTGGCGGTTTTCTTGGCCTTCCGACCCAACTAATGTTTTTATTTCAGCGCGAGACAGAAATCCTCTGTAAGGCGCGGTCAGTTCAGCTGATTTAAGATTGCCCCAACGCGATTGGTCGGCTTCTTAAGTGTGTCTTAAATCTCGTAGAGTGCAACCTAGAGAGGTGGTCGCATGGGCGGCGGTAACCATGGGTTCTTCTGTAATTGCAGGGCATGCCACAGGAAGTACAGTACTCCTGGTGGCATGCTGCCGGGCGGCGGGCGTAGACGCATCCATTCGGTAGACGACCGAATGGATGCGGCACAAAGGCGAGCACGAGCTGCACGCCAGGCACAGCCTACAGAGGAAGTTGGGGGAGGCGACCCATGCGAGGACTGTCACGGGAGCACCGACTGCAACGCGTGCGAAGGAGTAGGCAGCAAAACTTTGGATGATGGAACCCTGGTTCGTTGCCAAAAATGCCTCTGGCGTATTGGTAAGTGCTACGCTTGCCGTGGTACAGGCAAGGAGCGACCGACGCACTACCGTCGCGATTAACATCCTGGAGAGGGCGGACCTCAAGCCGTCCGCCCTCTCCGGCTTTAAAAAACAATTAACTAGTGAGATTATTGCAGCATGGCACAAAAGAGTAAAATTGACGATAGCTTTACCGCAGCACTTATTAAGGTAGTTGCGCGTTCTGGGTTGGATGAGGCCAACCCTGTAGCTCAGCTAGCAGCTGCTTTGCATTGCTATATGTTCGTTGTTGATGAGGTGGGTGACCTTGCGGGTGAGGACGCATTACCATGGCAGCGGGGAAGGGGTTATGGCCCATATATTTGGCTTTGGTCATACGAGGGTAAGGAGTGGCTGGAAGAGCTATGGAAGGTATCTCCTGGCGAGAGTCACGAAAGCCCTGAGTATGCGAAACTTCGCGGTAAAATTATTGTAGCTAATCTTCGTGATCGCTTAAGGCTTGTGGAGCTCCTGGGAGAATTCTATAGTCATAAGCAAACGCCCACGCCGATAGATGTGCGCCTTATAGTGAGTGATCTCTCGTGCGCTTCTAGCCTTCTTAAGTGCCAAGGGGGCGACGTAATGGCTCTGCCCGAGAACAAAGGGCTGCGTAAGAAATGGCTTGTGCGGGCGCATAATGAAATGCGCTACTTTGCGAAATTTCTGTTTGAGAAGCTCGATCAAGAGGGATGCCCTGATTGCTAACTCGTTGACAACAGAGGCCATAAGAGGTACAATTGTCTAAAGTTTGTGAACTAAAAGTTAATTTTACGAGGAATATATAACACATGCTCGCTATTCGTTTGCAACGTCTGGGTCGTAAGGCATTGCCTGTCTACCGCCTGGCTGTTCAAGAATCTCGCCGCCACCCTAGCAGTGGCCGTGTTGTTGCCTATGTCGGCAACTTCAACCCACACACCAAAGACGTTACTTTGGACAAAGAAAAAGTAGAGTTCTATCTCAAGAACGGTGCTCGTCCTACTCCTCGTGTAGTACGTATCCTGAATGAGCAGAAAGTAGAACTTCCAGCTTGGGTAAAGACAGTCTCTGCTGATAAGAGCGGTAAGATCCGTCACCCAGAAAAGCTGCGCAAGAACCAGCCAAAGGAAGAAGCTCCAGCTGAGGCTCCTGCCGAAGCGGCAGAGGCTGAAAAGCCTGAAGAGCAGACTGAAGCTTAGCTCACAAGAAACATCCGGTGAAAGCCGGATGTTTTCATTACTACTCAGTGAAAAGCATTATCTCGTTGCGGGCTTGCGTGGTTATGGGTACAATGTTGAGTATAAGTAGAGACGAGGAGACAGAAATGCCAACTATCGATCAGCAGTTTGTCGAGTTTATCGTAAAATCACTTGTCAGCAATCCCGACCACGTCGTAATCGAACGCCGTATTGACGAGAAAGGCGTGCTCCTAGAGCTTACCGTCGACCCAGATGACCTGGGGCGTATCATCGGTAAGCGCGGTGCGACAGCTCAGAGCCTGCGCACACTCCTTCGTGCCCTTGGTACCAAGAATGACGCTCGGTACAATCTCAAAATTGTCGATAATGACCTTCCGGCCAGCGACAGCAGTTCTGCCTCTGATGATTCGGCCAAAAGCGACGATGGCGAAGAGGAAGTTCAGGAAAACAGTGGAAAAGTTGTGGATGAAGCAACAGATAAGCCTGTGGAAGAGCGTGAATCTGTCGCATCTCGAACTCGAAAAGAGCTTGCCGAGCTCGATGACCTCGATATATAATCATACATAAGTTCAGCGGACAGCCGCGAACCGTAAAACAAAAATTCAAAAGCTCATGCGAGCAACCTACAACTTCTGGGAGTGATGTCCCGAGGAGCATAAAGTTGAGAGCTTTATATGTGCTAGAAAGCCGACCCTGCGAGAGGTCGGCTTTCTAGTTCGGTCGCAACCTAAATTTTCAAACATTGAAAACTTGGGTTGCGAGACAGAGGAGTCCCGCGTGGGGCCGCAGCGTCGATGCCGCGGCCCCACTTCGAGTCAGGACTCCTTCGGGGCGTGCTTGCTGTACACGGCCGGCAACGGCCGGGTGACGCGCTCGACCAGCCCGAAGTGAACCGGATTGGTCCAGTCGATCAGGCCCCAGTAGTCGTCCAGCTTGGCGCAGAACAGGTTCTGGGCGGTGCGGATGGCGTCGGCCGAGCGCTTGTTGAGCTTCGGGCGGGAGCGGCCGTTCTTCATCCAGTCCAGCCACACCCAGGCGTCCTTGCTGGAGCCGTCCAGCTCGACGCCGACGACGTCGGCCAGCTTGAGCTGCAGGATGGTGAGCTGGATCAAGGTGTCGTTCTCGGGCTCGAGGTAGGACGGGTCCACTCCCGCGATGGCCGGCAGGCTGTCGTCGGTGGTGACGAGCTGCTCGAAGGTCATGCGTTTCTCCTCTGTCGTAATGTGCCCTTGCCCGTCAAGGCGAAGGGCAGGATGAACAACATTGTATAACTTTTATTGTTTAATGTCAAGTATTGATGTGCTATACTAGGGTAAATTATGGCAAAAACGCGTCTAGTCCAAGTTATTACGCTGTTTCCGGAAATGTTCACCGGTGTTTTTGGGAGCTCTATGCTCTGGAAGGCGCAGGACCGCGAGATCGTGAAGCTAACGACGATCGACCTGCGTGAGTTTGGCCTCGGCCCGCGTCGGCAGGTGGATGATACGCCGTACGGTGGCGGTGATGGTATGTTGCTAAAGCCCGAACCACTCTTTGCGGCTGTCGAAGCCGCCAAGCAGAACGACCCTGACGCCCAGGTCCTGCTCATGACACCACGCGGTGAGCGATGGCACCAGGCGTTGGCGCAGGAGTTTGCCGACGACGAACGAGGTATGATCATCATCTGCGGCCGGTACGAAGGCTACGACGAGCGCATCACAACCCTCGTAGACCGACAGATCTCTGTAGGCGACTATGTACTCACCGGCGGCGAGATTCCCGCTATGGCGGTCGTAGATAGCGTCACGCGCCTCATTCCGGGCGTACTTGGCGGCGAGCAGTCCGCAATCATCGAAAGTTTTAGTGATGGTGAGACGCTCGAGTTCCCTCAGTACACGCGACCTGTTGAATTCCGCGACATGAAAGTGCCCGATGTACTATTGAGTGGCAACCACGGCGAGATCGAATCGTGGCGCAAGGCGCATTCTCCTAAAGCCGATGAGTAGCCCAACCAGCCACAACGCAAATAAAAAAGAGGCTCTCCGCCCCGAATTTTTGCCGTTAAAGCCAGAGTAAACATCGTTGCACTAGTGAGGGCCAGCTCAAGGATGTTTACTCGGCCAAACAAGATGGTTGTTGTGGTGGTCGAGCGAAAACTTTTCCAACCGTTACGTTTGATTGGGTTTTTGTTTTGGATATTCGCTTGTTTATTACTTTATCGGGTGACAACCTAAAAAGCAAGTGGTTATAATGTAAATTACAACAAATGCAAAATGATGAGGGAGCTACTATGAATTTGATTGACCGTTTTATCAAGCCAGTAAGCGCGCACTGCGACGTACCGTGTGGTATTTACGAGACAGACACTATGAAGCACGCTGCCGACACGTGCCTTCGCATGATGGAGAAGATCGAGGCGCTTGAGGGCGCTGACCAGGAGAAGTCCGACGCACACAATAACTTCATTCGCATGGTGATGACCAAAGAAAAACACGCACAGCTCTGCAAAGATCAGATCTACGTGCTGTGGAGTGACTACTTCAAGCCTGAACATCTCGAGCAGTTCCCTGACCTCCACGATCAACTATGGCAGGCCGCCAAGCAGTGCAGCAAGGTCAAGCAGACGATTAGCAAAGATGAAGCGCAGAAGCTTGTCGACATGGTTCACGAAGTAGCGCACGTATTTGCTGACTCGAAGCAGGCACACTAAGATGCTCACGATTCGCCGCGTTGTCGGACCGAGCATGCAGCCAAACTTTCGTCCTGGCACACTTGTGCTAGGGCTGAAATGGCTGCGGCCGCGGACCGGCAGCGTGGTGATTGCCACGCGCGATGGTCAGGAAATGATAAAACGTGTTGCAAAGGTGGGCACGCAGGGATATTATTTGCTCGGCGACAATCCGTCCCAGAGTGCGGATAGTCGCCGGTATGGTTGGTTTGCACCTGGTAGTATTAGGAGTGTCATTATTGGGAGTATAAAACGATGAGCGTGTTTGCGATTGCAACAAAGCCAACGCCGGTGGCTAATAGGAATTTTCGTCTTGCGAGTTATGCGTTTGGTGTGTTGTCGGTGGGGCTGGCAGTGGCGCAGATGGTAAGTTTCGAGGATTTTGTAGGGGCGCTGCGTGAGTATCACGTGGCGGGCGAGCGGGGAACGGTGGCGATAGCAATTGCGCTGCTGACGCTCGAAGTTTTCTCGGTGCCGTTCTTATTTCGTATGCCGCTTAGTCGTGCGGCGCGATTTGTGAGCGCGCTGTTTACGGCGCTACTGTCGTATGCCTGGGCGGCGATGACTATTATTGCATTGTTCAATAATACGGTGGTCGCCAACGCCGGCTACTTCGGCGGCTTCTTCAGGGTTCATGTTGGCATGCTGCTGTTGGTGCTCAACCTCCTCTGGATGGTTGCGCTCGCACTTGTCTTTGGCGCGATTGGGGGCAAAAAAGCGCTGCGTGGTCAGGACTAAGCTAGGCTCGTATTGCGGCGGCGTCGCTTGCTGACGTGGTGGAATATAAGTTTATGAATGTCCACGACGATGAGCATAATGACCGTTGGGATGAGCGCTGACATGACGGCATCGCCAAGAGCAACCGGTGCAACGTTCAGCGCCGCATGGAATGGCCCGAGGAACACGAAGAGGTTGATGGCAATCGAGCCAAGGATCGCCAGGAGCAGCTTGTAGTTCGGTCGGATAAAGTTATAAACCCACGACTTGTACTCGAAGTTGGCATTGAGCGCATTGGCCCACTGTACAACGATGAGGCTCATAAACGTGAGGGTTTGGGCGTACTCGTGGCCATTGTGGAGATTGGCATTGTAGATGACAAGTACGCTGATACTCATCGTGATACCCATGAGTAGGAGGCGACTGAATTGGCGAACGTTCAGGAGGGGCGCATGCGGTGAGCGCGGTGGAATTTGCATTTGGCGTTCTTCGGGCGGACTGAGGCCGAGCGGAATGACGGTGGCACCATCGGTCACGAGGTTGATCCAGAGGATCTGGACGGCGGCGACGGGAAGCGGCATGCCAATGAGGAGCGCAAGGATCATGGTGAGCACTTCACCCATAGTTGTACCGAGGAGGTAGATGATCATTTTGCGGATGTTGGCCAGCGCGGTGCGGCCGGCGCGGATTGCCCCGACAATGGTGTGGAAATTGTTGTCGAGTAGCACGATGTCGCTTGCGTCTTTGGCGGCGTCACTGCTGCCGCCCATGGCGATGCCCGCGTCGGCTTCGACGAGTGCCGGGATATCATTGACGCCATCGCCGGTCATGGCGGTGATCTCGTCGTTTTTGGTGGCTCTCAGCAGCGCATATTTGTGCTCAGGCAAAACGCGTCCAAATACGTGAGTGGTCCGGAGGCTGTCACGGATGTCTTCGACATTGCCCGACTGCAGCACGACACTGTCAGTCACGTCATCTCCCGTCGAGATACCAACTTGCCGCGCGATGAATCCAGCTGTCGCAACGTGGTCGCCTGTAAGCATGACAACCTTGATGCCGGCACGGCGCGCTTCTTCGACCGCCTCGGCGACTTTGGGCCGGATCTGGTCGCTCATGCCGACAAATCCATCGAAGCCAAGATCGGCGAGCACTGTATGTGTTAGCTCTTCGGGGGCTTGCGTGAATGTCTTGTGCGCGAAAGCGATTGTGCGGTAGCCATTGCCGGTGAACGCCCGGAGCGCATCGCTTGTTTTGGCGTCACTGCGGTGCTTGAGCAGCGCGTGGTCGAGAATTGCTTCGGGCGCGCCCTTTGCCACGAGGAGGTAATCCGCATCGCGCTTCCAGAGCACGGCGCTCAGCCGCAAATCTTGGTCGAATGGAAAGTCGCGCACTCGCTCCCATGACTGCGGAATATGCGCCTGCTCGACTGATGTGGCAAGCAGGGCGTCGAGCGGGTCGCTCTTGTGGCCGGCGGAGTCGTTCAGGCTCGCGCGAATGACTTGATCGAACGTGGCGTGGGTGGGATGTGTGGTGTGCTTGTCGGCAACGGTGAGCTTGTTCTCGGTGATGGTGCCGGTTTTGTCGGTGGCGATGAGCGTGATTGCGCCCATTGTCTCGATGCTGTTCATCTTTTTGACGAGGGCATTCACGCGCGCCATGCGCCGCGCGCTGAGTAGGAGCACGACACTGAAGGCAATGGGTAGTTCTTCTGGCACGGCTGAGACGGCGACAACGAGCGCGAATCGGACCGCTTCTTCTGGGGTCACCCCACGGTACATGGCAAGTAGCAAGGTGATTGCGCCAATGACACCGATACCGAGGATCAGCCAGCGCATGAGGCTGTCGATTTTGCGCTCGATGGGCGATTTGCTGGGGTCAGCTTGGGCGGCGAGCGAGGCGATTTTACCGAGCTCCGTATCGCGGCCGATGCCTGTGACGAGAAGGAGGCCGCTCCCTGCATGCACATAGGTGCCCTTGAAAGCCATGTTCTTTTGACTGTAAATGGGCACGTCGCCGCTGAGTGCGGCAGCGTGTTTGTGGACGGGCAGCGACTCGCCGGTGAGTATGGCTTCGTCACACTCGAGCTGCGAGACATCGATAAGTCGTCCATCGGCTGGAAGTTTCATGCCTTCGCTGAGGTGCACGATATCGCCGTAGGTGAGTTCTTCGCTTCGAAGCTGCGCCGTCTGGCTATCGCGCAGGACAGGTACGAGTGTGACGTCGTGACTCTGCAGTGTTTTGAGTGCGCGGCCGACTGAGAATTGCTGCGCGTAATAGATGATGGCGTTGATCGCTAAAATGACGGCAATGATGATCGCATCTGACCCGTGGCCCTCGATGACGCTCAGGACGAGCGCAACCACGAGTACCGCCACAAATACACTCGAGAATGGCTCGATGATACGCCGCAGAAGCGACGGCTTCTTGACCGGCAATGCATTTGGCCCAAACTGAGCAAAGCGACGGGCTGCTTCGCGTGTGCTCAGCCCGTGCCTGGATGCATGAAACGCGTCGAGCGCCTCTGTTACTTCGAGTGTGTAAACCGGAGTTTCGGATTTTTCCATGTGTGTTTTGATCGGTTTGTGACTCTATTGTATCATCTTGGCGACGCTCGACGCTGCGGCAAAGGGATCTAGCTGACGACCGTTTCCCAAGGCAAATCTTCCTTGCCAAAGTGACCGTACGCCGCAGTCTGTAGGTATATAGGGCGACGGAGATCGAGCTGCTCGACGATGTTTTTGACCGATGGCACAAGGAGGTCGTGCGCAAAGTCGTAGAGAACGGCCTCATCCTTCTTGGCGCTGCCGAATGTGTTGATGGTCAGCATGACGGGCTCTTTGGCACCGATGTAGTAGGCGAGTGCGACTTCTGCTTCGTCGGCAAGATCGGCCGCCACGATGTTTTTGGCGATGTAGCGCGCAGCATAGGCACCGGAGCGGTCGACTTTGCTCGGGTCTTTGCCGCTGAAGGCGCCACCACCGACACGTGCGAAGCCGCCATAGCCGTCGACAACAATCTTGCGCCCGGTCAGGCCGGCGTCGGATGATGGTCCAGGGATGTACCAGAGGCCAGTGCCGTTGACGATTGTTTTGTCCTCGCTAATGCTGTAGCCGTATGTTTGCAAAACAGGCGTGATGATGGAGCGGTATATCTCGGCCCGGACGTCTTCTGACTGGACGCTTTCGTCGTGTGCGGCAGCGATGGTGACGTGCTCGACGCTGACTGGCTTGAGTCCATCGTAGCTGACCACAACCTGGGCTTTGCCGTCAGGGCGGAGCCAGGCGATGGACTTGGATTCGCGGGCCTCGTCAATGGCGCGAGTAAGCGCGTGCGCCAGCGTGATCGGCAGCGGCATGAGTTCTGGCGTATCTTTGCACGCGTAGCCAAACATCATACCTTGGTCGCCGGCGCCGTGATCGTCGACGCCGATGCTGATTTCGGGCGACTGCTGGTGGATGTAGTTCTCGATGGGCGATTGATCGCTAAACCCCCAGGCAGGTTCGGTGTAGCCGAGTTTTCGAATTTGCGCACGTGCTACATCGACGAAATCGACCGTAGCGCCGGTTTTTACTTCACCAGCCAGTACAACGTGATTGTCGGCGAGCAGCACTTCAACACCGGCGCGGGTATGTGGGTCTTGGGCGAGACAAGCATCCAGAATAGCGTCGCTGATCTGGTCGGCAACTTTGTCCGGATGTCCGGCACAGACTGACTCGCTGGCGAATTGGGTTAGGTTTGGCATAAAAAATATCCTTTCTGCCGGACAAACGACGGGAAAGGATATTCAAGGAAATATCTCCCCCACCGCTTGGGCGGGGCTAGATGGAGCACCTTGCGCGGGGCGTAGGTTGCTGGCAGGTCGACGAGCTAGATCTCTCGCTGCACTCTTTATATTTAAATTGTTAACGTTCCTAACTATAACACGCGGCTGTCGTATGCCCAATGCAAAAGTGCTTGGCGCTGCTTGCGGTGACAGCTGGCATCGCCCGGTGTACAGAAGTGCTGAATCTGAGCGACATGCCGCTTCATAGCCCGCCATCGTTTGATCTGGCGAGCGTCTTCTTCGGGGATGCGGCGCCCCATATAGTAGCGGCAATACCACTGAAACCAGCCGCGTGGGTCTTCGAGGCAGATCCAGCCTTTACGTCTCCATTCTTGCAGGGACTGACTGGCGTTGACGCCAAAGTAATTGAGGCCGGCATCGTGGAACTCGTGGCAGAGTTTGGCGCCGGCGAACCAGTTGGCGGGGAATTCGTTCTGGCAATCGGTCATGTACTTGCCACCAAAGACGCCGAGTGTGAGCATCTGTTTGGGCGTCAGGTCGGGCTTGAACTCAGGGTCGAAGTTCTTGCCTAGTGGTTCGGTCAGCGGATAGCGATACTCTTTTTGCATCAAATCATCGACGATGATCGTGCGCATACTTACGCCTTGGCGACGTGGTTTCGGTACCACGCTCGGAGATCTTTCTGGGCTTCGACTTGCCAGTAGTCGAACGAAAGTTCGTCGGCTGCCGGAAGATTGTCGATGGAGCGCCAGGCAGCAGCGCCACCGTTCATGTCGTCGCCAGGCTTGATGTTGCCTCCAAGGTATCTGGTGACGAAGACGATGTTGAGTACGCGCTGATTGTTCTCGACGTAGTGTGTGGCGTAGCTGCCGAGATAGTCGAGGAGTTCAACATCGATACCGAATTCCTCGCGAACTTCGCGGAGCATGGCCTGCTCGGCGGTTTCATCGGGGTTCAGAAAGCCACCGGGAGTATTGAGCTTGCCTGGTTTGGGCGGTGTGCTGCGGACGCCAAAGAGCACTTGGTCGTCCTTTAGGATATACGCCACACCTGCCGGAACAGCGTCAACAAAATTGTTGTGGCCGTTCGGGCATACAAATAAGCTAGGGTTTTTCTGAGTGGTGGCTTGGCCGCATTCTATACAGTATCGTGTCATGCGGTTAGTATAGCATTTCTAGACTTTGGCGGTCTGGCGTCGCTTGCGGTCGGTTTCGTCTTCGATTTCTTGGCCGACGATTTCTTCCATGATATCTTCGATGGTCACCACGCCGACGATTTTGTCATCGCGCTCAACTGGCACGAGGTGGACGCTCCCCTTGATAAACTTGCGGAGCAGTGTATCGAGCGCGGTCATGCTCCCGACGACTTGTGTGGCGTGAAGTGGCAGGTCGTGGACAAACGTTGGCTCATCGCCGAAGTCCATATCGACAAGGTCTTTCATCAGCACCAGGCCGAAGCAGATCGTCTTCTGCTTGTTCAGAACCGGGATGCGACTCCGGCCGTGGGTTTTGATTTCGTCGATCTTTTTGTCGTCGACGAGCGCATTTGGCTCGAGGAGGTAGACGTCTTTGATGGGCGTCATGATATCGCGAACACGCTTTTCGCTCAGGGTGAGCGCACCGCGGATGATCTCGACTTCGTCGTCATCGAGTTCGCTTTCCTGGCGGCCGACGTGTTCGCTGATGACCATGCCGAGTTCTTCGCGACTGTGGAGTTTGGTGGACTCGCCATGGCCAAACAGCTTGTCGAGTAGTAGCTGTAGCGGCTTGGAAACAGGGTAGGTGACAATGATCATGAATCGTAGCAGCGGCGCCAGCTGCGCGGTAATATGGAGCGCGCGCTTCGCAAAGAACGCCTGCGGGAATACCTCGCCGAACACCACGATAAGCAGCGTGCTGACGACGCCGGCGAGCAATCCTTCGAGATGCGGCTCAAGCACGAGCGAGCTGGCTGATACCGCGCCAATATTGGTAAACAAAATAGCAGCCAAACTGAGGTGGCTATTGCGACGCAGGGGCAAAACCCGCTTGGCGCTTCTATCACCAAGCTTGGCTTTCCGGCGCAAATCGCTGATATCGAGCGACATCAAAGCAATGTTCAAGCCAGAGCACACAGCTGATAGGCCGAGCAAGAATATGATTTCGAAAGGGAGGAATGCTATATCGGGTACGTTCATAGAGAGTGTCTCGGCGTATTACAACACGAGCACATAACCGCACATTATAAGCTAAAATTACAACGTTGCAAAGAGCTATCTCACTGCATTAGCTCGACGAGTTTGTGGACAGTGCCCGATGTACGCACGGACATCTGCTGGTATATGGGCATTTGGTTGATCTTCATGACGCGGCTTTTTGTCTTGCTGGCGCTGTTGAAGAACCATACGAGCGCACCCGGAACGTAGCGGAGCTCTTCGATTTCCGGCCGGGTAACGATCTGTTCGATGATGTCAGGCTTGTCGGCTTGGTGGGTCAGGAAGATAAATTCGTACTTGTGGTCGGTGGCGGTGAGCCAAGATTTCGGGATGCTGGCGAGGAGCTTTTGCATATCTGCCTGCGAGCGGACCATCGCGCGGATGGGCATACCGAACTGCTTGTGCAATGCACCTTCGATGCTGAGCTCGAATGCGCGCTCGTCGCCGTCGGTCGTGAAGATGACGTTGCCGCTATTGATGTAGGTGCGGACATCGGTAAAACCAAGTGTTTCGAAGCACGACTTGAGATCACTCATGCTGATCATGCTTTTGCCGCCGACATTGATGCCGCGGAGAAATGCGACAAACTTCATGGCTAGATCTGCTCGTGGGCAAGTTTGGCGCGCGCCGCTATGATGGCAGCGCTCACAGTAGCGAGGTATACAAGACCAGAAACGCAAGCACTCGCCAGATGCGATGGCGCAGAAACGACGAGGAATGTACCGGTTGCGAGGGTCGCGGCGACAAGTCCGTACGACGCATTGAGTCGTGCGGCGCTTGGGCGGGCATAGGCAAGTCCGCTGACGATAATACTTGAGAGTGCGATAAGAATATGAAGGATGAGTACCATAAGCGTAGTATACCGAGTCGAGGTTTCTTTTCAAAATAGCAATAAGTTCATGTGTGAGCGCCCGGATGAGCACCCGCACATGGAGGGCGCTTGCTCATCGGGCGCGTTGTTCAGCCGTGGTCCGGGAATGGCCCTTTGTTTTCGCGATAGAACCGCTCGAAGTCACAGGTGAAGCCGGTGCTGTTGTGTCCGCCGTCGTAGGCGAAGCAGTACAGCGTGTGGCCTCGGTACGGTATGGTCGCCAGCGTGACCTTCGCCGTGGGGAGCTTCGAGCCGTGCTTGGGCGGCTCGTTGTAAAAGCTGGCGAAGTCACAGGTGTACGAACTCGCCTGGTGAGCAAGGGCTTGCTCGATGCAGAAAAGGTCGTGCTCCTGGTACTGAACCACTTGCTCAGCCTTGGCCGGCTGCTGTTCGATCGGGCTGGACGGGTCGTAGGGCTCACGCCCGCAGCTAGCGAGGAGCGTGAGCGCGAGTACGAGCAGGGCTATGAGTCGCCGCCGCATGGTGCTGCCTCTCCAGGACTACGTAGTCGGATGGTTGAAAGTATATTTATAGCATTGTTATTTCATCACGTCAAACTACGGGAGCCATGGGTCGATGGCGACGAGGACGCAAAAAAGCAGGAGAATATTGATGGCGAATTTGAACATCTTGCGAGCCCAGGTGTCTGCATCCTCAGCTGCGAAGCCTTGGAGTCCAACCCGCAGCCACAACGCGCACACGAGCGCCATAATAACGGTGTACGTTGTACTCGCATAGCCAGTTAGGCCGAGCGCGAGCGCAAAGATCGTGAAGAGTATAGTGTACACAAAAATTTCGGTGATCGTCCGTTTGACGCCACGCACGACCGAAATAACGGGTATACCCGCGGCAGCGTATTCACGGCGGCGATAGATCGAGATGGAATAGAACTCTGGCATCTGCCACACGAAAAGGACGAGGAAGATCAGCACCGCCCCTATGTCGATAGAGCCACGCGCACCGACGTAGCCTGCCAGGATTGGCGCCGCGCCAGAGATGCTACCGACGAGGGTGCCATGGACGGACGTGCGCTTTGACCACATGCCGTAGAGCACCACGTAGTCAAACCAGCCGATGAGCTCGATGAGCACGACCCAGGGGTTGGTGTAGGCGATGAGCACACCAAGCCCGACGACGCCCAAAGCGATCGAGAAACTAACAGCGCCTCGCCCGCCAACCGTTCGCATCCAGGCGGCACGTTTCTTGGTGCGCGACATTTTGGCGTCGATGTCTTGGTCGAGGTAGTTATTGAGTACGCAGGCTGATGCAATGAGCAGCGTCGTGCCGATGCTTAACCATACGAAGCGCCATACATCGACCGCACCGCCACTCGCAAACAAAAACCCCGCCAAAGCCGACAGTGCATTGCCGAAAAGTACACCTGGCTTAGTGAGCTGAAAATACGCGTTAAGTTTGGACACTCGCTAAAAGCCTCGGCTGTTCTGGTCGATCATGTAGACGTTCATTTCTTGCGGCGACATCATATTGTAGTTGAGGTTCTGCATAATCCAGAGCGATCCAAACACGAGGATACCAAGGATGCCGATTGTCGAGATCAAGACCATAAGCTTCCATCGCGGCTTCGTCTCTTGCCCCAGGTGCAAGAAGAAATACAGCTGCACGAGCACCTGCGCAATCGCAAGCCCGATGATCACGCCCACGAGCGCTCCGGCGCCCCAGACTTTCTGCGTAACAGCCAGGTACGCCGCAGCTGTAAACAGCAGAGACAATACAAACCCGCTGATGTAGCGAACAAGTGACCGTTTCATTATGCGACCCCCATCAGATACACAATGGTAAAGATAAATACCCATACAATATCCAGGAAATGCCAGAAAATACTAAACAACTCGAGGCGCCGCGTAGAATGTTCATTCAGCCCGCGGCGCAGGAGGAATGCGCCCATCACGAGCATCCACAGCAGCCCGATGCTGATGTGCAGCCCGTGCGTACCCACAAGCGTAAAGAACGCCGACAGAAACGCGCTGGCATTCCAGCTGTTGCCCTCGGCAGCAAGGTGCGCGAACTCGGTCAGCTCCATCGTGATGAACGACAGCCCGAGCAGGAACGTGATGCTCAGCCAGACGCTAACCTGTTTGAGTTTCTGCGTGCGTGCCGCGAGCAGTGCGAGCCCGCACGTAAAGCTGCTGGTCAGAAGAAGTAGCGTCTCGACAAGTACATACGGCATATTAAAGAGATCGTGCGAGCTCGGTCCGCCCGCAGTCGAATTACGTAGCACGGCGTACGTCGCAAAAAGCGTCGCAAACAATACGCAGTCGGTCATGATGTAGACCCAGAACCCAAAGATTGTTTTGTCGGAACGAGTCGTTGCTACTGCGTCGTTATTCATAGCGCAGCCTCCATCTTCTCGACTTCACGGGCAGTAATGACCCGTTCGGTGTTGTCGTCGCTAAAACGTACAAGCATGAACACGACAATTGCGACAAAGCCAGCTATCGCCAACCACCACATATGCCACACCAGTCCGAACCCAATCAGGAACGCGCCGGCGGCAATGAACATGCCGAGTGGCGTGTTCTTGGGGATTTCGATGTCTTCGTAGTGTTTGGGGACCTCAACACCGCGTTGTTTTGTATGCCAAAAGGCGTCTCGTTCGGTGACGGTTGGAATAACCGCAAAGTTGTATTCCTTTGGCGGCGAAGATGCGGCCCATTCGAGCGTGCGACCATCCCATGGGTCGGATTCTGCCGGCTTCGGGTGCTTCTTGTGGTCCCAAATGCTGTAGCCAATCTGCAGCAGCTGGAAACCAACGCCGAGCAAGATCAGTAACACGCCGAACCCAGCCACTATGAACAACCATTGCCAGCCAAGCGACGGGTCGTAATGGTCAAGGCGGCGAGTCGCGCCCATCAGACCGAGGATGTAGAGCGGTACGAAGGCCAAAAGGAATCCGCCCAGCCAGCACCAGAACGCGCATTTGCCCAGGAATTCATTGAGGCGAAAACCGGTAAACTTGGGGAACCAATACGTCAGCCCAGCCATGGCGCCAAAGATAACGCCACCGATGATCATATTGTGGAAGTGTGCAACCAGGAACAGACTGTTGTGAATCTGGAAATCAACCGCCGGCACGGACATCAACACGCCCGTCGCGCCACCGATCGTAAATGTCGTAACAAATCCCATAAACCACAGCATCGGTGTGGTGAACCTGACGCGGCCGCGGTACATCGTGAACAGCCAGTTAAAGACCTTCACGCCCGTCGGCACAGCAATGATCATCGTCATGATGCCAAAGAACGCATTCACATCTGCACCCGCGCCCATGGTAAAGAAGTGATGCAGCCATACGACAAACGACAGGAGGGTAATACCCACAATCGCCCACACCATACTGGTGTAGCCAAAGAGCGGTTTACGCGAGAACGTCGCTACGACTTCCGAGAAAACGCCGAATGCCGGTAGCACGAGGATGTAGACTTCTGGATGCCCCCATGCCCAGATGAGGTTGATATACATCATCGGGTTGCCGCCGGCGTTACTCGTAAAGAAATGCATGCCCAGTAATCGGTCCAGCGACAACATAGCCAGCGTCGCGGTGAGAATCGGGAACGCAGCGACGATAAGGCTCAAGCTGCCGAGGCACGCCCATACAAAAAGCGGCATCTTCATCAGCGTCATACCCGGCGCGCGCATTTTGATGATCGTCACCATAAAGTTAATGCCACTCAGCAAACTTCCTGCGCCAGCAATCTGGAGCGTCCAAAGCCAGTAGTCCACGCCGACACCCGGGCTATACTGGAGCTCGCTCAGCGGCGGATAAGCCAGCCAACCAGCGGCCTGGAATTCACCGACCATCAACGACACATTCACCAGCACCATGCCGGCGGCAAACAGCCAGAAACTCACCGCGTTCAGGAACGGAAACGCCACATCGCGCGAGCCAATCATCAGTGGTATCAGGAGGTTCATCATGCCAAAGATCACGCCCATGGCCACAAAGAAAATCATCATCGTGCCGTGCGCCGAAAAGATCTGCTGGAACGTGTCGGTGCTGAGCGGCGCATTGGCATCGAGCGCTTGCTGCACACGGATGAGCAGTGCATCGCCAAGACCACGCAGCAGCATAATACCCGCGACGACCAGATACATCACGCCAATTTTCTTTGGGTCCAGCGAGGTGAGCCAGTTCTGCCACAACCAGCGCCACTTTTTGAAGTACGTGATGAGCGCCACAACGGCCAAGCCGCCCAAAAGCATCGTTGCAACACCACCGAGGGTGACCGGTTCTTTAGGGATTGCATCGAGAGTAAGTCGTCCGAACATCATTCCTCCTACTGGTGTGACATGTATTTCATTATGACGGTATCGTAGAGTTTGTCGTATGCGGCGGGGAACGTGTAGCTAGCTGGTGGGACATTTTTGGACTGCTTGGCGAGGTCGTTGTAGGTGTCCAGCGTCATTGTCTTGTTTGACTTTTGCGTTTCGGCAACCCACTTGTCGAAGTCGGATTGCGGTGTGGCGTGTGTCGTGAATGTCATACCGGCGAATCCTTCACCGCTAATGTTCGCGCTCGAGCCGCGGTAGTCGCCCGGCTTGCTGGCCATGAGGTGCAGCTGTGTGCTCATGCCCGACATGGCGTAGACTTGACCGCCGAGCTGTGGAATCCAGAATGAGTTCATCGGCGCATCGCTCGTCAGCTGGAAATCAATTGGTCGGTCAGTCGGAATCGGCAGGTAGTTGACCGCGGCGACGTGCTGCTCGGGGTACAGGAACAGCCATTTCCATTCCAGCGCGATGACTTGTACCTTGAGCGGCGGTTTATTGCTCGTAAGTTTCTTGAACGGGTCGAGCGTGTGACTACTCACAATAACCATGCCAGCGAGAACGACGATGATTGCAAACGGAATCAGCCACCAGATCGCCTCAGCCCACTTATTGCCAGTAAGCTCAGGCGAGTACGTGGCTTTCTTGTTGCCGGCGCGATATCGCCAGGCGATGCCGAAGGTGAGCACAAAGACGGGAATCACCACCAGCGCCATCAGTAATACGGAGGTAGTTAGTAGTTGTCGCTGCTGATCAGCAATCGTTCCCATCGGGTTGAGCACGGCAATGTTGTGGTTGCTGATAAACCATATCGCTGCCGCAACCGCCGCAAGCGTGACGAGGATGCCGCCAGTGATGAGAAGGACTTTGAGCTGTTTGGGAAAGGTAAACTTCATAGCCTTACTCCACCGTGAATGTGCCTTTTACTTCATCGTGCAAGTGGTCGTGGAAGGTAAATGTGCCGGCTTGGTCGAGTGTGACGCTCAGCTGATCGCCGCGCTTGAGGGTCTTTTCCTCGGTGCCGTCGTATGCTTGGTGATGGTCGTGGACGCCAAAGGCCATGAGCCGTAATGTATCGTCGCCATTTATGATGGTGAGCTTGTCGCAGCGTTTGGCATGGATATTGTCGATGCTGAGCTTGGCGTTTTGGATGGTAACGGTGTACTCGTTATGGTCGCCACTGCAGGCCGTATGCGTGTGCTCTTTGGGCGAGCCGAGCGAGTTATTGGCTAGCGCAAAGACGCCCGTCACTATTCCTCCAATACAAAGAAGAGCTACTACCCCTAAGATCGCAATACGCGCCCGTGTCATATATATACTGTATCACGCGACGGACGCGGTTACTTGCTGGAAGATTCAATTTTTTTCAGGACTTTTGCGAGGTCGATGCCCTTACCCATGACTGGCTCCCATAAGTCGCCGGTGCGCTTGAGGCGGGCAAGGGCGTTCTTGATGGTGAAGTCCATGGGGCTGAGGCCGAGCTTCACTTCGCGCCAGTGGAGCGGCATCGAGACGCTGGCTTCCTCGGTTGGGCGGACAGAGTAAGGCGCGGCGAGGGTTTGACCCTCGCGGTTTTGGAGGAAGTCGAGATAGATACGGTGTTTGCGCTTCTCTGGGTTACGCTCGACGCTGGTAAGCTTGGGCTGGCGCTTGTTGACCTCAAGGGCTATGAGGTGGGCGAGGTTCTTGGCTTGTTCGTAGGTGTATTTCGCGCCCATGGGGATGAAGATGTGAATGCCGGTCTTGCCGGAAGTCTTGGGGTAGGCTGGGATGTCCCATTCGCTGGTGACTTCGTGGACTGTTTTGGCCACCTTGATGACGTCGTTGAATGTGACGCCTTCGGGGTCAAGGTCGATGACGATCCAGTCGGGTCTGTCGAGTTGACCGACGCGTGAGTTCCAGGGGTTGATTTCGATCGAACCAAGCTGTACGAGGTAGAGGAGCGTGTCGAGCTTGTCGCCGACAATCCAATGCAGGTCGGCGTTGTTGCTGTCGCTCCAGATGTCAGCGCTCGGGACCCAATCGGGCAGGTGCTCGTTGTTTTTCTGGAAGAAGCTTGGGCCTTTGATGCCGTTGGGCATGCGGTTCATGGAGAGTGGGCGGTCCTTGAGGTAGGGGAGGATGTACTCGGCGGCGGCGGTGTAGTATTCGAAGAGGTCGCCTTTGGTGTATTTGTGTTTGGGGAAGAAGACTTTGTCGAGGTGAGTTGGTTCGAACGGGAGACTAAAGGACTGGGGTCCTGTTGGTCGGTCCGCCCCTTCTTTTTGTCCCTTACTTTTCGATTCGGCCTGCTGACGCCGCTCGCCCCCTTCTTCGATCCCGACTGTCTTAGGAGGGGTGGAGAATGGGGCGAAGAGGCGTCTGAGGATTCTGCGTGGACCAGCTTTTCGTCTATGTCCCCGTTCCCTCCGGCTTGGGTCTCGGAGCTATCGCTCCTCGCCGCCAGGCTTCGATACCGTCGGGAAGAGGACATAGACGAGCGCTGGCTGGCGTGGGTCTGACTATGCTCAGCGTGGCTGACGGACTTTGACTTCTCGCGGTGTACATCTTCCGGCTTCTTATCCGGTCGCAAACCCTTAAACTCTGGATGCCTCATAGATCCCTCACTCGTCCATTCACTAAATTCCATCTCACATACCAGCTCAGGCTTCACCCAGTGAACCGGCGCGTTCGGCTTTGGCTCGGTGCTGAACGGCGACGTCTTGCGCTCCAGCCGCGCGAGCTTTGCCTGTAATTGTTTGCGTTGCTCATCGCCAATGCCGCCGCCGGAGTGACCACGGTATATCAGCTCACCTTTCTCGTATGTGCCCACGAGCAGCGAGCCGAGATATTTACGCCCACCACGTGGCTCAGTGTAGCCGCCGATCACAACCTCTTGGCGCATGTGTGTCTTTACTTTCAGCCAGTCGCCACCGCGGACATTCTCACGATATGTGCTGTCAGCGCGCTTTGCGACCATGCCCTCCAGCCCGCGGCGCTGCATTTCGTGGAAGAGTTTGAGCCCTTTGCCAGTGACGTGGTCGCTGTAGCGCAGCACCGAGCTCTTCGGGAGGATGGCACTGAGCAAAGCCTTGCGACGTACGAGCGGCAAGTTGCGCACATCGTGACCGTCACACCAGAGGATATCAAAGATGTGATATTGGAGTGTGCCGTGCGGGACCTTATTCCAGCCTTGTAGCCATTCAAAATGTGCGCGGCCTTCATCATCCACGACAACAACTTCGCCATCGAGGATCACGTCGTGCTTGATCTCGCGCAGCGCCTCGACGACGGGCGGAAACCTCTCGCGGAAGTCGAGTTGATTGCGCGAGTAAAGCTGCGTGTCGGCGCCATGCTTGGTGCCGATCGCGCGGTAGCCATCCCATTTGATCTCAAAAATCCACCCGTCGCGGTCAAACGGCTCATCCACGAGCGTGCAAAGCATGGGCGTGACCGTCCAGGGCTGGCGGACTTTGGGAAACTCGCTGAGATCAGGCAACTTACCGTGCGCACCGAGGTCGTCGACATGGCGGTGCGAGCGAACAGACTCGTCTTCTTTGGTGACGTCGGTGCTGTTGGCGTATTCGTCGCCTTTCTTTATGAGAAGCCAGGCGTCGTCTTCCTTGGCATTCGGCATACGGATGAGCGCAAACTCGCCCTGGAGTTTCTTGCCATGCATTACAAATGTGACGTGACCTTTCTTCAGGTCGCGCAAGAGTGACTTCTCGTCGCCCTGCGGGTCACGTGGTTCGTACGTGCCTTCATCCCAGATGATGACGTTACCCGCGCCGTAGTTCCCTTCGGGGATGACGCCTTCGAAGTTGCGATACTCGTAAGGGTGATCTTCGGTCTGGATGGCCAGGTGGTGATCGTGCGGATTCATGCTCGGACCCTTCGGCGCGGCCCAGCTTTTGAGAACGCCGTCCATCTCGAGGCGGAAATCGTAGTGCAGCGCGGTGGCGTGGTGCTCCTGAACAACGAATTTTAACGTATGGCGGCGCGAGGTCGTGTTGCTCCGACGACCGTCTTGTGCCCGAGGAGTAGCGCGGCCTCGCGCCGGCTTCCTGTTGCCCTCTGGCTCAGGCGTCTCGCTAAAACTGCGTTTCCGGAAATACTCCCGCAAGCCCATAGGCAGCTACTCCTTTAAACTGGCTTTGAGCGCGCTCATCAGGTCTTTGGCGTTGCCGGAAGCGCCCTTGGATTCATGACCTTTAGGGAGCTTCTTGCCTTTAGCTTTGTCCTTGATGAGTTCCTCGAGCTCTTCGGTGTAGGTGTCGCGCAGGTCTTCGGGAATGAATGGTTTGGTCTCTTGCTTGACGAGTTTGAGCGCCATGTCGATTTCCTTCTCAGAGAGTTCTTTCTCGGTTGGCAAGTGCAGCTCGCCCGGCTCACGAAGGTCAGAAGGATAACGCATTTGGTTCAGCACCAGCGCGCGGCCAACGGGTTTAATAACCGCAATGTGCGCGTGCTCGTGCATGGCAAATCGGGCGAGGGCTAGCTTGCCGGATTTCTTCAATGCTGCACGCAGGAGCGCGTAAGCTTTGTCACCGCCCTTGTCGGACTCGAGGTAGTATGGTTTTTCGAAGTAGCGGATGTCGATGTCGTCTTCATTGACGAATTGGAGGATATCGATGGTCTGGGATTTCTTGGCATCGAGCTCGTCGAGTTCCTTCTGGCTCAGCACGATGTAGTCGCCGTCGCGGTATTCGTACCCCTTCACGATGTCGTCCCAAGGCACTTCCTCGCCGTCCTTGCGGCAAATCCGCGCAAAGCGAATCGGCGAGTGGTCTTCCTTGTGAAGCATATCGAGGTCGATACCGGCCCGCGAATTGCTACCACTGTAAAGTCTGACGGGAATACTGACGAGTCCGAAGCTGATTGATCCATTCCAAATTGCACGCATATGCTTATGGTACTACAAACAGCAATTGCAAAGCGAGGTACTATATAGCTATGAGTTCATACGACGACGAGAGAAAGAAGTACAAGCCAGAGCATATCAAGTTCCTCATGATCGCCGAATCACCACCGCCCGCAGCGGAAGTGCAGAGCAGCCGGCAGTTCTATTACACTGACCGCGAGCGCAAAGACGATCGGCTGTTTACGAACACCATTCGCGCGCTGTACCCCGAGGCTATCGAGCGGCCCGAGTCCGAGCTCGAGCAGGACAAGATCGGATGGTTAAATCGCTTCAAGGCAGACGGGTGGTACATGATCGAGGCGCTCGAAAACTCACAGGAACACGAAGTAACCAAGCATCAGCGCCAAGAGCGAATCCGCGCCGCGCTGCCACAACTGCTCGAGCGCGTACGACAATTGGCTGAGCCAGATACGAAGATTATTCTGATCAAGTCAAACGTCTTTGACGTTGCCGCGCAGCCACTCCGCGACGCAGGTTTTACGGTGTTGAATCATGAACTGGTAGACTATCCGGGACGATTCAATCAGAAAGATTTTCGCCGCAAGCTGTCAGAGCTTTCCAAAAAATAAGTGCAATTCGGTTGTGCGAGGAGGGCTCCGGAGTGGAGCCGCTCCCCGCACGTGGTCGTGGCGAAGCCTGTTCAGCCGACGCGCGAAATCGCTGTCGTGGCGAGCATTCGCAGCGACTCCTTCGTGTCCTGCGTCCCGCCGCTCATGTCGATGATGACCACGAGGTAGGCCTTGCGAACCGTCACCGTGCCGGCGGGGCCGAAGAATGCTTCGTCGCCCACCGTGGGGAGCGGCTTGTAGGCGCCCTCCCTGCTGCTGTTTTTGCCGCCGATGACGCTGTTCTTCCAGACGGTGCCGCCCGGTGCGTCGTCCAGCAACGTCCGGACTATCGCGTCGCGACCATCGGGGCTGGTGTAGGCGCAGGCGCGCTCCGAGAACGGCCCCATGACCGGCGGGTTGTCGTCTTTCACCAGAGTGAATACCCCGCCCGCGGCGTTCGACACGTCGGCGGCGTTGATCAGCGCACAGGGGTTGAACGACAGGTCGTTGTCCGTGGGTGCGCTGTTCTGAGCCGACGGTGCGTTCACCGGCGACGGAGTCGTGTCGTCCTCGGAACCGCACGCGGTGAGCGACGCGAACGCCAGAGCTGCGGAGATGATGACGATCCGGATACGCATTGTGCCTCCAAGTTCGAAACGGTGCGCGTTGGCCGTGCAACTGCACGAAAAATGCTCCCACGAGGGAGCACGACGCTGAGACATATTATAGTGTGTAAACCGAATATGTCAAGCATTGTACGATATATCGTGACATCTGTTAAATATATGTTATAGTATAGCGAGCGCATACGAGTCATTTAACATAGATGATTGTCCATTTCGAGGTGCCTAAGGAGCATTGAGGTGGCGCAAGCAAGGAAAGGGAAACCCAGTTTCCGAGCCCGCGTGATAAAGGTGGGGCTGATTTTCGCCCTCATCGGTGCGCTCTGCGCCGGTGGATTCCTGGTGTACGTCAAGTACCAGGCGGACCACACCGAACTGCCGGCATACACCGTCGGTCAGCCGACGGTCGTGCTTGCTGCAGATGGCAAGACCGAGCTGGGGCACATCCCCAGCACCGCCAGCGGCAAACAGCTCGACGACAAGCAGGTCTCGCCGCTCATCCGGCAGGCGCACATGGCCGCGGAGGATCGTAGCTTCTACGACCACGAAGCGGTCTCGCTGCTGGGAACGGCTCGAGCAGTCCTGGTGGACGCTCGGACCGGGTCGTGGGCGTCTGGTGGGAGCACCATCTCCCAGCAGTACGTCAAGAACGCGTACTTGACCCAGTCGAAGACCGCGAGCCGCAAGGTCAACGAGTGGATCTACGCGTACCGGTTGGAGAAGGATTTCTCCAAAGACCAGATCTTGACGAAGTACGTCAACTCCAACTACTACGGTCGGGGTGCGTACGGCGTCGAGGACGCGGCGCAGACGTGGTTCGGCGTGTCGGCGACGACACTCACTGACATCAACGACCCGTTACAGGTCGCCCGAGCGGCGTTCCTGGCGGCGTTGGTTCAGCGACCGGGCGCGTTCTCGAAGTACGAGGGCCGGCCAAGCAACCTGGTCAATGCCGACGCGCTGAACGATCGCGTGAAGTACGTGCTCGACGGCTACCGCGATCTCGAGGGCGTCCCGAACATGGTGTCGGAAGACGTCGTGAACAGGGCCAAGGCGCTTCTGCCGCTCAAGCTGACGGATACCATCAAGCAGCCCCAGAAGGGCGACGGCGATCCGTACCTGATGCACTACATCCGCGACTGGATGGCCGCGTGGCAGACCCAGCTGGCCATCGACAATGATGGGCTGAAGGAATCGGACGCAGCCGAACAGGGTGCGACCACCGTGGACAGCATGTTGGCGCGAGGTGGGCTGAAGATTCAGCTCTCCATCGATCCCAGTGTGCAGGACGCGTTGGTCAAGGCTCACCAAAGAGAAATCCGCGGTGGGCGTCCTTCGGGCGCGGTCATCCTCAACCCCCGCGACGGCGGCGTGCTCGGCATGAGCGGTGGCATCAATTACGGTGCTGACGCGAACAACTATGCCATGTACGCCTCCAGGCCGCCGGGTTCGACGATGAAACCGTTCGTGCTGGCCGATGCGGTCGGCAAGGGCGTTTCGCCGAACTCGACGTTCGCCGCTCCCAAGTACATCCAGATCGACGGACCGCCGATCTGGGACCACACAAGAGCGGATGCGCCGGGGTGCAAGATGACCCTGGCCGATGCGTTGGCGGCGAGCAACAACGTTGTCTACGTCGAGGCAGCAACTGGCAAGATGGCGAACTGCGATGATCGCAAGTCGCTGGCCGACATCAGCGGCTACTCGGTCACACCCAAGAGCGTGGCCAGTCTGCTGAAGAAGGCGGGTGCCGACTCCAGTCCGGTCCCGGGCAAGAACGCGCCGGCCAAGCTCAGCGTCGAGCCGCGACTCGCCATCGGTGGTTCTGTCGAACTGTCGCCGCTGAAGCTGGCGGTGATGACTGCCACGATCGCCAACGGCGGAACGTACCACAAGCCGCACATCATCGACGCGATCACGCTGTCGGATGGCGACCGCGTCTTCGAGCACGAAGACGAATCCAGTGACGCCATGGACGAAGACACCGCGCGTGTCGTCGCCCAGGCCATGACTGGTGTCTTCACGCACGGTACCGCGGTTCACGACCAGGTCCCCGAGCATGAGCTGGCCGGCAAGACGGGTACGACCGACGGTGACGAGAAGACGCAGCAGGGCGACACTTGGATGACAGCGTTCAACGCCGTCAATCCGGACGTCCCGGACGCGCCGGCATACGTCTGTACCGTCTGGGAAGGCAAGAATCCCAGCGGTTCGGGTGCCGATACGGGTCGCGTCTGCCAGGGGGTCTTCGCAGCCAAGCTCAAAGGAACGCCTTCGGTCAGTTTCCCGAAGGCAGACCTGGACTCGGGCAAGAAAGTGGGTCTGAAACAAGACCCACCGCCGGCACCGAAGACCACCGAGCAGCCGCCGCCAGCGCCGGAGACGACTCCCGAAACGGAGACGCCGACGCCCACGACGACGAAGGCTGTGAAGCCCAAGCCGTCGCACACCGCGACGACGTCCCCGCCGACGCGGAGCACACCTCCTCCCGAGCAATCGGGCGGGCCGATCACCGGTACGGTCGCTCCACCGTCGGCAACCGGCGAAGGAACAGGACAACCGGCTGGTTAACCAATCAGCCGGACCATCTATGTCGAGGAGGCTCTAAAGACAGAAGCCACTGAGGACTGTGTGCGCGAACGGCCCCCTCCACCCGGAGGGGGCCTCAGTCCATGAAATTATTTGCAAAATTGTGACGAAGCTGTTTCTGTAGTATATTTATTGGAAGCCAAGTTAGGATAAGAGCCCCGTGCAATTCGGGGCTTGCAGTTTAAGTGAGGAGTTGGGTAACCTTGAGGTTCACTTCGTGCAGTCGCTCCATGGTCGTTTTGGCTGTGGCGGTTGCGACGATCCTGCCCACGGCCGCGTGCAGCGACGATTCGGCTGTGTCCCTCCGAGAGGGTGCGCCCGGTTACTGTCAGCAGCTGATCAAGCTGCCCGATGGGCTGACCAACGCCGTGACCAACGCGGTGTCGGGCACCGCCACGAACGACGACAAGACCATCATCATGCAGGCGGCGGCACAGCTCCGTGGGGCTGCTGGCGACGCGTCGGTTCCGGCCGACACGAAGACCATGCTGTCCAACGGCGCATCGGCGCTCGACAAGGTGGCCTCCAGCACGCAACTCAGCGACGACGAGGCCAACGGTTTCGGTAGTACGTTCGAATCCCTCGGGAAGGTAGTGGACAACACATGCGCAGCAAAGTAACGCGTTCGGCGTTCACTCTCGTACTGGCGTTCATCGCGCTGGTCGGTGGTGTGGCCGTCCCGGCATGGGCCGGTGAAGACAAAGGGATGTGCGCGGAAGACAACAGCCGCGTGAGCATCCCTGGCGACCTGCCGATCAAGGCCTGCTTCGACGGCAAGACGCTGCACCTGCTCAACGACACGAGCATTCCGGTGGCGGTCACGCTCTCGGGTGATGGTGTCGGTACACCGGCGCGGTCGCCGCAGGGCGACATCGGGGCGTCGCAGATGCTGGCGTTCATCCGGCCGGGTGACTTCGGTTCGCAGCCGCAGATCAACGGGCCGGACTTCCGCAGTGGCGTGGTCCCCCCGGGCTACTACCTGCGGACGCCGATCGGTAACAGCCAGGTCAAGGTGCACGTCACCGAGGCGGACAACGACACGCAGCGGCTGTACTTCCTCGGTGAGGTCGTCTGGCGCTACATTCCCCTCGGTGGTGGCGCCGACAAGTCCAAGACCGTGGCCGAGTTCCTCAGCGAGATCGCCAAGGTCGGGGATGAGTACATCCGGTGTCTCGATCGCAACAAGACATGGGGTGACGTGGGCTGTGTGCTGCTGGTGGACCGGAACATCCTGTTCGCCATCGGCCGCGCAGCCTTCAAGGGTCTGGCCAAGGACCTGCCCAAGGCCATCGTCCAGATGTTCGAGACCGCCAAGTGGCGGCACTCGGTCACGGGCGACCACGAGTCGTTGAAGAGTGGGGCGCGTGACTTCACCATCAACGCCTACACGCCGCCGGCACCGCCGAAGCCGACCACTCAGGCGCCGCCCCCGCCCCCGACCGGCAACACCGGGCACAGCGGCGGGACCAGCAACAACGGTGGTCACTCCAACCCGCAGCCGCCCCCGCCGCAGACCGCGGTGGCGACGGTGCAGAACATGCACCTGGAAGGCGCCAGTGGGCTGGGCGAGGACTCTACTCCGTCGTACCTCTCGACGAGCATGCAGCCGTACTGCGCGAGCAATGGCTGCAAACTCGGCGGGACCGATATGTGGAGCGGTGACACGTTCACGGCCTTGTGCTGGGACACCGGCGCCGGGATGACCAACGAGAACCGCAACACGTCGGTCGACGACAACAACCCCAACCGCATCGACACCGACCGCTGGCTCAAGGGTCAGAGGGGCGGGCAGACGGGCTACATCAGCTTCGTCTACGTCACGCCGGGGTCGCGGAGTCTGGGACTCCAGCACTGCTAGCTGGCTTCGAGAAGCGCGACGGCGCGGGCTTTCCGGATGGAGAGCCCGCGCCCGCGCGAAAAACTGAACTTATATATAATGTCATACTTTTTGCGGCGGGCCGCTCCACTAACGCAGGGTTGCTGCGCGCGGAGCGGCCTCACCGTCAGGTGGCCAGAATGGTGTTGATCGTCCGCTGGCGCGAGCGGCGATTGGGCACGCTCGCCTCGAGTGCAGTCTGGACCATCCACCGAACGTCGGCCAGGAGATTCTTGGGGTCACGGCAGACCCGCAGGCGTCTCTCGCTCATGGTTTTCCGAAGCTTCGACAGCGTTTCGTACCTGCCAGCGAACGACCTGTGATCGTAGCTGCTGCGGAAAGCCAACAAGAGGATGACACTACCGGCCTCACCCGCCGCCACGCATTCACGCACCGTCGCATCGTGGCCGTTCAGACATATGATCGCGTCGGGTGCCAAACCGACCAGCCGTTCACGCTCCTGGAATGTGCTCTTGCGAACAACCAGGTGATCGCGCGGACCGATCGCGTCGAGCCCAGACTTAGGGACGAACCCCAGGCTGGAGACGCCGGCTCGTTTGGCGAGCAGACCGCTGAGGCCGGGCACGCCATCGCTCACGCCGCCGTCTACGATCAGCGACGGCACCTGGCCTATCTGACGCAGACGTGCCAGAACTGCCTGCATGGCCTGGGCCTCGACGTCGTAAGGGCGGCCGGCGGTGCCATAACCGGAGAATCCGATCAGAAGCCGGTTTCTGTTGCTGTAGGCTTTGCCGAGCATGCAATCGAAGGCGGTGAGGCTGTTCGATCCAACAGCCATCTGCCGGTTGAGGAGAATTCGCATCTCTTCGCCGGCATACAGCTGGCCGACTCCCTGCATCGCGAAGGTGTCGACAAGGACGGGCAGTATGCGATTTCCGTCGCGCGCGGCGATGCCATTGAGCCGCACAATTCTGCGATGTTCCGGTTCGATGTGCGCGCCGTGAGCGCAGAGCGTTTTGTACGCTACATCGAATGGGGGTAGGTCTGAACCCATAACCACTCCTTCGTATCTGTGCCAGCGTGTGGCGACTGAAAGTTATAATATACTAAAATATGGGTTACGGCAAGTTACAGTATAATAGAGGAACCTAAAAAGGAATTCCATCATGGCCAAAACCCAATCAGGTACCGTCACCCTCGAGCAAGACGGCGTAAAACTCGACTTCACAAGACAACTGCCACAGCAACCAAGCGATGTGTGGCGCGCGCTAACAAGCCCAGGCGCGTTCGGCACATGGTACAACGCCACGGTCGACATTGACCCGCAGCAGGGAGGCACCTTTACCGTCCACTCTGGGCCGTTCGACTGGAGCGGCAAAATCTTGGCGTGGGAGCCAGAAAAAGAGTTTAAGTACGAGCACAACCACCCAACGCATGAGTACATGCCTGGCGGCGCCAACACGATTGTTACCTGGACAGTGGCACCGAAGGATGGTGGTACGGAGCTGCGATTTACGCAGACAGGATTGCCTTCGAGCGTTGGGTTTGCGCCAGGCACACATGTGGTTCTAGACCGGCTTGTCGCCTATGTTGCGGGCGAAGAGATGCCTGACTTCGATAGCTACTTCGGCGAAGTTGAGCCGCTTTATCCTGAGCTCAACGCAGAAAAATAAGTACTAGAACTTCTCGAGTTCTGTCTCGAGGAGGGTGACGTTCTCGATAATATGGTTCACGCCCAATGCTTCGGCCTGGGCGCGGTCTAGGTGGCCTGTGAGCACGGCGATCGGTTCGACGCCAGCGTTCCAGGCCATTTGCATGTCGCTTGCGGCGTCGCCGACAAGCACTGCTTCAGTTGGTTGGATATGCTGCGTTTCGAGGATTTTGTTGGCCATGTAAGGGTGCGGCTTGGCATGTGCTAGGTCGTCGATATCATAGATGGTTAGGACCTGCGCGAAGACATCGGGGATGTTGAATTTGGGAAACAAGCGGTCTTTTATAATGCGCGGGTGACCGCCGGTCGCGACAGTGAGCGTGTATTTCTTGGCGAGGCTTTTCAGCAGTTCTTGCGCACCGGGAATAATGGTAAGGCGGTCAACGAATGTGTTGCCAAAGAAATGTTCTTCGTAGATTTTGATTGCTTTGTCGATAAGTTCGGGGCGTTCCTTCAGCAGATAGATGAGCTGCTCGCGATGGCCAGCGCCCCACTTTGCCTTGATGCGTTTGTCTTCCTCCTCGGTGCCGAGCGAGATGCCGACACCCTTCAGCGCTTCGCGGTAGCAGGCGTAGTAGCCAGCGATAGAGTTTTGCGTGAAGACATCGTCCCAATCAAAGATAATCAGCTTGATCATGAGCTTATTGTAGCAGTTTGTATTGAGCGGACCTCATGGCTCAAATTGCTTTGAGCGATAGGGTCCACTGGCGGCCCGCGCGCGGAGCGCGGGCTCGCCGTGACGTGGAGATCGAAGGGTCAGTTGGTGGAGTGCGTGCACACGGTGACGTCGGTGATGCCGTCGTCCTCGTAGTGGGCAGGGGTGTAGGCCAGGGTGAAGAAGTTGTAGTCGTTGGCCCCGCCCGGCTGCAGCGAGGCCTGGAACAGGTGCTGCGGGTACAGGTACGGCTGTGCGCCGTGCGCCCCGGTGTTGATGATCAGCGTCGGCGCGTACACGTAGTTGTCCAGCTTGACGTGGAGGGTCACGCTGATCTGGTCGGTGTTGTACGTTGCGTAGCCGTAGTCGCGGTGGCGCTCCTCCGTCAGGCTGAGCGTGGCGCCGTCCTTCTGCGTCGTCTTGCCGACGGCGACCTGGACGGGCACGAAGCCTTCCTTGCAGCGGTAGCTGGCGTCCCAGGTGTCACCCTTGCTGTCGGGCACGAGCTCGGCCGCCGGACCGTTGTCCACGGCCTTCATGACCTTGGGCTGGTTGGCCGGCGGCGTGGCGGTGGCCGGTGCCGCCGTCACGGTCACGGTGACCGGAGCGGAAGCGGTCGGGGTGGCGCTGCCTCCGAAGAGGAGCGCCATCCCGCCGCCCACCACGGCACTGATGATGGCGACGGCGACAACCAGGGCTGCCAGGAACTTCTTGGTGATGTGCACGGTTCCTCCAGGAACTCGATCGGACTCTACGTCGATATATACTATAGCATAAGCGACGTTTTAAGTCAAGGTATCTATATAAAGGTTACCCCAGTTACTTCTTCCGAAAGTGCGTACGCATCGCCGGCCGCGTCAGAAGATACATAAGATACAGAACCACGATCGCTTGCAGCGCCTGCTCGAGACGAAGCCATATGGGGTAATCGCCCACTAAAAAGACGACAGACAACGTACTCAAAAGTGCCAGCGCTGAAGTCATCAGCATCCTTAAGTATCCCCAAAATTTACCACGTCGAAACAGGTACGCGAACAAGAAGTACGCCACCCCAAGCACGAGTTCGGTAATAACCCGCCCCCAGACGTAGATAGTAACCGTGCCTGGGTAGAGGTTGTCGGCAACAGCCGTGAGTACGAAAAACGCTACACTCAACCCCAGGAATCCGACGACGAGTTGGGTTATGTGCGTGCTCGCCATGCGCAATAGATCATGCTCGGGGAGTGCATTGATAGGTGGCGCGTCGCGTTTGCGGTAGCGGTTCATGAGGCGGTTGTTGGCATCTGCTTTCGGTACAGTCGGTAAAGCAGCCACGACATAATGGCCAGTATCACAGCCAGCCCGATACGATCAACAAGCTGAAGTTTCGCACCGAGCAGGCCAAACAGCGTGTGCCCAACGAGCGCGCCACTGGCTAATGCGAGGGCTGTGCGATTATTCCACTGCGATGAACGACTCCACGCCGTGATAACTCGGTAGGCCCAGATGGCCAGCGCAGTGCCAATCGCCACTGGCACGTACGCCCACGCACCATGCGTGAAGAGTGGTTGCACGGCGCCCCCGAATGGATACATAAGCCCGAACGTAACGACGGTGCTGACCGCCCCAAGTGCTACAAGTAGTTTGGCTGAAGGGACCGGAGTATCCGTTGGCCGCGTGGCTTGTTTGCGCGGTAAAAAGCGGAGCGCTACAAACCCGATGGCGATAGCGGCTACAACGCAGCCGATGATAATAGAGAGCGGCTCGTTATACCCCGGGTCTTGGCTCGGCGGAACGGTTCCTCGCATCATCAGAACGCCGATAATGGTAAAGAGCGTTACCCACACGATACCGCCTTTCTTGAGGTAAGGTTTGTCCTTAAAGGCGGGAAAGAGCAAGTTCGTTATAAATATCGGAATGGCAACGCTGAAGACAACGTGGTAAATGATGTTTAGCACCCAGTACGCGACATTGAACCCCAGGATCTGCGGCGCCCAATCAGCTGCATGATACAGATGTGGACTGGTGAGCGCCTGCAGGCCTAGGCCATCTTCGACGATTTCATACGCCACGCCGAGTAGCAAAATACTTGGCCAACCACGACCGGTCCTGGCTACCAACTCACGGATGAGCAAAACGCCCGCGCCGTAAATTGGCAACCAGAGAAGTATAAGGTACGCAAATCGTATAGGCGTGCTTCCAAAGGCGAGTTCAGCAATGAGCGGGGTCAGGAGGGCGAGAGTCCAGGCAGCTTTGCGGTTTCTGACGATGGGTTTTTTCGGATTTTCTTTCATAGCCTATACTTTATAGCTTTTTTAGCTATAGTACAGCCGAATGCGGCTGGCTACCGGATAACCAGTAACCAGTCTCGTGTGCCATCACTGTGTGTGCCTGGGGTTGTGACATTGCCAGAGGCATCGACAGTCGCAGACTGCGTTGACGACGCGTCGGTCGGGTCTACCCACGTCGCGGTGTAGCCAGCTGGCAGTTGGGCAAGGTTGAGCGTGATGGTTCGCGCAGTTCCGGCACCGCTTCCGCTGGTCGGGACGTAGACAACTGCCTGGGATTTGTCTGGTGTCTGAGCGGCCGTAACGTAGTCGTTTTGGAGGACGTCGAGGCTGGTGTCAGATGTGAGCTTGGTGCCACGGCCGGCAGTAACAAGTGGTGTGGTTTCATCTGGTACCAGCTGACTCCAGTTGAGGTCGCTGAAGAAGTCGCGCATCTTTTGTGCCTGCGTGATCCAGGCGGTGTCGAGGCGAGATTCCCAGCCAGCGTTGAATTGCCAGTCTTGCGAACCGGTGAACTCACCGGCGGCACCGCTTGTGAGTGACCAGAGCTGCTGGCGGCGGAGCGTTTCATTGGTCGTGGCTGGGCCACCGTAATTGTCTTCGCCTTCGTAGTTGCCTTCACCGAACACAACAGGGCGTGGGTCACGCGTGCTTGGTGTGCGATCATAACCACGGAGGACTTTCTGGTAAGTAGGTGTGTAGGTGTAAGCAAAGTTCCAGTTTGCGAGTGACTCAAATGTCGATACGTCAGTTGTGAGCGTTTCATTGTTGAGCTGTGTCGAGAACACTCGTGTGTCACCGGTAGAGCGAATGCCCGAGAGCATGTTCTGGAACTGTGTGTTGACGGTACCGCTATAGCCGTTGTAGTCACCGCCAGCCATCCAGACGATGTTCGGGTAGCTTGCGTAGCGCGTCGCAACCATTCGTCCGTAGGTGTAGCAGTCGGCGGCTGATTTGCCGGAGAATGCAGCGCCCGAGAGCGTGTTCCAGCCGTCCATTGGGTAGAGGAAGGCGGTGATGCCGTGGTTCTTGAGCGTCGTGAGGTAGCTGTCCATGCGCGACCAGTAGGTTTCGTTCCAGCTGGTGATGTTGCCGCCGACGAACGGAAGAACGCCGTCGTATGTTGCGCCGGAGTTGGATGGACCACCATTTGTTGTGCTACCCACGAGTGAAACGATGGCGGCGTTGAAACCATGGTTTTCGCGGTTTGCGGCCCAGGTTTCGATTTGGGTTGGCGATACGTCGCTGAACATTGCCCATGGCGAGTCGCCTTTGATCAAGATCGGGAGGCCAGTCTGATCCATAAAGAAGCGGCCGTTCGAAGAGATTGCGCTGACGTATTTGTGCGTCTGCGCAACATTGTTGACCGTTACGGTCACTGGATCGCTCGTTGTGGTGTTGCCGGCTGCGTCGCGTGCAACAGCGGTCAGTTGAACTGAACCATTTGCGACACCGGCGGTGTTCCAGGAGGTGCTGTACGGCGCGGTCGTTGATTCGCCGCCAACCTGCGTGCCATTGGCGTAAAATTTGACGCCAGCCACACCGACATTATCGCTGGCGGAAGCGGCAATGGTAGCCGTACCGCTCACGGTTGCGCCATCGGTCGGAGCGGAAAGACTCACTGTTGGGGTAATCGTGTCGGGCGCTGGTGGGTCGAGTGTCGTGGCCGAGGCGGCTGTACTGTCGGCGCTCTCGTTGCCGGCAGCATCGTAGGCGCGGACTGTGTAGGTGTATGCCGTGCTCGCGGTCAAGCCAGTATTCTGGTAGGAGGTGCTACTTGTGGTAGCGATGGTAGCGCCGTTTCGGTAGACACGGTAGCCAGCCACGCCGACATTGTCTGTCGCTGCCGTCCAAGCCAGGTTGATTTGGCTTTGCGAAACAGCCGTCGCGCTGAGGCCACTCGGTACAGACGGCGCAGTTGTGTCGGGTGCTGGTGCCGATACTTGGGCTAGATCTTGGATTTCGCTGGTGCTCAGTGTGCGTGCGTACAGCCACGTGTCGTCCACTTGGCCGTTGGAGTATTCGCCGCTCATCTTGCCCACGTTGAATGCCGTCGTGTTGCTCGATGTTGTTGTAGGAATAGTGCCACTGAATGTGAGTGTCTTCTGGGTGCCATCGACGTAGGCCTTTAGGCGGTTGGCGTTGCCAGTCTGTGTGCCGTCAAACACCATCGCAACATGGTGCCAAGCAGTGTCGTTGAGGGTCACGCTGCCCGATGCGCTCGAGCCTTTACTCATGTCGAAGTATACTTTGCCATCACTGTAGGCTTCGATGCCGAGATCTTGGTTGGAGGCTTGCTTGCCGATAAAAATATCTGCGCCTGTCGTTGTGCGCTTTATCCATGTGGCGAGCGTTACTTTACTGACGTTGTTGATCTGGGTGATATTGCCAAGGGCGACATTGTCGGTGCCGTCGAACTTGAGCGAGTTATTCAGTTTGCCTGCCGTCCACGTTGGCGTGCTGCTGAATGTGCCGGTGTGGCCATTGCCGCTATCGTCTGTAAGCGTTGTGCCGGACGATTGGTCGTAGCTCCAGTGCGCGACCAAATTCGCTGGCGACGGAGCGGCAAAAACAAAAGTGGCGCCACTGTTAACAACCAGTGACGCCACTAATGCAATAAGGCCGACCCGCTTTGATACGTTAATAAATAAGCTTCGCATGTACCGTATCCTCCCGTAGTTTCCTACCTGTTAAGCGTATTCTCAGTATGGTCACATGCATGGGGGATGTCAAATATTTCGCTGCGTACACTGGTAAAGTCTGAAATTAAAAAACGGACCTCCTGATAGAGAGGCCCGTTTGCGGCGCACAAGAAGTAAAATTATTTCTTGAGGCAGTTGATATCGAGGCGGTGGCCATCGAGGTCTGCAACACCACGGGAGTAGATGATCTCGTCATCCATAACATCACCCTCTTCGGTACCACCCGCGGCGATAGCGGCGTCAACGGCTTTGTTGACTGCGTCGCGATCGTCAAGTTGGATGGCGATGGTTACTTCGCGGCTGCTACTTGTATCGGCGACATCGCGCAGTGAACTCTTTGCGAAGAGGTCGCGGGTCAGGAGGATGATGTTGATGTTATCGTCGATCACAATGAAGCTAGCATCTTCGTTGCTATACGCTTCGTTTACTGAAAAGCCCATTGATTGGTAGAACGCGCGTGAAGCGGTGATGTCGTTGACGGCCAGGTTAACAAAGATGGCTTTGCTCATGATTTTCTCCTTACTGTTAGTAGAACATAGTATAGATGATTGCATTACTCTTGGCGATCGGATTCCCCGCTGCGCCAGATGATGTACATATGCACGAGCGTGGGCGGGTGAGTCCCGCCCACGCTCGTGGCCGTGCTATTTGTCGAGGTCGGGCATGGCCTTGACCACCTGGAGGCGGCGGTACGCCCGAACCCAGAGCACGAAGGTCACGATGGCCCCGACGACGGTCAGCGCCGCCTCGGCGATCAGCACCCCAGAGATGGGGGTTGTTCCCGTGGAGAAGTCGTACTGAGCGTCGCGCATCTCGCGGACGAGGGCGGGCACAGTCCAGAGCGCCGAGACGAAGGTCAGCAGTGCGAAGGCCGCGAGGAACGTTGCCGAGAGTCGCTGGAGCTGGCCGCGGCGCTTCTTGTGTCCGCGCTTCAGTGCGATGCTGTATTCGGCGTTTTCCAGCTGGGATTTGGTCGGTATGCCCGCGCGAATGTGCAGGATGCCCATGACGAGCGCCGCCACTCCCATGAGGACCACGACCACGATGATGCCAGATTCCATATCAGATCTCCTTCGTCGGTTTTGCCAGGCTATACTATACCATGACTTCGTACGTTTTCTGATATACTTATAATAATGAGTATTATGACACTACTTATCATCGCTCTTGTCTTTGTGCTACTGGCTCTTTTAGCTCGAGCGATGGTTCAGTCATACAAACGCGCTATGCATTCTTCGCAGCCGAAGTTTCCGGTACTGAGTATAAGTTTGCTGGCTGTTTCGTTTGTGCTGTTGATCTCGAGCATCTATGTAAGTCTTTTCGTCGATGACGGCCTCAGCAACTTCTTGGCAACCACAGCTGGCTTCTTGGGCTTGCTGGAATCGCATATGCGGCACAAACGGGAAGCGCTCGCCACCGCTGCGCGACCTGACGAAACATCCTAAAAACGATATACTCTCTATATGACCGAGCTCACCTGGAAAGAGCGTATTTCGGAGCTAGAGTATATAGCTTCTATTTGGACGTGCAACGCAACAGAAGTGATGTCGCGCACGGCCTTGGCTGATCCTTGCATTTCGATCATCCTGACGCAAAGTGCCACAGACTCACGCGTTTTTCTGAGGGGGCCAGAGACCAGGCCGCGTGATGAGCTCCTGTTGCCTGGCACGACAGTGACGGCCATCAGGCTTCAGCCTGGCGTGCAAGTAAAAAACTTTTCGACTGCACAGTTTACGAATCATTTCTTATCGTTGCCTGCCGATGCGCGCGGGCAATTTACTTTTGAGGGCGTGCAGTTGCAGTTCCCGGAGTTCAAAAAAGCCGAGCAGCTCATTGAGCACATGCATAGCCTCGGACTCATAACTGGCAAAGCGCTCAATACAGAGCAGCAGCCACGACAAGGACTGTCGTCCCGAAGTTATTCTCGACTCATTAAGCGATCGACCGGCTTATCGCCACACAAGCTTCACCAGCTGCGACGCGTGTATGAAGCGCTTAGCTTGCTCAAACAGGGTAGGTCGGCAACGACTGTTGCTGCTGAGCTTGGTTTTGTGGACCAAGCTCATTTGAACCGAGCAACCAAGCAGTTCTTTGGACGTACTCCCAAGGAACTCCTTGATGTACCGCAAAAACCGTAAGATTGTCCAAAATATCCAATATTTACTGTGTGCTACCGGGTAGAGTAGTCACTATAAAGTACATAAGTAAAGGATAGTAAATGAGAAAAATAACAGTACTCATGATGATCACCCTCGACGGCGTTATGCAGTCGCCGAGCGAGCCAGAGGAAGATACCTCGCTCGGATTCAAGCACGGTGGTTGGGCTGTTCCATTTGTCGATGGGGCGCTTGGCGAGATCATCGACAAAGAAATGAGCGAATCGTTCGACTTGCTTCTCGGCACCAAGACGTACGGTATATTTGCGCCGTATTGGCCAAAGCAGTCGGGTGCTATCGCCGATGCGTTCAATAAAGCCGTGAAGTACGTTGTCTCGAACAAGCCAATCGACTTGACTTGGGAAAAGTCGGTGCGTATCGACGGCGATGTTGTTGCCAAGATCAAGGCACTGAAGGAAGAAGACGGCCCAATGCTCCAGGTATGGGGAAGCGGCAAACTTATCCAGACACTGCTGAAGAATGATCTCGTCGACGAGCTTCGCCTCCGAATTTTCCCCGTGACGGTCGGCAGTGGCGAGCGACTCTTTGCAGAGGGAACAATCCCGGCGTCGTTCGAGCTGATAGAGAGCGGCGCCCTCAATAACGGCATCATCATCGCCAACTATAAAAGAGCCGGTGAGTTCAAAACAGGCTCGATGAAGTAAAGGAATAACAATGGAAAAGGTAATCAACAAACTTTCAAAGCCCCGGCTGTGGGCGATCCTTGGGCTGGTTATTCTGGCCGACGCACTGGATGTCATCGACAGCACCATTACCAACATCGCCGCGCCGACTATTGCGCATGACCTGGGCGGCGGCGTGAGCTTGATCAAGTGGTTGGGCCCAGCATACATGCTCGCTATGGGTGTTCTGCTGGTTATCGGCGGACGGCTCGGCGATAAATTTGGTCAGCGCAAGCTGTTCCTGCTGGGCATGGGCGGCTTCACGCTCGCCTCAGCGGTCGCAGGATTTTCGCCTGACCCGGCGGTGCTTATCGCGGCGCGCATTGCGCAGGGTGCATTCGGTGCCTTGCTCATTCCACAAGGTATGGCGATCATGACAAAAGCATTCGATAAGGAAATGCTCGGTAAGGCGTTCGGGTTGTTTGGCCCAATGCTCGGTATCTCGAGCGTGCTTGGCCCGGTCATTGCCGGGTTCATCATTAGCGCCAATTGGTTTGGGCTGACATGGCGCCCGATCTTCCTCATCAACCTCGTGCTTGGTGTCGTGGGAATAATCATGGCAGTGAAGCTTTTGCCGCGCGATGATAAGGGCGATCGCTCCATCGTTATCGATGGCTGGGCGTCGGGCATCCTTGGTGTCACGATGTTCGGGCTGCTGTATGGCTTGATCGAAGGTTCGACCAATGGCTGGAGCGCCGTGCCGATCGTTTCGATCATCATCGGGCTTCTGGCGTTCATCGCCTTTGCGTATCGTCAACGAACTGCGGATCATCCACTCATCAAGCCGTCACTCTTCCATAACCGCGGGTTTACCTCTGGTCTGGTCGTGTGTCTTGTGGCGGTTGCTGCGGGGGCGGGGTTGCTCTTTGTGCTGTCGCTGTTCCTGCAAGTAGGGCTGCATGTTAACGCAAGGGATACCTCGCTGAGCATGATGCCGCTCACTTTGGGCCTCGTTGCTGCCGGGTTTGCTGCGATGGGTGGTCTCGTGACCAAGCTCGGGCGCAAGCTCGTGTTCATCGGCCTCGGGATAAATATCATTGGCTGTGTTGGGCTGCTGGCGCTCGTTGCTTCCTTTGGAATGCACCTCAACCTTTGGGCGCTGGTGCCGGTGTTCTTTATCATCGGTATCGGTATTGGGTTTTCGTTTGCGGCGATTCCAACCATCGCGCTGGGCGACGCCAAGCCGGACGAGGCGGGGAGCGCGAGCGGTTCGTTCAGCTCGATTCAGCAGCTTTCGTCAGCAATTGGTTCGGCTGCAGTTGCCTCGGTATTTTTCCAGGCCGCAACCGCTGGATTTGTCAGCGCGATGGAGATCGCTCTCATCGTCGTCCTGGCTCTCACGGTAGTCAGCCTTCCGTTCGTGTTCCTGATGCCGCGCAAGGCAGCAGCAGAACCTATGATGGCCGAGTAGCGCTACTACCCACACTACCCTCTGTAGGAAAGGAAAAGGCCCTCCCGGGTCGCCACGATGGCAACCACGGGAGGGCCTTTCCTCAACTTCGGAGATACGCAGCCACGCGGGTGCGGTAGTCCCTTGTGTCTTGCCACACCACCCTGAAACGGTTCGTGCTGACCCGCACCGGCTTGACCACGACCGTGCCGCGACGTTCGGGCTGACCGGGTTTTGGCGCCTGGAAGGGTACCTCCAGGACCATGATCGGCTCCAGCTGGTAGGGGAAGCCTCGCTTGCGTCGAATGAGCTGCTCGGCGAGCATGACCAACCCCAGGTCGTGGATGAACAACGAGGTTCCCCGCCGCTTGGCGGAGTGCTCGTAGTGCACCCGGTAGACGTCGACGAGCCGGCGGTACACCCCCAGCGCCGCGATCTCGTCGGGCGTGGCGAAGCCGAGTTCGCGCTGCTTGGTCATGTTTGACGGGAGGAAGATGGCTTTCCCACGATGCATTTTCAGCGCGACGTTCGCCGCCTTCGGGTCACACGCGATGTTGAACGAGTTGCCCTTGCCGCCGATGAGGTTGCTAGACTCGTCGGTGGCGAAGTCGCCTCCCTGGATGAGCATCGTGCCGAACTTGGCTGCGACGTCGGGCGCGTGCTGCAGGATCCACGCCACTTCGGTGAGCGGTCCGCCGACGAGCGCGAGGAGCTTCTTCGCCTTGAGGTGACGAAGGTACTGGACGCCGTCAGCGAACTCGTGAATTCTGGCTTTGCCCCAGGAGTCCCACAGGTCGTAGATCTTCTCGTCTGCGTGGATGTGGTGGGGGATGACGGTACGAATTCCGGTTCGCTGCACGCGCCGCCCCATGATGATGGGGATGTCCGGGCGACCGGCACTCTGGAGGAACTCCAGCATGCGCGCGGCGTTGAGGAAGTGGATGTAGTTGGAAAAGTTTTCTTCTCGGTCTTCGATCGAGGCACTGGGGTCGGTGTGCGCTGCACGCCCCGTGACGAAAATAGCCTTCACGTCCAACAAGGACGAAGGCCGGGTCGCCGCCAGCGCCAGCGCCAAGTTGTCAGCGCTCGTGTTGTCCAAGAACAAAACCGTCGGGTGCTTCATGTCACCTTCCCAAGTTGAGGAATCAGGCAAACTGATTGTCTATAATTATAAAATATTATAACGTTTATGCAACAATTCTGCCGAGTAAGTGACGAAGGCAATTGTCCAAAATATCCAATACCCACACTTCGCGGTTCGCTATAGTAGCAATATAAAGATAAGGAAGGAAACTATAATATGAGAAAAATAATCGTAACTACAACAGTCTCACTCGACGGTGTCATGCAAGGCCCTGGCGGTCCGAAAGAAGACACTTCGGGTGGCTTCAAATACGGCGGTTGGGCTGGATCATTCGGTGATGACGTCTTTAACGAAGAGTTCGCAAAAGAGCTCGCTCCATCGGACTACCTCTTGGGTTACAAGACATACGAGATCTTTGCCGGCTACTGGCCTCAGCACCCTGAATTTTGGCCGGGCATTAACGATGGAATGAAATACGTTGTTTCGAGCAAGCCAGAAGAGTTCACTTGGAAGAATACGAAGGTGATTACCGGCGATGACGTTCTGGAGCAAATTAAAGCGCTCAAGCAGACAGAAGGCGCCGACCTGCAGGTTTGGGGTAGTAGCAAGCTTGTGCAGATGCTTCTTCAGAATGACTTGGTCGACGAAGTATGGCTCAAGATCATTCCAGTAACGCTGGGTTCGGGCAAGCGTTTGTTCGGTGAAGGCACATTGCCTGTCGCATTCAAGCTAACCCAAAGCACCGTAACGCCAAGTGGCGTAACCATGAATCGCTATGCACGCAATGGTGACATCAAGATCGGTACGATCGAAATTTAAAAAGTAAAACGATAATGCAAATAGGGGCTCGAATTTCGGGCCCCTATTTGCATGTACTGTTATAGGAGGTGACGCATGCAAGCGCGCCGTTGCGCATAGACTTATGATAGCTGCCTTGTTGTGATGGGCGGTATAATAAGTGACGCTCCTGTTTCCGCTACGTGAGGATGGTGTAATGAGGGCGAAACGTTTGTTCTTACGGTGCATGGTCGCACTTGTTCTGGTCGTACCCGCATGTTCGGCGCAACCTTCGGGGGTACAGCCAACCACAAATGCCCCATCGACCACGACGACGGTGGGCTCCGATGCTGCCAACGGCTACGAGTACGGCTCTGGTACCTACTACGTCGCATCGCGCCGGAAGGTGCCGCCCAATTGGGGCGACGCCAGGTACTGGTACGACCGCGCTCAGCAATCCGGCTACGCAGTTGGCGATGCGCCTCGAAAGGGCGCTATCGCCTGGACCGATCGCGGTACGAACGGTCAAGTTGCCATCGTCGAAGACGTCACTATCGACTACGCCCTCGTGATCATCACCGAGATGGATGGCCAGAGCGGCTGGAACCGCGTTGCATCCCGAACGGCGCCAGCCATCACCTTCAAGTACATCTACTGAGCATACAGGAGCGACCCCGGCCGGGTAACTGGCCGGGACGCTTCATTGGGATACTAGATGAGAAAAGCCCCGCGCCCGCAGGCACGGAGCTTTCCGTGTGCTGGGGCGCGAGGCTGTTACGCCGCGGCGTTGGCCGTCTGGCTGAGGCTGTCGACGAACGCCGCTCGCTGCTCGTTGTTCCTCGCGTGGCCGGAGACGGCCGTGAGGACGAAGAGCTTGGTGGGGTTGTTGCCCGGAACCACGCGCAGGACGTCGTCGTGCCCGCGCAGGTGCTCCCGCACGATCGTCGGGATCTGGCCGTCGTGCCGGAGCTCGAGCGCGACCAGGTTGCCCTTGCGGGTGGTGTTGACCACCTTGAAACCGCTCATGATGCTCTCCTCGGTGAGTAGTTCAGCTTGATATATACTGTAGCATTAAAATATTATTATGTCAATTTATAAACATCATGGCGACACCTCGTACTTCTTGCTAAGCTAGTGGTTGGCTATGGAAAAGCGTGTACGACTACTCTACAAAAAAGCAAAGCGCGTGTGGCGGAAACTCACCCGCAGAAAACGCCGCATTCTAGGGCTGACCGTCGCGGCCTGTATTGTCTTTATAATCACACTACAAGGAACACGACCAATGATTGACGCATCCGCCTACCAGCCGCTTCTCGATACCATTGCCAAAGGCGAGAGCGGCGGCAACTACAACGCATATTTTGGCCGCACCGCTAGCTCAGAGGTGCCGTTTACGCGCATGACTGTTGCGGAGGTTATGCAGTGGCAGCAAGAGTATATCCGCCAGGGAAATGCGAGCAACGCAGTCGGACGATATCAGTTCATGGGCACGACGCTTGCGGGGCTCGTAAAGCAGCTAAGCATCAGCCCACACGCGACATTTGACCCCGCGCTGCAAGACCGCTTGGCTCGCGCACTCATCGACCGGCGCGGTTCGCATGCGTTTGTGCAGCGCAAGATCACTCGTGAGGAGTTCGCGGCCAATCTTGCTCAGGAGTGGGCGGCTCTCCCCCGTATGACCGGTGATAATCCGCACGAGAGTTACTATTCCGGTGATGGGCTCAACCACGCACGCGTGAGTACAGATGAGGTTCTTCGAGCTGTAGATGGCCTGACGCTAGGTTTGACGCGGTAGTACTTACACGACAGGAACACTACTAGCTTTTTGCTCAGGGTACTCGAGTTACGTCAGGTGCGCATATGCCCTTTAGGCCAAGGCGATCCACACAGAGAGCTTGGGGCAATCGAAGAGAGTCTATTCCGGTTATATATACTTGACTTATTTACTTAGAAATGATATAATATTCGTTGTATTCGGGGTAGTAACACTTTTCCTGGGTACACCTTAACAGCCCAATCATGTGAAAGGTAGTGTCTCATGACCGACGTCACTCTGCTCAGCCTCTTCGCCCGCGGCCTGAAGGCTTCGGCGGGCATGCTGCAGCTGAAGGAGCTGTGCCAGCGGTGCGAGGACATCAATCTCGACTTCGAGGTCGGGGGAGAACTTCTCGCCTGCAAGGCCCAGTTCGAGGCCTTCGCTAAGGCGCTCTCTAGCCGCACCAGAAGCGCTTCCGCCGCCGACATGGAGATGGCGCTTCGCCACGCCACTCTGGGTTCCACCCGCGACCCCTTGGCCTGGGCGGCTCTCATCGAGAAGCTGACCAACTCGGAGTCCACGATGGACAAAGAGATGGCCAAAGCCCTGCGGAAGTTCGCATGATGAAAAGGGTGACCTGCCGGCCTGTGCCGCAGGTCACCCCCGGGCTGACTATCGTCAATGACTTGTTCGTCATTCTGATGAGTCCCGTCAAGGACGAAACGATAAGCGCAAGAAAAGACCTCGAACCATTAGCCCAAACTGCTAGTCTGGCGGGCAGATGCTCTGTCTGGTGCTGGTGACGGACTTTACGGCTGAGCGCACCCGACCGACCTGGCGAAGTGCTGCAAGCTGTCGACAAGCTCAGGCGGGAGTGACGCAGAGTGCCCATTTGCAGTATGATTTCAGTATGATAGAAAAAAATCTCCTTAATGCAATCCTTGGACACATCAAACACGGGGGAGTCCGCGTAACCTACTGGGACGGAGATACCTGCACGTTTGGCCCAGAGAAACCTTACTACCACCTGCATATAAAAAGCCCCAAGGCTATTCGGCGAATTTTAAAAAACCTATCGCTTGGGTTTGGCGAGTCGTACGCCGAAGGCCTTATCGAGGTCGAGGGCGACCTCGAAGGTCCGGTCCAGCTCTTGGCAGAAAACCAGGAGGCATTTGCTGGGCTCAACAAACTCGTATCGCTGACACGGCTTCGCAAAAATGTCACAAAGAAACAGCGCTCATATATTGCCCATCACTACGATATTGGCAATGATTTTTACAAACTGTGGCTCGACAAGAGCATGACGTATAGCTGCGCTTACTTCCGCACGCCAAAGGATTCCTTGGAAACCGCACAGGAGCAAAAGGTTCAGCACATTCTGAAAAAGCTCCAACTTAGCAAAGGACAGACCCTGCTGGATATTGGATCGGGGTGGGGGACGCTACTCATAACCACTGCCAAAAAATATGGCGTGACTGGACACGGTGTCACCCTCAGTAAAGAACAGCTCGCCTACGCAACCGCCATGGCCAAAAAGGCCGGCGTGGCAGATAAGATCACCTTCGAGCTCGCTAATTACCAAGACCTGCCAAAGCGCGGCCTGCAGTTCGACCGTATCGTCAGCGTTGGCATGTTCGAGCATGTCGGCAAGGGCAATCACTATAACTACTACAAGGCGGTTGACCAACTCTTAAAACCGAACGGCCTTTCCGTGCTCCATAGCATAACCCAGCAGACCGAGCAGCCTAATGACCCGTGGATCGATAAGTACATTTTCCCGGGCGGTTATATTCCTTCGAATCGAGAGATTGTCAAAGCGCTCCCGAATCATAATTTCCGACTGGTCGATTACGAAAACCTTCGCATTCACTACGCCATGACCTTGGAGGAATGGATGCGGCGTTACGAGCAGCACAAACCACAAATCGAAAAGATGTTTGATGAGAAGTTTTATCGTATGTGGCATGCATGGCTCGCATGTTCGGCTTCGAGCTTCCGATATGGGCAACTCGATTTATCGCAGTATGTGTTTACAAAAGGTCCGCAAAACGACGCTCCGCTCACCCGTGAGCACATATATAGCTAAGTCTAGAGACAAGCGAATCACGCTTGATAAATACGTAGGAGTATTATAATAGTGTTTTTTGTGATAGACTAAAGATACTCATGTGGTTTCTATAACCTCTCCGTAATCTTTACGAACCCTTCTTCGGCTTCCTAGTATCGCGGTCAGACAATATTAATGCTGAGATACTAACTAATAATTTAGGCAGCCGAAGCGACCCAACGCACGGCCGACCTCTGAGTGCCCAGTAAAATGAAAATCGATAAGCATATTGAAATTGTTTCCTCAACCATCGTCAGTCTGAGCTCCATGAGCAAGGAGTCGCGCGATGCTATTCTTGCTGTCCTTACAAAGCGCTACACACGCGTGGGCATCACCATCGTCAATGACATGGATGATCTCGCTGAGCTGGTTCGCAAAAAGCCAGACCTGGTGTTTCTGGGCATGAAGTTCATTCCGCGCAATCTACACTTGGGGCTGCAGGATCCTCAAAAAATCTGGTTAGCTCACTACCTCCGCAGCCACGGGATTGCCTACACGGGCTCCGGCCATGAAGCTCACAATGTCGAGCTGGATAAACCACGTGCCAAGCGGCGCGTGCTGGAATCAGGCCTGAAGACATCGCAGTACATGGTGGCGACTGTTGGTGAGGCTCCAATTGCCGAAGACTCAGTATTTGATTATCCATTGTTCGTTAAGCCCACGAATAGAGGCGGTGGTTTGGGTATAGACAGTAATTCGGTTGTGCGTAACTTCCCAGCGTTGCAGTCAAAAATAGCATCGATCTTTACCGATCTCGATTCTGATGCACTCATAGAGAAGTACTTATCCGGCCGCGAGTTTAGCGTGGCCATCCTCAAAGACGAGCCAACGGCTGAATATATAGCCATGCCACTCGAACTCGTTGCCGCGCAGGATGATAATGGGTCACGCCTTCTGAGTGCAGAAGTGAAATCATCAAACACAGAGGTCGTCAGCATGGTAACTGACCAGGCACTCAAGGCACGTATATGCGCCCTCGCTGTTGGCGTGTTTCATGCTTTAGGTGGGGAAGACTACGGGCGGATTGACATTCGGCTAGACGAGTTTGGTGAAGCGCATTTCCTCGAAGCCAACTTGCTACCGAGCCTCATCAGCGGATACGGCTCCTTCCCGAAGGCCTGCGAGCTGAACATTGGCTTAGGTTACGAGGAGATGATTAACAGAATTGCGCGACTAGGGCTAGCTCGCGGAGCGTACGAAGAGCCGCCGGTTGTTGGCTCGTCGATTCCATATCCGCTTGTCCCTGCGGTTATCGGATAACGAACACAAAAGCTTCCAAATTGTTCGGATTCGGACCCCGGATGCCGCTCGTTCACGGCGACATCCGGGGTCACTGGTGCTAGGGGAGTTGCTTGCGCTGATTGAGCCAGCCGAGCAAACGCATACGCTCTTCATTTACTTGGGCGTTCGCGATTCTGCCGAAAGTCGTTTCGTCAGGTAGCCCCGGAAGTTTATAACGCGCCATGAGTGTCCGGAGTTCTGGGCAATCGATAACGGCAATCGTCGGCGCTTGATCGGTACCGCCATTGCACGTAAACCGCAGCCCGTATTCTCTCGACAGCATGAGCGTCCGGATCGAGGCGCACCCCTCGAACGCCGTTAGGGTTCTGTCAGCGTACTCTGCGGCCAGCTGCGTATTTTGCTGGCATCGGTACAGTACGGTGATTATCAGGTAGCAGCCGGCAATTTGCCGATAGGTTCGCATCGTGCGCTTTTTATCGAACCCTGCGGCGCGCCGTAGAAGTGGGCGCTTTTTAAGCGACATGACGAGTGCGTTCGCCGCTACCTTCAGGTGGCCGATAGCACGGTCACATTCTTTTTCCGGTTGCGTGCTGCGCGGCAAGTCGTGTAGCTCGTCGATGGCAGTCTTTATTTGAACTTCGCCAACCTTTTTGAGAAACTCGATCATTATCTCCAGCCGCTCCTGGAGCAACAAGTCTTTGACCTCTCTGACCTTCATAAGTGAGTCGGCCAAGGCGAGCAAATCAACCATCCTGGTAACCTCCAAGGATTGCTTACGTACTATAATCTCCCCTGGGCGATTATAGTACTGTAGTCCAAAAAGCTAGAGCGGTGCTCCTGGCTGAAAAGTATCTAGGGGGATCGAAACCGTAGCTATTTGTGGTAGTCAGTGACTTTTCCTGTCGCAGCATTGTATGTGATATAGCCGTTCTGGAAGTTTGATTGGCGGCCGCCAGAAATTGCAAACTCATCGCTCGTGGGGTAACCCAGGTAGGAACGCTCCCAGCCGAGTGCAGCCCAACGCGACTTGATCATCCCCTGTATCACGTGTGCCCCGGTAGAAGGGGTCCAGTATATAGAGCCATTCTCGCCTTGAAAATGATTGTAGCGGCCGACGCCGTCTGGAGTCGAGGCTTCACTTGTGGTCGGGAGTTTTAAAATACCTGTTTCATAACCGTATTGGCCCCACTTCTGGTAGATGGCGCCATAAACTGCCTGCGCTCCGGTAGAGGTTGACCAGTAAATGCCACCGTTCTGCATGTTGTTGTATCGAGCTGAGCCATTAGGCGTACTGCTTTCATCGGAAGTAGGGTAGCCTTGGGGGCCATTAAATGCTCCCATTGCTTTCCATTTTTTAGCAATTTCGCCATAGATTTGGTGAGCCCCCGTGCTGGGACTCCAGGCTGTCGTTCCGTCCAGTGACAGATTATAGAACTTGCCCTCAGCATTCCAGGCACTTGGGTATGTCTGCTGGATCGTAAAGGCCATGCCAAGACCCTTCGCGAGTGAACCTGAACGATCTAGCTGCAAACCGTATGGGTGGCCATTGTCGTCCCACCACTGTTCGTGCTGACTGATGCATGTCTTGCCTGTAAAGGTCGCGTTTGAACATGCCGCAGGCGGGCTCCACTGCTGACGGTGGCGGAAGTTCACGGTCGTACCGTTGGTAGGCGAGGTAATTGTACCGGTTGCATCCAGGCAGTAACCCGAGGCCGGAATGTTCCACTGCGCGTAATGCTGCATGCCATTTGCAGAAGGCAGGTCGGTCATACCATTACAGTTGGCGTCGCCCATTTGCTCAGAAGTTACTCGTTGAACTTGCGTGATTGCGGTGCCCGGCCCATTGTTGTAGCCATCAAGCAGTACCCAATTGTCAGACTTGATAAAACGCTCGGCATAATTTGGCGACCATGAGATGTCGCTGGTAGTACTGCTTTGAGGCGTCCAGCCCCATTGGCCACCGTAGTCGGCACCGCTAAAGAATTGTCCGGCGCTCTGTTTGAACATCTGAGAATAATCTCCCCATGTATCGGTTTGGGCAGATACGCTTGGTGCGATAGTGCCCACTACAAGTGTCGTGATAGTTAGTAGGCTAAGAATAATAGTTCGTATTCGCATAGTATGGTTATAATACCATATTTTGCGATTATTTGCTCCTGCCGCTGGGTGTGGTGGGGAGCAAAAGTGCTCCAGAATTTGGAACTCTTTTGATCTGAATAATTTCATGGCTGGCGAGGAAGGACTCGAACCTTCAATCCCTAGTGCCAGAAACTAGTGCCTTACCATTTGGCCACTCGCCATCAATACGTGACGATTATAACAGATACTGCGGGCTCATTCCAGCCTCTACCAGTCGTGATGCGCACGGCTATGTTGCCTTGGGGTAAGGCCGGTGAAACGCTTGAGCGAATGAATCATGTGTGATTGATCGCTGAAACCAGTATCGAACGCAACCTCCATCGCTGCGTGTCCGCGCTGAAGCAGCTGACTGGCTTTCTCGGCGCGGTGAATCTGTGTGAGCATCTTGTGGCTCAGGCCGACCGTGTGCAGGAAGTGGTGCTGCACGGTTCGCTCGGCGATCGTTGTTTTGTGGCCGGCAAGCACGGTCGCAACGACCGGATCATAGCTGAGGATTTGTTTGCGCATGAGGTCTTCGACAAAATCTTCTGCTGTCTCGAACGTCGGAATCGAGAAGGGCGTCGAGCCGAGCCAGAATGTACGCGTGCTGGTAATCATATATCTCAGGTGCGCGTCGAGCATGTCTTTGGCTTTTATGTCGGTGAGATAGACGCCAGGACGGAACCGAATGTTGAAGACAGCGTCGCCGGCTCGGTACACAACTTCGCTCGCAGTAGTTGTGGGGCCTGAGAGCTGGACGGTTGCGTCGCCGTTGCGGCGGATGATAGTGAAGTCGAGGTTGCCGTCTGCGGCAGTGGTCTGGCTGCCGTCGCGCATGGCCATGCCCGACCAAATCCAGTGGATGTATGGCGAATCGGACAGCCGTTTGCTGCCGAAGAAGTCCAAGCTATAACCTTCGAATGATGTCATGTGAGTGCTCGTGCTATTGAATTGTTACTATTATATGGTATCATACTTTTGTCAACAGACGCCATCTGATGAAGGGCAGCACCATGAGCAAGAAGAGCGAACGTGAGCAGTTCCTGGCCAGCATCGGTCATCCGATCGCCGACGAAATGGCCGACCTCCGGCGACGGTTCCTGGTCGCCAAGGCGTCCGCGCAGGACAACCGCAAGTTGACGGTCATCATCAACGTCGAGAACGTCAGCCTCGCGGCGGTCAACCTGTTCGTGCTCGAGAAGACGATCGACTGCCGCTGGACCTCCAAGCTCATCAGGCGTGGTGGTGAGCTCACGAACGTCGAGTTCAACTGATCGCTACGCCCCAGATGGACAGGCCGGCCCCAACACGGGCCGGCCTTCCTTTTTTGAAAGGAGCTATTTGTCTTCTTGTCGTAGCATGATGTGAACGATAGTGATCTGCCATGCCATGTAGGCTAGGATCGCAACGCGGTTCATGTAGCCGATCACGTCGCCAGGGCCAACACTTTCGCCAGCGCTCGCGCCTGAACCCATGAACAGTACCAGCCCAACGATTGGGAGCAGTCCGCTCCACAGCAGGGCGGTGCGGTATGGTTTCCAGTCGGCGTTTTTGCGTAGAATGTTGATGTTGATCAGCAATGCTGCAATCGGTGCACCCCAGATCTCGAGTGCAGCACCGATAGAGTGCAGCGTGCCGCTAGCCGTCATCTGCGCCTGCGGTGTGTTCAGAGGGTCGGACACGCCGATGCCGCCGAGCACTCCGCCCAAACCGGCGACGAGCAAGAAGCCGAGGCCAATCTTACCGCCGAGACTCTTCACCTGTGACTTTACGGTCATAAAGAGCGCAACGTGCGTCAGGCCAAGCAGGATGTAGGCTAGTTGGCCGATCCAACCCCAGTCGCCACGAGCGTAGATGCTCAGGGTCTGCCATGATGGCGTCACTTCTGGCTTGATAATATGCAGCAGCGCCAGGATGACCAGGTAGCTGATACTTAGTGCAAAGGTAATCTTTGCGGTCTTTGTTACGTTCATGTTGCTTCCTATGCTTTCTTTACTGCGTAGTGGACGACGTAGTTGTTTGAGTCGTCACATTTTTTAGTGTCGAGAAGGTGGAGCTTAGTCTTCTGGTCGTCGTAGGTGATTTGCTCGGTGAAGAGCGCGGTACCTTCTTTGCCCAGGACAACGTTGCCTACAACCAGGTGGATCTCATCGATGAGCCCGTGAGCAAGCAGGTCATTCCAGAGCATGCGGCTTGCGAACATAACAATGTCGCCTTTGGTTTCATCTTTGAGCTTCTGTACTTCATCGTATGTGTTTTCGGCGATGATCTTTGTGCTGTCGGCCCATGGCTTAGGGAAGTCCGCTGACGTGACTGAGTTAGAAACGACAACTTTCTGGATCTCGTTGTAACGGCGGGCAAACTCTCGGTTGTTTTCAGAGGTTTCATTGTTGTCTGCCATGGCTGGCCAGAAACCGCCGAAGAATTTGTACGAGTTCCCGCCGAGCAGGATGACCTCAGCTGCCTTCATGTGCTCGAGGTTGAACGCGTCGAACGCGCCGTCCATCGGCAGCATCATGACGTTGTGGCCGGGGCCTTCGTAGTTGCCGTCGAGTGAAACGATGTTAGCGACGATTAATTTTCCCATTACTATTTCTCCTTTTTGCCGCGAATGTCGTAGGGTACGTTTACGTTAGCGTCGGCGCCAGCGTTCGGACGCCAGCCACCGCTGTAGCTTTCGCCGTCCTTGCTGAACTGTGCGGTCATTGTTGCGTTGAGTGGACCGTACGAAACTGAGATCTCGATGTCATCGCCATCGACTTTCCAAAAGTAGGGAAGTGGCATCGGTGACATGTTCGAGTATACAAACGACTTGAGGCCCTTTGTCTCTGGGTCGTACCCCACGAGCTCGGTGCTCTCGATAGGCATGCCCATGAATGTCATCTTAACTTGTTGTTTAAGGAAGAAGCCGCCAGGAAGCCACTCAAATGTAGCTTTGCCTTTGAGGATTTCTTCGTCGGCACCTACAAGGTTACCGCTCATACTCCATGTGCCTACGAACTTGTCTAAGGCCTTGAGTGATGGGTCAGGTGTTGGCATACCTGGGTTCTGGTTCTGTGTTTGATCTGCCATAAAATTTCTCCTTGTTATTGATTAGTAGAAAGCGCTTCTGGCCCTTATAATACTGATACTGCGTAGCGTAGACTTGTAAAAATCCGCAACAATGACACCATACATCCAAAAAGAACTATTTCGCGAAGGCATTCTCAAGCCTGGCCCTTTTGTGGAGAACTATGACCTCAAGTGTTTCGTGCCCTCCGTGTCCATGCGACCATTCGTAGAACATTACTTTATCTCGCGGCGAAGAGTAGTGTATGACCCGAGCTACACGGGTAACGATGTGCTCTCGCAGCCAGTAGTGACGCTGTTTGTTAAGCCAGAAGGCGCGTACTTTGAGGGGCCGACGACGCAGAAACGGACGCTCGTTGCACGCGATTCACCGATCTATGTTGGCGCGCAGTTTCGTCCGGGTGGATTCTATCCATTGTGGCGGCGGCCGCTCAGCGAGCTTGCCGAGAAAAAGATCTCGGTTGAGGAAGTATGTGGCCAAACCATCGATCACAAGGCTCTGCTTGCGCGCTCAGACCAAGAGATTCTGGCGCAGATCGAAGGGTTGCTCCAAACCCGAAAGCCTCGTCTCGACCCTATGATAACGCTGGTCAATACGATCATCACGACAATCGAAAACAGCCACGGCGACGCGACAGTGGCATCCATTGCTGAGCAGTTCGGTATGAGTGAGCGATCGTTGCAGCATTTGTTTCGAACCTATGTTGGTGTCGGAGCAAAGTGGGCAATTATGCGTGCGCGTTTTATCGAAGTTATCAAGCGAGCACGCGAACTAGAGAAAGTTGACTGGACGCTTATATCCGCAGAGTTTGGCTACACCGATCAGTCGCACTTTATAAGGGACTTCAAACGACTCATTGGCCAGGCGCCAGCGCACTATATGCGTGAATTATCGCCGCAGTAGCGGTATGATGAATACAAAAGGGGGTGGCATGCATAAAGTTAAAATCGACAATTCACTCGTAAAAGTGACGAGCCAGCATGGGCCGACTGGGTTCGTATTGTTCGTAGCGTATATTGGGGCGGTGGTGTACTTCTTTGATCAATCGCCGAGCTTCGGTGGGTTTATCCTGGCACTTATTAAGGCGATTGTCTGGCCAGCTTTCTTGGTTTACCACGGTATGCAGGCGTTGGGAGTATAAATGGTTCGTAATCGAAAGCGCCTTATTGTCTCGCTTGCGTTGTCATTTGCTGCGGGTGCATTGGGTAGCTTGGCGACACTTCCTTCTATCTCGACGTGGTACGCTGATCTTATGAAGCCGACGTTCGTACCGCCGAACTGGGTGTTTGGGCCGGTGTGGACAGTATTGTATCTGCTGATGGGAATCAGCTTGTATCTTGTGTGGATGCAACAGAGCAAGCGCTCCAAACAGCTCGCGTTTGCATTCTTTGGGCTGCAGCTGGTCTTGAACACAGCGTGGTCGGTGGTGTTCTTTGGATTTCACCAGCCAGTCACGGCGGTGGCTGTTATCTTTGCGCTGCTGGTGGCGATAGCGGCAACGATGGTGCAGTTTTGGCAGTTTTCGCGGCGCGCGGTGTACCTGTTGGTGCCATACCTGCTATGGGTGAGCTTTGCGACGGCGCTGACTATTGGTATAGCGATCTTGAATCCGCATGCCAATAGAATCACCTCGTACGAACAGTGCGCCCACCAAGGCGGAAGCGTCCTCACGACGTACCCGTCAGTATGCGTTACCCGGGATGGCCAGCGGTTTACGGCCACGAAGCCTCCAGCCGGTCTTACGAGCCTCAAGATAAACGAATGGAGCATAACTGTTCCGTTGACGGACAGCCTCTCGGATGCATTCTACTCGTATGATGCCAAGAATGATGAGATCACGCTCACGACCGCCAAGCTCGAGAGCTTACGCCACGGATTCAGCGGCTGTATGTCCGGCCTCCATGCGCTGTACTACAAGCACGATGGCACAAAACTCGTCGAGCAACACCACATCGAAACATTATGTGCGCCAGTTGCAAACGACGCGGGACGTCAGATAGAACAGATACAGGCGAATCTTCGCGCCGCAGCTAGCCAAGCCAAAAGCTAAATGCGCGGTAGACCCTCACCGTTTCTTGTCGTAGGCTAGGAAGAGTGACACGGCGAGGAGGGCGGCAACGCTCAGCCAAAATTAAGGTTCCGGCGGTGTAATGGGTAGGTGCATATAGAAGCGAAGAGATCACGAATACTGACACTTGATTTGCTGCGAGGGTACTTTCTCTTCGTTATACTGGTTGATCATATGGGGTTTTTCCCTAGTCTGTTCGAGGCCTTTACGGGGCGAGGCGAAATGTGGGCATCCGCTGCCGAAGGGTTCTTTATGATCTCTGGCATGCTTGTGGGGTACGTGTATGGGCCGCGCATGGTTCGTAATGCGCTGGGTGCCACCAAGAAGATCTGGAAGCGTGCTTTCCTGCTGTACGCGCTGACGGTCCTGCTGACATTTGTGTTCGTGTGGTGGGGAAATCTGAGTGACATCGCGCACGTCAAGGAAGGGCTGTGGACGCAGCCGAATATACCTGAGCTTATCTTTAAGTCACTGACATTGCAGTACTACTACGGCTGGGCGGATTTCTTGCCGTACTATGCGATCTTTATGGCGTGGGCGCCGATTGCGCTGTATCTGATCACGCGGGGTAAGGCGTGGATTGTTTTGGCTATAAGCGCGGTGTGCTGGCTACTGCGGGGGCAGAGTTTCGAGCTGAGTTGGCAATTGCTGTTTATGGGGGCAATGGTCGTCGGATGGTATCTGCCGCAGATCGAGGCGCGCGTCCGCGCTCTAGCGCCGGTGGTCCAGAAGCGGCTGAAGATAGGGCTGTATGGCGCGGCCGTGGCGCTTGTGGTGGCGAGTGTGCTGACTATTCGAATCGGTGAAGTGATGGTGCACGAATATGCAGGCTTTGCGACGCTGCCGGCCGTGTGGCAAGGAGTCTTCACATGGCTCGATAGCGCCCGCGATGTTATGACGCCGCTGATCGTCAAGTGGACGCTGGAGCCAGTTCGTATCGTGACGGCCGTGGTATGGTTCGGCGCGCTGTACGTGCTGACTCGCCAACACGAGGCGTGGATCCAGCGCTGGACACGAGGTTTTCTCAAGACACTTGGTGAGCGCTCGTTGATTGTCTATGTGGTGCATGCTTTTATGATCTTTGCGCTGCAGCTTGTCTTGGCGGGCGATCACGGCTACGTGGTTAACAGCCTACTCAGCGCGCTCGTGATCGCCGCAGTGTACGGCATCGTGATGACGGTCGCATACGTCACCAAGCGAGCGAAGCGTAAAGTAACCGAAGGCGTCCAACGATGGCAACTAACGAACGAAGAGGCAGCATGACAAAACCGACCCACATCACCGACCATCTAGCTTTGACAGCGCAGAAATTCCCCGACAAACCAGCGTTCGTCTGCAAAGACCGCACCCTTACGTGGGCCGACGTACAGTCCGAGTCAGAGCGCATGGCTCGCGCAGTCCTCGCAGCCGTGCCACAGCAGGAGCAACAGGTTGTGGGGCTCCTTATGTACAATTCATGGCAGTTTGTCGTGGCATATCTGGGTATTCTGCGCGCTGGGCATATTGTGTTGCCGTTAGACCCAAGCTTTAAGAAGCTCGAGAACGAATCAATCACCGAGCAAGTGAAGCCGGTTGTTACGGTGACGAATAATACGTTTCTGTCGGAAATACCGGATGGATTCGAGACGATTTTATTTGAGGGCAAGATCCCCGAAGGTGCCGGCGAACTGAACCGCGCGCTGCGATTGCCGGCCGAGGAGCAGATCGCGACGCTTCTATTTACCTCTGGCACGACAGGCAAGCCAAAGGTGACGGCCTACACCCACGCCAACCATATGTGGAATATCGATGCCGTTGCTGATCTCTGGGAATGGACAGTTGACGACACTATCCTATTGTCTCTGCCGCTCAGTCACTGGCATGGTTTGGTGATGGGTATTGCCGGCGCAATTCATCGGGGTAACACCGTGTACCTCCATGAGCGTTTTAACGCCCAAGACACAGTTAAGGCGCTGCAGAGCGGTGACGTGTCGCTCTTTATGCACGTACCAATTGCGTACTTCAAGCTGGTCGAGTTTGCGGGCGACCAGACATTCGATATCAGCTCGGTGCGCCTATGCATCTCGGGGTCATCGTATCTTCCGCCGGCTATTTGGGAGGGGTTCAAGAAGTCATTTGGTCGGGAAATACTCGAGCGCTATGGCAGTTCAGAGACAGGACTCATTGCCAGCAATACGCTGGATGTTCGCCACCCAGGCGTTGTGGGGCGCGTGCTTCCTGGCGTTGAGGTCCGCGCGGAAGATGATGGCCAGTTGAGCATGCGTTCGCCGGGTCGGTTCCTCGGATATTTCCGCAACCCAGAGGCGACCGAGAAGAACTTCACGTCAGACGGCATGTGGCTAACGGGTGACATCGGCGAATTCAATGACGACGGCGAGCTGCGGCTGAAGGGGCGGATTCAGGAGAAGATCAAGAAGCTGGGCTACACGGTTTTCCCGCGCGATGTCGAATGGGCGCTGATGCAGAATTCGGCCGTGCACGATGTGGTGGTGATTGGCGTGCAGGAGGCTGATGCCTTGAGTGACACGATGGTATACTTTGTCGTTTCGGACCTCAGTGAGCAAGAGATTATCAACTACTGCAAGCAGAATCTGCCCGGCGCTTGGCGGCCAGATCGCATCATCAAGCTCGACGAGATGCCCAAGACCCGCAGCGGCAAGCCAAAGCTTGCGCAGCTGCGGACGATGATATAGCTTGCATTGGCCGGGCAGGTTGTCATAAGTTCAGTGTGTGGTTCGGCCAAGCCAGCCGCGACGCTCGAGGTGAGGTCGCGGCCAGCTCGGGTGGTTCGTCAGGACTGACGCAGTCGCAGGAGTTCCCTGTACACGACCGCCAGGAACAGTCGATCGTTGTCCTGCAGCGTGCCCGTGGCCCACTCGATCTCCAGCTTGCAGCCGGGGAACAGCAGGCTCACCGCCTGCGCGAACAGGGCGCGGTCGGCCCTGTGTCGGTCGGACAGCACGGTGAACCCCTGAGTCTTCGGGAAACTCTCGTGCTCGACCATGTGCACCGTGATGGTACCCAGGTTGCCGCCGGAGCAGCTCGCGGCACGCCGCATGAGCGCGGCGGTTCCGGGGATGTCGTACGGCTGCTTGGTCTCCAGCAGTGCGAACACCTCGCCGGCGTGAGCGCAGAACAATCCCTTGATGACGCGTTGAGCAGTCATCGACTGGTCCTCCCTTTTGAGTGACAGAAACAAGCCGTGAATTATTAAACTATGAATACACTAAGCTTGCAAGCATTTTGATAAGACATTATTACAATATCGCAACCAAGCAATAGCAGGATATACTAATAGACGCAATGGAACAAAGTTTGGCACTCGAGGTAATGCTCAGCGGCGAGAGCGTGCTACTGACCGGACCGGCTGGTTCGGGCAAGACGTATGCACTCAATGAATTTATTCGTCGTGTCAAAAAGTCTGGCAAGCACGTCTCGGTCACCGCCACAACCGGGCTCGCTGCTACGCACCTTAACGGCAGCACGATTCATTCATGGAGCGGCATGGGGATTCACAACGAGCTGCCAAACAAATTTTTCGACCACCTCAGTAAAGCTCGTCGCGAAACAATTCAGAAGACCAACGTGCTGATCATCGATGAGATTTCGATGCTCCACGATTATCGCCTCGACATGGTGAACGAGATTGCCAAGAAAGTCCGCGAAAACGAGGCGCCGTTTGGGGGTATTCAGGTCATACTATGCGGCGATTTCTTCCAGCTGCCACCAGTGAATCGTCATGATTCGAAGCAGGGCGGTTTCGTGGTCAACGCTGCTGCATGGTCCGAGCTCGATCCGAGTATTTGCTACCTCAGCGAGCAGCATCGCCAGGACGATGATGCCTTCCTCGAGATATTGAACGCTCTTCGCGCCGGTGATATTCGCCGGCGCCATGCCGAGTCGCTGCTTGCACGTGTCGGCGCCGAACTTCCCAGCAACAACGCCGTGACCGAGCTGTACGTCACCAATATGAATGTCGATAGTATCAACGAGAGTCGCCTGAATGGTATCGACGGTGAAACGCATGTCTACACTATGGACACGACTGGCTCGCAGAATTATGTCGAGACGCTCAAGCGGTCATGCTTGGCGCTCGAAACGCTCACGCTCAAAACAGGTGCGCTCGTCATGTGCGTCCGCAACAGCCCTGATAAGAAGTTTGCAAACGGCAGCCTCGGCGTGGTGGTTGGGTTCGAGCCGCTGCTGGGCTATCCAGTTGTGAAGCTGCGAAATGGCAAGGAAGTGACTATCGGCCTCGAGACGTGGGAGCTCCGTGATGGCGACAAGAAGCGCGCGAGCCTCACGCAAATTCCGTTACGTCTTGCGTGGGCGATCACCGTGCACAAGAGTCAGGGCATGACACTCGACGCCGCGCGGATTGATCTGCGCAAAGCATTTGTGGAAGGCATGGGATACGTTGCGCTGTCGCGCGTGAAGCGTTTGGATAGCCTCAGCCTGCTTGGTCTCAACAACATGTCGCTCAAGGTGAGTCGTGATGCGCTCGAGATCGATGAGCTCCTCAGGGCGCGTGCCAAGAAAGACGCCGAGAAGTTTGCCCCACTCCGCGAACTGGCTAAAAAGCGCAAGGACGAGCCCGAAGAAGAAAAGAAAAAAGGCGACTCCAACTGGCACGACAAGATCGCCAAGATGCGCGAGACGCACCCCAACGCGTTTAAGCCGTGGTCGACCGAAGACGATGATAAGCTCAAGTCGCTCTTCACCGATGGCAAGCCGCTCGACGATCTGGTCACAGAATTTGGCCGACATCCTGGTTCCATCCGTGCCCGCCTCAAGAAGCATTATGGCGACGACGTCGAAATCAAATCTGGCGCATAACAAACTAGCAGTTATTTCGCCTTAGACGCTATAATACGATTAGCACTAATCCTAAAAATCAAAAACCATGGCTCACCCTGAAAATGTCGACATCCTGGACGATGACGGCAACCCAACCGGCACCACTATGACTCATACCGGCACAAACCTTGCCGGTGAGTGGCATGCTGGCGTGCATGTCGCACTCTATACTCCTGATCGCCGTGTGCTCCTCCAGCAGCGCAGCAAGACAATTATGTTCTATCCGGGGCAATGGGAGCTTGGCGTCGGTGGCGTTGTCGGTGCTGGCGAATCGATCTATGACGCGGCTCTGCGCGAGGTCGAGGAAGAAGTGGGTGTACTGGTGAGCAATCTGCAACCGGTCACGCGCTGGAAGTACAACCATCACCTGCCCGCCTACGGCATGCACATGAAACTATTTCTCTATGCGTTTATCGCCGAGATAGACCCTGCGAAGCTGCAGCTTCAGAAAAGTGAAGTGCAAGATGTTCGGCTGCTGCCGGTCAGTACCGTTCACGATGTGCTCTTCCACCACAAGGGCCTCCCGCAGCTTCACATGATTCCCTACGAAGGATATTATCGACAGATGCTGAGCGCGATTGAAGCGCATTTCCGAAATCCGGCGAGTATACACAAGGCTGCTACAATAGAATTAGATAAGGAGGAGAGTCTCTATGAAGAAATATAGAGTAATAGCGGTGCTGGCATTGGCGACGCTGGTTACACTTTTGGCGGCGCCACTGACGGCGCACGCAGTAGGCAACATGCGCAGCGGGACGACGGCAAGTGTTGCGCCGGGCGAAACGGTCGACAGTAGCGTTTACCTGGCAGGCGCGACAGTCACGGTTGCCGGTACGGTAAAGGGCGACTTGTACTGTGCTGGTCAAAATGTCGATGTGACCGGAACGGTTGAGGGCGACGTCATTTGTGCTGGCCAGACTGTAAATGTCAGTGGTACGGTGCTGGGCAACGTGCGTGTTGCTGGACAGACGGTCGCGGTGAGTGGTCCTGTTGCGCGCAATGTGAGCGCGTTTGGTCAGAACGTAACGTTCACTGGTAATACAGTGGTAAACGGCGACGTCACTGCTATGGGAACGATGGTACAGGTCGGCGGCAAAATCGGCCGCGATGCTGTAGTCAACGGTCAGAACGTAACACTAGCGGGGACGATTGGTCGCAATGTCGTCTCAAATGTCGAACACTTGGCGATCAGCAACGGCGCGCACATTGGTGGCAGCGTCGACTACACTAGCCGCAACCAAATCGAAGGCACAACCACTGGCGCCATTGTCGGCAAGACGCAGCGCCACGACCCGCCAAAACACGAAGAGAAGCGTCAGGAGACGTGGGCTACTCGTGTAGCGGGTATCGCGTACTGGTTTGCGGCGACGCTCCTGTTCGGGCTGTTCCTGCTGGGGCTCGCACCGCGAAGCTACCGAAGCACAGCACCGTTGATGGTGAAGCAAGTCGGTTGGGCACTTCTGGCTGGGCTTGCGGCGCTGATCATGACGCCGATCATCGCTGTGCTACTGATGGTGACGATTATCGGTATTCCAGTCGGCATTGCACTGTTTCTCATCTGGGGAGTCGGACTGGTAGCAAGCTTTGCTTACAGTGGCTACACGCTGGGTGAATGGACGGCGCTGCAGATGAAGTGGAGGCTGAAATGGCCGCGCTTCATCTCGCTGGTTGTTGGCCTGCTGATTCTTTCGATCTTGATGCTTATTCCGGTTGTCGGTGGCCTGTTCGGTTTCCTGGCGCTGGTTTGGGGTCTAGGCGGTTTGTCGTTGGCATTTGGCCGCTACCTTCGCACTCGTGATGCCGAGCCAAAGAAGGCAAAAGCTTAGGCATACCCCGAGAAGAAGTCTTTCTTGATCCTTGAGAAACTCACGCCCATGGTCTCGAGCGTATGTTCTGTGTCGGTGACCATGGCGTGTGGACCAGAAATATAGAACGTACAGTCCGCAAAATCAGGCACGTGCTGAGCAATGAGCTCGGCGTAGCGTGCCTGTTTTGTTTTGTCTGTCGCGATGTAGACGACGGTGATGCCGAGTTTTGCGGTAGCTTCGTCGAAGATCTCTTTGTAGACGTGCTCGTGAGCAGACTTGGCAGAGTAGAGGAGGGTGATGTCGCGCTTTTCGCCTTTGTCGAGGAGGTATTTGATCATACTCCGAAACGGCGTCACGCCAATACCACCGGCAATGAATACGAGCCGTTTACTGGTGTCCTTGGGCATCACAAAGTCGCCGCCTAGCTGCGACGCAATGATGGGCGTGTCGGGCGTAACGTCCAGGAGCGCGCGTTTATAGCTGCTGCCGGGCTCGTAAAATTTGACGCCAATGCGCATTTCCTGTTCGGTTGGCGAGCTGGCCAATGTGAAGTATCGGCGAGCGCCACGAGCGTCGGTGTGTGGGTGCTGAAAGGTGAGCTCCATGTATTGACCTGGGCGGTAGGTAAACGGTCGCTCGGGGCGGAAGATAAAGTCAGCGGTGCTGTGCGAAAGCTCGACACGCTCTCTGAAGTGTAAACGAGTCTTAGTGCGAGGCCCGACGATATAGCTGAAGATATTACCCACAGCCAGTGCAACTTCTGGCGAGGCGAACACGCCAGCGATACTGAACTGGGGCGGGAATAGCGCGCCCACGAGTGCGCTAAACCACGCTCGTTTGCCCTGCGTTGTCGGCGACGTGAGGGGTTCGGTGAGCATAACAAAGGCAAAGAAGAAGAGTGCGGAGTTGAGGATTTCCTTCTCGACAAGTGTGATAGGGCTTGCGCCGTCTATCAGGCCGTATACAACGGTGGCTGCCAATGCGACACCGACAAACCACGTGACCATCCCGGCTCGACGAATTCGTCGTGTGAGTAGTGCACCACCGATGAGCACCCACGGCAACATACTCGCCGTGCCAACCCACCAGCTTGCCGCGTCGCCGGCACCGTAGCTCGTGAGAATGACGGCTATGGCTGCAGGATTAAACAAATGCCGTCCGTTGATAGCCAAGATGTATTTCGACGCCATCGCAAGCCCGCCCGCCGCCGCCAGAAAGACCAGTCCATGCATCTCGTGCGTCGGCGTGATGATAAGCGCCAAGATCAAGCCTGTAATAAGTGGCGATTCGACATTTGTCGGTGCATTAAACACATAGGCCAAGACCTTATTTGCCACCCAACACACACCGGTCACGAACAGCGCCGAGAAGATAACATCGAGCGGCTTAAAATGCAGTACGCCGGCGATACTCAGCCCGACCGCGACAACCTCCAGCCCGATCAGGTAGTACAGCAGCAGCCGATACATCGTAATCTTATCTAGAAACTCATCGATCCATTTCACCGCACGTACTCCTCGAAGCCACTTGTCATGGTTGCTATGCCTTTTGTATCTATCATATAACCTTCGAAGCCCGGAAGGCTTTCGATAAACAAAATTCCCTTCGCCTCCATCGCGAACGCTGCCGTTGCAAACCGGTCGGCTTCGTATATGTCGGGGCCAATGACGGTGAGGCTCACGATGTCGGTAATTTCTTGATCGGTAAGTGGGTTGTAGACGTGTTGGCCGCGAATGTATGTGCCGGAGGTGGCGATACCTTGATCGCGCAGGCCTACGACCTTTACGACCTGCGTCCTGTCGAATGGGTTCCTGATGCCGATACGCCACTCATCACCCGATTCGCTGCGGCCATGAACCTCGATATCGCCGCCGGCTTCGATACTGAAGTCGGCTACACCTTTGGCGAGAAGTTTCTGGGCGGCGTTATGGATGGCCCAACCCTTTACGAGGCCTGATGGGTCAATGCGTCCGTCGTGACGAACGTCGAAATAGCCCTCGGTTGCCTGCTTGGTTTGCTCGCACAGCTCCATCATGTGGCGCATTTCGTTACTCCACTTTGACCGCGGAAGGCCGGCGTTGATTTGTGAGATTTCACTCGTCGGTTTGTAGGTGCTGTAGCGCCCGTCGATATCGCGAAAGTAATCAAAGAGCTCGGAAAAATGCGTGTCGTTCGACGTGTCTGTCAGCTTGATGGTGACAGGCATGCCCATGATAAGTTCGGTTTTTTGCATTAGCTTCGGGCCTGATCGAGCGCTGATTTGAGCGATTCGATAAATGCTTCGCTGGTGTCAGTCGCGCCGCTGACGCCATCAATCTGCGCGGTTTGCGCCTTGATAGCTTCTTGTTTGAGGAGTGGCATGGCTTGCTCGTTGATTTGCATCGATTCGCGGTGGTCGCGCGGGTATTGCAGGAACTCGATATCGGTTAGCTTGCCGCCGCCGATAGTGGCGCTGACTTGGACGTTGCCGTAATAGGAGCGAGCTGCACTGCCGATGTACGAGCCATCTTTGTACGGAGCCGAGGTCGATTGGGCTGTTGCGGGCATCGTTGTAGATGCGGACGCTGATGGCGCGTTCATGTCCTTAGCGGCTGCTACTTTTGTAGTGACCTTACCCGCGTCTTGGTCGGTTCGAGCGTGCCACACGTACAGGCCGAACATGGCGATGACTGAGAGCGAGATGAATAGCTTCTTCATACTTTAGACATTATAGTAGATAAACTGAGAGAAATCTGGGTTTACCGCCCGCCTCGCGTCTAAAGCGAGCCATTCCACTTGGGAAGGTCCTCTCACGCGCGAGAGTGCGGGCGGGGCCGGACGCCTGGTCAGGCAAGGTGTCGCTGGACATAGCCGAGCATCTGGCTGGTGGGAAAGGCCGCGTCCCATGCCGACAACCATGCGCCAATCATCTGGCGGGACAGAGCATCGAGCTCTGTGGTGGTCAGCGAGAACACTACCATGCAGCCAATAGCTGCGGCGTCGAACACGCGTGCTTCTGAACGCGGGTTGAAGCCAAACCTTTCTTCGACCCACGACCGTGCGGCATCCGCCGGGCGATCGTTTGTGCAGTGTGCCATGGCTTGCGGGTATCCGGAGTTTAACGGGATGTAGAACTCGATTCCTCGAGCCGAGCACCGCCAGAACGCCACTGTAATTTGGCGTTTACCTGCGGCATCTGGGGTGGTGCACATATGCTCTCCAGTCTGCGTGTGAGGCGAACAATCCAGGACTATTATACGCTAGAAATGCTCGCGAACGTGGCTAAAGCTGTAATCCCAATCGGCATTAGCCTTCTTGTGTGGATTGAAGATGTGCTCAGGGTCCATGATGTCTTTCGCTTGCCGGAAGTAGCCCAGAACTTCAGGGCCGTACATCTGCTCGAGCCAGGGGCCGCGTACTAAGCCGTCGTTGTGCTCACCACTGAGTGAACCCTTGTATTTGAGCACCAATGTATTAACTTCTCTCATGGCTGGTTCGAGTTTGGCGCGGTCCTCAGGATTCTCGAGCTTCATAAGCGGAATAATGTGGAAATTGCCGTCGCCCATGTGCCCAGCAACGGTGGCAAAGAGTTTGTACTTGCGAATGATCTGCTGGATCTGCGGCAAGAACTCAACCAAATGCGGCGGATTGACCACTAGGTCGTCGATGAATGGCGCGGTGTGCTTGTCCTTGACCTTATCGCGAAGCAGTTTGAAGCTCTGGCGACGCATCAACCAGAACTTTTCGCTACGGCCTTCGGTGGGAGTTTCTTCGAAGCCGTTGATCTCGTAGCGCGCGCGGTGGGCGCCAAGCTCTTGGTGGAGGGCGCGAATCTTCCCCCTGACTTCTTTTTCGGTGTCGCCATTGAACTCAACCATTAAGATCAGCTTCGGAATGCCGCGCAACAGGAGCAGGCCATCCGGAATCAAGCTGAAGAGCAGCTTGATGAATCGCCATGGTCCGAGCATCTTGAGGAACGACGGCATAAATCGAATCGACAGCCACAGCGTCTGGTCGTCGAAACTCTCGAAGGTAGCCGGCTTGCTCTCGAGTATTTTCGGGATAAGCTCGCCGAGGTCGTCCATACCGCGCAGGAAGAGTACCAGGAGGCCGGAGTGCGCGCGACGCGGAACGAGTTTGAACTTGATGTCGGTGGTGAAGCCAAGCGTGCCTTGAGCGCCGACGATCAAGTTGCAAAGATTAAAGATCTGCGTTTCGCGGTCCCAGACGTCCCAGAGATTGTAGCCGGTGGAGTTTTTGCTAACGTGCGGCTTGGCGGCTTTGATTTTTTCATAATTGCCGTCCACGAGCTGGAATATCTCGCGGTAGACTTTGCCTTCGAAGTCATCTTGCGCCATTTTGGCATTGAGTTCTTGCTTGTTTAGAGGCTTGACCATACGCTCGACGCCATCTGCAAACACGACGTGCAGTTCGTTCACGAAGTTTTCAGTCTTGCCGAATTCGAGCGACTTCTCGCCACCTGAGTTGTTATTGACCATTCCACCGATGGTACAGAGGTCACGGCTGGCAGGGTACGGTGGTAGGAGGACGTTTTGCTTGGCCGTCTCGGCGTCGAAATCACGAAAGAACACACCAGGCTGGGCGTGACCTTCTGTCGGTGTGACGCCTTCGATGCTTGTAAAATATTTGTTGAAGTCGACGATGATCGAATCGTTGATCGCGCCGCCACTCATATCGGTGCCAGCCGAGCGTGCGGTGAGGGACAACTCCGGGTTAGATTTCTTTTGCTCGGCCACGAGTGCGACCAGCTTCTGGACGTCGCTGCTGTCTTTCGGCGCTACTACCAGTTTGGGTTTGATTTCGAACAGTGAAGCATCGTGGCTATAGAAGTTGAGCGATTTATCGCTCGTATCTATATCGCCATTGAAGCCTCGCGATTTGAGGGCGTTTGTAAAGTCTTCCATGTTAGCTCAAGCGTAACCCTTATGAGCAGTAAAATGCAAGCACGCGGGCAACCTCAAGTATTTTGCTATATTACATATATAGCGATAATATTGTATAATATAGTCATGCACCACATGAGAGGTGAGCACCATGGCACTGTCCTGCAATTCGAAATGTCCAACGCTCCTCTACCTGAAGCGGCTGGCGACCTCGGGCGAAGACCCGGCGGCTCGCTGCAACGAGCTGGGTAAGGAGCACGAACAGGGAAGAAAGGCCACCGCAACCTGTCCACTGCAGCGCGCAGCGGACGCGCCGCGCGGCTGACGACATCCACGCCATCCTACGAAAGAAGGCACAAGGTGGGATACATAGTACAGGCACAAGGCGCCGAGCACACGTTCAGCTTCGTTGTCCAGGAGTCGAGGCGCGGCTACAAGTGGGTTGAGGGTGATGAAGGGATCCGGGCCGCCGCGCGTTTCGCAACGGTGGACGATGCTGTCGAACTGATCCTCAAGCACCCCACGCACGTGGCCATGCCTACTCGGGTCGTCAAGGACCCGTTGTCGGCGGCGAGCGAGAAACCGGCCAGACGACGCGGTTTCTTGATCGGCTGCAGAGGGACCAACGGCCGTGAGTACTACGTCGTCCTCCAGGAAGGCACGCTTCGCTGGGCGCAGGGTCAGACCGGCAAGGCACGAGCGTTCCGGTTCAAGTCGGCCGAGATGGCCGGGAGAGCGACCCTGAGCGGCTTCCGCGGAGTGGCTGGCGGGAGGGCCGAGGTCATCAAGGTTAACCGGTGACTTACTCGTGGTGAAGGGAGAGGGAGCGGGCTCCTCGTGAGCCCGCTCCCTCTCAACCGATTTATTTGTCCTTATCTATCTTGTATAATGCAGTGCAAGAAGGGTAAAACACACACATGGCATCTGAAGCACAGAAAAAACAAGTCCTTATCCTCGGTGGCGGGTTCGGCGGCATCAAGACAGCACTTAATCTCAGTGATTCTGACGCGTACGACGTGACACTCCTGAGCGACAAAACCGACTTCAAATATTACCCGGCGCTGTATCGCTCGGCGACAGGTGGGGGCCGGACGGCGTCCGTCATCCCATTAAGTGAGATTTTCCAAGACAAGCGCGTGACGCTGCTCCAAGAAACTGCCGAGAAACTCGACCGCGAACGGAGTGTCGTAGTCACGGCCTCGAAGAAGAAAATTCCCTACGATATTTTGATCGTCGCTCTTGGCTCGATCACTAATTACTTCGGTATCCAAGGCCTTCCCGAATATAGTTACGGCATCAAATCCATCGAAGAGGCCGAAGAACTCAAAGCTCATCTTCACAAACTTATGCTCGACCAGCACAAGCCAGACCTCAATTACGTCGTTGTGGGTGGTGGTCCGACTGGTATCGAACTGGCAGGTGCATTGCCGCACTACTTGCGGTGGATTATGAAGAATCACGGCATGAAGGAGCGCAAGATCAATATCGAGCTTGTCGAGGCCTCGCCACGGCTTTTGCCGCGCATGCCAAAAGATCTGTCGGCCGCCGTTGCGCGCCATCTGCGAAAGCAAGGCATCAAGCTATACCTCGGTCAAACCGTGCAGGCGCAGACTGCCGATGAGCTCATGGTCAATGGTCGCCCGCTCAAGAGCCACACGGTTATCTGGACTGCGGGTATGTCGAGCAATAAGTTTTTGGCCGAGAACGGCTTTACGCTGGAGCACGGCAAGGTTGTGGTGGATGAATTCCTCCGCGCCAAGAACGAACCAGCCGAGAACATTTACGTCATTGGAGACAATGCGCTGACTGAATATAGCGGTATGGCTCAGACGGCGCTGCATGACGCGGTTTTCCTGGCGGAGAACCTGCGCAGGTTGGCTCACGGCGGCGTGCCAAAAGTGTATCGGCCAAAGCGCCCGATCTACGTCTACCCGGCCGGCGAGCACTGGTCGGCAGTCCTTTGGGGTGGCATTCGTATCTATGGCTGGCTCGGTTGGGCGCTGCGTGAGGCTGCTGACTGGGTAGGCTATCACGATGTCGAGCCGTGGTGGAAGGCGTCGGAGCTTTTCCTGGCGGAAGCCGAAACCGAGGAATCATGCCCTGTGTGTGGCGCAAAAGGCCAATCTACCGACGCGGAGACGCAAGAGTAGCCATGGAGAACGCAGCCAAAACAGACCAGATCGGCATTATTGGTGCGGGTGAGCTTGGTCAGGCGCTTGGCCACGTGCTCGAGAAGGCTGGCTCGCAGGTGCTGTATTACGACCGCGAGGACAGCCGCACGACGACCGCGAGCATTCGTGACGTTGTCGTCGCATGCAGTGTGCTTCTCATCTGCGTGCCATCCTGGGCCAATCGCGAGGTTGCCAAAGAGATAGCGAAACACCTCGACCCGCAGAACCCACCGCTGGTGATCTCATTCAGCAAGGGTGTTGAGAAAGGTTTCGTCACTATCGACCACGTCCTGGCCGAGACGCTCCCACATGGTGTGCCGTACGGGCTTATCTATGGTCCTATGACCGCAAGTGAGCTCATTGCGCATCAGATGGGTTCGGGGATTTTGGCTCTGTCGGAAGTAGACTACGACAATACGGTTCGCGACATCTTTGCCAAGGCGCGCGTCTTCTTAGAAATCTCCAGTGACATGCATGCCACTGCCGTGAGTGGCGTGTTGAAGAATGTCTACGCCATTGCGTTTGGCATGTGCGATGGACTCAAGCTCGGCGCCAACGCGCGCGGACGCTTGGTCGTTATGATTCTGCGTGAGATGAAGCGCATTCTGCACGATCTGAATGTTACGCCGGAAACTGCTGAGAGCCTCGCCGGTTTGGGCGACCTTGTGGCGGCTGGGACTGGCGATAACTCGTTTAACTACCGCGTGGGTCGAAGCATCGTGGAGCGAATCGCAGATACAAACGTCCAGAGTGAAGGACTTTTTACCTTGCAGGAGCTGCCTCATGTGGTGCGGCTCGAAGAATACCCGATTGCGCATTTGCTCGATAAGCTCATCTATCACTATGGAGACCCGCATGAGTTCCAGCAGCTCCTCGAGATCTGAGGCAGCTGCAATTGTTGCGAAATTAACATTTGATGCTATTGCTCAGCCATCGCTCAGCTACAAAGCCTACAGTATTACTTACAAACAAACCAACCAAAGGAGGGAGCCTATAAGAAACAGCCTGAATAATCCTTGAAACTACTATATATTGGAACCAGAAGTAAAAGACACTTACTTTAAAACCCAAAAGCAGGCCTTCCCCTTAGGGCCTGCTTTTGCATTGGTGCCATAAAAGTAAAGCAGGGCAGGGCGCGCGGAGAGTGCGCCCTGCCCTTTGCGGGGTGACGACTAAACCACCAAGAGGTCTGGTGGGTAGTCCCAGTAGCCACAGATGTACTGGATACGCTTCGTGACGTGCAGCAGACGTGGACCATATGGGTCGATGGGCAAGGAACTGTATGGCGGTGTCATGAGTTCCACCCTCATACTCGACACCTGGTTACCTGTGATTGTCACTACCACGAACCCCTTACGTCTCAGCTTGCGGTTGCGTGGCTGGGCGACGGTGATCCAGTAGCCGTTGTTGTCTTGGTCGGCGCGGCGCTCCACCATTGCCCAGCTGAAGCCGCGCGCTCGTTGCATGAGGTACACGAGGCCATCCTCGGTCGCTCTCACGCGCGTTGGTACCGGTAGCGCCATGATTCTCACCTCTCCCGGGAAGTTCGTCAGCTGCTAGTATTGTATGAACAAGGCGAGTAGTCAAGCCCGACAGGCATTCTCAGAAATGAAGCAGGGCGGGGCACAGTGGTGCGCCCCGCCCTTTGACGCGACTCACGGCCGTGGGATGCGCGGTGGTTTGGCGCCGCGCATGCCGCAGATCCACTCGGCGTAGGTTTTGCATCCGGCCACGTGCTGCATGGTTTTCTCCCGGGTTCTCCTGGTTGTCATGGTGGTGCCGACGATGCCTTCCAGCACGTTGTCGTTGCAGGCTGCGGCCGGCCGATCGGCTACCCGCAACTTTCCGCTCAGTTGTGTCAGTGTGTCGTTTTTGAACGTCACCAACACCGTGGGGGAACCGTTGACGGGCCTTGCGATCGTGATCTCGACCGTAACGCACCGAGGATGACGCCTTTGTGCGCGCTCTCGGATTGTGCTCACTTTGACGTGGGATGACGGCTTGATGACGTACTGCAGGCCACCATGTACTGCCTTGACACCTTCATGCTGCATGATCGTGCCTCATTTCTCGTAGAGTCAACAATAATATACCATAATACTACATAAAAACAACTTCACTATTTCTCAGACACAGCTCAGTTAGCCGGTATACTATAGGTCAAGATATGAAGATCCTAGTAGTAGAAGACGAGCACAAAATCGCGAACGCAATCAAGAAAGGCCTCCAGCAAGAATCCTTTGCTGTCGATGTCGTGTATGATGCCGATGACGGATTGGCCAGCGCCCGCGCCGACGACTATGACATGATAATCCTCGACCGCATGCTCCCGGGCGAGATGGACGGCGTCGGTGTCTGCAAAGAACTCAGGGGAGAAGGCAACCACACACCGATACTTATGCTAACCGCCAAAGGCGCTGTCCGCGATCGAGTCGCTGGGTTGGACGCTGGCGCCGACGACTACCTAGTCAAGCCATTCGCATTCGAAGAGCTCTTGGCCCGCGTCCGTGCGCTTCTTCGCCGACCGCAAGACTCACTCGGCATGAAGCTTGAGGTAGGTGACCTAACGCTCGACACCACAAGCTATGAAGTCCGTCGCGCAGATAAAACAATCGACTTGTCACAGCGTGAATTCGCGCTGCTGGAATACCTCATGCGCAACAAAGGCCGCACCCTCAGCAAAGAGATGATCATCCAGCATGTCTGGAGCTACGACGCCGACGTTTTATTTAACACAGTCGAGGTGTACATCGGGTATCTTCGCAACAAGATCGATCGCCCGTTCCGCGGCGAGCCGCAACTGCTCAAGACAGTGCGAGGATTTGGTTATAAACTAGATGGGTGAGAATGTTTCAGTCTGCAACAATTAAATTGACGGCGTGGTACTTGGCGCTGGTGATGGGGCTGAGCTTGGCGTTTAGCTTTGTGCTGTACAATTCATCGGCTGAGACACTGGACGCAGCCTATGACCACCAGCGCTCAGCGATTCGCCAGCAATACTATAATTCGTTTGGCTTTACGCCTTCGCCACTGGACCTCGACCGGTTGCGTGACCGCGAGATTAGCTCGGGTCAGCAGCGGCTGATCGCGAACCTGACGCTTGCGAATGTCGGTGTATTGGTAGTGGGCGGCCTGGCGAGTTTCTATATGGCGCGCCGCACACTGCGCCCGCTGGAACAAGCCATGGAGGCGCAAGCGCGGTTCACGGGTGATGCCTCGCACGAGCTCCGGACGCCGCTGACGGCAATGCAAACCGAGATCGAAGTCTCACTGCGTGATAAGAACTTATCAATTGCTGAGGCGCGTGAACTCCTGGAAAGCAACCTCGAGGAGGTCAACAAACTCCAGGAGCTCAGCAATGGCCTCCTCATGCTCGCCAATCAAGACAAAGACACCTTTGAGCCGCATCGCGTAGAAACAAAGCAAGTTTTGAAGGGCGCCATAGAGCGTACCGACAAAGTTGCCAAACAGCACAAGATCGCCATCGACGACCAGACTGAAGGACTGGCTGTGCTAGGCAGTAAAGACGGGCTTGTCCAACTCTTTGCGATTCTGCTCGATAACGCCATCAAGTATAGTCCCGAAAAGTCGCAGATCACCCTGAGTTCCAGCGTCAAAGGTGGCAACGCCTACATCGCCGTGGCCGACCAAGGCTGCGGTATCAAGCCAGACGATTTGCCACACATCTTCGACCGTCTCTACCGCGCGGACAGCTCCCGCACCAAAGGTACAAAAGTTCATGGCTACGGTCTCGGCCTGTCCATCGCCAAGAAGATCGTTGACCTCCACAAAGGCGCCATCGAAGTGACAAGTAAAGTCGACAAAGGTTCGACCTTCACGGTTCGCGTTCCTCTGGCTTCGAAGCCAGAGGAGGAGAAAGAAGAGCTCTAAAACCCTTCGCGCTTGTCCCGCATAAATCGTACCCATTCCTGCAGGATACGGAGTGTTGTCTTCAGCGGCATCTCGATCATGAGGTCAAGGATGACGGTGATGACATTGATGCGCTTGTAGCGCGCGCTGAGCCATTCGCCAAGCTTGATGAATGGTGTGTAAAAGAAGTCGCCGATGATGTCGAAGATGCTCTCGCGGCGGTCGTTGATGTCGAGCTCGCGTGACTGCTGGATGAGCCGGAAGCGGAAGAAGCTCACCGCGCTAAAGAACAAGAAGAACACACCAATATGTACGAACGAAAAGTCGAGCTTTAGCAGGAGCCACACCGCCAAGCTAAACGACGCGGCGTACGCGAGCGTATAGATAAGCCTGAAAGCGATGCGTAGCGCTGAGCTGATATCGCGCTTTGGGATGCGGTAATGCACTTCGTTTTCGCCGCTGTACAAAATGCGTTCGATCTGTTTACGGATGGCGTCGGTATTGACCTGATCGGGTTGCTTGACGGCCCAGATTGCTGTTGCCATATAGAGCGGCGGGAAGAGCATGTTGACGAGCAGCGGCGTCATGAGCACCGTACCGTGTTTCCAGATGTCGTACGGAATTTCGATGAGCAGGCCGATCGCAGCTTTAGTGATGAACACGAAGATCAGCGTGCGGATAATGCTTTTGACTAGGCGACTGTGCGTCTTCTGGTATTGCTCGTCGGCAACCGCACCGACGTAGCTGGCAAGCTTGGCAGACTGCTGGATGATAAGCGAGCTGTCCTGCGCCTGGCCAACTTCGTGGATAATGCGTAGCGGTGCGCCGTTGCGGCTAATGAGCCGGCTGAGGCGAATGGTAAGCGGTGCGTCGAACAGCTTGTCGATGAGACGATTGACGCGAATGAACTCATCAACGGTGCGAGCACTCTCGGGGTTGGCGGTGATGTAGTAGGCTCGGGTTGTCGCGATGTCGGACTTGATAAGTGCACGGTGTGTGGCGCAGTAGACGGCGACGGTGAACTCTTCTTCACCAAGCCCCCCAAAGTCTTCGCGATCGATAGCTTTCAGGCAGTGCGCGTAGGCAAAGTTGATAAATGCCTCGGTCTTGTGCGCCGGCGCAAGCTGTTGCTCAACTGCGACAGATGCAGCCTGAATGGTCCAGCGGGTGGTTTCTTCTTTTGAGACTTTGTGGATGCCGTTGTGCAGCGTCAGGTGTAGCTTGATGTAGTAGTCGGTGTATGCGTCGATACGGTCGATGGTGTATTGCGTGACGCTGTCGTTACTGATGTAACGCTCTTGTGTCAGCTCTTCGACTAGCTCGAACCCGAGTTTCTTTGGCTGCTCGGTGAACTGCATGTGCCGCTTGAGGAAGCGCTCGATCGTCGCGCGCAAGATCAGGTGCTGCTCGGTGTACTCTGCAATATTGCGCAGCTGTTCGTACGCAAAATAAATGGTACCTGCCACGCCGCTGACGTGGATTTTGTCGCCCTCCGTATGCGGGATATGAGCTTCGGCAGTGTCAAGATCACGAACTAATCGTTCGCCTTCAGGAGTTAGCTGAGGTTGCATGCGTTTCATTATAGCAGAGAACCTGAGCCAATCGAGCATTGTCAGATTGGTCATATCATGGTATAAAAGAGTTGATTCGTTCGTCACTATCGAGGTGAGGCAATAAATGAGATTACGAATGCCGCCGGTCGGTGATTACGCCGGCAGTGTCATCTACACGAGGGAAGGTGTCTGGGTGGTGTCCGTCTCGCAGTACGCGGGCCGAGACAAGGACGGCTATCACTGGACCGACGTTCCGATCCAGGAGTTTTTCCGGTCGGAAGTGCTCGGCAGGCAAGTGCAGGCGGCCGAGCTGCCGATGCAGGTTCGATTCGACGGCAAGCGTTGTCTGTTCGTGCCAACCGCCCAGCGCAAAGCCTCGGGCGTCATCGGCGTGGACGGGACGCGGATCAAGCGCTTCCTGAACCGAAACTATCCAGTCTATGGTCCGCAGTACCGGCCGGTGCGCTGGACGTGGGGGACGCAGTACGACTGGTGATCCGAAGAGGGGCGTGGGCCGAGATCTTCTCGGCCCCTCCCTCGAACACACATGACATTATTCGTTTTAGGAGGGACTAAGTAAAGCTGGGTATGCTATATTGCGCACATGAGCACTGACACAAAATCTACGGTCCGCCGCAGCCAGGTCTGGGACATTCTTCTGAGAATAGGTTATGGGATATCGCTGGTCTGTATCAGCTATATTTTGTGGATTGCACACGGCTATGTAACCGCAGACGACGGGTATACATTGATAGGCGTGGCGCTTGTCATCTTCTATGCCCTTTTGGCGCCGACTTTTCTGCTCCTTATACTCGGCAAGAAGCTCCCTAAGACGTTGCGGTTCGCCGGCAACTTTTGGCTAGCGGTGGTGGTGATCGCCGGGCTTATTCTGGGCTACGGCGTGCTGAAGGACGCTATGGGTATCCAGTGCGCCGGATTCTTTGGGACGCAAGCGTCGTGTGTCGATAATCAACTCTTTTTGCTGTTCTTCCTTGTGCTTATTCCGTACAGCATGTACGCGTGGCTGGGCGTGAGCATCCTCGTGCTGTGCAAGGGGTGGTACGATTATTTTGCCGGCCGCCGCACCAACACGAAACAGCTCACATAACGTATACTAGTAGAGATGATTACCTACTACACCGATGGTAGCTGCGAACCAAACCCCGGGACGGGCGGGTTTGCGGTGATCCGAGAAATGAAACCGCACGTACTGGGCGGTGACTTCGACACCACCAACATCCGCATGGAAGGCCGTGCAATTATCGCAGCATTACAAGATGCCAACGGCGAAGAATGCCTCATCCACACCGACAGTGAATTCTGGATCAACGTGATCACAAAATGGTCACTGGCATGGGAAAAGAACGGCTGGAAAAAGAAAGGCGGCGAGATCAAAAACCTCGACATCGTGAAGGAAGTCTGCCCGCTCTTTCGCCAGTCCAAAGCCACACTCATATGGGTGCGCGGTCACAATAACGACCCTGGCAACGAGCTTGCCGACCACTGGGCGAACGAAGCTCGCAAGCAGCAACTCGAGAAGAAATAAGTCCAAAGAAGGCACCCGTGCGCCCCGCTGGCCGGTGAGGGCCGAGCGGGGCGCACGTAGGCTCGGCTACTCCACCCTGACGTTGCTGACATTGGGCAGCTTGCGAAGTCGTGCCAGCGTGGTGTTGAAGTCGAGATTGAGCACGACTGCCACACAGATCGTGGTCCCGTCGGAGCGGTTGTCGATCCTGTTCCCGTTAGGTACCACACTTACCGTTTCGCAGCCGGGTGACACGATCGTGAAGGTCTGGCTCCCGACCAGTGACGCGCGAGCATCACAGACCAGACGGAAGTGGATCCTCCTATCGTCCCTCATGATGGCAACGTTCATGTCGATTGTCCTGGTGGCCATGGCAGCTCCAACCTATCCGTGAAAAATCACAGTAATCAAAGGTGTGCGAGGCTATTGTACCATCACATCGCCACCACTGGTATCAGTAGTAGGGCCGGTGTCGTCGGTGCCGCGGAACATGTTGGTTGGGTTGAGCGTGACGGTCGTGACCTTAGTGGTATCTGACGCATCGAGCGTGAGCATAACTGTGTCGCCGGTTTTGATGTCGCTGGCTTTTGCGTCGGCTGTGCCGTTTTTATATGTTGTGCCGGACGATAATGTGTAGGTTTTGTCGCTGTTATCGACACGGCTGGTGACGGTGATAGCGGTGTCGTTGATTGTCTTTACGGTACCGATCGCGCGGTTACGCATCATGTGCGGACCGTTGGCGCCGAACCGCGCGGCGCGCTGATTGCTCTCGGGGTTGGTTTGTTTCTGGTATTGCATGCCGGCAAAGAATCCGGCGACGGGGAGTATGATCAACGCCGCGATGATGGCGATTTTTTTGTACATCTGTTTCTGGTATTCATGGATTGGCATTTTAATGATCTCCTTAGTTATATAGTTGGTGACTCTACGCCAGCCGGCGCTCACCCATGTCCTCTTCCGGGGCTGTCATCGAAGCCTGGCGGCGAAGAGCGTTAGCTCTGAGACCCAAGCAGGAGGGAATGGGGACATGGGTGAAAAGCCGGTCCACGCAGAATCCTCAGACGCCTTTTCATCCCCATTCTCACCCTCTCCTGCTCGGGTCTCAGGAACTACCGTTCCTTCGTCGCCGGGCTTCGACACAGTCGAGGGCGAGAAGGGGATGAGCGGCGTCGGTCAGCCACCCTGTTATTCGTAACGCAGCGCATCAATCGGATTCAGCCGCGCAGCTTTGGCCGCTGGGTAGATGCCAAAGACGAGCCCGACGAGCGTCGAGACACCCACAGCAAGAAGGACAGAATCCATACTGACCACCGGCGTGATACCGGTCAGAACCTTGCTGAGATTTGCAGCGGTCAGTGCCCCGATGGCGATGCCGATCAGCCCGCCCGCCAGGCAGAGCAAGACAGATTCGAACACGAACTGCTGCAGTATGTCGCGGGTACGCGCGCCAATCGCCTTGCGGAGTCCAATCTCACGCGTGCGTTCACTGACGGCCACAAGCATGATGTTCATGATGCCGATGCCGCCCACGACGAGGCTGATGCTGGCAATGCCGGCGAGCAATGTCGTGAAGACGCCTGTCGACTGCTTGATGGTGTTGAGCAGGTCTTGCGGCGTACTGATACTGAAGTCGGCAGTTTTGTCGGTCTTGCTGTGGTTGCTGAGGAGCTTGGCGTTGATGGCGTTCTTGGCCGATTCGACAGCGCTGTCATTCGTCGCTTTGGCGTAGATGGCGCTGTAGTTGGTGAGACTGTAGGTGGCTTGGGCGCTGCTGACCGGGACATAGATCTGACGGTTTGCGTTGTTGAAGCCGCTTTCTTCTTTGCTTTTCAGGACGCCGATGACGGTATATGTGTCGTCCTCGAGCTTGATGGTTTTACCCATTGGGTTATCTGCGCCAAAGATATCGCTCGCAGCTTGGCTGCCGAGTACGACGACCTTGTTCGCGTTTGTGACATCGCTGTCGCTAAAGGACTTACCCTCGGCGAACGTCAACGACTGTATGCCGAAATAGCTTGGCTCGGTGCCGCTGACGGCCATGCGAACAGTCAGGTTGTTGCCGGAACTGTCTTTGCTGTCGAGAGTAATCTCGCTGTTGCTGCTGGTGTAGGCGGCGACTGAGGTGAGGTTCCAGGCTTTGGCGTTATCTTTGGCATCTTTGAGGTCGGCAGTGGTGAGCGTTGCTTCGACGCCTTTGGCATTCGGTCCGCCGTTTTCGACACGTACCATGCGCTGACCACCGCCACCCAGCCCAGCGCCAAGGACCCCGCCTTGGCTACCACCTTGCGGGGCTGCACCGGAACGGATAGTGATGACGCTGGTGCCCAGCGAACTGATGCGCCCGGTTACGCTGTTGCTGGCGCCATTGCCGACGGCCACAAGCGCGATAACCGACGCGATACCGATAATGATGCCGAGCATCGTCAGGAAGCTGCGGCCCTTGTTGCGCCCAATAGCGCGAAAGGCTTGTCCGAGGATACGAAGCGATCGTTTCATATTAGTTGCTCCTCTTGTCTGCGGTTATTTGGCCGTCTTTTAGGGTGATGATGCGATCGGCAAACGCGGCGATCTCGGGCTCGTGTGTGATGAGCACGATAGTTGCGCCTTTCTTATTAATAGATCGAAAGAGCTTCATGATCTCTTCGCTGCGTTTCGTATCGAGATTGCCGGTTGGCTCGTCGGCCAGGATGAGCGATGGGCTCATCATGAGCGCACGCGCCACCGCGACGCGTTGGGTCTGTCCACCGGAGAGTTGTGCGCCGGTATGCGTGGCGCGATCGGCGAGGTCGACGCTCTTGAGCAGTTGCTCAGCGCGCTCGTAGCGGTCCGGCAGGTCACCGTACACGGTAGGGAGTAGGAGGTTCTCCAATACCGTTGTGCGCGGCATGAGGTTGAACTGCTGGAACACAAACCCAATGTGGCGATTGCGTAGATCAGCCTGCGTGTTCTTTTTGAGCTTGCTGACGTCTTGGCCGTCGAGCAAGTATGTGCCGGTAGACGGCGTATCAAGCAGGCCGAGGATGTGCATCATGGTGGATTTGCCCGAACCGCTGGGGCCCATAATTGCGACAAATTCGCCTTTGCTAATCGTAAGGTTGATATCGTGTAGCGCGGTGGTATCTTCCTCGCCAGACTTGTACGTTTTGCCAATTCCGGCGAGGGAAATAACCGGTGCGCCTAAGTCTTTACTCATGTCGTAAAGCTCCTTGTTAGTTTGACCTCTGTTATACCAGTGCTAACTGATTGACGCCTGAGGAAATTCTATTTTGTTTCACTCACGTCCAGTGGTTAAATAGAGGCAATGCACAGACTTGTTGTGACGAATGTGGAGGACGCAACTGGAGCAATTGCTCGGGGTCTTGATCGTGCGCTGCAAAGCAAGCTCAAAGTTTTGTGGCTCCTCTCGGGTGGGAGCAATATTCCGATCGAGATGGATGTCCTAGCGCGGCTCAAACATGCAACGCACCACAATCTCACGATTAGTATGATCGACGAGCGTTTCGTTCCAATCGACAGCCCCAACAGCAATTGGCATGCACTGCTCGATGCCGGGCTCAGCGGCGAGAAGGCGCGGTTGGAGCCACCGATCATCAACTGGGAGCTAAGCCTGCACGACGCCGCCACAGACTGGGCCGAACGACTGCAGAAAGTGCTTGGCGAAGTTGACGCGGTTGTTGGTCAGTTCGGCATCGGTGCAGATGGTCATACGGCCGGTATCTTGCCCCACACCAAAGGCGTGCACGAAGACGAGCGGCTCGTCGTCGGCTATAAAGGTACGGACTTTGAACGTCTGACAACCACGCCGGTACTCTTCGAGCGGCTCGACCTTGCGACGGTCGTGGCGATGGGCGAGGCGAAGCGACCCGTGCTAGAGCGTATGCAGAGCGATGTCTCAGCAGAAGACCAGCCCGCGCAGTTGTTGCGCGCAGCGAAAGAACTTATTGTATATACAGATCAGGAAGTGAGGTGGACATGAGGGTAGGTTTCGTCGGACTTGGCAAGATGGGCTCGCAAATGGTTGCGCGCTTGCTGAGCAGTAACCACGAAGTTGTAGCGCACGATGTCGACCCGACGGCAGTTCGTCGCGTGAAACGGCTGGGCGCTATCCCGGCGGTTGAGCGCGGACATATGGCCGACCTGCTCGGACCTCGGCCGGTTGTATGGCTGATGATTCCAGCCACGTTTGTCGATAACGAGATCAACGAACTTCTGAAACTCCTGCCGAAGGGTAGCATTATTGTCGATGGCGGCAACTCTGACTACCGCAAAACACTCCAGCGTTACAGCCGATGCCAAGAAAAAGGCGTTGAACTTGTCGATGTCGGGACCTCTGGCGGCATCCTCGGGCTCAATAACGGTTTCTCGATGATGGTCGGCGGTACCAGCGCAGCCGTGCATCACGTAGAGCCGATCATCAAGGCGCTGGCGCAGACCCAGGGCTATAGGCACTTCGGTCCGACTGGCACCGGCCACTACATAAAGATGGTGCACAACGCAATCGAATACGGTGTGATGGAATCGTACGCCGAGGGCTATCGACTGCTCCGCGAAGGTCCGTTCAAGGATATCGACCTTGCTGCGGTGTCTGGGGTATGGCAGCGGGGGAGCATCATCGCTTCGAGTCTGAACGGTATGGCTGGCGACGTACTGCGGCAGAACCCACACCTCGAGAACACCGACGGCGTGGTATTCGAGACGGGCGAAGCAGGATGGGCACTCGAGGTTGCACGTGAGGCCGACGTCGACACGCCAGCAATTGATGCTGCGGTGCAGGTGCGCAAAAACTCCGAAAAGGGCGTCATCACATTTGGCACCAAGCTCCTCGCGGCGCTCAGGAATGCGTTCGGTGGCCATCCACTCAATCGCCCTGATGCGTGATATGCTACTATAAAACATATAGCAAGGAATCTGACCATGACTACATCTCTGGCCCCTGCGGCTCTCGTTATTTTCGGTATCACAGGTGACTTGGCGCATCGCAAGCTTTTGCCGGCGCTGTACCATTTGGCAGAGGATGACCTTTTGCCGGAAGGCTTCGAGATCATCGGCGTTACCCGCAGCGGCACCACAGTCGAGGCGCTTCTGGACGACATCCGTCAATGCATCAACGACAGCCACGAAGAATGTGACGATGCGGTGCTGGAGCGCTTTGGCAAGTCCATGCGTATCCTCACTATGGACCTGTCAAAGAAAGACGAATACGCCAAGCTCAAGACGGTGCTCGACGAACACGAGGCGCGCGTCGGCGCCTGTACGAACAGACTGTTCTACTTGGCAGTGCCATCGCAGACGTTCGGCTCTATTAGCAAGTTGCTCGGTGAAGCTGAACTGACCTCTGGATGCGACCACAAGGTGGGTGAGAGCCGGTTGCTTATCGAGAAGCCATTTGGCTACGACCTTGCCTCGGCACACGAACTCATCGATCAGCTTGGGCGGGAATTCAGCGAGCAGCAAGTCTACCGCGTGGACCACTATCTCGCTAAAGAGACAGCACAGAATATCCTGACATTTCGCTTCCACAATCCACTTTTTAAGGCGGTGTGGGACAGCGACGCCATTAGTTCGGTGACGATTACAGCGGCGGAGAGTATTGGCATCGAGGGGCGTGTGGCGTTTTACGAACAGACCGGTGCGCTGCGTGATATTATTCAGAGCCATCTGTTGCAGTTGCTGTCACTGGTGACGATGGAGCAACCTCAGCAGCTCGATGCTGAGAATATTCACGCTAAGAAGCTCGAACTCCTCAAAGCTATTAAGCCTATTCGTCCTGACAAAATTGCCGAGCAAGCCGTCCGCGGCCAATACGAAGGCTACCTCGATGAGGTACATAACCATTCGTCGACGACCGAAACGTACGCGGCAATACGGCTCGAAATCGACACGCCGCGTTGGCGCGCGGTGCCGATTCTTCTGCGTACCGGCAAAGCACTAGCTGAGAAGGTCACGGAGATAACGCTGACATTTAAAGACGCCGAGACTGATCATCAAAACACGCTCACGCTGCGCATCCAGCCGAATGAGGGTATTTCGATCGAGCTACAAGCCAAGAAGCCCGGTTTCGACTCCGAGTCCGAAAAAGTCCAGATGGATTTCTGCTACGCCCAGAAAGGCGACGGTGTACACCCCGATGCTTACGAACGAGTGCTGGTTGATGCGCTGCGGGGCGACAAGACGCTTTTTGCAACCAGCGACGAAGTGGTCGCCTCGTGGGAAGTCGTCGATGACCTCGTACGCACATGGGGCATGAGTAGTAACGGGATCGAGATATATCCGCGAGGTTCGTGGGGGCCAAAGGCCGCGGACGACTTAGCTCGCGGCGCTGGCGCCGAATGGGTGTCGCAGCGTCTCAGAATCTGTCCGGTTCATAACTCTACCGAATCGAATAAGTCCACAAAATAAAATATGGCTGGCCGCCACCCTCCGAAGAGAGTGACGACCAGCCTACCACCGAGCGAACTCAGTGGCCGTACCACTGGCCGGCCGGGTAGAACACGATGCGTGCCCACTCGTCCACGCCAGCGGCCTGGATGTGCACGTTCAGCGCGTAGCGACCGTACGGGAGCGACTTCTCCGAGAGCGTCTCTTCCAGCGAGAGCTGCAGGTTCTTCCGGCCGGTCAACTCGCCGTAGGCCTGCATGGGGCTGTCGTACGCGTCGTACGACAGGTGCAGGACCCACGGGTCGGTCGTCAGCCGAGGCGGAGCCGTCAGCTTGCCGAGGCTCCTCCGGACGTAGCTGCCGTGGTGCCGCTTGCTGTAGCCGATCTCGACGTGTCCGCCGACGAAGGTCTCCAGCGCCTTGCGGTGCTGCAGGTCCTCCAGCCAGGTCCGCACCGGGACGAATCCCCAGGCGATGGCCTTCAGACCCTTCGGCCCCTGCTTCGCCTTGACGACGATGCTCTCGGGCCGACGGCACCCGCGCCACCAGCGCGGCTCGCGGGTGCTGCCGCGCTCGGTCAGCGTCGGCTGCTCGGGCGTCCCATCCACCTCGACGTTGCTGCTGAGGTGGATGAAGACCCGCTGGCTGCCGCTCTCGGCGAAGCCGAACTTCTTCTCGGCGTTCCAGTAGGTCACGGTCGCGGTGAACGTGTTGTTGTGCTCGGTCATGGCCGTGCTCCTTGCTTGCGTGTGTCTCGGTCGGGGAATCCCCGTACCGACACGCTGCAGGTCGCAGCCCGACCGTCTTACTCAGTACGGGTGAGGGAAGGCGATTAGGATAATCGCTCTTTCTCGTGCACGCCGTAGTCGATGTAAGACCACTTCATGCCTGGCACCTCCCTAGGTGGTGAGGACAATGTGTAGATTATAACATATAAGTATAAATAAAGCAATTTACCGCAGACATACGACTGGCCTAGATGCTACAATAAAATAAGTAAATTGAAGGGTTCAATCATGACAAAAGCGATCTGGAACGACCAGGTTTTGGCCGAGAGTGACCAAACGATCCGTATTGAAGGCAATCATTACTTTCCACCGGAGAGTGTCCACAAAGAGTTCTTCGAACCAAGCGAGCTACACACAACCTGTCCATGGAAGGGCGAGGCCAGCTACTACAACGTGGTAGTGAACGGCGAAACAAACGAAGACGCCGCCTGGTACTATCCAGAGCCAAAAGACGGTTCCATTAAGCGCGTCGGCAAAGATTTTACTAACTATATTGCCTTTTGGCATGGCGTGGAAGTAGCGTAGGCGGTGGGCAAAGAAGGTAAATCAGTCGCGAGTATTTACGCCTTTTCGTTCCTGGTAACAGCGGCGGTATTCCTTGGCGTCGGATTCTTTAGTGGACCGGCGGCGCTTCTCACCGTGTTGGTGCTGAGCGCGCTGGAAATCACCTTTAGTTTCGACAACGCCGTCGTGAATGCCAAGGTATTGCAGAAGATGCCGGAGTTCTGGCAGAAGATGTTCTTGACGGTTGGCATTGTGATCGCGGTGTTTGGTATGCGGTTGGTGCTGCCGATTCTGCTGGTATCGATCACGGCTGGACTATCTATGGGCGACGTCGTCCGGTTGGCGCTGGAACACCCCGAGGAGTACGCGCACTATCTGGGCGAAGCGCATCCGATCATCGCGTCTTTTGGCGGTATCTTCCTGCTGATGATCTTTCTGGAGTTTATCTTGGATCATGGGCGCAAAGTTCACTGGCTACGCGTTATCGAGAAGCCACTTACTAAGATTGGTCGTTTGCGGCAGGTTGCGCCACTTCTGAGCTTGACTACGCTCGTGCTTGTTACTGAGTTTTTGGGCGGCGAGCACAAGTTTACGGTGCTGATTGCTGGTGTGTTGGGGATTATTATGTACCTCGCAATTCGTAGCCTTGCCGAAGTGTTCGAACTCAAGCAAGAGCAACAGCTGAAACACCGCGTGCTTGATCACCGCACGATAATGCGCGCAGGATTTGTGAACTTTCTCTATCTCGAGCTACTCGATGCGAGCTTTAGCTTTGACGGTGTAATCGGCGCATTCGCTATCACTAACATGGTTATTCTGATTGCTGCTGGTCTGGGTGTGGGCGCGATGTGGGTGCGGTCTATGACAATTCATATTGTTCGTCACAACACGCTTCTGCGGTACCGCTACCTTGACCATGGTGCGCATTATGCGATCGGCGCGCTGGCTGTCATGCTCCTGCTCGGTATACGATATGAAGTGCACGAAGCAATTACCGGCTCGATTGGCATCTTGATTATCGGTTTTGCATTCTTTAGCTCATGGCGCTACAACCTCACGCATAAGCCTGATAAAGTCGAAGGCTTCAAGCACCACGCTTAGTGCGTCGGCGACGTACGGGGTCGGTGTGCTCTACGGTATGTTTGCGCGGTGCGATAATCTGACGTTTGAGCTCGCATAACTTTACGAAGCCATCGCTGATAACCGTGACCCCGATAGCCTGGCCGCGGCCACGGTATGGTTCGCCGGCCTTTATATCACCGAGTGAACGCAGCACACCGGCGCGTTCCATTGACTCGATGATGAAATCTCGCTCGAAGTTTGCGTCAGGGTGAATCTGGTGCGTGATCTGCCCATTGCGCCAACGAATAGCAACAGGCCCCGAATCGTAGATAGCCGCGCCAACCCACAGTGAGTATTTGCGACGCAGGAAGCGCTTGAAGAGCGCGCGCCAGAATCCTTGGTGCTCGTTCCATGTGGGTGATTCGTTGGGGTTGTTGCGAGCGTCGACGCGCCAGAACCGCACGTGGTGTCGATGGCGAGGACTGTTGCCAACTGGGATCTGGAACCCGAGGTCTTGGCTGCGGCCGAACAGATACAGCCTGCTAAATGGCGCAGTGACATACGGCCGGTTCAGCAGTAATGCCCAGCCTTCACGGAGGCAGTTCTTCCAGCTAGGTTTGTCTGCGACGTGCCAGCCGGCTTTCTGCATGGCCCAGATAAAATCCTTCTCGGAATGCGCGAGCACCGCGATGTTGACTGGGTCCGATGCCCAACCGTCACCGGTGGCCGTGTAGAGCGGCACGTGGTTTGGCTTGTACACAAACCGTAAGATGCGAATCGCCGCGGGGATGCCAACGTACGCCATCAAGCTATAGGTAATCAGCGCCGCCCACAGCGCTGGGACTCGTCGATCAAAGAAGGGAAATAGCTCGAAAGCAGTGAAGTATGCTAGCGCTACAACGGCGACCAGAATCCCAAGGCGGCGAAGCGCCAGTACGAAAAACGGAACCATAATGCTTTATTATACCTGAGAATGTCGGCGGGCAACCCAAGCCTTTTTACTTGCAATCGCGCGGCCGCGAGCTATGCTAAGTATGATGCAACACATCGGTGATATTATTATTCGAATCATGGCAGACGGGCTGGTTGTGCCCATTGTGCTGATAGCGGCTTGGGTGGGGCTGCGACTGCCACGTACGGTGTGGTGGGACAGACTCAGTAAGGGAATACTTACGGGACTGATCGCGCTGTGGCTGGCTAAAATCATGAGTTTGTTTTATCAGGAAGGGGAGCGGCCGTTTATGATTCTGGGCGTGCACCCGAAAGCGGCGTATCTGAACAACCCCGGCTTTCCGTCTGATCATGTGCTTTTCGTGTTCTGTATCACGCTTGTGATCTGGGCGAGCACAAAGAACAAGCCGTGGAGTGCGGCGCTTCTCGTTTTAAGCATTCTGGTTGCAGTCGGTCGCGTGGTCGCGTTGGTGCATACGCCGATCGATGTGGCGGGCGGTATTATCGCTGCGCTTGTTGCCGCAGCGATTGTCTATGGGCGCGACTTGTTTACTGAGCGGTTGCCTCGCTAGGCTTGTTTCTAGTACAATAAGCAAGAATATGGTAAGTGAGGTTTAGTGAGATGGCTGAAAACGTTCCGGAGATTCCAACCGTAGAAGATGACTCGAACCTGCTGATTGCGCCAGAGTGGATTGATCTTCTGCGCGTAGGATTGTTGGGGTTGGCCGTCGGGCTGTTCATACCGGCGCTGAGCTGGGTGCTTCAGAAGTTCCTCATCGTGCCGGTCTTTTGTCGTGAAGGAGCCGCGCTTGCTGTCTGTAGCGGTACTGACCTTACGACGTATTACATCTCCACGGTTGTATTGTCGGTTGTTGGGGTTGCGCTGCTGGCAAACTGGCAGGTCTTTCGTCCGCTTTTGGTGGCTATTGCTGGTGCGGCGGCGCTGTGGGGGCTGCAGCGATATCTCGGGAGTACGGTTACGCATTCAGGGATCGAGTATTATCTGAGCTCCGGGGTGATCTTTGCGCTGGCGTATCTGCTGTTCTACTGGGTTATGCGGCTCAAGAACTTTGCGCTTAGCGTCGTGCTCGCTGTGCTTGCGGTTGCGCTTATTAGGTGGGCGCTACTGGCGTAGGCCGTAAACAGGTATAATGGTGGGCATATGATAACGACTATCTTGATTGTACTGTTGGTGCTGGTTGTAGTGGGGTTTGGCTTTGTCGTGTATATCCTCGACCAACGAATGAAGGAGCTCAAAGATAATGCCGGTGCAGCGATGCTCAAGCAAGACATGATGAGTCTGACCGATGGTATCACGCAGCTGCAAGACGGGCTTAAGACGCACCTCAGCGACCGCCTCGACAAGAACCAGACCATGATGCGCGACTCTATCATGAAACAGTTTAGCGAAAGCTCCAAGCTGATCACCGAAGTCACGCAGCGCCTGACAAAGCTCGACGAGACAAACAAACGCGTCGTTGACGTTGCCGATGAGCTAAAACTCCTCCAGAACGTACTGCAAAATCCAAAGCAGCGCGGCGTGCTGGGCGAATATTATCTGCAGACCGTGCTTCAGAACGTGCTGCCGCCAGACCGTTTTCAGGCGCAGTACAAGTTCAGCGATGGCGAGATTGTGGATGCGGTGATTTTTCTGGAGAAAGGCAAGGTCTTGCCGATCGACTCGAAGTTTAGCCTCGAGAACTATAATCGTTTTGTCGAAGAGCCTGACAAGCTTAAGCGGGAGGCGCTCGCCAAGCTCATCCGCACCGATCTAAAGAATCGCATCGATGAGACCAGCAAATATATCCGTCCGCACGAAGACACGATGGACTTTGCCTTTATGTTTATCCCGAGTGAAGCGATTTATTATGACCTGCTAACGGGTAAAGTGGGTGGTATCACCGGCAGCACGCGCGATCTCATCGAATACGCCTTCCGCGACAAGCACGTGATTATCGTGTCGCCGACGTCGTTTATGGCGTATCTACAGACCGTGCTCCAGGGTTTGCGTAGTTTGCAGATCGAGGAGCAGGCCAAGGATATCCAGGTGCGAGTGGGCCAGCTGGGCCGGCATCTGGAGACGTACAATACGTTTATGATGAAGCTCGGTGCGAGCCTCGGCACGACGGTTGGACATTTCAATAACGCGAGCAGAGAGCTCAAGAAAGTCGACAAAGATGTCGTGAAGATCGCCCGTTCGCAGCCAGTTATCGAGGAAGTAACGCCACTGGAGCGACCACTCGCCGACGAGTAGCTTCATGTAGTCGCCGAATCGGCACACATCTGTCCAGAAAACTCTTCATTCGCAAACAGCTCATTCCGTTCGCCTCGCCGTGTCCAAAACTTGCCAATAATTTGTAACTTACAAATCAACGGTAAATCTTGGGGGGCGACAAAAGAAAGTGGTCTGTGGGGTAGAAGCCGAGCACCGAAGCAACGGTGGCGGCTGGTAAAGAACTCCGTTGAGTTCACCGATGTTGACCCGAAGGCCAGGCATCGTCCAACCGCCGCAGCGCGCTGCAATCACAGCGTCAGCTCCTCCTTCTTGATCACCGGGATGTCCTCGCTCATCGTGACGATGACGCGGTAGACCTCCGTGGTGCTCACCTGCAGGAAGAACTTGTAGGCGGCCTGCTTGGGCTTCTGGTCGTTGTGCAGGCCGTAGAACTTGAGGATGGCCTCGGCGGCCAACTTCATGCTCATCTCGAAGCCCGACTTGCTGTCCTTGCGGTAGAGCTTGTAGTAGTCGGACTCGGGGGTGGTGATGGCGTGCACGAACTTGTGCATCAGCGCGGCGTGGTCCTCGTTCTTCGGGTCCAGCTCGCCGGTGTTGACGGCGGCGATGAGCTCCCACGGGAAGACCTCGCGCGTCGCGGCGAGCTGGCGCTCCATGTCGGTGACCCTCTTGTCCATCTTGACGGCGGACTCGATGATCTCGGCGGGGGTCTTGTCGGCCATGATTTCTCCTCTGGTTGTTCCCGTACTCCGGCTTGAGATCGGGTGTCTGGCTTCCAAGTAAAGCTCAGGCATCCAATCTCAATGGAGCAGGGTACGACTATGAGGTAGACACACTTTCTTTTGTCAAAGTGCTCTCTTGAATGGAGTTACCTCAACATTCAAATGAACTATAATATCCTAACATAATATGCAGGTATTGTCAATATAAGATACCTCGGCGCACGCTGGGGTACCTTTGCCTTAAATTTCTCCGCGAAGCCGTGCGAGGTAGTCTTGATTGTATGCTTCCGCCGCAAAGAACTTAGTGGCTGGCAATATTTCGGTCGCGATCGGGTCATCGTACCTTTCTTGCTCGGCCTTTTTGCTCTCCTCGGCCAGCTCGCGCTGCTGCTCGTCGAGGTAGAAGATAACCGAGCGGAAGCGGTTCTCATACTCTGCAGTCGGATCATGCAGGTTCCAGAACTTATCAAGCAACTGCTCGTAGCTGATGGTGTGGGGATTAAATTCGATCTGCACGGCCTCGGAGTGGTCGCCGATGTCGTGATATGTCGGGTTTGCTGTTGTGCCGCCAGTGTAGCCAGACTCGACGTGGACAACTCCGCGGAGCTTTGTGAATTCGTATTCGGGCTCCCAAAAGTTGCCAAGAGCAAAGAGTGCGGTTTCGGTCGATTGGTTCATGCATTTTATTGTAGCAAACCTCGAGAGTGTAAACTCTCAGAAACCCGTGCTATACTCTGGAGTATCACATCTAACCATTTCTATGGAGGGAATTTCCACATTATGGCTAACACTACTACTAAGAAATCAGCCGCTGCAGCCGCAACGACTTCTGGGCGTGGGTCACTCCGACGAGAGTTGTCGCTCGGTGCGCTTGTCGCAGAGCTACTGGCAAGTGCTGCACTGACCGTCGTGGCGCTGATGTTAAGTAATAACCCAATCGTTGGGGCCGTTGCAGTCGTCGTTCTGGTGCTTGTCTTTTCTGAGGTGAGCGGCGCGTTCATTAACCCTGTTGTCGTAGCTGGTGCGCTGGCGACTCGTCAGATCGGGTGGATCAAGGCAGTTGGCTACACTGTCGTACAAGTGATTGGCGCTATGCTGGCATATGTCATCGTGACTAAGTTTATGCAAGACCACGGCGTCTTTACGCTCTTTACTCCTGATAACCAAGCCTCTGCGCTGCAACAGTATGGTCAGGAAGTTCGAGCTCCTGGTCAGTGGAAGCCTATCTGGGGTGAGTTCGTCGGTGCATTGATCTTCAGCTTTGGTATTGCCAGCGCAATGCTGAACAAGAAGGTTGGCTTCGACCGAGCCTTCACCATCGGTGGTTCACTGATGCTCGGTTTGTTCGCCGCTCTAGCTGGTAGCTACGCTGTGCTGAACCCAGCCGTCGCAACAGCACTGAGTGCCTACGCCCAAGGTGGTATGTGGTCATTCGCTGCGTACGCCATTGCTCCACTCGTTGGTGGTGCACTTGGTGCTTGGCTGTTCAAGCTCCTCAAGCAGGACGCAGACGCTTCGGCCAAGAGCGCCTAAGTCTCGATACGCGAAAACAAAAGAGCCTTCCATGTGGAGGCTCTTTTTGTGATACGCTAGTAAGCGATATGGGACTATTCCTGAAGCAGAACGAACCAAGGTCGCAGCTCCAAAGTAAGGTTGCTGCGGATCTGGCTGAGCGCATGAACAAGCGCGCAGTTGATACAAATAATGTCACACCGCAGCCAGCGTTTCTGGATAATCAACGCCAGACAAGTCCGCTTGCATGGGTGTGGCTCCTACTCGGCGTCATTGCGGTAGCTGGCGTCATCTTTGTATTAGCTCGGTAAATTGTACGGCAGTTTACCGCCGTCGGGGCCAGGAGCTTTGCGCTCCCGGCCCCGTTCGGCGTGTCAGTTCCAGAAGCGCTGGCCGCACTCGCTGAGATCGCCGGATCGGAGTCCGTCGGCCCAGGCGCGACCAGCCTGGTCGTCGTCCTTCGGTTGAGGCGATGTGACGACGCCGTCGACTTCGCTCGGGATGGTGAACGACCACGAGATCGCCGAGGACAGCCCTCGTAGATCGAGAACGTCCTGCGGGTAGACCGCGTGCGCCCACACGCCAGCCAGACACGCTGCCATGTACTGCCGACTGGTGTCGTGCGGTTGCGGCAGCTTGAGCTGCCACTGGAGCGAATCCACGAGGATCAACGCGGCCTGGCGACTGGTGCTGATGGCGGCAGCCAGGTCCGCCACCGGGCGGGCGGCCTTCTTCCAGAGCGGGGCCACCACGTCACTCGGGAGCGCGATGGCGCCGTAGGGCTGGCTGTCGGCCGAGCAGTAGAAGAACTTGCCGTAGCTCGCCGTCACCACGATCTTCTCGCTGCCGTGCTGGCAAGCGCTGATGTAGCGGTCCGATCGGCTGGTGACGTCGAAGGCGAACCGCGGCGTCGACAGGCCGACACTCTGAAAGATCGGGAACCAGACCATCTTGTTGCTGTACATCACCGCCTGGAGGTAACCCTCGATGTTGACGGTGCCGTTGAGGTCTCTGCTGACCGGCGTGGGGGTGACGGTGTGCGCCACCATCGTCTTGATGGAGGCGAACTTCGCTGCTACCTCCGGTGTTGCTGCCGTCACTTTTGGTGAGGAAGGCAACGGGCTGAGGGAGGCCGACGTCGTAGTTGGTGCGACCGCTGTCGTCTGCTCCTTCGCCTGCTGGGCGTTTTGCGAACCGCCCGATGTACAGGAAGCCACGAGCCCACCGACCGCGATGATCGCAGCCGCTGTGGCTAAACCGCGGGATGTGAATCTGGGAACGCGCATGCGTTATCCTGCCTTTGTCTCTAGTAGATAAACTGCCGTACAAAGATTTATAATACAATAATTTGGCGTATATCTCAACGATAATTAGTAAAGCTAACAGGGAAGTCGAAGTCCTGTTGCTCCAGAAGTCGCACAGCTGCTTGGAGCTCGTCTTTCTTTGGGCTCGTCGCGCGGATCTCGGCGCCTTGGATTTGGGTTTTGACCTTCGGCAGCTCTTGGCGAAGCAGCGCGGTTATCTTCTTGGCTTTGTCTTGGTCGAGGCCTTTACGGAATGCGACGTCTTGACTGACCTTCATGTTGCTTGTGATCGGTGCCTTAGAAGTGTCGAGGATCTTTTGGCTGACGCCGCGCGTGGCAAGCTTCTTGCGAAGAATATCGAGAATCGCATCGAGGTGGAACTCGTTATCGCCTACGACGGTCAGGCCGGTTTTGTCGCCGTCGCGAAAGTCGACGGATGCATTCGTGCCCTTCAGGTCATAGCGGTTTTGCACTTCGCGCTTGGTTTGGTCGACGGCGTTAATTACCTCAGCGAGGTTGTAATCAGAAACAATATCAAATGAATAAGTTGAAGCCATGTGTATAAGTATATCAGGTGTAGCTGCGATGTCGCGCCCAGGCGGTGGGCCCGGGCGCGACATCGCGTGTTCAGTACCTGGGAGTGATGAGCAGGACGTCAGGCATGGGCTTGCCTTTCACGTCTCGTTCGTACTCCACGGCGGTGACGGAGGCGTCGGCCCTCAGTACCGTCATCAGTTCGCGCAACGCATCGACGTCACCGGTAGCCACGGCGACCTTGCCCATTTCTGGGCCCATCACACGTATTGCGACCGCCCAAGAATCGGCCTCGGCGGTGTACTCGTCGTTTTCCCGTGCTGCCGCGATGGCTTTGTGCACGTGGCCCAGCAGGAATTTGGCGTGTTTGCCGACCATGATGCTCCTCGTCTGTTCCGGTTGTGAACCGTCGCATTTTACGATAGTACCTACAGTTTTTTCAAGGGAGGCGGTATACTTATACCAGATTATGAATGATTCCATCGATACCGCTCGGCAAGAGCTCCTCAAGCGTTTCGAAACGCTCGAAATAAAGCGAGATATTTTGAAGGCTCCAGAGCTGCGTCAACTCTACGGCGCCATGAAGGACCTGTCGGCCGAAGAGCGTCCGGCGTACGGCCAGGCTATCAATGCACTTCGTCAGGAATTAGAGCAGAAAATCACCGAGGCAGAGGAGGCCGAAGCTTCCGCGAACGTCACGCCTATCGATGTGACCGCGCCCTATGATGTGAGCGTGCCGGCCGACAAGCGACCACACGCCCTCCCGGCCGCAACGGGGAGCGTTCATCCGCTGATGCGTGAGCTCGATGTGGTACTCGATATCTTTTACCGCATGGGTTTTATGGCGGTCGAGAGTCGTCAGCTCGATGATGACTATCACATGTTTGGCGCGCTCAACTTTCCCGAAGGCCACCCCGCGCGCGATGACTACGACACGTTCATGACCGTCGAGAAAGATAAAAACGGCAAGCAGTTTATCGCCCCGGCGCATACCAGCACCATGCAAAACCGCGTCCTGCGCGAACACAAAGACAAGCTCGAACAAGGCAAGCCAATCGCTGCAGTCATCCCTGGCCGTGTATTCCGCAACGAAGATCTTGACGCCCGCCACGAGCACACCTTCTACCAGCTCGAAGGTATCTACGTCGACAAGGGTATCCACGCCGGCAATCTGCTCGCCACATTCAAGACGTTCCTGAGTAACTATTACCAGCAGGACATCGAGATCAAGAGCCAGCCGTTCTACTTCCCATTCACCGAACCAAGCTTCGAGCTGGCGCTGAGCTGTCCGTTCTGCAAGAAGGAAGGCTGTAACATTTGTAGCTACACCGGCTGGATTGAGCTGCTCGGTATGGGCCTCATCCACCCAAATGTTTTGAAAGAAGCCGGCATTGACCCCAATGTCTACACCGGTTTTGCGTGGGGCAGCGGTATCGAGCGACTCGTTATGATGAAGTACGACATCGAAGACGTTCGCCATTTCGAGTCGGGCAAATTAGAATTCTTGAGGCAATTCTCATGAGTGATATCGCTGATCTGCAGAAGCGAGCGCTTGAGATCAAGCAGCGGTATGCCGAGCTCAACGTCAAAGAAGGCCGAGAAACGTGGGGCGCCAAGGAATATGCCATGGGCTTTGTAGGCGATGTCGGCGATCTGCTCAAGCTAGTCATGGCCAAAGAAAAGCTCCGCCCAGTCGAAGGTGTCGACGCCAAGCTGGCGCACGAACTCGCGGATTGTCTCTGGAGCGTGCTCGTGCTGGCCGACCACTACGGCGTGCAGATCGAGAAAGAATTTACCACCACAATGAATCAGCTAGAAACCCGAATCAGCGAGAACCAATCAAGCGAGAACCAATCATGAGAGTCGCACTATCCCTATCCAAGTTTTACAGCAACATCGACCTAACCAAAAAGCCGATTGACGAGCTTGTCGACCGCATCGGGTCGCAGCTTGGCGCCGTCGAAGAAGTCATCAGCTTGCGCGAACAGTACGCTGGTGTGTTGATCGCGCGCGTCGTGAGTTGTGTTGATCATCCAGATTCTGATCACCTCCATATCTGTATGATCGACGACGGCGGCAAAGCCGAAGGTGTGGAGCGTGACGAAAACGGTCACGTGCGCGTGGTCTGTGGTGCGCCAAATGTCCGCGAGGGATTGCTTGTCGCGTGGCTGCCTCCAGGCTCAACCGTGCCAAGCAGCTATGCCGACGATCCATTTGTGCTTGAGGCCCGCAAACTCCGTGGCGTCGTCAGCAACGGCATGCTCGCCAGCGCTAAAGAGCTCGCCATTAGCGATGATCACGAAGGAATTCTGGAAGTTGACGAAGACGTCGCTCCGGGCACGACATTTGCCGAGGCGTATCACCTGAATGATCATATTATCGACATCGAGAACAAGATGTTCACGCACCGGCCCGATTGTTTCGGTGTGCTAGGGGTATACCGCGAGGTCGCCGGCATCTATCATCAGCAGTTCCAGAGCCCGGAGTGGTACACTGGCGACAAGTATGCGCTTGACGCTGAAGCGCCAGCGTTACCACTCGAAGTGAGCAACGAGCTGCCCGAGGTGGTGCCGCGCTTTGTGATGATCCCAATGAGCGGTGTGCAGGTTGGCCCAAGCCCGATTTGGCTACAAGCACATCTCATGCGCGCCGGTATTCGCCCGATCAACAACATCGTGGATATCACGAACTACCTGATGTATCTCACCGGTCAGCCGTTGCACGCCTACGATTACGATAAAGTTAAAGCTCTCACCAGCGGCGCCACCGCAAACATCACCGTCCGCTACCCGCGCGAAGGTGAGAAGGTTAAGTTGCTCAATGGTAAAGAGATCGAACCGCGCGCCGAAGCGATCATGATCACCTCTGGAGATCACCTCATTGGTGTCGGCGGCATTATGGGCGGTAGCGAAACCGAGGTCGACGAGACAACCAAGAATATCATCCTGGAATGCGCCACCTTCGACATGTACTCTGTCCGCCGCACGAGCATGGCGCATGGATTGTTTACGGATGCAGTTACGCGGTTCAACAAAGGCCAGTCGCCGCTCCAGAACCTCCGCATCGCTGCCAAGGCAGTCCACGAAATTCGCACGCTTGCGCAGGGCAAAGTCGCAGGCGAAGTGGTCGACCTGAACCATGTGCAGGAAGCGACCGAGCGCGGGAGCTTATACGCGCCCGTCGTTACTCAGCGCGATTTTATTAACGTTCGGCTGGGCCTGCACCTGACGGCCGACGAAATGAAAACACTCCTTCAGAATGTGGAGTTCAGCGTGGACGTCGATGGCGATGCGCTGACCGTACAGGCACCATTCTGGCGAACTGACATTGAGATTGCCGAAGATGTCGTCGAAGAAGTTGGTCGCCTGTACGGGTACGATCATCTGCCGCTCGAGCTTCCCAAGCGCGACCTCACGCCAGCCGCAAAAAACGAAATGCTCACACTCAAGAGTCGTGCGAGGAATGCGCTCGCTCGCGCCGGCGCCAACGAAGTACTGACGTACACCTTCGTGCACGGCAACCTGCTCGAGAAAACCGGCCAAGACCGCGAGCTTGCCTTCCAGCTGAGTAATGCCCTCAGTCCTGACCTGCAGTATTTCCGCCTGAGCCTCACGCCGAGCTTGCTCGACCTCGTGCATCCCAATGTAAAGGCTGGCTATGACGAGCTTGCGCTCTTCGAGCTCAATGCCGTGTATGGTAAGAGCGAGATCGACGACGACGGGCTACCGCAAGAATTTGCTCGCCTCGCGCTCGTTGTCGCAGCAGACCAGAAAGCAGTAAGCAAATCATACGCTGGCGCACCGTATTACCAGGCGCGTTACTACCTCGAGTCAGCGCTCGATGAGTTTGCCATCACTAGTCTGACATACAAGCCGGTTAGCGATGTCGATTTCAGCGAGCATCAGCTCTTCATGCAGCTGCTCAAACCCTTCGAGCCAAAGCGTTCGGCGGTCGTGTTCAATGGTAAATTCCTGGTTGGCGTCGTTGGCGAATACAAAGCCGGCGTCGCACGCGCGCTGAAACTCCCTGCATTCACTGCTGGGTTCGAGATCTTTGGCTCAGCCCTCCAGAAGGGTGGTCTCAAGCCCTACGCTCAGCTGCCGCGTTTCCCGGCGATCACACAAGACATCTCGCTCAAAGTTTCGGCCGACGTGACTTACGGCGACCTCGCAGGATTTGTAGACCAAGCACTGCAACAGCTTGTCCCGGAACAGACGCGCGTGTCGCTCGACCCAGTCGATATCTACCAGCGACCAGACGATGCGTCCCACAAACACATGACATTCCGCCTGACGATTGCCAGTTTCGAGCGCACACTCAAAGCAGAAGAAGTAAACAGCCTTCTCGACGCCATTGCCCATAAAGCCAACGAGCGTTTCGGCGCAGAAAGAATCTAACCACATGAAACCGGGTGGCAAGATTGGCTTCTTCGACTCAGGACTCGGCGGTCTGGATATCGTACGGGCCGTGGCCACACAACTCCCACAGTACAATTACATGTACGTCGGCGACACGGCGCACAAACCGTATGGACCCAAGCCTGCTGCCGAAATCCGCGGCTACGTGCAGGGTGGTATGTCGTTCCTGTTCGATCAAGGATGCGAGTTGGTTATCATCGCCTGTGACACGGCGACGGCGCAGGCGCTGAGCTTTATCCAGCGACAATTCTTGCCAGCTTATGCGCCGCATCGTGTGGTGCTGGGCATAATTGTGCCGGCAGCCGAAGCCGCGGTGATGCAGACAAAGAACAATCGCATTGGCGTACTCGCCACGCAGGGAACGGTCGACGCGCGCTCGTTCGGCGAAGAAATCCAGAAGCTCCGACCCGAAGCGACCGTCTACCAACAGGCCGCACCCGAGCTCGTGTCGCTCATCGAATCAGGCCTGACGCACGGCCAAGAAATGACCATGATGCTTCGTCACTACCTCAAGCCGCTCATTGGCGTCGGCATCGACACGCTTGTGCTTGGTTGCACGCATTACGAGCGTATCGCGCCCCAGATCGCTGACGTAGTTGGCCCGGAGATGACGCTGATTCACGAAGGTCAGACCGTCGCCGAGCGTACGCAGGATTATCTGTTCCGCCACGCAGAGCTCAGCCACAAACTCGTGCAGGGTAGTGAGCGTAAGTTCTTCTTTACGAGCAATGCATCTGTCTTTAGCGGTTTAGCCGAGGAGTTTTTTGGCTCGCCAGTGTCGGCAGAAGAGGTTACAATCAAGTAAGTGAAAGACTTACTGAAGATCCTGCTATTTGCCAAAAACCTGTGGCCATACTATTTGGTCATCACTGTCACATCTGTGTTGCTGGCGCTCAGCAACCAGGTTGTGCCGTTCGTCGTAAAGGGCGTTGCCGACCTGGTGACGTATGTCGTGCAAGGTGGCCAGCCTGATTACACGCAGGCGCTCTGGCTTGCGATCGCGCTCTTTGGCGCAGATGTTGCCGGTACGCTGCTGAGTAACTGGGGCGGCTACTACGGCGACATTATGGCTGCCAAGCTTAAGAAACAGCTCAGCGAGCGTTACTACCAGCATTTGCTCACGCTGCCACAGAGCTACTATGACGCTGAGCTGTCGGGCAAGATCATCAATCGCCTCAACCGCACCATCGCCGAGCTGACGAACTTCATGAACTTCTTCAGCAACAACTTCTTCCAGATGATCTTGACGATGATCTTCACGCTCGTTGTCGTAGCATTCTACAGCTGGGAAGTTGCGGTTCTGCTGTTCCTTATCTATCCGCTTTTCTTGTGGCTCACGGGCATCACGAGCAAGCAGTGGCAGGCACAGCAGAAGGAAAAGAACCTCCACACCGACATTGCCAGTGGTCGGTTTGCCGAAGCTGTTTCGCAAATTCGCGTCGTCAAATCATTCAACCAAGAGCCGCGCGAGCTTCGCCACTTGCGTCACCACTATCAGAAAACGATCGACATCACGCATGATCAGTCGCGCCAGTGGCACCGTATGGATATTGTGCGCCGTCTGACACTGAACCTCATCTTCTTTTTCATCATGGGATTTATCTTTTGGCAGACGCTCAGTGGGCGCTTTACGGTCGGTGAGATGTTCCTGCTGATTCAGTTCGCAAGTCTCATGCGTATCCCATTGTTCAGCATGAGTTTCATTGTTGACCAAACGCAGCGGGCTGTCGCTGGTAGCCGCGACTACTTTGACGTCATGGAGCTGAAGCCGGCAATTACCGACAAGCCAAACGCGAAAGAACTTCGCATTACTAAGGGCCGCATTGAGTACAAGAACGTGGTTTTCAGCTATAACGACGACGGGCAAGTGCTCAAGAAAGTTAGTTTCGATGTGCCGGCCGGAAGCAAAGTCGCACTTGTAGGCGAGAGCGGCGAGGGGAAATCAACAATTGCCAGCTTGCTCATGCGGCTGTATGAGCCGGAAGGCGGGAAGATTACGATCGATGGCACTGATATCTCGCAGGTGACCCAGAAGAGTTTGCGCGAAAATATCGCCGTGGTGTTCCAGGAGCCAGCGCCGTTCAGCGGGACCGTGGCCGAGAATATCGCGTATGCTCGACCCGACGCGAGCGAGAAAGCAATTACCGCTGCGGCTAAAGCTGCCAATGCCCACGACTTTATTAGTAAATTGCCCGACGGCTATCAGACTGAAATCGGCGAGCGTGGCGTGAAGCTCAGTGGCGGCCAGAAGCAACGTTTGGCTATCGCTCGCGCACTTCTCAAGGACGCGCCGATCTTGATTCTCGATGAAGCCACCAGTTCGCTTGATAGCCGCGCCGAAGCACAGGTTCAGGACGCACTGGAGCTTCTCATGCAAGATCGCACTACGCTGATTATCGCGCACCGTTTGAGCACGATCGCCCACGTTGACCGCATCGTGACGATCAAGAACGGCAAAGTAGACGAGATTGGCACACCGACGCAGCTAGCCAAGACCAAAGGCATCTATGCTGAGCTGCTTGAACTCCAGCTGGGCGTGACTGAATCGGCGCGCGAGAAACTCAAGGAATTCGATATGGTGTCTTAGCAATGGGTAGGCAGACTGCACGGGCAATTATTTTTAACGACGAAGGCAAGATCTTGATGATCGAACGCCACAAAGACGGCGAGCATTATTTTGTGCTGCCTGGTGGACACGTCGACGAGGGCGAAGTGCCGGAGCGCGCAGCTGTGCGTGAGGTTATGGAGGAAACTGGCCTTACGGTTACGATCAAACAGCTTCTCTATACTTCCACAACAGATAAGTTTCATAACGACCAGCGGATCTATCTCTGTGACTATTTGGGCGGCGAGCCAGTGCTCCAGTCTGATAGCGGCGAAGCGCTTGCAATGGAGCAGGGCGAGCCGCAGCAGTGGGTACCAGGGTGGTTTAGCTTTGGTGAGCTTCAGGGCAAGACGGTGTTTCCGATCGGGCTGTTGAAGTATCTCGAAGAAGATAAGGTGAATGGATATCATCATAACCCTTATAAAATTATTGAGCGCCGCGTATAATAAAAGATAATTGTGGGGCGGATGGTAGGTATGACGACCAAGGCACCTCGGAAGCGCGATTTGTGTTATCCAAACACAAATCGTGACCCGCAAGTGCCGAGGGCGGCGTACCTACTATCCGCCCCTAGTCGAACTGTAAACGAGAGGGAGTAACAGAATGGCAGTCAGTAAAACAACTGTGCAGCGTATCGTCATCGGTATTATCGCATTGACAATGACCGTGGGCACTTTGGGCGCGTACTTTATTATTATTTTGCAGAATAAAGACTCGACAGATCAGCAAGCTCAACAGCAGCAACAGCAACAACAAAAGAAAGAGCTACCAGTCGACAGCACTGCTTATAAAGTTGACGGTGCTGTAACCGAACTTCAGAAAACCGATCTCACGGTTGGCACGGGCGACGAAGCAAAGGTTGGCGACAGTATCAAGGTCCACTACAAGGGCACGCTGGCGCAGACGCAGCAGAAATTCGATAGCAGCTATGACCGCGGTGAGCCCGTCACACTTAAACTTTCAGATCCAGATTCGCAAGGCAACGGCGTGATCAAAGGTTGGGTGGACGGCGTCCCAGGCATGAAGGTCGGGGGCAAGCGACGGTTGGTTATTCCGGCCAATCTTGCCTACGGCGCAACTGGCTCATCGGACGGAAGCATCCCGCCAAACACAGATATTGTGTTCGAGATCGAGCTCGTAGCGGTCAATCCAAAGTAGTACATAAATACAACATGTAGTGTCTTGTAAATGGTTGAGACACTATATATACTAAAGTAAGCAAAGAAAGGGTGTTATCTCATGGCAAAAACAATCAGCATTTATACAACAAATACCTGCGTCTACTGCGCTCAGGTCAAAAAGTTCTTAGAAAGCAAAGGTCTGACCTACTCGCTTATCAATCTCGATGATAATCCTGAGCGTACCAACGAACTCCTCGAGTTGACTGGCCAGCTGGCAGTTCCGGTCACCGTTGTTGCCGAAGAAGACGATCCAGAAGCGCCAAAAGACGTCACTGTTGGTTGGAACCCGGCCAAGTTGACTACTGCTATCGCTCCAATGCTTGCCTCGAAGGCTGCGTAAAGTTATGGCCGAGGAACAGAAAGTCCACGACCTGGCAATTATTGGCGCGGGTCCAGCGGCGCTATCGGCTGCCGTGTACACCACGCGCGAAGACATCGATACAGTGCTGCTCGAGAAGGGCGCCATCGGTGGCCTGGCGGCGGTAACCGATTGGGTCGACAACTATCCGGGCTTTAGCAAAGGCATCAGCGGGATGGACCTCGCGCAGGAGCTCGAAACACAGGCCGAACGATTTGGCGCAAAGATTGAATACGCTGAGGTGACGAGTATCGAAGACGACACCGAAACCAAAAAGATTACCACACACGATGGTGAATTTCGCGCCAAGGCGGTCCTTATCGCGACCGGAACCGACTATAAAAAGCTCGGCATCCCTGGCGAAGCCGAATACTATGGCCGCGGCGTACACTACTGTGCTACCTGCGACGGTGCGTTTTACCGCGACAAACGGCTCGTCGTCGTGGGCGGCGGTAACTCTGGCGTGCAAGAAGCTCTCTTCCTGACGCGTTTTGCAACGCACATCGATCTGTTAGTTCGAAGTACGGTCAAAGCTTCGGAAGTCCTCCAGCACGAGCTCGAAAAGAACGACAAGATCACCGTGCATCTCAATACAACTATCGATGAGATCGTTGGCGAGAACAAAAAAGTCGTAAAAGTTGCCGCCGTGAAAGATGGCAAGAAAACTGACTTTGAAACCGACGGCGTGTTTGTATTTATCGGGCTAATCCCGAACACTGGCTTTCTGAAAAATACGGCTATCAAGCTGGACGAGTTTGGTTTTGTGATGACTGACGACAATCTGCTGACAAGCATGCCTGGCGTATTCGCAGCGGGTGACGTCCGCTCTGGTGCAACCATGCAAATCGCAACAGCGGTCGGCGAAGGCGCCACTGCTGCGCTGAAGATTCGCCACTGCCTGGAGCAACATTCGCGTGAGTATGCGACCGTTGCTAACCAGGGTGTAGTCTAAGCTACTCGATAATTTCATTGGTGTTGTGCGCCGGAGCGCGAACCGGGCCGATGTGGCCGCGGTTCGCGCTCCAGACTTCACGTCCGACTTCGTCACTGACCGGGCATCGGCTGCTTCGGGAAGCTCAGGGTGTGGATTTCCCACTGGCAGTCACCGATGACGCTGATGTACGGCTTGCTCCCCGGCTTGAGACCGGCGGTGGTCGTCCAGTCGTAGTTGAAGAACCACGAGCCGGAGAGCTGGTCCGCCGGCACCTCGCTGAACTGCAGCGGGTCCGGGTTGCCGTTCGCGTTCAGCACGCCGACCTTGAACAGGACGTAGTCCCGGCCACCGATGAGCAGCGTGGGGTTGCAGGCGTAGCGCACCTGCATGCCGTTACCGACGGTGTTGGGCTTGTAGATCTCGGGATCGTCCAGCGGCTTGCCGGCGTTGGTGCCGGTGTACGTGGCCAGGACCACGGCGTCCTTGGGCTCCGAGACGCTGTCCGCGTACTTGCCGTACGCCTTCCCGCTCCAGTCCGGAAGCGCGATGTGGACTTCCTGTGCCAGCGGCGCGGCCGTCGGTGTGGTGCTGGGCGCGGGGGCGCTGTCGTCCTTGGGCTTGTCACACGCGGTGAGCGCGAGCGCGGCCATGACAGCGGCGGCGACGATGCGGAAACGCATGGTGATTCCTCGTTCCTTAGTGCGAGTCGAAGATGCGTGAATGAGCGCGGTCTTCGTTGACCGATTCAAGATCAGAAACGCTCCCGAATATTAAATCATAAAATAAGTTGTTTTTCAAATCTACTTACGAAGCTCGTCGAACTTGTTCGGATAGTTCGTCACGATGCCATCAAGGCCGAGGCGCTTCAGCTGCTTTGCCTCCTCGAAACTATTGACGGTGTATGCGTAAGTGTACAGATTTTTGCGCTTCGCGAGTGCAACGATGAACGGTGTGAGGGCTGAGATATGATAAAACCCAACGGCACTGAGCTTGACGCTACTGAGCCAGCGGAAGCGAACGGGCCAGATCTGGAGCAGGCTGTAGGGAATTTTCTTGTCGAGTTGGTATGCAGCGCGCAGAACGGCTGGTGAGAACGACGAGACAAGGAAGTGCGATGCGGGGTAGCCATTCTTGATGTACTTCTGGATGAGCTTTACGACTTGTGGAACGCAATCAGGGCTTTTGATCTCGACATTGATCTTGGCTTTTTTGCCGATAATCTCGAAGGCTTCCTCGAGCGATGGGATGGCTTCGCCACGCTTCATTTCGAGCGCTTGGAGCTCTTTCATGGCGGCTTTATGGATTGACACACGCTTCTTGGCTACACGACGCGTCGTGCGGTCGTGAACCAGCACGATATGGCCGTCTTGGGTGCGACGAACGTCAAACTCAACCCAATCGGCCTTTGCGGCGAGTCCCTCGGCGATTGCCGCAATAGTATTCTCCGGCGCCAAACCTGCGGCGCCGCGATGTCCCATAATCTGCATACTATCAGTGTATCATTTTACGCGTATAGCGATGATGTGGTTTTAACAAGGGTAAAAAAGACAATTCAAACTGCGGTGCCCCTTCCCGCGGCCCAAGAGTGGGGCCGCGGGAAGGTGGGCACATCGAAGGTGCGCCGGGCGGGTTAAGCGCCGACGGCGGCTCGGGACTGGGCGGTGCGCGCGGATGCGATCAGCTCGCGCAGGAACGCTTCACGGGTGCGACGGCTGCCGAGCGTGCAGCGTTCCTGGACGGACAGCACGGCGATGGCGGGCAGGAAGTTCTCGACCGCCAGGTCGTAGAAGCCCACGTGGAGCGTCGCGTCGCCCCTCGCCAGAACCAGCAGGACCACGTCGTCGAGCGAGAAGCCTGCCGGACGGAACCAGCGGTTGTGCCGTTGACCTTGCCGATGAACCTGTTCCGCGTGGGCTCGCTGGCCGTGTTGAGCAGACTGGTGCGGAACTGCGAGCGCCAACCGCGGATGATCTCCGCGGTGTTGGCCGGACCCTCGATGACTGTTGCGTGAACGGTCATTGCATCCTCCCAGAGGAGTCGTGTACGGTGTACCTTGACGAAATCAAACTATACTCTTGCAAGCATAGGGTAGTCAAGAGTATTTTTACACACCTGTGCTACACTAGTCGTGTATAAGTGAAAAAGGAAATAACTATGGCTGATTTTAACCAAGTTCTTACTCCTGGTGACATCGATGACGGCATGCTTAATACGGTCGTCGAGATTCCTCAGGGTTCAATGCTGAAAATCGAATGGGACCGCAAGCGCGCAGCGTTCATGTTGGACCGTGTCGAACCGGCTATCTTTGCGAAGCCTTGCAACTACGGCTTTATCCCACAGACACTCGACGAGGACGGCGACGAGCTCGATACGCTTATTGTGACCGACGAGCCCGTACCAACTGGCGTATGGATGGAAGCTAAGATCATCGGTATCCTCAACTTCGACGATGACGGCGAAGCAGACCATAAAGTCGTTGTCGTGCCTGCCGACGACCGCAACACCGGTGATTCGATCAATTCGCTCGATGACCTCGGTGAGCGCTGGAAGCAAAAGATTGAACACCATTTTACGCACTACAAAGATCTCAAGAAGCCCGGCAGTACCAAGGTATTGGGCTGGGGCGACACAGAAGCCGCCAAAGCAATCGTGCGTGAATGTATCGAGCGCTACAATAATAAGTAGGCAACAGTCCTTCTCTCTAGACAAAAACCGTCGCAACGACTGCGACGGTTTTTGATACCGAAACGAAGATCGCCCTCCCCGAGCCGGTCAAGGCCCGAGGAGGGCGCGGGGTGGCGCGGTTCGCTGTCAGTAGTAGCGGTGAATCAGGAGGGCAACAAGGCCGACCACGATGGCACCACAACTGACGAAGAACGTGATCGCCACCCACACTGGGGCGTCGGGCTGAAACGCGAGCCCCGCCAAGATGAGCAACAGAAAGACAGCTCCTAATCCTTGAAGCATCCTCCACCTCCACCCGCGTAAGCGGCACCTGTCTACCACCCCGTAAGTCGTAGACCTACTTAACTTATATACCATTCTGCCTGCTATCACCAGGAGTTATTGCTGCTTGTGCTTACTATGTACTACAATATGCGTAAGAAGCAATTCAAATGTAAGCAAGGAAATGGTGGGTATGAAAACGAAGATTGCCATCAATGGATTTGGGCGTATTGGGCGAACGGCGTTCAAGATCGCCTTCGAGCGCAGTGATATAGAAGTTGTAGCGGTGAATGACCTGACCGACACAAAGACGCTGGCACATTTGCTCAGACACGATTCGAGCTATGGCACGTATGATCACGAGATCAGTTACGACGATACGGGTATTATTGTCGACGGTCAGCATATCAAGGTACTCGCCGAAAAAGATCCGGCGAATTTACCCTGGGGTGCGCACGGTATCGATGTCGTTATCGAATCGACCGGATTTTTTGTAAAACCAGAGCTGGCCAAGGCACACGTCGAGCAGGCCGGCGCCAAGAAGGTCGTGCTGAGCGCGCCGGCGAAAGGTGAAGGCGCCAACACGATCGTGTTGGGCGTGAACGAGGATCTCATCAAGGACTCTGGTGACGTCATTAGCAACGCGAGCTGCACGACGAACTGTATTACGCCAGTTGCTGCCGTCATCGAGAACGCCTTTGGTATCGAGAAGGCTATGATGACCACCGTGCACAGCTACACGGCGAGCCAGCGTCTTCAGGACGCCCCTGCGAAGGATTTGCGCGAGGCACGCGCCGCCGCCGAGAATATTGTCCCGACGACGACTGGCGCTTCGATTGCCGCCGCCAAGGCACTACCTGCGCTCGAAGGTATCTTCGGTGGATTAAGCGTCCGTGTCCCCACCCCGGTGGTCAGCATGAGTGACTTTGTGATCATCACCAAGCGCGACGTGACGGTCGACGAAGTAAACGATGTCTTCAAGAAAGCCGCAAAAGAACCTTACTACCAAGGCATCTTGGCTGTCTCGGAAGAACCTCTCGTAAGCAGCGACTACAAGGGCAACAGCCATTCGGCCATCGTCGACTTGCCGCTCACCGCAGTTGTTGGGGGCAATATGCTGAAGGTCGTCGCCTGGTATGACAACGAATGGGGCTACAGTAATCGCCTTGTCGAGCTGGTCGCTGACGTTGGTAAGCAGCTGCACAGCAAATGAAAGTTTTTGTCGGAGCCGACCACGCCGGGTTTAACCTGAAGAGCGCCGTCATGGCACATCTCAGCAAGCGTAATATCGACGTCGAGGACGACGGCGACCGCGAGCTAAACCCAGACGACGACTATCCGCAGTTTGCCTATATGGTAACCACGAAAGTCCTTGGCAGCGAAGACGACGACCCGCGCGGTATCTTGCTGTGCGGGAGTGGGCAGGGTATGTGTATCGCTGCTAACCGTGTGCGTGGTATCCGTGCGTCATTATGCTGGAACGAAGATAGTGCGCGTGAGACCCGAAACGATAATGATAGCAACGTATTATGCATTCCGGCTCGAACACTCAGCGAAGAAGAAGCGCTGAAGATCATTGACGTATGGCTCGACACGCCATTCAGCGGCGCTGCTCGGCATGTGAGGCGTATTCACGAGATCGAAGAACTCTACGGCTAGTTGCATAAAGCGCCGCGTTATTATATAAAAGATACACACCTGTCCTTATTCACCGATGAGATGGGAGTGTTGTGATGCACAGGAGAACGCATTCTTCTTGGCGTCAAGGTCGGCGGAGAAATCCGCTGGCAGGGCGAGCTCGTGGTCGTCAGCGAGCGCTGCCGTCCGAGATGAGCCCCAGCTGGGCCGCGCGCAGTCGTTGCCGCGACATCATCCCCCAAAAGGGGAACGAGGGGTACCCCAAGGAGACGCACCACAAGGTGGGCGACAGCGTGATGCCCATCGTCTTCCAGATCATCGTTACGGACGGTGAAGGCGAGCGCCTGCGCAAGCTCCGAGCCTGGGTCAGCGTGCGGTCCAAGACCGACGGCAGGCCCGACTGGGTCGTAGAAACGGAAGACGACCTCGAGTACATCCCCTACACCAGGGTGGTGGCGTGGGCCAGTCTAAGCTGAGGCATCCGCCGCCGGCCACGCCCCCTTCAGTGGGAGCGCGTGGCCGGCGGTCGTTTCATTTTCGGACCTTCGTAGCTTGAGATAGCGTACGCATAGCGTTGCTTTACTATTGAAATTATTGTATTAAGTATATACCTGTCCACGAACAAGCAAGTAGATGGGAGCACTGGGTATGCCCAAAATCCCGCTCAATCGCCGGAGGGATTCTCGGAAGCGACTTCGGCTGAGTGATTCGCCACGGCGTCGGCTTCGCCGCACGCTCGAGAGAAGCCCCGACTGGGGCAGGTGGAAGAACTGTCGCGGTAAGATCACGGGCCCCTGCAACCAGGGCTATCCCAACATCCTGTTCCGCGTTCCTGCCGGTTCCAAGACACCGGTATCGATCAGGTTCCAGATCATCGTGTGGGATGGCGAAGAGCTCACCCGACACGAGGCAACGGTAAGCGAGGTGTCCACCACGGACGGCAAGCCCGACTGGTGCACCGATGAAGTCCCGGGCAAGATCACCTGCATCGCCTACACCAGGGTTGCTGCCTGGGCCAGCTTGGGCGCCTGAGACAGGAGCCGCCAGCCAGACCTCCCTAGAACGGATGGTCTGGCTGGCGGCTGTTTCATTTTGTGCTGCACTATTGGTATCATAAAAGAAATAGTTATGGTCTAAACAAGGAACTCGCATGCCAGCTATCTGCCCAACCGTCACCGCCACCGACCCACACACGTACCGCGAGCAGATGGCTCGTATCGAACCGTTCGCCACGCGCGTGCATATTGACTTTGGCGATGGCGAGTTTACCGAGCGAATGGTGAGTATCGCGCAGGCCTATTGGCCAGAAGACATGATCGCGGATTTTCATGTCATGTATAAGCATCCGTATCAGCACATGGAGACGATCGTCGGCCTCAAGCCGAATATGGTTATTGTACATGCAGAGGCCGAGGACGACATTTTGGCGATGGTGCTTGAACTCCAGGCCGTGGGTATCAAGGCTGGCGTCGCGCTTTTGAAAGATACAAAACCCGAAGACCACGCTGACGTTATCTCGCACGCCGACCACGTACTACTCTTCGCAGGCGATCTGGGCCATCAGGGAAGTACAGCCGATATGTCTGTCCTGAAGAAAGTAGCCGAGGTCCGTGCCATCAATCCGACGATCGAACTCGGTTGGGATGGTGGTATTACCGCCGAGAACGCGCCGTTACTCGTCGAGGGCGGCATCGAAGTACTGAACGTGGGTGGATTTATCCAGCATGCTGACGACCCTAAGGCGGCTTACGAATCGCTCGCCAATACTCTTGGTACCAGCGGAATATAGAGCCATTGCGGTGATCCATTTAGCGTGAAGCAATCTTGTTAAAGTATAATTATATGATACGATATATTTTGTTCGGTCAATCTACCTCTGGATAAGGAGCGGGCAATGCCCAACCGATACACACTGCTGACGCCGCAAACGGCGGGACAGTTCGTGCGAGACCTGAGTTCTCTCAAACGAGACGCGCAAGGGGAAAAGGGTGTGCTCTCGTTCGAGGCGCGCGGCAGCGACCTGAGTTTCGCCGCGAAGATGGAGTGTGGTTACGACTCCCGCGCGCAGGGGGTGCGCTGCGTGTTCGACAACAGCGCGTCTACATTCACCGTCTTCCCCGTAGCCTCGCCAGCCATCGCGGCACGAGGTCGTGTCTGTCTGGACGGTGGCACGCCGCCGTCGGGAATCGGCAAGGGCGAACGCGAGACTCGGTGGCAGGTGGGGGACCTCGAGGTCTACGTGTACACCTCTCGGGTGATCCTGGCTGGTGGCAGGCTCAGGATCTGGTCCGACTGGCGCATCTTCAGGCCCGGTCTCACCTGGGGCCCGGGATGGGGCAGGTGGCTGTGCGCGCAGCCCTTCGACACGAAGCTGTTCGGCCCGCTCTGCCCGAGGGCCGTGGACTGAACCAGTTGCCCGGCGTAGCAGCCGCTACGCCGGGCAACAAAAAAGCAACTACCGTGGAAGTCGGTATTTCAGGAGCTGGTCGTACGCTGTATAATCATAATCAATATGAGCTACACTATTCAGCAGTTGGAGCAAAAGGCCAATACGATCCGTCAAGATATTATTAAAATGCTCGAGCACGCTGGCAGTGGACACTCTGCAGGCCCGCTCGATCTGACGGACATCTTTACCGCGCTGTATTTTGCGGTCATGAAACACGACCCCAAGAATCCTGATTGGGAAGGGCGCGACATCTTGATTCTTAGCAACGGTCACACCGTCCCGGTCCGTTACGCCGCGATGGCCGAAGTTGGATACTTTGACAAGAAAGAACTTATGACGCTCCGCAAATATGGCTCCCGCCTGCAGGGACATCCTGAACGTATGCGTTTGCCCGGCCTCGAGACGACAAGCGGGCCGCTCGGCTCGGGTCTCAGCCAGGCTGCTGGTATGGCACGAAGCTTGCTTATAGACCAAGAGCACACCCGCTGGGTCTACTGCGTCATGGGCGACGGCGAGCTCGATGAAGGCAACATCTGGGAAGCGGCGATGTTTGCCAGCAAATACAAGCTCCACAACCTCATCGGTATCGTCGACCGCAACAACATCCAGATCGATGGCAACACCGAAACGGTCATGCCGCTGGAAGATCTGCGTGCCAAGTGGGAAGCCTTTGGCTGGCATGTGCTGGAAATCGACGGACATAACATCGAGTCGGTTATCGACGCCTGCAGCATGGCGCGGGCGATCGTAGAGAAACCGACGGTCATCATTGCGCACACTATTCCGGGTAAGGGCGTACCGTTTATGGAATACGACTACCATTGGCATGGCGCACCGCCAAACTCCGAGCAGGCGCGTGAAGCACTGAACAAATTACGCACATTGGACGGCAAGATTCGAGGTGAACATGAGTGATATGCATTTGGTCGACAACATCGGCCACAAAGATATTAAAGAGGAGCCGATCCGTGCTGGATTCGGGCGTGGACTTGAGGAAGCCGGCCGCCGCGACGAAAATATCGTCGCACTGTGTGCGGACCTGACCGACTCGACGAAGATGAATTTATTTGCCAAAGCCTTCCCCGAGCGCTACACCGAGATCGGCATTAGCGAACAGAACTTAGTGACGGTCGGCGCTGGTATGGCGGCGATGGGCAAGGTACCGTTCGTGAGTAGCTACGCGGCGTTTAGCCCGGGCAGGAACTGGGAGCAAATCCGCACGACAATCTGCCTCAACGACCGCGCGGTCAAGATCGTTGGTTCGCATGCCGGCGTTTCGGTCGGACCTGATGGTGCGACGCACCAGATGCTTGAGGACATTGCGCTCATGCGCGTCCTACCGAATATGGTTGTTGTAGCGCCGGGTGACAGTGTGGAGGCCGAGAAGGCAACATTGGCGCTCGCGACAAATGGCAAGCCGAGTTACCTCCGTCTTGCACGCGAAGGTACGCCTATCTTTACGACCAAAAACACGCCGTTCGAGCTCGGTAAGGCATACGTCCTGCGCGAAGGCACCGGTATAACACTTGTGGGAACGGGCACGATGGCGTACCAATGCCTCATTGCCGCCAAGATGCTTCACGGCGACGGTGTGAGTGCCGAGGTTGTGCACGTGCCGACTATCAAGCCGCTCGACGCCAAGACTATTCTCGCCAGCGCTAAAAAGACACGGCTGGTGCTGACCGCCGAAGAAGCCCAAGCGGCTGGCGGTCTCGGTGGTGCAGTTGCTGAGCTCTTGAGCGAGCAGCTGCCAACGCCGCTCAAGCGTGTCGGTATGCAAGACCGATTTGGCGAATCAGGTACGCCTGACGAGCTGTTCAAGGCGTTTGGCCTCACGGGTACGCATATCGCGATGCACGCGCATGAGCTGCTCGACAAACATCGCGCATGATTTCTCCCTTGTAAAGGCCTGCAAGAAGCAGTAGAGTGTACTGGGCTCCCACACAAAATGGGGAGTCTTTTGCATGAGGCCGATGAAAGGTGGAACCATGAGCTCCGACAACGAGCTGATCTTGGTGGAACGCGATGAGGCCGCGCAGATTGAGGCCTATTACAGGCAGGAGAAGGGTTTCGGATCCCTCATCTTCTTCAGCGCGGGCACTCTCAAGCTGGAGAACGCCCTGGGCGCTGTCAGGGACACCGTGCGTCTCACTCCTCGTCCCAACGCCCGCGTGCACTTCCGTCCTGCGCAGGAGGGGGCGCCCGCGCAGCTCATGGTGCATTACCCCAGCGTGCTCACCGACGACGAGAGTCTCAACTTCGCGCAGGCTTTTCTGCGTGCGATCAAGCTTCGCGGCTGATCACATTACCGGTGGGGGCACCGACACTCCAACGCCAGGGCGTGGCCAGACGGCCCGCCCTGGCGTTGAGCCATTCACTCGGTCGAAGCATAAGTGCTATACTGGTGGCAAATAGGAACCCCCAGTTTATGGCACTCACCATTCAACAGATTCGTGATAACTGTGTCCGCGCTCGACACCTTATGCAGCGCGCTCGCCAGCAGCATTTTGCCGTTGGTGCTTTTAATATCGACAACCAAGAGACGCTGATCGCTGTTGCTCGCGCGGCACATGCCAAGCAAGCGCCGGTGCTTGTCGAGGTGAGCGACGGTGAGGTCAAGGCGATCGGTCTCGATAACATTCGCGACATGGTCGACAACTACCGCTACGAATACGGCGTTGAGATGTTTATCAACCTCGACCACAGCCCCAGCGTGGAGGCGGCCAAGCGCGGTATCGACGCGGGTTTTGAATTCATTCACATCGATATTTCTCAGGCGAATCACGACGCCACCGACGAGCAGATTATCGACCAAACAAAAGAGGTTGTCGAGTATGCCAAGTTCACGGGTGCGCTTGTCGAAGCCGAGCCACATTACTTTGGTGGCAGCTCCAACCTCCACACAGAGGCGATCGATTACGAAGAAATCAAGAAGACATTCAGTACGCCCGAAGGCGCAAAGCATTTCGTAGAAGCAACGGGTATCGACACGTTCGCCGCTGCGATTGGCAACTTGCACGGCAAATACCCGGTACCAAAAGAGCTCGACCTCGAGCTGCTCCAGAAAGTTCGCGACGCTATCGATTGCAACATTAGTCTGCACGGTGGCAGTGGCACGCCGGGACATTACTTCGAAGAGGCGGCCAAGATCGGCGTCAGCAAGGTTAACATCAACAGCGACATGCGCTTCGCCTTCCGTAAAACGCTCGAGAAGGTGCTCGAGGAACACCCCGACGAATACGCCGTCGTCAAGCTCATGCCGGAAGTCTACGGCGCCGTCCAAAAGGTGATAGAAGACAAAATTGACACATTTGGTTCGGCTGGTAAGGCGGTCGTGTAGTGGCGCAGACGCACAAACCAAAGATGCTGGCCATTGGCACAGCAACACAAGACGTATTTCTGCGGAGCAAAATCTTCAAACCTCACCGCGAAGACGGCAAGCTGTACGAAGAAATCCCGCTTGGCGCCAAGCTCGATATCGAAGAAGTAGTGTTCGCGACAGGCGGCAACGCCATGAACGCCTCGATAACATTTGCCCGGCAGGGACTGGACAGCTCGTTTATGGGCGTCGTCGGTACCGAGCCGACGGCCGGTGCAATCCTAGCGGCTTTCGACGAGGAAGGTATCTCGACGAGGCACTTAGTGCAGAGTGAAGCATTCGAGACTGGCTATTCGACTATTCTACTTGCGCCAACGGGCGAACGCACGATTCTGCGTCACCATGGCAAAACCCTTCACGATGACGGTACGCCGCTCGACCTGAATGCGATCGAGCACGCTGACTGGCTGTACCTTTCGTCGGTCGGTTCGATGCCACTTCTCGAGAAGATCGTTAGTATTGCAGCCAAAAATGGTGTGCAGGTCGCGTTGAATCCGGCAACCATGGAGCTCCGGGAGCCACACAAGATTCGTACGCTGCTCGAGGACGTTTCGGTACTGCTCGTCAATAAGGAAGAGATGAAAATCCTTGTTGAAGGTAGCTCGCTGGAAGAACTCGTGCGACATGGCGCAAATCTTGTCAAAACGGTCGTCGTATCTGACGGGCCTCGTGGCGTTATGGCGACCGACGGCGAGAAGGTCGTGAAAGCTGGTACGTATGAAGACGTAAAGGTCATCGATAGGCTTGGCGCGGGCGATGCGTTTGGATCTGGGTTTGTGGCCTGGCATGCGCAGGGCAAAACACTCGAAGATGCCATTACATTTGCCAGCGCCAATGCGACCTCTGTGGTCACAAAGGTTGGCGCCACTGCCGGCATTTTGCACTCACACGCGCATGTACACGACATGCCGCTCAAAGTTACTGCGTTTTAGGCAAAACGGATATGCTAAAGTAGAAACATATGGCAAATGTACTGCGCGATTTATTAGATGCAAAGGAACCGCTTTTTAGCCTGAGTCTGAAACAGCTCGAAGATGCAACAGGCAAGAAGGGCATCGACGCCAAGCTAGTTGGTGATATCCTCGAGAAAACGCACGAGGCGACTCGTGAGCTTGGTCTTGACCACAAGGACACAACCGGAAAAGAGCTGTACCACGCGCTGCTCGCCAAGATCAAAGAGCATGATGAACATCTTGCCCGGGCCATCGGTGGGCATGACGCCGAGAACGTGCAGGAACTTTTGCCGCTTATCAAGGCCGCCGTCGAGAAAGCCGACGTGCCTAAAACCTGCTGGGTACTGAAAAAGAGCGTTGCCAAAGAAATGCTCCGCAAAACACCGCCGCCGACGATCATGAAGCTCCTAGGCTATCGCTCGGTCGAGTCCATGCTCAAGCACGAGAATCTGGCGGAAGTATATGGCGCGCTGCGGTTTGCGGAGAGTCCTGAGTGGCTCAATACGTTCAACGAGCAGTACAAAAGTCTGCATCCAAGTGATTTCGAGACTCGCGAGATCGAGTTTGTGGTCATGCCACGCGAACGCTGGGGAGATATAGCCGAGCACTTTGTAGCTAAGAAACGCCACAACATCACGCACCTGAAGGAACTTGGCGTCATCCTGATGTTGCCGATCAAGCTCCAAAAACTGCCCGGTATCACTATTACGGCCATGCCGCTCCTCTTTCACTACATCAACGAGATTCGTCTTTACAGTGCGTATTTCAAGTTGCAACAGGTCAAGAAAGATTTCGGCAAGATTTTTGTCACAACGCTTATAGCCGACCCAGGCAAAGCTGCGGTAATGGCCGGAAGCCACGTGCATTGGCGTGTTATCCAGCGGTACTTTGGCAAGCTCGAGAAAGAATACCACCCCGAGATTTTCGAGCCGCACGTCCAGCCTGAAGATTTACATTGGCGCAAGGCCGAGGAAGCGTTGTACCAGATCGATCCTGAGTTGAAATTCTGGAAGGGTATGGACTACGTGGCGCGTTATGAAGATGGCCGGCCGATTCCCTTTAACCTCATGGATGTATCGGTGGGGTATTGTACGGACACGCCGTACGAGCACCGCGTGATTTATCACTTCCGTGAGAGCTTGTGGAACGAAATTTTCATGCGCTATATGGGCGAGAAGACGCTGGAGCAACAGGTGTTGCGGCAGCTTGATAACGACATGATTGCGCCGGAGACGTTGTAGGTACTTTTCGGGGTTGTACAAATTGTTTTGCGGGCCGCCCAGGGGTATGACTCCCGGGCGGCCACGCGTGGTCACTCGAATCGAACGCCGTAGCGTTGGGCTTCGCGGTGGACCAGTGCCATGAGCTTGCGGTCTCCGGCCGCCAGCTTGTCGAGTGCGCGAAGCACGTTTGTGATGCGCTTGCGCCATCCGAGCGCAGGGTGGTAGGTGAGGTTTGTGCCGCTCACCTCATCGAGCAGATCAAATTCCTCTCGGACCACCGACATGAAGTACCGTTCGCCCGCGATGAACTCTTGAAGCGCTCTCGGCGGACGAAATGCCGGAACTTCTCCGAAGAGTAGCGACATGCTCCGGGCGAATTGCTCCTCGACGGTCTCGGCGGGGCACACGTCTGCAGCTCGCATGATGGCGCCCCAGATTGTTGTTGGTCTCGGGACGGGAAATCCGAGCTCTCGTCCTTTCTCCGAGTTTCCACCCGATGTCGATGCCCAGATGACGCCTGTTTGAAACAGTCGCGCAGGGAAGGGAAGCCCTTGTCGCCTCGAGAAGGCGTTGACCTCCCGCGCTGTCACCCACTCGGTCGTGACGTTTGTCCCGAGCTTCGGAAGGTGCATCCCACGCGGTGCGTCAACACGGAGTGTGCTGGCACAGTGGAATGCGTCGTGCTTCCGGACGGCGTCGCCGAACGTTTGCCGAACCAAAGGCGGTGTTTTACGACCGGTGATCTCTGCTTGTACGTCGGACGCAGTCAGCGCCAGTCTCTCAGTCACTTCGAAGTGCACCTTGTCGTTGTGATACGGTGGACTGAAGGGTGCGACCGACTGACGCACGAATGCGATGGTGCGTTTGCGGAACGCTTTGTAGCCTGGCGGACTGAAGGGATCCAGCTCTTTTCCGTCCGCACGATAGTGCCGAGCCTCCTCCGCCATTTCGGGTGACAGGTGGTACCAGCTCAACATTTCTCGCTCGATGAATGGATTCCAGAGTCCCAGCTTGGCCATTTTTCGTCTCCTCAATCTGCGGTCCCGCTGCCACGTGGCTTGTAACACAGATACCACGATCAGCTTACTAACAGAGACACAAAAATAATATCTGTTGTGCAAATGCTGCACAATTGGTACAAAAGAGTATAGATATGCCAAAAGATACTGATGTCATTCGCAAATACTTTGCGGAGCTTAAGCTCGAACCCGAAATAGCTGATTTGTACCTAACATTGCACGCGTATGGGGCACAGACGATTTCTGAGCTCGCGCGAAACTCAGGGGTAGAACGGACGAGAATTTATCGTCTCCTCGACATCATGGCGGACCTGCACCTTTGTGAGACAGAAGTTCGATACAAACGCAGTGTTATCAAGCCGGCGCCGGCAGATAACCTCCAACTCCTCATTGCTCGTCGCGAGCAAGAGCTACACGACTTACGCGCTGAGTTTGGCGCTGTCGAGAAGATCATCAATAGCAAAAAGGCGATACCTTCACCGTCTACTCGTGTGCAGTTTTACAAAGGTGACGCCGGGCTAAAACAGATGTTTTGGAACGAGACGCGTTCGCAGACCGAAAACATCGGGATTCTCTATGAGAGCATGCAGATGCATACTCGCGCAGCGTTCTTTGAGCGCTGGGTTCGTAAGTGCAACGAACGCCACATTAAGTCTCGTAGTATCGTAAGTGATCACTTTCTTGAATCGCTCAAAACATGGTATTCTACACACCAAAATGAACGCCTTGAACGTTGGAACGGCCGCTACGTGTCGCCTAAAATCTTTAATATAACCCATTCCATGGTTGTCTATAACGACGTCGTGAGCTATTACAACTGGGAGGCTGGGGAGATCTTTGGTATCGAAATTTATAATCAAAACATGGCAGATGCGCAGCGGCAATTCTTCGAAATGCTTTGGAGGCAAGGGACAGAGCTGAGCGAGTCCCAGGCCAAACCACACCACACCTAGACGATGCTTAGTCGTCGTGGTATTACTTACGGGGGTTAGGGCCCGCACTTCATATGGCAGTGAGGAGTTTTGATGAGTGCAAAGCAATACGTCAAAAGCCCGGCATACCTCTGGGTTGGTGTCTGGATGACCAGTCGGAGGCTCTGGCACGAAAGCGGGTATCGCGACCGTGCCGCGAACCCCGACCAAAGGACCGGCATCTTCATCCTCGATTCCATCGCGGTGTGGTGCAAAGTCCTGGCACAGTTCACCGGTGGCGACAGCCTGGAAGCTCGGCGACAGATGCAGTTCTTCGAAACTGCGCCATCACTGAAGCTCACCGCTTACCGCAAGCTGATCAGGCCCGTTCGTGACGAGTTGGGCGAAGAACTGCAAGAGTCGCTCAAGGAGGTCCAGACCAGGCTGCATCGAATCGCTCCCCAAAGGAGCCAGACCTTCGCTTTCGCGCAAACACTGCGATGGGAGAATCCGCAAGCTAACCGCCAACTGGTCAGCAAACTCCTGATGGGCTTCGACGTCCTGCCGCAGTACCAGGATCCGCAGCTTCTGGCGCAGGTGCAACCCCGCTAGATCAACGCAGAGAAGCGTGGCCCTAACCGCTCTGCCCCTTGGCCTACGTATGCGGCCAAGGGGTCAAGCGGACCTCGTCATTGCCAGTGGGTCCTATCTGTCTTATAGTAACTATAAGCATTATGAGTAAATATCAGATTTGTGTTTCAGGGGCCGCACAGGGCGAGACGGTTGAGTACGCACATAAGCTTGCGTATCATTTAGGATCAGAAATTGCGAAGCGTGGTCACGTGCTCTTGACGGGTGCCACCTCTGGGTTGCCGCAGTATGCGGCGGACGGGGCACACGAGCATGGCGGCATTAGTATTGGGTTTTCGCCGGCCAGCTCGTATCGTGCGCATATCCATAGCTATCGATTGCCGTTTCAAGAGTTCGATTATATTAACTTTACTGGCATGGACTATGTCGGCCGGGATATCCACTTGGTACGGAGCAGCGATGCGGTTATTACCGTTGGTGGGCGCATGGGAAGTCTCCACGAATTTAGTACGGCAATGGAAAGTCACAAGGTTATCGCTGTATTGACTGGGAGCGGCGGTCTGGCTGATTTTATCCCGACGCTCATCGAACGTATCGAGAGCCCAGGAAAAGAAGGCATTATCTTTGATGTTGACCCTGAGCGAATTGTTGAGCGTGTGATAGCCGAACTGGACGAACGATATGCTGACTTTAAACAAGATATCGAGAACGCACCGCGTCCGGGCAAAGCTGCCCGTCACGCTGGCTAAATAAGTTTACAGTGATGGCGGGCCCGGAGCCCGCCGTCACCTACTGCTGACCCTGAGTTCCGGTGCCCGCGATGCACGGCCCCAGAACGGTGCTGGCGTGCAGCTTGGCGCTCAGCGTCGGGTCGTCGACGGCGATGTCGGCTGGCTGACGCCACGTGCTGTCGGACGCCGGTGTGAGCGGGACGAGTACGTGCAGCGGCGAGACATCACCGAGCGTCGTGGGCTCCTTCGGCAGGTTGAAGTAGCCGTCGAAGTCGCCGCAGCTGCCGATCTTGATCTTCACGTCCTGGCGGTCGCCGTCGAATGATTCCCTCTTGGTCACTTCGACGAGATCACTGCTGAGCTGCTTGGCTTCTTCCTGGCGCACGCTGACGAAGTGGTCGCGGGCGTTGCTCTCTCTGACTGCCGTGCTGATCACGTAGTAGACCGCCCAGCCGAGAGCGATGACGCAGATGAGTCCAGCCAGGCTGAGTACCAGGCCGCGCAGACGCCGGCCGCGTCGTTCCGGATCGTTTTCGGACATGAGTCCTCCAAAACATTGAGTAGATGACAAAGCGTATAATATAATAATCTACCGCGCATCGCAACGCTTAGCTATGCTACAATAAGAGCTGTATGGCCGCATTTAAACTTGCCAGTGAATACCAGCCAACCGGCGACCAACCGCGCGCAATCGCGAAACTTGTTGATGGGCTGGAAAAAGGGGCGAAAGAGCAGACCCTGCTCGGCGTCACTGGCTCCGGCAAGACGTTTACGATGGCCAATATTATCCAAGCGCGCCAAGTCCCGACGCTGGTACTGGTGCATAACAAAACGCTCGCGGCGCAGCTCTATAGTGAGTTCAAGCAGTTCTTCCCAGAGGCTGAAGTGCATTACTTTGTTAGCTACTTCGACTACTACCAGCCGGAAGCCTACATCGCCAGCAGCGACACCTACATCGAAAAAGACAGCGACATCAACGAAGAGATTGACCGTCTGCGTCACGCTGCAACCAGCTCACTATTAACCCGTCGCGATGTGATCATCGTAGCTAGCGTGAGCTGTATCTACGGTATCGGCTCGGTCGAAGACTACGGCAGTATGGCTGTGCACCTGAAGAAGGGCGAGCAGCGCAAGCAAGACAAGTTCCTCCGCCATCTGACCGACATCCAGTACCAGCGCAACGATATTGATTTCCATCGCAGCACATTCCGTGTTCACGGCGATGTTGTCGATGTTTTTCCGGCTGGTGGCGAGCGAGCGGTTCGTGTGGAGTTTTTCGGCGATGAAGTCGATCGCCTGACCGAAGTCGATCCACTCACCGGTGAGATCACCAAAGAGATGACCGAAGTCGGTATCTTCCCAGGAAGCCACTACGTCACGCCACGCGAAAAAACGCTCATCGCCATCGAAAAGATCCGCAAGGAAGGCCAAGAACGTACTAAGTGGTTCGAAGACCACGGCAAACTGCTCGAAGCTCAGCGCCTCAACCAACGTCTAAAGTTCGACCTCGAGATGCTCGAAGAAACAGGCTTCGTGAAAGGCATCGAGAACTACAGTCGCTACCTGACTAATCGCGCACCGGGCGAACAGCCAGCAACGCTGATGGATTATTTCCCCGATGACTTTTTGCTGTTCGTCGACGAGTCACACCAGACACTCCCGCAGGTGCGCGGGATGTACAACGGTGACCGGGCGCGCAAAGAAATCCTTGTCGAGTATGGCTTCCGACTGCCAAGTGCGCTCGATAACCGACCGCTGACATTTACCGAGTTCGAACGCCACATCAACCAAGTTGTGTATGTCAGCGCCACGCCGGGCGAGTACGAGCTCAGCCACGGTGGCGAGCCGGTGCAGCAAATTATTCGCCCAACCGGGCTGCTTGATCCACCGATCGAAATTCGTCCGACGACCGGTCAGGTTGATGACCTTATCGCCGAGATTCGTGACACGATTGCTAAAGGCCAGCGCGTACTCGTGACGACGTTGACCAAGCGTATGGCCGAGGACCTGAGCGAATACCTCAGCGAGCTCCAGATCAAGACCGCGTATTTGCACTCCGACATCGATACGCTTGAGCGCAGCGATATCTTGCGCGATTTGCGCACTGGTATATATGATGTGCTGGTCGGTATTAACTTGCTACGCGAAGGATTGGACCTCCCCGAGGTAAGTCTTGTGGCAATTCTCGATGCCGACAAAGAAGGGTTCCTTCGTTCGAGCCAGGCGCTCATCCAAACCGTCGGCCGCGCCGCTCGACACGTTGAGGGCCATGTCATTATGTATGGCGATGTTATCACCGACAGCATGCGTCGTACCTTGGAAGAAACAACCCGTCGTCGTGGCATCCAGGAAGCGTACAATACCGAGCACGGTATTACGCCACAAGGTGTCAACAAGAAGATCGACGAAGGCCTGCGAGCCGTTATCCCGCAGGAAGCCAAAGATGCTAAGCGCGATCTCAAGAAAATTCCGAAGGATGAAATCCCAGGCGTTATCCGTGACCTCGCGTCGCAGATGGATCTGGCTTCGGCTAATTTGCAGTTTGAGGAGGCCGCCGAACTGCGCGATATAATTGCAGATTTGAAATCAAAGGTGTAGTGGCGCGAGTCGCCCACCTATCTCGTTGTGGAGAAGGGTGGGCGACTCGCTACAGAGCCTGCACTGTGCCGCGCTTTGCGAGCTCGACAGCTGCGAAGTCGCGCGGCTGGAACGAGTGAAGACGCTCGAAGACCGCACGGTATGTGTCGAACAAGGGGTCTTCGTCCAGGCGGTAGCTCCTGATCTGGAGCTCGGGCCAAGTGGTTGCCTGGCGCTCGAATTCTTTCAGGGATCCACCCAGTTCACTCATCACCCCGTCAATCCGTTCGTCGGTGTAACCCGCTTCGCGCAGTCGTTTGATGCGCGTTCGGACCTGGGCGATCTGCGCTTCCTTCTCGGCGGTGGTACGAATGGCCACCTGCAGCCTTTGCGCGTCCTCGAGGGTCACGTAGCGGATGAGCCGTGGCGGGCCGCCAACCCTGTAGGCGGCGGCCAGCGTGCCCATGATGGTCATTCGTCCCTGCCAAGGGAGCTTATCCATTGGCGTCTCCTCAAAATCGGTGTGCGACGTGGATATTATAAGTTCAAATACAGAATTGTCAAGAAGGGCTCATGGTGGTATAGTCACTGAGGCCAAGTTCGCTGATGCGTAGATAGCCGAGGAGTGATAGGAGTCATCCCATGAAGTTCGCAGTACAGACTGCCTACTTCCATCTCGTGGAAGTGAAGGAAGAGAATTTCGGTGGCGCTCTTGCTAGGCGTTCGCCCTTATGGACCACAGACCTGGGGGAGCGTAAGCTATTCGACGACCGCGACGAGGCCCAGGCCGTCATCGATGAGTTCAGCGAAACGAACACAACGATGCGGGACGCTTTCATCGTCTCCGTCCGTACGGAAGCAGAAGTCGAGGTATGCGTTGACGTTGACGCGGATGAATGAACCTGGTGCCGGGCGAGCTGGGGATTCGCCCGGCCCAGAGCTTTCTTATAGTCCTACCGGGGCAAACGTGACAACACGTGCCCCGGTAGCGACTCAACCACAAAGTGCTATACTGAACTTATTAATAGGGGCTCCGCGTATGGCAGAAGAATCACAAACAACAACGGTATCAACCGAAGATAAAAAGCAAACCGTCATGCGACAGCTGAGCGGTACGAGTTTCTTGACGTTGGAGCATGTGGGCTACTTTTTCCTCGTAGTATTTATGCCGATACTACTCATGCTCGGTGCTTCGACGGCGCTTCAGTTGTGGCAGAGCGGCTCTAGTAATGGCAGTAGTACGATCATGCCGATGTTCTATAGCGTCGAGCCAATCATGAGAGCCGTTGATACAAATATGGCTGTCTCGCTGATAGCTGCATTTGTCGTGCTGGCGCCGTTCATGTATATTTTGCGCCGTCGTACCGCCGCGGAATACGTCAAGCGCCCCGGCTATACGAATCGTGTCGGTTATAAGCTGCCGGTTTATACCGCATTTGGTGTGCTCGCAGCGCTGGCCACTGGCGCGTTCATCAGCATGCTGAGCGTTTTCCTGAACTCTCTTCTCAACATCGGTGTCAGCGGTGCGAATATTGGGGCGATGTATACCGAGCAGTTCCTGCCGGCGCTTCTGGCGTTTGTCGTCTTTGGTATGGCGTGCTGGTACACAATGTGGTTTGCAAAAGGCCGTGACGTCAGCAAGGCATTTGTAAGCGTCGTCATTGGGCTCGCTGCGATCATGGCGGTTGCGCTGTTTGTGACGACGCTCACTATGAACCACGACACTAAAAAGGCGACGCCACTCCAGACTGACCCTTACTCGCTTCCCGACGATACGCCTCGCTACTAACACACCGAGCGGTGGCCGGGCAAGCAAAAATCAGTGGGCACACCCAGTTCCCTCTGTTATACTATGGATTAAGTTATGGCAGACACTATTTCAATTGACGATGTGCGGTATGTTGCTGGCTTGGCGAAAATTGCCGTCAGCGACGAAGAAGCAACACAGCTCAGCAAAGAGCTCGATACAATTCTTGGCTACGTTCAGCAGCTCAACGAGCTGGATACGACTGGCGTAGAGCCAACATATCAGGTAACCGGCCTCAAGAATGTGGACCGTGATGATGCCATCATCGATTACGGCATCAGCCAAGAGGCATTGCTCAAGAACGCGCCGCAGTCTAAAGACAGTCAGATTAAAGTACCGAAAGTATTATGAGTAAGTCCATCCTAGCATTACTGGACGACCTCGCCGCAGGTCGTGTCACAGCGGTTCAGCTGGCCGAAGAAGCTTTGAGCCGTCTTGAGGAAAAACAAGCAACCTATAACGTGGCGCTCAGCACTGCCCGTGAGCGAGCGCTTGAGCGAGCCAAGGCGATTGATGAAGCTCGCGGCGCAGGCACGCCACTTGGTCGGCTGGCCGGGATTCCGTTTATTGCCAAAGATAACTTTTTGACTTTTGGCACTACCACGACCGCTGCTGCCAAAATCCTCGAAGGGTTCGAGGCGCCATATCAGTCAACTGCTATCGAACGCCTTGAAGCAGAAGGCGCTATCATGATCGCCAAGGCCAACCTTGACGCCTTTGCACATGGCTCGAGCACGGAGAACAGCTACTTTGGCCCAACCAAAAACGCCGTTGACCCAACACGCGTGCCGGGTGGAAGCTCGGGTGGCTCGGCCACGGCCGTCGCACTCGATATCGTACCATTTGCGCTCGGCAGCGACACTGGTGGTTCTATCCGTCAGCCAGCAAGTTTGTCTGGTGTGTACGGCATGAAACCCACCTACGGCCTTGTCTCGCGTTATGGCGTGGTTGCGATGGCGAGTTCGACCGACACTATCGGTGCATTTACGCACACCGCCGAGGATCTCGCCCTTGTGATGGACATCATGGCTGGTAAAGATGAGCGCGACAGCACAACGCTTCCCAACCTCCCGAAGAGCCTTCTTCTGAGCGATAACAAGCCAGCCAAGCTCAAGATTGGCCTTGTCAAAGAATACATGACCGACGCCGTCCAGCCCGAAGTCAAGAAGGCAGTCGCGCAGCGGGTCGAAGAGCTTCGCGCGCTCGGCCACGATGTCGAAGAAGTCAGTCTGCCATCAGTCAACCTGGCGTTGGCGATTTACTACATCGTTGTGCCTGCCGAAGTCAGCTCAAACCTCAGTCGTTACGACGGGATCAAGTACGGCCTGAGCGCCGAGCAGGCCCAGACCCTTGATGAAGTCTATGGACTCACCCGCGACCAAGGTTTTATGGCAGAGAACAAGCGCCGTATTCTCATCGGCACGTACGTGCTCAGCAGCGGGTACTACGACGCATATTACCGCAAGGCGCAGACGGCACGCACGATGCTTATCAACGAGTTCAACAAAACATTCGAGCAGTACGACATGCTGATCGGTCCTGTTTCGCCAACGACCGCGTTCAAGCTCGGCGAGAACACCGATGATCCGCTCAAAATGTACCTGGCTGACATCATGACCGTCGCCGCAAGCCTTGCCGGTCTGCCGGCGCTCAGCGTGCCGTCTGGTGAGGACGCTAAGGGCCTGCCAATTGGTCTCCAGCTGATTGGCAAACAAAAAGATGACGGCCTGCTCTTTGCAGTTGCCAGCCAACTCGAAAAGGAGGTCGCATAATGGATTCACCGCTCCTCATGATTTTTCTCGCTATCGTTGTGGTAGCTGGGCTCGTGCTTTTGGCTGGGCTTGGTCAGTTTGGCCGACGCCGCAGCGGTCTCGATAGCAAATATTACCGTGAGAAATGGGAAAAGATCGAGCAAGTCCAGAAAATGGGCGAAGCCGGCTGGCAAGTTGCGATCATACAGGCTGACAAGCTTCTCGACCAAGCGCTCAAGCAACGTGGCTTCTCGGGCGACACAATGGGTGATCGCCTGAAGAGTTCGCATGCTGGCGACAAAGTATGGGCAGCGCACAAGATTCGCAACCGTATCGCCCACGAGACCGACGTGAAGCTCAACGCAGTCATGGTTAGCCAGGCTCTGCGTGGATTCAAGCAAGGCCTCAAGAATGTGGGAGCGCTCTAGATGATTACCAAAGAAATTCTCGACAAGTACGAACCAACTATCGGCATCGAATGCCATGTCCAGCTGAAGACAAAGACCAAGCTATTCAGCGGTGCTGACAACGACGCCCGCGATAAGGCGCCGAACACGACGGTTAGTCCAATCTGTTTCGGCTTGCCAGGTACGTTGCCGGTCCTCAACCGTGAGGCGGTAAACTTAGCGATCCGTGCTGGCGTGGCGCTGAATGCAGAGATTGCGCATGTCAGCAGCTTTGACCGCAAGCATTATTTCTACCCTGATCTTCCGAAGGGCTATCAGATCACGCAGCTGGAGCGTCCGACCGTCGGCACTGGTGCTATCGACGTGCCGCTGAATGGCAGCACGTTCAAAGTTCGTATCACCCGCGCTCACATCGAGGAAGACGCCGGTAAGCTGACGCATCCCGCTAGTGCAGACTACAGCCTCGTGGATCTCAACCGCGCAGGCACGCCATTGATCGAAATCGTTTCCGAAGCCGACATGCACAGCGCCGCAGAAGCAAAGGCGTACGTGCAAGAGCTGTATCTACTCATGAAGTCGGCCGGTGTCACGCTCGGCGATTTGTATCACGGTAATATGCGTTTCGACGTCAATATTTCTGTTGCGCCGAAGGGGAGCGACAAGCTCGGCACGCGCGCCGAGGTCAAGAACCTCAACTCGTTCCGCAGCGTCGAACGCGCCGCCGAATACGAATACGCTCGCCAAGTCGAACTCCTCGAGAAGGGCGAAAAGATCGCGCAGGAGACTCGTGGCTGGCACGACGCCAAGCAAAAGACATTCTCTCAGCGCAGCAAAGAAGAAGCGATGGATTATCGCTACTTCCCGGATGCCGACCTGCCGCCGATCGAACTGACTGATGAGCGCATTGCCACGATTCGCGCCGAAGTCGAACCGCTCTTGCCGACTACGCTCCGTGTCAAACTCGCCGATGCCGGTGTGCGCCAGGACGACGTCGAGACGCTTCTGCTAGCTGACGTCATGGGCGAATTGTCGGGAGGCAGAAGGTATGTGCGTACAGTGCTCGCCGTTGCAGAAAGAAGTAAGGATGCCGCTCGATTTGCCGTAAACTTTTTAGTTAACCGTGACCTCGCCTCTCGTAAGCCCGAGAGTACAGGCGACGATGACCTTACGATTCCTACAGCCCCAGCTTTTTTAAAAGTTCATGAACTACTTAAAGAGAATCGGTTGAGCTCTAACACTGCTGACGAGTTACTATTCAAGCTACGCACCACCCTCGTTTCTGAAAACGAGATCGAAGCCTTTGCGGAAAAGAACGGTTTACTCCAGGAAAACGACTCCGCCGCCCTCGAAGCCATCGTCGACGAAGTCCTTGGCGACCCAGCCAGCGCCAAAGCTGTCGCTGATGTGAAGGCGGGCAACGACCGCGTCATCGGATTCCTCGTAGGGCAGGTTATGAAGAAATCGCAGGGCAAGGCAAACCCGGCGCTTGTTTCTCAGCTTATTAAAAGCCGCCTATCGTAGGCTAGGCTGATGAAAAAACCTATTTTGATCATCGTGCACGGTAAGCCGGGCGCGGGAAAATCGACACTCGCAAAGCATCTCGCCGAAGACCTCGGTATGCACAGTATGCGTAAAGACGATCTCAAAGACTTTATGTTCGATAAAATGGGCGTAAAGGACCGTGAATGGTCAACAACACTTGGGAGAGCGGCAAGCGAGATGTTGTATCCGTTAACCGAGGCTATGTTGGCAAGTGGCCGGGATTTTATACTTGAGAGTGCTTTCTATAAATCACTTACAGACGAGCGGTTAAGCGCGATCGTTTCGACGTACGAGGCTCGTTGTATTCAAATTTACTGCGACCTTGACCCTGAAGAGCGTCGCCGGCGATTCATCGCTCGCAATGAGAATGGCGAGCGTCACCCTGGCCACGTCGACGCGCTCAATTACAATGCCAGCGACGACGAAGCAGACAGCGTGAGATACGCGCCGCTCGATGTCGGTGAGGTCTGGCCGATTGACACAACGCACTTTGGCGAGCCAGAATACAAGGTGTTGCTGCGCCGTGTCGCGGCATTTATTGATGATAAAAAGGAAGGGTAGTCCACAAAATATGAAAATGCCAACCAAAGCCATCATCGCCGCTGCCGGACTCGGCACTCGGTTTTTGCCGCAGACCAAGGCCATGCCGAAAGAGATGCTGCCGATTGTCGACAAGCCGGTGATTCAGATCATCGTGGAGCACTTGGTTGCCGCTGGCGTGGAGACGGTCATTATCGTGACCGGCTACACCAAGCGCGCGCTGGAAGATCACTTCGACCGTTCTGAAGAGCTGGAGAACGAGCTCCGCGCCAAGGGCAAAGATGAACTGGCTGAACAGGTAGAGAAGATTGGCAACTTGGCCAATTTCGTATACGTCCGCCAGAAAGGCACGCCGAAGGGGAATGCCCGCCCGGTCCTTAACGCCCGCCATCTTATCGACGACGATGAGCCATTCTTTGTTATCTTTGCGGATGACTTTTTCCGCAGCGAAGTGCCGTATCCGCTGCAGCTGCTCGAAGCTTACAAGAAAACACAGAGCAGCGTCATATCACTCGTCAATGTCCAGCCAGAAGACACCAAGCGTCTAGGTATTGCCATTCCCGATGGCGAAGAAGACAGTGGCACGGTCAAACTGAGCGGATTCGTCGAGAAACCAGGCCCTGAGAATACGCCGTCGCTCTATGCGTCTGTGGGTAGCTTCCTCCTGACGCCTGACATATGGGAGATTCTGGAGCGCGAGACGGTTGGCCATGGTGGCGAACTAGTGCTTGGCGATTCAATCGGTGAGTTGGCTCAGAAGTCAGCGGTTTACGGCCAGGTTATCGAGGGTGTGTGGCACGACGCCGGCGACAAGTCGCGCTACCTGCAGGCCATCGTCGACCATGCGTTGGTTGACCCAAAGCTCGGTCCGGCATTTCGTACGTACCTCGAAGAGCGCCTCAAGCAAGCCGACTAGCGGCAGCTTGTGTTGCGATAGGTGGTGCCGAGCGTGGTCTCGCACGTTGTGGTACCACCAGGGTTAGCGCAGACAGTGTGTTTGTAGAAACCGATTGATTTGGTGACGCAGTTTTTCTTGGTTGCTGTCTGCTGGCATGGTTCATCGTTCGCTGTATCGCAAGATTCTGTCTTCTGCTGCTCTGGCGAAGGTGTCGTGACGGTTGGCGCGGGTGTTCCTTCAGACGTTTGAGGAGCAGCGATGGCTGTGCTCGGTGTTGTCGATGAAGCGGTCGGCGTCGAAGCGGTTGTGGCGGGTTCGTAGGTTACGTTGAGCGGCTGCGTCGTGGGCGCATCCGGTGTATTCGCGCTCAACGCTTCGGCGATGGGTAGGTGTGTGATAAGACCAATGGCGACCACCAGCCCGGCAAAACCCCAAGCCAGTCGTACCCACCAATTCGCACGGCGTCGTGGGTGAGCCGTGAACTGGGTTTGTGCGTGAGCGCGAGGAGCTGGTCGGCGAGCGTTGGCGGCCTGTTGCGCGGTGGTTGGAGTGGTCCGTGGCGGCACGTGGATAGCGCGCTTTCGCTCGGCGTCGTAAATGTTACGCTTGAACTTATCAGAAAGCACGCGGTATGCGGCATTTATAGTTGCCATGTCGGCATGGCTACCGCCCATGTCCGGGTGGTGTTTCTTGGACAGCGCGCGGTAGCTTGCTTTAATTTCAAGATCGGTCGCGGTTGGCGCGAGGCCCAATATCCGATAATAGTCTGGTGCTGTCTTGTCTCTCATGCCTCATGTACTATGATACCGCTTTTGTCCAGAGTTTACCTGAGAAAAATTTCTAGAATTGAAGAAGCCTCCTCGGCGAAGCCCGGCCGTCGTGGCGGGCCTCACCGAGGAGGCGGGTTTCATCGGCGCCTGCGGCTCGGGACAAACGTGCTGTAGGCATTTCGCATGATGCGCACCTGGTCCCCCCATCCATCCAGGAACGCCTGTCGGTCCAGCGAGCTGTAGCGCTCGGCGACGCCGCGCGCGTGTTCCTGGCCCCGGTCGCTGACTATGAGCTTGTAGCCCTTCGGCTTGAAGATCATGTCGCCGAAGTACGCGCTGGAGTGAACCATCACCAGGACCAGTCGGTCGCTTTCGCGCATCAACACTCGGAGTGCCGGCCTCCCAGGAAGAGTCACCCGCCCATGCGCGTTGCGCCGACCAGACAGCTGCTCCAGGTGGATTCTGCTGTATGCATAGTCGCGCACGTACCTGGGCGGGTCGTTAGTGACCTGTCGACAGGTTTGCGTGTCGAGGACGTCGAGCTCGCCCATGGTGCGGAGCACACCGACGCCCAGCCATCCCAGGAGTCCTCTGGATGACCGCGTCAAGGCTTGTTCCTGGACCCAGGCTAAGCCCAGCACCAGCAGGTCGAGTACCTGCTCGGCCGTTTCTTCTTCGGTTGGCATTCTCATCCTCCGAAATCGTATACTCACGCTGGCAGTATGGTCCATTGACCAGCGAGGGACTTAGATATTATGTCATTTTTGTATTGTTCGTGCAAGTATTCTATAGAACAAAGCCTCCTGGCGGGACCCAGCATTTTGCATGCGGGCCCCGCCACGGAGGCGGTGCGGATGTGTTACTGCCGCGGGCCGTTCAGCGAGCCGTACATGTTCTTCATCTTGTCGACGTGCTGGTCCCAGGCGTCCATGAACTTCTGCCGGGTCAGTGTGGCCTCGAACTCGGCGGCGGCTGTTTGCGCGAACAACTTGCCGCGATCGCTGACCAGGAGCTTGTAGCCTCTCGGCCTGAAGAGCATGTCGCCGAAGTACATCGGCGTCGAGACCAACACCACAAGCAGTTTCCTGTTGTTCGTGATCAGCGGACTGTTGGCGTAGACGCGCGCGCCCGCCCGCTTGGACACCAGGTGGGCCCGCTGGTAGGTGAAGTTGCGCAACTCCGTGGATGGATTGCTCGTGATCAGACGACAAGCCGATCGGGGAAGTGCGCCGGTGGCGCCCAGGGTCAGCAGGATGCCGTTGCCTGTCCATCCCGCAAGGGTGTTCGCGACATTCGCGGAGCTTTTCTCCTGGACCCAGTTCAGGCCGATCATCATGAGTTTGAACACACGCTCGTTGACCTCGTCCTCGGTGGGCATCGTCTCACTCTCTGTTCGCAGTACTCGCTAGATCCGTGTTAGCGAATGACATGCATAGTATGTCATTGATATGAAGACGTGGCAAGTATAGCTACGCATGACAAAGCCTCCTGGCGAGGAGGCTCACGGTGTTATTCTTCCGTTCCCGTTCGTGCAGGTACGATAAATTGTTAACCATATAACGTTTCATAGTGTTATTCAAGTGCGAAGCGAAATCTTTCGCAGCACCCCTATTGCTGTGTAAATTACTATAAAATCAGTAACATAAAGTAAGGAGGAGATATGGGACTTATAAGTTGGATTGTCATCGGTGGTCTAGCCGGTTGGATCGCATCCATGGTTATGGACACCGATAAGTCTATGGGCTTGATGGCGAACATCATTGTCGGTATCATCGGTGGTTTGATCGGTGGATTTGTTGTGTCGCTCTTCGGTGGCGCTGGCATGACAGGGTTCAACGTGTGGAGCTTACTCGTCGCTGTACTCGGCTCCGTTATTCTGCTGGCTATCGTCAAAGCTGTTCGCGGTGGTGGCGCCAAGGCCTAGCGCTGATATATACTAAAAGCAACTAACGAAAAGGATATCGAATGGACGCATCACAAGTTCTCGTGGCAATTCTCGCAACTACGCTGGCAATCTTTCTGATATTGGCGATCGTCTTGGTGATCATCCTTATCAAGGTGGCTCGCCAGATTCAGCGAGTAACAACGACGGCTGAGCGTGTTACGGCGACGTTTGAGACTATCGCCGGCAATATACAGAAGGCCGTTGCTCCCGCAGTTGTATCACGATTTGTCATGGACCAGATTCAACGGTTTACCGACCGGCAGGGCAAGCGTGATAAAAAAGACTAATATAAGGAGCAAAGTACTATGAAGAAGGCAAAGTTTGGTCTAGGGCTCATTCTGGGCGCAGTAGCTGGTGTTGTCACTGGTTTGCTCACCGCACCAAAGAGCGGTAAAGAAACTCGTAGCGACATCAAGCGCAAGAAAACTGAAGTAGAAGAGAAGGCTAGCGTCAAAGCAGCTGAGGTCAAGACAAAGGCCGCAGCAAAGGCTGAAGAGGTAGCCGAGGAAGTTAAAGGCCGAGCCCGCGAAGCTGCCGACGAAGCAAAAGCACGCGCCGAAGATCTGAAGGCTCGAGCAACTCGTGCGGCCGAGAGCGCGCAAGATGCTTGGGAAGAAGACGATGAGAAAAAGTCTGCTCGCAAGAAGTAGCCTATGAGCGCGAAGAAAGCAGTACAGAAGTTCAAGGACGACCAAGCCCAAGGCGCAACACGTGGCTTTCTTGAGGATCTATTTGACGATTACTACAAGAACCGTTACAAAGTCTACAAGATGAACTTTGTGCGCGGCATCGTCTTTGGGTTTGGCAGCGTCATTGGCGGAACACTGATGATCGCGATCCTGCTATGGGCGCTCTCGTTCCTCAATGAAATCCCATTCATCGGACACTTCACGCAGACTATTCAGCACTCTATCCAGACGACGAAGCCTCGATAGTAAGAGCTTGTCTGGCAAACAATACGCCTTCGCCTTTTGTGGCTGGGCGTATTGTTATGCGCGAGAGCTAGCCCGCGATTGGGACAAAGGCGAACCCGCGGTGCGGGATGATATCGAGGCGCTTCTGGGTGATCTTGATAATTTCGAGGACGGTATCGTGGACGGGAATGACCATCTTGCCGCCGACTTTGAGCTGGTCGATAAGTTCTTCGGGGATGGACTCGACACTCGTGCTGACGAGTATGCGATCGTACGGCGCGTGGGATGGGAGGCCGGTCGTGGTGCTGGTTGCTCTGAAGACTTTTACATTCCGTGCGCCGACCGCCGAGCAATTCTTGCGCGTTGTATCGACTAGCTCAGGAGTTGTTTCGACAGCGTAGACATTCTCAGGCTCAACCATATAGGCGAGTAATGCCGATGTCCAACCAGAGCCCGCACCCACATCGAGTGCCTTATCTCCTGGGCCGACATCCAGCCATTCGAGCATTGCCCTCACGGTTGTTGGTTGATTGTTTGTCTGACCAAAGCCGATAGGGAGTGGTGCATCCAGTGCGGCGTCGTTCGCGTATGCCGGCAGGAGGAAGTTTTCTCTTTTGATAGTTCGAAAAGCTTTCCGAAGGCTCCTCATGTCTCTATTTCAACAGATAGGAGATAGGGCCGCAGCCATAATTTTCACAACACGCTTATGCGCCTAAAGCGCGCTATACTTATATACATAAGGCCTGTCTTTTTTGGCGGGTAAAGGGGGTAGTAACCAAGTGGCAGCGGCTGATCTCAAGCCATCTGACTACGTGCACTTGCACAATCACACGCATCACAGCGTTCTGGACGGTTTGCAGAAAGCGCCGGACATGGTTCGTCATGTCAAGGAAATGGGCATGGAAGCCATTGCTATGACCGACCACGGAACGCTTAGCGGGACGATTGAGTTCTACAACGCCTGCAAAGCGGAGGGCGTCAAGCCGATCATTGGTATGGAAACATACGTCGCCCCTCGCAAGCACACCGACAAAGACCCACAGAAGGACAAGTCGCGCTTCCACCTCATCATCCTCGCGATGAACATGCAGGGCTATCAGAACCTCATGAGCCTCAGCACCGAGGCCAACCTGCACGGGTACTATTACAAGCCACGCATCGACCACGAGTTGCTCGAGAAATACAACGAAGGGCTGATCATCCTCTCTGGTTGTATCGGTGGCGAGCTCGGTGAGAACTTCCGCTACGACAATGACGAGAAAGCTTACGAAGCCGCCAAATGGTACAAGTCTGTCTTTGGCGACCGTTATTACATCGAAGTCCAAGATCATACGCACTGGGACCAGCAGAAAAAAGTCAACGAAAAGCTCTTCAAGCTCGGCAAAGAGCTCGACATCCCTGCCGTCGTTACGTGCGATGCACACTACCTCAAGCACGAAGATCAAGACGCACACGAAATTCTCCTGTGTGTGGGTACTGGCGCATACCTGAGCGACCAGGATCGCATGAGCCTGAAGGACACGGACTTGTTCGTGACGAATCCGAAAGATCTCATCAGCCGGTGGGGTGAGGAACATCCCGAAGTCATTACCAATACCAAGGCCATCGCTGACCGCTGTAATGTCGAGCTTGAGTTCGGCAAGATCTTGATCCCGAAATTTCCCGTGCCAGAGGGTGAAACAGAAAAGTCATTCCTGGACAAGAACGTCTATTCCGGTGCGCTCTGGCGCTATAACGGCGTGTCTGAGGAAGAGGCCTGGGCGACAAGTATCGAAGACATCAAGCCTCAACTTTCGGAGGATGTGCTGAAGCGCATCGAATACGAGCTGGGTGTCATCGACGGCATGGGGTTCAACGGGTACATGCTGATCGTGTCGGACTTTATTAAGTGGGGCAAGGACCAAGGTATTGTGTTTGGGCCTGGGCGTGGCTCGGCTGCGGGTTCCATCATCGCCTATACGCTCAAGATTACCGAGCTTGACCCGTTGAAGTATGGCCTGCTGTTCGAGCGTTTCCTTAACCCGGACCGTATCTCCATGCCGGATGTCGACGTCGACATTCAGGACACGCGCCGCGACGAGGTGGTGCAGTATTGTGTGCGCAAATACGGCGACGAGCGCGTAGCCAATATCGTGACGTTTGGTAAGATGGCTGCTCGCAACGCTATTCGCGATGTGGCTCGTGTGATGCAGGTTCCATACGCCGATGCCGACCGTCTGGCCAAACTTGTGCCAGCGCCAGTACAGGGTCGACACATTCCGCTGAAGGTCAGTATCGTCGAGGACCAAGACCTCAAGAAAGAGTACGAGACAAACCCGCAGAGCAAGCAGGTCATCGACTTCGCTATGATTCTGGAAGGTACCATCCGTAGCCACGGCGTGCATGCCTGTGGTGTGGTGATTGCGCCTGATGATATTGTGAAGTTTGTGCCACTCGAAATGGCGCAGAAAGGCGTTGTCGCGACCCAGTATCCGATGGGCGAGATCGAGGCGCTTGGTTTGCTCAAGATGGACTTTTTGGGCCTCTCCAACTTGACCATCCTGAAAAACACCTTGCGTATTGTCAAGAAAGTGTACGGTGCCGATATCGACCTCGGTGAAATTCCGCTCGACGACACCAAGACATACGAACTGTTCCAGCGCGGTGACACCACCGGCGTGTTCCAGTTGGAATCGGCCGGCATGAAGCGCTATCTGCGCGAGCTCAAGCCAACGGTTTTCGACGACATCATTGCCATGGTCGCACTGTACCGCCCGGGCCCGATGCAGTTCATCGACGGCTTCATTAACCGCAAACACGGCCGTGAAGAAATCACCTACATGCACCCGCTCATGAAAGACGCGTTGCAGAACACCTACGGCATCTTGGTTTACCAGGAGCAGGTGATGGAGATCAGCAAGACGCTCTGTGGCTTCACTGGCGGTCAGGCTGACACGCTTCGTAAGGCGATCGGTAAGAAGAAGATCGACGTGATGCAGAAGATGAAAGTCGAGTTCATCGCCGGCGCGGTCAAGAATGGTGCGCGCGAAGACCAGATGGAGAAGTTCTGGAAACAGCTGGAAGATTTCGCGGCCTACTGTTTCAACAAGTCGCACGCGGCGTGTTATGGTCTGATCGCCTATTGGACGGCGTACCTTAAGGCATACTATCCCGCGGCGTTCATGGCTGCGCTGATGACCAGCGACCAGGATGACACCGACCGCTTGGCGATTGAGATCACCGAAACACGACGCATGGGCCTGAAAGTTTTGTCGCCGGACGTTAACTTGTCGTTCGAAGAGTTCAGTGTTGTGCCAGATAGTAACGAAATTCGTTTTGGTTTGGTGGCGGTCAAAGGTTTGGGCGCCGGCGCTGTCGAGGAAATCGTCCGCGTGCGTGAGGCTGATGGTAAGTTTGCCTCCATAGAAGATTTCGCCAAGCGCGTCAGTACGCGTGTCGTGAACCGAAAGGGTTGGGAAGCGTTGATCAAAGCTGGTGCGTTTGATCAGTTTGGTGATCGCTCTAATTTGCTCTTTAACCTCGACAATATTTTGGCATTTGCCGCCAAGCTTCAGAAAGACGCCGCTAGTGGTCAGACCGACCTGTTCGGCGGGGAAGTTGCCCAGAGCATGGCGCCGGTCATGAAAATGGACCCTGCACCGACCAAGTTTACCGAGCGTGAGCAGTTGCAGTGGGAGCGCGACTTGCTGGGCCTGTATCTCAGCGCACACCCGCTGGACCGCTACGACGTCTACTTTCGCGAACAAACCGTTGCCACTGTTAACATCAAGAAAGAAATGGACGGCAAGCAAGTGATTATCGGCGGCGTCATCACAACCAATCGTGTCATCAACACTAAAAACGGTTCGAAGATGGCCTTCGTGGGGCTCGAAGACAAGAGCGGAGAAATGGAAATTATTGTCTTTCCGAACCTCTTCGAAGAGGTCGGCGAACAGCTCACGCAAGACGCGGTCGTGAAAGTAAAAGGCAAGATCAGCGCCAAAGATCGAGACGGCAAGATAACCGATGACGTCAAAATCATCGCCGATGAAGTTATACTTGTCACCGAAGAAGAGCTCAACACCTACAAAGCCACAGGCAAACTAGCCAAGGCACCGAAGGGCAAGTCAAACATCGTTGCCACCAATGCGGCGAATGCAAAAGTTATCTATCGACCCCTTGAAGAAGCTCCGAGTAAGCCGAAGCAAATCGGCCCACCAAAGCTCTACGTCCACGTCAAAGACCCGACCAACGAGAAACACCTCATGCGGCTAAAGCAGCACTTCAATGAGTTTCCTGGTGATAACGAAGTCATTCTGGTTCTGGGAGCAGCTAAAAAGTCGGCTGTTCGTATGCCTTTTACGGTCAATCCTACGATTGATCTACAGCAGACGATTGCGTCACTTCTGGGCAGCGAGTGTGTTGCCCTGAAGTAGATGAGTTTTTGTTTTTATGCGAACCAAGGCAAGTTTGGCGACGTCGCAAATGACGACGATTTGAATATTTGATTCCCCTGGATATAGAACTTTCCAGAGTCTACGGGGCCGTAGATATAGCCTGATCCGTCGAGCCAAAAAAGACCGTCGTAACGCGGTCCATGTATTCGATTGCCTTGGATGTAGAACTCCCCGCCACGCGAGGGCCCGTATATGTAGTTGTTTGATATGTAGTATCCTGTGTCCATTCCTCACACCTCCTTTCCTGTCCATACTATATAGCATAAATCTTAGAAGAAGCTATGAGAAATTTCACACATTAAGCAATTTTGGATAGACGAGCGGGATATGGTAGTATAAAATCTGTAGTTAATTCTAGATACGCACCTGTATGTAATCGCTCTATCGAGAGCGATATTCTTTTTGACAGGAGTAGAGGGAAGTTTTATAATCCTTTAGTCCGTAAGACGTCTAGGTTTAAGGAGCAATTCCGTGTCTTTGGCAAGCGTGAACTTGGTCGATTTGGCCACGTTCAAGATCCATGTGGAGAATTCGCCCGATCGATGTTGCGCCTGCGGCGCCAGTGCGCGCGGTGCCGGCGAGTGTCTCTTCGCCGATGAGCTGTGCTCGAAGTGCTGGTGGATCACGGTCAAGAAGGAGGGGCGCTTCGTACGTCGCGGCCGCCGAGAGACCTTCTTTTACCGGCCTTCGACGGTCTACGTGCTGAACCCTCGCGTGAACCAGAAGCCGTTGCGCATCATCTGGGACGGTGTCCCGGAGCGGCAGCGCGCGGTCACGAGTTTGGCCTGCATGGTCAAGATCGACGGCGTCCGTTACGTCGGGCGCCCCATGCACGATTCGATCCAACTGCTCAACACTGACGGCTCGATGGTCCGCGAGTGCGGTCTGCAGCTGTCGCAGGAGCACCTGGCCAAGATCTACGTGGCGCAGACGCAGAGCGCCTGACTTTTTCCAACGCACAGAAAGCGAGACAAGTCATGGGTAGAACCCAGAAGTACGTACCACCGGCGCGCCGGTTCAGTCAGCCGGTGGTGATCGCCCTCCGGCAGTACCACCACGTCTACGACAGCAGCCACCGGCCGATCCCCGTCGATCGCGTGCCGGTGCACGAACGCAGTGGTGAGCTGACGATCATCTACGCGTTGGCCGGGCTCGTTATCGACGGATCGGAGACCGGCAACGTTTACCCGCAGAGCGCCACCTTCGAGTACAACAGTGGCTGCGAGGCCTTCGTCGAAGTCTACCCGAGAGGGAGGTCGAAGGCGGAGTACGAACGGTGGCGGAACGACTCGCAGGTGCGCGTGGTCCCGCTGTCAGCAGCGCGTGGCTACACCGTGATCTCCGAACGGCCCAGCGTGCGCATGGGCAGCTCGCACCGTTCTGGCAGCAGCCTCTACCACATGCGGCTGCTGCAGCCATCGCAGCTGGTGCAGTACCTGGCCGGGGTGCTGCCGCGCCTCGGTGTCGACGCCACGGATGTTGACCCTGCCACCCAGCGCGTTCGCGCGCTCTTGCAGCAGGGCAAGCGGCGGATCGACGAGCTGACCCGGCGGTAGTCGCCGCGGACATGGTCGAGGGGTGGGCGGTTTGCGCTGCCCACTCCTCGACGAGAAATGAACTTATATTTTGACAGCAAGCTAGGAACGTTCTATACTTTTGCACGTCCGTAAGTGTTCTGACTTAAGAATCGAGGCCATAACGTGACAAGCCCTCAGCGTGAAGTGTGCGTGGTCACCAAACCGATGATGGTCGTGTATTGGAACTACCGCGCGCCTCTGGACGCCAACAGCCGTCGAGCTCCCATTCATCGTGTGCCGCACAACGAGCGTGCAGGTGAAGTGGGGATCACTCTCGGCCTCATGGGGCTGCGGGTGGAAGGGGCGAGGCAGAACGACGTCTTCCAGGGTGGGGCGATCATTCAGTACGAGCAGGGGTGCTCTGTTCATCTGAGAGTCCTTCCGCGAGGCAAGTCCGACGCGTCGTACGCGAACGCACAGCGTGAGCTGCCGTACAGCACAATCCGACTCGCCGGCTCCAAGACGCCAGTGTTCGTCTCCGGCGAAGCGGACGTCCGCATGCATTTGACCCAACGCAGCGCGCACCCGTTCGAGCTCGTTCGACTGATGGAGCCTCACGAACTGGAGCAGCTCCTCCAGACGATGCTGCCTTACCTGGGCGTCGACGACGTCGACATTCCTCCCACGATCAAGCACATTCTGCAGCTGTTCGCGGCGGGCACCAAGCGTGTCGAAAGGCTGCGTGCGCAGCGGAGGGAGTAGCGCCAGCACCGGACGTTGATTGAGGGGCCGTACCATCTCGGCCCCTCAATCACGACACTAGTATTAATCTTATCGAATAAACCCACCAGCTGATTGCACGACAACAAGCGCTAGGCTGAGCAGCACTGCCGCGTCGACGGCTGGGTGGAGCATGGCGTATTTACGCGCGTTGTTCCATCCGAGCCTCAGCGTCTCGAGATGGGTGACGAGAAACCCAAGCACTGTTGCGCCAATAAGCGCGAGGCTGGCATAGGTTGCCCACGGTGCATTGCCGCTCATGATGCTCGTCGCGCCATTGACGTGCTGCGGACTGACAGGCGCCTTGGTGGTGGCTGCGGGCGAGCTGGTTGCAACGGTTGGTTTCTGCCCGCTGGGCAGGCCATACATCGCAACGACAACGGTGTTTTTTCCGTGCTGATAATCTTGGCTACTTGCAAAACCGAACCCGACATCTTGGTAATTGCCTAAGACGTTATCGCGGTGTTCTACGCTGTTCATCCAGGCGGTCACGACTTGGTCGGACGTGGCAAAGCCATAAGCGAGGTTTTCGCCTGCAACGCTATAGTCGTAGCCTACTTTGTGGAAGAAATACCATGGCGTCGTGCCGTTTGGCGATTCATGACTCCAATAGTTTTGGGCGATCATTTGATCAGCCTTTGCCTGTGCGGCACGCGAGAGGGCATCGTTCATTTTGAGGGTCGGCAGGTTGGACTGCTGGCGATAATCATTCGTGTCTTTGAGCAGCGTGTCGCTACTCATGCTTGTGGCGTAACCAAGCACACGCGGCTGTCCGTCACTATGGAAGTTGTAGGCGATCTGAATCAACACAAGCCCCGCGGTCAGTGCGGTAAACCACCAAGCTCGGCGGCGGTGCAAATCACGCGCAGCTTGCCGATGCTCGACAGAATGAAGCGTGGCCCTCTTTTTGGCGGTGGGTTTTTGTTTTGCCATAATGTTCATCACTAGTATGCCGGAGCAAGCGAATTTTGACTAGGTTTTTATGCAACTGAAAGTGCATAGAGTGCAATACCGGTAGCAACGCTCACGTTGAACGATTCTTTGCGGCCGACCATAGGGATTTCTAGTGTTACGCTACAGAGTTCGAGTAGTGCATGTGGTACGCCATGGACTTCTTCGCCGAGGACAAGGACGAGGTTCTCAGGCGGGCGGTATTCGGCAAGGTTTACGGACTGATCGGACTGCTCGAGCGCCGCAATAATGTAGCCTTGTGCCTTGTATGATTGGATAATCTCCGACGGCTCTGCGACGTGGTCAATTGATACCGTTCGCTCAGCCCCCAGTGATGTTTTAGCGATCTGGCGAGTGAGTTTTTCGCGTTCATGAGGTAGGCGTATATCACCGGGGACGACAGGGTAGGGTGTATAGCCGCTCGCATAGAATGTGCCCACGCCAAATCCGTCACAGGAGCGGAGTATGGCGCCGACATTATATGTACTACGGATATTATGAGCGATAACAATTAATGCCATAGACATAGTATAACAGAGGTAAATAGCGGCAGAGGCTCACCCTCTGCGGTGGCTCCATGCGGAGCCACCGCGCGTCGACGTTCAGGCCACCATCTGCAGCTCGCCAATGAACTGCACGGAGTCGGCCGCGAAAGCTGGCTGGCTCCTACTCAGTCGACTCCAGGTACGGCTGAGCAACGCTTCGAATCGTCCCAAGAGCTGGGACGGAAGCACTTCTAGTTGTATGGTCGGAAGCTGGCGACCCCACCATGTACGCGTCCGCACCTTCTTCGTGGTGGTGTGGAGAGTCATGGTGAAATTCCAGGTCTTGGCTCCGAATCCGTAAGGCGTGGGGTGGCTGGTGACGTCGTGAATGCTGATGCCGCTGTGACGCGGGTTGAACGTGTGCAGCAGCGTGTCGACGACGGGTTGAAGGGCGAGAAGGTATACGGTGATCGTACACCTGAGATGGATGATGCCGGTACTACCGTTGACTCGGGCGCGGTCACGGGTGATCGAATGTGTGGCGGTAAGCCGATAGGCAGTCATGCAAGTACTCCCTCTGCTCGGGCTCGTGATGAGCGAAGTCATCATCGCATATCGTTCGCGTCGGCGTCAAGGGGGAGTTTGGCGGGTGGCGTTTGAGTATGCACATATTTACATTCCATATAATTATTGTATAATCTGCGTCTGTAGTCCAACTCAGGAGACACGAAGGTGAGGAGAGGTATGGACACCGTTTTTTGGATTGGCATCGGTGGCGTTATCGCACTCGCTGCGGTGGGATTGTTGTGCTGGCCGTATGTTACCGTTCCAGACGGTAAGGTTGGCGTGGAGCGGCTCGGTCGCAACAGCAACATCGTTAAGCAAGACGAGCGGGGCGTGCAGCCTCGACTTTTGCCCAGCAAGCGACACATCGCGGTGCGGCGAACCATCGACGTCTACGACATGGTCGTCATCCCTGACGGCTGCGTGGGCGTCGTGACATCGCACATCGGCGCGCAGTCGGAGCTTCTGACTGCACCGTACGATGCGCGTTTCGGGTACTTCACCGACGTCGAGACCTTTCTCGCCGCCGGTGGCCGACAAGGCGTACAGGAAGCGGTTCTGCCTCCTGGCACATACGCCATCCACCCGCACGCATTCGAGGTCATCGTCCTGGACAGCGGCGAGAAGACATACAAAGTTTTCGGGCGTCAAAGTCCGGCCAGTGATGGCCTGGCGCTGGCCGAGCCGAATGCTGCCGTCACGCCGCATGGTATCGCGGTCGCCATCTATCCGGACAGCGTCAACAGCCACGCGACCCTGGCGATGCTTCGGGTTGGGGCCATCGACCGATCTGCCTGTACAGTCGTGCGATTTTTGGCCCCTGCGGCCGCGAACGTCACGATCGAGTGGGAGATTGGCTTCTCGATGGACAACAACATCGGGATGCAGGATCGAATCACTGCAAAAATCATCGTCCAGACCCGCACGAGACTTGGCGGTGCCGCTCACTGGAGCGTGGCCGAGTTCGTGGACAAGCTCAAGTCGCTCGAGACGGACATGATGGAGCTCTACACGGCTCGAATCACCGAGGCCGTCATGGTGCCTCGGATGGCCGAGTCATCGGACTGACAAGACCAAAGACGAAACACGGGGAGGCGCGCGGTGGCACATGCAGCCCGCGCCCCCTTCTGCGTACCACGGATGAACCCAGCCGTGCTGATGAGTCGTAAACGACGAATACGCGCCGAAAATAGTAGCGTCATACCGCTTGTGATTTGCTATAGTATTGGTATATGGCTATGCATGATGATGACGCGGCAAAATTCCGCGATCAAGAAGAGGCACACACACTTCAGCGCGCGAACATGTTGGGGCTGCAGTATTTTGATTCGCGTGAGCTTGCGCCCGATAGCCCCCTGTACCAGGGCTTGCTGAGCATCCCCGAAATGTACCAGGGCCACATTGTGCCGATCTCTGATAATGGCGAGAACGCGCCGCTCGTATTCGGTATCACCATCAATACGCCGCAGCAGCTTTTGCGGCAGATCCGCGAGCGATTCGAAGGTCGGCTCGTGCAGTTTGTCGTGATGAGTAACGCTGGTTACCGCGCGCTCATGCTTCGTTACGACCCGCCAAAGAAAGTCGTGTATAACGACGTCAAAATCGCCACCGAAGGTGACAGTGCCACGATCAGTGAAGTCAGCAAGACGCTGGAATCAGTGCGTTCTGACGATGTTCTGAACTATCTTATTAAGCAAGCTGACAAACTGAATGCCTCAGACATTCACCTCGAGTCTCAGCGCGACGACGTACGCGTGCGTATGCGCGTCGATGGCGCATTGCACCCAGTGGCAAACCTGAGCAAAGATAAATACCGCGTGCTCTTCGCGTCGATCGCCTCACGCGCCAACATCTCGACTGCCGCCAGCGATGCCCAGACCGGCCACATGCAACAAGATATCCAAGAGGCCGACGGTAAGACACGTTTACTGAACATGCGTATCGAAACCGTGCCGACTGTCTACGGACAAGATGCGGTTATCCGGTTGTTTAACTTCGATGCAAACCTGTTACGGCTGGACAATCTCGGCATGACTGATGCACAAGTTGGTAATTTCCAGCAAATCATCGATCACCCGCACGGCATGGTGCTGATGGTTGGCCCGACTGGTTCCGGCAAGTCGACCACACTGTATAGCATTCTCAACGCGCTGAACGACCCTGGCCGAAAGATTTTGACTCTAGAAGATCCAGTTGAGTTTAGCATTCCTGGCGTCAGTCAGATACCGGTGAACACGCAGGCTGGTGATAGTTTTGCCGAAAAGCTTCGCGCCGTCCTCCGACTTGACCCTGACGTGGTGATGGTGGGAGAAATTCGTGACGTCGACACAGCCAAGACGGCGATTCAGGCGTCGATCACGGGTCACCTGGTGCTCAGCACATTCCACGCCAGCACGGCCTCGACAGCGTTTAGCCGTATGATTGACATGATTGGTCAGAACCCGATCTTCAGCACGGCTATCCGTTTGGTTGTGGGCCAGCGCCTTGTGCGTCGGCTCGATGACGCGACTAAAGTGCCTTATACGCCCGACGAAGCCACCAAGAACTACATCCGCAAACAGCTCGAAGGATTACCTGCCAGCGTCCCAATGCCTGACCTCGACACCATCACGCTCTATAAGCCTGGCAAGTCCGAGGCCGTACCATTTGGCTACGTCGGCCGCATGACGATCATCGAGCAAATGGTCGTGACCGATCAGATCCAGGCCTTTCTCCGTGGTGATGTCACCGATGTAAACGCCGAAGCCATTGAGCAGGTCGCTCGCAAAAACGGCATGATCACACTGATGCAGGACGGCATTCTCAAGGCAATCGCCGGTACCACAACGCTTGAAGAGATCAATCGCGTTATTTGATAAATTACTAAAAGATTGTATAATGATAACCGCCACACAGCCTCTAGAAGGGACAAGGCGGTGGACAACGCCAGATACCGACGATCAGTCAGAACGGTGGCACGGACGCTTTTCGTTCGCAAGTACCCCGACGCGCTGTCGAACGTCGACAATGCCGTCTACGAAATTGCCGAACAGTACGCGAGTATTGCAGAGGCCGAAGGGCGGCCGCGTTACACGTTCTTCGTTGACATTCTGGATCGCGCGCTCGACGCGGTCGGCCCCGATCCGGACGACGAAGGACAAGCTGCGCTGGTGCAGCGCGCCACAGATCCCGACTACGAGACAGCTCGCACCTACATGCCCGAAGTGCTGGAAGCAACGTTCGAGCACCTCCGCACCCATGCGTGAGAGTCGAGTTGAGTGGCAAGGCCCTGCGTCCGCAGGGCCTTGCTCATATTAGTAGATCAATTTAGCACTCAAGCTCTTCCACAAACAGAGAAGATATGCTAGAATATTACCTGACTATCGATATAAGTAAGACAAGGCGATTGTTCTAATATGTTTGAGTTAATCCAAAAAGTCGAACAGAAGTACCGCAAGCATGCGGTTGTTGATGTTCGCACCGGCGACACCGTCCGTGTCCACCAAAAGGTCAAAGAAGGCAACAAAGAGCGCGTTCAGGTTTTTGAAGGCGTTGTTATCCGCACCGACCGCAAAGACAGCCTGACCAGTAGCATCACGGTTCGCCGCATTGCAAGCGGTGTTGGCGTCGAGAAGACCTACCTGTTGCACTCGCCACTCGTCCTAAAGGTTGAAGTGACAAAGCGAAGCAAGGTTCGCCGCAAATACCTCACCTATCTCCGCGAACGAAGCGGTAAGTCTGCTCGTCTTACCGCTGTTGCCTTTGACAAGGAAGCAGTCAACACTGTTGCCGACAAAGCTGCCGAGGAAGAGATCGAGCACATCAAGGAAGAATTGGCAGAAAAGCACGACGCTGAAGAAGCAAAGGCAGAAGCCAAGAAGTAGCAAAGGTTTGACTGACCGCTCACTTAAAAACACCCGCAGAAACGCGGGTGTTTTTGTCTATAAGGTTAGGTGTTGCTCGATGTGTCGGACTGAGCCGGGGGGGGGGGGGGGGCCCCCCCCCCCCGGGGGCGGGCGGGGCGGGGGGGGAGCCGCGGGGGGGGGCGGGGGGCGCGGGGGGGCGCGGCGGGGGGGGCGGGGGGCGCGGCTAAGGAATGTTTA
>CAZJVU010000002.1:11423-185063 GCA_964550035.1 uncultured Candidatus Saccharibacteria bacterium | reverse complement strand
AGTCCATGTCATCCTGATGTTATTGTTGGTGAGTTTATTTATTTTGTTGTGCGGATGTTGGCGTTTCCTACTACTCTGGTGTGGTTGTTCTGGCGCAACCGCGCAGTACCCGCCCCTCAAAGAACACACTGAACTTATTATTTTTCGAACGATTTGATAATTTCGAGGAGTCGGCGCGGCGTGATGTCGGCCTTTATGAGGTAGCCGTCGGCTTTGGACTGCATGGCCATTTTGGATTCTTCGTCTTGTTCGAAGTTAGTGAGCACCACGATGCGCGAATTCGGCAGCTTGTCTTCGTCGCCGCGAAGCGCCTGGAGGATCTCCGTCCCCTTCTTTTCGGGGAGCATGACGTCGAGCAGGATAAGGTCGTATTGTTTGCTCAATGCAGCCTTGAGGCCTTCTTCGCCGTCCTTGATAAGATCGACTTGGTAACCTTCACGGCTGAGGCTGCGACTGTACATTTCGCCGATGAAGAGGTCGTCTTCGATGAGCAGGATTGTCTTGATATTCATGTGTTACCTTCTAAACATCGCGTGGTTTTTGATCCACCCTTCTTTGGTGTCGATGATCTTCTCGTTTCCATTATCGCTTGCCTGGAGCGTATCTGCAACGGTGCTGTAGATTGGCACCGTGAAGCCAAACGTCGTGCCTTCGCCTTCGACCGAGCGCACCCAGATGCTGCCGCCGTGCGATTCGACGATTGCTTTGCAGATGTAGAGCCCGAGCCCGGTGCCGCTGACGGTTTGGCGCGAACGGTGTGAGCGGTAGAATTTATTGAATAGATTGCCCACGACAGAGCCTGGCATGCCGATGCCGAAATCTTTGACAGTCAGCTCGACAAAGTTGTCTTTGACGCTGGCGTTCACGATAACTTCCCCGCCATCTTTGCTGTATTTAATGGCATTGTCGATGAGGTTGCTGATGACTTCGCTGAGGCTCGAGCGGTCCGCCGCGACGGTCGGAAGCGTGTCAGGAACGTGGAACGACAGCTTGCGGTTTTGTGTCTTGGCCCGCAAGGCAAGGTCAGGAATGAGCGATGCGATGACATCGTAGACGCGCTCTTCCTGCAGGTGGAGCTTGAGGTGGTTGCGGTCGTAGCGTGATACGTTAAGGATGTTATTGATGTATCCGCTGAGCCGCTCGCTGCTTACTTGCAGCCGGTCAATGAGCTCTTGTTGCCCAGCATCGAGGCGTGGTAATTCCTGACCAAGCAGTTCTAGGTAGCCACGTATGACGGTGATCGGTCCGCGCAGCTCATGCGCCGCGAGCGCGATAAAATCCATGTCTTCTTCCTGGGGCGCGTATTCTGTGGTGCGGTCAATGGTGATGAGGATAGTCTCGACGCCATCCTTACCGCCTTTACGGAAGTCGCCAACGACGTCGAAAATCCGTCGCCCTTCTTCCCCGGGCAGTTTGTTCGCCACACGGCGCCAGACTTTGGTGTCACGAAGTTTGTCTTGGCAGGTTTCGAGCCAGTGATCGAGCGTGTCGTTCTTTTCGAAATTGAGCTCGATGATGGTCTTGTCGGCGCTATCTGGATGTGTGGGCGCAAGCGAGTTGGTGTAGACGACGTCGGCTTTATTGTTGAGCGCCATGACACCCACGGGCATATTGTCGACGAGTGTTTGGTAGAACGGTGTATCACCGTCAGACTGTTCTGCGATGAGGGGCTTAGATTCGCGGGGTGTCGCGAGGTCGTAAACTGTTTGGACGAGTGCTTTTAACCCGCTGTTGTGATCCTGTGGCAGAATACTCGGTGGCTGTACAGGGTCGTCACTGACGCGAGCGATCGCTTGCCACAGTACCTTCAGCGGACGCGCAGCCATATTGACGATAATAGGCGTTGCAACAACATGAACGCCGATGAGCGCGACAAGACTATACGTGAAAGCGCTCAGCGGGTCGAGGTTCGCATACTGCCACAGCACCCAAGCAAACGCGCCGGCCACACTGGTGAGGAAAACTTCGACGAGCATGACGACCGCGACAACTTCGCTGCGGTACCGGTTGTAGTAGTCAGATATTTTTACTGCCACGACACACTCTTGTCAGGGGCGGTTACGCTGATCCAGGTTTGGCCGCGGTTGAGTTTTACTTCTTCGCCCTTGTCGTTTTTGAACTGGATTTGATCTTTCTTGCCCTTCTTATTCCATGTGCCAACGGTGACGGTGCCATCCTGAAAGACGTACGCAGTGCCGCTGCCGATGGTTGTCATTTGCTCGCGGTAACCGTCCTCGAAACCGATTTCTGTCGGAACTTTCATGGCGATGACGACTTTTGGCTTGGCGTTTTGCCCGGTCTCGCGGTCGAGTTGCTTGGCGCCCCCAACGTAGCGGTCATAGCAGTCGCAGCCCTTATCGAAGTCATAATGGACGTTGAAGTAGGCCGAGCTGATGCTGATGTCAATTTTGCTGGCGTTGGGGTTGGTTGGCGGTACATCCTCTTTGCGTGACCAGCCCGTGAAATTGCTGCTGACGTAGCCTTTGTCGGCGTTGAGTTTGTCCATCTTGGAATAGTCGGTGTAAACGTTGTGCGGGGCGAACCGGTCGGTCGCGCGCCAGAAGTATTGTGGGTTAAAGAATTGGTCAGCATCCTTGTAGCTACCGTTCCGGACCTCGTTGAGTGCATTGGCGCTGCCGCCGACGTGGACAATTGTCGGGTCAAAAGCCGCCATCCAGTCAATATAGTATGGGCGAACACTGCGGACGGGGCCGATGAGTTTCGGCGCAGTATCTTGATAGAGCGCGGCGAAGCGAGTAATGCCTCCTTCGGCAATGGCTTCGAACACGACGCCGGCTTCATTCAGGCCGGACTGCGGGCGCGCCCATTCACTGTTCTCTATCATGATGCCTGTAACCGAACGGTGCGTGGCGCCTTCGTCGGCGACTTCGCGACCGGTGAGCGGCGAATGGTATTTTAGTTTCGCAGGCTCGGGTGTCGGCGTGGTTGAGATAATGGGGAGCTTCACGACTGGCTTGGGCGCTTTCGGATTGAGCGCGTAATACAGCGCCACTCCCCCGGCGGCCAGGATAAGGACGAGTAGTATTGCTAGCACGATGCTGAGTTTCTTGTGGTCACTCACCCACTGCTTGAAACGCTGCCAGTGACTTTGCTTGTCGCCGCCAGTATGATGAAACGCCGGCGGCACGACATCGCCGTCTGGAATTACCGGCAGCGCGAAATCGTCTTGCTCTTTTGGGGCATGCTGAGCGTGCGCAGCTTTTGGTTTTTGCTGATCCATTACTGACAGTATAGCAAAGACATAAGCGTTTCTGCGCGTTGCCCGCCCACGCGGTGTGTGCTAGGCTGTTTTCGTACATCGTTTCCTCGACTGAGATGGAGCAATCGTGCCAAACGTCCAACCCTGGTACTGGAACCCGGACCGTCTGAAAAGGCTGTGCCGCCTTCTGGAAAACGCTGCGCAGGAGGATAAGGATGGGCACTACATCGGTCCTTTCGCCCTCAACGCGTACGTACTCAGCAACGGTGAGCAAGTCGAGCTAGCAGACCTCACCGTTGGTCGGGTGAAGGTGGGGCTGGCGATGCTGCGGTATCTGGGCGTGCTGGAGACTGGCAAAACGGGACCAAAAACCCCGAACCAAAAACGCCGGCTCTACCTCGAGAAAGCATCTTCCATCACAGACGATGTTGTTCGTCGTTTTCGGCAAGAGATGGCCGCCAAGTCGCCTGGGCTGCCATCTCGGTAACGACGACATCCGCGAAGGCCCGCTGACGTTGCGTTGGCGGGCCCGAGCGGCCTCCTGGTTGCCCGCTCCTAGCAGTGTGTGCTAGGCTGTCTTCGTACATCGTCCCTCTGTCGAAGTGAGCAACTATGCCGGCTAGCCAACCCTGGTACTGGACACCGAAGCAGCTGGAAAAGCTGTGCTGGCTTCTGAATAGAGCCGCGAAACAGGATGAGGAAGGACATTATTTCGGTGGCCCTCTAGCTCTCAACGCTTACGTCATCAAAAACGGTGAGCGAGCCGGTCTGGCAAACCTCACCGAAGGCCGGGTAAAGATGGGGCTGGCGCTCTTGTGCTACCTGGGCGTCCTGGAGCCGGGCAAGCCAGGCGTGAAAGCCCTGGACCACAAGCGTCGGTACTATCCCGAGAAGGCGCGTTCCGTCAGTAACAGCGACGTCAACCGATTCCGGCAAGAAGTAGTCGGCAAGTCGCCCAGGTCGTCACGGCAACGATGACACTGACGACGGCCCGCTGATGCCCATGCGCGTCGGCGGGCCGTCGCCTAACTCTGAACTCATTGTTTGATTTCCCGTAGTTGCTCATGGGAGCGGGATATGATAGTGTGTTGTACGTCCTGTTTCTCGAAGAATCGAGGAGATATGAGCGGAAACAACAAGGGCTGGTACTGGACGCCGGCCCGATTGCAGCAATTGAAGAAAGTTCTGAAGGGGGCGGCTGTGCGCGATCGGCGTGGCTGGTACTTCGGCCCCATCGGACTTGCTTCCTACGCTGCCAAGCACGGGAAGAAGGAAGGTCTGAACATTTCCCTCGGTCAGGCCAACAATGGGGTGCAGATCTTGGTGTTTTTGGGCGGTGTGGAGGCTGGTATGCCGGGAGCTAAGGCCGCGGGCTCCAAGCGACGGTTCTTTCCGGGCAACATTCAGCAAATCACCGACGACGACATCATCCGCTACCGCGCCAGCCGCGGAGTGAAGGCGCCGTTGCCTCGGGCCCGGTGAGGCGAGTTACGCGCAAGTCTGCCGACGCACTTCCTATCATGCTCAAATGAGGGGAATGTGGTAGTGCGTCGTACGTCCTACTCTCGAAGAATCGAGGAGATATGGGTGGAAACAATCGCGGCTGGTACTGGACGCCAAAGCGCCTGAAGAATCTGAAGCGGCTTCTGGACAAGGCCGCGCTGCAGGACGACAAGGGTTACTACTTACCGGGGTCTCTTGCTCTCAGCAACTACGTGCTCGACAATGCGCGGAAGGCTGGGCTGGGAGACATCACCCGCGGTCGGGTGAGGACGGGCATCGAGATCTTTCGGTTCCTGGGCGGGATCGATGAGGGTAAGCCCGGGGTGAGACTGGCGACAGACAAGCGTGGGTATTACCCCGACAAACTCCGGTCCATAACGCTCAACGACATCCGCCGTTACCGGCGCACGCTGGGCGTCAAGGGGCCCTTGCCGCCGGCGCGGTGACAGTTCGGCCAACGTCTTTCTCAACGAATCGAGGTGCTATATGAGAGACAGCACAACCTGGTACTGGACGCCCGGCCGCCTGCGGCTTTTAGGTGAGCTCCTGAGGGGAGTGGCGGGTCGGGACGACGTAGGCTGCTACTTCGCCACGCTCGGCATCAGGCGGTATGTAGCGGACAACGGACGCAGAGTGGGCCTAGACTTGTCTATCGGCCAGGCCGATATGGGGTTGGCCATCCTGGTGTTCTTGGAGGCGTTGGAGCCTGGCATTCCTGGGCGTTATCGCCCGCCGGGCTACAAGCGCCGTTTTTACTACGAGCGGGTCGCCTCCATCACCAACACCGACATCCAGAACTTCCGGGAGTCGAGGGGCCGCAAGGGCCCTCTGCCGCCGCCGAGATGATCGGCTCTTCACAGCGAAGGCCCGCTGGTGCTCTCTTGCACCAGCGGGCCCGAGCTCAATCACACTGAGTTTATTTTTCTACTATTGTGTGTAGCGATGGTATGTGGTAGGGTGTTTCGGTACGCTTTATCCCTCTAGTGAATTGTGAGTTGATATGAGCAGGAGCAAGGGTGGGTTCTGGAATCCGGAACGGCTGATGCAGCTGCGAGACGTCCTGAGGGGAGCCGCCAAGCGTGACAGCAAGGGATTTTACTTCGGTCCCATCGGGCTCTCTGAATATGTCATGAAACACGGCAAGGCCCAAGGCCTGGACGTTGACATCGCTCAAGCCGGCAACGGGCTCCAGATTCTGGTGTTCCTGGGTGCGCTGGAGCCCGGCAGGAGGGGTTCGAAGCTCCTGGGCTACAAGCGTCGCTTCTACCCCCGCAAGGCCCGCACCATCACGGAGGACGACCTCGACCGCTACCGGGAGTACCGGCGCCAGCAGAACTCGCGGCCTTGGGCGCGGTAGTTAACGGTCCCTCCGGCGTAAGGGCCCGCCGATGCGCACTGCATCGGCGGGCCCGAGTCTTTACATACTGAACTTATTTTGTGAGACGATTGAGGACGATTTCTTTGCCAAGAACGCGCATTGTCTCGAACAGTCCTGGCGCGATGTTACTGCCGGTAATAGTCGCGCGGATCAGACCGAAGAGAATACCGGGCTTGGTTCCGAGCTGTTCGACCAAGGCGCGGAGTCGCTCCTCGAGGTCGGCTTCGGAGAAGTCGCTTTCTTGTAGTGCGGCCGAGACCGCTGTGATCATCGCTGCCCGCTCGTCTGCCGAGAGCTTCTTGAGCTGTTTGTCGCCGCTGAAAATTTCGTCGTTGACTGTCGGCTCGGCAAAGAAGAACTGCGTGAGCCCAGGAAGCTCTGAGAAGAATTTCAGGCGTTCATGGACGAGTGCGAGGACTTGTTTCTTGTAGTCGTCGCTGGCGCTACTTGCCTCTTCTGGCCAGAATTCCGTGACTTTTCCGAACAGTTCGTCCAGGCTTAGCTTGCGAATATGCACGCCGTTGAGGTAGATGAGCCGTTGCTCGTCGAAGACGCCGCCGCTGCGTTGCACGCGTGCGAGATCGAACTTCTCGATTAGCTCATCCACGCTGTAGACTTCTTGCTCGGTGCCGTCGTTCCAACCGATTGTTGCCAGGAAATTGAGCATCGCGCTCGGCAGAATGCCCATGTCGCGGTACTCGAGGAGTGGTTTTGCGCCGTGGCGTTTGCTGAGTTTGCGTTTGCCTGTTTCGTCCATGACCTGGGGCAAGATGGCGTTGATCGGTGGCTCCCAGCCCAGTGCTTCGTATGTCGCCAGGTATTTGGGCACGCTACTAATAAATTCCTGGCTTCGCAGGGTATGTGAAATATGCATGATATGGTCGTCAACGATGTGCGCGAAATTGTACGTTGGGAAGCCGTCAGCTTTGACGATAATGTAGTCGTCGATCATTTCGGGGCCGAGCTTTACCTCACCCATAACGGCATCGTTCCAGCTCCAGGATTTTGGCTCGAGTTTGATGCGGAGCGCTTGCGTGCCGTCCCACGTTGGTGGATTTTCTGGTCGGTGATCGCGGTACAGGAACGGACGTTTCTCGGCCTGGGCTTTTTCGCGCAGCGCTTGGAGTTCTTCGGGGGTGTATGGGTCGGCGTAGGCTAGGCCTTTGTCGACGAGCTTCTGCGCGTACTTCTTGTAGATGTCCAGCCGTTGTGACTGAATGTATGGCGCGTATGGTCCGCCGACCTCTGGGCCTTCATCCCATGTAAGACCGAGCCACTTGAGGCTCTCGATAATGTTGGCGGTGCCGCCTTCGACTTCGCGTTTCTGGTCGGTATCTTCGATGCGAAGTAGGAATTGGCCTTTGTTCTGGCGCGCTAAAAGCCATGAAAATAAAGCGCTGCGCACAACGCCACTGTGAAGTGCCCCGGTCGGGCTGGGTGCAAAACGGGTTCTCGTAGTCATAATTACTCTTTAGTATCTCTGGTAACCAATAAAATCGCAAGCGTGAACGGGACCGCTCTCCGCCCACGAGTGATGGGCAGAGAGCGGTCCGTTGCTCAGCTCTCCGGTGTGTTACAGACGACGTTCCTTGGTGAATCTGACGATCTCGCGCCGTGCGCTCTCAGCAATGCGGTGCGGATCGGTGACCTTGAACGGGTTGCCCTGGATGGGGTAGGTGACGAAGAGGTGCTGGAGGTCAGGATCACCACCCCTGTCCCATTCGGTACGCGCCGCGCCGTATGGCGGGTGCGAACCTGGTCGCCTCCGCATATATTCGAGGTGGGCCTCCTTTTCCTCGAGTGTCAGGTGAAAGCGAATCCTGACGGCTTGGAGGGGCCACGTGAGGTACTCGTAGCCTTTGAAATGCTTGACGGTCGGTTGGTTCGCGGGTCGCGCTTCGACGCGCGTGATTTCCGCCATCTTTCTCCTCTCAACGGGGAAAAGCTGAGCCTATATATAAAACCATATTGCGCGCTTTGTTTCAAATAATAGCTTGGGCTGCTCCCGGGCGTAGAGCCCGGGAGTCGTTCAGACAGCCCGTGTTGCGAGCCAGTGGAACGCAGCTTTGAGCTGCTTTAGCGCATCTTCCGCAATCGTGTGTGGATTGGTGGTGCCAAAAGGCTTTTCTCTTTCTACGTCGTGGTACGATGCAACTAGTGTGTGCGGATCTTGACCGTTGTTGTCGTACCGGAAGTACGGCGTGTTCATGTGCTCATGGAGCAGGTGCATCAAACGTCTTGACGACAGGCTTCCGTTCGGCTCTGGAAGCAGGCGCATTTCGTTCTCGTCGAGTCTGAAATAGACATCGATCGCACCAGTTGCATGGTAGATATAGAGGTAACCGTTGTAGTGTTCGCGCGTGGCTTGCGTGGCCGGGTGGGCCGCCACAATCTTGATGTGAGCCATGTTCTGCTCCCATGTTGCGGGCCGTCGAACGGAATTCTATTAAACCACAAAATGATTTCGGCCGCTACATACTTGTCGCGATACGGAGTAGCTGGTCGCTGCTGAGCGGCGCATCGCCGTCGATAGTGTACATCAGGCCGCCATTTACCCACGCAGCGTGATTGCCGTATGAGTAGATCGTTAGCCCGCGCTCTTGGTACGTGAGATATGTGCCGGTCTTCTTGCTGACGTAGTTGTCGAGGACGGCTTGGCTGTCCCAGCTGCTTGCCTTTTGCTTGATAACAAAATTGTGGTCGTTGGTGTTGCTCTTGAAGCTGATGTTCACCTCGCCTGGCTGATACGTAATAGGGCCGGCAAAGTGGTAGCCGTCAGGGCTGTAGTTTGGGTAATTAGCAGCAATGCCCGCCCGGGTAGCGGCAACGCGCATGCTTATGTTCGGCAGATTAATGTACGTCAGGTAGCCAGCCAACAGCAAAAGTGCAAGCGAGCTGGTCAGGATAGTCGCCAGTCGTGGTTGGCTGAAGCGACGGTGGCGCTGCGCGTGGTGCTGGTTCGGCTGCGCCTCGGCGAGTCGCTCGCGGATAAGCGCTTCTTTCAACTCCTTTGAGTTCTGTGGCTGAGCGGGTGCGGCAATTTCTGGACGAGCAGCAAGCGCCTTGGTGACAACAGGGTGAACGCGCGGTGCTGCCTCGCCGCGAACTTGTGGCGCTGCCTCGTGCTTTACGGATTCTTTCTTTACAGGTTCAACGCCAAACTTCGATACCATGGGGCTGCGATGATGCTGGATGGCCGGCTTGGCATAGTCGGCTTCGATCTTGACCGGTACTGGTTCGAGCTGACGAAGTGGCATCGGTTTCTTGAGCGCTGAGCGAAGAAGCGTCTGGGACTTCTGGGGTTTCTGGTGAACGGCACGCGCCTTTACCTCCGAGTGCTGCACACTGTGCTTCGGATCGGTTGGCTCAGTCATTTTGACCCGAGCAGGTCCGCTGATGTCGCTAAAAGCTTTGTGCGATTTATGAGCGTGAGATTTTGGATGCTCAGGCTTGCGAGCTGAGTCTGACGTATGCGTAGCAGGCATCCCGGTAATCGCATCGTATGCGCGTCCGTTGATGGTGATGATGTTTTTGCCTGCCATTGTATGTATCGATCCCCCGAAGTATGATTCTCAGTGCTTTAATCTTATTCAATAGTAAGGATAAACGCAATGGCTTTCAAGACCCTCCACGCGCGCGTCTCGATATTGTATAATAGGAGCAAATGTTTAATCCAGATCTTTCTTCCAAGCGTGCCAAGCTGGCCATCCGATTTTTCACCTACGGCGTCATGACGGTCGCGACTGTTGTGCTCACTGCGTTTCTCGTATTTGTGGCGCTGGGGTACCGTCTCGACAAGGACTTTAACTTTAGCCAAGGTGGCTTGGTCCAGTTTCGCTCATTCCCGAGTAATGCCAATGTCACCGTCGATGGCAAACCGCAAAGCTTCCATACTCCTGACAAGCTCAATATAGCTGCTGGCCAGCACAACGTGACAATGGCGCTCAACGGCTACCACGGCTGGAGCAAGAGTATCGACCTTGCGCCGGGGCAATTGCTGTGGCTCAACTACGCGCGCCTCATTCCGAATTCGATTACGACAAATACCGTCAAGGAATACGCGTCTGTTTCTGCGACGCTTCCCTCCCCTGATCGCCACTGGCTGATTATGCAGATGAATTCGAACGAGCCCGACTACACATTGGTCGACTACAGTGATGAGAAGAAGCCGGTCTACACCGACCTAAAGATTCCTGACGGACTTTTCACCAAGAAGGACGGCAAATACGGTACGTTCAAGCTCGTCGAATGGGATCTGCAGTCCAAATACGTGCTGATCGAGCACGATAATGGCGACGTCACGGAGTTTGCACGTGTCGACCGCAGCAAGCCATCAGATGCCGTGAACCTCACCAAGCTATTCAGCCTCGATATCAAGCAAGCGCATTTCTCGGGGAGCAATGCCAACACCATTTTCGCTAAGACCGACGACGTACTCCGTAAGCTCGACGTCAATGGCCCAACTGCCTCGGCGGCACTGGTAACTGGCCTCCACGATTTCTCGGTGTACGGCGAAGACACGATCGCCTTCACTCAGCTCCAAGACAAGACAACGGGCGATCAAGCAACCAGGCAGCAAGTCGTCGGTGTCTATAAGGGCGGCAAGATCACGCCCGTACGCGAGTTTGGCGCCGACAAGCAGATCAAGATCGCCTACAGCGAATACGATAATCACAGTTACCTCGCTATCACCGAGAGTGGCTCGACGAGTGTCGACGTCGTGCGCGACGCCACCGTGATGGGCACGAGCAAAGAAGCCAGCCTCTTTACGCAGTTTACCCTCGGCGACCCTGTCGACTACCTGTCGTTTAGCAGCAACGGTCGCATGATCGTCGCCCAGCATGGCAACAAGTTCGGCACCTACGACATCGAGACCAGCAAGACATACCTCAAAACGCTCGGGTTTGGCTCTAAAGATACCGCGCAGCTCAAGTGGTTGGATGATTACTACCTGTGGAGCGACGACGGTGGCACACTCCGTATCTTCGAATTCGACGGCACAAATGACCACGAGATCACCACCGTGAGCAAAGGCTACGACGTCATGCTCAGCTCGAACGGCAAGCAACTCCTAAGCGTCGGCAAAAACGACATCACCCACACTGTCCTTTTGCAGGCCTCGAAGCTGTCGCTGGAAGATTAGCTCTTTACCGAAATACCATACTCACCCGCCAGCTCGGGGGCGATTGTCATGAGCTGTGTGTGGTCGATGGTCAGCCCGCGCAGGTACTGCCATCCGTGGATTCCGCGGAGCTCGGAGCCGCGAGCATCGACATGGCGAATTTTGCATTGATCAAACATGGCACGCTCGATAGTGCAGCCGCTGAGCTCGATGTGAGCAAGTTCGCTGACCTGGAAGTCGCTCTCGATAAGGGTGCAGTCTTCGAACACGACCCCGTCGCACTGGGCGAACCGAAAGTTAGCCATATCGAGTCGGCACCCGATAAATGTGACGTTTTGCAGGCGCGCACGGCTGAGGTCCACGCCGGCCATGCGGCAGTTGGTAAATCGCACGCGGTCGAGGCTCCCCGCGCTGAGCACTGCTGCTGACAGATCACAACCCCGGACTTCGGTGTCGAGCATACTGATGCCATCGAGCGCGGCATTGACCAGTGTGACACGGTCCAGGGCGCATTCGTCGAACTTTATCTTGGGCGCTGCCCTGTTAACAGCGTCAATGCCGCGCAGAATGAGTCGCTCAAATCGCGCATTACTCACGAGCTGCTCGGGGTCGTCAATAACTTCTTTGAGCCCGGCGGGGATTTTGGGCAGCAAGACCTTCATAGGCTAGAAGAAAATGTTCCAGATCCGCTCAAAGAATGTTTGTGAGTTACCCGGGATCTCGGCGGGGTTGGCGTCTTGCTTGTTGGCTGGGGCGGCGCTGGCCGTCGACGGGTCAGGGCTGATTTGGTCGGCGTATATCAGAAGTCGATTGATCGCAGTGCCCGCCGGCGTACAGGTGACGAGAATTGCGGTTGGCTTGCCGTTTCCCTGCTGCAAAACCTGCCAGTCCGTTGGCTTGATGATTTTCTTGTCGCTGACTTTGTAGACAAATCGTTTGCCCTGATAGTTCATGTAGAACAGGTCACCAGACTGGAGCCGGTCGAGTAGCAGGAACGCAAACTTGTAATTACCGGGGTCAAAAACATCGTTGCTGGAGTGTCCCAGTATAGCCATATTGCCAGCTTGTCCTGGGACGCTGTTGGCGCCGGGGAGGTTATAATGGACGGCACCTTTCTCGAGGCCAGCTTGAATAACTTTTTCATCCACCGTGGTAATGTTGTACAGAACCGGGACGTCGATATTGAGCTTGGGTATGATCAGCCGCGGGTCCTGGCCGATGTCAGCGGTCGATGTTGGGTCGACGATGATCGTGTCACTCGTGTTGACGGTGCTGCCGGGGCTGATGAACGATTCGATCTGCGCGATGAGGAGACGGTTGAACTGGATCCCCAGAAGCAGCAGCCCCACAATAAGCGCGCTCACGATCGGGATAAAATGATTACTCTTTTGTAGCTTCTCGGTCCGTTCGCGGACTTTATCGAGGAGATCGTCGCGGACTTGCTGGAAGCGCGTCTTTGGCTCCTCGATGTGGTCGCTCCCGACAATGGTTTGCTCGCGGAGCGACGGCGCTTCGGGTTTCGCTTCGTCTTGCCCGGTTTGCCCGCGCTGCGAGGCTAGCTCGTTGGCGTAGTAGCGCTGGTAGTACTGTTGATAATACTGCTGCCACGCACTGTGGTACTGCTGCCAGTTGTAGGTCGGCTGCTGCGTTTGGTTATACGGCGCGCCCGGTCCTTGCTGGTAGGCTTGTGAGGCTTGCGTGCGGGCTACTTGCTCGGTTTTTTCTGCGGGTGCATGAAGCCGACCATCAGGCTGATCCTGCGGGCTGCGCGAGGCAAGCGGCTGGTTATTGCCGTGGCCATCTGGGTTCATAGCGCAAAAATAGAGGTGAAGTTCATCTCAATGTAGTATATAATTACGGAGTCGAAGACACAATTTGTGTTGAGGTAGAGACCACTCTGGGCGAGTGGTGGAATTGGTAGACACGCTAGACTCAAAATCTTGTGAGCTTTTCGCTCGTGAGGGTTCAAGTCCCTCCTCGCCCACCATAGTAAAACAGCCAGCCTTTACGGTTGGCTGTTTTACTATGTGATTGAGATGTTCTGAATCCCTACTCCTGCCTCGAGTTCCTTGCTGCCTGCAGCATATCAGCCGCTGCGTCCATCAATACATCGTGCTCTCTGGGAGTAACCTCAATGTCACCCTCGAGTTCGTCCGGACGGCGGCCAACGTCTTTCAGCAGGCCGCGCAGCGCACCGGCCTGTTCTATAGAACCGAGCACAGTCGTAAGGTTGAGGACGGCGATACGCGGCGAGTACTTCTCTACTTCATCGAGGCCGTATCGCACTTGAATATCAGTCGGGTCCGATTCGCGATCTGGGAAGAACACCTGAAGATCACTGGCTAACGTTTCACCTTCAAAGTCGAGCTCGGCTGGCGATGGCAACGCGACAAGATCAGATCCTTCTTGTGCGGCTGCGTATGCGAGCACGGCGTGGAACGCTAGCTCTTCCATAGTACCCGCGAGGCGCCGGCGTACACGCTCATCGTCCTGGTAGCGTGGTGCGTCTTTTTCTTGAGCGAGCATAGCCATGAGGCGAGTGTACGAGCCGAAGGCCTTCATCGCATCTTGTCGCTCCGGGAGCTCTGGTTGCTCGTGTGTCCCTGTGCGATGGTCGAGATGAGTTAACGACGTCAGGTACGTCGCGGCGGCGTACAAAACGTGCGGGTTGTCGGCGTGGCTATGGTACAGGTCTTCAATAAACTCTTTGAGCTTTTCGGGGTTGCGATCAATAGCGGCAAGATAGTTTTGCAGTACTTCGCGCTCAGTATCGTGGGGGGCTTTTTGAAGTGTTTCAGTCATAGTAATTCATGCTATTATATTTCATAATAGCTTTTTAGGCAATGATTTTCTATCTAGGCAAGACTTGTGGTGATCGCTTCGAAGGGCCGAGCTAGGTTCTGAAGCCAGTAGACACTTGCCTTCGCGGCTACGCTTCCGCGCCAGATCATCATCACTTCTTCCCATGGGGTGGTGCTGATTTTGCCATCATGCGCGACGAGTAGTTGGTTTTGATGGAAGACGACGAGCGTCACCGGATAGCTGATAGTGAATTTGTGTAATGTTTCAACGAGCGTCGTGAGCTGCATGCTAAACAAAATAGTTTTGGGATAATAGACCGCCTGAAACATCTTCTGAAGCTGCGCGAGACTGACGACAAATGTTGTGTTTGGCCGCTCCAGAAGCTGCGGCGTATTGCTGCGCAGGAGATCAACTGCATCGCGTGTGATAAGCGCTGGTTTGGGAGAGCGACTCAGGAGTGACTCGAGCGCGATAGCTGTCTCGGAATTGCGCCCGGCATCGCCAATGAGCAGCAGTGCATCGGCCCAAGCGGCGGAGGCTTCGATGACCGGCAAGGCATCTTTGCTGATGCCGCCCGAGGGATTGTCTGGCACGTAGACGCAGTCCAGTGCGAACTTGTCGATCACCGGCTTGAGGCTAGCTGGCAATATCGCGCGCGCCTCCCCCACCCCGGCGGCAAGCGCATCGCTATAGGCCTGCGCAACAGCCGCAAAGCCGAGCTTGTTGCCGCCGATGATCAGCAGTTTCCCCGCCAGACTTTTCTGCTCTGGTTTCTGCCACTCAATATCGCTAAACAGTGGCGAGCCATGGGCTTGCTTCTGCCAATACTCAAACTGCATCAGGCACCTCGCTGACAAACTCAATCTTGTTCTGCTCGGGAATCATTACTTCGTCTTGGGTAAACACGAACCTCGCCACGAGTTTCTTGCCGGCTAGGACGTGCGGTAGCCAAAACGCATCGTCCTGCCACATCTCGCCATACGGAATGTCACCCAGCGCGAACCAGCGCGGTGCCATTTCTTCGGTTTCGACCGGTTCGCCTTCCCATTCGCGTGTGATGTACACATGTGCGAGGATGTCGGGTGTGCCATCTGGGAATGCAAATGTGAGGTGTGCGACCTTCTCAAGTGCGCCAGGATTAACGCCAATTTCTTCGCGACATTCGCGCGCGGTTGCTTCTTCGATAGTCTCGTCTGGTTCGATTTTGCCGCCCACGCCATTCCAGCGCCCCACGCCGAAACCCCGCTTCTTCATGGCGAGCAGGATCTCATTGTCTCGGAGGAGGAATAACAGGGTGACGTGTTTCATTATGGTTTTGGAAAATCGAGTGTGATGCTGATTGGGCAGTGGTCTGAGCCTAAGACATCTGGGTGAATCTCGGCAGATTTGATGTGGCTCTTTAGGCTTTCTGACACCAGGAAATAGTCGATGCGCCACCCAACGTTATTGGCGCGTGCATTGCCGAAGTGGCTCCACCAGGTGTAGAGGCCGTTGCCTTTCTTGAACATACGGAGCGTGTCGACGAATCCAGCATCGACGAACTTTTGGAAGCCTTCGCGCTCTTCGTCGGTGAATCCTTTCTTGCCCTTATTTGGCTTTGGCCGTGCTAGGTCATCTTCGGTGTGAGCGACGTTGAGGTCGCCACAGAAGATGACGGGCTTTTTCTTCTCGAGTTGCTTGCAGTACGCCAGGAATGCTGGGTCCCAATGCTTGTGGCGCAGTGGCACGCGGCTGAGGTCGTCCTTAGCGTTAGGCGTGTAGACGGTCACGACGTAGAAGTGTTCGTACTCGGCGGCGATCACGCGACCTTCTTTGTTCGGATCACCGTAGGTGTCGCCGGTTACTTTGTACTGGTCGATGATGTCTTCGGGCAGTCCATTCAGGACGGCGAGCGGCTTGAGCTGGCTAAAGATAGCCGTGCCAGAGTAGCCTTTCTTCTCGGCCGAGTTCCAGTACTCTTCGTAGCCTTTTACGTTAATCTCGGCCTGGCCCTGTTGGGCTTTTGTCTCTTGGAGACAGAGGATATCTGGGTGGTGTTTGTCGATGAACGGGACGAACAGTTCCTTGCGGGTAACCGCCCGAATACCGTTAACGTTCCATGAATAAAGCTTGATCATAGCTTAAAGTATAGCATCACTTGAGGTGGATTTGCATTTGTGGCACATGCTGATACACTAGGCGGCAATGAGCCAAAAGTACAAGCGCCTACTCGTAAAACTCTCCGGCGAACAGCTGGCTGGTGAGCTTGGTAGCGGCATCGACACAAAGCTGATCGCCTGGATTGCAACCGAATTGAAGAAAGTTGTCGACCAAGGGTCGCAAGTGGTTGTCGTTGTGGGTGGTGGTAACTTTGTACGTGGCAAACAGATTCAGAATGAGCTTGTGACGCGAGCAACGGCTGATAACGCCGGGCTTCTTTCGACATTACTTAACGGGCTAATCGTGGGCGACGTCTTCAACGCCAGCGGACTCCCGACCCGCGTGCTCAGCAGCGTTGAAGCCGAACAAGTCGCCGACACCTACACCTATCGGCGAGCGGTGAATCACCTCGAGAAGGGCCGCGTCGTGGTTGTCGCAGGCGGCATCGGCCGGCCGTACTTTACGACCGACACAGCATCAGTAAATCTCGCACTCGAGCTTAACTGCGATGTTGTCTGTAAAACGACCAAAGTCGACGGCGTCTACAATAAAGACCCCGCGAAGTTCGACGATGCCGTAAAGTTTGACCAGATGTCGTTCCAGCAAGCAGTCGAAGACGGTGCGATCAAGGTAATGGACAAAGCCGCACTTGGCCTCGCTATGGAAGAGAAGATGCCAGTGCTTGTGTTCAGGCTTGAGGATGAGGGTAATATTGCCCGAGCTGCTGCTGGTGAGGCGGTCGGAACGCTCATAAGGTAAGGCCATGAAAATTCTTCTTACTGGTAAAAATCGCAGTGGCAAAACAACGCTCCTCACGGCACTACTGACCGATGCAAATGAGACGTTTGGGTTTGTGACAAATGAGGTACGTGGAGAGGATGATCGAATTGGGTTTGATTTGGTTGACGGCCAGGGGCGAACGCTACCATTGGCGCGCATTGATCGCCCCACTCCCTATTCGGTCGGTCGATACTTTGTGGATGTGGAAAATTTAGAGACCTTTATTGAGCCATTCTTCTACACTCAGCCCAATCAGCTGCTGTATATAGACGAAATTGCTCGAATGCAGCTCTACTCCGCGCGTTTTAAGGACTTGGTTAGCGCATACCTTGCGAGCGAAAATGATGCGCTTTGTACAATCACGCAGATTTATGATGATGATTTCATCCGGAGTATTAAACAAAACCCCAGTCTGCTCATTTGTGAGATTACCCCCGAAAATAGAGACGCAATGAAGGAATGGCTTCGCTACGCTGTAAAGAATCGTGGCTTGCTGGGGAGCCTCTCCCGAAGAGCTCAGCAGGCAGTCGTTGATATGAGTCGCGAGTACCTATCTGATGACTCCTACACTTATCTCAAAAAACTTTTCAAGAACGCCATTCCCTATCTAGCCGACGGCAAGGTCGCCAAGGACGAGCACGGTTTTATAGTGCGAGGTAATACGGATACACATCGTGTCGAGAAGGCTGAAGATGGTGATTTCTCGTGCGATTGTGACTTATTCAATGGTCGCGGAGAATTTCAGGGTCAAGGCGGTTTGTGCTCGCATATCCAAGCAGCGAAGTTGTTAGCGCTTCAGTAGTCGCTGTTGGTCAAGGATTTACCGGACGCAGACCTCGTAATAATATCGTCTATCTGACCGGGCAAGGGCGCATGGTCGGCGCCGCTTGCCCGGTCGCATTATCGTCTCTCCTGGCGCCGCCGCCGGGCCTCGGCGATGTACTCGTTGAGTGCTCCCATGAGCGCTCTGACGACCACCTCTCGAAAGACCTCGACGTCCTCATCTGTGACATTGAGGTAGCCTTCGTAGGCGGGATCTCCTCGCCAGGGCCGAAGCTGGCCAGAAGCATCGACGATGAGTGTGTGCTCGGCGTTGAGCCTGTGCGTGATGGTTCCCGCCGCTATATGACGCCGGGTTTCAGCTGTCGGAAAACGGAGGGTGGCCGATTCGGACGGCATGGTTCCGCCCAGCCATTTCTGGCTGCGTATGCCGCGTCGTCGTGCTTCAGTGGTGACAGCGACAACTGCTTCGCGTGCGATCTTCTCCAATCGGCTCCAGACGGCCTTGCGTCGAGTTGTCTCTTGAAGGATTCGCTGTACCTGTTTTTGGGCGCTTTCTCCCATGACTTCCCCTTGGGTAGGAACGGACGCCTAATGATAACATCTTTTGGCAAATGTGCGAATAAGGGCTGGAGGCTAGCGCTTCATGAGTCGCTGCGCTTCGCGCTCGGTGTCGCGGCGCTTGATAGTCTCGCGTTTGTCGTAGGACCTTTTGCCTTTGGCGGTTGCGATGGTCAGTTTGATGTAGCGCGTGTTGCTGGTCATAGTGAGCGGTACCGCGGTGAGGCCTTGGTCTTTGGCGGCGATGATCTGGGCGATTTCTTTTTTGCTGGCGAGAAGTTTGCGCGGACGCGTGTCGACGACACTTTCGAGGTTGCCTTGTTGTTTTACGGTAAAGCTGGCGTTAGTGAGCCAGAGCTCGCCGTCCTTTACCGTGACGTATGCGCCGCGGAGGCTGGCGCGGCCATCGCGAACCGAACGAACCTCCGGACCGCTGAGTACGACGCCGACTTTATATTCGTCATGGATATCATAATCGAACCGCGCGCGGCGGTTGACGACGAGTTTGGTCTGGTTGTCGGGCTTCTTGGCCATAGTATCTTCTATTGTATCAGTTAATTTCTTGGAGTGAGCTCCGGGAGGGCCTGTTGCGGCCCGCCCGGAGCATCTCACCCGGCGTTCGAGACGACGACACTTCGCATGATTCTGCGAAAGATGCTGTCGTACGCCTCGGGTTGTTCCATCGGCCAGGCGTGTCCGACGCGGCTGTCGCGGATGACATGCAGGTTCGGAAACTCGCGCTTCCAGTCCGGCACAGAGATCCACTGGCGGACCAGCTTGTCGCGCGAGTGGTCGTCGGTGGCGATGCAGATCACCCGCGTGGATGTCACTACGGGCACCTTGGACATACGACGGCGCAGCAAGTACTTCAGCTGAGCGATCGCAGCGCGATTGTTCGCCCACATCAGACCGTGAGCGTAGCGCTTGTAGAGTTCCCGGTCGACACTGGGCGACAGAGGCGCCGGCATGGTCTTGCGACTGATGTAGTTGCCGGCCGCCAGCACGAGCGCGCCGATGGGTCCGCCCCAGTAGAACGGGAGGATGATGCGAAGTACCGCCTTGACCCATGCCGGCGCCGCGAGACTCTTGCCGGTGCTCGGCGGGCAATCCATGATCAGCTCACAGATTGGACCGTACGGGCTTCCGTCGCGCTCGTAACGCTCGTGGAACTGTGCACCGAGCGGACCGCCCATGGAGTGGCCGTAGATCAACAGCTTCCGAGGGCCCTTGAGCTTGTCCATCGCGGTCATGATGGTCGCGTAGATGTCGTTGAAGCGCATCTTCGTGCCGTAGTCGACGACAAGCATCGGACCGTAGCGAACCAGGAAGCGCTTCACCCCCTGCCCCAGTTCCCCCGGTGGGTTACAGAAGCCGGGCAGGACGATGCACGTCCGGAGCGCGCTGCTGCTGCGATGAACGGCAGCGATCCGGGGCCGGCGCGGTTCACGCAGAACCGCCCAGCTGTACGTGTATTCGAAGAGTATGATCAGCGCCGCAAGCAATGCGGCCAAGAGCAACATGGATGCCTCCAGGGACGTTTCGGATGAGAGGTGCAAATACACACGCCGTTCAAGGCGTGTGTGCGACTAATAATACAATGTTATAGAGTTGAGGGCAATCAGCCCTGTTTGGATAACTGCTTCATGATCTTTAGTAACTGCTCGGCTGAGCTCTTCCAAGTAAACTTGGTCGACTGCGTAAGGCCAAGCTCGCACTTTTTCTTGTGCTCGGCTGGATTTTCAAGATGTTTGACCGCACTGGCAAATGATTCGGGCGAGTTCGAATCGAAATACGTCCCCGCTTCGCCACATACCTCATGGAAGATTGGCATATTTGTCGCAACGACTGGCACGCCTTGGCTCATTGCCTCGAGCAGCGGAAGGCCAAAGCCCTCTGCCTTGCTGGCGCTTACCAATGCACATGCCGACTTAAGCAGTTTGCTGTACTGGTCGTCACTTGCGCCGTTCCAGAAAATTACCTGGTCGGGATCGTCGAGCAGCTTTTCGAGTTCGGCTTTTCGAGCCGGCGTGATGCGACTCACCAGATGAAGCTTGTAGTCCGGCAGAAATTTCATGGCGCGCACGAGCAGCTCGACATTTTTGTATTCCATGAATGAGCCCATGTAGACGAGCTCCTTCTTGTAGCTCGTGCTGGGCTTTGCTGGTTTGAGCGACGGCGCGTTGTAGATGACGCCAATCTTACGGTCGGTCAGACGCATAGCCTCGATGAGTTTCTTGGAAGTATGGCTTACTGTCGCCACGTAGTCGGCTTGGTCCAGCAGCCATCGCTGCGGCCACTTCGCTAAATGAAAAAGCCGCCAGGCGATTCGTGCGGTGAGCGGCAGGTGGTGCGGCGGTGACGGAAACTGATAATAAATAACATCGTGCAGCGTAAAAATAAGCTTATAATGGCGACCCCACGCGCCCATAATCTGCATCGGGGAGAAGACAATATCCGCCCCAAGCTCGTTAAGTTTGCGCGCAGTAAAGAGTTCGTTGACCGACATTGGGTTCGGGAGCTTGACGTGCGGTATGCCTTTTGGTAGCAAGTTGAGCTGCCGTTCGTCGTAGATGATCATGGTGACAGGGTGAAGCTTGGCAAGCGCTTCGAGCAGGTTGGCAGAGTAGCGGCTAATGCCGTCGTGAAACTCAAATCGTGTCCAGCGTGCGTCAAAGAAAATATTCATGCTACCTCTACTGTACCACAGCGGTAACCTAAGCTCTGCAGCGGCAGTTTCCACGAAATGGCGAACAAATTTAGTATAATAGGTCCATGCGTATACTTATTGCCTCTGATTTACATTGGCCGAACATTAATGGTGTGGCGACTTTTGGTCGCAACCTTGCGTACGGTCTTGCTGCCGAAGGCCACGATGTGCTCGTTATTGCGCCATCACAAACAGGTAAGAAATATGAAGAAATCGACCGCAATCACCGCATTATGCGAACGAGCTCGGTCGTTTTTCCTTTCTATCAGAATTTTCGAATATCGATGTCGCCGTATCGTGAGGTGAAGCGAATCGTTGAGGATTTCCAACCTGATGTCGTTCACGTACAGACGCCGATAGGTATCGGGCGTGCTGCCGTGAGCTGCGCCAAGAAGATGAACATTCCGCTGGTTGCGACTAACCATGCTATGCCAGAGAACTTGGTCGACAACCTCCGTTTGCTTGCTCCCTTCTCTCGCCCTATCAACTATATCCTCAAGGAGATTGGTGCTCGGTTCTACAACAACGCCGACTTTGTGACGCTGCCAACTGAGGCGGCTATTACTATGCTGAAGGGCGATTCGTTCCACGCGCCGTACATGGCTATCAGTAATGGCATCGATCTCAAGCGTTTCAGCCCTGGTTCTGTGCCGGACGATTTCTATGATCGGTTTGACGTACCGCGTGGCAAGAAGATTATTTTGTATGTCGGTCGCCATGACGCAGAGAAGCATATATCGGTGCTTATTCATGCTACCAAAGACCTTTTGCAAAAGCGCGACGACATCCATCTCGTGCTTGTCGGCAAAGGCACTGATATGGAGAACCTCCAGAACCTCATCGAGCGCCTCGACCTCGAAGATCACGTCACTATGGCAGGTTTTGTGGAAGACGAAGACCTCCCGACCTTTCACCGCCTGGCCGATGTCTTTGCCATGCCCTCCCCTGTTGAGCTGCAGTGTCTGGCGATGCTCGAAAGCATGGCGACTGGCTCTGCCGTCGTTGCCGTGAATGTCGGCGCGCTGTATGAGCTCTGTCAGGACGGCCGTAATGGGTACCTCTACGACCTTGATGACCACGAGGAGATGGCCGAAAAGCTCGCTACCATTTTGGGCGACGACAAGCTCCGTGCCAAGATGAGTAAAGAAAGTCTAGCCATTGCCAAGACGCACGAACTCAGCCACACAATTGCGCAGTTCGTCACGCTTTACAAGCACGTCATCGCAATGCGCGAATCCGAAAACGCGCACGAACTCGTTAGCTCAGGAACTGGACAATAGCATCAGCGGCTTGCTTCGGCGCCTCGTGGTGAATGAGGTGCCCGACATTATCTATCACGACAAGTCGAGCATTCGGTAGCTTGCGCTCCAGCTCGAACTGACCTGTCATCGGCGCGACATCATCGATAGACCCGGCAATGAGCAGCGTGGGCAGCTGGATATTCGGTGCAAACTCGGTAGCAGTATGATTAATAGACGCATTGAACGCCTCGAGTAAGGCTTCGCGGGTTTGGAATGAGCTGAAGTGCTCGAGGTGTCGGCGATGTATCTCGGCTTTGAGTGCTTTGTCTTTTGTTTTTGCAAGTATGACGCTGGTAAGCTTGACCATCGCGCGGCTGCCCAGCAGTTTGCGGCCGGACTTTTCGGGAAGTGCGGCGCCGATTTGGTAGTAGAGCTTTGCGCCAAGGCTACCAATTTTGCGCGGTCCTTTCAGCGCCGGTGAGGCAATTGGGTTCACGAGGATGAGTTTGTCGAACAGTGCCGGTTGCAGCGCGGCAACGCTGGTGGCGACGATCGAACCGAATGAATGGCCCAGCAGTGTTGGCTTTCCTGTGCATTTCATGTGGCGAGTGAATTCAACTACAAACTGACTGTAGTTCTCGATGTCATGCGGCACGTCCATGGGCGTTGATTCGCCAAACCCAGGCAGGTCTGGAATAATAATTCGAAACTCCGGCAACGCCCGGATAACCTCTAGCAATCCATGGTGCGTGCCGCGAAAACCATGCACCATTACAATGGTGTGCTCGCGGTTGTCGTTGTAGATCCAGTAGCGGACGTCGCTGCCGAGGATATGTAGGTGGCGGGGTTCGGGCTCTTTCATTTGACTCTTATTATAATGCATCTGTGGTGATTGGCTTTCGGCCATTCGACTTGGCGGCACGTACGGGTCACGATTTGTGTTTGGATAACACAAATCGTGCTTCCGAGGTGCCTTCAAGATCGAATTGACCGGCGCTACTCAGCCTATTTGCCATCACGAGCGTCTATAACTTCTTGCTTCACCGCATCCCAAATACTATCGTCATGGGATTTGATCTTACGCCAGTACCACCATTCCCCGCCCCACATGTCGATGTCTTTCGCGCCGATCTGGCGGGCGAACTTCAAGCTTTTGTGGATTTGGTCGACGCTCATGGATTTGTCTTGCTCCTTGAGTGTCAGCTCTTTGGTATCCTTTGGTCCCCATGGTTCCATCTGGAGCTCGTGGATGTAGATGGGTCGGTGTTGGATCCAATCGATCACAACCGCACGCAGCCGGTGATACCAGATGGGCGTCGGGTACACAATGTAGAAATGCCACGGACTAAAGGTGTTCCACACTACACGGTACACCGAGAAACCATACTGGTCCGGCACCGGCGTACCGAGCGGCAGGCCGTGTTGGTCGCTGAGGCTCATGCGGATAGGATGGGTTGGGTCGAGCTTTTTGACCAGGGCGTATTCTTCGTCTAACCGCTGGCGATCGGGCGCGCCGCAGCCGCCGAACCAGTTGTTCATGGCTTCGTTTTCGAGCTGCCAGTTCTGGACGGCTGGATTATTCTTGTAGCGATCTACGACGACTTGTATATATGAGTACATTGCTTGCTTCCAGGCATTGCCGCTGAGTTGACGGGCCCAGTCGGGCTCCCAGCACTCTGGCCAGCGTGGTTGGCGAAGACCTAGTGCGATGTCGACCTTCGCTCCTCGCTTGGCCGCCTCACTCACCTGCCAGTCCAGGTCGCTGAAGTCGAATTGACCGCGAACTTTCTCATGGCTGGACCAGTAGCTCATCAGGCGAAAATGTTTGAGGCTCATGTCATCCAGTAGCGCTGTGTAGTTCGCTTTCCAGTCCAGGCCGAGCTCCTCACTTCGCTCGCGGCTGAAGCTGACGCCAAGATTCGGGTCTTTGACCGGCAGGAAGACGAATGTGTTGAGCAGTCCGATCAGTAGCATTATGACCGCGAACGAACCAAAGATTATCGTCACCCACTTGTGGTGCATCAAGTATTCGAGGAGCTTGTTCGTGCGCTTTTTCTTTCGGGCCATAGAGCTAATGCTTAGATATGTATAGTGTAGCACAGCCAGGGCAAGGAGGTTTTGGTATACTGAGGGTATCTTGGATACTCCTACCCCACCGAAACGTAGCTGGATACACACGACCCTGCCGTTCGTGCTGTTCGCACTCCTTATTATAGGAGCGGTGTGGGCCATCGTGGCAACAGGCTCGGGCAGCACCGATTACGCCAAAGAAATGATCAAGCCAATTGGCCAGTCGCTTACCAACAAAGGCGCGACGTTCGTCTGCGATGGCGGCAACGCTGGCCGCGGCATAGATAATAGAGTGCCGTACAACCGCGCCTACTACAAAGTTGCCGCCACTGGCGACCACGTTGTCAATTTGGCCACGCAGGCAGCCGCCGAAAATGGTTACCACCTCGTCCCCGACGACCGAAATAAACAGTACGATACGCCCAATCAGATCAAATGGTACGACAACGTCAGCAAAGTAAGCCCCTACCCTGAGCTCGAGGATGGCAACGTGGAACTCAAAGTCATCATAGAAAAGCCCGGCTCCAAAGACCCCTGCAATCCCAGCCAAACACTTGACTCCAGCCACAGCCTGATCGGTATAGATGTCACGATGCCCGCCTTCAAGCTAGAGAAATAATTGAGAAATGCACAAGATGCTCTTGTCGTCGGCCGATTTGATGGTATATTTCGTATAGCCATAGTTGCTTGGTCCATACGACCGAGCGGAGATGAGGTTGAAATGGTACTCAGGTGGTTGAACAGAGCCCTCTGCAGCGGGCACGACTACTCCAGCTGGCAGGGAGTCGACGCTGACCCGGCCTTCCGACGGCGCGTGGGCAACCAGTCGGATTCCCTCCCCTGCCACGCGTTCCGCAAGTGCTCCAACTGCGGCGATGTCGACATGAAGGTGGAGCACCACTGGGGTTCGCCCCAGACTCGCAGCGGGCACGCCCACAGCAGCGTGGACGACTACCACGGTCACGCCATCACGTCGCAGGTGCGGCCCTGCCTGCGGTCGGGCTGCGACGCCACCCAGCGTTGCGGCTGACTGCCCTCGTCCGGCCAAGGCGCCCGCGCGTAACTCGCGCGGGCGCCTTCTCACATTTGCTTGTCATTATATATAAGTTCTCGTTTTAAAGCCTGGCCAGCCCGGTACGCATCGCCTTTGTGAGGGCAACGGCACCGGGCTGACCTGGGCCGTGTGCTTTGGGCGCTGGCCACGATCAGCGTGCGACCTTGAACAGAACGTTACTCGTCGGACTCACGCCCGCCCTCCACCACGTCTCATACACGAGGTCGCCCGACGCGGTGTAGATCTGCTGATCCGCGCCGTCGCTGGATTTGTCGAACGACGTGATGTTGTTCTGACTGATACGAATGAGTTCGCCGCCACCGCTGCTCGCTCCGTTCCACCAGTATTCCTGCACATGGTCGCCAGTGGCCAGGTACAGTTCGTGGACGCCGTTGTAGACATCCTTCTTTACTTCGATAGCGTTGGTCTGACCCATGGCGATCGTGCCATGCGATGGCGCGGTGCTGCTGTTCCAGTACGTCTGCCACGCGGTGGTCGACGTGCCGGTGTACAGCAGTTGTCCGCCGTCCGGGAGGTTTGCACCCTTGTCCAGACTGCGGATGTCACCCTGGGCGATGTTGATGATCGACCCGTGGTGAATGCCCTGACCGGGCCACCACCACAGCTCGTACACCCAGGTTGGCGTGGCTACGTACAGCTGGTCCACGCCATCCGGCCCACGTGACTTGGCCATCGTGACCGGACTATTGATGCTATCGAGATGACTCATGTGCATGCCATCTCCGCCGTCGCGCCACCAGAACTCGTACGGTCCATCCTCCGCCAGAATGTACAGGCGGTGGGTGTACTGACCGTTGTCGTTCACCGGGTCAGCGATGACCTGTCGGACACCGCTGAGACCCGTGATGATCTTGGCGCTGTGCACGCCCTCGTTCGGGCGCCACTACGTCTCCCACACCCCGTCGGGTACTGCCGTGTAGAGCGACTGCGTCACTCCATCCGGTTCGTTCACCTTGTCGAAACCGACGATGTTGTCCTGGGAGATGTTGATCATCTCGTGGGTGTGGACGCCGTTGCCTCCTGGATACCACCACGCTTCCGTAACCGTCGACGTCGTGGAGGCGTAGACTTCGCGGACGCCGTCGGGGCCGGTGGTGCATTTGACGTGGGTGACGACGGGCGGAGGCGGCGTCAGATAGTCTGCGGTCTGGAAGTACGCATCCATGTACGGCAGCCACGCGACGTAGCTGTAGGGCATGGGGCGTACGAGGTAGAGCGCTAGAGGTTGTGACGAGTAGTTACCCACGTCGAGTTGGTTGCGCTTCAGTCTCGTGGCGTAGGCGATCTCATCGGCAGACCGATTAATCCAATTGCCTGGGCCATTGTAGGCCGCGCTATGGATGTCGGTATTGCCGATCGAGGTACATACGAAATCGCCGGCAGCACACCAACTTCCGAACCTGCCTTTGTATTCGGCGGGTACGTAGGGGTCTGCTGCGTATAGCGCTCCGTGGTTGAACTCCACGTCGATCGGATTGAGCTGGTGATATCCTGCATCATTTCCCCTTACCCACCACCAGCGAGACTGGAAGTTGGTGTGGTAGATGCGGTCGCTGATGAGCGTGGCCGGGTTGAACTTCGGGTCTCCGTACAGTGCCACGTAGCCGATGTGATTCTTGGCCGCCTGGCTCAGATTGGGGCTCCGAAGCGCATCGCCGATGACGTTCGCACCTTGAGAGTATCCGCCCAAGACTAACGTTTCTCGGCTGCAGTTGCTTACCCAGTTGCCGGTGGCTGTGCCGTATCGGTGGTTGAGGTGGCCAACCAGCTCATCGACGCCAGTATTTACGCTTGTGGCGTAATCGCCGTCGACAACGTTTACGGCGTGCCAGTTGGCTACCGGGACGGCCGGGTATTCAGCCAGTGGGGCCACACTGTAGTTGTTGTCGAGGTTGCCCAGCTCGGCCCATGAGCTGAGAACGCCTTCGTTCGCGAGGGCTTGCATAGTGTAATGCTGAAAGTCCCTTGCACGAGTACCGTTGAAGCCTTCGCCGGAGCCGCGGGCAAAGAGCACATAGGCTCCGCCTTGTTGGCAACTGGGATCGGCATGCGCAAGACTTGCCGGTCCGAAGACCGCTAGAAGTGAACTCAGGGCGATCAGTACCATCGAAGCAACCAAAGTCCTCGCGCCGTGTATACAGCGTAACAACTTTCTCACCTTCTCTCGTGGAAGTGCCGATGTTTCTCTCGTAGCCATTTTCGGGGGCGACGAGCTTGCTGGATGTTATCACTGATTGCCTCGCATTGCAAGCGTAATGAGAGTATTTGTGAACTGAGTAAGCTCTAGTATACTTATTACAACCTTATGCAATCTTCCCAATCTAAACCAAAGGAGCAGAAGCCGCGAAAAGTAGAGGTTACTTTTTGGCGGCACAACAAATGGCTGAGCCTCATCGGCCTAGTTGTTGTGGCTATCTTGGCTGTTGTTCTTGTTGGTCTATATAAGTCGAATGAACAGAAATATGAAGATGGTGTGACTCACATGAAGACCGGGGTTGAGGAGGCGACTAAAGGCCTTCTCGGCCCGATGGGTGGCATCGAACGGCAGAGGGCAACCGTTACTGAGGGCGAGAAATATATCAATTCCTTCTGGTGTGTCGATATTGCTTGCCCTACCGTAGAGACTCACTGGTATCTGTTAGCAGATAAGGATCAGGAGCAGATTCTTTATAAGAAGATTAACGATGCTATCCTACAGAGAGAAGGCAGCTCTAGATGGAGTGTCAGTGGAGTTGTGGGCGTTCTAGGCAAGAATGAACGGCCATTTTCTCCACCAACTAATAAAGAGTGGTTTAACATATCGATTTCAGTTACGTATGCTCCAAAGACTCCATAGTTAGATTTTTCTAACTTGTCATCTCAGGCAACGTCCAGTAAGCTTATTCTCAACTATGAAACACATGCAACCAGACACCGAGAAAACGCCAAGGCTTGATAGACGCAAGAAAGTGATCCTTAATACGCTGCTGGTCGTGAGTGTAGTCTGGTATCCACTCACCTTCTTTTTGAATCCAGGTTGGTATACGCTCGGGCTCATGGTTCACCCAGAGATGCTACTGACCGCTTTAATGCCTTTGGTTGCTGTAGAGTTTGCGAATGCAATTAGACCTAGAGGCGAGAAACTTCCACGGACGCTTTTCTGGATGGAGGTTGCCTTTTGTCTACTTTGGATTTTGCTCTGGTGTTTTGTTGTTAACGGTAGCGATACAGAAGAAAGCATGCATTCGATTTTCTCCCGCGTGTTCAGCGGGATTTTTGGCGAGAAGATACTCGTAGGTATATCAAGCTCGCTCTTTGGATGTACGGCTATTGTTCTGACATTACTCGCCTTTCTTATGGCAATTTATAAGCAGTATCCTCTCAAAAGCATTAAACATGCTGTATGGGGCCGACGTCTACTCATTGCAAACTTCACCTACTTCTTGGTCTCCTTTTCGGCTGAACCAATATTTAGTTCATTCAACATTTTCATCAATCCTTACTGGACTTGGTGGTATTTGGTATTAGCCATCGTCGTCGCCTTATTGGGTGTACTGAACATTGTATACCTGGTACGATATTTCGCGACGACCGAAAAAGCCTCGAGGAAGGTTTGGGCATTTGGTGTCTTGGTAATCCTCGTGTCACTTTATTTCATCTGGAGTTCATCGGGCTTGATCCTGTTCTTTCTGGGCGTGGGTCGACCATACTAACGAATTATGAAACAGCCAAAAACTAGACTTAAATCCAGAAGCTGGTCTGAACCAGTAGCTCCTGCCAAACCTCATATCTTTTTCGACCTCATATTATTTGCCATTTTTACTTGGGCGATGTGGACAAGCTTTGCTGACACAACTGGCTGGGCTGGGCTTTTTACTGCTCCGATTCTTCTTGTCGTTGGGATTCTGCTTATAGCGAATGCCATCGGCTTTATTGTGCTCGCCGTAAGGCTTAAGAAGTATGTGTTGTATTTGATGGGAGCGCTCATCACGCTCCTGCCGGTAATCGGAACCGGTGCTTATATCGTCGTCGGTACTAGCCTGCAACAACAAGCGAAAGAACGGGCGGAGATACCAATATCATTAAGCCAAGCGCGTGCACTGGTAAGTACGTGCCAGATTGAGACTATTATGCGGCATAACGGTGGGTCGATGCAGCTTAATGCCTACGTGCCAGTTTTGCCTGGCATGAGATCTTCCCGAGAGACGCGCACTTTCGACGTTAAGTATTATGATGAGCTTTTCCAGCTCGCCCGACGTAAAGACGTTGAAGATAGGTGCGGGTTTGTACCAACTTATGATATTGAACGACCAAGGCAGCCCGAGACCAAAAAATGGATAACGCAGGCCGAGGCTGAAGCGATTTTGGGCAAATGCCTTTGGAATACACGATTCTATCCCGCCTCTCTATATTTGACTGATACAGACTTTCCTCCAGGCACGAATCGAATAGGCATCTTACTACAGCAGAGGCTCAGCGTCTGGAATGATGACACCGAGTCGACGATCACCCTCTCGGGCGTCGATGACCAAACGCGCTCGACACTGCTAGACAAGCAGAAAGCTTGCTCTTCGTATTAACTTCAGTTACTTCAAATCATTACTCTCCCACCGGCCGCCCGAACTCAGCGTCGGCGTGCAGGTATTCCATAGTCCAACCTTCGCATCTTGCGCCTTGGCTTGTAGGGCGGCGAAGTCGGCTTGCTTGGTGAACTGGAACGATAGGTAGGCAAAGCCGTAGCCTTGCTCGATGAGCTTTTGCTCCCAGAGGGTGCCGTCCTGGAGGTAGACGTAGCGCAATAATCTATCGTAGCGATCGCGATTATCCCCTGTTGGGTCGGCTTCGAGCCGGACGGAGGCGCCGCTGAGGTTTTGTTTGGTGTAATCGCTGGCTTCTTTGCCGTAGCATTGGACGGGGCTGTTTGGTTTGACGGATTCGGGGGTGTCGACGCCGATCATGCGGATGGTTTCGGTCTTGCCATTCATGTCGACGCTGATGGTGTCGCCGTCGGCGACGTGGGCGACTTTGTAGTAGCCTGGTTGTTGGACGCCCATGACTTGAGGTGCGTCTTTATTATTCGCCTGCTGCTGGGTCGCGGGGTGCTGTTGCAAGTAGTATGTCAGCGCACTGGCGCCGAGGAGGATGAGGGAGATGATGAGGCGTTGGAGGCGGCGTTTGGACATAGTTGGTATTATAGGACACTCTGCCCTACACAGCGCAAGAGAAATATAATATGGACTGGGGTCCTGTCAGTCGGCCCGCCCCTAGTTTTTGTCCTCGGATTAAAAATCCTGCGGGCAAAAACCTGGGAGCTGCCCCGCCGACTGCCACCCCTATTTTTCTATCTATTTCTTCCCGCCCATAATCGCAATCTTCTTCGGCTTCGGCAATTCCCTAAACGGCACCGTCACCTTCAGGACGCCACTAGCAAAGTGCGCCTCGATGCCCTCTTGATCGGCCTGCTTCGGCAGTGCTACGCGGCGGTAGAAGCTGGTCGAACTTTCACGCACGAGGTACTTGCGGTTCTTGCTCTTCTCTTCTTCTTCGTGCTCGGCGCTTATGACGAGCGCGTTGTCCTGGACATCGACGTTCACTTCTTTCTCGCTGAAGTTCGGCAGATGGACTTCGACGACCATTTTTTTGTCGTCGTCACTATATACGTCGGTGACTGGCAAGAGCTGCTGGCTGTTGTTGCCGATCGCTTGATTGAACAAGCTGTTCATCTGATCGTGGAGCGAATTGAGCTCGCTGAACGGGTCCCATTGTACGATTGCCATAGTTAAAATCCTCCAAGTAATTTCTATAGTATTAGTATAAGACGTCGGTCAAGGAATTTTAACCTGCTTCTGCCTGAGCAAAGTAAACGCGATGCTATACTTAGGAGTGAAATGATGAGAGCGTTTCTAGACAATTTGATCCACCGCAACTCGCAGCCCCAGGCGCCTGTCGCGCTTCCGAGCAGCCTTCCGAAGGCTAATCCAACGGATACAATTATCAAAGGACTTTAACAAAGAGCTGCAACTCCGCAGCTCTTTTACTTAGTAGTCGATGCCCTTGTTGGCCAAGAACTTGTCGTCAAAGTGATGCTTTATCTTGGTCATGCGCGTGGCGATGTCGACCTTGTCGAGTAGCTCTTCCGGGAAGTTGCGGCCGGTCATGCATAGGCTTGTTTTGGTGGCTTTTTTGTCGATGAGGTCTTCGAGTTCCTGCTGGCTAAGTAGGCCGTCGTGCACGGCGTTGTTGATCTCGTCGCAGATCACTAGGTCATAGTCGCCGCTGGTGACGCAGTGCAGTGCCTGTTTGTACGTTTCGTCGGCGGCGGCTTTATGTTCGGTGCTACTGACGTTTTTAGCGCTCATGTCGCCGGCGTTGTAGAAACCTTTGCCGCCCTTAAAGAAATAGAGGCGGTCTTCAAATACCGGCTGAATCTGGTGGATGAACTTGTGCTCCCCTACTTCCCAATGCTTGATGAACTGGATGAACGCAACTTTCCAGCCGTTGCCGAGTGCACGGCACATCAGGCCAATGCTGGCGCTTGTTTTGCCTTTCGAATCGCCGGTGTACACCAGCACAACACTGTCTTTTGTCTTGTAATCCTCAAGCGCCATTGGTGGGTCCTCTAGTTAAATTCCTTGCGTGCGTCGCTCAGCGCATCGTCGATCTTTGGGCGGTCGAAGCCCACGATGACTGTGTCGTTGATCGTAATAATAGGCGTCACCGCCTGCCCCACCTCTTCGACAACAAACTTGTATGCCTCGGCATCGGTGGTGATGTCTTTCTCGGTAAATGCGATGCCTTTATCCTTGAAATATTCCATAGCCATGTGACAGAACGCACATGTTGGCGATGAATAGATGGTGACGGTCGGCTGCATATCTGGCATGTTTGCGTGTCTCCTTATACTCAGTATATCATTGACTGTATGAGTAATCGTGCATCGTATTATGTATCGTTGCTTCGCCGGAAGGCCGTGGTCGGCGCTATTGTTGGCGGAGTTGTTTTGGGAGCTTTGATCATTGGGCTGGTGCGGTTTGTGGGCATGCAGAGCGACGAAACGCATTATCACGCTAACATGGCAGTCTTTATAAATGGGAAGAAGCAAGATTTTAAGGGCCCGCAGTATTATCAGGAAGTTTCTGCCTGCGACGAGCACGCTTCGCCACTCGGGCGCGTGCATATGCACGACGAAAACCCGGGCCTCGTGCACGTACACGACACGGTTGTGACATGGGGAGATCTGTTCACGAATCTCGGCTGGTCGCTCAATAATTCCATGATCTATGACGGCAAGGATGCCTATATAAATGACCAGGGTGGCAAGCTAAGCTTTGTACTTAATGGCAAGCAGACACGCTCGATCGCCAACGAGATTATTGGCGACAAAGATCGCCTGCTTATCAGCTACGGCACCGAAGATGACGCCATACTTCAGAAGGAATTCGCACAAGTTGCCAGCGACGCGAAAAAAGCCGACACCACGGCCGACCCATCTACCTGCCAAGGTCCCGAACACGAGGATACTTGGACAAAACTTCGTAAAGCTTTTTGGTTCTAAATTCTAAAGTTGTGAGTGGTGGGGCCGGATGTGCTCCGGCCCCACCGTGCCTCAGCGGGCTAGTTGCCATGACGCATTGACGAGCCCAGCTGCTGCTTCGTTGAGCGCGGCACTCCCAAAGGCCCAACCGAGGGCCCCGCGGGCTTGCCGTGTTCTCTTCTTGGGGTTCTTGCGGTACTCCCGACTTGCGGTGAACAGCTCAAGGGCCATATTGATGGCGATAACACTCGCCACAATGAGTAGCCCGTAGACTGTCGCCGACGGCAGCTTATTGATGGTCGGCGAGAACGCGACCGCGGCCTGTTCGATGACCCGCGAGAACACTGCGTAGAGAAACAACGCTACTGGCCGCGAAATGCCGAAAAGCTTCACTGCGATGAACGTTACGGTAAGGCTAATCACGCAAATCGACAGGCTGAGCTGATCCAGGTGAGAGAGGGGTTGATGAGTGGTGATGATCCTGTGCCACAGGACCACGATGACGAACAGGTTGCAGATGATGTGGACACGAATGCTCCACAAGATCGCTATTCGTCGCCAGTGTTCCGCGCCTGGTTTGGCGTTTTGGACGGCTTTGCGGAGCTGCCATTCTTGGTAGAACAACATCCACACGCCCGCGGTCATCCAGGCAGTGACTCCGTCCGGAACTTTCTTGGACAGAGCCGCTGTAATGGTTCCCGCCCATAATCCTGCTGCCCCGAGGTACGACAGCATAATCCAGAGCCGGCGCACGAACTCCGCCACGTCTGAACGCAGCGCCCTCAGACCATACTTCTTCTTGCCACGGAGCATTTGTTTCCCTTTGGGTAGGTGCTTGTCACGCACCTATAAGATAGACTAATGTACTGTTTTTGGCAATTAAACAATTAGCTTATATAAGTTTGTTGACTGGGGCGCACACTGGGTGCGCCCCTTCGTCAGCTACGACTTCTTTCGAGGACGTTTCGGGGCGGGCGGCGTGTAGGCCACCTCGCTCACGTCACGGAGGAGTGAGGCGGACACAACTTTCTTCGCGCCTCCACCGGCCGGCTGGAGGCTCACACTCGGACGGCGCGGGTTTCTCCAAACGCCCGTGATCTTGTAGACTTCACCGTCGAGAGCGATGTATTTGCCCTCCTTGAGGGCAGGATTCCTTCGCAGCGCGGTCAAGCCAACCTTGATGTTCGCCTGTGTGAGCAACGGCTTGAGCTGCCCCCTGGTCATGCCGGGCGTGACCGCCACGTCGAGCGATTTCGCCATGGCCAGCTGACCTTCGCTGGGCGGCGTGGCGTCGATCATTTGGCTGAGCTCGCCGTGAGTCATGCCGGGCGTGAGGGTGATGCCGAGTGACGTGGCCAGATTTATTTGCGCGGGGGTCGGATTGTTGTTGAAACGTGCCATATAGCCCTCCGTTCCTCGATGGGTAACTGGACCATCTTATTATAAAATGAAATACGATATTTGTCGCCATTTTGACCCGTTGTGTATCTCGAGGACATCTGATATAGTCTAGAGGAAGTGAAGACACACATTCGTCCAGTTATTGCTGTTATTGTGCCTTACAGAGAGGCTGATTCATGATCAGCTTTTTTGCTGCCTCTGAGGGGGTTCCGCTTGCTGCTGAGCCAGTGTTTCATATCGGTTCGTTTGCCGTGACTAACTCAATGCTGTTTGGCGTTCTGACGGCGCTTATTATCATTGTTCTCTTTGGTATCGCGCGGTTTCGTTCAAAGCTCCGCCCTGTGTCGGGCTTTGCGTTTGTGTTTGAGCAGATTGTTGATTTCATCCTGAACATCGCCGAACAGAACTTTGGCGACCGTAAGAAGGCGCTCAAGCATTTGCCAGTTCTACTCACGCTGTTCGTGTTCATTCTCTTCTGCAACCTCTCTGGCCTGATTCCGGGCGTGGGCTCGGTCACTATCACGACCGATGGCGAGACTGTTCCGCTCCTTCGCGCTTTTACAACTGATCTGAATGGGACGCTGGCGCTGGCTATTCTGTCGATTGGGCTCGTGCAGTTCTACGCCATCAAGGAGCTCGGCGTGCTTGGCCGTCTGAAACATTTCTTTACGAGCAAGCCGTACAACCCAATGAACTTTTTCCTCGGCCTGGTGGAAGTGCTGAGTGAATTCATTCGTATCCTTACCCTGAGCATGCGTCTCTTCGGTGTGATTTACGCCGGCGAGGTGCTGATCCATGTCATTGGCGCCGTTGCTGGCAACTTTGGCTGGGCGGCAACGCTGCCGATTTACATGCTTGAGGTATTCTTTAGCGCCATTCAAGCTTACATTTTTGTCATGCTCACTACTGTTTACCTAGCGACCGCCACCGAGCATGCCGAGGACCACCAGGACCTCACCGATTCCGAACACTCCCCTGTTGTTGCCCCCGACGCGCGTCGCGTGCCAGCAGGAAGTGATAAGTAAGTATAAATAAGGAGTAATAAAGTAATGCATGTAGATCCTAGTTTGATCAAAGGTATCACCATCGCCGTTGGTGCGCTTGGTCCAGCCCTCGGTGTTGCACTGATTGGTTCAGCTGCCGTAAAGGCTGTTGGTCGCAACCCAGAAGTTCAGGGTAAGGTCCTTTCGACCGCTTTCGTAATGGCTGGTCTGGTCGACGCCGTTTTGGCCTTCGTCCTGCTGATTGTATTCACCACAAGCTAAGAGTAACCGGAGTTTTCCCGAGTGATTGATCTATTAACCAACGCTATGCATACAAGTGGGACCGTGGCGGAAGCCGGCGGCCTCGCTGCTTTGGGTTTGGACGTCAAGGCGTTCCTTTTCCAGCTGGCTACCTTTGTATTGCTGCTGCTCATCCTGCGCAAGTGGGCGTTTCCTGTACTTGTGAAGACGCTTGAAGACCGCCGCATTGCGGTCGAGAAAAGCATCGATCAAGCCAAAGAGACTGCGGTTGCCATGGAAAACGCCGAGAAGCAGATTCAGAATATGCTGGTCGAAGCGCGCGACGAAGCCGAGGAGCTTGTTGCTGCTGGACACAAAGAAGCTGCCAAGATGGTTGAAGAGGCCGAAGAGAAAGCCGCAAAGCGCGCTGAGCACATCGTGAAAGAAGCGCAAGCTGGCATGGAGCACGAACTGGCCAAGGCACGTACCGCACTGAAGCAAGAGACCGCACAGCTGGTCGCCGAAGCAACTGGCGCGATCCTGAAAGAAAAGGTCGACGCTACGAAGAATGCCGAGTTGATCAGCAGAGCCCTGCAGGGTTCGGAGAAAGACGGGAACTAATATGCCAAAAGTCTCTCGTCGACGACTCGCTTCTACCGTGGTTGCCCAGCTGCGCAAAGACCCAAAGAACCAACGTCACATCATGCTGACGCTGGCCGCATACCTGATCGCGCACAAGCAGCAAAAGCACATCGACCTCCTGCTGCTCGACATCGCCAGCGAGCTCAAGCAAACCGATGCACACCTATACGCTGACGTCACGTCGGCCTTCCCGCTCGACGCATCGGCTCGCGCTGAACTCACGGCTTACTTGCAGCAAGCGACACGTGCACAAACCGTTGAGCTAAACGAGCAGACGGATCCAGAACTTTTGAGCGGCCTGGTCGTGAAGACCGCCGAGCAAGAACTGGACACAACCGCTCGCACCAAGCTCACTAAATTTCGAAGTCTGAACGTAAACATGTCACGAGAGGCATGAGGAGAATAAGAAGAGAATGGCAGAAGTATCAGTAAAAGAACTATCCAGCGAGCTCCAAGCTGCCATCGAGCAGCTCAAGAGTGAGCAAGGGCTCGAGGAAGTCGGTATCGTTACCCGTATTGGTGACGGTGTGGCTTGGGTATATGGCCTGACGCACGCTGGTTTCAACGAAGTTATTACCATTGAGGGCACCGACGGCAAGCTGGTCGAAGCTTTCGCCCTCAACCTCATGGAAGATGAGATTGGTGCAGTACTCTTGGGCGATGATGCACAGGTTGTAGCCGGCGCTCGTGCCAAACTCAGCGGTAAAGTTATCGAGGTGCCAGTTGGTCCAGAACTCCTGGGCCGTGTGGTTGACCCGCTCGGTCGTCCACTCGACGGCGCTGGCCCAATCAACGCCAAGCAAACCGGCCTCATCGAGCGCGCAGCCCCTGGCGTGATGGACCGCAAGTCGGTTCACGAGCCGCTTATGACTGGCATCATGGCTATCGACACGATGATTCCTATCGGTCGCGGTCAGCGCGAGCTGATCATTGGTGACCGCCAGACTGGTAAAACCGCGATCACCGTCGACACGATGATTAACCAAGCTCGTCAGAAGACCGGCGTCATTAACATCTACGTTGCGGTTGGCCAGAAGCTGAGCAAGATCGCCCGCCTCATCGAGCGCCTTAAGCGCGAAGGTGTGATGGAACAGTCGATCGTGGTGGCTACCAGCCCTGCCGACCCTGCTTCCCTCCTCTACCTCGCGCCATATGCCGGTACTGCCATAGGCGAGTATTTCCGTGATAACAAGCAGCACGCCCTGATTATTTACGACGACTTGAGCAAGCACGCGGTTGCCTATCGTCAGATGAGTTTGCTGCTCCGCCGTCCACCGGGCCGTGAAGCGTTCCCTGGTGACGTGTTCTACCTTCACTCTCGCCTTCTGGAGCGTTCAGCCAAGCTGAGTGACAACCTCGGCGCTGGTTCGCTGACTGCGCTGCCGATCATCGAGACCCAGGCCGGCGACATCTCTGCCTACATTCCGACCAACGTGATTTCTATCACTGACGGTCAGATCTTCCTCGAGACGAACTTGTTCTATCAGGGTATTCGCCCGGCTATCTCTGTCGGTTTGTCAGTTTCTCGTGTGGGCGGTTCGGCTCAGACCAAGGCTGTGAAGAGTGTGAGCGGTTCCCTCCGCCTCGACCTCGCACAGTTCCGTGAGCTCGCTGCCTTCACGCAGTTCAGTACCGACCTCGATGCTGATACTAAGAAGCGCATTAACCGCGGTCAACGCCTGACTGAGCTCCTCAAGCAACCCCAGTACAGCCCGCTGAGTATCTGGGAGCAGACCGCTACACTGTTGGCCGCAACTGAAGGTGTCTTCGATGACGTTCCGATGGACAAAATCGCTGCCGCACAGCACGCCCTACTCGCGACGCTCGAAGCCGAACACCAGAGCAAGATGAACGAGCTGAACAAGGGCGCCAAGCCAGAAGACGCTACCAAGCAGCTGATCCTCAAGGAAGCAACTAAAATTGCGAAAGGCTACAGCGCCTAAGGGCAGTCGTTATGGCATCAACCCAGCAAATTAAAGGACGCATTCGTTCAGTCAAGAACACTAAGCAGATCACTCGTGCCATGCAAATGGTGGCTGCGAGCAAGATGCGTAAAGCCCAGGAGGCCGTGACGAGCACTCGCTACTTTAGTCAGACGGCTCGAGCGCTGCTGACTCGCCTGCGTCAGCTTGTGGATGTTGGCCAGTACGATCTGTACCGCACCCGCCCGGTGAAGGCGCGGTTGATCATCCTGATCACCAGTGACCGCGGTCTTGCTGGCGCTTACGACAGCAATGCGCTCAAGATGTACCTCACCGAGCTCAAGAAAGATCGCGAAAACGGCATCAAGAACTACACCATCGCCATCGGCCGCAAAGGCTCACACCTAGCTGCGCGCCTCGGCGATGTCGAGACAGTTGGCGCCTACCACGACTTCCCGGCGAGTCCTGGCGCGAATGAGCTGCAGCCGATCGTGACTGCCGCAGTACAGATGTATGTCGAGGAGACGATCGACGCTGTCGACATCATCTACACCAAATTCGTGTCGACTGTAACGCAGCAAACCCAGACGCTTCACCTCCTCCCCGCCGGGTTCGAAGAGGAAGAAGTGACCGAGCAGATGCGCCTGGCAACGTTTGAGCCAAGTGAGTCTGCGGTCCTCGAGAGCGCCACGCTGCGTCTTCTCGAAGCCCAGCTCCTGCAGACGCTGCTGGAATCGTTTGCTTCCGAAGAGTCCATGCGCATGTTGGCTATGAAGAATGCAACCGACAACGCAACCGAGCTGGTTGATGACCTAACCCTAGTATTTAACAATGCCCGTCAGGCAGCGATTACCCAAGAGCTGGCCGAAATCACTGGCGGCGCAGAAGCGATGAGCGAATAAGGAGAATGACAATGAGCACCACTGCCACAAAGGAAGGCAAGATCATCCAGATCGTCGGCGTCGTCGTAGACGTTGAGTTTGAGAAGGGTCACTTGCCTGCAATTTATCACGCACTAACTATTAAGCACGATGGTCGCACTATTACACTCGAAGTGGCGCAGCATCTGAGCGAAACTGCTGTCCGTGCGATTTCACTCAGCAGTACCGATGGTCTGCAGCGCGGAACCGCCGTCGCTGATACTGGCGCACCAGTATCAGTCCCGGTTGGCGAAGAAACACTTGGTCGCATGTTCAACGTCGTCGGCGAGCCTATCGACGGCCTCGAGCGCGTCACCAAAGTCACCGCGCCGATCCACAACGCTCCTCCTGCGCTGACTGAGCAATCTGGGAAGACCGAAATTCTCGAGACCGGTATCAAAGTTATCGACCTCATTGCCCCTATCACCAAAGGCGGTAAGGTTGGTTTGTTCGGTGGTGCCGGTGTGGGCAAGACCGTCCTCATCCAGGAGCTGATCAGCAACATTGCCAAGTTCCACAAGGGTAACTCGGTGTTCGCCGGTGTTGGCGAGCGTACTCGCGAAGGCAACGACCTGTACGAGGAAATGAAAGACTCCGGCGTACTCGACAAGACCAGTCTCGTGTTCGGTCAGATGAACGAACCACCAGGAGCTCGCCTGCGCGTTGCGCTGAGTGGCCTGACTATGGCCGAGGCTTTCCGTAACGAAGGCAAGGACGTGTTGTTCTTTGTCGACAACATCTTCCGTTTCACACAGGCCGGTTCTGAGGTGTCAGCGCTGCTTGGCCGTCTCCCGAGCGCCGTTGGGTACCAGCCAAATCTACAGCAAGAGATGGGTGCCCTCCAGGAACGCATCACCTCGACAAAGAAGGGCTCCATTACCTCTGTACAGGCCGTCTACGTCCCTGCCGACGACTTTACTGACCCAGCGCCAGCGACGACATTCGCCCACCTCGACTCGACCATTTCCCTGAACCGCGCATTGACCGAAATCGGTATCTTCCCTGCCGTCGACCCGCTCGACTCGAGCTCGACGATCCTCGACCCAGAAGTCGTTGGCGAAGAGCACTACACCGTCGCCCGCGAAGTGCAGCGTGTACTGCAGCGCAACAAGGACTTGCAGGACATTATCGCTATTCTTGGTATGGAAGAGCTGTCGGACGAAGACAAGCAGACGGTTTCTCGTGCTCGCCGCATTCAGCGCTTCATGAGCCAGCCAATGTTTGTGGCCGAGCAGTTTACGAGCATCCCAGGCGCGTACACACCGCTCAAGGACACTATCCAGGGGTTCAAGGAAATCCTTGAAGGCAAACACGATGACAAACCAGAGTCAGCATTTTACATGAAGGGTTCAATCAAGGACGTCAAATAATGAGAAGCCGATATCTCCGTCTTTTCTCGCAAAACACGCTCTGGAGCCGGAATCTGGGGACAAAAATTTCCGTGTCACCAGATTACCGCGCGGAGGCTTGTCGTGTTTTGGAGAAAATGACGGAGGGGCCGGAGCTTAGTATATGAAACTAGAATTAGTAACACTCACCGGTCTCAAGTTTGAAGGCGACGTCTACGAGGTTGTTCTGCCGACAAGCACTGGCACCATCGCGGTTTTCAAGAACCACATGCCATTGGTTACACTGGCAACTCCTGGGGTTATCAGCGTGCGCCAAGCCGCTGGCGTGACCGACGACAAGATGGACCACTTCGCTACCAACGGCGGCGTGATCGAGGTCGGCAATGACTACGTTCGTGTACTCGTGGACGAAGCTGACCACGCTGATGAAATCGTCGAGTCCGAGGCCCGTACTGCACTCGAGCGCGCCCAGAAAATGAAAGACGAAGCCAAAGACAAGGTTTCGCTAGAGCATGCGCAGGCGCTTGTTGACCGTCACGCTGTTCGCCTGAAGGTTGCAGAGCTTCGGCGCCGTCACCGCTCGCGCGGCTTGTAATTTTTCTGTTTTGATCTTGTAAAATGCATCTCACTAGAGTACTATTAACTGCGTTCTAGCCGAACCAGGCAGGAGACTACATACTACATGGCTACATTGACGATCACAACGCTTGGCGTGCGTGCCAAGGGGGCTTTTGGGCCGCAAACCGATCAGACCGTGAACCAGGAGGCGCTTCAAGCTATCCGCGACGGCCGATTCCTGGTGGATTCACCCCAGGGTTTTATCGGCGGTTGTGGTGACGAACGACTTGGAGAACGACTGCTGATTCCGCCGGTCTTCGGTGGATTCTTCGCGGCTGTTCTGGCAGATGCACTCACGACGCGTACCTGGTATCACCGTGGCATGACCGCTCGACAGCACGCGCTGCGCATGGTGGACGGAGCTCGTTCGCGAGCTCCAAAGGCCGTTTTCTGCGTGCACACCGACACGAAAGCTCTCGAAGCTGGCGCGCCGGAGTGTGGCTGTGCGGCGATCGCTAAGGCAGCGGTCGTCGTCAATATGCTCATCACGTACGCTGATCTGATCGACAAGCGCTTCCGTCAGCAGATCGTAGCCAATGCCCGCGAACTGTTGGCTAGTGGCTACTTCCAGGCGGGCACGGCTAGCTTGGTTGATGCGCTGGAGGCCAAGGGTGTCCGCAAGGAGACCCTAATCGGAAGCCACGACGGCCTGGCGTTCGTTCGCCTGCGCCGTAAGGGCAAGGTCAGCAATCGTGCCGCCTTCTACAGGTGGTGCGACCAGCAGGGTCTGCCACGAGTGCCGTTTTTCGAGTACGCCGAGTGGAGTATGCGAGAGACCGCCGAGTTGCTCGCGCCGTCGGATGGTGCTGAAGCCTTCTTCGCTGCCGCCGACGCATTCAACACAGTTGTTCCGTACGCCATCTGCAACAAGAACACGCTGCTCATCACCATCGAGTAGCGTGCCCGTGTTCGACTAGGAGCGCGCCTGGGCCTGACGGCTCAATGCGTCACGCCGCCTTCTTCGGAAGGCGGTTTCCTATTTTTATGCAAATAAGTTCAGAAAAGAAGCAGGTCCTCGGGCCGTGAGAGCCACTGAGGACCTTGTTGCGTTGAGGGTGGGCTCGGCGCCCGGCGAGTACGACCACGGTGGTCGCATCGCCGGGCGCCGACGCCGATCAGATGACGGGGTTCGTGCCCACGTCGGTACGCGCGCCGCCGGCCTGGCGGATCTCGTCCAGCGCGTTCCGGGCTGTCTGGACGTTCCTCCCCAGCGTCTGGAGGCGCTGATAGGCCTGGTTGTCGGTTCCCAGGTTGCCGTCCCGCGCCAGGTCCACCAGGTTCTGCACGTCGATGTTGCCCAAATCGTTGGACAAGGAAATCACACTCCTCGTTCGTGCGCATCCGAATCATAACTTCAGATCCGACAAAACCCACCACAGGTTACGCGGAAGCTATAATACTACAAGCGGCCGACCTCTGTCAATCGTCAGTTAAGCGAGGTTGGATACGGCGACTTGCTCTCGCCTTCACGCAGAGGCGCAGCGTTGTCGTAGAACTGGAACGGTTGGCCGTTGCCATCCTTCAGTGTCGGCGACAGAGCCTGCAGAATAGGCGCCAGGATGAGCATAACGAGCACGGCAAGATAGTTGAACGGGCTGAGGGCGACCGGCTTGAGCTCTTTGTTTGCCAGGGCCTGCAACTGCACGTATCGTTCAGCGATTGCCATAGCGGCACCAATGACCAGCACAACCACAAGCGCCAGGTCGAGCAGACTAAATATACCAGAGACCATCGGTGCGCCTTCGGTGATGCGAGCCAGCGCATTCATAATAAGACTAGGAACAGCCAAGATGATCCAGGCTACTGCGCCCGAACCAACTGTCTCGATAAGATGCCCATCGGTAAGTTTCCAGCTGTTCTTGACCGCTGCTACAGGGCTGAGGCGACGGTCGACGATAACATAGGTGGCAAATGACAGGCGCAGGCCGGCATAAATCGCTGCTGCAAGTGCAACGACGCCCACAACGAGCGTGATCGGCCCAAGAACTAACGCCAGAAGGCCAAGGGCTACAGCGCCGACAATAAACGCCAGAATCATAAGGCATACAAACCCCACAATCGGTAGTACTGAGCCCATGCTGGCCTTTAGCAATGCGCCAAACTTCAATGGTACGCTCTTTGCCGCCGCGAGCGAGAGGTTGAGCTGTAATGATTGTGTGAGTGTCATGACAAGCACGCAGATGACAAATCCGATCGCCCACGTCAGATAGATACTGAGGTCGTTCATGGAATTAACGAAATCGAACGAGTTGTACGACGGGAAAATCCACGTCGGAAACGAAGGGTCATGCTTGGCGAGAAATGCGAAGATAGAGAATACAACGACCAGCCCCGTCAACCCCAAGACGACGAACAGTACTATATTAAAGAGTGCAACGCCAACCACCGTCTGGGCGTTTGTCTTGACCAGCTTCTGAAGACCAGCCCATGCCGCAGTGAATGGGTTGCTGTCGTATAGCGCCAGCGATGAAGCTTGCTTTGTCGGTTTATCGACTGACTTCTCAGAAACAGTTTTATCGTCCATAGTTATTCCCCTGCTAGTGTTACCCGTAGCTTAGCAGAAGCCGCGTTATGCTGCAAAGTGTTGCTCCTGCGGTCGTGGGGTGCTATATTCAGGACATACTAAGCGTAAGAGAAAACAAACATGCAAGAAAGTGAAGGCGCTCGCGCATTTGTTACTAAAATCGTCGAACAGAAGTTCCCGAATGGTCTCGACGAAGAAGTAAAGCAGCAGCTTATTAATGATTTGCTACAACGGCTTGAGGACCAGCTGAATCGACTTGTTCTCAACTCGCTTAATGATACGCAGGTGGCCAAAATGGAGCATCTGATCGACACGAATCAGATTGACAAAATACAGGACTTCTTGTATAAAGAAGGTATTAATGTCCAATCTCTCGTTGCCCGAGTGATGGCAGAATTTCAAGCAAGCTACTTAGAGGCATAATACATGTCAGAACTTCACCACGCGCCATCACCCACCCCAGCGGCAGAAGACATGCCGCATTCTGAGTTTATGAAAGACGGCAAACTCAAGATCGTCATCGCTGGCCTGGATCAGAACGTCCGCCAGCAAGCCGTCGAAGCTGCTCACGAGCGCCTGAACAAAGAAACCAATGAGCGAGGCTTCGTCAAAGGTTTTATCAAAGGCCGTATCTGGAAGGGCAATCTTGCTAGAGAGTACTACCTTGCCAAATACCAGCGCCAGGCTGAAGGCGAAATCCTCGAAAATGACAACCTCCTCCAGCACGAAGAGCGCAGTGACGAAGCTGCTCGGGCGGCTACGACGCTCCGCTTCGCCAGCGAGTTCGAAGATGAAGTTATCCACGAAGGCGAAACGCGCAAGAGTATTGAGTCCGACGACTCCCCGGAGGCTGAAGAGATCAAGACGAAGACGAAAGATTTGATCCGTCTGTACGCCGTGGGTCAGCTCGACGACGATAGTTTCGAAGAAGAAAAGCGTCGTACCATGACAATGCTGGCCGAGAACGGCATGTCGAAGAAATACATCGGTGAAGGCCTCATCTATGCCGACAACCTACTCCAGATCGCCCAGAACGTAAAAGCCGCTGTTGATCATGGCAAGGGTATGGAAGACATACTAGAGAATGCCGAGTTCGTTGTTGGTGAAGCGCGGCTGGGTGCCCGCACCGAATCTCGTCTGACTGGCACCGAGCGAATCATGAAGAAGCTTGAAGGCAAGGCATTTGTCCACGAAGCAACGGTCGCCACGGCGGTGTCTATCGCCTATTCTATCGGTGGCTGGGCTGCTAAATCTGCTATAGGTGCAGTGGGTAAGCTTGCGATTCCGGGTATTGGCGCTGGTGTTGTTGCCGCTGCGCGCGAAAACCGTATGATTAAAGAAGAGCGCGCGCTTCACATGCGTGAAATGGCCGAGGGCAAAGAGTTCAACGCCAAGGCTCCGGGCAACAAGCGTCGTGAGCAGCTCGAAGAATCACGGTACGAATCCAAAAGCGCTAAGGACCTCACCGACCAGCTGGGTGTCCTCTATGACGATGAAGGTAACCTGCGAATTGAGGGTGACAAGACCCGCTTCGATGAAGCGATGGCAATGGTGGCCGAGATCCAGGCTCGTATTAAAATCTCTGACCGGGACAAGCTCGACCTTATTAGTTTCTCTGGCGTCGAAAGCATTGAGACGGAGCGCCTGAACCTCGATCTCGCGTTGGCAAAAGCGAAAGTCGATCTTCGTCATCTAATTAAAGGTTCGAGCGATACCGAGCTCACCGCCCTTGGCATGCAGCCAGCAGATATTAATCGTTTGAAGTCCGAAGATAAAGATGTTGTTTCATTCGTGCTCGACTCCCGGGTCGACGCTACCGAAGGCGTATTAGGTGGCGAGATAAAAGAGAGCGATCGCGTCTTCAACAAGCTCCGGGCAAAACGCCTTGCAGTCGCGTTTGCGAAAGGAACGGTACTTGGCGTAACGCTTGGCCTCGGTACTCAGGAGCTTATGGCGCTCGGCAGTGATAATACCACAGGGCTCCTCGAACAAGTTTTTGCGGGCAGCCAACAGGGTGATGCAACGCACGAAACGCTTCTTGCCTCAGTCTTTGGCGGCGGTTCGAGCGGCGCCGAGCACCTGAGTGGTTTGCACGGTGCACCGGTTGAACTGTCTGACGGCGCTAAGCTAACACTGCCTGCCGAATTCCAATCGCCACAGATAATCGACGGTAAGCTTAACATTATGGGCGCGGATGGTTCTTCGTTGCCAGCGCTTCACGATCTTCCGCTCAACCCCGACGGCACGCTTTCCCCGCAGGCTATCGAAGCTCTTAACTCAAACGGTTTTCATTTGTCCACCATGCACGATGTTGTGAACCACTCCGTCACCACCCCAGAGACCGTCTCGGCTGAACAATTCCACGCCGCACACCAGAACCTCGCTACCCACGTGACGCGCGATTTCTGGCACGACAATGGTACGCCGCGTGTCTTTGAGGGTCGCGAGCTCCAACTTGATCTAAAGTACGATAGCAACGGCGACATTATTTTCGATGCTAGCCGCATGCATCTGTCGGAAGAACAGCTGCGTCACTTGCAGATGGCGGTGTCCGATACGCGTGCTGATCAACACCAACCGTTCATGTTCAAGTTTGATTCCAATGGCCACGCACCAGTGGACAAAGAGCTACAGGGCATGTTCCACAAAGGCCCTAACGGCCAGCCAGTATTCGACGGAAAGTACGCCGAGGCAAGCGAGGTTGCTGGCGTAGACCAGAACGGTGTCACACACATCCGCCCGTTTGCGACAGTTGTTGGTGAGGGCAAGTCGTCGTTCACTGATATGGTTACGCATACAGAGCCGCAGCCCGTTACGAGTTATACGGTAGAATATGGAACACCTGAAGTCGATCGTATTGTTGATGTTCCGCCTGTTCTGCCGTGGTACCCTCGCCGTGGCTTGGGCGCTATTGAGCCTGCAGAAGCTCCCGACCCTGATCCGGAGACGCCAATCATTCTCCCCACCCCTGAAGAAGAACGCCGTGATTCGTATTACCTGAGTAGCTACTTTGAGACTTCCGAGGAACAGCGCGATCAACTACGTCAACGTATGTCGCCTCGCCTTCAAGGAGACGCTAGTGCCGAACTCAATGAGCAGGAAGAGCTCCAATGGTATTGGGATCAACAAGAGCAAGAGCACAAAGATAAGATAACAACATTAGCAGACGATCTTGGTGAGATGAAGGATACTGTCGATATCGTTGCAGCGATACCAGTCGCCGGTCACCAAGAAGCGGGGAACATCTACCGAACACTTTCCGCCTACAAAGAGCAGTCGCTAGACAACGATCACTTTGAGATTGTCCTCTATGTAAACAACCCAGAGACTGATAAGGACGGCAATCCGACCTCCTCGCAAGACACAATCGATGAGATCGAGCGTTTCATGCGAGATAATCCTGATATGCCGGTCAAGTACTTCCACCAGACTTTGCCGCGCGATGAGGCCAAGATCGGCCCAATTCGTAAGACGTTGAGTGATGTTGTTCTGAAGCGTGGTATGGACCGCGGGTCACGCCCTGACCGTGATTTGATCATCGTGAGCAACGATGCTGACACCACTGCATTAAGTAAAGTTTATCTTGAAAACTTCCGTGATCGTCTTTACAACAACCCTGACCTTGACGCTATGGTTGGCCAGCTTGACTGGGATAACGAAGCTTACTTGTATTACCCAGAAGTTCATGTTGCGACTCGGCTCTTTCTTTACCAGAATATTATGTGGCGATTGCGAGGCGGTACACCCCCAACGTCTGGCGCAACCACTGCAGTACGCCTAAAGAATATGGCCGCAGTGGGAGGCTACGATATGTCAAGTAGTGTCGGTGAAGACACGACGCTTGGTTTTGCACTACAGGCCGCTCGCCATGGTACTGACAAACAGGCCATCGGGTACGGTGGTAACGCCCAGTCTCGCTTGCAGACCTCAGCTCGTCGAGCCATCTACACACTCGAAGCGCATGGCGATGCCCCAATCAACCAATGGTCATATGAGTTTGGTGCAGATGACGACGCTGTTCGACGCCTCATCATGTCACGCACTGAAGTTCCAGACTACGACGATCCTGCGGTACAGAAAGACGTGATGTCGCGTGTCGAAGATATGGTTAACAAGACCCTAGGAGTCTACTGGGGCGGAGACACTGGAGCGAGCGGTGGTAGCCAGGGTATTAATGCTGTTGGCGATGACTCTCGCACGGTTATTGAACGCTCGCTCGGTTATTGCGGCCTGGAGTACGAATGGGCTCCAGATGGGAGAAGTATTCGAGTAACTGGTGCGAACAGAATGTTTGATGGTTTGAAGGCATTCGCCGAGAAAGCAGGCAAGGTGCCCACGCCTGGCACCCCTCCCCCACCTCCTACTCCTCCAGCAACCCCTCCGCCATCGACTTCTCGTCCAATCCCAAGTTCGGCCGGTTCGCTTGATCGGCTGAACAGCCAAGATAGGCGGGCGGTTCAAGATAGGCTCGACTCTATAAATGCAGGAGCGACCGCCACTGCGTATCTAGGAAGTACGCACAATTACAGTGGACCAATGAGGCTCATAGAGCGATCGCCGAGGGGTGAATACATATTTGGTACAGTCGATCCTGCCACGGGTGGAGTGGACAATACAGACCAGGTCATATTGTCCGAACAAGAAATGGCTGACGTACTCATAGACGGGATGGTATCGGTTCCACCCGCCATAACGAGATAAAAGGCTAGCCAGCAGCGTCTATGATGCGGCGAGCTTCCTCGATCGAGCTCGTACCCATCAACTTCTCTCGTAGCTCGCTCGCTCCGGCAAAACCCTTGATGTAGATCTTGAAGAAGCGTTTCAGCGCGTGGTAGTTTGCCTCCCCTTTCCAGGTCTTCTCCCACAGGTCGAGATGGTAGTTTAGCAAGTTGAACATTTCCTCCTGGCTGTGCTCGCGTGGTTCGTGCTCGAAGCAGAAGACATTCGTAAACACGCCACGGCCGATCATAATGCCGTCGGCGCCGGTCTCTGCAATGCGCCGGAGGCCTTCTTCGCGGCTGACGACGTCACCATTGCCGATGATGAGTGTGTGTGGCGCGATCTCGTCGCGAAGTTCGACGGCTTTTCGAACTTCTTCCCAGTGTGCCGGGACTTTACTCATTTCTTTCATGGTGCGGGCATGGACGGTGAGTGCGACGATGTCTTGTTTGAGCAAGAAGCTCAGCCATTCTTCGGTGGCGCGCGTTCTGTAGCCTATACGAGTTTTAACACTTACTGGTAGGCCCGCTGTTTTGGCGGCAGCGATGATTTCGGCGGCGAGCTCGGGCGTCTGAATGAGCGCGGAGCCAGCGCCTTTCTTGGTCACGTCCTTTGCCGGACAGCCCATGTTGATGTCGATCGCCTGGTAGCCCATTTCCTTCAGGCCTTTGGCCATTTCGGCGAAGTGTTCGGGGATCGTTCCCCATATCTGAGCCACGAGCGGCTGTTCATCTTCGGTGAAGAGCAGGCGCGAATAAGTGCTATGGCGACCTTTCGGGCTACAGTAGCCGTCGGTGTTAGTGAACTCAGTGAAGAACATATCCGGACGGGCAGCTTTATCGACGACATGGCGAAACACCGTGTCGGTCACGGCATCCATCGGAGCGAGGATAAAGAATGGTTGCGGCAGGTCGTGCCAAATAGACTTCATACGAATAGTTATTTTACAATAAATAAGATCAAATTACTAGAGTTAGCTCGCTGCAAGCTGCGGTGGTTCTTCGGCGCTCTGAGCCTTTGCTGCAGCTTCGGCTGCTGCGCGAGCTGCTTGGCCAAGTTGGTGCTGGACGCGCCGCAAGTTCTCGTAGGCAGCTTTAATTTCTGGCCCTGTCCCATCGAGCACGGCACGTTCATGCGCTGTGAGCGCGGCTTCGAGTTCTGGATTGAGTACTGGTTCTCTTTCGGACATTTGGCGCGGTCCTCTTTCTTTACTATACCATAGGTAGTACCGGCAGGGACGAGACCTCGAACGGCAAGCACCGTGGCGTGTAGCCGCGAATGCACTTCGCGCGGGGCGTAATCTGCCTTCGGCAACTACGCTCCGGCTGCGTTCCGCTTGACGCTTCGCGGCTACACGCCACGGTGCTTGCCTACTTGTGCCTAGGTCTCCTTCAAAAGATCATCCTCAAACCGCCGAATCCCCGCATAGCTCGGTGAATAGCCACTCGTATCCGGCAGGTCCAGTGCCATGATGTGCCGCCACACCACGCGCACCAGCGCCTTGAACCGCTCAAGTTCCTCGAAGTCAAACGTCATCTCTAGGCAATGGACCGTGCCGTCGCCGTCACTCTCCACGAATTCAATCACACCGCTCTCAACCCGGTGCTTGCCGCCAAAGTCGCGCGAGCCTTCGACCAGCAATTTGTACATCATAAGCTGCTGGCGATACTTATGGAGCTTGATTTTTTCGTACTCGGTGTTGCCGCGCCAGTTGGCGGCTGGTTTGCCGGTTTTGTAATCGGTCACAACCACACGACCACTGTCTTTGTCGATATCGAGCAAGTCGATGGCGCCGGTGAGCCGAGCATCGCCGACTATCACGCCCTGGTTGGTAAATGAATATTCGGCGAGCTGTTCCGGTGCAAATGAATGATATCGCTCGCTCAGGTACGTCGGGATGACATCACTTCCCTTCTCGAGCAGGTAGGCAAAGTCGCGTTCGCTGAGCCGCGCATTCTGGAGCTGAAGCTCAAAGTCGTGCAGGATGTCCTCGACCGGACGCTTCTCGCCGCTGCTGCTGAGGTGCACGTGTGCACGCTGCAAAACGGCGTGCACGGCCGAGCCAAATACCGCGCCTGTGCCCATGGCTTGCGGGAAACGCAACAAGTTCTGCAGCAGAAACGCCTGGGGCCCTCCGCTGGTGACGTCGAGGAAGTTATTGAGGTGCGTGACACTCAGCTGATACCTGTCGAGTTGCGGCCGTAGCAGTGTCTGCTTGAGCGTATGCGGTGAATTGATGTGGCGAAGATGCCAGGTCGGCTCGAGCGTCTGGAGAAGCTCGGCGGTGATATCGCCGATGCTGTGCGTGATTGGTGCGAAGGCATCGCCGCTCAGGAAGCTGGCGAGTAGGCTTTCCTTGCCGGCGTTGTCGGTCTGGTAGGACGTCATGAACAGGCGCGCCCGGGCGCGGGTCATTGCCACAAAGAACAAGCGCAGGCAGTCGTCATCCGTCTGGCCAGCAGGTTCGATCGGCAAGTTATGCGGGAATCGAATGCTGCTAGACCGATTGCGAGCCTTGGTGCCCCAAATATCTTCTTGGCAGCTCAGTATAAACACCGCGTCGAACTCCAAACCTTTCGATTTGTGCGCCGTCATCAGCTGGATAGCTTGGCCGTCCTCGGTGTGGTCCGAGCTGTCCACGATGGCCATGTGCGTCTTGTCGTGAAGGTCGATAAAAGCCACAAAGTCCGCAAGCGTCAGAGGCTGGTCTGGCCGATACTCGTGCAGGCGCAGGCGTATGACCGCGAGGTTGCTGAGCATGGTGAGATATTCGCTGGGGTTGGCCTCGAGGCGCTTTTCGTTGAAGTAGTAATCGCGCAGCGGCGAGGTGAAGATCTCTTCGCTTGGCCCGGTCTGAATCCCCTCGCCTTCTTCTTCGGCCTCGTTCGGAACTTGCGGTTCAGTGCTGCCAATGAGCTTGTCGAGCATGACTTCGAGCGGTTCGTGCTGGGTCTCGTGGCTGCTGACCACGAGGAATTCGGCGATGCGCTTGAGTTTACCGTCGCGCTCCAGCATTAGCTCCAGCCAGAACTTGTGCTGACGATAAGCGCTGAGCGAAAGCTGCCACAGCTCCTCGGTCTTGATCCCCCAGAATTCGTAGCTGAGCAGTTGCGGTAGGAGCGACTCCGCAATGTCAAACCGTTGCTGCTCGAGTGCCACAATCACCCGTGCCATCAATGTCAGCGCCACGATGTGTTCAGCTTCGAGCACATTGTTACGGCGTTCGTAGCTGATGGCGATGCCAGCCTGACGCAGATGCGGCAGAATTTCAAGCAGCTGGCGATGGTTGCGCCCGAGCACGACGATTTCACTCGCGGGCGTGCCACTGGCGATGAGCTGCTTTATCTGAGTGACGATCCATTGATACTGCTCGGTCGGATTCGCGAACTGATGCAGCTCGCTCTCGGTTGGCGCGACTTTGCTGTGCGCGGTCAATGCCTTGTCGACATTCTCGAGCACAACCTCAAGGCGTTCGTTCCCTTGCGTGATGACATCGCGCGCGCTCTTCAGGATGACGTCAGTCGAGCGATAGTTATCGGTCAATGTGATGGTGACAGGGTCGCCATACAGATCGCGAAACTGCAGAATATTACCAATCTCCGCGCCCTGGAAGGCGTAGATCGCTTGGTCGTCGTCGCCTACCACCAGGATATTGGGGCGGCCCTCGTTCATTTCAGCGTTGGTGAGGTTTTGAAGGAGGCGCAGCTGTGCACCGTTGGTGTCCTGGAACTCGTCGACGAGAATGTACTGATAGCGTTCTTGTAGGTTGTAGCGCAAATCTGGAAATACCTCGAGGCCATGCACCACGCGCAGAATCATATCGTCAAAGTCATAGAGCTCGCGCTCCTGCATACCCTCGAGATATTTCTGGTAGATGCCGCTCATGGCGCGGAGCTTTTTGATTCGGGCGCGGTCCTTAAAGACAAACACGCCGCGGCCGTTTTTCTCGAGCCAGCGATTGCGCCAGGCGGTCATGGGCTGGGTGCTCGAGGCTTCCTCGGCGGCCTCAAGCGCACGCGTCAGCTCGTGCACACACACCTCGCTGAGCGGTTTGAAGAGGCTGACCGGTAAGGGCTCGGGCGTAAATGACTCGAGCTCATGCAGTGCTTTCTCGACGTCAGCAAGGTGTTTCTTGGAGAAACGCGGCACGTCGAATGTCTTACTCAGAATTGGTTCGGCAAGGTCCAGGAATGCTTCGTTGTGATCAAGGATCTTACCAAGCTCATCAGGCAGCAAGCTTGCTTTCTTGAGGTTGCCGATGCCAAACTGCACGTCGCGCAGCGCCGTGAACTCGCCGTTGAGCGTTGTGGCGAGTGGGTTTTTGTGCGGCAGCGCTTCAAAGATTGGTTCGAGCACTTCGTAGCTGCTGAGTTCGTCCGCGGCGCGGAAGTGAGCACCTTGGTAAAAGTATTCGGGATGGTGATTGATCACCTCGCTCCCAAAACTGTGAAAGGTGTGGATCGCAACCTTATAGGCATCCTGCCCCATCAACCTCACCAGACGCTGGCGCATTGCCGTCGCGGCCGATTCGGTGAAGGTCAGACAGAGAATGTTGCTTGGCAGCACGTCTGTCTTGCGCAAGATATTTGCCACGCGCATGCTCAGCAATTGCGTCTTGCCAGTGCCTGGCCCGGCCACAACCATCACTGGGCCCTCGATAGTATCGACGGCCTCTTTCTGGCGCGGATTGAGCGCTGCGTACGCCTTGCTAAATTCCATTCCCTCTGACATAACTCGTATTATTGTACGGCGCCGTCCCTTATTTGACTAGTGTTACTTCACGAGGTGTATACTAAACATAACTCGTAAAACCAAGGGGAAACAATTATGGCAACAAATCCCACAAAAGGTTCACTACACATCGGCGTGTCGGCGGTGCTGCCGTTGACGCTCGCGCTTCTTATCGTTGTTGGGTTTGTCTATGCGGCAGTGCACCAAACCTATCGCCAGAACGCCAACGATCCGCAGATTCGACTTGCTGGCGATATCGCCGCCCAGATGTCCGCCGGCAGCCTGCCAGAAGATGCGATTGACACCAAAAGCATCAAGGTCGATCCACGCAAAAGCCTTGCTCCATTCGGTGTTATTGTCGATAGCAACGGAAAAGTCACGGCCAGCAGTATGGCGATGGACAGCGCCACTCCCCTTCCACCAAAGGGCGTGCTGACTGCTTCGACGCTTGATCATCAAAATCGTGTGACGTGGCAGCCCGAGCGGGGCGTGCGGATTGCGCTTGTCGTGCAGGCCTACAAGCACGATCAGTTCACTGGCTACGTGCTTGTTGGGCGTTCGCTCAAAGAAGTTGAAGTCCGCGAAGATATGTTGTTCTGGATGGCTGCCGTCACCGCAGGAGTCGTTGTGCTGCTGGGCGGATTTACGCTGGCAGTCAATAGCCGAAAGCGCTAGCGCTTGGCGCGGAGGCTCAACAGAGTACAATTAGAGGTAACATGAACGACGAAATTTATAGCGATGTTACCATCGAGCGCACTATCGAGGCAGCGTTTGGGCTGAAGCTAAACATCAGTGAAGTCGTTGCGCGCGATGTACCGACGGGTGTTGCCGCCAGCGCGACACTCTTTAAGACGTCGCCGAATGTTCTGTATTGTTTCATTCAGTCTCAGAGCAACTTGGTGCTTGCAGACGTCCGTAAGATGTTGCGCAACATGAATGTAGATGTCGAAGGCTATCTGCCGCCGCATGGCGACAAAGAGTATTTTCAGCGTATCGGTACCGATAAATTCAAGACCATGTTCCCCGGTAAGCACATCATGAGCGACGACGACACGCGGTATTATCAGACGCTCGCGCCCTACAACCCCGCGCTTGTACGCATTTCGCGCGTGAAGGGCGATATCCGCGGGTTTCATATCGAGACAAAGACCTGGCGCAAGGTAAAAGACTACGCGTTTAGCAAAATAGCATTGTAAACTTCGAAAAACATTGTAAAAAACTGTTTCTGGCGTATAATGGCATTCGTGCCCTGAATTTATGGGCTTCATCCTCGAGTAGGGAGTTTCTGATGGGCGACCAGTCCAAGAACGGTTCCTCCAGCATGCTGGCGAACATCGCCGTGGCTGTCACCCTGGTGCTTTCCGCGGTCATTCTCATCGGCGCGCTGAGCCACCAGGACAACCTGACGTTCGCCGGCATCTACAGCATCGGCGTCACCGCGTCGGCCATGATCCTCGCCGGGATCGTGCTGTGCTACATCGTCCTGATCGCGCGGGCGCCGAGCCGTGGCCGCTGGGCCTACCTCGTCATCCTGGCCGCGGCCTTCGGTCTCGGCTTCATGACGGCGGCGCCCGGTGGCATGCCGGAGCAGCACGCCCTGACCGGCAGCACCGGCGTGATCAGCCTCCTGATCGCCGTCGGGTTCATCTGCGTGCCCGCGGTCTACTTCCGGCTCCGCGCGCCGAAGGCCGTCGCCGCCGAGAGCTGACCACTCGCACTACCGTTCCCGGGCGCGCTGCTTCTCGTAGCGCGCCCGGGCCGGGTACTACTCGAGGTTTTTCTGAACTTATTTTTAAAGCACAATTATGGTATAATATACTTCTTCTCGGCACCGCGCCGAGACGTTTGATCGACGGGAGCAATCCTATGCCACAAAGAGAGGTCGAGAGGCCTGTCCTCATGCAGGCCTGGCCGGGCACCGCAGTGCTCGTCACCATCCTCGTGCACCTTGGCTACGCCATCTTCGGCCTGGCCAAGTTCAGCCAGGACGGTGGTTGGCTGTTCGGACCCGAACTGCCGCTGTGGGGAGCCGCGCTAGTGTGCGTGCTTGCCGCGGGTACCGCAGGCATCTGCGTCTACGTGGCCAACTACGCGCCGACACACGTGCGGATGCCGTGGGCATTCGGCGTGACCGTCATCGCGATCTGGAACATCGTGGAAGCCGCGCATGGCACCATGCTGGAGATGGCCACCACAGAGCCGCAACTCTGGCTGTTCGCTGCTGCGGAGCTCCTGATCGTCGTGCCGCTGTTCTGGTTCTCGTGCTTCATGCCGAGGCAACAGCTGTGGACTACCTGAGCCTCGCAACGTGGTGCGCTGGCCGGACTTTGGTTCGGTCAGCGCACCCGCGCTTTTTGCTCCCGTCGGTCATTTTCACTGAAGTTTATTTCACTAGATTTGCATGTATATATTTGGTTTTATGAGGGCGAAACAAGGAACAAATTATGAGCATCGACAAAGAACTACATCCTGCACACGTCGCTATACTGCACGTGCTGCTCTTTCGCCCCGACGCGCGATTCGCCGAACTGCAAAAAGCAAGCGAACTCAGCAGCGATCACTTCAATTTTTATCTGAAACAGTTGCTTGATGAGGATTTCGTGACCAAGAACGACAGAGGCGCGTATCATCTGACGCAAAAAGGCAAAGAATTTGCCAACCGTTTCGACACCGACGAGCGCAAAGTCGAACGCCAGCCCAAGGTCGCGGTCTGTCTGATGATACGCCGCGATGATGACAAGCAGCTTCTACAGCAGCGCCTCAAGCAACCCTACTATGGGTATTGGGGGCGCCCGACCGGCAAGATCCGCTGGGGCGAGACAATCCTCGAAGCCGCGGCACGCGAGCTCATGGAAGAAACCGGCCTGGAAGCAGACCTTGAGTTTGAAGAAGTCTACCACAAGATGGACTACAACAAAGATACCGGCGAGCTCCTTGAGGACAAAATATTCTTCACCATCGCCGGCACCAACGCGCGCGGGAAACTCATCGAGACGTTCGAGGGTGGCCGCAATGCCTGGATGACGCAGGAAGAATACGAGGCGCAGTCGCTGTCATTTGGCGGGAACTTTGCCAGGCCGGCTGCGTTCCAGATCCGCGAAAAACGCCATGAGTACACGTCAGAGAGCTATTAGCCCCCAGACGTGCCATGTCGTATAATTGACGACATGACTTTTAACTTGCATCGCTACGCGGCACCTGTCCAGCGGCTCTATCGTGAGCGTCCATTTGTCTTTTGGCTTCGCGTGGCGGTGATCGCGCTGGTGGTGGCTGTGTTTGCCGTGAAGCGGAACTTTTGGACACCCGATACGCTGTTCATCGTGCTGCTTGCGCTCGCCGTTGTCTTCGGCAAGGCGCGGCCATTCTTGGTCCGGTTCGTGCCGTTTATAGGGCTGCTGTTGGTGTACGACTCGTTCCGGAGCATCGCCGACGACCTTAACAAGTCAGTGCACTTTACCGAGATGATCGATTTCGACAGATTTGTCTTTGGCGGCATCCTCCCGACCGAATGGCTCCAGCGGCTGTGGTGGCACGGGCATGTGAATTGGTATGATTTCTATTTCTACCTTTTCTATACGGTGCACTTTTTAGCGCCAGTGCTGGTGGCGCTGCTGATATGGTGGAAGCGCGATAAGCTGTACTGGTCGTATATGTGGGGTTTTATTTTCTTGTCGTTTGCCGGATTTCTCACCTATGTTATCTTCCCTGCTGCGCCGCCGTGGATGGCGAGCGAGTTGGGATACATCCATCCGATTCATCGCATCAGTAGTGATATTTGGTACGCCATGGGCGTGACGAATTTCTCTGAGGTTTACAGCAAGCTTTCGCCGAACGAAGTCGCAGCTGTGCCCTCGCTACATGCGGCCTATCCCACGCTGTTGGTACTATTCGTGAACAAGGCCTTTAGCTTGCGCCGCACGTGGTGGCTGTGGCTCTATCCGATTTCGATGTGGATTGGTATCGTGTACCTCGGCGAGCATTATGTGTTCGACGCAGTACTCGGTGTTCTGTATGCCGTTGGCGCGTACTTCCTCGCGCTCCGGCTCTTTGCTTGGAAGCGGTCAGGTGGATTCGATCGCCTAGCTGACGCCGATGCAAGGGCACGAGGCGAAGAACTCGGGCGCCGCATCAGAAGCCGTGTGGCGGCCAGTCGCAGCAGAGCCTAGCTATCGGTGGCCTTTTTTGCGGGCGGCTTCTTGCTCTTGTGTTTTTGCCTGCGAGCCTTCTCATAAAGAGCGCGCTTCGTTGCGGCCTTCTGGCGTTTGCCGTCTTTCTTTGGGTTTTTCTTCTTCATAGTTACGTATAAGTATAGTGCATCGTGTGGCCATTGGGCGTGGATTTAGATACGGAAAAAGCCCAAGCATCTGCTTGGGCTCCCTGCGGGAGGGCCACGATGGCCTCTCCCGCCCTCTTTCTTGAGTCATTGCTGCGTCGATCGTCGCGAGAAGACGCCCAGCACGTAAAGGCAGTGGATCTCGCCCACGATGACCACGGTCAGCGCCAGCTTGAAGGCCAACGCCACGACCACGCCTTCCACGAAGGGCATGTTCGTAACCGAGCTCGGAAGCGCGAGACTCATGGTCACGACGACGCCGGCGATCAAGAGCATGACCACGGTGTAGACACTGCTCCGCTCCGCCTTGAACGCGGCGATCACGCCCACCACGATCGAGACGATCGCAGCGAGAGTGCCGTCGATGTAGGCGACGAAGTTGCTCAAACCAGCAAGGGTGATCATGTATGACTCCTGAAGTGAGAGGTTCGGGCCAACCCGGGGCGGGACGGTGAGAATATTATAGCACTTATACTTGAAATGTCAACCCATCCCGTCACCTTATGGTTGGCGGAACAGAGTAAATCCGGTATAATAAGCCTGTTTATTACACGCTATTGGGGAGTCGCCAAGTGGTAAGGCACCAGGTTTTGGTCCTGGCATTCGGGGGTTCGAGTCCCTCCTCCCCAGCCATGATATGCGCTCAATCAGTTTGGAATTGAGCTCAAATCAAGGATAAATTTATGACAAACGTCACGATTCCAAACTTGAAGCTATCAGCAGAGTGGGGTCCGGAAGACCCAGAGGTTGAGAGCGTTTGGGTCCTTCTAAAAGATGCCGCAGATAAGATAGAGGACGCAGAAGCGAAAGATGAGGCGGATTTTCGTGCAGACCGCATTTACGAAAAATTAAGTGAAGCACGCAATTTCTACAAAACGATACGAGCCCCTGAGTTCTCTTCGATTCCGACTTCCGAGCAAGAAGCAATTTACAGCTCTCTTTATGCAGCGCTTTGGAGTGCCTATAAAGATCGTCTAGTTAAGTTTCTTAGAGCAATTGGCTATGAGGCTGGTGCAATCGTCGCAGGCGATAGTCAATACGAATCCCAGATTACTGCTTTCTGCGCAAAGTATCCTGGGCTTGATTGGCTTAAACAATTAATAGACAGTCAAAAGAAGAACTGGCAAGATGTATTACGCGATAATCGCAATGCCCACGAGCATGATGGCGATTTACGAGACAAGAAAGACCTCTCCGATATTAATAATCCTGTCGCCGCCAAAAAGATGTTTGCTTATGTAGCTAGAGCGATAGAGAGCATCGGCATTTCTCTCATATCTTATAGGTTGCCCAAGTATTGGAACGTGACGCATATCAATACGACCGCCACTGTTTTTGATCGTACACCCCGCTTCGAGATTCAGTTCGCCCAGTAGACTTGTCGAGCATCGCAGCCATGCCCTAGACGTTCCCCTAATTACTCTAAGCAGAACCTACAACTTGTGCATAAAGATTGCGGGCGAAGAAGCTAGCGACGTTAATAAATACGCAACAGAAATAACTCAGCTCGCTGATGTTATGGAAAAGATTCTCGAATCAGAATAATATGAAGAAGCTATGATTGACGAAATAAGTATCAAAGGTTTTAAAAAATTTCGATGGCACCAAGGCTTCACGCTTACATCACTTAAAAAAGTAAACATCCTTGTTGGACCGAACGGATCCGGCAAGTCTAGCTTTCTAGAGGTAATCTGTTTGTTACTACCCTTCGTAACCAGGCCTCACACCATTGAAGCTGCCGTCAATAGCCAGCCGCGCAGAAATTTTTACTCACTGTTCGAAGGTAACGTTAATCTTGTTATGAAGATTGCCAACAAAGAGTATGATGTTTCTCTTAGCTTTCACCCAAGTAACTATAATATGTGGGAAATAAAGTCAGACCCAGGTGACGGTTCCTTGAAATTCAACATCCGCTATCTAGGCGACGCCTGGGAAGGCTTAGACACACAACCATTTAGGGACAAATTTCAGGTTTTCCGACTTGCTAAAGAGCACAGCTCTGATACTCTAAACGATCATGTGCCCTTTTTCGATTCTAGTGGAGCTTCAATTGGAAGCATAACGACAGCCTATACAGAATTCGGCCCGATAAAACAACAGAGTGAAAATCGCAGTATCAATGAAAGGTTTTTCTCAAATGGTGTCCATGTTGCTGCAACGATCATGTCAGTTATGAACTTTGGCGAAAACGATAGCGATTTGCGCCTCGCTTTATTTGATGAAGCCGACAATAGCCTTTTCCCACGAGTACGCAAAAAAATCGTAGATGAAATCGCGAGCAAAGTTCAGCAAACTGGGGCAGCCTCACAGGTCTTTATCGCTACTCACAATGTGGAGGTTGTTGCGGCAGCGCTGGAGAATCCTGATTGCAATGTGTATTACTTCGGGCCAAAGGGCATGCCCATGATTGCCAAGAATGGAAAAATGACCGAGACCGAAACGTCAGAAGGCATCGACTCGCTAAGCTCGGCAGTACTTATAAGCTCTATGCTTGGAGTCGAACCCAAAGATATTGGCATGCCCGAAATACCTATACTTGTTGAGGAACTATCCAAAAAGACACTACTTGATACCTACCTCGCCCGTGAGGAAATTAAGCCACATTATAAGTACGTGGACGTAGTTGCAGGCGGCGGCGATGGCGAGGTTGGCAAAAACATTGAAAATCTTGCCCAAATGAGTAAATACTTTGCGTTTTCGCAATCATGGAAAACATCATATGTCATCTTCACCGATTGGAATCCCGACTTTTTTGATGGCGACGGCAACGCTAAGGGCTCAAGTAGCAATAACGGTAATAATGCGAAGCAAAAAGTTAAAGTTGCGCAGGAACAACTAGCAAAACGGTTTATTCTTACTAGAAAAGATGAGCGACCAGTCGCTACTCTAGAAGCAATGTATCCAGACCGTATATGGGCCGAATTTAAAGAGCAGCAAAATATTGTTGAAAGTATCGAGGTGTGGGTTAAAAGAGCTAGCAATAAGCAGAAGAATGAGCTAGCCATCTTCGTTGGTACAAAAATTACTAAGGATGAATTTGCAGAATGCTTTGAGGAGCTCCAAAATATAATCTCTCGATAAATTTAATTTTCAACTTCGCCATCTAGGCTCATGAGAAAATTAAAGAAATCTATGAGTCCATCACCAATTGCCTTCGCCTCCTCAAATGAATAATCTCGTCCATTCTGTTTCTCTAAAATTCGACGAAGCTGCTCATAGATTTCATTGCTAATTTCGGCCATAAAAAGCCTCGCAAAATACGGTTTGGAAAGTTTGGAACATGTCCACTGTCCCCAGCCATGATGTGCGGATAGGCTCTAAACGAGGATTTCCTATCTGTAGATCATGGGGTTTAACTTGAGAAAGCTCTTCCTTTAAGCCAGGAAGGGCTTTTTCGATAGGGATTAGCCACTCATACGGCTCCAGCTCTACGATTCCATTATGTAAGGTTGGGTGCGCACCAAGCGCTAGTAGCACATCTCGCTTTGTGGCATGTCACCACCCTGGAAGCGCGCGCGGCCGTGAGCTATCGTATCGATTGTCTTCTGTAGCGCATCACGCCAATTCACGGCTCTGACATTGGTTTCAGAAACTGCATTTTCAGCGTTCTTAATCTGTTCAAGTAACTCCTGAGATTTTTCCTTAAACTTATCTTCACGGATTAGCTCTTTGCCGGCCAGGTCAATTAGCTTGTCATGCTGTTGGCGTAGCTGCTGCAAGTTTTTGAATTGACTATTTTCAATTGCCTCACGCTCTTTGGCCTCATCGGCGTTCACTTCCTTCATTGCCTCAAGCGCCCATTCTTCGAACAGTGGATGGATGGTATATTTGTCTAATATTGCATAGAGCTGTTCGGCAATGTTCTTTTCTTCGACAGTCTTACGATTCTCGCATGGTCTTTTGCGGCTTGTCCTTTCGGCCAAGAATTAGTTGGGCTTTACTGTATTGTAGACGTTGTCGAGGTTTCCCAGTTCGGCCCATGCACTCGGCACGCCCCGAGCATTGAGCTGACTCGTGACGTCGCTTCTGAACTCTAGGGCTGGCCCAGAGTCGAGGGGTGCCGTAGCTCCTCTTGCGAAGAGCACATAGGCTCCTGCATTGACGCATCCTGGGTCTGCTTGTGCTACTCCAGGACTCACGAGTACTGCGCCTACCCCCAGTGCCAGGCACAAGAGTAGGCCAAGTAGACGACGTGCTTTCGCTTTCACGCGGATCACCCACCTTCAAGCTCGTGTGTTCTTTTTGGAACTGGGTAATAATACCATCTTTTGCTATATCTATCAAATAAGTTGTAGCCATCCCGGCCCGCTGCCGCGCACCCACCACCAGTTTGTGCTGAAGTTGACGTTGTTCATGCGGTCGTCGAGCGGCCCTGCGTTGAATTTGGGGTCGCCATAGAGCGCCACGAAGCCGATGTGGTTCTTTGCCGTCTGGCTGAGGTCGCTTCGCTGAATCGTCCACCCGACAACGTCTGCTCCCTGCGAGTAGCCACCGAGAACGATGGACTCTTGGGGACATGCGGTTACGCGGTTGTTGAGGTAGGCGACCAGTTCATTGGCCCCCTTAGTGACACTGGAACTATAGGTGGGCGTAAAGCCAGCTTCGAGGCCACCCACGGCCGGGTATTCGTCACCTCCGACTGAGTAGTTATTGTCGAAGTTGCCGAGTTCGGCGTAAGCCATGCTAACCTTCGACTGAAGCGAAGCTCTCAGGTTAGCCTCGAAGTAGGTCGCTCGTTGATCGTTGAAGTGCTCACCCGATCCACGTGCGAAAATGGCATATACACCACCATTCGCGCAGCCAGGGTTTGCGTGCGCCGAGCCGGATGGACCAAGCACAACGAGCCCGATACTGCCGAGGAGCGCCAATACGAGCTTCAAGCAAGCCCGTCAAGCAGGATTCACAATAAAAGATCTAAAGTACCTTGTAGCCGCCTATGACAACAACTATTAACTACGCAGAAGCGCCGTCATTTTTTCGCACAAAAAACTAAAGACATAGCCAATGATATTCGCTCGCTGGAGAAAATGCTGGTGTACTTTGAAGCCGAGCTAAAAGCTATAGAAGATAGGTAGATGGTCAGCTTCATATGACTTTCTCTATCTTCTCGGTCAGGGATTGTAATCCGGATCACTCCACCTAAGTGGGGATTATTGTATAAAGGAAGCGATTCAATTGATCATAAAAACCGTTCTTATGCTATCCTAAATATAGAAACCGTTAGTTTGTATTTCGTCGGCGGCGGATTGCCAGAGTGAGCCTCTGGGTCGAACTACTAACTTAAACGGAGAAGTTGTCATGCAACAATGGCTCTTTCTTTTTGGTGCAATTGTCTGTGAAGTCATTGCCACAACCAACCTAAAATTGTCTCATGGCTTCACAAAACCCATTCCTTCAATCATAGTAATCGTTGGCTACATATTGTCATTTTGGGCAATATCTATAGCTATGAAGACAATGCCGCTCAATATTGCCTATCCCATATGGGCAGGGCTTGGTACGGTTCTTGTCGTAGCAGCAGGAGTTGTTTTCTTTCACGAAACACTTACACCCTTTCGTATAGGCGCGATTTTCCTTGTGATACTCGGTGTGATCATGCTAAACCTAAGTGGTATTTACAGATTTGAGTGATGAATAAATGTCTATGAATAAAAAACCCACAAATAAACGTAGCATCCTGATTCTTGTGGGTTGGTTGCTCGTAACTATCGGCTTCGGCGCAATGATTCCGACATTCCTAAACGGATTAGGGGGTGCATCCTTTACGGTTGACGGCTCGTCATCGCAACGTACCCAAGATTTGCTTAACAAGCAATTTTACTCAGCCTCATCTGAACAGGATTTAGTTGTCTTTCACTCTGATCGGCTCGTTGCAAGTGACCCAGCATACCGTTTGACTGTCGAACAAGCGCTAGGTTCGCTCACGGGTAAGCCGCATGTAACATCGCTGATTAGCCCATACGATCAAAGCCCAATATCGCAAATATCGAGCGATGCACATACGGCTTTCATTATTGTGGGGTTATCCGGGAGCGATAGTGACCTTCAGAAAAACTCCACTGTTCTCGCTAACGCTCTGCCTCATAGCACTAATGGCATAAAAGTCTACCTTACAGGAGCTTCACCGCTTAACGCTGACGTTATCGAACAGGAAAATAGCGATCTTGCCAAGGCAGATATGATCGGTTTGCCTATTGCGTTTCTCGTCCTGCTTATCGCTTTTCGTTCGGTTATAGCTGCCGGTTTGCCGTTGTTCCTCGGCGCCACTGGGGTGAGTATAACCTTTGGGATTCTCGGACTACTGAGTAAGTGGCTGCATTTCGATGTTTTTGTAGAGTCTGCTGTGACAATGCTAGGCCTCGCTCTCGGTATCGACTACTCGCTTATGATCGTGACACGTTTCCGCGAAGAACTAGCAACCCACAGATCACCCGACATGGCAATACGAAATACGATGAAGACAGCAGGTAAGGCTGTGCTCTTTTCGGGTATAACCGTACTTATTTCTCTGAGTGGGCTGCTGCTTGTACGCTCACCGATATTCAGAGGCCTAGGAATAGGTACCATTTGCACCGTCGGCACTATGTTAGCACTTTCCCTGACACTACTGCCGATTATCTTACGCCTACTAGGAAAACATATTAATTCGTTACAGATTTTGCCTCATCGACATCGACAAAATGCTAAGCCAGATGTCGAACAGGGTTACTGGGCGCGCTGGGCGCATTTTGTCATGCAGCGTCCGATTCTCGTAACAGTTACAACGATTGTTCTTTTGACTGCTATGGCGTGGCCAGTTGGCGGCTTGCAACTCGGACTCAATCTAGGGACAGGAACGCTTAGAGATCAGCCTTCAGCTCAAGGCTTGCGCTTGATAGAGCAAGCGTTTTCTCCAGGCCTTACTTCGCCGATCCAAGTTGTCGCGTCGCGTTCGAGCGGGTCATTTACTGACAAAGATCTGGTCGCCCTATCTACGCTTAGCAAACGCCTACAGAATGATCCACGGGTGGCAAGCGTCAGCTCACCAACCCTAAGTCTTGACGCACTAACCGGCGGTCATGGCTTAGCCGCATTCCAGATAGCCGAACAAACCAAGGTACTCTCTGGGCAGATTAACACTGATCAGGGGTCGAACGTAGCAATCATAACTGTCGTGCCTCGTGCGGCTGCTGATACTGAGCCATCAATACAGCTTGCCCGCGACATTACGTCCGCGATGATTCCAACCAGCACGCAAAGTGATCTGCATTTTGGACTGACAGGTTTAAGTGCCCAAATTGTTGACCTCAACGCTGAAGTTTATCGCTCGCTCCCAATTGTTCTGTCATTCGTACTTGGTTTATCCTTTTTCTTACTAGCCTTTAACTTTAGAAGTCTCGTACTGCCACTCAAGTCTATCATCATGAATCTGCTTGCACTGAGTGCAGCCTTTGGCCTCATGGTGATTGTGTTTCAACACGGATTTGGTCAGCATTTACTAGGGTTTGTTTCGCCTGGGTACATTCAGTCCTACCTACCACTTTTAACGTTTGTTATTTTATTTGGTCTATCCATGGACTATGAGGTTTTTCTTCTTACGCGCATTCAGGAAGAATGGCGCAAAACGCACGATAATACTACCGCTGTTGCGCGTGGCATCGAACACGCCGCGAGGGTCATTACAAATGCCGCAGCAATCATGGTAGTCGTGTTCGCTTCATTCTTCATAGCGGGCATGCTTGAGATAAAACAGCTGGGATTCGCACTGGCTATTGCTGTGTTGATTGATGCGACGCTTATCCGACTGCTCTTGGTGCCTGCTGCTATGAGACTTATGGGTCGTTGGAATTGGTGGATACCAGGATGGATTGGTGGCAAGCAAGACAAGTAGCTAGTAATCTACAGTTTGGTCCCTACTTGATAGGGTTCGAATCCTTCATCCCCAGCCAGGAAATAATTACATAATTTGTCAACAAATTGAGGCTGTCCAGAGCCTCTTTTTGTTTGTTCATCTCATCCAAGTATCATCTTCAAACATGCGAATTCCTCACTAATGCTAATATATGTTTATGACGAACCTTTATCAGAACAGCGAGGATGCACACCCCGGTCAGCCCAAACCCTCCCACATCGTCGCAGTTGTACTCACAACAAGCGATGGAACACTGATTCTTCAGCACCGAGACAGCAACCATCAGGGTGCTGCTCACTTGCGAGATAAAGTGGGGTTCTTTGGTGGGCACTGCGAAGGTCACGAAGACCCGATCGATGCCGCAATCCGTGAAATTGACGAAGAACTTGAATTAACACTCGACCGCATCCATATCGAAAAGCTGGGAGATTATCAAAAACAACTCAGCGCTCATGGTGACAGCAACTTCGTCCATGTAGTCCGTTGCACCAAACCAGTCGACCCCCAAAAGCTCACTGTTCATGAAGGCAAGGGCCTGGTACTTGTTTCAAAGGAGAATTGTCATACCTTTTCATTTACGCCATTCGCAGATCACCTCGTGCGCTCTCTCTTCGGTTCGGAAAATATACTTGAGCAGTATAGAGTAGGCGCCGACTAAACTTCAGTTCATTAGCCTCAAAAGTTTGGAATTCATCCACTATCCCCAGCCATGAGATTATCTTAAACGTAACCTGCGTCATCGGCTTATCGTTGCACAAGCTCACCAAACGCCTTCAGGTCAAAAAAGATAGAAGACGCCGTGAGTTTGCCATCGGTAATGGTCAAGAATTCAGCGACGTCACATGTACCGACTGTACCTTTTTAGGTGAGCGGACTGTGTAACGAGCTATCAGGGCAACTCGATCGCCGTCGATGATCTTCTGCATGATTTTGACACTCGTTGTCGCGCGAAAAAAGTTACCTGCCCCTTCCAAATAACCTTTCTTGTCTTGTGGCTGATCGTAGCTATTAAAGCCATACGTCATTTCGTCGGCTATAAACTGCTGCCAGTCACCATCATGTATCGCCGAGAAATATGCGTTAAGGGTTTGTTCGGTTGTCATTATAATCCAATGCTCCTTTTAACTTGTACTGTCGTTAGCCTATGATAGATGATCAGGACCTGCTGAGCCGATAAGATTTCCTTCAGGATCGGTAAAGTGTGCAACCACTAAGGTGCCGTCCGGTTTTGAGACAGGCGCCCTCGCGGTCAACTTAGCTCAAACGCTCCGTATCCCGTGGACCAGACTGCAAGATCTACGACTCTGCTTCGTCTCGCTTCATATCCTCTGTTTGATGACGTATACTTTTACGCGATCTTTTATTGTTATGACGTTGTTGTGCCGTACTTTTTTGGTACAAATCTTTTAGCTCAGCACGCATTTTTAAGTAGCTTTCATAATGGCGGGGTTCTAGGCTGCCGTTATGGAGTGCTTCTTGAACGGCGCATCCCTTCTCCCCACCATGCTGGCAGTTCGCGTATTTGCATTGAGCTATCAAGTGAGTGATGTCATCAAAATTCTCTGCCAGCTCTTCTTCCGTACCCCAAAGTTGTAACTCCCGTATACCAGGAGTGTCGATCAGCAGGCCATCATTAGGTAATACGAACAATTCGCGATGGACGGTAGTGTGCTGGCCTGTGGCATCTGAGTCGCGAACTGTTTTCGTCGCTTGCACCTCTCGTTGCAGGAGTTGGTTAGTCAGCGTAGACTTACCGACTCCCGAAGAGCCAAGGAGGATTGCGGTATGGCCGGGCTTGATGTATGACATGATCTCGGCCACACCCGTGCCATCAGTAGCGATACTCGTCACGATAGGAAGATTCAGCTGTCGCAGCTCTGTAATGTAGGGAGCCGTATCTTTCACCTTATCGGCCTTATTGAGGACAATCACTGGCTGTATGTGACTTATAGATAGTTGGTACAGAAATCGCTTCAATCTCTCTACGCTAAAGTCACCGTCGAGCGCCAGTAGTACAAAGGCAATGTCTACATTGGCTGCCATGATCTGCTTGATGACCCGTCTGCCGGCGACCTTGCGGGCAATTTCGTTATGACGTGGGATAAGTACTTCAATGACAGCCATCCCATTACTGGCTATGTGTGCGCCCACCCAGTCTCCAATCTTAGGCATAAACTCAGAAGGAGTGTAATGGGCGAGTTTCCCGCTCAGTTCTGCCGTAACAACGGTGGGAGTCACAATCCTAAGAGAGGTACCAAAATCGGCCACAACACGGGCTGGCACCAAACCAGGCCGAACAACCGCTTGCCACTTTTGACGCATCTCGCCTGTCCACCCGAATTGCTCAAGTTGTTTCATCCTCTTATTATTGCACTAATGGCACTCGAGTTCGATGATAGCCGTGATCAGCAAACAGTAAACGATCACAGATAGACCGCGTATAATATAGATATGGAGTTTGATAAATTGCAACGACCCGGTGTCGTGCCTCGCTTACGAAGAGGAGAAAGTCGGGGCGTCATGGATCCGCACTGGTTTTTTAAAAACTTCAGCTTACATTGCTATAGTCCTTCCCCTCAACTCGCACCCTTTGTAGAGCACTTTTTTATAATTCGCTGGGATTCAAAGCTACAACCTCGTCCCAGCTTTAACTATCTTTTAACTGAGCCGGCAATCACCATGTTCTTTGGTAGGCAGCAGCCACACATGTGGGGCATCGTGGCAGAGAAGGTCGTATTTACGCTGGAGGGTGATGGGGTTGAGATTGGTATCAAATTTGCCCCTGGCGGTCTGTATTCATTTTGGGAACACGATGTATCCGACCTTACACAGCGTGTAGCTCCTGTAAGCACCGTCTTCCCTGAAGTTACCAGTAGCTTTCTTGAAAAATTATACGCGCAGGACAGCGATACCAGCCTCGTCGAAACACTAGAGAAACTTTTGACTGACCGCCAAGTAGAACCAGACGAAAGCCTGCTGCTCATCCAGCGTATTGCCCAATCTATACGCGACAATGGCTATACTACTGTCGCCGAGGTCGCTGAACGATTTAAGATCAGTGAGCGGACGCTGCACCATCTATTTAAAAGGCGTGTCGGCGTGGGGGTAAAATGGCTGCTTATGCGCCCTCGCCTGCTGCAAGCAGTGCGACAGGCTAACAGCCTCCCCAAGCCCGATTGGGCCAGAATCGCCGCCGACCTGGGATACAACACCCAATCTCATTTTGTTAACGATTTTAAAAAATACGTAGGGCTCTCTCCTTCCAGGTATATGCAGGCCCTCGAAACCAGAGGCGATTTGCCAAGTTTATAGCCTTGCTGATTTTTGCAATACTTTACCGCAACGACGTTTTATTGTAGGAGTATGGCCGCAAAAGATCCTGGGCCATCTGTAAATGTAATAGAAAAGGAGTATACCACTATGCGAAAACTTATCGTACAACAATGGTCTACGGTGGACAATATTATTGCCGAAGAAGACGGCGGCTTGAGTTTTGTAGATGCAGCGGCGCAGAGCAGCGACGAGTACCAAAAAATCGCGCTCAAGTTCCTGGACACCGTTGACACTATGATCCTCGGTTCAAAAACCTACGCCATGAGCAAAGACTACTGGCCACACGCTACCGACCAAGGTGAGTACGGCAAAAAAGTGAACAGCCTGGATAAAATTGTCGCTTCGAGGGAGTTAAAAGAAGCGCCCTGGGGAGACTACCCTGCCTGCGATATAACCGACGACGCCGTCACAACCATCAAAACGCTTAAAGGGCAGGATGGTAAAGACATCTGGCTGTGGGGCAGCCTGACGGTCATGAAAGACTTGTTTGATGCCGGCCTAATTGATGAGGTGGACCTTCGTATTTGTCCGAGCTCACGTGGCAAGGGCAAGCACTTGTTCCATGACACGCAACAGCTAAAATTGCTAGATATCACTCCATTCGACAATGGCATGGTCTATGCTCGTTACGAAGTCCGACACGATAAATAAGCCGTAGTAGGAATGTAAAAATGAAGATTCAACATGTCGATCACGTAGGAATTAACGTCGAGAACCTCGAACCCATGAAGGACTTCTTCATGGGTATGGGGATTTACCGTCATGGGCCAAACCGTCATGCAGGGAGAACTTGTCGACCGAGTCGCCGGCCTGAAAAACGTTAAGGATGATCTACTCATGCTTCGGGCGCCGGATGGCCAGTTCAATATCGAACTCGTACGGTTTCACCACCCTTTAGATGAAGCGGGCATTCAACCGGTCAAACCCAATACGCTCGGCCTGCGCCACCTGTGCTTTAGCGTTGAAGGTCTCGATGATATGGTCGCCAGCTTACAGGGTAAAGGCTACACACTAGTTGGTGAAGTCCAAACCTATCAAGAGTCGTTTAAGGTCTGTTATGTTAATGGTCCCGAAGGCGTCATTGTAGAATTAGCCGAACAATCGTAGGGACACGACGTTTAAGCGAAGCAGTATTTAAGAAGCCACAGCATACTATTTTAAGCTTTACGCATGTACGCTCGCACCGTCAGTGGTGCGAAGATGGCCACTACGACAAGTGCGCCAATCAGTGAAAGCCAAAAGCTACTGCCTATAACACCGTGATTAATCATGTCGCGCACGGCTGTCACTAAGTGCGACACCGGGTTTACATTTACAAATGCCTTCAACCAGCCCGGAAGCGTATCGACTGGCACAAATGCATTCGACAAAAAAGTGAGTGGGAACAGAATCATCATAGAAATTCCTTGTACGCTCTGGGCATTGCGTGCAATGACACCAAAGAAGGCAAAAATCCAACTCAGGCACCAGGCGCAGAAAATCGTTAGTAGGCCCGCCGCCGCAACCATTCCGAGGCCGCCTTCTGGTCGGAGACCCATGATGTAGCCCATGATAAACGTCAATGTCGTGGCGATGCCGTATCGAATCGTATCGGCAAGTAACGCGCCCGCAAGTGGTGAAATACGAGCAATCGGCAAACTGCGAAAGCGGTTAAATACACCCTTGTCCATGTCGTCGCGGAGCTGTGTGCCAGTCACAAGCGAGGTCGTGATAACGGTTTGGATGAGAATACCGGGAATGACGATCGGGAGATAGCTAATGACATCACCCGAGATTGCACCACCAAAAATGTATGTAAACATCAGTGTGAACAAGATTGGCTGCAAGGTGACATCAAAGAATTGCTCGGGAGTACGTCGCATTCTGAGCACACTGCGGTACGCCATTGTGAACGAGTTACGAATAGTCTGGGCAAATGCCGTGTGATTTTTGAGCTGACGCTCAGCGCCTGGAATTATTTTGGTAGCGGTGACCATTATTTTTCTCCTTTCTGGGGTTCGGTGCCTTTGCCGGTGAGTGTCAAAAAGACTTCGTCCAGCGTTGGTTTTTGGACGCTTACCTCGGCAAGTTTAATCTGTTTGCTACGCAGCGCCACGAGAACATCGGTGGTCTTTTCCGGGTCGGCCATCGGAGCGGTAATGAGCAGCGGCTCAGGATTTTGAGTCGTAACTTTGAGGATATTTTGGACTACCTTAGTACTTGCGATGACGCTGTTCTTATCGGCCACGCGGAGGTGAAGTGTGGCAACACCGACTGAGCTCTTGAGTTCGTTAGGTGTGCCTTCTGCAACGACTTTGCCTTGGTCAATCACAGCAATGCGGTCAGCTAGTTGATCAGCTTCGTCGAGATACTGCGTGGTGAGAAGAATAGTCGAGCCATTCTCGACCAGCTTCCGAATGGTGCCCCACATCTGTGTTCGGGTACGAGGATCAAGCCCGGTAGTCGGTTCGTCTAGAAAGATAAGTGGTGGTTGTGCAATCAGGCTCACTGCCAGGTCGAGCCGGCGACGCATACCACCAGAGAATTTGGCGATCGGGCGTTTTGCGGCTTCTGTTAGTCCGAATTCTTCGAGGAGTTCGTCCGCTTTTTGCTTGGCCTCAGATTTGCTAAGACCGAGCAGGCGCGCAAAAATAATAAGGTTCTCCTTCGCCGAAAGCACTTCGTCAACTGAGGCATACTGTCCGGTTACGCCGAGTAATTGGCGAACAACCTGTGCTTCGTGCTCGATATCATGACCGAAAATTTTTGCTGTGCCGCCATCTGGACGAAGAAGTGTCGCGAGCATATTAAGCGTCGTGGTTTTGCCGGCGCCATTTGGGCCAAGCACACCGTAGATGCTGCCCGTCGGCACCAGTAGATCAACGCCGTCAACCGCTCGGTTTTTGCCAAACGTTTTGACCAAACCATGTGCCTCAATAGCTAAAGGCTGAGATTGATTCATAGTTATAGAGCTTCCTTAATATTGTTAAATAATATCTTCAGGTAACTTAACACTGTTAAATTTTTATGTCAAGTGCTACAATGAAAACTAGTATGAGACATAATCGTGAAGAACATTTGAGGCGGCTCGAAGAAGCGCAACGTCGTACTAACGAGCGACTTGAACAGCAGCGTGCACGAATAGATGCGCGGTTTGAGCGTATACGTTCCAGGCTCGGGCCAGAAATGCAGGGTGAGACGAGCGACAGCCAGCAGCGGATTATCGATACCGCATTGGGGCTACTCAAAGAAGATGGTCTGAGTGAGCTGACATTACGTAAGCTCGCGCAAAAGCTGCACATGCAAGCACCGGCACTCTACTGGCACTTCAAGAGCAAAGAAGTCCTTATTGATTACATGGCCGAGGCAATTTTGCATAAGGAATTCAATGATTTACAGCCGCGCAAGGATCCTGAGCCTTGGCAGGACTGGTTTATCGCCGTATTGGTTCGACTTCGCCGCGCGATGCTCGTGTATCCGGATGGCGGGAGAGTTGTTGCTGGTGCACACATGTACCCAGCGGTTTCGTTGGCGCGGTTTTTCGAAATATCGCTCCAATCGCTACGATCGGCAGGTTTAAGTGAAAAAGACGCAGAACTCATCACCTCAACGGCAGTGCATTTTGTTTTTGGACGAGTCATCGAAGAACAATCCTCACCGTCACTTGAAGAAGTAAGGGCACTTGATTTTGAAGCTATGGCACAAGATTTTCCAAACTTTGTAAATATAGCTAAGCGAGCTGCCCAAGAGTACGAATCTGGTAACTTTATTGATGATTTCGAGGATTGTTTGCGCCTAATCATTCATTAAAGTATGCCGCGGCACGGCAAGGTCAGCGTTTGCCGGGTGCCACGTTGTCTCGCTGCCAATGCGGTTGTGTGCCATTCACGTCGGTAAACCCATACTCTTCTGCTAGATCGCCTACCGCAAAGGTTTTTCCTGATTTATCCATGATCTTATGGTCTGCGCTCATTGCTTTTAGTGCCCGGGCAAGGTAGTAAGGTGACTCGGAGAGCGCAAAAGGCTCGTATTTACTGATTGCGTCACGCCAGTTTTCTTCGGTAACACCAAAGTGCTCCAATATCGCCTCGGAGCGTAAGAAGCCTGGCGTCACCGCAATTGCGGCGACACTATGCGACTTTAATTCAATTGCCATTGTTTTCGCCATGCGCATGATTGTTGTTTTGACCAAATCATAGAAAAAGCTACCGCGATATTCATCGGTACTACCATCGGTTATTTCAAATATCTCACCACCTCCGCCAGAAATCATGAGGGGCGCCGCATAGTGCGCAGTAATAATGTGAGAATTGATTGCGCGCTCCAACATCGTGAGGCCTTTGTGTAGATCGTGTTCCCAAAAGGAAGCGCCACGGTCCGTTAGTTCTCCGCCACCCCAAATATTATTAATGAGAATATCTAACGAACCCTGCTCTTTTTCGATGCGCTCGATAAGCGCCTGCACAGCTTCGGGATCAGTATGGTCTACCTGAACGGCAATACCCCTACCGCCCGCACTGGTCACTAAGTTGGCTGTTTCGTTAATATTTTCAGGTCTGCCCGTTGTGCTGCCCGTGACACTTCGACCTGTACAATACACTGTCGCCCCTGATGCGCCAAATTCGATGGCAGCTGCCCTGCCGATACTACGTGTTGCGCCCGCAACTAATACTACCTGTTTTTTGCTGCGTCTTACGGTCATACTGCTCTCCCTATAAATTTGCCAATCTTTAAACTTATCACAACGATGATATGGATAGCAAGCAATTTTCTCTACTTGGGTTTAAAACCTGATCTACTTTATTTCATTCGGAATTATGTCGTAATGCGAAAGACCCGCTCTCAGCGCAGTAGCGCGAAAGAACGGGTCTTGCACATGATGGCCTCAGAGTCGCTCTGTCAGTCCGCGCCAGAAGGCGACGTACAGCAGACGATCGGCGTAGTCCATGAACCGCAGGAGCCAGGTGTGGCGGAAAGTGCTGATGCGCATCCGCGCGTGAAGCCGGGACTTGCCGTCACCTTCAGGTGACCAGCTGAGCGTCCAGCTCCACGTAGTCGTGCCGCGTTCGCCCGTGAAGATCACGTACGATGGGCCGACCGCTTCGACCTTGGCAAAGACTTCCTTGCCGAAACTTGCCCAGTCATGGATCCATTGGCCTTTTTCGGTCTGGATGGAAGGGTCGAGGTAGCGAAGTGCACGAGCTTTGCGCGGCAGGAGTCTCTCCAGCCAGCGCGGCAAGTACCAGCCAGCTCGGCCTTTGTCGCGGCGCCCGATCTGAAGAACCCACAGCCCAAGCACCGTAGCTACGGCGTCGAAGGTCATGGCTCGGTCCAGCTGGACGGCGGCGTTGGGAATCAGATTATCTCCAGGAAGTGCTGCTCCGAGCTCGTCCTTGGTGGGCTGAACGGCAGGGAAACTCATGGCTCCTCCGAGTGTAATGTGCAATGTGTAGGTACTCATGTACCAGTGTTATTATATAATTATTATCTGTGTATGTCAATATGATCCACTTATCTTCGCTCACCTGGTAGCCCATGAAAAAACTCTCAAATCATGGTTTGAGAGTTTCTGTAAGAGGTTGACGAGCACTGATCCTATATCCCCTGGTCAAGCTTCAGATCCCCGTCTCGCTTGTAATAAGCAGTAATAACGCCGCTTGGCGATATCATGGAATAAGTGAGCTTGAAAGCGGCCGGAATAGTTCCTTCTTCGAATAGTCGTTTGCCTTTGCCGATAGTAATGGGAAATATTTTGAGCCAAAACTCATCAACCAAATCTTCTTGCATGAGTGACTGGACCAACTTGCCGCTCCCATGTACTTGTAGCATCGGACCGTCAGATTCTTTAAGCCGTTTGATTTGATCGATAACGTCAGCGCCGTTGATTTTAACTGTCTTCTCCCAGTTGGTGTCGATGTCTTCGTCTGAGACAACGTACTTTGTAGCGCGGTTAATACCTCGACCCGTTGCGTTGTCGTCTTTATGGTCAGGCCAATAAGCTTTAAGCATGCCGTAGGTCTTCCCGCCGAACAGCATGTCGAATGGTTCGTCGCCGCTTTCTTTTTCCATCTCTGCACCAAGCGCTTCGTCAAAGTAAGGCATCGACCAACCGCCAAATTCAAAGTTGTTTGAAGGGTCTTCGTCTTTGCCGCCAGGCGCCTGCATGACACCGTCAAGTGTTAAGAATGTGAGGACAACTATTTTTCTCATGATATTACTCCTTATTAAAACTTTTTACTGCGCTTTATTTTTGAACCGATACACCGTATGCGTTACCTCTTTTTCGTCAACAACGCGTAGTTTCTCTAGCTCGATATATTCGCCGAGTACCCCGAAAAGGCTCGTACCGCCACCCAGCAATATAGGCACGACATGGATGTACATTTCATCGATCAGTTTTGCCTTTAGGTACTGCTGAATTGTGTTAGCACCACCGTTAACAAGCACGTCCTTGTCGCCGGCCGCGGCTTTAGCGAGACGCAACGCCTCTTCAATACCTCCGGTCACAAAGGTAAACACACTCGCGGCGTCCTTAGGTTCACGATCTTTTTCGGTCAGCACAAAGCACGGCACATTATCGCCAAGTGGGCCGGTGCCGTGCCACCATGGGAGACTTTCGTAATACATGGTGCTTCCCATGATTATCGCACCCGTATCGCCTTCAACGTCCTTGCCGAAGTTGTGACTGCCAGGCTGTTCGTACCATGCGTGCAAACCGAGCCCGTTATCGCCAAGCGGGTTATCGGGCGCTGGATGTGGTCCAGCGATGAAGCCATCCAGCGACATGCTCATTTGTGTGATTAGTTGCCCCATAGCATCTCCTTATTAGGTATTAATAATTTTTGCACCAAGCGAGCCGATCTCCTAGTTAGTGAATACTCATTTACTAACTCTAATACGCGCTCTTTTTTATGTCAAATTGGAGAGGTAAATTATGGAATAAGTCAGGATGGCTTCTAGGTATCTATGTTGTTTCTGGTATCAAGTTGAGCTTTCGTAGCCTTTATAGTCGAGATCAGATAGAAGCTCGACTTGTTGTTCGTAAAGTTGAGTCATGCGCCTGTAATGGTCAGTGAGGAGGCGGAGCTTATCGATATCATAATCAGCAGCGATTTTTTGGAACTCGATAGTAACGGCCTTATAGTATGGACCAAATTTTGCTTGGATTAGGGGTAAGTTTGGACGTATCTGAGAGCTGCGCCGGTCTGTTGCGATGGCGTGCCTGGTGATGTATCCTGCCTTTTCTAGGCGTTGCAGGACGGATGTTACCGCGCTTTTACTTAGCCTGGTCTCGCGGGAGAGATCACTCGCAGTGGCGATTGAGTTGGACAGAAGATAATCGATACACTCAGCATCAGTCGCATTTAGTCCTGCACGGTTGGCTATCAGCGAGCGCATTACTATGGACGGCCTTGACATGGCCTGCGCAGCGGAGCGAAATTCCTCATGGGCGCGCACATATGCTCTTGACTCATTCATGGCATCACTATACCATACAGATAATATAGTACGATAATCGAACTAAGTAGGAGCGATATGAAATCACAAAATACACACGTAACTTCTAGGAACATCAAAAAAGGGATTACGGCAATCGTCGTAGGCGTGCTCATCGCGGCCGGGGGCGTGTCGATGGGTGTAAACGCGGAGACTCCTATGATGATTACAAGCTGGGTACTTGATGTTTTTGGCGTTTTATTGGCACTTTCGGGCTTGGGCTATCTAGCAGGAATTTTGGGGCGTAAGGAGGCATAGCCACTCCTACGAGTTGGCCTGGCGTAGGCCGGACATCTTCCATCTACGCCTTTTTGAAATGGTAGGTAAAGTGGGTAACGTTCGACTCGTCGTGCACTTCGAGTTTGTCCACTTCTATAAACCGGCCAAGCTCACCGAACAGTGAGGTTCCGCCTCCAAGTAGAACGGGCACGATATCGAGCTTGAGCTCATCCAACAGCTGGGCCTGTATGTACTGCTGGATCGCATTGGCGCCGCCACCCACCCAGACGTCTTTATCCCCGGCTGCTGCCTGTGCTTTTTTAAGCGCACTTTCAATACCATCAGTGACGAAGGTAAAGGATGCCGGTGCGTTTTCAGGTACTTTACCTTTGGGAGTAAGCACAAAACAAGGGATATCATCACCAAGTGGGCCTGTACCGCCCCAGTGAGGGATAGCTTCGTAGTACATGTTGTAGCCGATGATAGCCGCTCCGGTACTTTCCTTGAACCCTGGCAGGAGACTATTTTCTTGATCGGGGTTGTCAAATATCCAATCATGCAACCTGAGGCCATTTGTGCCGAGCGGATTATCTTGGCTTGCATCCGGTCCCGCGATGAAACCGTCGACTGACATACTGATACGTGCTTTTACTTTGCTCATAGGTTCTCCTTTAGTAAACGTGTATTCACTAACTACTGTAGGCAAATAGTTCGTGTGCGTCAAGGGCGCCGCATAGCCCGACGAAGCGTATGATCAGTACGTAACTACCGCTTGACTTATGTGCGCCACGCCATTGACTAGCAAGTAATATTTATGGTTGAATGTCAATTTGGAGGTATCCCCGCGCTCTAAGGATGTGTCGTACATGAAGCAGCTGAGGAAACGGCTCCTACCCATCTGGTGGTTTACGAGGTGCTTCTTCGGGTCATCGAAGCTAAGGCCGTTCGACCCCGACACGTGGTGGAAGGGTCACGTCGACAGATACCAGAAGGACTGGGAGGCGTTCTGCGAAAGGTCTCCAGAGGAACAGGAGAAGACGCACGCAGGCAGGGAGAAGCGGCTCGAGTCTGTCAGCCAGGAGCTCAAGGCGGTTTCTGTGAGAGCAGCGCTCCTTGGGACGGTTGCCATGGCGGCCTTGGCTGGCAACATCACTCTCATCAAGGATGGGAACCCGTCACTCATGTGGCTCGTAAAGGTGGCATTCGTGCCGCTGCTGTTGAACTTCCTTCTTCTGCTTGTTCTGGCGTCTCCGTCATTCGGCTCGATCTACAAGCGCTACATTTCTGCCAGTGATTGGCAGAGGCTCCTCGATGGCCCGCAGGCTCGTTACACGGAGAAGATGATGCTCCTCGATCGTTACAGTGCTCGCACAGATCGGCTCAAGGCGTATCAGATCAGGGCTACAACGCTTCTGATCATGGGGGCCATCCCGCTGGGCACGGCGTTGATTTTCCGCTAGCGGCCCTCCAAGGTGTAACGTCCGTCCTCTGCCTCCTTCGCAGGAGGGATTGAGACGGACGTTACACCGAAGTAACGATAGATCTCAAATTTACTAGAATACGCCTCCACCAACCCCAATTTCTTGGCCTGTCACCCAGCGAGCCTCGGAGCTCGCCAAAAAAGCCACGACGTCTGCGATATCTTCGGGTTCGCCCACGCGATTGAACGGTGAAGCACTTGCGGCTACCTTCTGATCACGCTCTGGCAGGAGATCGGTGCGAGTATAGCCAGGCAACACGGCGTTCACGGTAATGTTGCGCTCCCCTACTTCTTGGGCGGCCGTACGCACGAACTGCTCGAGGGCGCCCTTACTTCCGAGGTATAGCCCATTGCCCGGGATGAGCATTTTTACTCCACCAGTGGAGATGGTGACGATTCGACCATCTCGGCGAAGTCGCTTGATCGCCTCTTGCATGGTAAAGAATGCGCCTTTAGTGTTCGTTGCGAATACTCTATCGTAGTCGTCGGCGGTAAACGTGCCCATTTCTTTTATGACTGCAGTGCCAGCGTTGGCGACGACAATGTCGAGCGCCCCAAACGCTTCTTCTGATCTGTCGAATAGCTGGCTTACTTCGCTGGGTTGGCTGATGTCTGCTTTAATTGCGATGGCATTTCCTCCGGCTGAAGTGATGGCCGCGATTGTACTATCCGCGGCTCGTGTATTACTCAGGTAATTAACGACGACGTTCGCTCCTTCTCGTGCGAGCCGCTCGGCGATTGCACGACCAATACCGCGCGAAGCTCCAGTAATGACTGCTGTTTTACCCGCAAAATTATAAGACATGTTCCTCCTTTTCGTTACATACTGTACTGTAATTATTACGATACGACATGTAACGTAATTCAACAAGTACGTTATACTACTTGCATGGAGCACATGACCGCTACTGCCCGACCGTCGCACAAATCTGGCCGGCCGCGCGACGAAACGTTACGGCTAAAGATTTTAAAGAACGCCTATGACCTTGCAATCCAGCAGGGCTATCGGCATACCTCGTTGCAACAAATTGCGGCTGCAGCACATGTTGGTCGACCAACTATATACCGTTGGTGGTCAGATAAAACTGCTCTCTTCCTTGATGTCATAAAAGAGGAGTTCGAAACGCGCCGTATGGCAATCGACGCCACTCGCGCAGATAGTTTCCGGCAATACATCGCAGCTACTTGTGATATTGGCAGTGGGCCGTTCGGCAGCTTGTGCATAGAGGTGCTTATCGATGTGAGTAATCACCCTGACGAGCACGCCGACATGTATCGAACGTATATTATCGACAGTCGTAAGCGAATACAGGCGTTACTCGAGAATCTCGCAAAAATGCAAGGTAAACAGTTCGTCGTATCGATCGACGTGGTAACTGATATGATCATTGGTATTATGTGGTATCGCCAGATTCATAAGAATTTGCCCTTGGACCGTTCGATGGTCGATGAAATATGTCGCGCGACAGAGGCGTTGCTGGTCTAGCTATACAAGAAATTCCCTCAATTTGGCGTATACCCCCTGTGGATTTTCTTCAGGAAAGAAGTGTCCGCCGGAGAGCGCTGTGCCCTGTGCTTGCGGGGCTATTGTCTTCCATAGCGCGAGCGCCCCACCCTCTTCTGTGTACCATGTGTCGACGGCACCGTCTGCTCCCCAGAGTACGAGAGTGGGACATTGTATGGTGCGCCCAGCCTGACGATCGTCTCTGTCGTGTTCTCTGTCTATGGTGGCGGCGGCACGATATTCTTCGCAGATAGCATGTGCGTGCGCGGGATCTTGTAAGGCCATTGTGTATTCTTTGCGAAGTTCAGGCGGGAAGGCATCGGCCGAAGAACCCCATTGGTCACAAGCATTGTTGACGATGGCTTCAGCATTTGTCTCGAGGATGTGCTCCGCCAGTGGCGCAGGCTGGGCCAGCATGGACCATGGCCAAAATCCAAGCATCATTCGTGCGTCGGCCCGTTCCCACGCACTCTCCGTAGGCACGATATCGCACACGACCAATCGCTCGACGGCGGAAGGGTGGTCGAGCGCCATGCGGTACGCGACTCGCGCGCCTCGGTCGTGGCCGACGACCGAAAAGCGCGGAAAGCCGAGCTGACTCATCATCTCTACCATGTCCGCGGCCATGGACCGCTTGCTGTATGGGCTGTGGTCTTCTGCCGACGGCGGGCAGCTGCTCTGACCGTATCCTCGTAAGTCGGCCAGGACAACAGTAAACTTTTCTGCGAGCAATGGCGCGAGATCACGCCACATCAGGTGTGTCTCGGGAAAGCCATGGAGCAGCAACAGAGGCTGCCCTGTGCCGCCCATGCGCGTAAAAATCGTGGCGCTATCTGTCTTGATATGCTCAGTCGCAAAAGTTTCCATGGTCCCCCTCGTTAGCCCGCTTATTATACTCCATACTTTTGGCGGCCTGTGAGGAAATATTCCTACGCCCGAACCAGGCGGTACGTTATGTGTGTCACGCCGGCGTAGTCGCCTACTTCGGTCTGAGCCATTGAGATTTGATAGTCCATATCTTTGAACAGCGAGACCCCGCTGCCGACAAACACTGGCGCAATATGAACGCGCAACTCGTCTGCAAGTCGGGCATTAAGCAGCTGCTGAATAACACTCGCGCCGCCAATGACGTATACTATCTTGTGGCCAGCTGCGGCCTTGGCTTGTGCGGCGGCGCTCTCGATGCCATCTGTCACGAAGGTAAATGGCGTATCGCCCTCGGGGACTTCAGCCGGTGCTGACTCGGTAAGGACAAAGACCGGTATGTCATTGCCCAGGTCGTGTGTTCCGTTCCAGCCGTTCGTGAGGTCGTAGGTCCGTCGACCGCTGATCATGGCGCCAACGTTATCTGGTGTTAGGACTTTGTGCCTTTCGGTGTGGTCCCAGCCCATGATTCTGTCGCCGCCATGCAGCCCGAGGCCATGCTCAGGACTGTCGTCCGGTCCGGCCACAAAACCATCGAGCGACATTGCTATATCTATAACTATTTCTGCCATCTGTGTCGTTCCTTTACGCAGTACCTTTAGCTTGTTGGCCGAGTCGTTCCAGCAACTGTCGTGAGCCTTCGTCGGCGTGGAACTGATTGACGTGCTTGTCTTTTGTGCTTGTAAATCCTTCGGGTCCCCACCATTTGGCAACTTTCTCGGGATTTTTCCAGGCGTCCCATAATGCCGCGCGGGGTGCCTCGACTTCTGCTTCGGCAACAAGTGTGTAAGTATCGTCCATACATTTCCTTTCTGTTAGACGCTCGTTAGTATAAAAGTTTTCAGAACAAGTGTATTGTAAGTTTGGGCCACGCTAGGGGCTTTGAAGGAGCTCTTTGAGTTTTGCGGGCGTATACCCGAAGAACTGCTTCGCGACATGAGAAAAGTGAGCTTGGTCGGTAAAGTCGAGCTCTGCGACGACATCGGCTACGGTGGCGTCGTTTTTTAAGAGCCGTAGTGCTCGGTGCATGCGTTGTAGCTGCTGAAGCTTATGGGGCGAGACGCCGGTATCGCGCTTTATTTGGCGTGAATGTGTGCGGCGCGGCTGCGTGCGCGCGTAGTGGGGCTGGGTAAAACTGACCTGGCCTCGAGCAAAGAGCTCCACAATAATCTCCTCGGCATGCTCGTAATCGGGGAACTGCAGGGTCTCATTGTTCATTTTGAACTCCCCTTTGCTGCTCGCGGGAATAGAGACAGCCTGGTCTACGAGGTTGCTAGTGTCGATATTTTGCAAGTTCACCCCGGGCGTAAGCCGAATAGTTGTGCATACGAAGCCGGCGGGAAGTGCTTGCTCCCGCGGATACATCTTTGGGCCCGCAATAATAACCTCAGCGTTTTTATCGTACCGCACAAAGCTAATGCTCATGCACGGGTCAGCAATAACGGCACGCGACGTTGCTCCTGGAGCGTGGCAGGTCCAAACAGATTCTATCAATGCCGAGTCCGAGCTGCGCTCGCGCCACGAGAGTGCGGCTGGACTCTCGCCTCGTTCAGTATTCGCGTGCATCATGGTTTGCCTTTTTTGCGGTGTATACGTTGCCGCTATTAATGATGGAGATTATGTCGTGGGATGAGGTGAAGTACTTTTCCTGTTGGCATAACTCCTCTACTGTCATCCAGCGATTAATTCCGTGCGGCCACGTGTGGTCAAGCTCGCCTTGGACGGCTGAGGCTTCGAGGATAACGAATAGCTTGTCTTCGAAGATGGCTTTCGATTCCTTATCGTAATCGGTCTTGCGATAGAAAGATTTGACGTTAAAGGACGCTGCCAGCCCTGTTTGTTTTTTGAGCTCTCGCTCTGCCGTCGCCTCGAACGACTCGCCCCATGGCACGGAGCCTGTTATGTTGCCCCAGAATCCATAGTAAGGATTTCGCTGCCTCTGTTGGAATAGGTGCTCGACCTGGTGACTGGCAGGGTTCGTGCGTGTAATAACAAGGAGCACCGATACCTTTGGATGTTTCTGAATATCACGAGCTGCGTCGTCTAGGTTGTTGGCAAACTCCTTGCCGATTGGCGAGAGGGTGTACTGGCCATTAACGAGCTTTTGGACGTAGCCCAGTGTAACGAGCTTTCGGAGATGGAATTTGAACGTATCGCTTTCGAGGCCGGTATCACGCATGAGCTCGCTGAAACGAGCAGACTCAGCGTGGCGGAGTTTGTAGAGTATGATCATCTGTATTTTATGCATTGTATTCGGTTCCTTTTAGGGTACTAATCTACCCTGGATGGCGAGTGATATATTCATAACAATAGTAGCATATGTCAAATATTACTACTGTTGCCGCGTGGGGGACCTTTGATGGAACACTCCATCCGGGGCATTTATATTTTCTTGCCATATGTAAACAATATGGCGACGTCACTGTATTTTTGCTTGACGATGCCGGTATCCGCCGTCAGAAGTCGCGCGAACCGATCTTCCCGCAGGCAGTACGCCGAAAGAATTTGTTGGCTTCTGGCCTTGTTGCGCACGTCATTGAGGGCGGACCCGACCAGGAGAAAAACATTCAAGCTACCATCGCTCTTCGTCCTGATGTGTATTGTTTTGGCGATGATCAGTTCAGCTCATGGAATGCAAAACTTGAGCGAGCGCTGAAAGACCGAGGCGTGAAGATTGTGAGGGTCTCCAGTTACAAGCGCAAACACTACTCCACGACGGCTATATATTTCGGTGGAGGCAAGACGCCCAAACGGCAGTAGCTTGTCGTTCTGGATGTTCCCCTCTCGAGGCTGGGGCGTCAGCTACGAAGATTTTGACTGAGGGCTGCCCTGCCCAAGAAATCCTTGTAATGTCTGTGCATTCTTGATCGCATAACAATGAAAGTCATTATTGAAGTACACATACACCCGCGCAACCTGCGGCGATATGTGTTGTATATACTCGGCCAGTTCGCGAAGCTGTTCGTCTGAAATACGATGATGCGAACAACTTGGTTGGTCCATGCATACGGATGTAGGCAACGTCCGCAGTGATCTCTCGCTCGCCCGGATACCGCGACGAGTCAGCAGCGACGAGCGCGACATCGTATTTCCGCAGGAGCGCGTAGGTTTCATCGGTGAACCAGTGTTTGTTGCGAAACTCTATTGCCAGATCGAACACGGACGTACGAGACCGAACTTCATCGGTAAAGAATTCCAGAAACGCCTCGAGCACCTCTAGGTCAAACGTGAAGCTCGCTGGCAGCTGGATGAGGAGTGCGCCAAGTTTTTCGCCGAGCACTTGGGTCGAATCCAGGATGTAGCCGACGTGCTCCCGGACGTCATCCGTCACATGGAGCCGAGCGATGTGTGTTATTTGTTTGTTTAATTTCAGCGAGAATTTGTAGCCTGCGGGCGTCATTTTATCCCATGTTTTGTAGGTCGGTTCGCTTGCGATGCGGTAGAAGGACGAATTATTTTCGACAGTGTTGAAGAACCTTGCGTGGTACGTTAGCTCGTGATATCCAGTGATCTCGGGCGGATAGAACTTCCCCGTCCAGTCATCGTAGTGCCAGCCTGACGTGCCGATAAAGATATGCGCGCTCATGGCTCATAGTGTAACAAGATTGGAGTTCCCTGCCAGGGAGACATTTCACATGTCCCAAGAACGACTAAAGCCGCGAGGTCCGGAGACCGCGCGGCTATCGTCGTAGTGCAAAGGGGTCAGATGATCTGGCAGTCCGCCACCATGGACCTGAGGACGTACTTGATGTCCGCGGCTTCCGTCGCGAACTCGCTCCTCAGCCAGTCCCAGTTGGGGGTGAAGCACAAGACCCCGACCAGGTCCTTCCAGATGACCAGGTGGTAGTGGTAGCGCGTACCGATCATCTCGAAGATGATGGGCTCCCCCTCGGCCACGTCCGTGGCCTTGGTGTTGTAGAGCAACTCGGTGTGGGCGTAGTCGAGCACGTAGCTGACGTTGACCAGCAGGGAGTCGCCCTCGAGGCGGATGATCTCGTGGATGTCCTCCTCGCCGTAGGTGGTGGCCTTCGGCGCGTTGGCGTACCACTCCTCGTCGCAGGCCTTGGGGTCGAACTTCCAGGGGATTTCCAGCTCGGTGGCGGGCTTCGTCATGACGCATCCTTTGCAGCTGACGATTCGCTACATTTTATAATATAAATGCAGGATTGTCAATATAAGCCTAGACAAACTTCGGGGCATCAACGGAAGTCTTATCATCGACGACACCTATAATGCCATTCCCGAGGCGGTCAAAACATCGCTGATAATGCTGTATGGTATGGAGGCGCCGCAGAAAATCGCTATTCTGGGGAATATGAACGAGCTCGGCCGCCTATCCCCCGACGCACACCGGGAGATTGGTGGGCTGTGTGACCCTGCACAGTTGGATATTGTCGTGACAATCGGGCCCGATGCGAATGCCTATCTCGCGCCGGCCGCCGCTGCGAATGGCTGCAAAGTGAAGACCTTCGATACGCCGTACGCTGCCGGCGAATACCTTAAATCTCGAGTGAAGCGTGGCGCAATTATTTTCGCCAAAGGATCGCAAAACAAAGTCTTTGCCGAAGAAGCCATCAAGCTCCTACTGGCCGACCCGCAGGACGCCGCCAAGCTTGACCGGCAGTCGGCCTACTGGCTCGACCGTAAACGAAAGAGTTTCGAGTAGGCTGCTCATGCGTTGGAAATCGTTCGCTCAAATTGTACTCGTCGCCTACGCCCTTGCGCTGCTGTGGCTGCTCCTGTTCAAGTTTGCCTACGAGATACCGTCTATTCTGTTGCATTTCCATGTGAGAACGGCCAGTTTTATTCCTTTTGCTGGCTATTCGAGCAGTATGCGCGAGATGTTCGACAACGCGATGGTGTTTGTGCCGCTGGGGTTGCTCCTGAGTGTCGTGTTCAAGCAGCTGTCGTTCGGGCGGAAGCTTTTGGCTATGGCGGCTCTGAGCGTCACTGTCGAGCTGCTCCAGTATGCGCTTGCAATCGGCGTGACTGACGTAACAGATGTAATCATGAATACTGCCGGCGGTTTTGTGGGATTAGCGCTGTACCGTTTCGGGAGTAAATACTGTACGAGCGAGAAACTCGATCGCGGAATCGCTGTTGCGAGTGCTATAGTGCTTATGCTATTTATGATGCTTCGGGTATTTGTCTTAAGGGTGAGGTACTAGTATGACGTCTCGGCCACGCTGGTTGCTGTTCGTGGGTATCGTGAGTATCGCTTTGGTGGCGATGGCTGGATACAACATCCTTTCTGCTACGAGTAAGCATGTGGCTGCGCCTTCTGTTCAGGCAGTTCAGAAGCGATTTTCACTGCCTAAGGATGTAGCGCTTTCGTGGCCAGCAGTTGGTCAAGCTGCCGTCGGGAGCGTCGAAGATGGACTCCTGACACGCTCCTCGGAGCACGAGACGCAGAGCCCGACTGCCAGCATGGCAAAGGTAATCACTGCGCTCGCTATCCTAGAAAAGCGCCCGTTGCAATCCGGCCAAACGGGCCCGACCTATACCATTACTGCTAGTGATGTTGCCGACTATCAAGCCTATGCTGCTCAAAACGGCTCGGTGGTTGCGATATACGAGGGCATGACGCTGACGCAGTATCAGGCTTTGCAGCTGATGCTCATTCCTTCGGCCAATAATATTGCTGAGCTGCTCGTCAAACGAGTGTTTGGGTCAGAAGACGCGTACACAAACTATGCGCAGGCTATGGTGAAGCGCATGGGGCTGCGCCATACAATTGTGACCGATGCCAGTGGCTTTAGCTCGGCGACGGTGAGCACGCCGTCGGAGTTGGTTACGATTGGCATTGCTGCACTCAAAAATTCTGTCATAGCAGACATTGTCGCTCAGCCAGAAGCAACTATTCCTGGCGTGGGTCTCGTCAAGAACACCAACGAGCTTCTCGGTACGGATGGGGTGATCGGTATCAAGACCGGCACCACCAATCTAGCAGGCAATTGTTTGCTGTTTGCGGCAAGGTATGTGGATTCGCACAACTCGACAGTAACCCTTGTAGCGGTCATCATGGGCGACACGAATGCGGCCGAACTCTTTGGTGACAGCCGGATTTTACTATCCTCGGCGCAGCAAGCCTATATGTTGGCACCTCCGACCGCTAGATCTACCGACAAAACTCTGTCACACTAGAGATTCGCGCTTCAGCGCGGATATAGAGTAAGAAAGAGGAAGTTTATGGATACCACACCTACCCCCGACGATATTATTGCCATTGCGCCAGATCAGCACGAAGTTATTTTCGAAAACGATCACATCCGCATGCTCAAAGTAACCGTCAAACCGGGCGATAAAGTCGGTCTGCACCGCAACCCGGAAAATGTGAATTACATTCTCCGCCCGGGCACATTACGACTCATCAATCCTGACAGCACATCGATCGATGTCGATTTGACCGAGGGGCAAGTTATTCCTGCGCCTGAGGGCCAACACGCGGTTGAGAACGTTGGCGACAGCGAAGTACAGACTATTTGTGTTGAGATGAAGGGCCTGCACTAGAAGTGACCCGTCCCGTTAGCTTGCCGTCTTGCGGCGGAATAGCCACGCGGCAAGTGGCATAGCGACGACGAGGATGCCAATGCTCCATGCAACTGAAAGCCAGCCGTGATTACCAATTGGCATGCCGAGCATGAGCGCTCGAACGGCTTCGACAACTTGTGATATGGGTTGGTTCTCGGCAAATGCGCGAAGCCCCGGCACCATGCTTTCGGCCGGCACAAATGCCGTGCTGGCAAATGTTAGCGGGAAAACAATGATGAACGTCAGCCACTGTACACCTTCGACGCTTTTGGCATACACACCCACGATGGCCGACAGCCACGAGAATGCCAGCGTAAAGAGCAGAATGATGCCGATAATCATCAGCCAATCCGTAAGGCTCGCGCTGCTGCGGAATCCAATCGCGAGGCCCGCGAGCAGCATCACTGCCGTCGAAATACCATTACGGAACAGGTCGGACACGGTATGACCCATGAGGACCGCCAAGTTTGACATCGGTAGCGACCGGAATCGATCTACGATCCCCTTCTGCATGTCGTTGCAGACAGCGATCGCGGTTGTTGTCGAACCAAATGCCGTTGTCTGTACGATGATACCGGCCATCAGGAAGCTCAGATAGCTGACGCCGTGTGGCAGCGTTTGGCCAATTGCACCACCAAAAACCGTCGCGAACAACACGAGGAACATGATAGGTTGAAAGAACGTGCCCAGCAGCTGATCGCGGTTGCGAATGATGTGCGTGCTGCTGCGCTTGATCATCAGGAGTGAATCGATCACCGTCAGGACGATCTTTGGTCGTTTATCAAAAACAAGCTCAGCCATTACGCTTCCTCCTCAGTTACTTGTTGTTTGCCGGTGAGCGACAGGAATACGTCGTCCAGGGTTGGTTTGTGGACGGCCATGGAGACGAGCTGGATGTCTGCCTTGGCTAAGATGTCCAGTGTGTTTCGCGCATCGACATTGACGTCTTGAATGGTGAGTGTGACCGTGAAGTTTTTCTCGTCCTTGCTCGCGACGGTGCCGTCGAGCGCAGCAAGCGCTTTCTTGAGTGAAGGAGCGTCCTTGAACGCTAGCTCAAGCCGATCTTTGCCAACCTTGCGTTTGAGCTCTGCGGCAGTTCCCTCGGCGATAACTTTTCCACCGTCGATGACCACGATCTGGTCAGCAAGCTGGTCTGCCTCCTCAAGGTATTGGGTCGTGAGGAAGATAGTTGCGCCGCGCTGTTTGAGCTGGTTGATGATGTTCCACATCGCCAGGCGAGATCGCGGGTCAAGGCCGGTCGTCGGCTCGTCCAGGAAAATAATCGGCGGTGTGGCAATCAGGCTCACCGCGAGGTCTAGTCGGCGGCGCATACCGCCAGAATACGTTTTGGCCGGACGGTCGGCAGCGTCCACGAGGTCGAATTCCTCGAGCAACTCTTGCGCCCGGGCTTTCGCACTCTCTGGTATGAGGCGGTAAAGACGCCCCATCATTACCAGATTCTCGCGTCCGGTCAGCAGCTCGTCGACTGCGGCGGACTGACCGGTGAGACCAATGACGTTTCGTACTTCATCAGCCTGGGTTTTGACATCGAACCCCTCGATAGTAACGGTCCCGTCATCAAATGGCAGAAGTGTGCTGAGAATGCGCACCGTCGTTGTCTTGCCGGCGCCGTTTGGGCCGAGCAGTGCCAGCATAGTGCCACGCTGTACTTTCAGGTTAATGCCCTTGAGGACGTGATTGGTGTCGTATGATTTTCTAAGATCTTGTACGACGACTGCAAATTTGTCTTGTGCCATAGGTTCCTTTATCAGAATCAGTTTCTTGTAATCTATAATACCTGATGTCGGGATGCAATTCACCCTAGCTGGACATGCTAAGCATAAATGCCAAGCCGAACCCAAGGGTCGTGACGAGCCCAACGAGTGGTCCACTATCGCGGTACGCTTCGGGCATCATGGAGTCAGCGAGCATGGTTAGGAGCGCGCCGGCGGCAAATGCGAGTGTGAATGAAAATCCAATCGGGCCAGCTGATGCAAAGAACGCATGGCCTGCCCACGATGCGAGTCCTGACACGATCGCCACAACAAACCACAGCCCGATGATTCGCCACTTGCTCCAGCCGCTCGCGAGGAGCCCGGCTGTCGCGCCGATTGCTTCTGGTAAGTTGGACAGGAAGACGGCTACGACCATGGCGAGGTTGATCGCGTCACCATGGAGCAGCGCGAGGCCGATAACGATCGATTCTGGAATGCCATCGAGGATTGTACCAAGCAGTATTGCTGGGCCTGGCCCGGCGTCGCCGTGCGGCTTGCGGTGCGCACGACCACCCATGCGATCGATAACGGCATTGCCGCCAAAGAATACGAGCGCGCCAGCCGCGAGCCCGGCGGCGATGGACCAGCCTTCATGTGTTTGCGCGAACGCTTCTTCGGCAAGCTCGAAGGCGACCGCGCTTATCAATACGCCGACGCCGAATGCCATAATGAGCCCCAGCGCCCGCCGGCCGATCTTCAGGTACATTGCCAAAAGTGCCCCGACAATGAGCGAGGCTGCCGCTCCAAATCCCCATGCAAATGCAGCTATCATTCCTTACTCCTCTTTACTTTAGGTGCAATAACACGCAGCTGATTGTGACGTGACTCGTATCGGAGCGGCGTGTTCAGAAGGAACGCCTCGCCATCGCATGCAACTCGCAGCGCGTGTCTACGCCGGGTATGGATAGTGCATGAATCGGTGAGATAGATCGCGAATCCGCGTGTGCGCCGCCGCTTGGTTACAAATACACGGAGCAGCGAGCCGATGATCGCCAGCGGTGTCGTGGCTTTGACGATGTACACCGCCAATTGACCGCTATCCAGCGTGGCCCGGCCGCCAAGCTCTGGCCCGTTCAGCTGGTACTCGTTGTTGCCAACAAACACAAACGGCGTCCGGAACGTATGCATGTCGCCGTTAATTCGCATCTCCACAAAGTAATGCCGTGGGCGGATGATACTGCGCAGCAGCCCGATAACGGCAGCCGGCCACTTACCGATAGATTTCTGGTACTCCTCGCGGATGCGGAGCGACCGCGGATATACGCCAATGCTGGAGTTATTGACGAAGATACGCTTGTTGACGCCACCAACGTCGACGACGCGTGTAGAACCTTCGACGATCAACTTGGCCGCCTCCCCTATGTCGAGCGGAATATCGAGCGCCCGGGCAAAGTGGTTGAGCGTGCCGGCCGGAATGATTCCGAGCGTACGTTTTGAGTCGATGACATACTGCGCAACGGCGTTGACTGTTCCGTCTCCGCCCGCTGCGACGACGACGTTAGCTTTCGAGTTGGTGATTTTGCTCGCAAGGCGTGTGGTGCTGATCGGGATGTACTCGACATCAGTACCGAGCGACGAGAACGCCGTGCGGATTGCCTGGAGGTCCGCGCTTCCCGAGTTTGCATTATGGACGACAAGAACGCGCATTATGGCTTGAAGATGATAATTATAATTGCCGCCGCCAGCAAGCCCAGAATCCATCCGGCCAGGACATCGGTCGGATAGTGTGCGCCGAGGTAGACACGCGACACACCAATCGCAAAGATAAGCATGCCCAGCAGGATTGGCACCACGCTATTCCATGGTGCTGGCAGATGCGTGGCCGCGATATAGCCCAAGATTCCCAGCACGACCGCTGCGCCAAATGAATGTCCGCTCGGGAAGCTGCTTGTCTTGAAGTACATATTGCTCACGTACAGCGTATCAGGGCGCGGGCGGTGAATGTAATGTTTCAGCAGTGCGTTTGCACCCATCGCCAGCACGCCTGTCGTCAGACTATAAATAATACGCATCTGCGCATGCTGCCACGCCACAACACACACCGCCATGGCAATGACCGCCATGGCAAGTGGCTGGCCGGCATTGGTTATCACCAGCATCGGAATCTGAAGCCAGCTCGGCCAATGCTGTACGTACCCGATAACGGCGGTATCAAATCGAACGACAGCGTCTCTAATCATAAACTCATTATAATGGACACCTACGATTTTGACATGAAGGTATGCTAGTTCTGCCTGGTTTGCAGATACATCGCCAGACCGCTTAAGAAACGGACACTCTCGCCCTCAGGCAGCTCTCCGCTGGTTGCAATGCGCTGCGCTTCGTGTGACGAAGCCTCGAGCTCTTGGCGGGCGGCCGAGATGGCGCCGCACTTCTCGAGTATGTCGAGACACTGCGCAAATGCTTCGGCGGTAAGCTCTCTATCGCCGAGGTGCGCCTCCAGAAATGCCGCATCAGCAGGCGCGGCGAGCTCGAGGGCTTTCAGGACGAGCAGCGTTCGTTTGCCTTCGCGGATGTCGTCGGTTGGATTCTTGCCCGTTTGCTCGACCGTGCCGAATAGCCCTACAAGATCGTCCGCTATCTGGAAGGCTCGCCCTGCCGCCTCGCCATATCGCTCGAGAATTTCAAGCGACTCAGTCGGCGCGCCGGCTAGTATGGCGCCAAACTGCAGTGGATTGACGAACGAATAGTAGGCGGTCTTCCAGAGGAGTACATGCTCGATGTGTGATTCGTCGCGTGTATGGCTGGCCTCATTAATAAGGTCGTTGATTTGCCCGTGACACGTGATGACGAGAAGCTCGTTGAGGTTTTCCAGCGCGGCTGAACGTCGCTCGGCAGAAACTGCGAGCTTGGTTGTGTCGGTCATGGCTTGGTGGAGGCCGACCATCGCAGCGAGCGTCGCGACATTTGCACCAAATGGTTCGGTGTCGCCATGGAGGCTTGCCTCGTCGTGCCATGTTTCGAGCAACCGATGCGCGCTTGGCCCGTTGCGGCGAACATCACTTCGGTCACTTATATCGTCGATGATCAGCAGATACGCATGGACCATCTCCAGGATGCGCCCCATGTCGTCGATGACCTGCTGGTCTGTGCCGCCGAACATGCGGTATGCCGTCTCGGCCAACGAGGCTCGGATGCGCTTTCCGCCTCGTGCAAGAATGCTCACGTAGGCCTGCATCGTGCGCTGCGACGCGTCGCCGTATTGTTTGCGAATGGTCAGAAGCTCGGTTTGCCAGTATTCGGAAATAACGCGGTCAAATCGGTGCTTGCGGGTTTTGAGTTGGTCGGCAAAGAAAGCGACATCGGTAGAATCCATAGCCATAGCTTAGCAGGTTGCGGCCCGGCGCGTATACTAGTCACATGGATGAACTTACTCTTATCACAGGCAACGCTGGCAAGGCTGCGGAGTTTTCGCGCCTTCTGGGCGTGACAGTACACAATCAAAAAGTTGAGCTTCCGGAGGTGCAAGCCACTGACGTACGCATCGTGGCTGAGGCAAAAGCCAAGGCGGCATACGAGGCGCTGGGCAAGCCGGTGTTTGTAGACGACACGGGGCTCTTTATTAACGCGTGGGGCGAACTGCCTGGCGCGCTCATCGCGTGGTTCATTGGTAACGTCGGCAACGAAGGCATCCTCAAGATGCTCGAAGGCTGGGACGACCGATCGGCTCGAGTCGTCACCGCGCTTGGGTACTGCGACGAACGCGGCGTGCAAGTTTTTGTGGGCGAGGTCGAAGGCGAGGTTGCTACCGAGCTTCGTGGCGAACACGGATTCGGTTATGACCCTATCTTTGTTCCCAAGGGACACGACAAGACATTCGCCGAATTAACCGGCGAAGAAAAAGACGCTGTCTCGATGCGCGCAATCGCCGCTGGCAAATTGCATGAATTCCTAGCCTAGCGCGCGCACGGTATGCTAGGGTGAGCGTATGTGGTTATTTGGCAATATTATTTTTCAGATGATCTTCACGGTCGTGATGGCTGGCCTACTCCTCGCGCTGGTACGCGCGGTTATTCCACGTATCGTTCGTCGACTAGTCGGCGGGTATGAATATGCCACCGGTCGTGTGCCCGGGCACCGCCATGACACAAAGCTCGACGCGCAGAAGCGCGAGCAAACGCTGAGCGCCTTGTTTCGTGCCGTCGTTGCGGTGATTATCTGGATTGTTACGGTCATTATACTTCTGTGGGAATCGCGCATTAATGTAGCTGCGCTCGTCACGGGCGCGGGGCTTGTGGGCGTCGTGCTCGGCTTGGGCGCGCAGAATACCATTCGTGATCTTCTGGCCGGGATTTTTGCCATCTCTGAGAACCAATATCGCGTCGGCGATGTCGTGACGCTCTATATTGCTGGGCAGCAAATCACAGGTGTCGTCGAGGACGTCACCGTGCGCATTACGCGACTGCGCGATATGGACGGCAAGCTGCATACGATTCGCAACGGCTCTCCCGATGTGGTCGCCAATCAGACATTCGAGTATGCCAATGTGAACCTCGACTTCTCTGTTGCGCTCGATTCCGACATCGATAAAGTCGAAAAGGTGCTCAATGATGTCGGCGCCGAGCTTGCGTCTGACGAGAAATGGAAAGAACTTCTCGTGGAGCCCATTCGCTTTCTCCGTGTCGAAGCGTTTACCGACTCAACCATGCAGATAAAAGCTCTCGGCCGTGTTGAGCCGTCACTGCAGTGGGATGTGGCTGGCGAGTTTCGTCGTCGACTCAAGAAGGCGTTCGACAAGAACCATATCTCGCTCGGTTAATTATGGAGTGTATTAGCCGAGTATCGCGCCACCGCTTGACAAGCAACCGTCTATACCAGATGATCAACATAAGCACTATAAGAGGGTTATGAGGCTCATGGATGAAGAACCGAAGCAGCAAGATCAACCAGTAACTCCGCAGTCGCCGGCGCCGTCAGCCCCGACTCCCCCTTCGCCATCCTCGGCCCCGACGCCTCCAGAGGTACTAGCATCCGCACCTCTACCGCCTATGATCGAGCCGCAGCCTGAACCACCCAAGAGATCGAGCCGTCGCCTACTCGTGCCGTTAGGCGTGCTCGGTGCTGTGGTGGTGGTCGCGCTCGGCGCGTTTTTTGTCATTAGCCTGGGCAATAAGCCGGCCGCGCCGCACATCAAAGTCGGCGTGATGATGGCCTTCAGTGGCGGATCAAGCAGCATGGGGTACGGTGCTATGAAGGGTGTGCAGCTCGCCAAGAAGCAACTCGGCGCTGACAACATCGATATCGTTCAGATGGATTCAAAGTGCGACGCCAAAACCGCCGGCGAAGCCATCAAGAACCTCATCAACCAGAAAGTTGTCGCCGTCATTGGTGAAGGTTGCTCTAGTGCATCAGTCGCCGCGTTGCCTGCCGCCAATAACGCCAAAATCCCGATGATCAGCCCATCGGCATCAAGCCCAACGCTCAGTATTCCAGATGATTACTTCTTCCGTGTCGTTCCGCCGGACAATTTCCAGGGCACATTTATGGCGCAGGCCATTTACGATCGCGGTATCCGCAAAGTCGCTGTCTTCTACACCAACGAGCCCTACGGCAGCGGCATGAACACCGTGTTCCGCGAAAAGTTCGAGGCGCTCGGCGGCAAAGTTGTCGCAACAGCATTCGCTGAGCCTGATGTCATCGACCTCAGTACGCAGATGAGAACGCTCGCGGCAGCCAATCCAGAAGCCGTGTTTATCGCGCCGAACTCGGTTGTGTCGGCCACTGCTGCCATGAAGCTCGGTCGCGAGGCCGGTATCAAAGCGTCAATCTTCGGCGCCGACATCATGTATGACAACACCATTATCAGCAATAACCCAGCAGTTGCAGAGGGTCTCACTATCTCGTCGTTCCCTACCGGCACCAAAGCGTTCAAGCAGTCGCTCGTGAACGAATATGGCAAGTCCGAACAGCTTTACGCCGCACCGCAGGCCTACGACATTATCCATATCCTGCAGCTTGCCGTACAGAAGGGTGCGACAACTGGCGAGCAGATCAAGAACATTCTCCCAAGCATTCAGCTCACTGATAGCGTTTCTGGGTTCAAGCAGTTTGACTCCCTCGGCGAAGTATCTGACAAGAACTATAAATACGACTTGTTCCAGGTGAAGGATGGCGCATTTAGCCTTGTCGAGCAATAGCTCGAAGCCCCACCGTGCGCGTCGCCTTGGTGCTATGAGTATTCGCCAGAAGCTCACCGTTTTGATGTTGGCGATTGGCTTAGTGCCAACATTGGTGGTGAGCGCTACTGGATACCTCACGACCAGCAATGACCTCCGCACAAAAACAACCGACCAGCTGGTGAGCACCGCCGTGAAACAGGAGCAAAAGATTACTGGCCTCCTGCAGCAACGTCAAGAAGACGTCACCACGCTGACGAATCGATTTGATCTCCAGAGTGCCCTTGGCCAATACCTTGGCACCGGCAAGGCCAGCGACCGTGCGGCGATCAGCGCCATTCTGCAAGATCGCAAAGCACAGACAACCGAGATCCAGTCGGTTACGATCACCGACACAACCGGTAAGGTTATCGCAACCACGCTCGATAGCAACGTCGGTCGCACCTTGCCCATCACTGACCTCTACAAATCAACCGAAGAAAGCACCGTCACCGTCCGCGAAGACACCAGCGACAACATCGATAAGCTGTACATCACCACTAACCTCAGCGTCAATAAAAAAGACGTCGGCGTACTGGTTGCGGTCTTTCGCATCGACGACATTGTAGCGGCGGTTCAGGATTACACAGGCCTCGGCTCGACCGGAGAGACAGTCGTGGCTTACAAGGACGCCGAGGGACACGCCGTCTCGCTCTTCCCGCTCCGATTCAACACCGATGCCGCTCTGACGAAAAACCTCGATTCGCTGCATTTGTTCGATGCATCGACAGAAACATCGCAGACAGCCATCGATTACCGAGGCGACGAAGTAATCGTAGCGCCGCGTACAATTGGATTTGCCAACTGGGTTCTCGCCACAAAGATCGACACCGCCGAAGCGCTTGCCTCGATCATTCAGCTGCGCAATTCGCTCATCACCATTCTTATATTTAGCTCGGTTGCAGTGTTTGTGATCGCTCTGTGGCTGACGCGTTCGTTCACCCAGCCTATCTTGTATCTTGCAGAAATTGCACAGCGCATTGGTAAAGGTGATTTTGGAACGCGCGTAAGCCTGCGGCGCGGTGATGAAATTGGCGTGCTTGGCGACAGTATCAACACGATGGGCGTGAGCCTGAAGGATTTTGTGTCGCACGTCGAGGCGCAACGCAACCGCCTCGAGGTTATATTGAACACCACTGCAGAGAGTATTTTGGCTATCGACAAAGAAGGTACGATTCTCATCACGAACGCCGCAGCCGCCGGTCTCACGCAGCTGCCGCAGAGTGGTATCGTTGGCAAACATATCGATGAACTATTCAAATGGACGCGTGACCTCCAGCCATTTACAGTCAGATACGATACCGAGGGCTCGGTGATGTATCCGGACCTTGAGTATGTCGACCATACTGGCTCGACCCACTTCGTGAAGGTTATCGTGGCGCGCGCTGCCGGCGAACAGAGCGAGCAAGGTGCACAGACTATCGTCACGATTCACGACGAAACCAAGACTCGCGAGCTCGAAAACATGAAGATCGATTTTGTGTCGATGGCAGCCCATGAACTTCGAACACCGCTGGCGTCCCTCCGTGGCTACATCGAGCTCATCAGCTACAAAGAAGGCCCACGCATAAGCGAGGAGACGAACAAATATCTCAAACAAGCGCTCAAAAGCTCCAACGAACTCGGCAGCCTCATCAACAACCTCCTCGATGTTACGCGTATTGAACGCGGCACGCTGACACTCAATATGGAGCGGATGGATCTAGCGGCGACCATCGCGCAGGCTGTCGAAGATCTGCGCTTTGTGGCCGAGGATAAAGAAATCCGCCTGAGTTACGATGGTGCTGCGGATGGTGAGTTTGTCATGGCTGACACTATCGCGCTGCGCGAAGTCGTGAACAATTTGCTCACCAATGCGATCAAGTACACACAGTCGCACGGTACAGTCACTATCTCGCTCAAACGCGACGGCGACACCTACGTGACAAGTGTTCGCGATACCGGTCGCGGCATCCCCAAGAAAGCCCTCCCCTACTTGTTCACGAAGTTTTATCGTGTACACGGTGGACTCGATAGCGGCAGTACGGGCACCGGACTTGGGCTCTTTATTTCCAAATCGATCGTTGAGCGTCATAATGGAACTATCGGCGTGACAAGTCAAGAAGGCGCCGGTTCGGTATTTACCTTCACCATTCCTGCGGCCGGCGAGTCGCAGTCAGCTCCGCAGGATCAAGACCAGGAAACGCAGACGACATTCATAAGGAGGCACCGTGGCTGGGTTACAAAAAATACTTCTCGTTGAGGACAATCTAGAGCTTCGCAATCTCTACGAGATATTCCTGAAACAGCATGGCTTTGATGTAGAGAGTGCTTCTGATGGCGACGAAGGGCTCCAGAAGGCCAAAGAGTACAAGCCAGATCTTATATTTCTTGATGTCATGATGCCCAAAAAGAACGGGTTTGAAGTACTCAAGCTCCTCCGACACGACCCGAAGTATGGCAACACAAAGACAAAGATCGTGATTCTCACGAATCTCGGTGATTCCAGCAAAGTCAGCCCCGACGTCCGTGCCGATATGGATGGGTATGTTATCAAAGCCGAGATCGAGCTAAAGAGCCTACTGGAAATTATCAAATCATTCGAACACCACGCCTAGTTGGTGTTGTGTGGTGGGAGCTCTCGAGAGAATGCGTCAACGGCAACGAGGACCGGGATGGCGGCTTCGCCCAGGTTGGTGAGCTTGTAGCCAACTGAAATGTCGTCGGATGAGGCGTTGCGGGCAACCAGGCCAGCGTCCTGAAGCTTGCGGAGGCGGTTGCCAAGCGTGACAGGGTTTACATTGCCAGCCGCACGTTGCAAATCACAGTACCGCAACTCGCCATCGCGGAGTGCGCCGATGATGTTGAGCGTCCAGAAATCACCCAGCAGCTTGAGGCTGCGGGTGCAAATTTTCTCACTGACAGACTGTGTTGCTTCCATAGGCGTTGTCGTTATGTATACTTACCGTACCATGTGAATGTATTTTTTGCAAGGATAAGCTCTCGCCCTGGGGAGCTTATCCTTGCCACGTTACCTTAGTCTGAGTCTGGTGGGGTAGCAGGAAATTGTTGAATATATCGGTAGGCGCGTTCCCAAGGAGAATACGGGAAGAAGTCAGGCGGCAAATGATCTTCCATACTGTCAAATAGGCCATTCTCTAGAACGATTTTAGTGTATCCCCATCCTTCGTGAAAATCGGAGTAGGCCTTAGTGTAAACCTCAAGAAGCTCTCTTTCTAAAGTCCAGCCGTTGAAGTCAAACGCCCAGATTCCGTTACTGGCGAACATATGATGCCCGGGAAACCCCGCATCTGGTTTTATATGGACTAATTTGAAACCTTCATTACGATGCATCCAGAAGAACAGATGCCCTAATATATGGCATGCTCCTGAAGAGAAAAACGCTTTGTCGGGTCGATCCCATGCCTTAAAGATGTCTAGCTTTTCTTCTTTGGTGCGTCCAACTATCCCTGGTTTGTACATAGACTGCTCCTCGCGATTATTGATTACTTTACTCCTGCTGCCACTGTCAACTTGCCGGCATCTGCATCAAGCGTAGCTTGGGTGCCGAGGGGAACGGCTTCTGGATTGTCGCCATGACCGAGCGCAAAACCTCCTAGGATAGGAATGTTAAGTCTGTGCAGCCGCTCGCGCAGCACATCAATCGCCGTCCAACTTCCCTGCGTTGTACTATCAGAGCCGCATAGATAAAAGCGACCAACAGCTACACCGCGTAGGCCCTTAAGGTGTCCAGCATTTTCAAGCATTGTGAGCTGACGATCAATGAACCCGAGCCGTTTATCGACGTCTTCTAGCAATAGAATTGCACCCTCTAAGCTCGGCAAAGCCCACCCCGCGGCAGTGGCGATCATATCCTGATTGCCGCCCATGAGAAAGCCCGTTGCTTTACCACGGGTAGTGAGCGTGGTGGTTGGCTCGTCGGTATGAGCGTGTAGAGTAATTGACTCGGTGGTCATGAGCATACATCGCAGCTTTTCGGTGTTCTCTTTTTGCATGGAATCGACGTTCCAGCTGACGATCCCTCCATGAATACTCGTTGTGCGGCAACGCCTCCAAAGCGCAAGTTCAATGATCGTATTTTCGCTAAAACCGATGTAGAGCTTGGGGTTTTCGTTCATCGCTGCAAAGTCGAGGTCGCCGGCGATCCTGTACGCTCCTTTGCCTCCACGAGTTGCAAAAATAGCCCGTATGCCAGGGTCGCGAATGGCATCATTTATATCCGCTAGTCTGTCTCCATCCTTCCCCGCCAAGTAGCCATATTCGTCGAAAACGTGGGTACCAAGCTCCGGCTTTAACCCCCAGCTGCGCATAATTTCCATGCAGCGCTCTACGCCTTCGCGTGTCGGAGTACTTGCTGGTGAAACTAAACGGACGCGATCTCCGGGCTGTAATTTTGCCGGTAAAATCGCGTCTTTAATAATACTTTGAGCCATAATGTCTCTCTCCTTTTTGTTTTATTTTTTAGCCTCTCACAGCTGGTCTCAGCATAGCACTACCGAGCTTCTCCGCATGCCGTTAAATTGACTACGACTAGCTGCATTGGGCAAAACGTTGTGATTTGCGTCTAAAAGACTTCCCTCGCCGACCGAAAGGACTATAATTGATTCTGGTTATGTATGTACTGGTGGAAGCCTTTTTACATACAAGCTCATAAACAGTTGGGATATACACACTGAGCGCGCCTTTCTCTCTAGAGGCGTTCTTAAGCGTCACTGCCCGTATTCAAGCAATGCTTCTTGGGGTGAACTTCCATGAACGGTGGATGTTCTATCGAACCAGGCAGCAACCTTTCTTAACCGTTCGCTGATTTCCAGCAACTAGTTACAAAGAAGGAGCTTGTTTATGAACGAATGCACAGCAGTTAACAAAGAGGTGACGATTACAGCCATGTATTTCCGAAACCGCCGGGAGCTCAAGAGCTACCCGAAGCGCATGGAATACAACGGCAACACCGTCAACTTCATTGAGTCGGGACTGCAGTACCTTATAAAGCGAGGTCAAAAGATGGTTCAAATCTTTGACATGACAGACGGTCAAGATACGTACCGTCTGAAATTTGACGAGGAGCAATACAACTGGACGCTCGTCAATATCACTCGCCCTTAGAGTCCAGTCGCTCGTTATGTTCGTAGCTAGAAGCCGGCACGCAAGCCGGTTTTTAGTTACGTGAAGGTTTTGGTATTATGTGAAGACTGCAGGGAGACAGAAATGACTGATGACATGCATCCACAGGAGGTAGCACGGCAACGAATTGTCGCGGCGATCTGTGTCACGATTTTAGCAATTATCTATTTGGCGGGATACGTGCAGCTGCACAAACTGATTAGCGCACCGCAGCAGAATGTTGCTGCTGCGCAGCTTACGGGACTCGCGCCAGCTGCTTCACCAGCAAGGCTTCTGTATGCGCCAGATGTTGTGTCTCCGTCTGTCCAGAATGGATTGGCCCCAGTCATTACGCGCATACCGACAAACCAGCCAGTCGTATTCCTCACCATTGACGATGGCGTATACAAAGAGCCTGAAGCTGCCGCAATGATGCGTGCAGCGGGCGTGCCTGCATCGCTTTTCCTGACGCAGCGGTATGTGAGCGCGCAACCAGGATACTTCAGTAACATCGCTAAGCAAACGGGCTCGGTTATCGAGAACCATACGCTCGACCACAAAGACCTTCACCTGTTGAGCTACGAAGACCAGAAGAAAGAAATGTGCAGCACCAACGATATCTACGAACAGGTCTACGGCAAACGTCCGACCCTCGTGCGGCCACCATACGGAAATTACGACGAAGACACCCAGCGTGCCGCCGCCGCTTGTGGTCTACGAGGTCTGATTATCTGGAAAGCACTCGTACAGAATGGCGTCGTGGAATATCAGGCCACCAATGCACTGCACCCTGGCGATATTGTGCTTATGCACTTTACGCCAGCTTTCAAACAAGACCTTCAGGCGTTTATAGTAGCCAGCAATGCTGCTGGACTGCAGCCGCAGCTGCTTGAGTCGTGGCTCGAAAAATAAGTTTATTTAGCTGCTGTGGCGGTAACGGTCGTCGACCGGCCGTATTTGTCACCCCATGATGCCATGCTTCGCAGGATGGGTACGAGGTCGGCACCTTTGTTCGTCAGCATGTATTCGGTGCACGGTGGCGAACTCTTGCGCAGACCTTTGACGACGATCTCGTTCTCTTCCAGCCACGCCAGTCGCGCAGACAGCGTGCGTGGGTTGATGTTGCTAGTTGCCTTCTGGAGTTCGCAGAAGCGACGAGGGCCGATGGCAAGTGAGCGCACGAGCAGTGGCGTCCACTTATCGCCAAGGATTCTAGCAGTTGCTTCGACACAGCCAGGCTTGTTTTCGATCAACATATTACCATAAACATAGGCGAATATCTCTTGCAAGTCAAATTTCTTACCTATATACTACATTATGTATAGTAACTATAAAACCTATAGTAAGGAGTACTCTATGGTTAAAATCAAAATTATTCTCGGCTCCAATCGCCCATCTCGTTTCGCCGAGCAGCCGGGTGCGTGGCTTCTGGCGCAAGGACAGGCTATGGAAGGTGCGGAATTCGAACTCGTGGATCTGGCCGAGATTGCCCTGCCATTTCTGGATGAGCCGATCCCTGCGTTGCACGATAAGTACCAGAACGAGCATACCAAAGCTTGGGCAAAGATTGTAGCCGAAGCTGACGGATTCGTATTCGTCGCACCAGAGTACAACCACGGCTACACTCCTGTACTTAAAAACGCAATTGATTACCTCTACAAAGAGTGGACGCACAAGCCAGTTGCCTTCCTGAGTTACGGCTCGCAGGCAGGTGGCGCACGCGCCGTCGAGCAATTGCGCGCTGTGGTAGGTCACCTCTCGATGTATGACATCACTGAGCATATTATTCTGCCAGAGTACTACCTTAATCTGGACGACAAGGGTAACTACCAGTTTACTGAGCGCCACGAGAAGGCTGCACACACTATGCTTGACCGACTTGTCTTCTGGTCCGAGAAGATGGCGGCCGCTCGCGAAGAGCTTGCTGCTCGCGGCTAACCACTTCCCTTTTCTACGTAAAACACGCGCGCTCGACGTGCGTGTTTTACGTAGAAGGCCCGCTGGTGTTTTGATCTATTTTGCGTCATACTAAGTGTCATGGACAGCAAAACGCTTTTACGGGCAGGCGCCATTGGTGCGGCCGCCATGGCGTATATCGCACTTCTCATTTTTCGTTTCGATATTCTCAGTATCTACACGATTTTTTATGCTGTCGTCGGCGCACTTATCGGTGTGGCTGTGGCATACAAAGTTAGATTCAACTAAACGATAAACAATAAAGGAGCGGTTAGCCTCGTGAAAGTCAAAATCGAGATCGATTCATCAACCTTCGTCCGCCTCTTCTTGGTGGCTGCAGTCTTTGTGGGCGGTATTTTTGTTCTCTGGAAGCTGACGCCGTCTTTGATGATAGTGCTGATTTCATTCTTCCTGGCGATGGCGCTCAATCCCCCGGTTTCATCGCTCGCTAATAGGCTCCCTGGCCACAGCCGTGTTCTGGCAACGACGGTGAGCTATATTATCGTGCTGGCCATCATTGGGTTCTTTGTCTATGTGGCGATCCCGCCTATTGTTCGCCAGACGTCTAGCTTCATCAATTCCCTCCCGAGCTATATCGAGCAAGTCAGTGGCCAGAAAGGCGTCGTGTCTGATGTCATTAAGCGGTATAACCTTCAGGACGAAGTTAACCAATTTGTCGATGGCGCACGCAAGCAGGCCGGCAGTATCGTATCGGGCGTCGGCGGGAGTGTCATTAGTGGTGTGACAACGGTGTTGAGCGGATTTGTGACGTTGCTAACGGTACTTGTGCTCACTTTCTTGGCGCTGATCGAGGGTCCCCGCTGGCTTGAGCGGCTATGGAGCATCTATACCGATGACCACAAGCTGCAGCATCATAAGTACCTCATCAGTCGTATGTATACAGTGGTGACGCGCTATGTGAGTGGACAGGTTTTTGTGGCGACGCTCGCCGGGGCGGCGGGACTTTTGGTGCTCTTTGCATTCACGGCGTTCTTTACGGTGCCGCTTACTGCCGTGCTGCCGCTGGCGTTTTTGATCTTTCTGACTGACTTAGTACCGATGATTGGCGCGATTATTGGCGCGACGATTGTGATATTTGTACTGATCTTTAATGACCTTGGCGCGGCTGTGGCCTTCGGAGTCTACTTCTTTATCTATCAGCAAATCGAGAATAACCTCATCCAGCCGACGGTTCAGGCGCGAACTATCGAGCTCAGCGCGTTGACGATTTTGGTCGCAGCGTTGGTCGGCATCAACTTGCTCGGTCCGGTCGGTGGTTTTCTGGCGATTCCAGCGGCAGGCTGTATCCGCGTTCTTATTCTTGACTACCTCGAGCGCCGCAAAGTGAGCAAGCCAACCACACGTCGCAGCTGGGGCCGGTTTGTACGATCGAAGGTCGCACAGGTTACTGAGTCGCAGTAGTGAGAAGCACCTTTGAGCAGGCGCTTGTCGATGCGACCAAGCGCCGGTACGACCAAGCCGCAGCGCAAATGGGAATCGATCACGACTAAAGAAGCCCAAGAGCTTGCGGCCGATGGCTACAAGTACTCTCGGGACTTCTTCGAGCGGTTGGCTGAGAGTCTCGCCCAGCGCTAGAGCCGATACCAGACCGTGCCGTGGTCGGTGTCGCGGAGGCCAAGCTTCTGCTCGGCGAGCGTATCGCGGATTTCGTCTGACTTTGCCCAGTCTTTGTTGGCGCGAGCAGTTTCACGGTCTTTGATAAGTTGCCTCTGCTCAACGGTGATGTCACTTCGGTGCGCAAGTCCGAGCCCGAACACGTCATCGAGGAATCCAAGCGTACCGTCGGTGTACTTCCCTTCCACGCCGGGGACGGCGATGGTGCTCATGTAGTCCATGAGCTTGCCGAGGGCGACGAGCGCTTGCGGTGTGTTGAGGTCGTTCTGCATTGCGGCTGAGATATCTTCGCGCGTGGTGCGGAACAGGTTATCGAGTTCATCGGTCATTTCGTCCGCGCTTGGCTGGAACCGTAGGTCCGCCCAAGCGTAGATACTATGCAAGCGATTCTGCGCTGCCTCCAAGTTCTCCCAGCTAAAGTGCACCTGCGACCGGTAGTGCGCTTGCAGAACCAATAGACGAAACGCGAGCGGATCGTAACCTTTAGCAATGATGTCCTCTAGTGTGTAGAAGTTATTGGCTGATTTTGCCATCTTCTTACCGTCCACCAGAATGTGCTCATTGTGGGCAAAGAACTGCGCCATCGTTGGAATGGCAAGCGCTGTGCTCTGGGCGATTTCGTTTTCGTGGTGCGGGAATATCAAGTCGACGCCACCGGTGTGGATGTCAAATGGTTGGTCGAGCTCACTGCGACTCATTGCCGAGCATTCGATATGCCATCCGGGGCGCCCAGTCATATCCTTGCCATCGATCTCAAATGCCCAGGCTGGCTCGCCGTCTTTTTGCTTTTTCCAGAGCACGAAGTCATGGATGTTGTCTTTGTCATACTCGTCGTTATTAATGCGCGCTTCGCTGGTGTTCTGCGCATCCAGATCCAGGAGCTGGCCGTACTTTTTGCCGCTCTTCTGGTAGGCCTCGATCGAAAAGTACACGCCATCATCGGCAAGATAGGCAAAACCGCCTTCGTGAAGTCGTCGTGTCAGCTCCTGCATGCTCTGGATATTGTCGGTGGCACGAACGAAAGTAATAGCATCCGTATCGTTGCCAGCACGCTTCATGTCAGCCAGAAAGAGCTCAATGTATGTATCGGTAAGTTTGCGGAGCGCTTCGCGAGGCTCGAGGTCTGGATAGCGTTCGCGACTGCGGCGAATCGTCTTGTCGTCGACGTCCGTGTAGTTCATGACGTGTTTTGGCGTGGTGCCGGTGGTCAGACCAACGACGCGGCGGAGCGTATCAGCAAAAATATAAGCGCTCATGTTACCGATGTGAGCGTGGTCATACACTGTCGGGCCGCACGAATAGATGCGTGCAATGTTGTCTTGAAGCGGGACAAAGTCTTGAATGTCCCTGGCGAGCGTATTGTAAAGTCTCATGGATTACTCCTGGGTTTTATCGTATTCGGTGAGAATCCTGTCAACTGTGCGGATGAGATCGTGCTTCACATCCTCATAGTTGTCACTGTAGGTGCGGAATCCGGCGACGTAGGCGTGACCGCCACCGCCAAAGTACCCAGCGATCTGCTCGGCTACTTTGGACCCGCTATTACAGCGGATTTTGCCGGTTATTTTGCCGTCGGGGTAGGTTTTGAGCGCGATGGCGACGCGGACGTCGTTAACCAATCGCATCTCGTCAAGCACAAGCACGGACGGATTATACTGATGGCTGAACTCGGTGATTTCGTCCCATGGAATATGGACCAGCGACAGCGCGCCGTCGTTATAGTATTCGATGCGCTGCAGGAGGCGACCTTTGTATTCGAGAATTTCAGGCGATTTCTTCATGAAGTCGCGCCGGCGATTGTCGATTGTCGCCAGGCTAGCGCCGCCATCGACAAGGCTGGCGACCGTGCGGATGCTATTGCTCGTTGTGTTCTCAGTTACCAGGCCAAGCGAGTCGGCCAGAATCGATATGGCAAGGTGTTCGCAAGCCTGTGCGTTTACCTTCCAGCCGGCGTGTTGCGTCCATTTATATATGAGCTCGCCCGTCGCAACCATGGTTTGGTCGGTCATGGCGAGGTGGTCGAATGGGATGTCGCCTTCGGTCACGTGGTGGTCGATGACGATTGATGGTCGCTTACTGATAAGCGCGACATTCTCTGGTGCGATGGCTCGCTCAAGCAGCGTTGCGCTGGCGGTGTCGACGACGATGCTGAGGTCAAACTCATGGGGAAATTCGTCGATTACGCGGTCCCAGCCCTTGAGATAGCCGAGGTATGTCGGAATATTGATGGCGCAGTACATGACGACATCTTTACCGAGGTCGCCAAGGATCTCTTCGAGGGCCAGGCTACTGCCAAGGCTATCACCATCGGGGTTTTCGCCCTGGATCACAACGATGCGTTCGGCATCTTCAACAAGTTTTTTGGCTTCGTCAAACATTATGGATCTATTGTACCAGATGAGCGGCGGTTGCGGGAATGTATGCAGTGTGCTATAAATACCACGTTTGTTGTCGATAAGGACGGAGGTGCTCATGAGTGAGCACGACAAAGAGCGCTTGGTTGGTTGGGTGTCGGGAAGCCTGAACATTCCCTCGAACTGCTACGCCGTCGCGGGCAATCGGGACCATCCGGCGAGGTGGGGCGTTTTCGCTTGCTTGTATCCCGGCGAGCCTCAGCTCCACATCTTCAGCAACGGGCTTGTGACGAACTGGAAGCTGTTACGGCTGCTCGCAGCGGCTGAGTTCCTCGAACCCGACGCCGCGCAGTACGCGGAGTACATCCGATCGAAGACGGAGGAGCCGAACGCAGTAAAAGAGTTGCGCGAGATAGCCGAAGGCCTCGCCGCTCGCGACGGTCTACCGTTGGGATGCTTCGCAGTGGGTCGCACCGACCGAGGCAAGCTGAAGCACGCGGTCTGGATGAGCATGCTGCTCTCCCCGACCGATTTCCTGGCGGAGCTGAAGGCGGCGGCCCGTCGCTGATCGCGTGTTATCACGCTCGGTTTCGAGAAGTTCTGATCTACCGACAACTGGAGGTTTCATGAACGACCAAGAGCGCATGCTCAAGTGGCTGAAGACGCAGCATCCCGTCCCGACGCTGGCTTTCATCGTCGGGGGCCAGCCTTCGAGGCGGGCAACAGAATACAAGGCTTTCGTCTGCCTCTACCCCTACGAGCCACGGTTGCGCATCTTCAACAACGGCATCATGCCGGACGCGGAGCTGCAGCAGCGCATCGCGGGTTGCGACCTGCCCGACGGCGCCGAGGGAGAGTATCTGAAGGGCATCCGCCGGAACACTCGAGGGATGGGTTCGCAGGAGGAGCTGAACGAAATCGCTGCAGAGTTGGCCAGAAAGCACCAGCTGCCTCTCGGCTGCTACTCCGTCGGCGTCACCGCTCAGAAGGAACGGAAGTACGTCCTCTGGGTGAGCTCACTCCTCTCACCCACGTACTTCCTGCGCGAGCTCAAGCAGGCCGCGCAGAGCTGAGCACCACGCACCATGTGTAGGGCGGCGCGTCGCTTGACCGCGACCGCCGCCCTATGCGAGCAATACTGAATTTATGAGAACAGCGGCCGTTAGCGAGGGCGTGCGGTTGCGGAGGAATATCTTACGTGCTATAACTAGCACGTCCGTTATCGGTACGACCAGAGGAGTGATCATGGATCCGGTCGAGGAGAACCGTATGGAAGCTTGGCTCACGGGGCGGCTGCCCGTCTCCTCGTTCAACGTCATCGTGTCGGGTGACCGCACGAATGTCCCCACGGAGTTCGATACGTTCCTTTGTCTCTACCCCTTGGCACCCAAAATCCGAACGGTGTTCCGCGCCGAACAGGTTTCCGAGCAGAGGCTGCGGTCTGACGTGCTGCGGTGTCGACTGCCCGGCGATGCCGAGGGCCGCTTCGCTGGTTTCGTCAGGCGGTACGCAGCCGGTATGGGATCGGTGGACCAGCTGTGGGAGATCGGCGTGCAGTCCTGCATCGTCCTTCGTTTGCCGCTGGGTTTCTACGCCCGTGGGCACACGGTTCGGGGGCACAAGGCGAAAGGGATGCTCTTCATGCACGCGTTGCTCTCCCCCACGCGCTTCCTGCGTGAGTTCAAGCAGGCCGCGCAGAGCTGAGCACCACGCACCATGTGTAGGGCGGCGCGTCGCATGCCCGCGACCGCCGCCCTATAAGCAACACTTTGAACTTATAATTTCTGACGGCCTTCGAGTGCGTGGCCAAGTGTGATCTGATCGGCGTACTCCAGGTCGACGCCGACGGGCAATCCTCGGGCCAGGCGGGTGACGCGCACATCGCGGTCTCCAATCTGTCTCTGTAAATACAGCGCGGTTGACTCCCCTTCGACACTCGCGTTCATGGCGAGAATGATCTCTTCGACTTCGTCATCGTCAATTCGCTCGAGCAGTTCGGCGATATGAAGCTGTTCCGGGCCAATCCCATCAATTGGCGAAATGGCACCCCCGAGCACATGGTACGTGCCCTTGAACTGGCCGGTACGCTCCAACGCGACGACATCGAGCGGCTCCTCAACGACCGCGACGAGCTTTTTATTGCGGGTAGGGCCGGTATAGAGTGGCGAAAGTTCTTGGCCTTTTTCGACCAGCGCAAATGTTTTCTTGCAGTAGCCAACGCCATTGTGGAGTTGGGCCACGCTTGCGCTCAGCTTCGTAGCAATGTGCGGGTCGGAGCGCAGCAAATAATACGCATAGCGCTCTGCTGTGCGTGGCCCGACGCCCGGTAGTTTGCCGAGCTCGTCAACAAGATCAGTCAATGCCTTTGGTAGAATCTGCATAGAGCCAGTGAACTACATACCCAAGTTGCCGAGGCTGCCCATGAGTGGCTTCATCTTTTCGGCAGCAACTTGCTGAGAGCGGTTGATGGCTTCTTTGACTGCGGTTTCAACCCAGCGCTCGAGCTCGCCGATGTCATCGAGGTCGACTTGCTCTGGGTTGATGACGATTTTCTTGATTTTCTGTTCGCCGGTAATACGTACAACAACGGCGCCATCGCCGGCTTCGACTTCGATAATTTCGTTGGCCAGTTCTTTCTGGGCCTTCTTGATCTTCATGACCATTTTGGCTTGGTTAAACATAGGTAATACTCCTTACGATGATCTTCACTTATTGTACCAGTTACGGGGGTGTGCCGCTACTGTGAGTAGATGCGAAAGCGAAGCGAGTCGTCTTTGTGGTCATTGACGAGAAGGTTGCTCGGGAACGGCGGCAAGACCGCGAGCTGTTGCGGTGTGAGCTGTGACTGGGCATTGACGTCGAGGATGATGCTATTTGCAGTCGATGCACCCACAAATCCAGAGACAGTGATGACATCGAGCTTTTTGGCGATTGCTTTGTCTATCGCGTATAGATCTTTGCGTTCTGGGGTCGTCACGAGCACGATACGTTGGTCGCGGTATGCCTTAGACGCCAGGGTATCGTGGAGGAGCAAAGGATCGGTGTTGTATATATCAACGGTGCTACGCGCGTAGGATATCCCCGTAAAGTAGCGTTGATAGTTGAAGCCTACCACCGTGGCTATCAGCAGTAAGATTGGCAACAATCCAAAGATGCGCGCGTATGGGTTGCGTGGGAAGAGATCGTACCAGTATCGGAAGAGCGACTGCATACCAATAGCGCCGAGGAGCATGAGCGGCACAAATACGACGTTCAGGTGTGTGGGGTTAAGGCCGATCACTGGCGTCAATACGGCAAGCCATAGGAGTAGCACGTAACTACGGACAGAGTGATAGTCCATGATCGTGCGGATGAGGCCGATAGTGGCAAGCGCTGCCATCGGGATACCGAGAAGCGGTGTGATGACGTTGCCGATGCTCAGGTGAAACGGATTGATAACGGTGCCCGCGGCAGTCCACAGATCTTTAAAGAATTCGAGTGGTCCAGGGAGTACCGCAGGAATGGCGAGAAGCTCACGGATGACCATAGGGTCCTTCCAGATATTCCAGCCCAGCGGTACGAGTACGGCTATGAAGAGAAATACGCCCAGTGTAATGCTTGTCTTCTCGGCGTACCGAATGACGTACCGCAAGTGTGGCTGGAATGCAGCCGCGAGTGCGGACGCTGCGAACAGATAGGCCATGAGCGGTGTATAGAAAGACAACCCAATAGCCACAATGCTCAGAGCTTTCCAAGCTTGGTAGCCCTTACTCTGTTGGGAAACAAGCGTCGCGAGGAGCAGAATGAGGCTTGTCCAGAAGACGACCATTATTTCTGGCGTACCAGACCGACCAAGCAGTAAGAACCACGCCGAGGATGTAACGAGAATGCCCCAGCTAATGGCAACATTCTCTTGCAGCCAACGTCGCAGGAGAAGCAGTAGAAACAGTATGCTCAACGCCCCAAAGATAAGGGACGGCAGCCGCACACCAATTGCGCCAAGGCCAAATAGCTTCAGGCTCGCCCACTGCGTCAGGTGGTAAGGTAAGTCGACGGTTTGTGTATGGTCTAAGAAGCTTTTATCGAAGACAATTTGACTGCTTGCCAATGCGCTTGCCTCTTCGCCTTGGCTGAGGCCATTCGGAATTTTGGTAATAAACAACAATAGCAATCCAACAGTTGCCAGCACCAACAGTGCGTAGCCTATCAGATGTCGATATCGATACAGGGTGAGTTCGCTTACAGGGCGCATAGAATACTCATAGGTAACTTACACATATTATACATGAGCTATGCCATAAGCGGCTCATGACTTTGCGTGGGGTGATGGTTGACCGGGCGATGTATGTAAGCCGCCCGGCCAAACCGTCCCGCCGTAATTTGTCTTAGTGTGCCACGGAGAACAGAGAGTTTGTGCTTGGTGTTCGGCCCCCTCCCCACCATGTTTCGTAGACCCAGTTGCCGGCGCCGGTGTAGAGCTCTTGCGCTCCACCGTCATTAACTTTGTCGATGGCACCGATGTTATTTTGGGCGATGCGAATCAGCTCGCCACCGCCGCTAGCAGTGTCGTTCCACCAATATTCTTGAACGTGGTCGCCGGTTGCTAGGTACAACTGATGCGTCCCATCGGTGACGGTCTTCTTTATCTGACCTGCATTGACCTGAGCTGTGGCGATGGTGCCATTGCTGATGCCGCTGAGCCCACCGCCCCATGCACTCTGCCAGGCCGTTGTAGCCGTCCCGGTATAGAGTAGCTGCATGCCGTCGCTTAGGGTGTCGCCCTTGCTGAGACTCCGGATGTTACCCTGCACGATATTGATGACCGTCCCGACGTGAATGTCGTTCAAACCGGGATGCCACCACACCTCGTAGACCCATGTTGGGACGGCGACATAGAGTTGCATCGTGCCATCAGGACCGACAGACATCGTGAAGGTTACTCCACCCGAAATACTTGCTAGCAAGCTCAAGTGAATGCCGTCACCGCCGTCCTTCCACCATGCCTCGTACGGACCATCGCCGGCTAGGATGTACAGGCGGTGAACAAACTGCGCATTCTCAGTAGTATTGAAGGCGACGACGCCTTTCACGCCGCTGAGGCCGGAAATAATCCGACCTTGGCCAGTGCTCCCGTCGGGTTTCCACCACGTTTCCCATATACCATTCGACGTCGCAGTATAGACCGCCTGAGTTCCGCCCGGCAGGTTCACCTTGTCAAATCCAACGATGTTGTGCTGGTCGATCTTGATGATCTCGTGCACGTGCGCGCCATCGCCGCCAGGAACCCACCACCCTTCGGTCACTGCCGTGTTCGTTGCGGCGTAGACCTGGCGTACACCGTTCGGGTCGGCGGTGCGTTTGAGGGCGATGATTTGGGGTGCGAGAACCGGCACGGTCTCGTTCTCGGAGTTCGCATTGTCGAGATCCTTAAAGTGGATGTAGCCTTTTGGGGCGGCTGCGTTGATGGTTCGCATGCTGTAGGTGCCATCATCGCCATACATACCGTTTTTATTGCTATCAACACCGTTGTAATCCTCGATAGTGATAGTTTTCTTGTCGGCAGATACAGCTGCTACCCAGGCAACATGCCCGACGCCGGTACCATAGTCCCACCAGGCAACCGAGCCTACGGTTGGCGTCGTATTTGCTCCATAACCACTACGATCTTTGTATCCCCAGTCGGCGGCACCAGAGGCACCCTTGACCATGGGCATCTCAAACCCATTACGTGAGTGAAGCGCCCAGGCCACCCACGATGTGCATTCGCGGTTGAACTGGCGCCAATCGTCCGTTGTAGAATCTTGCGCGGGATCTTTCCACTTGTCTGGATAGCTGTCACTGCTCGTCCATGCAAATGCAGGGAAGGTCGGTGCGACGGCTACGATGGCTGCATTCAGCAGTACCATGAGCAAACAAAGGAGGATAGCTCTTGCCTTCACTAGACTCACCTCTTCTGTGACGTACTCGCCCAAAACCGATTGGCTTGGGCGTTGAGCAAAAAGATATAGCTTGCTGCCCGTGATTTGCAAGCGTTTTTTAAAAGTCATTTTAGCTATTGCGGACCAGGGCAAGCACTGCTATGCTCACGCCAAAAGGAGCAGAAATATGCAAAAAACGCGTAGGGCAAGTGAGGGTTTTGGACTGGTAGGCATTGCCTTTGTGGCGACAGTACTCCTGGTGGCCGCATTTCTCGTTTGGCGCGTCTACGGTAATACTAGTAATCACACGTCTACGCCTAGCGCTGAACAAAGTACAAGTACTGCTACTACCAAGAGCCCAGAGTCGAAGCGGTATCTCGAAATCAAAGAGTTTGGTATTAAGCTCACGCTGAGTAATGAGATAAAGGATGCGGTGTACTATTACGATGCAACCAACACATATCCGCTCGTCCGTGTTTCGACGCAGACACTCATTGATAAATCTGGCGGCACGTGCGACCCAAAGGTAAGTTCACCATTCGGCACCATTCGTAGGACTCTCGACCCAACGCAGCCGGACGGTAGCGTACTGAAGCCGAACGGCAGCACAGTTTTTCAGTTCGAAGGCAGCTACTACGTTTTTACGACTCCAAACCAGGCATGTAGCTCCAACGCGGTTATCGCTAACCTCGAGACGATGCAGCTTGCATCATTCAAAGAGGCAGTCAAAACAATGCAATCCGCCAAGTAGCATCTACTCGTGGTACTTATCAAGCGTCATAAACTTCAATCGCTCTGGGTGGAAGAATAGCTCAACCTTACCGACTGGTCCGTTACGGTGCTTAGCGATGATGAGGTCCGTGATGTTTTGGCGCTCGGTCTCTGGCTTGTAGTACTGTTCGCGGTAGATAAACATAACGATGTCGGCATCCTGCTCGATGGAGCCTGATTCGCGGAGGTCAGCCAGTTGTGGGATCTGTGGGCTGCGCGACTCAACTGAACGAGAAAGCTGACTGAGGGCAATGACGGGCACGTTCAGCTCGCGGGCGATCAGCTTGAGACCGCGCGAAATTTCACTTACCTCTTGCACGCGGTTATCGCTATTTCGCGAGCCACTCCCCTGCATCAGCTGCAAGTAGTCGACGATGATGAGTCCCAGCGGATGCGTGTGCGCTTGGCGGCGCGCTTTTGTGCGCATTTCGAGCACAGACACGCCGGGCGTGTCGTCGATAAAGATTGGCGCCTCGGCCATTTCGCCCATGGCGTTGCTGAGTTTTTCGAAATCTTCATCGCTGAGGTTGCCGGTTCGAATATTCCAGCTATCCACGCCCGCGGCATCGGCCAGCATACGATCGACCAACTGTTCCTTGCTCATCTCGAGACTGAAGAACAAAACGGCCTGCTTTGCCTTGCTGGCAACGTTGTAGGCGAGATTGGTTACGAGCGTGGTTTTACCCATCGCCGGGCGAGCTGCCAAGATGACAAGGTCGCTTCGCTGGAGCCCCGCCGTCATGTTGTCGAGGTCGCGCCAGCCTGTTGGGACGCCGCGAATCTTACCTTTATTCTTGTGGAGCTCGTCGAGACGGTCAAAGCTTTCGCCTAGAATTTGTTCCAGGCTGACGAGATCATTCTTGAGGTTCTTGTCGCTAACCGCAAAGATTTCAGCTTCGGCAGTCGCAAGCAGCTCACCCACCAGGTTCTCTTCGTCGTATCCAAGCTCGGCAACTTCGCCTGCGACCTTAATAAGCCGGCGGCGCATCGCTTTCTGTGTAATAATCTCGGCGTAATGCTCGGCGTGTGCGGCGGTCGGCACCATGTTGGTGAGCTCGGTGATGTAATCCATGCCGCCGACCATCTCCAGCTCTTCCTTTTTCTTTAGCTCGTCGCTCAGGGTCAGGAGATCCACGGGGCGGTGCGATTCATAGAGTTTGAGCATGCCACCAAAGATAGCCTTGTGGCGTTTGTCATAGAAGTCATCGACGTGGATAATATCACTCACCCGTGTGAGCACGTCTTCGTCAATCAACACCGCACCGAGCAAGCTCACTTCGGCGTCGAGGTTCTGCGGCGGGATTTTTGCCGCGGCGTTGGTGCGCCTTGGTTTATCTTCGTAGTCTTTTTTGCTAGGCATTATTGACGACCTCTCCCCCGCCCATCATATCTATTACTGACTTCGCGACCTCATCGACGGGCGGTTTTGGCGCTTCGGCTTTAGGCGCTGGTGATGCGGTTTCGATGGCAACATCAGGCGCCACAACGGCTGCGTCGACTGCTGTTTTGATGATCGGTGCGCCACCAAGCACTTCGAGCATGATATCGGCGATCGTCTTTTTTGACTTGGCCTCATCAATGCGCTTTTGGTGAAGTGCGTAGCGGAACGTGAGCGTCAGGGTTTGTGACGCCTCATCAAAATCAGGCCGACCCTGGCGGAGCATGCCGTATAGTGGCGCGCTTTCTTCCTTGGTGCGAGCGAGTAGCTGCGCCCACTGGTCATCGCTGATAGTCTCGAGCTTATTACCCACGGCTTTTTGCGGTTCTTCGGTGGACGATTTCTTCGGGGCAGGTTTGGGCTGAGGCTTCTCGACGTGCAGGATTGGCCTTGGTGCTGCGACGGGCGTCGGTTTATGGCTGACTGGCGCCGCAGTCGGCGTGCTTTTCTGTTCAGGCAATGCAAATTTTGTCAGTGTGGTGCGGAGCTTGAGCTTCGGGTTGTATGAGCGCGGTACTTCGATCAGTTCGTCGAGCAGCCGGTATAGTTCGGTGTGTTTGGGCGCAAGACTTTGGAGATATCGGGTGAGCTGCGGAATGAGCGACGCAGTATTGGTGCCTTGATTCTCGAGCTCGGTGAGTTGCTTATTGGCATCGGCAAAATCTTTCTTGAGGAGCGACCCAGCCAGTGCCTCGATCGCCTTCTTCGAGGCAAGGCCCAAGCTGCGCTCGACGCTTTCGGCGGTGATCTTTCTGCCGGTCACATTGGCGAGCTGGTCGAGTAGGTTGATACTATCTCGGAAGCTTCCCTCGCCGTGGTCAGCAATAAGCTCAAGCGCATCGTCGTCAACTTCGATCTTCTCCTTCTGGGCAATTGATTTGAGATGTGTGATGACTTTTTGTGCCTCGACAAGTCGGAAATTGAAGCGCTGCGTGCGGCTAACAATGGTCGCCGGTAGCTTGTGTACCTCGGTCGTGGCCAAGATAAACACAACATGTTCCGGCGGCTCCTCGAGCGTCTTAAGGAGCGCATTGAACGATTCGCCGGTCAGCATGTGTACCTCGTCGATGATGTAGACTTTGAACGTCGAGCTTGTCGGCGCAATATGCACCTTGTCGCGCAGGTCGCGGATATCGTCGATACGGCGGTTGCTGGCAGCGTCGATCTCGATGATGTCGAGGTGCTGCGAGTCATCGTAGGGCAGCTGGTTGATCTCGTGTGCCAGAATACGCGCCGCGCTCGTCTTGCCCACGCCACGCGGACCCGTAAACAAATACGCATGACTAATACGGCCGCTCTTTATGGCATTGCCAAGCGCTTCAGTCACATGCTCCTGCCCAACCATTTCGGCAAGGTTTTTGGATCGGTATTTACGGTATAAAGCCTGTCCCATTACAGAAAAACAACCTACAAAGTTACGTGTTCACCCCCACTCGTGTGTCTACACTAATCATACAGGCCGAGCGATTGATTGGATACGAAGATTGTAGATATTACGTTGATTAGTGGAGCACCGAAAGGGTATTCCCCGCCGGGTCCTTAAACCACGCGATGGTTGGGCCTTGGTCTGGCGACTCGGGACGGGCGATGCCTTTTTCGTCGGTCTTCATCATGCCTTCGTCGTAGTGTTCGAACTCCACGCCTTTGCTCGTGAGCTCGTCGACTGCCGCGTCGACGTCATCGACAGGAAAGTTCAGGATGGTGAACGACGCTGGCTGGTGGTTTGGCTTGGGGTAGATAAGTACTTTTGCGCCCGATCCAAGCGATAGTTCGAGGCCCATACCACCCTGTTCTTCGACGGGCAGGCCCAGTGTCTCGCCATAAAATTTTTTGGCTGCCTCGATATCATCCACTGAGAACCCGCTAAATGCTTTGCTATCCTTAAACATATGAAATTCCTCCTGCCTGTAACTTTATGCTTGTTGGCGGTGTATGTATAGTGTGCAAGCTATTGATGAACATACGCTCATAGAGCGATCACTAAACGGCGACCACCTGGCTTACGGCGAGCTGGTTGATCATTATAAAAACGCATTGTATCACCATTGTTTTGCAATTGTCCGTGACGAAGATGTGGCAGAGGATCTGGCGCAAGAGACATTCATCGCCGCGTACTATAAGCTGCATTTGTACAAGCCGGAGTACCGACTCAGTACATGGCTGTTTAAAATCGCAACCAACAAAGCGCTCACCTGGCTCAAGAAAGCCGGTCGTGAAATCGCCGCCGATGACGAACTCATCGCAAGCGTTGCCAGCTCACACCCGGGACCAGATGTATCCGCGGAATACGGTGAGCTGCACGAGGCGGTTGCTCGGCTGAACGCGAACCAGCGTGCGGTGGTGAGTCTGTACTACTGGCAAGGATTGAGCTACCAAGAGATCGCCGGCGTACTGTCGGTGCCGATTGGCTCGGTTCGTGGATGGATGAGCAGAGCGAAAGATCAACTCAGAAAGGAGCTGCTATGACAGATATAGAAAAGCTATTTGCGCGTAGCGGTGGCCCTAAACCACACCGACCGTTACGGGCAGAGTTCACCCATAACGTAATTGACCGCGTGAGCCAGCGCCCTAGGCATCGCGGCATCGCGCGCATCATGGAGGTGCATCATATGAAACTCTTTACAAAACCAATGATCGCAACGGCGGCATTAGTCGTGGCTGTTGTGGCGAGCGGCACGGTCGCATTCGCAGCTGTTGGCGGCTGGCCTGGCGTGAGTGCTCTCTTTGGCGGGCAACACGATCTGCCGAATGGCGACCGTATCGTCCGCGTCGATACCGACAACTGTCTCGACCCGCACGCATTTAACATGCCAGAGCTTGAAAAGCGCCAGGACAAGCACAACACCATGTACTATCGGCTGAAGGCTGGATCCAAGCTGACGAACGAACAAGTTGTACAAATGGTCCGAGGTAACTGTTTTGCTCAGGAACAGGCAACGTTTGACCAAAAAGCTTTGCAGACCGCGCTCGATAAGAACCCCCTCAACAAAAACACCGTTGTCGGCGGTTATATCGATAGCGAAGTGACTGCCATCAACGACACATCGATCAGCATTAAGTCGGTTATTCCGTACAACACCGAGCTGCGTACTATCAACCAGACATTCAACCACATCGACCCTGACGTCTTTGTCTACCAGAGCCCAAACCGACTCACACTCAAAGACATTAAAGTCGGCGACCACGTGTCGATCAAATACCGCGCAACGGGCGACGCGTTGAGCCATTCAGAGACGATTACCCCCGATCGCATCAACACTGACCAGCAGGTTATTGTGGCAATCTTCAAAAACACTGCTGACGCAACTGCGGCCGTAGACTACGAGAAGTACAACGGTTCGGAGTTCGAGCAAGTAGCACCGTGTGATCAGAATGGCGGTTACTGCACCTACGAGCAGCTGCTCCACAAACGCTAGCGAGGAGACGAACGGTTTAAAACGGCGAGCCGTGTTATGGCTCGCCGTTTTGCATATGATAAAAACTGAGAGACTACTGTTCGAGAAGGGTTAATTGTAGTACTATGGCAACATTGTTTTGTGACAAACATACATATTTGAAGCTAACAACTAAATAAAGGAAACGTTTATGGCTCATGCAGCTGCCGAACATCATGCGGCTACATTTACTCCGAAGCAAAAGAAGCTTGCGCTACTCATTGTCGCATTCGCTTTTGTGATGGACCTATTGGACTCGACGATTGTAAACATCGCGATTCCGTCTATTCAAGGCAATCTTGGCGCCAGCTATGCCGCTATTCAGTGGCTGATCGCTGGGTACTCGTTGACATTTGCGCTCCTGCTCATCACTGGTGGGCGTATGGGCGATGTTTTCGGGTACAAAAAAGTATTCATGTTCGGTGTTGCAGGGTTTACCCTGGCGTCACTGCTTGCAGGTATTGCATCGAACGTCGAATTCTTGGTCGGCGCGCGCCTCTTCCAGGGCTCAATGGCTGCGCTGATGGTGCCGCAGGTGATGTCACTCATGCAGGTGATGTTCAAGCCAAAAGAACGCGCTGGTGTAATGGGACTCTTTGGAATGCTGGGCGGACTGAGCGCCGCGCTCGGTCCGATCATTGGCGGTCTGCTTATCGAGTGGAACCTCTTTGGGCTCGATTGGCGCCCAATCTTCCTGATCAACCTGCCGGTTGGTATCTTTGCGTTGATCGCTGGTTGGAAGTTCTTGCCTAATGGCAAATCGGTCCATCCGCTCCATCTCGACATCAAGGGCACGCTGCTTATTATCGTGGCATTGAGCCTGCTTATCTTCCCGCTCATCGAAGGTCGCGAGCTTGACTGGCCGATCTGGACGATTGTGATGCTCGCTGCTGCCGTGCCTGCGCTGGGACTATTTGCGTGGTACGAGATTCGGAAGGATCGCCGTGACAAATCGGCGCTGATCGTTCCGTCGCTCTTCCGTGTCCGTACATTCTCGACTGGTTTGCTGCTCAATATTATTGTGCAGTCTGTGATGATCGGCTACTTCCTGACGATCACGCTGGTCATGCAGGTTGGTTTGGGGTATGACGTCCTGAAAGCAGCGCTGACTGGCGTGCCGACGGCGGTTGGAATGACGGTTGGGTTTGTGGTACTTGGTCAGAAGTTGGTCATGAAATTCGGCCGTTCGGTTATCGGTATCGGTGCCGGTGTGTATGGCGCGGCGCTTCTCTATGCGGCGTGGGTGGTTACGCACTTTGGCCTCGACACCACGCCGTGGCATTTGGCGCCAGGCCTGCTCGTGCTGGGCGTGGGCATGTCGCTCATTATGATTCCTATCTTTAGTGCTGCACTGCAGGACGTCGATGCGGGCCACGCTGGTTCTGCCTCAGGCATCCTGAACGCGGTACAGCAGGTTGGTGCAGCGGTAGGCGTGGCTGTCATCGGCGTGATCTTCTTTGGTCAGCTGAGCAATGGTGCAGCCAAGAGCTTTGACAATGTCGCGCCGCAGATTCGCCAAGAATTGACCGCGGCACATATTCCTGCTCAGACACAGGATACGATCATTCAAGGTTCGCGCGCCTGCTACGATGACCGCTCGAAACAGAAAGATACGAGCGAAACTCCTGAAAGCTGTAAGCAGCTCGAATCCAGCTCCCCTGCAAACAACCCCGCCGCGCAAAAAATTGGCGATGTCATCAGTAGCGGTGTTAAGAAGGCAAATGCCGACAACTTTGCGACGGCATTCCGCTGGGCCGTTGTGTATGTCTTTGTTCTGCTGATCGTGACGGTAACACTGAGCTTCCTACTTCCCCGCAAGTTCAAGATGAGCTCTGCTGAGCACGCAGCTTAGTGACTTTCGCGGCTGATCGTCTCTCGACGCAGGACGCCGACAACACCTACTTCCTGAAGACGCAGCCACCGCGAAGCAGATCTCGGACTACGGTCTCTGCAAGCACTAGGGCCGTCCCCGCGACACGGTTCCCGCCCACTGGGCAGGACCGTGTCGCGGCACATGAATGACATTATATATAAAGTACGGCTAGAGCTTGAAGAGCATTGCGAGTATCGGAATATAAAGCACCGCGAATAACGAGCTCAGCATAACGGTGTGTGCTGCTTTTTGCGGATGAACGCCGAGCACGGTGGCGAATGCAACGGTATCTGATGCGATTGGCACCAGCGAGAGTAAGAGCATCGTTCGGTGGACCACTGGCGTAAACCCGTGGAGCCACTGTTCGTCGATTGCCACGAGTGCGCATACACAGAGTGGAAAGAGCACAAATTTAGCCGCAAAAGCTGCCGTTACGAAGCGTATGTCGAGCACTTTTCGGCTGAGCCCGCTGAGCCCGAGGCCGACAACGAGCATACCAAGCACGATGTACGCTCCTTTGAAATGCTGAGCAATATCTGTAATTGCTGGTGGCAACTGCCAGCCAGTCTGTACGAATAGCACGCCCAGCACAAATGCCCAAATCACCGGGCTACTCACGATCTTCCGAACAGCTTCACGAGGACGTGCATCGTGCTTGGCCATGAGGTAATAGCCGAGGGTGAATTGGAACAGATCGAGGCCAATAGTGATCATAACCGCAGCCACAAGCGCTTCGGGTCCAAGGAGCATGGCTACGAGAGGTATGCCGAAATAACCGGTGTTGCCAGAGCCAGCAATAAAGCCAAGCATGCCGCGCTCTGACGCCGAATACCAATTACGGGCGCTGGCATAGACGAGCAACCCAAGCAGCGAGCCCAGCCCAAGAAACACAGGCACGAGCAGAATCTGGTGCCAGCTCTGCTCGGCGTCAACGACACTGAAGAAGAACACTACTGGCGCAACGAAGTAAAGCAGCAGCGTGGCGAGCGTCTCGCGCTGCAACTTCAGGTGTCGACCGGCAAAGAATCCACCTACCGCAATACCGTATAGTGGGGTAATTTTTACCAATAGTAATAGAAGCGCTGCTGTCATTTTCTAAGCGTGTTAGTTATTTAATTGCAAAAACTTTCTCAGTATACATGGGCATGCTTATGGTAACAACCTCAGAATGATTTATTTCCAGAATCCTTCATACTGAGCACATGGATGCAGAAATAGATACAGTCCTCCCCTGTCACGACAAGCTCGCGTTTTCGACGCGTGAGCAGGCCGAGGCTGTTGCTGCGGTGAATGCTTACCGCTACAAGGGCGTAAAACTCCGCGCCTACGTATGCCGTTACTGTGGACTGTGGCATTTGAGCAGTCGTAGTGAACATTGATTTTATATTGTTTTTATGGTAAAGTAGGCTACAAGTTTGCCGCTATGCTACATTTACTGCGGCGACGAGCTAGACCTTTCACCCAAACGACGAGTCACTAGGAGACATCGTGACCGACTCCATCCTGATGGACCGCGTCATCGCCATGGCGAAGAACGCCGGTGTGCTGGACGACACCCAGGCCGAGGGCCTCATCGCGAGGCTCACCGACCAGACCGTCGAGAGCATCGGCAAGACCAAGTTCGCTCTCGCGGAACAGCTCGGCGACCTGCCCAACGCCTACGAGGTGGCGGGCACGCTGCTGGAGTTCATGCGCGAGGCCGAGCTGATCGGTCTGCCGAACGCGACACCCGCCGCACCGGCACAGCCGCCGACGGTCAACGTCGTCATGCCGACGTCGCGCCAGCAGATGGGCCTCGCCGACCTCTTCGAGGAGCTGATCAAGCACCCCGAGGACGCCGACGAGATCATCGGCTACATCCGCGAACAGAGCGCGGTCCGCGCCGCGGACCGCAAGCTGAACGGCTCCGGCGAGTGGGCCATCCCCACCAACGACGAAACCCCCGAGCTCAACGTGCCGGAGACGCTGGCGTACATCCGCCACCTCGCCGCCGAGCACACCCAGGCCCAGCGCATGTGGAAGAGCCAGTTCTGGCCGACCACGCTGGAGCGGGCGCTCGGTCGCGATCAGCGCCTGATGCTGTACCCGTTCATCCTGAACGACGCCAGCCAGCTCCTGCTGGTCGGACCGGACCGCTACGGCAACGACTGGTCCAAGCTGTCCGACGACGTCCACGAGGCGATGATCGCCGCGGTGACGACGGGCGCGCTGACGGTCGCGAACGAGACCGACGTCCGGCGCATCACGCACGAACTGTTCGGGCCCGAACTCCCGCCGTACCTCAACGACCTGGTCGAGGAATACAAGCGGGACAAGGCGCGCGGCAACGGCACGGTGCGCTACGCCACGCGGGAGCAGTTGGCTGCCGCGGGGTTGGGCAACCTCCCCTCCGGGAGTCGCCGCCCTTTTGACAGCGAGGTTCAGCCGCTCGACCCCAAGTGGTGCCGAGCGCAGCTCGAGGCCGTGTGCAAACGCAGGACGGAGACGATCAGCGGCAACGTCAGCAAGGGTCCTGGCGTCTTCGGCAAGGTGAGCGTCGTGACCGGCAACGTTCGTCTGACGAACGCGATCATCCTCGGCAAGATCGAGGTCGTGACCGGCCACATCACCGGCACCGGCTATGCCAGCGGCAGCGCCAGTGTCATGCGTGGGACGGTCGGCGACAACATCTACGACAGGATGGACGACGTGGCCCTCTACCGGAAGGCCGTCGAGCTCGGGATCATCGTCCCCTCGTGACCACTGGGTGAAGGTCTGGGCGGGCAGCGCAACTCGCTGCCCGCCCAACCTTCCATGACATGACCCACCAATCGGTGGGATTTTTTGATACCAAGAAGGCCTCTCTAAGTGAGAGGCCTTCTGCTAAAAGTAACGCGAGTCTAGTAATTTGTGAAGGCGACGACCGCGAAAATAACCGCGAGAGCTGTAAAGATCACTACTCCCATGAATACGCGCGCATCGTTAGCTGGCATCGATTGTCGGCGAGACGCAGCTTTGCCTTTTGCTTTTGGGGCGCTCTTTGCCATTACTTTTATCGAGTTACGGTGATCGTCTTACCCTGCTCTGCGCCAGGAGCTGTCACGGTGATTCGTCCGTTAGCGTCTTTGGAGATCTTGTAGCCAATACCATTTGCGTTACAACCACTTGGGCACTGCGGGTCCTTTGGTATTGAGACAAGGTACTTACCGCTTGTTGTCAGTGCCGTCAGGTCGACAAGTCCCGTGCAAGATGATGCACCAGTCGCGCAGCCTTCGGTTGCAGTTGTCGTGATACCTGATGGCAACGAGCCGTTGTTGTCTAGCGAGTATTGGTACACGCCATTGAGAATTGTCGTGACGTCGGCCTGTCGCTGCGAGTTACGCGTATCGCCCAGGTTTTTACCAGGATTGATCGCGATAATCACAATACCTGCCAGGATCGCGATGATCGCAACCACAAGCAGGACTTCCAGCAGCGTAAAGCCACTTTCACGTTTGGTCAGTTGTTTGAGCTTGAGCATATTCCACACCCTTTCTTATATATGCTTATTTGAACATTAGCTTACTTCTTGCCATGAGGTAATGCTAATGTTTGATGCGCCAATTGTAACATACACTGTGGTCCTTCTCACCACATTATTTATCGTTGCCGAGGTAGAAATGGTACGCGTGCTTGCGCCGGTACTAGTGACAGTGTACGTGCAGCCGCCCGCGCCGAGCGTGAGTGTACCGGTGCCCGTGTAGCTGGTTGTGTCGTGGATGGTCTGCAGTGCTTCTTCGGCGCACGCGTTGGCGAGCTGGCGCGCTTGGGTCGACTGCTGCTGGATGAGACCGGCACGTTGGGAGTCGACGCCAGTCAATAGCAGCGTCATCGCGATGGCGGTTGCTGCCGCGCCCACAATAAGCACCGTAAGGAGTGCGATGTAGCCGTGCTGGTTGGTTGCGCCTTGTTGTGTCATTGCCTAAGTGCCACCGATGTCGTAAAGGTTCGCTGATAGTCGTACTCGTTGCGTCCACCGCTGTTGATGCGCGCAAGCGCGAAGCTAACTTGGACTAAGCCGTTCGTGCTGCTGCGACTGAGGTTTTTGATGGTAAACGCAGTGACTTGAACCTTGCTGCTCGTAAGGCTTACCGCCGTAGCGGTACCCTCTTTGACCTGCAGCGTTGTGCCGTTCAGGCTGAAGATGGTTGGACTGAGGCTACCGGTCGGAACGGTGAGCGTCAGGCTAGCGCTGCTTGTGCCAATGGTCGGAGCGGTGATGTCTGTCGCGTTTCGAATTGTTTGCGCTATGTAGTCCATCACATATGCGCCTTGGTCATTTACTTCGCTGATGGTTTGATTCTTGATACGCGCGTCCGCGGTGGTCGCGAAGAACACCGTAACTGCGCTGAGCAAAATGCCGATCATAGATATGTACAGCAGGAGCTCGATGAGTGTGTAGCCGTGGGTGCGTTTTGTCATCAGTTCGGACCCAGTATTTGTATTTCTTGCGCAGTATTGGTGCCGGTCCCAACGACGATATCGTAGGTGGCATTGTAAGCAACACCGGTCAGGTTAAATGCGCCTGTCGTGTCAACTGTTTTGAGTACGGTGGGCGTGGCCGGAGCTGTAACGTTAATTACTTGGAATTCCGCGGTTGTGCTGCTTATGCTGGCATCGATATAGTTGTGCGCGCTATCTGCAGTAAGGTCGTTGATGACAGCCGGAAGAGTGAGGCTACCGCTCAGCGTCGGCGCTAATGGGCTGCTGATGCTCACCGAGCTGAGTGCCGTCCCCTGCCCCACGAAAAGTCGCGTCCCGTAACCGGTGATGGTCGTGGCGTCGGTCGTGCCCGTTAAGTTTATGGCCGTTCCTGCTGTCGGCGCTGAGGGCGTAGCTATGTTAATAGGGAGAAGCTCTTGTGTATCCGAGCCGGTGGCGACATATGCGACGGTGCCAGTTACGTAGACTTCATTCATTGCAACGTTTAGGCCATAGCCACCGACACGTGTTGGGCTGCTTGGTGTGGCTGCGTTAACGATGACAAACTCGTCAGTACCGCTGTTTGCAGCACGCACGAGATAGGCGGTTGTGCCAACTGCGTAGACGCCGAGACCGCCTCCCGCGAGGCCCGATGCATTGTAGGTGCCGCTCAGCGCCGGTGCAGCTGGCGTGGTGACGTTCACAATTTGTAATTCACCCGAGGTAGAGCTATTGCTGACGTACGCGTAGTTTCCGCTTACGGCGATGTTTGTCGGCGTCCCGGTGAGTGTGAGCGTGCCGACGACGGTCGGTGCGGTCGGCGTACTAATATTGATGACAATGAAGTTGGGACCGGTCGCGCTCTTGCGCACCATATAGGCGTAAGATCCGGAAGTTGCTACTTTCCATCCCGCAATCGTTCCGGTTACATCGACGCCACCGTATTGGCTTGCGGCTGACCAATATTTCGGCAATGTTGCCATCCAATTAGTCAATTCACTCACGGTACTTGTCTGCCCGCTCCCCTGTGCGCCGGACCACGAGACGTTGCTGGTGACGGTCTTGCGGTTAGTGCCGCCGCTGGCGATAGTAACCGAGCGCGTAAATATATCATTCGTATCAGAGCTGCCAGAAAGCGTCCATGCGTTGCCGCTCTGGACGAGTCCGTAGGTTCCGTCGGCGAGGTTGCTATAGCCAGCGTCGCGGATATTGCGTACAGCTTCGACGCCTTCGTCGGCCACGAGGTTGGCGCGCGTACGATCGCCGCTACCCGCCGTCGAGTTACGCCCGTACACGAGCGCGCCGATGATTGCAGTGACGAGCATGGCAAAGACCGTCGCAGCCAGCAGGACTTCGACGACAGAGAACCCACCTTGGCGATTAGTAGCTGACCATCCCTTTGGCATTGAGCGTGATTGCCCTCGTGTCGTTAGTAGTGCTGCTGAGGGTGAGCGTGCCGGTGGACGATGGGGCGCCAGTCATTTTGGCAAACTGAATGTCGTCGAGGCCGCTTGCGGTGATGGAATCAGGAATGTCGACAATTTCGTCGAAGCCAGCTGTTCGGCTGGCATATGACGTGCCGCGGTAGAGCGTGGCGTTGTCTGCTTGGAATTTGATGCCCCAGGTGCTGTCATAGTTCTGCCCGCGCGCATAGGTTTGGGCTCGACGAATAGCTGCTGTCACATTTTGCGCGGTCAGGTCGAGATCATTGCGCCTGGCAAATGTTTCGTACACCGGCAATGACAACGCGGTTATGAGGCCAATAATCGTGACCGACAGGAGTAGCTCAAGCAACGTAAACCCACCCTGGCGCATCATTGACTGAGCCCTCCCACAAGACTGTAAATCGGGATGATAACCGCTACTGCGACCGCCATGACGCCAAGCCAAACGATGACGAGCATGATTGGTTCGATGATGGCCTCGAGGTTTTGCGTGGTGAGATCGGCTTTTTGCTCGTACGTGCGGCCGATGGTTTTGAGGACATCACTGAGCGAGCCGGAGCGTTCACCGGATATGATCATCTGCTGGACGGCTGGTGGGATTAGCTTGGCGCTGTGCTTGTATGACTTCAGGCTGTGCTCGATGCTGTAGCCGTCGCTCAGTGAATGCGCCAGATAGTCATAAAACTTCTGATACGGTCGAGCGGTTGTTGCGTGCGCCAGGAGCTCGATAGATCGTACGATCGGCAATCCTGCCTCAAGAAGCGTGCTGAGTAAATAGCCAAACTGCGCGATCTCCACTTCGTGCATCAGTCGCCCGACGCCCGGCAGCGCAAAGAGGAGTTTCTGGCCAATAAATTTTGTACCTGGCGCCGCAAAAACGACATAGCCAATCAGCGCAAGCACGGCGAGAGCACCCGGCACGGCAACGGCACCGTACTGCTGCAGGAAAAGCCCGAACGCAATAAGATACTGTGAAATTGCCGGCAGCGACGCGTGCAACTGGCTAAATGTCTGAGCGAGCTTGGGAAGTAAAAACCATGCCACGCCCAGTCCAACGACGAGCGTCAGGCTCATGACGAACGCCGGGTAAATAAGCGCCGAGCGAACCTTCGAGCGGAATGTATGGCGCTTTTCTTCTTGCTGCGCGGCGAGCTGGAGATTTTGAATGAGGTGCCCCGACTCTTCTCCCAGCCGAATGAGCGCCAACGTCTGCGAGCCAACAATGCCCGAGCGGTCTAGGCTGTTTGCCAGTGAATAGCCAGCCTCGATGTCGGTCTGCATGCGGGCGAGTGCCTTCTTGGTAGTGCGTGATTTGGCCGAGACGGCGAGCGACTCGAGGGCTTGGCCGACGGGCACACCGGATTTGATCAGGAGCGCGAGATTTTCGGTGAAATATTCACGTTCTTTGAATGCGATGTGGAGCTTGGTTCGCTTGGCTGGCGCATGAGGCTTGGCGTCCATGTTATGCTCCTGGTGGCGAGACGACGCGCAGTACTTCTTCGATGGTGGTCGTGCCTTGTTTTACTTTATCTATGCCGTCCTCGAACATCGATTTGTTACCCTGCTTGCGTGCCAATGCTTCGATCTCTTGGGTGGATGGCGAATTGAGCATGAGGCTTTGCATCTCGGCGGTGACTTCGATGATTTCGTAGAGCGCCGAGCGGCCGTTGTAGCCGGTGCCGTTACACACAGCGCAGCCTTTGCCGGCGTAGAGGTTATCAGAAGGTTTGAAGTATTTGGAGAGGTCGGTTTTGTGTGGAAGATTTGCTAATGCGTCATGCGCCGAAATACTGTAGCGGCAGGCGTTGCAGATTTTGCGCACCAGCCGCTGTGCGATGATAATCTCCAGTGTCGAAGCCAGTAGAAACGGCTCGATGCCCATATCGACAAGCCGCGGCATCGCGGTTGCGGCATCGTTGGCGTGAAATGTGCTGAGTAGCAAGTGACCTGTTAGCGCGGCATTGACGCTGATCTCGGCTGTTTCTTGGTCGCGAATTTCTCCGACCAAAATGATGTTGGGATCTTGGCGGACAATGGCGCGAAGGCCCTTGGCGAATGTCATGTTGCCGGCTTCGTTGACTTGGATTTGGTTGGTGCCAGCCATCTTGTACTCAACCGGATCTTCGATGGTCGTGATGTTGACGTCTGGCTTGTTGAGCGTCTTGAGTAGCGAATAGAGCGTGGTTGTTTTACCTGAGCCGGTTGGGCCGACGGTCAGAATCATACCAAATGGTTTGTGCATGCTGCGTTCGATAATTTCTCGGTGTTCGTCGTCGAGCCCAATATCGGCAAAGGTAAAGCCTTGCACGTACGAGCCCAGGACGCGCATCACGACCTTCTCACCCTCTACAGTTGGGACGAGCGATACGCGAAGATCAGCCCCTTGTCCTTCGCCTTCGCGCTTCATGGCGCCGTCCTGTGCAGAGTTGTGCTCGTCGATGCGCATACCGCTCTCGATTTTGATGCGGTTGAGGACGTTGTCGTAGTATTCTTTGGGAATTTCACCGGCTTCGCGAAGTGCGCCGTCCACGCGGAAGCGCACTTCCACGGACTGCTCGCGTGGTTCAAAGTGAATGTCCGAAGCGCGGTAGTTTAGCGCGTCTTTGATGATTTCGTCGACTATCTCCGGCGCAACGCGGTTGCTATCTTTGATGATTTTCGAAAAGCGCGTGGCAAGTGGTTGTGCAAACAGCTCGAACGATGACGTTACCGAAGACGGCAGCGTATAACTCAGGCGAACTTTGAGGCCAGGAAAGAGTGCCTTGATGGTTGGCGGGTCGATTTTTTCGGGCGTATCGGTGGCGACCGTGACGCTTTCTTCGTCGCGCTGCGTGACAACCAAGCGCATTTTCTCGGCGGCTTCCTGTGGAACGCTCGTAACAAGTTCTTTTTGAGTGGGGCGACTACTGAAGTCGGCAAATGGCAACTTGTAGCCTTCGGCAATGGCCTGCCCGAGCAGCGGGTACGTCAGCAGCTCTTGGCGAATGAGAAACTCAATGTATTCCTCGCTACTGTGCGCGACTTTCTCGGCAGCGGCACTGTCTTTTTCGGAGATGTAGTTCTCCTTGAGCAAAAGCGCCTTGATTTTGTCGATACTCGGATACATTCCCACCCCGAACTGTTAGTTTGCTATGCGTTCTTTACTTCGTCTACTATGACCGAAAGCGGCGTGTCTGACTTGATGAAATACTTGCGCGCGCCCATGCCAATCACGCGCTCTTGGTCATCATGCAAGCTCAGGTTACTGAGTGCAAACACAACTGGCTTGTTCTCTCGTTTGTTGATTTCTTCCAGCACCTGGAATCCATCCATTACGGGCATCATCATGTCCAGGAGGACGACATCAAAGTGGCTTTCGTCGAGCTTCTTCAGACACTCCTCGCCGTTTGGCGCAATGACAGCTTCGAATCCTTCGTGGCCAAGCTTCAGTTCGAGGGCATGTGCGAGTGGTTTTTCGTCTTCGACAATCAGGACGCGTTTCTGGTTCGTGCTCATGGGCGGCTTTCTCCGATTTGATTTGCATTCATTATACTATGATTCCTATGATGCATGCGTCTTAAAAGGTATCAGTACAGAGAACGTTGTCCCCTTGCCTTCGATCGATTCGAACCACACGGTGCCCCCAAGCTTCTCGGCGACTTCCTTGATGATATAGAGACCCAGGCCGGTACCTTCGACGTCTAGTTTGCGGACATTGTCGGCGCGGAATAGTTTCTGGAAGATCTTGTCTTGCTGGGATTTCGGAATACCGTAGCCATTGTCGGCGACGCTCAGGTACATGTAGCGCCCGGGGTGGAGCTTGCCTGCGCGGATATCTTCAGCGGTTGCCTCGCGCATGGTGAGCGCAACGCGGCCCTTCGGATCGGTGTATTTGATGGCGTTGGTCATGAGGTTTTGGACAACCATGCGTAGAAGCTTTGGATCAGCGAAGACGGTCGGAAGGCTCGGCGGAACTTTGAGCGAAACGATCATTTGCTTGCTGGCGATGCTTGTCTGAAGCTCTTTCATGAGGCTGTCGGTGATGCCTTGCATAGAGGTCGGCTGGGGGTCGTTCTTGAGTTTGCCTACCTCCAGGCGGGAGACGTTGAGGAGGGAGTCAACGAGCTCGATCATGCGTTGATTGCCATCATAGATTTCTTGGAGGTACTCGTGCTGATCTTTGTTGACTTTGCCTGCATCGCCATTGAGGAGCATCTCCGAGAACCAGTTAATAGCTGAGAGCGGCGTACGGAGCTGGTGAGAAGCAAGTGAGACGAACTCGGTCTTGGCTTTGTCAAGTGCTTGTTCTTTGGACACATCGCGGAACACGACAATAACTCCGATAGTATGCCCCTGTGCGTTGCGAATTGGTGCGGCTGAATCCGCTACCGCTACTTCGCGCCCGTCTTTGTGGATGAGAAGCGTGTGGTTTTTCATGGAGGTCACGTGGCCTTTCAGTGCGTATTCAACGAAGTGGGTGTTCGGTTTCTTGTCTTTCTCGAAGACAAATGTGAGGATGTCTGTGTACGGCTTGCCGAGTGCTTCGTCTTGGCTGTGCCCACTCACCTGTACTGCTGCCGGGTTGAAGAGCGTGATGCGTTTGTGTGTATCGATAGCAAAGACCGCATCGCCAATGCTTTCGAGGATGGCGTTGCTCTTGCGATCGTTCGCCACAGCCATATTGCGCTCGCGGTGAAGGTCTTCGGTGATACGATCCGCGAGGTCAAGCGCTTGCTGGCGGGAGCGATTTTGCAGCACGAACACGCCGATCATAAGCAGCGAGAAGAGCTGGCCACCCGCCAAGACAAGCTTTGGAAATTCAATTTGGCTCTGACTAATCCCAAAGTCTTGTGCGGCGCTCACTTCAAGGTGCCACGTGCGGTCAGCGACGGTGATATTGTCGCTAAATTTTCGTGGTGCGTTATCCGGTGCGTCTTTTTTACTGTAGATCGTGGTGCCATCCTGAAGATCGCGAACGCTGAGCGTAAGTCTCGTCCAATCACCTGACTGGAGCGCACGCGTAAAGAACTGGTCGTAGCTGAATACGGCATTTACGAATCCAGCGGTACGCGTGTTGCCCTTGGTGCTTACGGGAATGGTGACGAAAAAGCCCTTCTGTGCAGGCGCTGTTGCGCTCGCTGCAAACTCGAGTGTACCCGAGGCGACTGGCTGGTTGGTGGCTTCAGCCTTTCGGAACGCCGCCAATCTGTCAGGTGACGCACCAAGGTCAGAGCCGCCTATTGTTGCGGAGTTGGCCACGAAGGTTACTATGTAATGTTCGGGGAGGCTCGTCTTAGATGTAATGGCAAACTTGGGGTTGCCTTCTTTGTGGAGGCTGCGATCATTCTGCTGGAGTTTGGCGAACGAGTCGAGATCTTTATCGCTGACTTTCGAGACGAACGACAGCGCTCGCAGACCGGGGTAGGTTTGCGCGAGGTTAAGCGAATCGTAGTACGACTGGAACTCGCCCTGTTCGACTGACTGGCTTGCCGCAAACAACCCGCGGAAACCATAGAGCGCATCGATGTAGGTCTGATGACGTTGGTCGAGCGTCTCATAGATGAGTTTGGCTCGTTCCATAAAGATACGTGACGAGTCCCCGGTATTACGATTCTGTGCTTGGGCCCATGCACCATAGGTCAGAAGCTGGATGCCGATGAGCGCAAAGACAATCAGCCAACCAAGCCTCGAAATCCGCACGAGCACACTTCCCATTTGGCGGTACAGAATAATAAGAATAAGATTAAGCCCCACCAAGAGGAACGCCAGAGCTAGATTAAAAGCCATCACAAATGTAGGACTGAATGCATAGAGGGCATCGTGCGCGTAGAGCTGACCGAAGATGTTGACGAGCGATAACCCTAAAATCATCCCAGCCAGGGCGTACTGGAGTAGGCGTACCCACACACGCTTCGTCCCAACGGTAAATGGTGATAAGCCAAGTGCGATAAAACACCACGCAGCAGAGTCGGATAATTCTGTATGCGCCCCTTGCACTTGAGACGCGAACAAGATGTGATCGATATCGAGCGGTGACAATGCCGCGACGCCGAGAAGTACGCCGAACACGCCTGCAATTTTAAGCCAGAGGAGCTTATTAAAGTAATAGAATACGAAGCCAGTACCGGCCGCCAACAGCCCAACAGCGGCAACCGGGTTAATAGGGCGTAGCGTCGGTATCCATCTGGTCAGGTAATCGTTACCTAGGCACCATCCGAGCAAGCCGGTAATGCCAATGAGCAGAATGGTCGCGCCGATAATGAGGCTCGACACTGGCCGGCTTTGTGCGGTGCGCTCCTTGTCGTGCAGCCAACGATAAGCCGCATCCGACGAGGTAAAGAATCGCCGCGTACCATGCGCGCTGAACCGGAGCAGATATGCAACGATACTTATGATCGCCCCTTGGCCAACAATCGCACCGCGGTGTACGGGCAAGTTCATAAGCTTCTTGCTCTCGATACGCGCAGATGAAGTAAGGTCGTTGAGCTTGAGTCCGCGTACATCGCAGTACATGTTGATCTTTTTGTTTTGGGATTCGAGCCCACGGATCTTTTGATTCAGATCGAGAGCGAGCAAGCGAACCGACTCGGCATCTTGCTTGCCCCGTATGACAATGACAATAATATCCTTATCGTCGACGGTGACACTGTTCTGTGCCGGCGTTTCCCCTACCCTTTTGCCCATTACCGTCTATGGTAAATGAGTTTTGTGCTCGCCGTCAACGGATAAACAAGCTCGCCTTGAGGGCGAGCTTGAAAGATTTTTGATTCGGTTGCGTTAGAGAGCGGCTTCGATAGCAGCCCACTCGGCTTCGCGGTTGTCTTCGGGGATGATGATGCTGATCTGGTCGCCGGTTTTTGCCTTGAAGTATGTGACGCTGGCCAGGAGTACGCGATATTCGCGGCCGCCGGCTTCGACGTAGTATGCGCCGTCATGTGACACGAGTGTGCCGATGATCTGGCGGCGAGCCACTGGACCAATTTGCTTATAAATAAATCCACCGTCGTCGGCGATCGTAAGTTTGAGGATGTCACCTTCTACAAGTTTGGATTTGCTAGCGTAGTTGGCGGGCACGGGGTATATCTTGCCGTCTGGGCCGACCATTGTGTTGCCGTCGAAAACGCCTTCGATAACTTTGCCAGCTACTTCTTCGGGGCTGCCGGCTCGTGATACGGTTTCATCGTCACCTACGAGGCTAATCAAAAGTTCCTTTGCGGCCGCAAGGTTGGTCTCAGCATCTTGAATGAGCGACTTAAGCCGCTTCACTTGTTTTTCGGGTAAATCAGACATGGTCTCGCAAATCCTATCTGTTTGTTTGTAGTGGTGCTTTCATCTTGCAGCATACTCTATCGCTGTAAGTGTGTCAACAGAATTGTCTCTGTATGCACTATATCTAGTGTTAATGCATAAGCACCATCACTACGCGCTTTGTGTATTGTAGTATGCGCCGATTTGTTTTACAGTCTGGATGTCGCAAGAAAACCTTTGGAGGTTTTTCGTGGGTACTGTTTTGAAGGTACAACCTGCGAGCACTGCTGCTCTGTATTGCAGCGCTGGAGGGGGCGCGCGTTTCGATTCACGCCGGCTGCCCAAGGTATTGAGCCTGCAGGGCGTTCGGGGTGCGCATCTCATCACAGCCGGTAGATCGCCTGAGGCGTGGTGCCTCTATCTTGAGCCTGATCTGCCGGTTACTCGCTCCAACGCCGACTACCTGGCGGAGTTGGCGGACCAGGTGAGCATCGTGTTCGAACTCGACGGCGTGGAGCTGGTTCGGCCAGTCGAACGGCGAGACGCTGGCCTAGCGACTGATCGAGACGATTGGCTCACGTGGTAGCACGCGGCATGTCGCGAGGCCACTTGGCGCCGGGTACATCCAGCGCCGAGTGGCCCGCGAGTCACATTCTAGGCATATACTAAAACCCACTCATTGCGAGTGGGTTTTAGCGTGCATATACAATCTGGTCGGTGTCGTTTAGATGGTTCTAGGTTCTAAACTAGGCAACTTCAACAGTAGCGCCAGCTTCTTCGAGAGCTTTCTTGGCAGCTTCAGCGTCGTCCTTGCTGACTTTCTCCTTGATTGCGCTAGGAGCGTTGTCGACAAGACCCTTTGCCTCACCAAGGCCAAGGCCGGTGAGTTCCTTAACAGCCTTGATGACTGCTACTTTCTGAGAACCAGCGTCCTTTAGGGTGACGGTGAACTCAGTCTTTTCGTCTTCGGCTGCACCAGCGTCGCCGCCAGCAGCAGGACCAGCAACAGCGACTGCAGCAGCTGCAGGCTCGATGCCGTATTCATCCTTCAGGATAGTCTTCAGTTCGTTTACTTCGAGGACAGTCAGCTTTGTCAGCTCTTCTGCCAGTTTCTTCAAATCAGCCATTGTAGTTGATTCCTTTCACATTACTAGAAATTGGAAGGTCTGTAACAGGTAATTGTATCCCTGCAAAAGTACAGTCCGCTCACAAAAGTTCGCTTCCTTCCGACCGGGAAGGTCGAGCTTTTGCCGGAATACAATTACCTGTTACATCCCGATTTTATTAATTAGATGGGGTGGCAGCTCGCGGGGCGGCCCCACTTTTTCCCGCAGCGTGTACTCACGCGAGGACAAAAAGAAGGGGCGGACGAGCTGACAGGACCCCTTCCATTTAGGGGGTTAGGCCGTAGCCTTAGCCTCAACACCATCCAGCAGCGCATGAAGATTGCCAGAAAGGCCATTCATAACGCCATCGAGTGGTGAGCTGAGGGTTGCAATAACTTGAGCGATGAGCTCGTTCTTGCTTGGGAGTGTAGCCAATGCCTTAACTTCTGCCTCGTCGAGCAGCTTGCCTTCAGCAGAAATGCCACCCTGAAGCTTCAGAGCTTCGTGGGTTTTAGCAAAGTTTGCCAGAGCTTGAGCTGGAGCGACTTCGTCTTCCGTGCTCATGGCGTAGATCAGCTGGCCCTTCAGGGCGCTGGTGTCGACGCTTTTGAGCGCTTCAGACTGCTGCGCTGCAACGCGTACCAGGCGGTTTTTGACAACCCTGATGGTAACACCTTGGTCGCGAGCGGCGCGGCGAAGTTCTTGCAAGTCGGCTACGGTCAGACCTTCGTAGGCGGCAAAGGCGGTCATCTTGGCGGCGCCAAGGAGTTCGCTGAGCTCACGTACGAGGTTCTGCTTTTTATCACGACTAATTGCCATGTTTCACCTCTTACTTACAGTTAGTTTAGATCGACCAGATTGTTAAAATGCGGTATGCGTGCGAAGTGCAAGGAAAAGAAAAAGGTCCTTGGTTCTCGCATTACCAACGACCTATTCGGGGAGAAATACTGTGTTTGTATCACTATCCTCGGTAGCGGATTAAGCTCGGTTTCCCTTGCAGCTACTGTCTTCGGTAATGGTCACTGAAAATTGTAGCGAATTATTGTGCAGATGTCAACGATTTGGCGAGTTTTTGATCTGTTGTCTGGGCGACGCGCTGGACAAAATCATGAAGGACGTCGTTGAATGTGTGGAATCCTTCTACCTCTAGCCATTCTCCGTCGGCATGCCGGCCGCCACCGGTTGGATAGCCAACCAGCGTGGGAATGTCGTAGCCGGCGAAGTAGCGCGCGTCGCTACCGCCGTTGGATTTCGTGAATTCTATTGGTTGGCCGAGGGCTTTCTCGACGCTCTCGACGTACGCAATGACGTAAGGGTTGCTGAGGTCGACGTCAATCGGCGAATCGTTGAGGTGATATTCGAGTCCAACATCGTATTGCTTGCTGAGTTTATTAAGATGAGCAATGATGTTCCCCTGCTCTTCACGATTAACGGGCCGAATGTCGAGGTTGGCGCTACAGACGTCGGCCACTTGGTTGACTGCGTTACCGCCGTGAATGGTACCGATGTTGCAGGTGCTGGTGTTGCCGTTTTGTTCGGCGAACAGATCGTACTGGACGGTGCGCAGGAAGTTCATCATCTTCTCGATCGCACTTGCGCCTTCCCATGGGCGCGAACCATGCGCTGTCACGCCATTGCTGGTAGCGACGACCCACAAGAGGCCTTTGGCTTCGCGCTCGAGCGCCCAGTTGTCGCCGCCGTCGGGCAGGACGCAGACGTCGGTGCGGTATCCGACCTTATCGAGTAGCATCTGTACGCCGTCGCGGCCGCCAACTTCTTCGTCGGATGTAATCATGATGCCGAGGTCGTAGGCGCTGAGATTCCCTTGGAGATCATCGACGAGCTGAAGATAGGTGGCGATCGCAAACTTCATGTCGCACACGCCGCGGCCATAAAGTTTGCCATCGCGCTCCTCGAGCTTGAACGCGAGCGGCGGCGCTGGCACGACATCAATATGACCAGCAAGCAGAATTCGCGGTTTCTTTGTCTGGCGTGTCGTAGCGACGAGCGACTCGTACCCATTCTGTTCAAACCGCCGCACATACATACCGCGGGCCTCCAAAAAGCGCTCGATATAGTCGAGGGCCTCACGATTAGCGCGTCGATCTTCCGAGACCGTCGGGAACGCAACGAGGTCAGCCAAAATAGTAGTAATCGTCGTCTTCATATATATAAACTGAAATCTTATTCGCTACCCATTATACATTGCTTTGACACCTTGCCCTGTAGGTTGTACAGATCGGTGAAGATTGTTGAGGATAACAAGCTGCTGTGCCAGGAGTCGCAGAGGGTCGATGACGCTAAAACCGCGCTCCTGTAGGTCGGCAAACAGCAAGCCAAGCTCGGTGCATCCTAGGATGAACAGATCGGCGCCTTGGCTTTGCAGCGCTTCCATGACTTGCTGCAACTGGCGACTGCCGGCGAGTTGGGAACCAGCTTTGATTTTATAGATGGCGTCAGTTATTTCTTGCTGCAAAGCCTCTCCGGGAATAAGCCAGTCGATGTTTGGCGCGCTGTCGGTGTAGACACCGGAAGCAATTGAGCCCGGCGTCGCCAGGAGCGCTACTTTCTTCTGGGGATAGTGTGTGGTGAGCGCGGCATGGACAAGTGGAATGCCACTGAGGATAGGAACGTTCGTCTGCCTTTGGATGTACGACAGGCGCGAGTGCGCGGTCATGCAGGCCATCACGATGACGTTGACGTTCATGCGCTCGAGCTCGGCAACCGATTCTCCAGCGGCGCAAGCATATAGCTTGCCATCGTCATCGCGAAGGGATTGCGTTCGGTCTGGAATGCTGGGGTTGGTGAACAGTACGACCTGCATGTGGTCCTGGTCTTTTGTGGCGGGCGTGGCGTCGATGATCAGCCGGTGTAGCTCGACGCCAGCCAGTGGGCCCATGCCGCCCAGGATGCCGACGCGGAATTGTCGTTGTGGTTCTGAGGTTTTATCCATTTTGTCTCCTGACCAATTTGACGACTTTTTCGATCGGTAGTTGCTCGAGTGTCGCTCGACTGCCAACGGTGGTTGTGGCGGTGAAGAGCGCATCGTAGACGCTTTCTTCGGTGGCCTCGGCTGCCGCTAGGAAGAGCTGGTTGAGCTCGTTGCTGTCTTCGGCAATACGCGTTTGGTCGCGGCACGTCGAAAAGGCAATCGCGTAGTCGCCGCTGCTATTGGCCATGACCGAACCAGTGCGCGTCATGCCTACGAGTGCGCGCCTGGCGAGCCGTTTGAGCTGGCGGCTATCGAGCGGTGCGTCGGTGGCGATGATGATCATGCACGAGCCATCGGGTCGGCGGAGGAGCCGCTCGATGCTGCCATTAAAGTCAGTTTCGCCTAGCGCTTCCCCTACCGCCGTGCCCATGATAGTCAGCGCTCCGCCAAAGTTTGTCTGGACGAGGGCACCCACAGTGCAGCTCTGACCTCTATATTCCACGACGCGTGACGAGCTCCCGATGCCGCCCTTCCACGAGAACGCTCGCGTGCCTGTCCCCGCTCCGACTGAGCCCAGTTCGAAATCGCTGGTGCGCGCGTCGTATGCTTTCCGTACATCGTCACTCGAGAGGGCGAGTTCGTGAATGTCGTTCACGAGGCCGTCGTTGGTCTCGCCTACCACGGCGTTGATCGTTTCGTACGGGAGTAGGTCTGGTGTGTCGGTCAATACCAAATCGACGACACCGCGCATAACCGGACCAACGGCGAGCGTATTGGTGAGCGCTAGTGGCGTTTCGAGCGTTCCAAGCTCTTCGATTTGCGTATAGCCAGCCAGCTTGCCGAAGCCATTGCCCACTGCTATTGCCGCCGGGAGTTTATTGCGGAAAATTGTCGGAATACCAGGGTCGACGATCGTCACGCCAGTGTGGATGGATGGCTCTCGGTGGACCGTGTAGTGGCCGACCTTGACGCCTGGGACATCGCTCAAAAGATTGCGCGGTCCACAAGCAAGAAGGCCTGGGATAAGGCCAAAGTCGCGAAAACGATGTGGGGTGGTTGTCATGGATTGTCTCCTTGCTTGTGTTTTATGGTTGGGGCGGTCGACCGCGGGCACAGAATCTCTCTGCGCCGCGCGGTCGACCTCCGTCAGAGTGGACGACCTGTTCAGCCAAAGTCGATTGGGATCTCCCCTCCCGACGTGGTGCCGTGGAGCTTGGTGGTGTCGGGCACGGTGAGGAACGCGGTTGCGCTCACCAGCCTTCCGCCGATCACCCAAGGCCGGACGAGTAGCTTGCCGGTGAAGGGATTTTCCAGCACCGGCTCGCCGCTCAGCATCGACCAGATCGGCACATTAACACGAAGCGGTGGTCGGTACTCTTGTACGGCGAGCTGCTTGGCGACGCCGAACATGCGGGTGAGGCCTTCGCCCCACCGTGTGCCGCTTGCCGACGTGCCGATCATCACGCCGTACGAGCGCGCCGCTTTGTCGTGCGCACCGGTCATCTTCACGACCACTTGCTTCCGGAAGCGCTGCGGCAGTCCGCGGAGCGCGTCCATGTCGTCGAGCCGCACGAGCTCACCCTGCGAGCGAATGGCCGATGGGAAACCGCCGTCCTCCCGAACCAGCCGCGTGTAGGGAATGAGCTGGCTGAGGAGCGTGTAGGCCTCCGGGCTCATGGCCCGGCGGAAGTGACCGCGCTGCTCCCAGAACACACCCATCCAGGCTTTGTTTCCCCAGCTGGCGAGCTGGGGTGCGAGCCGGACTTTTCCTTCGTGCGCTGCCGTGACGATGTGGGCGAAAGCCTCGTGCGCTTCGAAGACCGGGAACAGCCGCCACACCGTACCGATCTTCTTGCGGCGCAGGAAGACGCCACCCCGCCTCACCTTCAGCTTGTTGGCCTGGTTACTCGTCACCACGTGGGCGTCGAAACCGCGCTGCTGCAGGTGCTGCACGAACCAGGTGATCTCCTGCACGTACGGTGCGCTCCATTCCGTCGAAACGGCGAAGACCAACGAACCGCCGCCGGTCAGCCAGTGGAGAGCTCGGTCCCAGCGCCGCTGGTTGACGCCGTATGCACGGTCTAGCCAGTAGGCGTGGACCAAGCCGCCGGGCATCTCGTCGTTTTCGCACACGGCCGGACCGTGCTGGTTCATGACGATGTCGAGCCGCCGGACCTGGAACGGAACCGGGTTCGATAGGTACGTCTCGCGCGTGGCTTGGTCCGTACCCACGTCGGCGAGAATCTGGCGCCGGACCACCGGACCCAGCTCGGGGGATCGCAGGAGTTGGGCGCACGCGCTCTCGAAGTCGGTGAACGCCGACGCCGTGAGCCTCGTGAACCATCCGATATCCCCTTGCAGGGGTGAGGGCGCGACTCGGCCGAAGCTGAGATTCCAGTCGACGGGTAGGTTGCCGTCGTGTTTGGCATTCGTGACGCCACGAAGGTTGGGGCCGCTGTTGAGGGTGTGAAAGAGCTTGCGCGGGTCGTCGCCGTTGTAGGGCGGGACAGTGAGCATGGATGTCTCCTCTGACGGGACTTGACCGGTAAGGTCAAGGGGCTTGCTGCCCCATCGGCTCACAAGGGATGAATGAGCCGATGGCGTGGCACGCCGTACGCAATAAAAAAACCGAGTCCGCGGTGGGACTCGGTGTGCTCTTGCAATCTGATCGCTATCTATATGCGCGCACTAACCAAGTCCCCGTGGGACACGTGGAGAATAAACATCCAGTAGCAGTTAGGCGTGCGTTGTTGCATACCATTTGTTTATAATCCACCTGATGCTCAAAAGTCAACATTTTTGTGTGGTTTCTTGACAATCCACAGAGAGTACCGTAAAAATAGTATTGTGAACGCCTTAAACCTTTGTGTACAGCACGAGTCTATGATGACCAAGAAATTTGGCCTCATTATTATTCGTGTCCCGCATAACGGTTAGCTCAGTTCACACATCAGAAGACACTAGGACCGAGCTCAACCGAAGGGAGAGCTCGTTTTTTGCACCTTACGAAAGTCAAACGTTATCTGTCGCTCTGAGTCTAGGCAACTGGCCGCCTCGGCCCTGAGGGGCAGATAGCACCCCGACGCTCGCTCTGGCTAGGGGCGTCGTATCTCGTCGTCGAAGGGCCATCATGACTCGTCGAACCCCGCCCCTGGAGGGCCAAGGACGGAACAAGCGGAACAGCCTGCTCACCGCACTTCACGCTCCGGGGAAAAACACCGAGATGGTCAGGCTGCGAACGGTGAGCCTGTTGGTTTTCAAGCCAACAGGCTACGATCGCGACGAATGGCTGCGGGCGATACTGCCCAAGGACTGGGAGGCGGACAAGGCCATCGCTTCGCTGAACGGTCACGGTGACACGGACAACGGCGTCGAAAACGGTCAGCCGACCGAGCCGTCGAGCAACACCGGCAAGGCGTCGGATCGTCCACGGCACGGCCGGCCACGTCGAGCCGCTCGGCGATGATCGTTAGTCTGCTCCTACCGGAGCGCTGACGATCGGGTGCTGGGGAGGGCTGAGTGATCCTCGGCCCTCCCCACCCCAATAACCACGCTCCACGAACCAAATTTGACGAACGTACGGAACATTCAGTAAAGTAATGAAGGATTTTTAATTATGAGAGAATTACGTGAACCCACACTCCCCCGAGGTGGATTCGAAGATTCTCGCGACATTGAGACGGCGTTGGGCGAACTGACTGATATATCGCGGATGCGAAGCCAAGCCCACGAAGTAGCGAACTTATTTCGAGATTTACATATTGAGGTTGGCGGTCTGACAGAGCGACATCTGCGCCGTGAGTTGAGCCGGGCCGAGGGCGCGTTGGCGCGATGGGCGGTTATGGCCGCGCACGAATCGTTTCGTACGGTCGACCTGACGCGTGTTGAGAATGGCGGCGACTGGAATGCGACCATCGAAGCAGAGCGCGAAATCGGTGAAATCGCCACCGGGCTTTTCGTTAGTGGCGAGATCGAAGGAATGGTTGAGCGCGATACACCAGAGGCAAAGCTGCGCATTATGATCGATCCGGGGCTGTTGAGCGGTCGTGGACTTATCGCAGTTCGCCGCAAGCGATTGCTCTTGGCTACTACGCCTGTGCCGCGCGAGTTCCCTGACATGCGTCCGGTCGGCGGCAATTACTCCGGGGTGTTTGTGCCGCGTGGTGACGCTATGGCGGCCGATGTGAATCTCGAGATCGATAAAGTGTCAGAGTTTGTGCTCGACTTTGACAGGCTTGAGGATGCAAGCCCCCGGGCCGCCAAAGAAATTCGCGAAGCAACCACAGGTGGCACGGTCGCTGGTGAGATTACCAGTAATCCTGACTATGTAGCTCCGTCTGTTATTGAGGAGGCGATCAGCGCTCGCGACGCCATGCTCGCGCCCGCTGTTACAACGTATTACGCTGATCGTAAGTACAAGAAAATCCGGCGTGCAGACCAAGACGCCGAGTAGCTGACCGCTAGATCGCTATCGGTGCCTTGATAGCCGGGTCTGGGTCGTATCCCTCGAGCTTGAAATCGTCGATAGTGAAGTCGAAGAGTGAAGTAACCTTTGGATTGATCCACATCGTGGGGAGCTTTTTGGGCGTTCGTGAAAGCTGTAGGTCGACTTGCTCCAGATGGTTCACATACAGGTGCGCGTCCCCGAACGTGTGAACGAACTCGCCGGGCTTGAGTCCCGTCACCTGCGCCATCATCATTGTGAGGAGTGCGTAGCTGGCAATGTTGAATGGCACCCCCAGAAAAGTATCCGCGCTGCGTTGATACAGCTGACAGCTCAGCTTGCCGTCGGCCACATAGAATTGAAACAGCGTGTGGCATGGCGGCAGGCCAGCCTTCGCCATTTGTTCGATGTCAGCCACATTCCAGGCCGATACGATGATTCGGCGTGAGTCAGGATTGGTCTTGATGGTGTCGATAGCCTGCTGGATCTGATCGATGTACCGTCCGTCGGGCGCCGGCCAACTGCGCCACTGGAATCCATAGACTGGGCCTAGCTCGCCATATTCCTGCGCAAATTTCTCGTCGGTTTTGATCTTGTCGGTAAATGTTCGCATGTGGGCGCGCCATTCATCGCTGTTTGGCTCGGGAAGGTCTTGGCCGGTCTTTTGCATGTAGGCGCGGAAGGGCCAATCATCCCAGATGTGTACGTCATTATCAACGAGGTATTTGATGTTTGTACTCCCCTGCAGAAACCACAGGAGTTCGTGGATGATGCCACGGAGGAATAACTTCTTGGTCGTGACAGCCGGGAACCCTTCGCTCAGGTCGAAACGCATTTGGCGGCCAAACACGCTGAGCGTGCCGGTGCCAGTGCGGTCCATTTTTTTGGTGCCGTTTTCTTTGATGTCTTTGAGGAGGTCGTGATATTGTTTCATCACTTCTCGCCTTTCTGGAGCCTAGCCTGGACGAGCTCCCATATCTGATTATGTATAGTTTCGGCGGGTTGCATGCGTGTGTCGTCCTGCATGCAGTCGATGCGGTGATATTGTTCGGGGAAAAGTTTGCAAATCTGTTGGTACGTCTCAGCAGATCGACGGAGGAAATCGGGATTGGCCTCGTGAATGTCCGAAGGATTATCCGTCTCGGCGGCGCGCTTGGCGATATTGCGCGCGGCTTGCTCGTCCGAGACCGATAGCACAATGTTCACGTCTGGATGTGGTATGCCCATGAGGTTGAATTCGAAGTCGTCCAGCCATGCGAAAAATTCTTGACGAGTTTCGGTATCGGGCATTTTTGCACCCTGATGGCCCATGTTGGCGCTAACGTAGCGATCGGCAATTACCGCCACACCCTTTTCGAGCTGTTGGCGAATGTGCTCGGCTGCATCGTAGCGGTCTACGGCGTAAAAGACAGACGCTCGTTTTGCGGAGACCTCGTCGGCTTGGCCGTACTGCCCCTGAAGATAGCGATCAACGAAGTACGCGGGCGGCTGCTTGTGTCGCGGAAATTTGATTGTTTCGAATGCGATGCCTTCGGCCTCGAGGCGTTCACAGAGCTTGGCGTACTGTGTGCTTTTGCCGGAGCCGTCACTCCCGTCGATAACGATGAATGTCCCCTTAGGCATCGATTGGTTTCCTGCGGTCGTCTTTGAAAGCGCGCGGGAGCATTTGTTCGGGCTTCCAGGATTTGACGAGGGCCTTGAGATTGTTTGCTTCAGTCTCTTGGTATTTGCCGCTCAGATGGTGGTATTCGCTTTCGACAGGGCCGGTGCCGTAGAAAACGATCTGTGCGATGCGTTCCCCGACGGGTAGGATGACCGAGTCGCGTTGGTTCATATTGTAGATTTCCATGGTCCAGCGATTGACATAGCCTGGGTCGCCCCAGCCGGCGTCGAGGCAGACTGCGACACCGTTGCGGCCCCAAGTGCTGCGTGCTTGCATGGTGCTGGTGGCATCGCCTTTGACGCCGACAAACTCGTGGGTGTGTGCCAAGATTCGCTCGCCTGGTTCGAGCACAATGATGGGATGGTCGGCCGGAATACCAGTAAAGAGCGTGCGGCCATGCTTTTCGCACCACGATTGGTGTGTCTCAGCCTTGAAGGGGCCCTCGAAATAGCGCTCAACGGCCTTGGGGTCGAACGGATTGTAGACGCCACCGAGATTCTGACGCTCTGTTTTGTAATACCACTCGCCAAGTGTAACGTCGAGGCTACTTCCGTTGATGTGGCTCTCGATGTACGGATGAAATACGAGCTGGCCAGACGTAATGGCCGCCTTAATATCAGTGTTGCTGTATACCCCCATGGTCCCCTCGCTTGATTTGTCTTTTATATTGTGACGGAGTTACCGGTTTGGGGCAATGGGGATAACTCAGAGGTGGGCGTTGTAGTTTTGCTGACAGTTGCCGGCGCCAAGGTCGTCCCAGAACCGCTCAGCGAGTTTTTGGAGCTCATCGAGCGACCCATCATTGTGCACGAGCACGTCGGGTTGGATCTGGCTCCGGCTGGATTCGGTGATGTCTGCCACGTCAGCCGCAAGGCCGGGGCGTTCGACGCCGAGCACGATACCACCATGGCTGCGAACAGCCGCCGCGTCATTTGGGTAGCGCACGCCGCCGATGATCACAAGGCTTTTGTCGGCATCGTGCAGACCGATGCGATGGAATAGCTCATCATACCAGATACCACTGCTTATCTTGGCAACCAAGTATCCGCCAAGCCACTGAAGGAGTGGACGGTATTGGTTTTTATTCTCGGTGGTAATACGCGTGTCGAGCATCGATGGCTGCTTCTTTACAGCATCCAGATAGACGAACAGTTTCTCGAAGAGCTCAGGATGCGCCGCGAGATTGTGCTTGGTAATGGCTAACTGATTCCAGACGACATCGTCCTGATGGAGTCGCTCGCTAATGGCTTCGATAAACCAGATGAGCGCTTGATTGACCAGCTCGACGTTGTTTGTGGTTGTCTCAAAGGCCAGCTCTCCGCTCAGCGCGCGGTTGAAGTCCTCGGCGACTTCGGAAATAAGTTCACTTGTCTCGTAGATGGCGTGGCTCGGCTCCATAGAACGAAGTAGAGCCGCAAAGGTGCTTTTGCCGCTGCCGATATCGCCTGTGATCCCGATGACGTACCCCATAGCTTTATACTAACAAAAAACTCCCCGACGTGCGTGCGGGGAGTTTTGTTTGCTAGGCTAGATCAGTTACTTGGTCGAACGCCAGACCGGCGAGCTTTCGCCGTCGAGCTGTTTGCAGTGCTTCGTCTATCTCGACTTCGCGCTCAGCACGGTGTGGCGACGGCAGATCGGGCGGGGTCGGCGATTGGCGATTGCGGCTAGGCCCATCGAGCTGGGTGTTGATGCTCCGGACAAGTCGATCTGCGCTGGAGACAAGCGCTCTTCTTCTGGTGACACTCGCCTTTATAGCTCTGAGCGCGAATGGCTCGACGCCTCCAGGAATGTCAGCTTCTCGTCGTTCGCCACTCCGACTATGCCTAATTCTTTCGCCCACCCTTTTCTCCCCTCTGGATTTAGAGGCTGTTTACGTCAACCTTGATGCCAGGTCCCATAGTGGTACTGACGGTGACGGCCTTAATGTATGCGCCCTTGATACTAGCAGGTTTAACGCTGCTCACGCTAGCGATAAACGCCTTTGCGTTTTCGCTCAGCTTGGCTGCCTCAAAGCTGACTTTGCCGATGCCTTGGTGCACGATACCTTGCTTGTCGACGCGGTATTCGACGCGACCAGCCTTGGCTTCTTCGACGGCTTTAGCGACGTTGGCTGTGACGGTGCCGCTCTTAGGGTTAGGCATCAGGCCGCGTGGACCGAGCAGACGAGCATACTTGCCGAGGCGAGCCATCATCTGTGGGGTTGCCACAAGGATATCAAAGTCGAGTTGCTCTTTGTCGAGAAGCTTCAGGAAATCTTCCTCGCCTACGATGTCAGCGCCAGCCTTCTTAGCTTTGTCGTGCTGGTCGGCTGGTGCGAAGACTGCAACGCGAACAGTCTTACCGGTGCCGTGTGGCAATGCAACGGTTGCGCGAATGTTCTGGTCAGCCTGGCGTGGGTCAACATTGAGGTTGATGTGTAGCTCGACAGTTGCGTCGAACTTCGCAGGGTTTGTCTTGGAGGTGAGCGCAACTGCTTCGTCGAGGGTGTAGAGCTTGGTAGCCTCAACTTGTTCGGCTACTTTACGGTAGTTTTTGCCGCGGCGCTCGAGGCGTGTGCGAGTCTTTGGGGCTGGGCCCTTCTTGTCGTTTGCCTTTGCCTCGTCGCTTTGCGGAGTGGTGTCGCCAGTGACTTTACGCTCTTCTTTGGCGGCCTTCTCTTCGGCTTCGGCGAGCGACTTGGCGCTGCGCTTGCCGGCTTTTGCGGTTTTTTCTTCTGTAACTTCAGGTGTTTCGACGGCAGGAGTTTCTACGACTTCTTCGGTCGTTGCTTCTACTGCTTCGTCTTGCTTCTTGGCTTTGTCTTCTGCCATGGTGATTCTCCTTGTGGTGCGTGCGGCCGTTTCAGGGCCTCCCACTTAACTATTATCTTTCAACTTTTGGAATAGAGCCGGGTCGAATTCCTCGAGGAAGGCAAGTGCGTCCTCAAGTTCTCCCTTGAGCTCTTCGATTGCGTTAGTGAGATGCTTGATGATCTCCATGTTGGCAATCTCTTCGCCGCGCTCACGCTTGAGGCGGTCGTGATGTTCTGCGAGGAGCAGCCGAATGCGCACGATCGACTTGGCGGCTATTTCAACGCCGCGGATTTGCTCATCGATGTTGAATGTTCGCTCAAATGATCGAAACGCTTCGGCGCTCATTGGTATTGCTCTACTCTGTGACTTCGACGCCCATACTACGGGCGGTTCCAGCTATAACCTTAACGGCTGCGTCCAGGTCGTTGGCGTTCAGTACGTCCATCTTAGCCTTGGCAATTTCTTCGAGCTGAGCGCGAGAGATTTTGCCGACTTTTTCGACGTGTGGTTTGCCAGAGCCCTTCTTTAGACCGATTGCCTCACGAATCATGTCGTCGACTGGCTGGCCGATAACCTTGAACGTGAATGTGCGGTCCTCAAAGACCTGTACGTGAACCATTACATCTTTACCCATCATGTCTTTCGTACGGTCGTTGAATGCGCCCACGAAGTCCATGAGGTTCAGGCCGTGCTGACCCAAGATAGAACCTACTGGAGGTCCTGCTGAAGCGCGGCCGGCTGGCACGCGAAACTTCAGGTTTGCTTTTACTTTCTTTGCCATAATCTTCCTTCAAGTTATCAGAAGTGCGTAACGGGAGATATTATACAGGAATTTACATCTGTTGTATAGGGTAAATTGGGATAGCACGGGCGGCCCTAGATCAGCCCGGATGGAGGATCTGTTTTTATCCTGCATCCGGCCTCTTTGGGCTTGTCGGACTTAGCCGATACGGTGAATGCTCGTTGCACGCAATTTCTGAAGTGCGAGGCGCAGAGCTGCCTTTTCGATTGGTCTCCAGTCACGCGAGACCTTGGGTCGCCGTGACGACTTGAGCCGACGCCAGAGATTGAGCTTGCAGGGTCCGACGGTCCGACCTTCGGGTGCGTCGCAGAAGGCCGAAAAGATGTGATCCAGGCTGGAGTCCTCTGTGACGACGATGGTGACTTTGTTGAAGGTGAAGACAGCGTCTTCGCCCTGCGTCTGCGCGTATGTGAGCGCCTTGGGGAGGACATCCTCGAGGCGTGCGGCCGGTCTGTAAGTGAACGACATGTTCTCCTCCGTGCTATCCAATGCGAGCCCAGGGTTGGGCTTCGCAGATGTATAGTTATAATTTCATTTCGCGAAAGAATCAAGAGAGACTTGTAGTGAGCCGGAACCCTCCGCCACCCGCGTGTTGCGGGGGCGAAGGGTTCCAGGGCTTCAGCCAGACTTTTTCGCCTGAGCGGCGGCTTTTTCGAGCGCTGCCGTCCGTTCTTCGCGGAGCTGGTCTACCAGCCCTCTGAAGTCGCTGAGCTGTTCGGCCTGCTCCAGTTCCCAGCAAGCCAGGTCCACGTCGGTGAACGTGAGCGTGACGTGGGTGTTGCTCTGGTTGGCGTGGGCGCGGACGAAGTAGGTCGAGGAGACGTACCGTCCGAGCTCGGCGGCCAGGCTAGTGCCGCTCCACTTGGGTAACGGGGAAACCTCCATCACGACGTCCTGGGTGATCGGGTGGTGACCCCACGACAGAAGCTGCATGTACCTACACTTTCTCTGGTGGTGGGTTGGATGACGCTAGAGCTGTGCGATGAGGTTGACGAAGTACTTCCAATGCTTGGCGCGGTTTCGCTCCGACAGGAAGTAGGCGTAGGCATGCCCGCGCACCACTTCCCCGAAGATACCTCCGACGTCGCTGCCACGCTCCACGGCTGCGCGTGCTGCGTCGAGCAGGTCGTCGTGAGGCGCAGCGATTTCCTCGTCGTTCTTGTGGTAGCTGTCGATGAGCTCTCTCAGCCGGTCGACGTCACCTTCCGCTTTCTGAACGATTTCTCGTTCCATCTGGGTAGCCATGGCGACCCCCTTCGATCTGGTCAATGCCGGATATCAATTATAAAATAAAGTTCATACTTAAGCAATACTAAAGAACGCAGAGTTGTTTACATCACTCAACCAAAGTAGCTGAAGCCAAATACTTACCACACCATAGCTGTAGCTAAATGACAAGAAACCTATGTTACACTACGAACATAGGCCCGGTAGCTCAAATGGACAGAGCGCCAGTATTGCGAAACTGGGAGGTTGTGGGTTCAAGTCCCGCCTCGGGTGACATTATTTTTTAACCAAAATAGAAACAAGAACGTCTTAAAAAGGTAAGAGGCCCCAAAGGAGCCTCTGCCAGTATTGCGTGCTTTTATTATAGCACGCTCTGATTCGAGGCGCACTAATCCTATGATGTGTGTTTGTTAATTATGGTAAAAAATTGTATAATACTATTCAATATGGACTTGAACCTGCTCAATTTCCACGAGCGTTTTCCAGATGAGGACGCTTGTTTTGAATATGTCATACAGAAGCGCTGGCCCGATGGCCTAGCGTGTATTAACTGTGGCTCCGTAGACGTGTACACCTGCAAGACCCGCCGCTTGTTCAAGTGCGCTGACTGCAAAAAGCAGTTCTCGCCATTAGTTGGTACTGTCTTTCAGGACACGCACCTCCCGCTCAAGAAATGGTTTATGGCGATTTACCTACAAACCACTGACGACCTGTCTACGCTCAAGATGGCCAAGAAGATAGGTGTCACTCGCAAGACAGCCCAACACCTCGTCCACCGCATCATGGAAGGCATGAAGGAAGAGAATATCGTGCTTGAGAAGCACGTGGCCGTTGACGAAATGTATCACGGAAGTAGGGCGAAAGGCCGCAGTACGGCACGTTACTCAAGGAAGCACGCCGTCATGGGCGGTATTGAGCAGGTGCCGAACGGGCGCGTGGCGTTAGAGGTGGTTAAGCAGCCCGATAGCACCGTAGCAATGGACTTCTTTAACGCTCATATCGCCCCGAACGCTACCGTAGCAACAGATGAAAGCCGTATCTACCGCATGATTCAATATCGCTACAAACACGACAGTATTAACCACAGCCAAAAGCAGTACGTTCACATGGGTATTACAACGAACCACATCGAGAACGCCTGGATGTTGGTGCGCCGCAAGATTCGCGTGCACATGCATTTGAGTGGCAAATACCTGTCGTCGTACCTTATCGGTAGCTTCCAGTTCAAGTTTAACTACCGTAGCCTTAGCGATGGCGAGCGCTTTGCAAAGTGGTTTGACCTGGCATGGGGTAAGACATTGCCGTACAAGAAGATGCTCGGCAAGAAGGCTGTGCAGCCATTAGCGCTGCGCGGGTGGGCACGCAAGCGAGCTATGATGCCAGTGCAGTTAAAACTTCTTTAACCACACCACACAAGAATTGGGTATTACGGTTGTGTACCGGTGCTTGGAGGCTGAATATTATTCTCTGCTTTGCCTACTACAAATAAACACACTACGGCCAGTACAAAGGTACCTCGACTAGTAACATTCCGTACCAAATGGGGAAAAATTCAAGAGGCTTTTTGTCGCATAGCGTTAGTATTGTTGCGCTAGCAATCTCAGCTATACTCGGAATGAAAAATATACCACACATCAAGATAAGGAGTATGGTTACGCGAAGATTAAGGCGGCCATGAGCCGTCTGGTTTTCTGCCCTCCAAGCAGTTTTTAGAAAGCTAATCCAATTATTGCTTGCGTCGCTCATGAATATATTTTGACGCCTTACCAATAACTAGTGCCATACCTCCGAAGCCCACCATTCCCCACACCAGTGCAAATGGATGTACTAAGGAGCTGTCTGTGGCTAAGTATTGTGCGAAACCACCTAGGCTAATGAGGGCCAACCCATTCATAGCAACGGTAAGTACAGGATAATGTTGAAAACTCAAGCCGTAAAAGGACCCTATTTTTCGAGCCAGGTTAAAGGTGGCAGTGCTGGCGATACCTTTCTGAACGGCGGCAGGATGCCATGCGATATCTCCTCGGATATGCTCAGGGCTTCCATCGGCCTGCTGGGAAAAATCAACTTTAGTTGTTAGGTAGCGTTCCATGTGGGGCTGAGCGTGGTCCACTATTTCTCCTTTTTAACTAGTTCAAACTTGTTTTCAGCTATTTTCTTGTCACCACAAGATAAGTTGAATGTATACACACCCAATTCAGGTAGCCGTAGGTCCTTGCCAAGGTCAACAAAGGATGCTATCTCATGTTCTTGCCCGTCATCGCCCTTTGGGATGACTCGCTTGGCGACCCCCTCCATCTCGGCGGCTATCACTCCGCTCGGCGCTGTCATAGTAAGCTTAAACTTAACCTTATCATTCTCTACAACGCCATCATCAGGAATAAATCCCATAGCTAAAGCGAGCGGAGGGTGCTCGTAGGGTAATTTTTCAGTAAATAGTCGGTTGTATATCCTAACGATGGTTATACTTCCATCCTCAGCCTTAATAACGTCTTCCGCTATCACAAAATAATTTACCTTAGTCATTATCTACATTGTAAACGCTTTACGTACCTATGGCTATATCGCAACCGCTACTATTTAAGTAGATTTACTACTGTTTACTATCTTGTCAAACGTTAGTGTCGGTCGCGGTACGTCCTTAGCCTTCATGAATAAGCGCCACTCGCCGAGCCGGCCATTGTCTTGTAGCGTGCGCCAGATGTTACCCTCCCGGTCACGAGCGTAAAGGAGGTTCATCATAAGATTCACCTCTTCGACTTTAACCAATACGAGTTCTTGTGGGTCTGGCTGTTCTTTCATGCTCCCATCGTAGGGCAATCGATGGGTGTTTGTTAAGAGAAGCTCAATGATGTGGCTTCTGTTATAATCAGGATGTCTAAGTTGGTAATAGTGAATACATTGCGCAAGCATATAGCTGCGCGGTTGTGCCATTGAAATGGGCACCGCGCGACAAGTAGTAGGCACAACCTATTACCGGCTTAGACACCTAGTGCGGTGTCCTTTTTAATTTGCACCGCTTCTAAATCAAGGAGGCAGTATGGGCTTATTCAAACGCAAACCAAAGGAGGCGAAGCTTGAGATAGGTGGCGAGTACTTCGGCACACATCCAGGCATACCTGGCTATCATCGTTCACTTCGCCTAGCAATGGTCGCCGCAGGGATAGACGTATCGATTGGTGATAAGAGTGGCCTTGGAGATAACAGCCCTATCGCACACTTTAGCTGGGATGAGGTCATACGCTTTGAGACAGGTGTTGAGCGTGAGACTCAAGGCGGAGGTCAAAGGCTCACGGCGACTCGCATGATGACGCTGGGCGTGTTCTCGTTGGCGGCTCCGAAGGCGACTGGCAAGACGACTACGAGTTTCAAGAACGTGTTCGTCACGACTACCGGTGAGATTGTGCTCGAGATTGAGCTAGAAGGCAGCGCGGGTTCTGGTGTGCGCTCGATGGCGGACGGCTTCATCAAGAAGCATGGGCAGCAAGCACGAGTATTCGTGGCGCAACACGCACTCGGCAAAGAGATGGTAAAATAGATATATGGCAAGCAGTAAGAACAAACCCAACAAGGGTAAGCCGAAAATACCGAAGTCTTTTGATGCCGTCATGGATGTGCTGCTGCCACCAGTAAAAAAGAAACGGAAGAAATAGAATATGGATAAAGTCAATCAAGCATTCGATTTTTGGATTAGCCAGTTCCCTGAGTCTGCTCATAGTTTAGACAAGGAGCGTTACTTCAAGTTTATAGACGAAGTAGCTGCTGCGGATGAGTCTATCGACAATGAGTGGTTCGAGGAAAAGCTAGCTCAATCAGAACATCGCATGAGCGAAGATCAGGTCTTGAGCCTTACGCAGTCGTTCAATCTCTTGGTAAGTTACGCGAAATATAAGCAGGGACGATAGCCTTACGGCTCACTGCATCACTTCGCCCTGTTGGTTGAGTGATGTAAGCAACTGCCAAAGAACGCCCGTGAAAGAGCGTTCTTTAGAGGTGCCAGAGTTGGCTAGCCTAGACTTTTTTGACCTGCAGCGCGTCGAGCTCTACAGGAGTGTCGCGGCCAAACATGCTGACCAGGACTTTGATCTTGCCCTTTTGGGTGTCGATCTCGTTGATAGCGCCGTCGAAGCCCTTGAACGGACCATCCACAATGCTGACGACCTCGCCAACCGTAAAGTCGATACGGTGTTTTGGCTCGGCAACGCCCATGCGCTTCTTGATTTTGGCCATTTCTTCTTCGCTGACCGGAGTCGGCTCAGTGCCGCTCCCGACGAAGCCAGTGACGCCTGGGGTATTGCGGATAATGTACCACGCGTCTTCGGTCATCTTCATCTCGACAAGGACGTAGCCTTGGAAGATTTTCTTCTCGACGATCTTGCGCTTACCGTTTTTGATCTCGATCTGTTTTTCCTTCGGAACCATCACATCGAAGATCTTGTCGGCCATGTCGACTGAATCCACGCGCTGGCGAATGCTCTCGGCGACTTTTTCTTCGTAGCCAGAGTACGTATGGATGGCGTACCACTGACGGGTTGAGTCGTAGCGTTGGCTGCTCATAATTACAAAATTATCCTCTTAAATAGTTGTTCAAATCCCAGGTCTAGGAGCAAGATGATCACTGCCAGCACCAAGGTAAATAGCATAACGGCAAGCGTCATACCCCAAGTTGCTTTGCGAGTTGGCCAGCTAACCTCACGAAGCTCTTGCCAGCTCCCTTTGAAGTAGCCGCCAATAGCGCGGATCCAGCGTGGCGCGCGAACCTTGCGCGACAGTTTTCCGCTTCCTGATACGTTTACTTCGCGCTTCAGGAGGTCGGCTTTTTTCTTGTTCCCAGTGAGGTTTGTAGCTTTTGGTTGGTTTTCAGCCACAATTTTCTCCAATTTAAATAGCCTACAGTGAGTTGTAGGCGTCGATGTCAATAATAGAGCAAATAAGTTCATTGGTCAAGGGGTCGGACGCCGGCCCCGGCCACACTCGCGGGGAGTGGGCTGGGGCCGGGCGTCGATGTGTCCGGCGAGTCAGATCCTGGAGTACTTCTCCATGTGCCTCAGGAGCGGAGAGACCTCCAGAACAGCCTTTGCGTCGTCAGAGCCGGCTCTCGCCACCGCATCCACGATCTTGTCGATGCAAGTGCCGCTGCAGAACTCGAGGATCACTTCCTTGCTGAACGGAAGCTGCATCTTGGTGACCTGCATCTTCTCGTCGTCCGGTCGGGTCCACTGGAAACGGTCACGGCGGCTCGGCACCCTGAGCGCCATGTAGATGGCCTTCGTGGTTGCCTCCTCGCGCTTGTAGGTGACGCCCCCGAAGTCCACACCTTTGGGGTCGGTGGGGATGACTTCGGGCCCGCGGACGATAACGCGTACCAGTTGCATATTTCCTCGCAATCGCTGTTGATTGGACTAATATATTATAGCATGAAATATGTATTTTGTCACCATAAGCACTATGCTACTATTGTAGACATGAACGCGAGTCTTTTCTTATGGCTCCTGCCGACGCTTTCGTCTCTGTTGGTACTGCTCGGTGTAAGTCACTACAAGTGGGCATGGGCGCGGCGATATATCCTGGCGGAAGTAAGCTTGGGGCTTGTACTCGCGGGCTTCCCCTTCCTGTTTGCGGCCGAATTTCCGCGGCTACTGCTGACGCTCCTGTGTCTTATGGGACTGTGGGTGATTCTGCTTGGCGGTCGACTGCTATTTGGGCGTTTGCGACCGGAGTTTCTTCGGCGGAGCACGCATCTGAATACGGTACTGTCGCTCGGAGTGTTCGTGGTGGTGCTCGATGTCTGGTGGGCGCTCCAGGCGCTGCGATTGACTGACGTGCCATATACAAAGCTACTCATATTGGCGCTTCTGGTGTCGACGGTTGTCGGCCTGGCGTTTCTGTATCAGATATTCTGGACGCTGAAGCATTATCGCCTGCGAAAGCTCGACCAAGGTCTACGCCTCCGAGATCTCCCGACCGTCACGCTCGCTATCCCCGCTCGCAACGAGACGCACGCGCTCGAATCATGCCTCCAGGCAGCCGTCGCCAGCGAATACCCCAAGCTGGAGATTATCGTTCTGGACGACTGCTCGCAGGACAAGACATCCGAGATCATTCGCAGCTTCGCGCACCAAGGCGTGCGATTTGTCCAGGGCGATGTCCCGGCCGATGGTTGGCTGGGCAAGAATCAGGCCCTGCGCACATTGGCAGAGCAAGCCAGTGGCGACTATGTGCTGTTCGCCGATGTCGACACTCACCTGAGCCCGCAAAGCATCACCAAGCTCATCATGTATGCGCTCAGCAATAAGCAAGAAATGGTCACGGTTCTGCCGACGCGCCGAGACGGCTGGAACATGGCGACGCTCCTCACCACACTTCGATATTACTGGCAAATCGCCTTGCCGGTAACGGCGCGGCGTGTGCCGGTCGCGAGCCAGGCATGGCTGATCCGTCGGAAAACGCTTGCCAAGCTCGGTGGGTTCGATGCGGTCCGGCAGAAGATCGTGCCAGAAGCGTACTTTGCACGTATCTTGTTTGTGCACGACCAGTACCGGTTCATTGTGAGCAATGACGAGGTCGGTATAACGACCGCGAAGAAGTGGAGCAGCCAGATCGAGTCAGCCGTCCGGTTTCTCTACCCGACGCTCAAGCGACAGCCTTTGCTTGTGCTCCTCGGTGCGTTACTGCTGGCCGTGATCTTTGTACTGCCATTTGTGACGCTCCTGGTCGCACCACATGATGCACGGCTGTTGGTGCCGTCTATCACGGCATGTTCTGTGTTGTGGCTGGGATACGTACTTGTGATCGTACGGACACACCAGTATACGTGGCCGGTGACATTGTTGCTCATGCCGGTATCATTGCTGCAAGAACTTATCTTGCTGATCGGCAGCATGCTCACATATGAGTTCGGCGATGTGAACTGGAAAGGTCGCAATGTGTGTTATCCGGTGATGACCCGTTTAGAGCCAGCGCAAAGCATTTACAGTAAAAAAGTTTAGTTTATAATAATCTTCCGGACCTAATCCTCAACGAGAATGGAGACCTGCCATGTCTCATGGCAAACCCTGGATCGATGCCCGTACGCCGCTCGATCTCGGTATATGCACGGCGGATTGGTTGGAGCGGAAGATCCGCTGCATGCCCACGCGTGCGCATTACCAGCAGGTGCAACCCGAGACGGAGCGCCTCGTGCCGCTGCTCGCAGCGCTCAACCGGAGCGGACGGTTCGTCACGACGAACTCCCAGCCGGGGTGCACGCCGGACCGCCGTGCATGGGGTGGCGTCATGCCATTCCAGCGTGCTGCTGTCATGGGGTTCGTGCCGGCGAGCAAGATCACGGAGGTCCGAGCGGCCTTGACGCGGCAGGAGATCTTGCTCATCATCGCAGCACCCGGTATGCGCGCTTCGCGTGCGACGATGATGGTGAGCCGCCGCCCGGGATCTCAGGGTGCCACGTACTTCGGCGCCGCCATGAGCGCGGCCGACATCGCGTACGAGTACGAGGCCGCACCGGACGACCCGACGTGCCCCGGTCTGCACCCCAAGATGATCCGTGCGCTACAGGAGTGCTACCAGGTGGCTGCCGCCGATCGGCGATGGGGCCGCAACTCTGTGCTGTGGCAGGCGCTGCAACAGCTGGTCTGAACTGTCGCTTTCTGGGCGCCTCCGTGCTAAAACACGTGGGCGCCCAGAAGCGAAAGAAATGAACTTATTTTGTCTGCTCGTCTTTGGTTTCGAGAACAAAACTAAATGTCGACCCGTGGTTCAGTCGCGATTCGAACTTGATATCAACGCCCACCTTGCCGGCTAGCTTTTTGGTGACATATAGCCCAAGTCCGGTGCCGCTGGTCTCGCGCGTACGGTAATCCTCCGAGCGCCAGAATCGCTCAAAGATATGTCGCTGATCGCTCTTGCTGATGCCAATGCCCGTGTCTTTGACCGCGAAGTACACGCCTTCTTTGGTCTTGTGACCGATGAGTGTGACGCTACCCGACTTGGTGTATTTGATGGCATTGGTGAGGAAGTTTTGGAGCACTTCCTCTAGGTACAGTCGACTGGTGTGGACGTGTGGCAGGTTGGGCTGGAGGTCGAGATCAAGATTGAGGTTTTTCTTATGGGCTGGATCAGCGTAGTTCTTGTACATTTCAGTCAGAAGTGCGCTCGTGTCGATGTCTTCGATGGCGCTGTCCAGACCACGCTCAGCGCGCGAGAGCGTGCTGAGGTCGTTGATCATTTTGGCAAGGTACAGTGTCTGGTCATGCGCATCCTGGAGGGCGTGGTCCAGAACCGATTGATCAGCGCCACGGCTCTGCAAGACGAGCAAATTGCTGATATTTCCTTCCACGATGGCAACCGGCGTGCGGAGCTCGTGGCTAACGACTGAAATGAATTCGTCACGCTCTTCTTCGAGTGATTTCTCCTTGGTGATGTCACGCAGGATGAAGATGAACCCCTTATCACCCGCTCCCTGATAGCTCAGCTGAATCGGTGCGAAGTTGACATAGAGGTTCATTTGTTCGCCATCGTTGAATTTGTGCACGAGGTCAGTGCGCGAGAAAACTGTTTTCTTAGCGCGAATTTGGTCGAGCGCTCGGACGCGTTTGCCGTCTTCGTTGTAGAGGTGGAGAATGCGGTCGATCTTTTTATTCGTCAGTGACGCGTTGGTGTCGAGGAGGTTCAGTGTGGCCGCATTGTAAATCTTGATCTCGCCGTCTTCGTCGGTCGCGATCACGGCGTCACCCATGCTATTGACCAGCGTGATGAGCCGTTCGCGCTGGAAGTTTACATCCTCGCGACTCTTGTATAGCGCAATACGCTCACGGTCGGTCACCGTGCGAATCCGTGACACTGTAAATCCGACACCAATAATAAACGCGCAGTACCACAGCACCTGCGCGTATTCATTCGCGCTAATACCATGCAGCGGCAACGTCACGATACCGGTGATCGCCAGACAAGCCGCACTGAGCACAAAGGCGATCGTGCCAAAGTACGTATCTGCCGCCAGCATCAGCGCAATCCAACAGATGATAATCGGGTTGAGGAAGCCACTCACCGTCAAGATAAACGCTACACCCAAGACGTGATATGCCACCGTCAAAAACAAATAATTCTCTGGTGTCGGACGATACCGCGTCAAAAAGTACTGCAGCAGCGCCACCGCAAATAACGCGATCGAGAGCGCGCCGTACCAGGCATCGCCAAGGTAGAAGCTGTTATCAAGCAGGCCGTCTCTCACCAAGAGCCCAACGGGCACAATCGCAAGCGGCAGGAACGTCCCTGCCACGCGCAAGATCCGCATCACATCACGGTAGTAGGTGCTGTCATCGGCAATTGGACGCTTCATGATGCGTCTATTATCGCACAACTCAAACCGCTATTGCTAATCGCGCAGCACGCTCATGCGCTTGGATATATAAGATCATGGAGCTGAGCGACCTTTCGGCCGCTCGATGCTCACGAACGCTTCTTCTGTCGGCGCTGGTAACGAGGAGTTATTGGCTGCCCAAGGCGCACCATTTCAGCGCGCCACTTGTCGGTGTGGCCGTGACCTGTGCGAATGTGCGCGAGCTCGTGCATCCGTGTTGCCTCATTGTTGAGGTCGTCGGGATGTTGGAAGCATACCCAGCCACGATGCGGATCGTTTCTAAAGGCGTGCGCATGGGCATGTGCATTGCCTTTGAGCAAGCCGAGTCCGGTTCCGATACAGCCGCCAACGTAGACGCCGATGACGTCGGGTTGCATGTCGGTGGGCACCGGCTGGTTGCCGGCGCTTTCACCGTCGAAACGAGGACCAAGGCCAACATACACAATGCCTGGCTTCGGGTCGATCCGTGTCACCATTCCTCCAAATGGTAGGTTCGCGAGACCTGATGATTATATAATGTTTCTTCTAATGAGTCAATATAGCCTTAATCGCCACCACCCCAAGTCCAATCAGCAGCGAAATCCCCGCCAGCACAAGCGTCGCCAGCCCCGAAGCGCGCATCGATCGCGCTGACGAAACAGACCACAGAATGAGCGAAAGCAAAATAGTCCAAATAGAGATCGTGATCGCCCGCTCCAGCGATAGTATGTGAATACTCGACAGCCCAACGAGTATGAGCGGTAGCGCAGCCGACGCTAGCAGCGGCGCATGGCGCTGCCGTTCCTTCTCGATTCTTGCGGTGTCTGGTCGCCCAAAAACCATACGATGCGCCATCTGAGCGCTGACGATACTCGCAAGCCACAGCGAGAGTGCCGTGCCGCCGATGATGGTCGCGGCGTGCGCCGCGGTGCTATGCGCTGGATCAATCGTGAGCAGCACTGCCAGGATAGCGAGCGAAGCATAGATTCGCTCCTTGAGCGTATCAGCCAGAAGCTCGAGGTCGATCGTGCTTAATCGTCCTGTGCGGTCGGTCCAGTCGCGTCGTAATTTCATATTTTGAGTATAACGCTGTGGTCGGTACGGCCAAAATTATTGACGCGTACGCGGCTGTGCCCTATAAAGGTACGGTCCTGTTGACAGCCGGCCCAGGCGCGGCGTGCGCGGGCGCGCTAGCTACTCTTCTGCTTGTATGAATAAAGTAGTATCGCTATACTCGGTATAACAAATGATATTTTTTGTCTAGCGTTTTTTACACAAAATTGTCAGAAATGCTTGCCAAGCGTATCTAAATAATGTTAGTTTCTGAAGTAAAAGCAAACGATCTGTTGCGCATGTCGCGCGGCTGGTGGGTAAAGATGGAGCTACCATGACAAAGCCTCGTACAAGGCGAATTGGCGCTGTGCTTACAATGCCTACGGGTACAACTCGTTGGGCCAGCGTGTTAGCTTCCGGCACTATCTTTTTGATTGTGGCCATGTCGCTTTTGCCGACGAGCGTCGCAAATGGTTTGGGTATGGCTGACTCGGGGCGCTCACGCGGTCTCACGGAGCTATACTTTACCGGTGCGGTTCAGCGTCAACACGGGCGAACTGGTGACGCCTTGCCCCTCAGTTTTGTGATTCACGACCTCGAAGGTCGCGCCGCCACGTACACCTATCGCATAAGCTTTACCGATTCGCGAGGGACCGTCATCCTCGGCGAGGGGTCTGTTACTTTGGCGGATCAGCAATCGCAAACCATGACGCCTCACGTCATCGTGCCAGCCGGAAATAGCCAGGGCTTGGTGCAGATTACGCTTGTGGGCAGAGACGAAACAATAAACTACTGGCTAGAAAGGACTGTATGAAAATTTCAGTCGTCATACCAGCTTTAAATGAAGCTGCAGGCATCAGTGATGTCATCAAAGAAGTTACGAGCACAAAAGTTAAAGACCTTGGCTACGAGCTGGAGGTATTAGTCGTCGATAATGGCTCCAACGACGGAACCGCGGATATCGCGCGGAAAGCGGGCGCGCGGGTAATCGTGCAACCTGTGCGAGGGTACGGAAACGCATATAAGGCTGGATTTGCCAACGCGACAGGTGATGTCGTTGTGACTGGTGATGCCGACATGACCTATCCATTTAATGAAATTATTTCGCTCGTCAATCACTTGACCGAGAATGATCTCGATTTTATTACAACTGATCGCATGGCGACGCTTGACCCCGCTGCGATGACTCGCCTGCATGTGTTTGGCAACAAGGTACTCAGCGCGACAACGAAGGTATTGTTCGGCGTATCATTCAATGATTCGCAATCGGGTATGTGGATTTTCAAGCGTTCTATTTGGCCACTCCTGGATGTTGTGGCGGGCGGCATGCCCTTCTCTCAGGAGTTGAAAATCGAAGCGTACGCCAAGGGCTTTCGCTGCGACGAAGTGCCGATCGCCTATCGCCCACGTATGGGCGAGACGAAGCTCGGCACATTCAAAGACGGTTTCCGTAATGGCACGCAGCTGTTTAAGAAGCGTATCTCACTCCGCAAAGGTGTTCGTACGCCGGTAACTCCTCAGGCTGTAAAGTAACAGGCCTCGCAGTGTCTAGTCGCCGGATCGTTATCGCTACTCATTACTACCCACCACATACGGGTGGTATTGAGTTGGTGGCGCAAAACCATGCTAAACGGCTCAGCGCGCTCGGCCACGACGTCACGGTTATCACAAGCAAGGTTAGCCGCCATGAGGTTTCTGGCGTCGAAGATGGCGTGCGAGTTGTTCGGGTTGGGGCGCTTAATCCCCTCGAGAAATTCGGTGTGCCGCAGCCACTCTTTTCGCCGCGACTTTTATGGGAGGCTGCGCGCGCAGTTCGCCATGCCGATGTCGTGCACGCGCATGACGTGTTCTATCTGTCGTCACTGGCTGCGGGGCTTAGCGCGTGGGTTTTTCGCAAGCCGCTAGTACTGACGCAACACATTATGCAGGTGCAGCACAAGATTGGTATGGTGAACGCAGCACAGAAAATGGTATACGCCACAACTGGTCGGTTCTTGTTCGGCAAGAGCTCCAAGATTTTTACGCTGAATGACGACGTCGACGCGTTTTTGCTTAGCCGCCAGGTCGCCGACCACAAGATTCAGCGTATGCCAAATGGCATCGATCCTGATCTGTTCTTCCCTGCAACCGCGAGGCAGAAAGTTCAGGCTCGCCAGAAATTCGGCTTGCCCACCGACGGCCCGATCATCTTGTTCGTGGGGCGCTTCGTGGCAAAGAAAGGTTTCGATAAAGTCCTTGCCGCGGCAAGCCCCGAGTATCGCATTGTTCTGGCCGGCGGCGACACAAGTGAACCCCTGCCAGAACACGTCACGTCGCTGGGCAAATTGCCGCAGCATGAGCTGGCCGAAGTGTATCGCACAGCCGATCTGTTCGTACTGCCATCGACGGGTGAAGGTTTTCCGCTGTCTGTACAGGAAGCGATGGCCTCAGGGCTGCCGATTATCACTACGGACGATCCAGGATACGCAAGCTACAAGCTCGATAAGTCACTCGTGCGCATGCTCCGCCAGCCAACTGCTGCCTCGGTGAAGCAAGCCATAGGCGAATTGCTGAGCGACCACGCGCTGCGTGAGCGTATGTCGGCGTATTCTGTGGCCTACGCGGCCGAGCATTTTACCTGGGGTCACGTGGTCACGGAGCTGCAGCAAGCATACGAAATGGTGCGGAAGTAAGGAAGATTATGAAACAAGTAATTGTCACAACCAGCTGGGACGATGGCCACAAGCTCGATGTTCGACTCGCCGCGCTCCTCAAGAAATACAATATGCCCGGCACATTCTACGTGTCGCCGCGCGATCATGAAATCAAAAAGGCCGATCGCCTGACCACTGCGCAGATCCAAGAGATTGCAGCAGATGGATTTGAAATTGGCGCGCATACCATGACACATCCGCGCCTCACGGCCGTCACCGATGCACAGGCGCGGCGCGAAATGCGTGAATCCAAGAAGTTCCTCGAAAACGTTATCGGCAAACCAGTGACGAGCTTCTGCTATCCCGGCGGTAACTACCTCAAGCACCATGTCAAAATGGCGGCCGAAGTTGGGTTTGCGTACGCGCGGACGGTGAAGCGGTTTTATTTTGGCCTGCGCGGTCCACTGCAGGAGTCACACACCAGCGTCAATACCTATAATCACTACCAAGACCTCTGGAAGATCTTAAAGTTTGCTCGCTATAATCCGTTCAAAGTCCCCTACTACTTCCACTGGGAAAACCTTGCCAAGGCAATGTTCGACAAGGTCCAGAAGGAAGGCGGAATCTTTCATCTCTGGGGTCATTCGTGGGAGGTCGATGGCCATGGCGACTGGGAAAAGCTCGAAGCTGTACTGCGCTATATCTCCGGCAAAAAGAACGTTCGCTACATAACAAATGGTGAGCTGCCGGCAGCGGTCAAGCCCAAGCTCCTCATCGCGACCCCCTACTTTCCACCCAAAACAGGCGGTGTCGAACGCTACGCTGCAGAGATGGCCAAAGGTGCAATGCACCATGGGTACGATGTCGTGATAGTAACGTCAGCACTCAGCGGCGACCGTGCATCTATCCGCGAAGAGAATGGCGCACGAGTCTACCGATTGAAGCCGACGTTTACGTTGTCACAAACGCCAATTGGCCTCGGCTGGTATTGGAACATTCGGCGCATCATCCGCAAGGAGCAACCGAGTATCATTACGACGCACGCCCCCGTACCGTACCTCGCAGACATGACGATCGCGGCGGCCGGCGACCTACCGATTGTCGCAACCTACCATGCGGGTTCGATGCGAAAAGGCCGCTTTGCTCAGGATGTACTCATTTGGTTGTACGAAACATGTGTTTTGCCTATCGCCTTTCGGAAGGCGGATATGGTCGTAGCTGGGTCTGACTTTGTACGCCACACATTTTTGACCCGCTACCAGCACAAGTCAGTCACCATCACACCCGGCGTCGATACGACGCTCTTTATCAGACCGACACACATGCCGACCGGTAAACGCGTACTCTTTGTCGGCAACGCGGTGAGTGGCAACAAAGGCTTGGCTGATCTAGAGCAAGCGGTCGCTGGCATGCCTGACGTGACGCTGCATGTTGTGGGTGAAGTTGCCTCGCAATCATCGGCGCCAAATATTGTGTACCATGGCGTGCTCCATGGCAAAGCGCTCGTCCGCCAGTATCAAAACGCCAGCGTGTTTGTGCTACCAAGCACGGGCAAGACCGAGAGCTTCGGCATGGTTATGATCGAGGCAATGGCCTGTGGTGTGCCGGTTATTGGCACGAACGTTGGGGGTATTCCGTTGGTCATCGAGGATAAAAAGACCGGGCTGATCGTCCCGCCATCAGACGTGCGTGCAATGAGTGAGGCGATTCGAAGCGTGCTTGATGACCCGGCCAAAGCCGCCAAGCTGAGTAACCGCGCGTACCAGAAAGTGCAGCGTCTATACGCGTGGCCAACGCTCGTCGAGCAGTACATGGACGTTGTGCGGCGCGTCTCGAATCGAGACGTGGAGGCGGAATCATGAAACGTCAGTCTGTATCGCTGATCTTCACGACGTTTAACGAAGCCGTGACCTTGCCGGCACTGCTCGATTCGATTGCTTCACAAACAATCAAGCCTGACGAAGTTGTCGTCTGTGACGCTGGCTCAAGGGACGCGACGGTGAAATTCCTGAGAGCTTGGGGCAAAACAAGCGGCATCCCAACCACGATCGTAGTCGAGAAAGGCGCTAACATCTCGCGCGGACGTAATGTGGCGATTGCTCAGGCCAAAGGAACTATCATCGCCGTGACCGATGGCGGCTGTGTGCTCGTCAAGGATTGGCTCGCTGATATCACGAAGCCGCTCCTATCTGGAGCGGCAATGGTTGCGTATGGCGTGACCAAGCCCGTGGGCCAAACCTGGGTTGGGCAGAGCTACGCTGCGCTGTATGATGCAACAACTCGCTCGGCCGAGATGAACGAAACTGAACTTTCGAGTCGTACCGTTGCCTTCGCAAAACTCGCCTGGGAAAAAGTCCATGGCTATCCGGAAAACCTGACGCTTGCTGGCGAAGATACGCTTTTCTTCCTTGAGCTGCACAAGTACTACAAACCGACATTTGTGCCAACCGCAGTCGTGTCCTGGTACCACGGCGCCGAAACGCTCAAGCGTGTCTACAAGGTGCACAAACGCAATAGCATCGGCAGTGGCGAGGCTGGCATGTTCCTCATGCAGTACGCGGCGCTCGGTGCTATCTACGTCACTTCAATCACATGGTTACTCGCGGGACTGCTCAATGGCTGGTTCGCGGTAGCTGGATTGGTGCTGCTGGCGGGACTGTGGTCGCGTCGGACACCAGCGGCGCTTCGATCGGGCAAGCGGTGGTGGCTGATCCTCGCGACGCCGATCGTTATGGCGGCGCGCGATGCGGGCATGCTCGTTGGCGTTATTGCGGGAACGAGGAGCCGGCGTGCCTAGACGCGAGCTTGCACATCGACAAGTGATTGAGGCTATCACGGTAGTCTTGGCCTTGTATGTGTTTGCCTCGTTCTTGACGGACTATGTGGGGTCGGTTGGCGCTGTGTTATTGGGCGTCGTGAGCTCGCTTGTCATTCCGGGTTTTTTGCTTCTTCGGGTGCTTGGTGTTCGCACGGTGAGTTTTGCGGAAGAGCTCGTATACAGTCTTGGCGCGAGCATCGCGACGCTGTATGGGGTTGGGCTGGGGCTGACGATTTTTCTATCGCTCTTTGGCGTATCTGAACCCCTTCGTCCGTTGTTTGTGCAGTTCGCCGTGGTCGCGAGCAACCTTTTGCTGCTGGGGATCGTGCATAGGCGGCGCGTGTCTGTTGGGCTGAGTTTTGAGCTCAGCAGGCAGTATAGTCGTATGTCTGGGCTGAAGGCGTTTCTGTATGTTCTGCCGCTTGGCATACTTGCCTGCGGTATCGCGGGAACATTCATACTCAACAATGGTGGGTCGAATGTTTTGTCGCTCACGGCACTTGTTTTGTGCCTGGTGAATATTATTGTACTCCTCGCGCTTCGTCGGGGCGTACCACCGTCGCTGTATCCGTACACTTTGTTCTTCATTGGGCTAAGCATCCTTCTGATGACGTCACTCCGCGGCTGGATTCTGTCCGGCCACGATGTGCTTATGGAATACCATGTATTCGAGATCACAAAGGAGCATCTCAACTGGAGCATGTCGTATCTGCAGGATGCGTATAATGCGTGCCTGAGTATTACGATGCTGCCGACTATGCTGAGTGGGCTGCTTCTGCATGTACCTGACCAGTATATTTTGCGTGGATTGTTTCAGGTGATATTTGCGGCGATGCCGGTGACAGTCTATATGTTGGCGCGGCGCTACTTAACGCCTCGGCTGGCTTTCTTGGCGGCAATTTTCTTTATCGGGCAAGTGCCGTTCCTGCGCGACCTTGCTTTTATGACGCGGCAGGAAATTGCCTTTTTCTTCTACGGACTATTGGCCCTGATCATGACCAACCGCACACTGGTGCGCCGGCAGCGATTGGCGCTGTTCGGTATGTTCGGCGTTGCGCTCGTACTGTCGCACTACTCGACGGTATATGTCGCGGTGGCGGTGCTGTTTGTAGCGCGGGTCATGTGCTCTGCGCCGGCACGGAAGTTTTATCGCCGTTCCAGCCGTCTGGCGATGCCGCTTCTTCGGCGCTTTCCTAGGCTTGAGACGCCACTGGCATATGAGCGTCAGCGCACTCATCCGCTCTATCTGCCGAGCTGGCCGATGGTATTGGGGCTGGTGGTTGTCATCTTGGTGTGGAACGTGGGCGTAACAGGTACGGCTAATAACATCCAGAAGTTCCTCGGCTCGACGCTGAGTGTGCTGGACACACAGCACCACAACAGTACGTCGTCGGAATTTACCGTTCTTGGTAAGAAAGAGCTGGACGACAAAACACTTACCGACCACTTTGTGACGGCTACTCACGATACAGGCGATACTGACGCTGCAGCCCATATATCACCGCAGGCCTATGCGGGATATCAACCGTACTTGCCGCTCGACGAAGAGCTACATAGCCAAGCACCGGAGCGCGTCGTGGACATCGTTTCGACTGCCGATACCGTGGTCAAGAATATTATGAAGGTTCTGATTATCGTGGGTGCGTGCTGGCTTGTCTTCGCTGCGTCAACGATGCGCGCCAGCACCAGCCTGAAGGCTATGATCGCTGCAAATATTGTGATGCTCGTGGCGGTCATGGCGCTGCCGTTCATGTCGATCGATTATGACGTCATGCGAGCGTACCAGCAGTTCTTGGTGTTCCTCTGTATTCCGGCGGTTGTGGGCGCAATGGTGCTGGCGCGACTGTTTACAAAACGATTGTGGTATGGGGTCACCGCCGGTATATTCATCCTCTACAGTGCGCTTATGACACCCCTTGTCCCCCAAATGCTTGGCTACGGCGAAGCCGCATTGGCGCTGAATAATAAAGGCCGCTATTATGACATCTACTATGTACATCAGAGCGAGGTTGATGCTATCAACTGGCTTTCGACCCATGGCGACCCCGCCATACCGGTCTACGCTGATTGGTTCGCTGGCCGCAAGATCGCCACGTTCGGTACGCGCCCTATCTGGATCGTAGGCAACGTATTGCCACAGAATATTACCAAAACAGGCTATGTCTTTGTCGATCGTACGAACCTACAGAAGAATGCAGCATTCGTGTTCTACAATGGTCATGAGCTTCCCTATCGCTTCCCGATGGAGTTTCTGCAGGCCAATAAACATCGAATCTACAGCAATGGTCAAACGGAGATCTGGCAATGAAAATCTTGATGGTCCACGACATCGGCATGCCGGAAGGCGGCGCAGAGATTCTCCTGATGCGCGAAGTTACTGCACTGCGCGAGCGCGGTCATGACGTCTTCGTGCTTACTAGCGACGCGCGCGAAACGACATTTGCCAACGAAACATTCCATGTAGCCGATGTCACGCAGCTCGGAAAGATTCGATACTACCTGTACAACCACAATGCCGCCAAAACGCTCATCCAAGTGCTCGATACGTTCAGCCCAGATATTGTGCATCTCCATACGATAACCAAAGCCTCGCCGAGTATTTTGCGGGTGCTAAGCCGACGCCATATGCCGACAGTTATGACGCTGCATGATTACGGGCTCCTCTATCCTCGCATGGGAACTGCGTTGGCCCGCGAGCAGTTCTGTGGGCTTGGTGACGAAGCGTGTTGTGCGCAGCATGCTGGGCTGGGACGCTACTACTTTGAGCGGCTGCGCACGGAGCTGCACCGCAGGCAACGTCGAGCCGTGCGTACGTTTATTGCGCCGAGCTACTTTGTGGCAGATGTCGCTGAGCGTCAGGGGTTTCGCCCGCTGGAAGTACTGCCGAACCCTGGCATAGACGCCGAAGCGCCATCGCGCGACCCGGCAGAGGCGCTGATCGTCTATTCTGGTCGGCTTGAACCTGAGAAGGGCATCCGTGAGCTCGTCGCCAGCTTCGAACTGGTTCGCCAGAAGCTGCCGCACGCAGAGCTCGTGCTTGTGGGCGGCGGAAGTATGTTCGAAGAGCTGAGCGCCCGCAAGCTACCCGGCGTCACGCTGACTGGGCTTATCCCCTACGCCAAAGTGGAGTCATACTATCGACGTGCGACCGTCCTGACCGTGCCATCGCTCTGGCCAGAGCCATTCGGACTGATCGGTCCTGAGGCGATGCGCTTTGGCTTGCCGATTGTGGCCTCTGGCACAGGCGGCATGGCTGAATGGGCGCTCGAAGACCAAACCGCAATTATTGCCGACCCACGCGACCGCGATGCGCTGGCCGCTGCGCTCCTACGCGTCCTGCAAGACCATAAGCTGCAGCAGAAGCTAGCCAAAAATTCCCGAGCCAAAGTTAAAGACTTCGCACTCAGCAAGCACGTGCGCGATCTCGAGCAAATCTACGAACGAGCTCGCCAGGCCGTCAAGCCAAAGAGCAGCATCAGCGAGAGCTGACCATACAGCCACGCCCATGCCACGCCCGTCAGCTGCTGGTCGCGGAGCGCATAGGCGACCCCGATAATTACGATCGCCCCGATACAATCAATCGCCACGATGAGTCCTGACTTGAATTGCAGCTTCAGAAGCGTTCGACACACCGTCGAGAGTGCCATCGGAATAGCTGACAATGCAAATATATTGAGCGCCTGCGCGCCATTGTCGGCATACTCCTTGCCAAAAATACCAAGCACCCATGGCCCAAGCGCGAACGTCGCCACGATAGCCGGCACAAGCAGCGCTCCCATGAATCCAACCGCCCGCCGTACCTTCGCCTTCGTATCTGCCGCTGCTTGTGCGCCTTCGGCGAAGAGCGATTGCGCCGCCGAGATAGGGATCATAAACAGGACATTAGCGATCGTCATCGTCATGTAGTAATAAGCGTTCTGCGTCGCCCCCATGCTCGCCGTGATAAGCAGCGGCAGCACCATAATAGGCGCACCTTCAATGAACGCCGCAATATAATTAAAGAGTGAATATCGCATGGTTCCCTTCAGATGCGATGGATGAATGCGCACCCACAGTCGGTGATCAAATCGTTTCTGCAATACCCACATGCTGTAGCCAACCGCGGCCAGCAGACTCACCATCCACGCCGAGTACACGCCAAACGCACCAAGAAACAGAAATACAAATGGGAGTGGTAGTTTGAGCAGTCCGAAGATCACGCTCTTATAGAACACATACTTTGCTTGGGTGTATGCGATAAGCGCACTCTCGACCAGGTAGCTACTGATCGACACTAACGTGAATGCCACGAACAGCACACCGATCAGCACTTGCGAATGCAAAATGCTCAGCTCCGACGCTATAAACGGCTGTGCAACCAAGAACAACACCCCGAGAAATAGCCCGACGATGCCTGTAACCGTCAAGTACGAGTTAAAGAGCTCACTCTTCTTGGGGTGCGTGGGTAGTAGCCGAATAAGCGAGATCTCGAATCCCAGCAGGCTGAGACTCGTGACGAGATTCAGTCCAGCCAGGAGCGCGGTCGCAATGCCGATCTGTTCTGGCGTGTATAGTCGGGTACAGATCGCCCAGAACCCAAAGCCGAGAATAGACATGACAACAGAGCTCGTCAGCAAATAGAACGAGTTAATATGGCTGCGATCGACGCGAGTAGTCAAATCTTTGAGACGTTGACCACGTAAACCTTGTGTCATAACTACGAGTCACTATAATCTAAAGACGGTAACAACAGCAAGCAAGTGGTGAAATAATTAGCAATGAAAAAATATACACACTATCGGGCAGCGGGCTTTAAGGGGTCGCGCAGAGCCTCACGAAGGCTTCGTTTGATGATCGGTTGCTTTGTCCTCGGTGTGGCAGTCGCGCTGACGGTGTACCATACGACCACTCTGTGGCAGCATGCCGTGCTCGCAGAGCATGATCTTCAGGAGGCGCAGGTGATTCCAAATGTTGATAAGATAGAGCAGCCATTGGCGTTCGGACTGTCTCTGGGCAATACACTACATGACATGCCGACAGACCAGCTGGACGCACAGCTTGCTGATATGCGCGCACTGGGTGTGGGCTGGATTCGCATAGACGTCGGCTGGAACGATGTGCAGCCAAAGGACGCTCTGACCTACGACTGGACCAAGACAGATGCAGTGGTGAGCGCTGCGCAGGCTCACGGGCTGAAAGTTTTGGGCGTCTTGGCCTATTCGCCGTCATGGGCGCGGCCGTACGGGTGCAAGTCGCCTTCGTGCGCGCCAGTACTTAACTCTACTTTCGCCACATTTGCAGGTAAGGCTGCCGCACGATACGCTGGCAAAATCGACCAGTGGGAAGTGTGGAACGAGCCAAATATCAAGAAGTTCTGGCAGCCCAAGCCAAATGCCGCAAAGTACGCCGACATGCTCAAGGTGTCCTATCCTGCCATCAAGGCAGCAAATAGTAACGCTACCGTTATGAGCGGCGGCATGTCGCCTGCTGAAACTGCCGACGGCAATAGTGCGCCGCGTGATTTTCTGAGTGCGCTGTACAAAGCGGGCGCGCAGCCGTTTTTTGACGTCCTCGGTCTTCACCCGTATTCCTACCCCGCCCCAGCGACGACTAATTACGGCTGGAGCGCGTGGTCTCAGATGGCCGACCAGAGCACAAGTATCCGTAGCACCATGCAGGCCAATGGCGATGGAAGCAAGAAGGTTTGGATCACTGAATACGGCGCTCCGACCGCCGGCCCGGGCACCGGCGCAAGTATCACAACATATTCGTCCAATCAAGATGCGGCGTACGTCGACGAAGCTCTCCAAGTATACACGCTGCAGGCAGCGGTGAATTCGATCACCGGCAAGGACTGGGTTGGTGGATTCTTCTGGTACAGTTACAAAGATCTTGGAACCGATACTGCCGATGCCGAGAACTTCTTTGGCCTCCTGCGGGCAGACGGGACCAAGAAGCCCGCATACGATGTCCTCCATCAAGTACTCAGCCCAGATACTACAACCACCCAACGATAAGTTCAGAAAGACTCCCCCGAGGGGCCGCAGCGATGTGCGGCCCCTCGGTAGGGCGATGTCCGGTCACGAAATGGCAACGGCGCCAGTCTCGAGGATGACGACGTCGCTCACATCCACGCCGCCGTCCCCCGATGGGTTGCAGGCGATGTAGTCGCCGTTCTTGGCCGTTCGCGTCAGCTCGCGGGCGTCGGTGTCCAGCGCGCGGATGGTGATCAGGCGACCGTCCGGCAGGAGCACGTCGGCCTTCCACTCGTCGGTGTTGATCGTGCCGTCCGTGAAGTTGCTGTGCATCAGGATGCCGCGGTACTGGGCGGGTGAACCTCCCACCTTGGCGTCCTCCGGCTTCTTGCCCGCGAGGTACACCAGGCTGGCGACCTTCTCCTTGCCCTCCGGTGCCGGGTGGGCGTCGGACTCGACTTGCGACTGTGTGGAGCCGCATGCGGTCAGCAGCAGAAGTGCCGCGACCAACAAACCAATGATACGCACTGTTCCTCCAGGTGCTCTGATTGGACGGTATTATTATACGATAATTTTATAATAGTGCAACTTAGCTAATGCTTGGTGTGTACGCTATGCTAGAATGATGAAACTTTACCTTGCACGACACGGACGGACAAACTACAACGATCAAGGGCTCTGCAACGCTGACCCCGCGGTCGATGTTCACTTGACTACCGAAGGAAAACATCAGGCTGAAACGCTCGCCGTCCAACTCAAAGACGTCTCATTTGACCACATTTATGCATCTCAGCTACGGCGAACCCAGCAAACTGCTGATGCTGTTAACGCGTTTCACCACGCACAGGTGACGGTTGACGCGCGACTCAATGATATTCGTACTGGTTTCGAGGGCAAGCATTTCAGGGAGTATATGGATGCGCTCGATGCGTCGGAAGACCGTTGGCGGGCGCGATGTAACGACGGCGAGTCGGTCGAGGATATGAAGGTGCGAGTAGTGGCGTTTCTCGAAGAGCTCAAGTCGGAGCCCTATGACACTGTCCTGGTTGTTACGTCGGAGTGGGTGGCTTACGCGATCATCGCGCTCATTAGAGGCCTTTCAAATCAAGCTGCGTGGGACCTCGATATGCAGCAAGGAACGTGCATTGAATTGGAGCTGCGATGATAGACCACGCAGTCGTCGATGTCCTTGTGGTGAAGGATGATAGTTCTTGTTTATAGAAGAAGGCAAATCTGGTCGCGCATTACCTCGAGCGAGGGACGTTTCCGTTGGGTATTGTTGCTAGTTATGATTACAGAGCCAACAGAGACAGAGACGATTGACGGTTTAGGATATACATGACATTATATCTCTAGGCGAGCCTTTTTGGGGCTCACGGACGAAAGAGGTTAACAATGAGCGCTAAGGTATGGGAAGCTTTCCGGCCCGGAGAGTTCACGGTTCCCAGTGCGGCGGGGCAGTTCCTGAGCTTCATCGCCCCCGGCAGCACCGACCCGAATGACCCCAAGTGGGTGACCTATCCGGGTGAGACTCGACCTCTTGTGGGCCGGGTGTTGCTCGCGGGCGCGGGCGACCGGCTGCTGGTTCAGCCGCCCAACGGCCAACTCATCTGCATCAACGGCCAGCCGGTCAAGCTCACTCCTGGTGCGAACACCGTCCAGTTCCGGAGGCACATCTCGACGTACCGACGGTCGGTCCACTCCCGGGAGGACGTCGTCCGACTCGCAACGGAACTGCTGGCCGCCAACCGACGGCCAGACGACGCCAAGGTGGGCTCCTTCATGGAGTTCACCCGGTGCCGACAGCCCAACTGCGGCATCGATGTTCGTCCGCAGGCGAGGCGTGTGGAGAAAAGCGCGCGGGTCCCCGAGAACGTCTTCTACATCGAGCGCAGCAAGGGCGCGGTGGTCGAAGACTTCCTCGAGCAGAACGCCTGTCTGTGCGTCCTCCTCCACCGAAACCGCTGACCCTCTACCCGCGTCCGGCGCGACCGGCAGCCCCCAAAGCTGCCGGTCGCGGCCAACGCACCCTGAAAATTATTTTGCGTTTGCACGCTCCTAAGCAAGTTTTGGGTCGAATGTGTATGTTAACGCGTGTGTTGCTTTGAGCGTCATCTGGCCGTTTACGAGCTCGAGCTCTTTTAGCTTTACTACTTGCTGATCTACGCCCGGCTCTCGCTGATACAGCGACGGTCGTGCGGCGGCTATGGTACCGTCTTCGTTTCGGATAACTATGGGGTTGGTCGGATCAAATATAAATTCCCGACCATCAATACCTGGGACCACCAGGAACGCATGTGCCTCATCACTTGCCTCGCCATCCTCAGTAGTCGTGGTTAGACGACCAATATGGAGGCTTGTATCCACCCCGTAGATGTGGGCGCTATTGTGCGCCACAGCCGCTCGTTCCAAGCACAGTGCATTGTCCTTGTAATCGGCAATCGACGTCGCACCTTTCACGACCTCGTCGTCGTCAATTATATCGAGGGATGCGGCAAATCTTGATTTGTCTTGACCGAGATACGATCGGAAGTAATAAGCTTGTCCATGGTTTACGCCTGCTATCACCGCGTTTAGGTACGCCTGCTCCGGTGGCATTTTTTCTCGAAGCTGTGCATACGTCGAACGAATACCTGCGAAAGCCGCCTCGTAAGCGGATGGATCGTCCATATGGTAAGCATTACCAAGGGTGGCCATAGACAGCGGCGCTTCTGGCCCGATGAACCGATCCGTACCCCCAGCATCTCGATCTATGGGTTTGTTTGAATCTTCAGTCGACAATTCGACTGCCCGCTCAGCTGCATAGTCGGCGGCCGCTTCAGAAGCTTCGGCTCCGTTGGGACTCTCGAGCAAGGGCTGCACTTCAGTCATCGCACTGCGTAAATGTTCAAGAGGAGATGCTATGCTTGTGCCTGCTCTCAGTGAAGGATCGACTCCGGGACCGGCTAGCGTTTCTGTCATAAGCATTATTTTAGCAGAGTATGAAGTCAATGTAGCACCGGTACTATTATTTGACACGAACGACAGAGATGTATATATTAGTGAATATAAATTCACTAACAGGAGATACTATGCCTCGCCCTCGATTAGTATCAGACCAAACCATCATCACGGCAGCCTATGAGCTTCTTATGGAGCAGGGCCCGCGCAGTCTTACATTTGAGAGTCTCGCAAAGCGCGTCGGGCTGGTGCCTGCTGCCTTGGTGCGACGCTTCAAAAACAAGCAGCAATTGCTGCTGCAGGTTGATCGCCATGGATTGGAGCTTACGAACGCCAAAGTCGCAGAAGCTCATGAGGATAAAAAGTCGCCGATAGCTGCGATCATTGCGCAATTTACTGCTGAGCTGGCGTTTGCGTCTAGCCTGGAACGATTTGCTAACGGACAGGAGTTTCTTCTGATGGACTTTCGCGATAAAGATTTGTACAAAAACTACCGCGTCTCATTCGAGCATCGTCATCAACAGATTGTAGAGCTTCTGCGGGAGTCGCAGGCTGCAGGCGAACTGGGAGAAATTGACAATCCATCCGAACTTGCCCGTCACCTGGAAATGCTTATTCATGGCGCCGGACATGTGTGGGCTATGACTCAGGACGGGCCCATCGAGACATATATTGGGCAGCATGTCCTGCTGGCGCTGGAGCCGTACCGTAAACAGGAAGGGAGCAAAATGTAGAGAGTAAACCAAACCAAACTTCCCTAAACTCATAACTATCTAAAAGGACTACACAACTATGACAAGCAAATTTGTATTCATCAACCTCACCACCACAGACGTCGCAGCTGCACGCGAATTCTACACGCACCTTGGCTTCGACATCAACAAAGACTTTAGCAGTGACCAGAACGTCTTCGTCATTCTGAGCGAAAATGTTCAGCTGATACTGTGTCACGAAGATTTTCTTAGACAGCTCGGCGAGAAGCGCGAATTTGCCGACGCGACTAAGGTTACAGAGGGCAGCGTTGCGCTGGCTATGGCAAGCCGCGAAGAAGTTGACGCACTCTACAGCGCAGCTATTGCCGCTGGCGCCAAGCCTGCTGGTGACAAAGAAGAAAAGGAGATCGGCCTATATGCGCGTGCCTTCTTCGACCTGGATGGACACAAGATCGACCTTAACCACATGCCTGTTTAGGAAGTAGTGAGTATCTATGGACGCAGCAAAAATTGAGCAGACTATCAGGAAGTACATTCCGCAGGTGATCCATATGTCATTAGCAACCAGTACCAATGAACGGCCCTGGGTATGTGAGGTGCATTTCTCGTACGATGACGAATTGAATATCTATTTCTGCTCGTCCACGCAGACGCGGCACTGCACCGACATCAGTAGCAACCCGAACGTGTCAGGCACGATCGTGACGCAACATTTTCTCAATCAGAGAGTTCGCGGTGTGTACTTTGAGGGTCAGGCTGAGCAGCTTGAAGCTGTTGGAGAAAACCATCCTGGGTTCACTAGTTACGGTGCGCGCCTTGGCGGCGGCCCAAGCTTTGTGCAGGCTGCAAAGGCAGAAGGACTGGCGCGGCTTTACAAGATTACGGTCAGTGACTTTTACCTGATAGATGGCTATGACCACCAGCCACCACAGAAATTCCATCTCCCGTGGAAGCAGTAAGCCCTCGTTTACTGCCATGAAAAACGGCGGCAACCTGGCGATGGGTTACCCATCGCCCCGTTTGCCCCACCGGTTTAAGGACCCCCCGTAGCCCCCATACGGCCCGCCCCCCCCACCCCCGCCCCACGGT
>CAZJVU010000002.1:0-11413 GCA_964550035.1 uncultured Candidatus Saccharibacteria bacterium | reverse complement strand
AATTATCCTCGTAGTCGTTGGGGGCTCGATAGTTATCATCAATAACCTGCACTATTATCTGCCCGACCACCCTTCGGCCAAGTGTTTTTCTGTTCAATTACCCCCCGGGCCCCCCGCCTCGTGTGTCAGGACCGCGCGTAGCGCCCTTCTGGGCCGGCCAGCGCAACCACGGCCGCAGTGTTGACCAGCAGGTCGACCGGTGTGTGGATCGTGATTCCCCTCAGGAAGTTCTGGGTGACTTCACCGTTCAGCCGGTCGTAGCTGTCCGGAACCATCGGCGTGATCGATCCCGCGTCCTTCTGTCCGGTCCGTCGGTCGACATATCGGACGATGCCCGTCTTGGTGTAGACCACGCAGTCGCCGTGCTTGAAGTTGAGCAGGATGTACTCGATGAACGCTCCGCGACCGTTGTTATCGCGGTCGTTGTGCAGTCGCGTCCCCTCGCACATGAAGCTCACCGCCTGCCTGCCGTACGCCATCTGACCATGCACGACGTAGTGGTCGTGACTGTCGAAGATGCGCTCAGCCTGGAAGCTGCCATCGCCCAGAAGCTTCCGCAGGTAGTCGATGTCGTGCACGAACTTGTCGGCCAGAAAGCTGCGGTCGTGCTTCCAGGCGGCCATCGGCCGGGGGTAGTTGGAGTTGAGGCTGATCCGCTTCAGCGGACCGAACCGTTTCTCCAGCTTCGCCAGGTTGGCCTGAACCCAGCCGTAGGGCAGATCCGCGATGCTGCTGCGCCGCTGATGGCAGCTTGCAACCAGCAGGCCCTTTCGCTTGGCGATTCGGAGGGCCTGCTGTACCTGAGCGAGGCCACTCGCGTTGACGGCCAGAGGCTTCTCGCACAGTACCGGAATTCCGGCATCGACGACCAACTTCAGCTGTCCTGGGTGGTCACGATCGGGGGAACCGATCAGGATGCAGCCTGGCTTGCTGGCAACCAGCGCTTCCGGCGTGTCGTACGCCTGGGGCTTGTACCCCAGTACCTTCGCAGCAGCTTGCCTGCTTTCGCGACTGGGGTCGTAGATGCCCACGACGCGCGCGCCTTGCACGAATGGCAGATGTCCGTCCTTGATGTGTCCACCGCATCCCATGATGCTCACCGTACGAGGAGGCATGGCTGTTCCTTTCGGTCAGGTTGGAGCTGTCTGGTATATATTGCCATGAATTACCGCTTATAACAAGGTCACCGCTGCTCATAAATCCCGCAGGTGAATTAGGCTCTTCCTTGTGCTACAGTAACGCATATGCGAATAAAAACCTTTGGCTTTCTTATAGTGACGCTCGTACTGGCGGTATACATTGCTAATCTTGTGCACCCTGTGACCGTCAAGACCGCTACGTGCGGCAACGCCATAATGGAACGGAGCGATACCTGCCACTACGTCGATAACTCTGGCAATAGCTACGACAAGGGCTACGACGAGCAGGCCAGCCAGAATGCCTTTGATGCGAACTGGCCGTATCAGATGGTCATTTGGGGCATTATGCTTGCAGGCTGGTACGGCGGCAAACGTCTGTACCGTCGTCGTATGGCAGGGCGTGCGCCCAGCGAGCCGTCTAAGGAGTAGCAACGAATGGAAAACCCTCCCCGTTTGGGGAGGGCGCTTGCCCACGTGCTACTGCCGCTTAGCTCTGGGGCTTGTCTCGGTCCGATGGGTTTTTCCGATCACCCTTGTAAGCGCCGAAGAGAAAGCCTCCGGCAATCGCCGCAACCACAACAATTACCAGCGCCGTGAGGTACACGGACACCGTGTAGCCGACTCGGTCGGACTCTAGCTGGGACTTGGCGTCTGAAGTGGTTTGCGGCGTATCGCCGCCAGGTCGGTAGGAGCCGCACTTGTCGTATGGACCCATCGGTTTACCGTCGCACATGGCAACGGTCGGCGGTTGCCAGAACAGCTCCAGTACCTGTGCCGTACCCCATACGGCGAAGCCGAACACTATGAGGGCGGCGATCACGGCCAGCCCGATGCGGTTGTTCTTTTTCTGCGGTGCTGCATCCGACATGATGACGCCTTTCTAAGCTCAAAAATAGTTACTCTGCGTTCGGCAAAAGGCACGCGGGCAAAGCTTCTCACATTATAAGGATTGGCCCTTCAAAGCACAATGGCCACGTAATCTGCCTCCTGCTATTGCCGATTGACTCGGCATGTTCTAGCTAGCTTCGTCTTTTAACTCAGCGAACTTTGCGGCCATTGTTGGGTTGGCACGCGTCAGCCGCTTGATAGTCAGGTCTTCGGCTTTGTCGTTTGCGAGGCGTAGATTGTTCTCCGAGGAAAGCAAGGCATCCTTTGTCTTTTGGAGGTGGTCGATCGTCTTATCGATCTCGTCAATAGCGGTCTTAAATTTACGACTTGCAAGATCGTAGTTTCTTGCAAAACCTTCTTTAAACTTGTTCATGTTGTCTTCGAAGTTTGTAATATCGACATTCTGCGCCCGGACTATTGCTAGCTCAGATTTATATTTGAGCGAGTTTAGTGCAGCATTTCGTAGCAAGGTGATCATGGGGATAAAGAATTGCGGGCGAATGACGTAAGTCTTTGGATGCTTATGCGAAACGTCAACGATGCCAGAATTGTACAGTTCGCTATCCGATTCGAGCAGACTCACAAGGATGGCGTATTCGCACTTCTTTTCAGTACGGTCTTTATCGAGCTCTTTCAGGAAGTCTTCGTTGCGCTTTTTGGTTGCGGTTTTGTCGCCCTCGTTCTTCATTTCGAACATGATAGAGATGATCTCGTTACCCGTGTCATCAGTCTCGCGGTAGATGTAGTCGCCTTTACTCCCCGACCGAGCGTCGTTATCCTTCTCGAAATAGGCACGAGGAAAAGCAGTCGCGCGCAGCTTGTTGAATTCGATTTCGCAGTGCTGTTCGAGCGTTTCGCCGACCATCTTGGTGGAAAGTTTCGCCTTCATGTCTTTGTAGTAGGCGATCATTTCGTCTTTCGATCTGAGCTCGTGCTCGTACTTGTCCTTCAGCGACGATTCGAGCAGCTGCTTCTCGATGTTTTTGTTCGCAAGCTTGCTCCTGAGGTCATCGCGTTCTTTTGCGACGACGTGGACGGCCTCGGTAATCGCAAGCTTTTTTTCAGACTCGGCCGTTTGGAGCTTAGCCTTTAGCTCGGAAAGTTCAGCATCCTTTTGTGATTGTAGTGTGGTCACGGCAAGCTTCTTTTCGGTCTCAATCGCCTGGAGTTTAGCCTTTAGCTCGGCCAGCTCTTCTTCCCGCTTGGACTCCAGCTGCGCAAGCGTCAGCTTCTGTTCGGCCTTGATTTCGGCAATCTCGGTATCCTTCTTGGCGACTTCTGCCTGGAGCTCGCTCTTCACGTCAGCTTCGGCGAGTTTTACGGCATTTTCCTTATCTTTTTCAAGGAGCTTCACGCGTTCAAGGAGTTCTTGCTCGAATTCGTGGTCGCGGACTTGCTTTAGAATGTCAGCAAAACCAGCTTCGTCGACTTTAAAGGCTTTTTGGCAGTGAGGGCAGATAACTTCGTTCATATAGCAAGTATACTTTAGCCGTCCCGGTCTGGTACATGTGCGCGGCTCGACTCGTTAGCCAGCCTGTGGGCGCGGTGGGTCGATGGTGTCGACGTTAACGTTTTCATGCTTGATGTCTCGTGGCGTGCCCGTGCCGTTGCCGACTATTTGGTCGGGTGCCGGGTCAGTTACCAAGATGCTTCGGTCAAGCCTGACCGGTTCAACTGATTGGCCGGAAGTTTCACCACCCTCGGGCCCGGGATTGACTTTGTTTGGGCTTGTGAACACCTTCATTTTAGGAGTAGCGGTATATCCGCTCGTTTCGCCTTGGTTCTTATCCTTGCCTGTCTTGCCGCTCCCCTCTTCGGGCTCAGGGGTTTCGGGCTTCACGGTGCCTTGCGTTGTCGTGGTCTGGCCCGTTTGATGGTCTGTTGTTGTTACCTTTTCTGAACCATCCGGCGCAGTGTAGATGACGGTGGTTTTAATGGGTTCGTTATGGCTGTCGAACACCGTGTCTTTTGACGTCGTGCCGCCGTCGCTGTCGCGCTCGATAGTGTAGTCCGAGCGCCAGAAGTTGCCAGACCAGTCACGGTAGCTTGCACTTCCCCACGTGCGCGTCCCGTCGCTCGAGCTGCGTTCGGTAGTGCGTTCCGTCCAGACGGAGCCCCGCGTCGAGCGGCTATCACCTGAGCCATCGTGCGAATGAGTTGTAGTCGGGCTGTCGCCGTCTTGCGCTAGCAGGTCACGACCGCTTGGCATGCCAGTGGTCGGAATGCTGTATTTATCTCTATCATGGTGTTGTTGGCCACCCGTGATGTCCAAACTTTTCTGTCCGCCCAAGCCAGGCTGCTCGCCGAAGTCCCCAAGACTAGCCGCATCTTTTGCTGCCTGCACTGCCTCGGCCGCACCCTTTGCCTGCGCCGCATCGACCAGCCCCTCAATAATTCCCAAATTTGTAGTGACGATCTGCTTGCCTTGAGCCGATTGCGGTATATCTTGTGGTGACAGTTTTATGTTGGATTGATTGTCTTGAAATTGCATGGTGCCCCCTATACGTTGGATGTAGCCTTAAGCATAACGCGCCCCGCTAGCAACCACAACAGGAAGACAGCTACCCCGAAACCAAACCGTCTATGCCGCAGGGCCGGCCCTATGTACAATAAGATTCATGAGATGGCTCTACCGATTCCTGCGGCGACAAGTATTCTATTGTCTTTGGACTGGCGGCCTTCTGGTGGGCGGCTATGCAGCGCTCGAGTACTTTCACCAGTTTTGGGTCGGCAGTATTATGTCCACTATCGGTGTTATTGTGGCTGTAGCGTGGTTCTTGAGCTTCTTCCAATCTGAAACCTGGACTAACAATAGCTACGATGACCAGCCCAGTAAGCGCGGGGAAAGTCTCTACGAGGTTCAGCAGCGAGAATTCGAAGAAGATATGAATCGCTACCAGCGGGAAGAGGAAGATAGGCGGTTATAATCTGACTCGAGCATATCGCAACACAACAACCCCGCCCGCGTATGCTTCGCTGCTCATAAGCTCGAGCTTCATTTTACCTGGTGAGCCAGTCAGTATAGATAAGCCTTCACCCAAGACAACCGGGTTCACTATAAAGTGAAACTCATCGACTAAGTCGGCTGCAATTAGCGATCTGGCAAATCCAGCTCCACCGAAAGCGATGAGGTTTTTACCCGGCGCCTTCTTGAGCGCGTTCACTGCAGAGACCATATCTCCAGTAGCAGCACTAGCGTTCGACCAGTGTACTTCAGGTGTATCGTGACTAAAGATAACCTTGTGTGCCTTCGTTATATTCTTTGCAAAGGCTGACTGTGGATTATCGGACCGCTGAGCCATTGCCGCCCAGTGGTCTATAAAGCCTTCGTGGGCCATACGGTTACTCACAAGTACGCAATCTGCTGAAGCTGTCGTGTCGATATGATACTTCTGAAGCTTGGCATCCCAAGTCCAGTCATCGCCCCAACTCCAGTTCATCCAGCTGGCGTCGCCGTCGGTTGCGCCGACGTACATATCAATCGATGTTTGCATTTGTAGGATAAGTTTTCTCATAGTAGGCTCCAGGTGTTACGTTTTAATGTAGCTGTTAATATCTTCGCGCCTTATTGCGCTATTACGATTTTCTGGCGTAAATTTTTTGTAATAGCTGCGATACGTTGCTGCCGATCTCGGGAGTTGCTTACTGCAAATTCTTTGCTTGTACGTTGTTCGTAGCTATTACCCCAAGAGGCCATATCCAGAAGAATCGGCAACAGTTGGATGCCTTTCTCGGTTAAGCTATACGCATCCTTACGACCATCCATTGGATGAGCTTGCTTGGCAAATATCCCTTTTTCTGTAAGGCGATTGAGTCGGTCGGCTAGAATATTGCGAGCAATACCTTCGTCTGAGTGCAAGAATTCGTTAAAGGATTGCTTATTGGCAAATATAGCGTCGCGAACAATAAGAAGTGACCATTTGTCGCCGACTACATCGAGCGTAAAACTAATTGGGCAATCCGAGCGCATTTGTTTTGTTTGAGTCATAGCCACAGTATAATAAAATAGGTAGCAAAGCGCAACCTATATACATCCAATTAAGAAAGGCATGCGCACTATTCAGAACCGTGCCGGCCAAGGGCTGCGTCAAAGGAAGCCTTGAGATAACGACAAGGCTCAGTTTGATTGGCGCCAAGATAACGTTCAGCGAACTTTTAGCAGGCAGCTTAAAGTTGTGCAGTCTCGGTTAAGCCAGCTCGAAGAAGTGGAGCGCCCTGAAAAAACCAAAATATATAGCGTGAACCTCGAAGGAAAAGTGCCAAATCATAAACGTATCTTGAAGTTGGAACATATGCAAAAAGCCTACGCACATAAGAAAGTGCTACACAATATAAATCTCGAACTATTTGGGAGCGAGCGAGTACACCTCGCAGGAGATAATGGCAGCGGAAAGACTACGCTCCTAAAGATTGCCGCCGGTTTGCTGCAACCTGATAGCGGCGACGTGACACGAGGCGCTGCTGTAAGCGTTGGTTATTTTTCGCAAGACGTTGACGGGCTTGATCACACGAAAACTGCGCTAGAGAATCTTCAAGTAGATAACACGACAGCCACAGATATATCGTAACGCTCGTAGCCTCGGTCTTGGGCAAAGTGACTTGCACAAGACAGTGTCGCTCTTGTCTCGTGGGCAACAGGCAAAACTAGGCTTCGCCAAACTTCTTTTCGGTTCGCATCAACTGCTTATTCTAGATGAACCGACTAATCACCTAGATATTCCTACGCGCGAAGAGATTGAAGCCGCATTACAGCAATACAGTGGCGCATTACTCTTTGCCTTACATGACGCGTATTTTACTAAAACACTGCGGCCGACTAGGACTTTAACGATGGTGAATGGGGAGTTGCTATAATTGCCTGGCGGCACTACAAACTGTCGATCACACCTCAGCGGAGTATGCGGTACTGCAAATGTGTTGCAGCGGGGGTGAGCTGCGCCCCTACGCGTTCAAGCTTGATGGCGGAGCCTAGATGCCCGAACAAGGGCGTCCCGCCGCCGACTAGGACGGGCATCACATGAAGGTGAAGCTCGTCAACCAGGCCAAGCGGGAGCGCCTGCTGCATGACGGTCGCACCAAAGAGGTGGACATCTTTGTCGCCAGCGACCTCTCGGGCTTGCTGGATGGCGTTGGCTACGCCGTCAGAGACGAAAGTGAACACAGCAGGATATGACTGCGTTGGCAAATGATGCGTCAGGACGAATACAGGAACGTCCCCCATCGGTCCGGCTTCTCCCCATCCGCCGTCTCCTTCGTTCTTCTCAAACGATTTTCGCCCCATAACAATTGCGCCGACGCTGCCAACTATACCCTCTAAAACGGCGCGGTCCTCGTCCGATGCCGTGGGGCGGAGCCAAGCATGTAAGTCTTGGGCGCCGTCGCCAAACGGATTCTCGCGACTGTCGTTCGGGCCGGTGACGTAGCCATCGAGTGATACGGACATGTCACAGATAGTGAGCCCCATGGTCAACCTCCTTTTTGGTAATGCTGCTGTAATCTTACCCGATACATGCACCGAGAAACAAATAGATTGAGCAATGCTCTGTACAACAACCAAACATGATAGTATACTATGCTCGCCCTACCGACCAGGATTGGAGTTATCATGAGCAAACCGCTCACCATCGAGGACATTGCCAGGGAGCTCGAAGCTCGGCGCTACAGCATCGCCATCCCGATCCGGCGTCCCGAACTGTGGCGCCCGGGCATCGGCGACCGGGTGCGAGGTCGTCTTACGCCGCAGGGCGTTCGGCCCAGCAACGGCTTCGAGTGGCTGGACACGGTCATGCAAAGGGGCATCGGTAGTACCGCCTACGAGCTACTGTGGGATGTCCTGGGGATGGAGCGCCTGGTCGAGACGGGTCGGGCCGAGCGGGACACGAGTCGGGTACACGCGCTCGTAGTGGCGCCTGGCTCAACCGTGATGCGGGGCGGTCTGCCGCACTTCACGTGTGTCCAAACGACACCCGGATATCGCCGCGCCTTCCTCGTCGACCGTCCCACGCTGCTCTCCCTGCTGAGCCCCGGGGACAGGCTCGTCTGGGTGTGTGGCACCAACATGTAGCTGTACCGAGGTCCTGGGCGGCGCCTTGCCGCCCGGATCGGCGCCCCACGCCAGCCGGTCCCGGTCCTGCAAACGCCAACAGGCGCGCGCAGGACCGGGACTTTTCATTTTGCCATATAAAGAGTCTGACGGCTCTTATTCAATTTACTCATATAAATACATTAAACAACTAGTGCCATATACGGTAGTTGTGCGTGCAGCGGCGTGGCCTGGGAGAATGCTCTCCGTGGGCCACGCCGCTGCAGGCTGCTTGTGGTTACAGCCTTACTGCACCTCTCCCCTATTTACTTGGCGTCTCCGGCGCATCGTTTCCAGTGAGGCGAGTTCGCGTCGTTGCTGAACTTCAGCATGTAGCCGTCGCAGTACTCGAGGTGCTGACCTGAATACGCAGGCATCTCGATGATGACCGAGTGCTTGTCGTCCGCGAGAGTGACGAAGCCACCGAATGACTGGATCTTCTGGTCTACCTCCGGGAGGAGGGCTAGCTTGCTGCCATCCTTGTTGCTGGTGGCCGACTTGACATGGAACCAGACCGTGGACTTGTCGCTGGGCATGAAGGACAGGTCGCCCTTGATGGTGCACCAGGTGAACGTGCCGCTGTCGCGATCGTTCGGACAGGTCGCCGGTCCCCAGGTGAACGTGCCAGTGGCGCCGTCCTTGATGTCGAGAGCGAGATCACCACCTTTCCAGGTGCCGATCAGGGACTTGTAGTTGCCCCAGTTGCCTTGGTCGGCAGGCGCTGCGGTCTTCTCGTCCTTTCCGGGCTGAGGTTGTGGGGCTGCGCCTGTGCGGGTGATGGTCGCCGTCGGCGGTTTCATCTTGATGCCGTCGAACTGCTTCGGCAGGCCATCGAGCACTGCTCTGGACGTGCCGTAGAGCGTCGCCTGGATCATCGCGGGGATGACCTTGAGGTTGCTCAACAGGTCGGCCAGTGCACCCTTCAGGTTGAGCGCATCGAAGATGTTTCCGAGGCAGTCGTGGGTTACGCCTGCCGCGGCATCCATGCCGGCGTCGTTGTAGGGCTGGTCGATGTCGTGCGCGGCGCCAACGGTGCAGTCGGCCAGGTCGTAAGTCTGTGCGACCCAGCTGCTGGCCTTGTCGATGGTCTCGCGCGGTACGACCGCACCACTGACGATCTTCTCCAAGACGGTCTTGACGGCCGCCTTGGAACCGGCGGCTTCTGGTGCGAGGACGGACAGTACGGCGAAGCCCATGTCGAACGCGACGGCGTCGCTTTCGACTTCGAACTTCACATCCGTCTGCTTCGTGAGGCTCGCCGTAGCGGTAACCGAGCCAGTGGAGGCGCCGGGCAGGTACAGCTTGTGCTGGTTGGCCCAGAACATGCTGCGAACGGAGTCCTGCAGGCTTGCGCCGTCATTCCAGACGTCCTCTATGGTCAGGGTCAGGCCGTCGGGCAACTTGTCCTCGGTGTACATCGGGAACACGTAGCCGTTACGGAGCTTGACCCGGTCGAGTGGCGCAGCCGATTCGACACAACCCTTGAGCGTGTCGAATGGACTGGACACCGAGACCGAGACCGACTTGCTGGCCTCGCCGCACTTCAGGTCCGGCGGGACGAGGCCCACGTCGGCGAGGAGTGTGCCCGCGACCTTGGCCACGACCTGCCCGAGCCACGATGTCACCGTGGTGAAGCTGTCGATCGTGCTCTGAATGGCCTGGCCAGCGACGTTGACGACGCTCTTGGCCGGGTCGAGCACGATGGCAGCGAACCACGAGAAATGTGGTGCCCGGGCGGTGACCGTGTTGGTCTTGGGGTCCGCCTTGGCGTTCAGGATTGGCACCCACGACTGGAGATGCTGGTCGTAGACAACCATGCCAACCTGGAGGGAGGTCAATCCCTTGGGGATGGCGCCGGGGTCGTACTTGAGCGTGACCGTGACCGTGTCGGGATCGATCTTGTCGTTGATGACGTTCTGGCTGTCCTTGTCCCCGTAGAAGTTGATGTCTACGGGAGTAGTCAGCGCCTTGAAGGCCAGCTGCGGGACCTTGTTGAGCTTGTCGATGTAGTCACTGTTGTAGCTCGTGCCAATGCCGGCGCCGTCAGGTATGTCGCCGTCCAGCATGATCTGGCCGTCGTCAGTCGTGAACTTGGGGTGCTCGGGGTAGCCGACGGAGATCGGCTGGTTGTGGGTTCTGTCGAACCACTGCCAGCCAAGCGTGCCGCCGACACCAAGAGCAGCGCCGAAGAGCGCGACTATCAAAACAAAAATGACAAACGGCCTGTTGCTGGGGCGCCTCTGGGGCGTTCGCCGATACGGTCCGATCTCGTCATCGTCATAACGCATGGACACGGAAAGTCACCTACTCTCGAAACAAATAAGGGGGAGGTGCGACGATGAAGATGGCTCCAAAGTCTTGTATATTATACAATACTTCTAAATATTTTCAATTATAAAAAACAGTTCTAGACCTCTAGTGATCCCAGCACGATCACGCTTTTATAGCAGCAGGTCATTCGTACAAGAGCACACCAAGAACGACGAGCAAGTTTGCTACCTCCCAAAGGATGAAGCTCACTATGATGCTCTTCTCTTTATGCGCAATGCCGTAGAGCACCCAGGGGAACGTGACGACAAATATAAGTAGCCACGTCATGAGTGATACGCCAGTAGCAGAATGCGTCGAGAAGATACTATAAATTTGTGGCACTACCGTGAAAGGCCCAATAACACCGACCACGAACGTCAGCTTATCCAGGAAGACGATATAAGGTGACTTCGGCGACTTTTTGCCGTGAGCGTTTCGTTCGTGTTTATGCCGCATGCCGAGATAGTGCATGTGTTTATTTTAGTCTTGGGGACGGGCTTTCCGCAATAGGAGGAAATCCTCGAGATGGGCCTGCGTTCCGAAGCGACCCACGGTCGCGACCTGATCAGTCAACGGGTTACTGGTTGTAGAACGTCTTCAGCACACGGGCCATAAGTTCGGGAGCGACGACGTGATTCTGCCCGTCAAGCGTTTGTCGTTCGGTGTGGGGGACGGCAGCGGTTATCGCTTTCGCGGCGCGGTCGAAGAAGTCGGTCGGAAGAGCTGCCATCTGGGGCTCGGTGACCGGACCCTCGGTGATCACCAGCACCGGCTGAGTGATGCGGGCAAGTCGTTCCGTGGGGATCTTGTAGCCATTGAGGACCTCAGCGTCCTTGACGAGCGTGTGGGCAAGCTCAACGGACGAGATCCAGAGCGGGTGCTGCTTGTCGGCCGCGAGGTCCGCGTCGGGTCCGCCGGTAAGCCTCATGAACAGTTCCAGCATCTCCTCGTCCCGCCCGGCTTTGTATGCCTTGTCGGTGTCCGCGAGGTACTG
>CAZJVU010000001.1:0-235107 GCA_964550035.1 uncultured Candidatus Saccharibacteria bacterium | reverse complement strand
TCCTGCGTCGCCGGGCTTCGATACAGTCGAGGTGGGTGAAGGGGATGAGCGGCGTCGACCGAGCTCTGGCGCTCTCTAAACTAACGCCGCCTTAATACGTCGCACACCCGCAGAACTGGCTTCTTCCTTGAGAATCTTAAAGCGCTTGCCGCCTTCTGTTAACTGCAAGGTGTGGTCGACATGTGGGCCGCCACAGATTTCGAAGCTGAATGGCTTCTCGGCACCATCAGCAATCATCTTGTAAACTTTCACCGTGTCGCCGTAGCGATCGCCGAACTGGCCGAGCGCGCCTTTCTCTTTGATGGCAACCTGGGTTGGGTATTCTTCCCAGCTGACTTTGAGGTCTTTGCTGATCTGTTCGTTGACGATGTCTTCGACTTGCTTGAGTTGCTCGGGCGTTACCTTCTCTGGATGGCTGAAGTCGAAGCGCAGGCGCTCTTCGGTAATGTTGCTGCCACGCTGGACGACGTGGTCGCCCAAGACGTCTCGGAGCGCTTGGTACATCAGGTGCGTTGCGGTGTGATACTTCTTGTGCTGAAGGGTCTGACCGCCGAGACCGCCTTTGAACGTGCCTTTGGCAGCGGTTTGGCTGCGAGCTCGCTGTTCGGCCATGGCTTTATCGAAGTCGGCGCGCCAATTTTGAGCCATTGGCTTGCTCCAATGAAATGCTTCTTCAGCGGTCAACTCGACCGGGAAACCGTATGTATCGTACAAACGGAACACATCTTCGCCAGAGATTTCAGGCTGCTCCTCAGCAAGCTTGTTGAACTCTTTGATACCCTTGCGGATGGTCGTGCGGAAGGCTTTCTCTTCCCTCACGAGCACATCGATAACTTCCTGACGCTGATTCTTGACCTCTGGAAAATCATCGGCATAGAGGTCAGCAATAACAGGCACGACTTCTTGCAGAAAGTTCTGCTCGATGCCCAGCTCGAACGCAAATCGGATCGCCCGACGTAGCAGACGACGCATGACATACCCCTGCTCTTTGTTGCTCGGGCGTACGCCATCGACGGCGAGGAATGTCGCGCCACGGAGATGGTCGGAGATGACGCGCATGGCGTTGGTGTGACTGTCGTATTTCTTTTCGCTGAGCTGTTCGAGCTTTTCGACGATTGGCCACAGGAGGCTAATTTTGAAAACGTCCGGACTGTCGATAGCCGCAGCGGCAATTCGCTCCAGACCGCCACCGTAGTCGACGTTCTGCTTTGGCAATGGCTTGACGCCTTCGTCGGTCTTCACATAGGCCATGAAGACGCTGTTGCCCAGCTCGATGTAGCGGCCGCAGTCGCAGTTGACGTGGCACTTCTCGCCGTACTCTGGATTGTGCTCAACCTCTGGGAAGAGATAAAACATCTCGGTCGTTGGACCGCCTGGCTCGCCGGTTGGCATTTGGGCCGGGGTGCCGGCGCGTGACCACCAGTTTTTCTTGTTGCCATAGAAGAAGATGCGGCCGCCTTGGTCACCGACTTTGGCGCCGTTTTCTTCGGTATCGATGTCCACGCGGGTTGCTTCGACGCCCGCTTCTTCAAATAATTTCGCCCAGATATCAGCCGCTTCGGTGTCACGAGGGACACCGGCGGATTCGTCGCCTATAAAGCACGTGACGAAAATACGCGCTGGGTCGATCTTGATCTCGCCGGTTAGGAATTCCCAGAACCATGGGATTTGCTCTTTCTTGAAGTAGTCGCCCAGACTCCAATTGCCGAGCATCTCGAAGAACGTGGTGTGGCGGTTATCGCCGACTTCCTCAATATCTTGTACGCGTATACACGTCTGACTGTCGACGAGTCGTGTGCCCGCCGGATGTTCTTCGCCGAGCAGATACGGCACCAGCGGCTGCATACCGGAGCCGGTAAAGAGCGTCGTTGGGTCGTTTTGCGGCACGAGCAATGCGCGCGGAATAATAGCGTGGCCTCGGGCCTTGAAAAATTCTAAATACTTGGAGCGGATTTCTTGGGCGTTCATATCTGTAACATTATATCAAACAGAGGCGAAAATAGGGAAATTGTTGCACGTGGAACGCCGGCGAGCCTGGAAGGGCCCGGCCGGCGTTCCAACGAGGTGTGCCCCGCGGCTAGCAGCTCCCGGAGCTGCCACCACTGCCACAGCTGGCCCCACCGCCGCAGCTGCTACCGCCGTAGACGCCGCTGGCACCGTAGTAACCACCGCCGCCCCCACCACCGGTGACGGCGTAGGCGATGCCGAAGATCACGATGAGGACACCGATGCCGATCAGCACCCACGCCCAGGTGGGCAGGCCCGGGTCGGCCGGGTTGTCGTTGCCCTTGATGACCTCCGAGGAGTCGTGCAGTGCGATGACGAGCGCGTCGGCGTAGCGACCCTGATCGTAGGGCTCGCTCGTGGCGTTGCGGATGGAATCGACTTCCGACTTCATCTTGTCCCCGAAGTGATCGCCGTAGAAGATGGCGTCGTGATGCTCGCGCGTCATGAGCACTGCGACCAGGTTCGGCTTGATCTCGCCGTTCAGGCCCCAACTGGCGCAGCCTGCGACCTGTGCCTTCTCGTACTCGTCGAGGCTACCGCCCGGCGGGTTGTCGAACATCCGGACACGAACGTCGACGCCCTGGGAGGTCAGCTCCGCCATGGCGGCGTTGATCTTGCTCATCGAATCGTCGCCCTGCAGCACGTGGCCCGCCGTGAGGTCCATGAACTGCTGGTCGCAGTCCTTGACCGGCGCCGACTGTGCGGACGCCACCGGAGCCAACGCGCCGAAGCCGAATACGATAAAGAGCGCGGCAACGCCCGCTCGCCGTAACCATTGGAATGACACAGGGTCACCCCTTTCAAGGTTGTCGGAATGGTTTACCCCTGAGGGTTACCATACTATACAACAATGGAAGAGACGGAGCAACCTATACGCACAACAAAAGTAGGCTGCCAGCTTTCGCCGAACAGCCTACTCTAAGAAGACAAAAACCGGCACGTGCCGGTCCTCTAACTTCTTACCACTTTGCTCCGTCTTCCTTGTCGCCTTCGTCTGGAGCTGGTGCCTCTGGGGCGTCACCCGCAGGAGCTTCTGGAGCCTCAGGTGCTTCTGGCATGTCGCTGCTGCCATCGTCACCTGCTGGTGCCTGTGGCGCTGGAGCTTGGTTCTGGTCGTCACCGGTGCCTGTTGTTGGCGCTTGGGGCAAACCGTTCTCGTCTTGCTCGTCTGTTGGGTTTTGTGAGTCTGGATTCATAGACCCTCCGTTTTTAAATGCTTGTGCTTTGCATTATAGGGAGCGCGGTGCAATTACACAACAATTCCGCCGCCAAGCACGCGGTCGCCATCGTAAAGAACGGTCGACTGGCCAGCCGTCAGGGCGCGCTCTGCGTCCTCTAGGCGAATGACGATATTGTCGCCTTCGAGCTTCTCGACACGACCGGTGATGAGCGCAGCACGATAACGAGTTCGAACCTGATACGTCGAACCGACGCGTGGTGGCTCGTTTATCCAGTGGAGCTGCGACAGGCTGAGCTCTTCGTGCCAGAGGTTTTCATCGTTGAGATCAGTTGTCACGAAGACAGCGTTTCTACTCATATCTTTGCCCACGACATAGAACGGCAGGCCGCCGCCCACGTGTAGCCCATGGCGCTGACCGATGGTGTAGAAGATGGCGCCATCGTGCTGGCCCATGACTTTGCCTGTTTTCTTGTCGATAATATCGCCAGGCTCGGCATCGACGTAGTTCTGGAGGAATTCCTTGATGCCGATCTTCCCCACGAAACAAATTCCCTGCGAATCTTTCTTGTCGGCGGTAGCAAGGCCGAGCTTGCGCGCTTGTTCGCGCACTTCTGGTTTGGTGAGTTCGCCAACGGGAAGGAGCGTCCGGCTGAGGGCTTCTTCGGTGACGCGGTAGAGGAAGTAGGACTGGTCTTTGTTCTTGTCCAGACCAGTTAATAGACTATGCTGACGCCGCTCACCTCTCGCGCCAGCCAGCGCTCGTCCATCTCCACTCCCCGACGGTAAACCTTGCCTGGCGGCAGGAGAGCGAAGCTCGACTGCCCCAAGCTCGGAGGGGATGTGGACGGTGGACGAAGAGCTGGTCCACGCAGAACGCTCAGACGCCTTTTCATCCCCATTCACCACCTCTCCTGCTCGGGCCTCCGGAGCTAACGCTCCTGCGTCGCCGGGCTTCGATACAGTCGAGGTGGGTGAAGGGGATGAGCGGCGTCGACCGGCGCCCACTCGGGCATAATGCCCAGTAGCAATCATGTCCGCCCCATCCGCCAGCGACGCCTTCAAAAACAAGTCAAACTTAATCTCCTGATTACACATAATATCAGGATTTGGCGTGCGGCCAGCCTTGTATTCGGCGATCATGTAGTCCACGACTTGCTGCTTGTATTCCTTCTGAAAGTCAAACACCTTGAACGGAATATCCAACTGCACGGCCACACGCTTGGCGTCAGCGAGATCATCAGCCCACGGGCACACAAACCCAGGCAAGTCGATTGTCCAATTCTTCATGTAGACGCCCGTGACTTGATAGCCTTGCTCCTTCAGGAGCGCTGCAGTGACTGAGCTGTCTACTCCGCCGCTCATACCGACGTAGACGTGAATCTTGCTCTTATCCATGGGAGACGCTCACGAATAGCACCTTAATCAGCTCGCTTCCGCCCAGCCACAAACCCCACGGCGTCGTCCACCATGTCTGCGGATTCCAATAGCGGTCGGTGCTCGTTGGATGGTTGATCACGGTGGCGATATCACCCATTCGGCGGTTGAACTCGATGCTCGCCCGACGCTGATGGTACGGCGACGTGACCAAGATGATCCGTTTGAAACCATTTTGCTCAACGATAGAGCGCACTTGCGAGGCATTGTCGGCGGTATTCACCGATGTTTCATCGAGCAATATGCTGTTTCTCGGGACATGCATATCGGCGGCAATATTTGCCATCGCTGCGGCATTGGATGCGCCTTGCTTATCCTGGGCGGCGCCAGAAAAGATAATCTTGGGAGCCCAACCGCTCCGGTACAGCTTAACCGCCTCTTCAACGCGAGCATTCGTATCGCCACCGCTGATAGCGACGATGACATCGGCCGGCATACACTGCTGGTTGGTTTGCTCTGGGCCGTTGCAGCCGCTGATATCATCAGGACTCAAAATGCGCGGCGTTAGCATCACAAATCCTAGCACCAAGATGACTGGCGTCAGAAGAACAAGTGCTAATTTGATGAAGAATCCTACCATGGTACTACTAGTATGCCCGCTACAGCAGGGAGCGTACACTCCCAATAATAATTTCGGCAGCTTTTAGGACGTCCTCGGGCATGGTGGGCTCGCCGACGGTCAGGCGCAGACTTCCTTGCAGCAAATCGTCCTCAAGGCCACAGGCGACAAGCACGTGCGATGCAGTTTGTTTGTTCGCCGCACAGGCCGACCCAGTTGCCGCCATAATACCTTGCTCGTCGAGCAGCATCACCAGCCGCTCGCCATCCACGCCACGCCACGAAAGATGCAGACTATTTGGGAGGCGCTTCTTGAGATTGCCGTTCACTACGGTGTCAGGAAGAGCCCCGACAATGCGCCGCTGGAGCTCATCGCGGAGCGTCGTATACTTGGCAATCGCTTCCTTGCGGTCAGTTTGCACAAGGTCAAGCGCTGTCGCAAACCCCATAATCCCGGCGACATTCTCGGTTCCTGAGCGCAGGCCGCCCTCTTGGCCTCCACCGCTGATCGGCGAAGACATACGCGTACCCGCTTTGACGTACAGCAACCCCGTCTGCTTTGGGCCATATATCTTGCCGCCGTTCAATGTCGTGAGATCAAACCCAAGGCGCGACGCGTGCAAATCCAAGAAACCCGCTGCCTGTGAAGCGTCGGTGTGGAAGTAAATCGGAAGATCATTGCCTGCCTTTTGCCGCGCTGCCCGGACATCTTGGAGGAGTTTGCTTATCTGGCTAACGGGCTGGATCGTGCCAAGTTCGTTATTGGCGTAGCCGATGCTCACCAGAACCGTGCGCTCATCGATAACTCCCTTCAGCGCCTCTAGATCGATCGATCCACTGAGGTGCACCGGCGCGATCTTGTGGTTATAGCGGGCTGCGGTTGCCAGCACAGAGTCGTGCTCAGTGCTCAGCACGACCACATTCGCGTCCGGGAAAACGTTCATTACGCCGTGCAGCGCAATGTTGGTCGCTTCGGTCGCACCTGCCGTAAAAATAATCTCAGTCGGTCGCGCGCCCAACCAAAACGCCACGCGAGCCCGCGCATCGTTCACATCTCGGCGGACTTGACGCGCAGCCATATACGGGCTAGAGGGGTTGTAAAACTCCTCTTCCAAGTAAGGCTCCATGGCTAGTCGCACGCGTGGATCAAGCGGTGTTGCCGCCGCGTAGTCCAGATAAATACTCATGTATGACTATATTGTAGCAGCTGTTGCTGAGAGTTTCTGGCCAGTCACTGGGTCGCGGTGGTAGATTTCGCGCATAACGCGTTCGCGGTACATTCGAGTAGCGATGGCCAGGTTGCGGAGTTCTTCGCCTTCGACGAGTGCGTATGGTTGGCCGTCTTGGACTTTGAGAACACCGTGTGGGTGTACTTCGTAGCGGGTTGTCATTTCACGGCGTTGTCCGGTGGCTTCGTCGATCCATTCTTCGTACCAGACCCATGTGCTTCCGTCGAGGCAGAAGAATTCTCGGCGGTGATTGGCAGGAACGGGGCCAAAAACTGTAGCACCGATCTTTGACTCCATGCGGATAAGATCACGTTTGGTTAGTTTACGAAGCCGTGGCACGCTTACCTTTGTCGCCGGTTCGGTACCGGTGATAAGTTTGACTGTTTTACTCCACATGGTCATGATAATCTCCTCAAACTAGATACCATTAATGAGCGCATCGTCACGTGTTGCATCGACAGCTTCAGCATTCCAGCCAGTAGCTTGTGCGAATTCAGGGTCACCCGCTCCTTCAGCAGCGCGCTGAACTGCTTCTTCCTTTGCCTGCTGTGCTGCTCTATGAGCATCCTCGAGAGCCTGGTACAACTCCGGATTGTCTGCGCCAACAGCTTTGCCCTGTTTCTCTGCAGCGGCACGAACATCAAACTCAAGATGCTTTTGGGTTTCTGGTACAAAAACGAGGCGATCTCTTGCATCGCTCTGAAGGTTTTGGTCGGGATTATAACCGGATAGTTCTGTCATGGAGAAAAAACCTCTCACATTTCTTAACGTGATGAAAACATGTTTTTTAGAGTGTTGGTTTTAGATTAAGAAGACATGTCGCGCGTTGGTCGTGGTGTGTTGTGCTAGCTCTTCCAGCGGCTCTTGACGTAAATCACTCAAAAACGTCGCTGTGAGAAGCACTCGCGCAGGCTCGTTCACTCTACCACGGAGAGGCTTCGGTGTCAAGAAGGGAGCGTCGGTTTCGAGCAACAATCTGTCGCTCGGGATTGCTTTGGCCACCTCAAGCTGCCAATCGTTCTTCGTAAATGTCATGATGCCATTGACACCGATGTAAAGTCCTCGTGTGAGTGCTTTAGAAAGATTAGTAGCGTCGTCGGTGAAGCTATGCAGTTCGCCCCTGATGCCCTGGTAGCTGTCGAAGATGGGCCAGAAATCGTCGAATGCATCGCGAACGTGGAATATGAGGGGTAGATCGAATTCGAGGGCGAGCTCGATTTGGTAGCGGAGGGCTTTTTCTTGTTCTTGCTTGGTTGAGTGTCCGTAGAAGTAGTCGAGGCCGCATTCGCCGATGGCGACGATCTTAGAAGCGGCTGGCTGACGCCGCTCAATGCCTATTGCTTTCTCGTCAGCCGACGACTCGTCCACCTTTCGCGCCTCGACTGTATTCAAGCCCGGCGACGGAGGAACGTTAGTTCCGAAGGCCCGAGCAGGAGGGGTCGAAACGGTGGACGAGGTGTCGGGATTGGACTGGGGTGAAAAGGCGTCTGAGGATTCTGCGTGGACCGGCTTTTCACCCATGTCCCCATTCCCTCCTGCTTGGGTCTCAATGGTAGCGTAGTCCAGCACCTCACCCATCGTCCACATCCCCTCCGAGCTTGGGGCAGTCGAGCTTCGCTCTCCTGCCGCCAGGCTGGGTTTTACCGTCGGGGAGTGGAGATGGGTGAGGTGTTGGCTGACGCGATCCTGTATCACCAACTCGCGCAGCTTTAAAAGTGGCTCCACCCCATATTTCGCCTCATGCGGATGCTGCCCGACACTCGCAAAAGAGTTCGGTCGGTCCCGCACGAACTCAACCGCCCGTTCACTATCCGCCGCATCGCAGCCCACACATATCAGAAAATCAACACCGGCCTCGGCATTATGCGCATCTACCTCGGCAATTGGCGTGGGGTAGTCAACAGAATGAATGTGGCAATGCGTATCAACCAGCTGCATCGGTTGGCGCCTCAAGAGGCTGAGCAGGAGCGGCAGGTTTAGCCGTGCCAGGAGCTGGTGTGTGGTTGTAGATCTTAGGGAAAAGCACGCCTTTGTACGCAGAAATCGACCCACCCTCAAAAATCTTGGTAATCGTCTCACTCGTCGTCGGCAAGAATGGCCACAGCATGTGAGCAATCTGCGTCAGGCTGGCCGCAGCGTATGCCAGGATCTCTTGGAGGTGCTCTTCATCGCCCTTCTTGGCAACTTCCCATGGCTTTACTTCCTCGAGGTAGACGTTCAGGCCACGGACTTTCATCCAGAGATGGTCAAGTGCGCGGTCAAAGCGAGCGGCGTTGACTTCGTCGTAGAATGCAGTAGTGTCATGCTTTGGCTGCGGCAACTCACCGATGACGCCATGCTGGTAGCGGGTGATCATGCTCGCAATGCGCTGCACAAGGTTACCCAGCTCGTTGCCGAGTTCGTTGTTGTAGGCAGTCTCGAACTTTTCCCACGTAAAGTCGCCGTCGTCGATGGTCGGAATGTGGCGGAGGAAGAAATAGCGGAAGGCGTCAACACCGTACGCGTCAATCACCTCGATAGGATTGATGACGTTGCCGATGCTCTTGCTCATCTTTGTGCCACCAGTCAGAACATGACCGTGCACCAGTAGCATCTTGGGTAGCGGCAGGTCGAGCGCGATCAGCATTGCCGGCCAGATAGCTGCGTGGAACCGCAAGATATCTTTACCGATGACCTGAACGTCAGCCGGCCAAAACTTCTTGAAATTCTCACCATCAGGATAGCCGAGCACGCTCACGTAGTTCATGAGCGCCTCGAACCACACGTACATGACGTGATCGGCGTCATCGGGTACTTCGATACCCCAACTGAGGTGCTTTTTAGGACGAGAAATACTGATATCCTCGAGGCCCTTCTCGATAAGCTGCAGAATTTCGTGCTTGCGAAATTCCGGCACGATCTTCAGCTCGCCAGCTTGCAGCGCTTCTTTGATCTGCTCGCCAAAGGCACTGAGCTTGAAGTAATAATTCTCTTCGCTGAGCTTCTGGTAGGGACGCTTATGCACGGGGCATTCGCCGTTTGTCTCGGCAGCTTCACGGGCGGTCACGAAGGCTTCTTCGCCCGAGCAGTACCAGCCTTCGTAGGTTGATTTGTAAATATACTTGCCGAGCTGCTTCCACATCAGCTTGGCGGCTTTTTCGTGACGGTCGTCGGTGGTGCGCACAAAGTCGGTATAGCTCACCCCAAGGCGCTGCAAAAACTCATGCCAAGCAGGGACGATCGAATCTGCATATTCCTTTGGCGATTTGCCGGCTTCTTCGGCTTTGGCGGCGATTTTTGTTCCATGCTCATCAGTGCCGACCTCGAAGAAAACCTCTGCACCCATCTGCTGGTGATAACGCGCCAAGACGTCGGCTAGCATGTAGTCCATAGCGTGTCCGATGTGTGGTTTATCGTTGACGTATGGAATCGCGGTTGCGACGTAGAACTTCTTCATGTAGTCAAGCTCCTCTGAGCTGGTTAGTTGTAACAGGTTATATTGTATCAAACTTTGACTGATCGCATCGATAATGATATAAATTGCTAGGCCCTAAGACCTACCCACTTGAGGGAGAACCATGTCACAACAGAGTATATCGCTGATCTCCAGCGGTGCCGTCTGTAAACGACTGGGCATCACGCGCAGCACGCTGCAACACATGTTCAAACACATACCCCATGTGTACATCAGAAAGACCGGAGCCCACCTCTTCCCGCTGAGCTACATCAACGCCTTCGTAGCGCATCTGGAGAGCACCGGACAGCGTGCCAAAGCAGACAGTGCAGCGGACTTCTGGGGGACGCGCGAAGCCTACCGAGTCTACAGGATAGTCGCGCTCCTGATCGAGGAAGGACTTGATCGTACCGCCCTGACGGGCGGGGAACTGTCGGAGTTGCTCGGGATTCCGTACAACACTCTCGTGAACTGGGGCAACAATGACGTCCTCGAACGTGAGCGCACACGTTTGCGCCCGAACGCACGGGAAATCGTCGTCTTCTCCTGTGAGGGCGTAAAGCGCGCTCTAAAATGGCAGGTGCCGCTCGCACCTCCGGCGCTCCCGCCGTTGTTCATCGTGGCAGCGGAAGTTAACCGAAGGATACAGCAGCATGGGCGAGTATCCAAGGAGGCGACCGGCATGTTCGGTCAGCTCCAGACCCCTGCGGGAGGGTCAATCTTTCCGCTTCTCTATGTCGCAGCGCTCCTCGAGAACACCAGCGGGCCAGTCACGCGTAAGCTCGCGGCGACGTTCAACACCACCGACGTCGCGAAGGAAGCCATGACCAAAGCCAAGGCAGAGTTCGAGAGACGGCTGGGGGAACGGCAACAAGCGTCGCCCTATCCGGACGGCCTCCTGAGCGTCGCGACTGTGGCATGGCTCCTCAATGTGAGCACCACGATCATCAGACGCTGGTGCGATGGTGGTCTTCTGCCCTATGTGACCGGATCCGGCACCAAGCTGATTCCGCCGTCTGCTCTGTCGGCCCGGATCAGATGGGTCTTCCCAACCGGGAAGTGACCCTGCCGCGGCCCGGCCCCTTTCACGAGGGGCTGGGCCGCGGAGCAACACAACTGCAATTATTGATAAGTTTATTTCTCGCTTGCCCCCTGTCCGTGTTGGCCAATCGCGGTTGCGACGTAGAATTTCTTCATGTAGTCAAGCTCCTCTGAGCTGGTTAGTAACAGGTTATATTGTATTGAACTTTGACCGCACAGACCGACAATGATATATAAATTGCTAGGCGTCGCATCCCATCAACCAGAGGAGCCGCATGTCGCGACAAGAGCTCGTGTTTGTATCCAGCGGTATTGTCTGTAAACGTCTGGACATCACACACAGCACGCTGCATCACTTGTTCAAACATATCCCTCATGTGCTCATCGGGAGGATGCATCTCTTCCCGCTCAGCTACATCGATGCCTTCGCGGTGTATCTGGGGAGTAGAGGACAGCGTGCCAAAACAAGTAGCGCAGCATGCTTCTGGAGCACTGAGGAGGCCCAGGATAACTGCAGGATGGCCGTGCGCCAACTCGAGGAAGGGCTCGATCGGCCTACGCTGACCGGAAAGGAACTAGCCAAGCTGACCGGCATCGCGTACAACACCATTTTCAGCTGGACTCACAATGGCGTCCTCGAACGTAAGCGGGCTTGGAGTTCGGGCAGAGGGGAAGCAATAGTTTTCTCTGGTGAGGGCCTAAGGCAGGCTTTCGCTTGGCAGATGCCGGCCGTACCGCCACCGCCACCTCCCCCACCGATTTTCATCCCGCCGGCAAAGACCAAGCAAGTAATCGAGCAGCGAGGGCGCGAAACCGAAGGAACGGTAGCCAGTTCATTCGGGCAGCTCCGGAACCCCGGAGGTGGTTCGATGTTTCCCCTCCTCTACGTGGCCGTCCTCCTCAAGCACACCGAAGGGCCACTTACTCGCCAGCTCGTCACAGTGTTCAACACTACCTCGGTTGCGAAGGAGGCCATGCTCAAAACGAAGGCAGAATTTGAGCGTCGGCTGGCCGTGCGCCAACAAACGTCGCCTCACCCAGACGGTCTTCTGACGCTGCCCACTGTGGCATGGCTTCTCGGTATGAACATTGACGCCGTCAGGCGTTGGTGTGACCGCGGCCATCTGCCCTATACGCTAGTGTCCGGCGACAAGGTAGTTTCACCCGCGGCCCTATTGGCCCGGGTCAAGTGGATCCTCCCGACTCGGATCTAACGCTGCCGCGGCCCGCCTCCTCTCGCAAGGGGTGCGGGCCGCGGAGCAACACAACTGCAATTATCGATAAATTCATTTCTTGCTTGCCCCCTCGACCGTTTCGGCCAAGGGGGCAAGCTCGTCACTTCTGACCTTCGGGGTGCATGCTCAGCTTGATCCACTTGTCTCCACGCGTGCCCTTGGCGTCGCCCGGGCTCATCCAGGCGCTGTACCCGTCGGGGTCGTGCTTCAGGCAGACGCGGTAGATGTCGGTGGGTGCGCCAGTGGTGCCGGCCGGGTTGGCCCAGTAGTTGGCGCCGTCGAACGCCACAGCCAGCGGTAATGTCCAGGCGGTGGACTCGACCGCCATGGTGCCGATGGTGCCCGACTTGGCCTCCTTGGTGCACGGCCCGGAAGTCTGGCCCGGGGGTGGTGGGGTGTCATCGGGCTGCAGCGCCCAGCTGATGGCGGCGGCCGCAACGATGATGACTGCTCCAGCGCCCCATGGTGAAATTCCCAACGCAACTCACCTCTCTGAAAGCGAAAGTAACGAGGTCAACGCTTTGTCGACCACGACACAAACCATACCATCAAACACGGCTAAAGTCTACCCGCGCAAACTCACCAGCAACGAAAACCGCCCTTCCGGCTCGCCAGTCCGTACCGATCGATAGTGCGAATAGTATTCATCGCTCGTCGCCGTATTAACCTGAGAGACTTCGATATTCTCGGCTGGCACGCCCGCCTCGATGAACCGCGCGCGGTTGAACCCGGGCAGATCCACGCCTATGCCCTTATCGAATTTCTGCAAAAAACCCTCCCACGCTGGGTCATTCGCCTGTGAAACGTCATCAAAGATGTACGACTCGGCCTTAATCGCCGGGCTAAAATAAATTCTCATAGTCGTCGCCGACGAGCGGTACTTTTGCTGCAAATGCTGTACGACCTTTGTCGCCAGCTCGGCCACGGTGCTTTGCCACCCCAAATGCACAAGCGCCAAAACGTTCTGGACGGGATCATGGATGGCCACAGCGTTGCAGTCGGCCACGGGAAGCATCAGCACTGTACCAGGCGCGCTCGTCACCACGGCATCAGCCACAATTCGATCATTCGGATCAAAAAGCCCCTGCCCCTTCGCGCTAGTCACGTCTGCGATCTCATCCCACACGTCTTGGTCGCCACCGACGTTCATGACCACGATGTTCTCGACTGGCACATTCATCTGTTTAGCAAGCGTACCGACCACCTGTTCGACGTCTTCTTGCGGACCCCACTCGGGGCGTGTGTTGCCGTCTGATTTGCTCGAGAGCAGGACGTTTACTTTGGACTTGTCAAAAATTGTCGGCTGGTCAGACTTGATCATAGCTTCATTGTACGCGCTTCGACCAACCCGGTGTAGGTTTTGGTCAGGCGGTGCCAATCTTCCAGGCTCAGCTCCTCGGCGCGAGCCTTGGGATTCACCTTTGCGGTCTCGAGCAGCTCCTCGATCACCGGCTTCTCCATATGGAGCCCGCCGCTGAGGCTGTTACGGAGCGTTTTGCGTTTCTCGCTGAACCCGGCCTTCACGACAAAGAAATAATCACTCGGCTTCACATCGTCGAAAAGCGGCCGCGTGCGCCGCTTGAGCCCGATAATCTGCGAATTGACTTTGGGCGGTGGCGTAAAAAGCTCTGCCAGCACAACCGGCCCCAGCGTTGGTTCGGCATAGAATTGCACCGCGATCGCCAAGATGCTCATGTCGCCAGGCTCAGCAGCCATGCGCTCGGCTACTTCCTTTTGCACCAGGAGAGCTGACTCGAGGGGCGGGTTGGGAGATTCCAGCAGCATACGCACGATTTTGCTGGTGATATAGTACGGCAAATTCGCCGCAACCTTATAGTTGGGTGGCAATTTCGTCAGATCAAACTTCAGGATATCTTGGTGGATGACTTCGACGTTCTCAGACGGGACGCGCGCGTTGAGCCCAGCGGCAAGCTCGGTGTCAAATTCTACCGCAATGACGTGCCTGCTGCGGTCGGCAAGCTCAGCAGTCAGCGTACCAAGACCAGGACCGATCTCGAGCACCGTATCGCCTGGTCCAACATGCGCTGCGTCAGCCATCTGTCTGAGGCTATAGAGGTCGTGGAGCCAGTGCTGGCCAAGTGATTTCTTGGGAGCGTTCATAAGTCGAGTAGCTTCAGTCCGGTTTGGTCATCTGCTTTGCGCTGCAGTGGCTGATACGTACGGTGGATGAAGAGCTCGCAGGTTCCGCCCACGACAAAATCTTTGACATGTCCACCCACGACCTGGTAATCGCGGTCGGCGAATGTGCCGTGCAGATGGAACATCAGCTTTCCCGCCTCGTTGAGCGCAATAGTGCCGAGCAGCCCAGTTATCTCGTACATGCCGGGGAAAGATTTCCAGATGTACGTCTTGGTAGCAAGGTCGTAAAATCCCAACTCCAACTGCTCCGCTGCTCCCACAGCGCTCACTGATGCGCCATCGAGCTCGCTGCTTGCAAAAAACTGCTCCATGGCTTCGCTGAATTTCTCACCACGGTTCAGGCGAACGATGTAGTTATAGCCATCAAATGTCGAGACCATGTGACTCCTTTATCTACCAGTTATGGCTTACGGTCCAGTGCTGGTAGGCAGCGCCCCATGAGCCGTAACGGCTGACGGCGTAGCTAGTGCACCACTTCAACTGCGTGATTGGGTTGGTCTGCCAGTCGGCGCCAGCTGATGACATCTTGGTGCCTGGGTAAGCCTGGCACAGTCCGTAGGTCGTACCGTAACCCTGCGCGTTGTAGCGCCAACCACTTTCGTGCGAGATGATGTAGTCAACGTAGCCGTAGTCACTTGCGGCGATGCCCGCGGCGCTCATCCAGTCCTGGTGCGAGCCCGCTGGCAAGTTAACTTTGGTTCCGATGACCTCAACTTGTTCCTTTGGCTCGGCAGTCGTGACGCTTTGGATTTCCTTGCGGCCGACTTCCTTACCATTCTTGAGTTCAACTTGGTAGGTGACAATCTTCTTGCCCTTAACACCTGGCGTCTGAATATTCTTGTAGCCAACAGGCTGGTCGGCATCCTGGATTTGCTTGGTGGTGAAGTCGATAGCTTTTTCTTCGCTGACGGTCTGCTCGCCATCGCGGTAGACGTCGAGGGTCATGTTCTCGGTGATCGGCGTGCTGATGCTGGGCGAAATGCCATCCTTGACGCCAAGCGTAATGCCCTTCTCCTTCAGGAGGCCACCGACGGTCTTGGCCTGCGTACGGATGTCGACGAGCTTGCCATAGAGCATGAGGTGGATCGGTGTACTGCGAGTGATAGTCAGCAGTAATCCTGCACCACCTTGGGCTACAAAGTCATCGATACGCGAGATAGTAAGCGTGTCTTCGTCGTATACCTGGAGGCCGGCTGCCTCAGCGATCTTTTTGGCACTCTGATATGGGCTCATGATTCGATAACGCTGCGCGCCATCCACTACCGTTACGGGACGAGCACGGTAGACATTCACGTCGTAGCTCTGGGCTACGAGCTTGGTACCCTGAGACGGCTCAACCGCGTCGTTCTGCTCGACCTTCACGCCAGCGCGATCAAGGGCTTGCCCGACCGTCTCAGCATTGGTAGCAATAACCTGCTGCTCACCATCGTGGTAGATGGTTATGATGCGGCCATTCTCGGCATGCGCCTGGGGCTTTGGTGGAAACGGCGAAACGGAGTAAAGGACCGCGAGTGCGGCCACAATCCCAACCCCTGTTAACACCTTCGTAATAAGTCGATTTTTCATGAAAATTTAGCGATCGGCAATGAGACTAGTATAGCAAAGTCTGCAAGCTGACAAAATATAGCGGCGCGGAAGGGCGGGTTGAGTATCTTTTGTTCAAGGCACCTCGGAAGCGCGATTTGTGTTATCCAAACACAAATCGTGACCCGTAAGTGCTGAGAACAAAGATACTCAACCCGCCGCCCTAACTGTGTTCTGTTCCGCACGCTCCTCTACAATAATTTCAACGCTCGATCCACCGTCTTGCTCCGCTTCGCCGGCAAGTGCTTCATCGAGAACCACGCCACATCCAACATCTCTAGACGACGCCGTGCCGCAATATGTGCTGGCTGCTTGTCTATCTTCGCCACAAAACATTCCACGACAAAGGGCGCGTTGCTGTCGTCATTCTCGAACTCGCCCAGGGGTTTACAATGTCGCTCATCAACCGCAACACCCGTCTCTTCGAACGTCTCCCGAACTGCCGCCGTCCGAGGTTTCTCGCCACGGCGAATACCACCACCAGGCAAGCTCCAGCGCTGGTGACCAAACCAACTTCGCACCAGTAACACCTCGCCACGCTCGTTTATAATAAGCGTCCGAACGCGCCGCTTGCCCCTCATATACACGCGCAAAACCGGCGACGCGGCATGGTGCGCTATTTTCCCCAAGCGTGCATATGATTTTCTAACCATAACTAGAGATCATTGTACCAGCGCTTATGATTATGGAGCAAACAAAAAACCGCCTTGGCTAGCGGCTATCATTTCAAACGAGTGACGCGGGGCCGTACTCCGAGGGCTTGGAAGCCCAGGGAGTACGGCGCCCGCCCGCTGGCGAGGCTTGAGGGGAAGTGCCTCGGAAGCCAGCGGTGCGCACAGCATCCGCAGATGACGTGCGCGGGGTGATGTCAGCTCGAGTAGACGAAGCAGTTGGTCTCCTGGAACTTCTCGGGAAGCTTGGGGACCAGGTCGCGGTTGACCGGCACCTGCATGGGCATACTCTTGCCTCGCAGGTAACCGTTCTGCTCGTTCAAGACTTCCCAGCCCCTCGCCAGGTCGTCCATGTTGGCCGCGTAACAGATTGCTCCGCGGCCCGAACGCGCGTCCTTCGCCTTGAAGTCCTGCTTCAGAGCGACGATGGTGCCGCTCTTGAGGTCAACGACTTGATCCGCGCTGACCTTGGCGGGGTCCGGGTACTGCAGGATCGGACGATCCGGCTCGGCGAACACCACGTACGGCCCGGGGTTGGTGACGTTGAGGAACTTGTGAACCTGCTCGTCCAGGAAGTCGACGATACGCGGCTCGGAGATGACCGAGTCGGGCACGTAGCCGGCTTCCTTGAGCTGCTTGCCACCCGCCGTGCTTTCGGCACGGTGCATGGTAGCAACGTCGGCGGACGAAGGCTGGTTGGGACCGACCGAGGCCTGCACTGCCGGCAACACGCCGAGCAGCAACACAGCCATCGCGGCCACGTAGGCCATCAGGAGGATGAATCCTTTCCAGGGTCCCTTCTTCCTGGCCTTCTTGGAACGCTCGTGGCGTCCCCCACTTCTGGGCATTGTGCCTCACTTCCATCGGGAACTGACCGTATATTTATATCACAAAACACCATAATAGTCAACTAGTCCCTCCCATAGATCCTCTGTTTATGACCTCAGGAGGCATTTTTACTTGACAATATGAGTTTAGAATTACAAAATATAGAGCACGTTCGAGCTTACAGTTATCGGAGGTGATACCGTGACGAAAAGAGTCAGCGGTTCGGAGGAAGGCAAGCGCCCCAGAAGCGTGTTCATCGCTGCGGGGTTCGCCCTGGTTGTCATCGGGGCGCTCCTGGTTTTCCTGAACTACAGCACCACACCCGGGCTGGCATACTTCGGCGTCGTCGTGGGCCTCGCGGGTGTGGGCCTTGCCTTCTTCGGACCCTCCAGGAAGAAGGGCCCTCGCCCCAACGGCAACCACGGCAGCGCGTAGCCAGCTCTGCACGAACGCTTGGGGACCCGACCGCCCCTCGAATCACCATCCACTGATTCGAAAACCTCGCGGCCCTTCACGGGGCCGCGAGGAGGTCGCTTTTCTTTGTCCAAAAATACTGAGCATAAGCATTGTAATTGGACCCAAGTGCTGATAGCATGTGGTCTGAACAGCTCAGCAGGAATCTTACTTGATAAGAAAATTAATGAGCTTATACTTAAAAGATACGAGGGTAAAAGAATGTCGCGATTGCCACAACCAGGATCTGACAATGGAGTATGGGGAGATGTCCTAAATGATTTCCTCCAACAAGAGCACACCGCCACGGGCGCGCTCAAGATCCGAACCGACGGCACGCTGAATGCCTACTACCAAAAACCAGGTTCCGGTATCCCTAAAACCGATCTCGCGTCGTCCGTACAGACGACGCTCGACACAAGCTACCCTGTCATAAATGCCAAAACCTATGGCGCGACGGGTGACGGCACGACTGACGACACGGCAGCTATTCAGGCAGCTATCAACGCTGTACCTTCGAGCGGCGCAACCGTCATATTGCCTGCAGGAACATATATTATTTCTTCGACGCTGACCATCGACAAAGACGCGACTATCCTATCCGGGGTGGGCGCCGGCACGACCATTCGCGTGGCCGGAAGTGCGCTCGGAATCGACGTCATCAAGATCGGCAATGGCTCAACGACACGCGCCCATTGCGCCGTTCGAAACCTACGCCTCGATGCAGCGTCGCAAAAAACCGGCGGTATTGGCATCTTTATGACGAAGTGCTTCAAGATCTGGCTCCAGAACATCCTCGTCGAAAAACAATATCGCGCGCTCGAGATCAACAACACCACCGAGGTGTGGCTCTCTGACTCCGACATTCGCGACACAAAAGAACACGGCCTTCTTATCCTCAACGACATGAACAGCGGCTACGATTGGTACATCAGCAACTGCGTGTTCGACAATCCTAATGTCAGCAATATCGGCAGTGGCATCCATTGGGACGGCGGCGAAACGCTTGTCGTAAATGGCCTCGATCTGCTCCGCTTCACGACCGGATTTTATGTCAATCCTACGGCTGGACACGAATCCCGCTTCGCCTTCCTAAACAATATGATCGTCGACACCAACAACGACAACAACATCCACATCAGCAACACTGGCAGCGGCAATACCGTTGGCCTTACATTTACCAACTGCTGGTCTGGCACCGCCACAAACTACGGCGTACTCATCGATAGGCCCGGCGGCGGCCTTGTTCAAGGCGTACGATGGGTTGGCGGCAAAGTATTCCACAATGGCTTGGCCGGTTTCCGCTTGGCTGGTGGTCAGGATACGCACATTAGCGCATGCGACATTATCGCTAACTCCCAAACCTCATCTGCTTCTCGTCACGGCGTAGAAGTCGCGGGCGGCATCAGTGAGTTCTCTGTTGTTGACTGCCGTATCGGCGGCGGCTACGAGCAAGGCGACACGCAAGGTTACGCGATTCACCTCGATGCTGGCGCGTCAGATCACTACATTATCATGGGTAACGACTGCCACGGCAACAACAACACACCCAAAATTGACGACAATGGCACGGGCGTCAATAAAGTAGTTGCTAATAATCTCACCGCTTAAACTACCTTGACATAAGCGCGGTTGTATTCTAAGATCGTTCTGTTTTTGTCGGTTCTTTAACAATCCAGCAGACCACACTAGAGGAGGTCTCATGACCGAGCCACCGCCGCCGCCCGAATCGGGCCGACGGCGAGCAGGACGCGAGCAACGCAAGGAAAGGCGAATGCCATGGGTGGGTCGTTCAGGAAAGCCATTCCTTCCGCCCCTACCCCGGCACTCCGAAACCGCCATCTTCGCGCCGCCGGGCACGCGCCGCAGGCGTAAGCTTGCCAGCCGAATGCTGGCGGCGCTGATCCTGCGATGGCGTTACTTCATCACGACCGGCTTGGCGATGTTCCTGGTCGTGTCGCTCGTCGGCACGTTCTTGGTGGTGACGCGCGATGCCTTCATCGACCCCAACAAGCTGCCGGAGCAGGCAGCTCCGACGCTCGAAGAGCTCAACAACTCCATCGCCCTGGGTGAGCGCTACGTCAACGCGCTCTACAAGCCTCTCCCCAACGACGAGGCCGTCCAGAGCGAAGCATCGGGTGTCCCGCTGAAGGTGTATTTCCCGGACGAGAAGGTCTGGGTACTCCTCGGCGAGGACAAGACCGAATGCTCCGGCGGCAAAGATGACTGCGAGGTCACCAGCTCGCTGGGTCCCGACCAGGACGACGCGACGCACGACCGCTACACGGTCAGCTTCAGCTCGCCCAAGAGGCGTAACGCGCTGAGCGCCAAGGTCGAAGTCAACTGGGCCGTCAGCAAGACGCAGTACGGCATCCAGGTCACGCCCGAAAGCGTGCAAGCGCCGGTGGAAGTGTGGCTGGACAACACCAAGCTCGGCGAGTTCAAGCCGGGCAGCACGGACAAGGTCGAGCGCACGTTCAGCAGCAGCGAGGATCAGTCTTCGCTCCGCATGCTGCGCTTCACGATCCGGCACGCCACGCAAGAATCGTATCTCTACTGGTCGACGGTCGGGAAGAATCCGTCGCGCGCCGGAGCACTCAAGAAATTCCTGGAGCGCGCCGGTTTCACCCCCGGCTTCGACCTCCGTGCACCGCTGTTCGACCGCGGGGACAACCTCCCCGACGACCTGCCAACGAACGACCAGTCCTACCCGGACTGCGAGATCACGGCGGCCGAAACCCAGTACGCCTACGGCTACCGGTCGAGGGTGTGCCTGTTCGAAGGGCTGTACATCGGCAACGGGGAGCGAGATTCGTTCCTCCAGTCGTGGATCGCCCTGACGGTGCTCATGAAGCACGACGACCCCAACTACGCTCAACCGCAGAACGGCTGGTGGACTCAGGGCGACACGCCCCAAGAGATCTCCGCCCATCTGCGGGGCCAGTGGAACCGGGACGGGTGGGGCATCCCCAAGTGCACACCATTCAGTTGCGGTGAACTCAGCGGCATCCGGACTTCCGTCTTCGGCGCGCTGGAGGCGCAGCTCGGGTACCGCTTCAACGATGACCGCGCAAAGCTGTTCGCTGACGCGGCGGCCAAGGTCATCACCCTGACGCAGGTGGGTGCTGACGGCAAGATCGTGGCGGACAACGGCAACACGTACTTCCGCCCCGGGCAGGTCGGCAGCTTCCTCAGTGCCTGGGCGCAACCCAACCTTCGGTTCACGCAACCCAGCACGCCGGCACTGCCGGTGGCGATCGCGTTGTACCTGAAGGGCGCACGGCCCACACCCATCGAGTACGAGGGAGCCATCCCCAGCAACTCCGAGACATCATTCGATGCGCTGGGGTTCCTCCAGATGTACCGGTGCGCGAAGTACACGGTCTGCTAGCTGAGCGCACGCACCACCGAACCGACAAAAACGCGCGAAATGGTGGGCGGCCGCGGAGTAATTCCGCGGCCCCCACCATTTTGCAAAAAGCATGAGTGAACTTATCTATCCAAGCCGCTCGAGCGGCGCAAATTCAACATTGAGCTTCTTCACGCCGCGCCCCGCAAAGCTGATCGAAACCGTCGTACCATCGATGTCCACGATCTGCCCCTGGCCAAATACTTTGTGGCGGACCATGTCACCGACTTCCAGCTCCATATCCTCGGGTACATAGCGCGGCTCATCACTGACCGGCCCGAACGGCTGCACCGGCGTATCCATGCCATAGCCAAACATCGGCGCCGTCTCTTCGCGGGCGCTTCCGTCAATATCCGCTAGGAATCTGGATGGCGGATTATGCTGCACGCTACCGTACAACATTCGGCCAGCAGCATGTGTCAGATATAACTCTTCTCGAGCACGTGTCATGCCAACGTAGCAAAGGCGCCGCTCCTCCTCCATCTCGTCCTGGTCATAGAATGCGCGACTGTGCGGAAAGATACTCTCTTCGCACCCGATCACGAAAACTACCGGGAACTCCAAGCCCTTCGCCGCATGCAGCGTCATGAGTGTCACCGAATCGGCGACGTCATCCACTGAATCAAGATCAGAGATCAATGCAACTTCTTCCAGGAATCCGGCCAGGCCAAGGGCCTCATACTCTTTAGCGACCGTAATAAGCTCGCGAACGTTCTGTAGACGATCCTCAGCCTGCAGGCTGCCATCGTCGAGGTGCTGCTCGTAGCCCGTGCGCTTGATGACCACATCGATAAGCTCCGGCAAGCTGATTTTTTCAACTTGATTACTGAGGTCTTGCAGCAACACACCAAGCACACCAAATGCTGCACGCGCCTTTGGTGTCAGCGATGGACAGAGGTCGATCTGGAGCAAGGCATCGGTCAACCCAAACCCACTACCCGCCTGCCAATCAAGGAATCGCTGCACGCTCACCGCACCAAGCCCACGCGCCGGTACATTCACGATGCGCAGAAAACTCGCGCGGTCGGCCGGCTGATACAGGAGTCGCAGGTACGCCAGCAAGTCCTTAATCTCTTTGCGGTCGTAAAATCGCACACCGCCCACGATGCGATACGGCACGCCATAGCGGATAAATGCTTCTTCCATAGCGCGCGACTGTGCGTTGGTCCGATACAAAATTGCATAGTCGCGATATCGTCGCGCCTTCATGTCCACAGCCGTCTTGATGCGCCCCACGATAAACTCGCCTTCGTGCGCCTCACTCTGTACGCCCACGATCTGCACCGGACTGCCGGCGCCGGCTTTCGTCCAGAGCTCTTTGCTTGAGCGGTTGGTATTCTTGGTGATGACTTTGTGCGCTGCATCGAGGATGTTTTTAGTGCTGCGGTAGTTCTGCTCTAGCTTTACGACCATGGCGTTCGGGTAGTCGCGCTCGAAGTTCAGGATGTTCTTGAAGTCTGCACCGCGCCAACTGTAGATACTCTGCCAGTCATCACCGACCACGCAGATATTCTGACTATCGCCGACCAGGAGTTTTACGAGCTTGTACTGCGCGGCGTTGGTATCCTGGTACTCGTCGATCAAGATATGTTGGAACTGTCGCTGCCATTTAGCGCGAAGCTCGGGCACAGTGCTTAGCATACGAACTGTCTCGCCGATGAGATCATCAAAGTCAAGCGCTGCTGCGTCTTTACGGATGCGCTCGTACACCGCATAGACGTCAGCGGTGACGTGTTGCTGTGGCATGCGAGCGGTGTCCTTGTATTCGCTGGGGGTGACGAGCTCGTTCTTGGCGCTGCTGATCATATAACCGATCGAGCTGGGCGTGTGCTGTTTCTCTGAGATATGCAGTTCGCGCATAGCCTGCTTGACGGCGGACTGACGGTCAGACTCGTCAAAGATAACGTAGTTCTTTGGCACGCCAATCGACTCGCCATCGAACCGTAGTAATCGCACGCAAATACTGTGGAATGTGCCCATAAACGGCATGAAACTTCGATCATTACCGGCGCGGCCTAGCAGTTTGCCAAGGCGTTCGCGCATCTCTTTGGCAGCTTTGTTGGTAAACGTCACGGCCAGGATATTCTCTGGGCGCACTCCCCTCTTGGCAATGAGGTAAGCGATGCGATGCGTCAATGTTTTAGTTTTGCCTGAGCCGGCACCGGCCAGGATAAGCACCGGGCCATCAGTCTGTTCGGCAGCAGCACGCTGCTCTGGGTTGAGTTCGTCCAGAAGGTAATCAATCATCGCTTTTTATTGTAGCGTAGGCAGGTCGATAGCGGAGTTGTAATTTTGTGCGTCCCGCCCGCGAGCCATAGCTCGCGGGCGGGACGACGCTCAGCGACGAGTGATGTCGATGATCAGCACAGTCTTGCCTTCGACTTTGTAGTGGATCTTGTAACTTCCCCTCGTCAGTGACCGAGTACCGGCGAGCCGACCGACCAGAGCCGTACCAACTTCGTTGGGCCGTTCGGACAGGTCACCCTCCAGAGTGTTGAAGATCGCCGGCGTGACTGCCCGCGAAAAACCGTTGTATCCGTCGCGGGCTTCGTCCGTCACCTTCACCTGGTATGCCGCCATCAAAACTCCTCAATCTCGCCCTAGTATCGACTGTCCTAGTATAGCGTACGCGGCGGAGTCAGCTCACTAGTTGCGTCATTTGCTATATCATGATATTTTAACTCAGTTCCCATCGACAACGGAGGTACCAATGGAACGCCGTTCGGTGAAAAAAATCCTCGGCAACATCGGGGTCTGCATCTTGATCGTGGTGGCTCTCGTGGTCACGGTCTTTGAGCCCCGACAAATCGACGATTTCCTCAACGTTCACGTGCCCTGGCTCAACACGGTGCTGGGGATCGTGCTCGGTCTGGGAATCATCTGGCTCATGGCGCGGGCGTGGCGGCGCGGGCGTCGACGCAAGCAGGGTCGCCCCGAGGCCTGAATCGCGGTGCGGGGCTCGTCAGCTGAACGAGCCCCGCCCACACCACAAAATATAGTACTGAAATTATTGTATCTAGAATGGAGTTGCGGGCAGGACCAACGTGTCAGTTGGTCCTGCCCGTGTCCGGCCGCCTAGGAGCTCGGCGTCACTGCGAGATGCTCAGGACGTGCACCTCGTCGCCCGCCACCCGGTAGATGATCTCGTAGCCCCCGCGGCTCAGCGAGCGGCAGCCGACGAAGGGCTCCTGCAGGGCCGCGCCCACCTCTTCCGGACGAGTCGCCAGGTCGCCACGCAGGATGGTCTTGATCGCTTCCTGGACGCTGTGCGGGCGACTCCTCATGGCAGTCTGGGCGTCGGGCAGCACCTTCACGTTGAAGGACATGGTTCTCCTTTGCTCGTGCCGAATCGGACTCCTGTATTATAACGATCTTTGCTGTTGGACAAAAATACAGACGCCTAGAATCTAGCCGGCCGCGACACAGCCGAGCAAGTGCAGCCACTGATGCACTTGACTGAAATGTGTTTTTATTATAAATAAACAAAGAATCCATTCCCCTTGGAGGTAAGACATGCGTTTGTTCCGACAACTCGGTCGCTTTGCTGTGCTGCTCCTGGTGGTGGCGATCGTGGTGACCGACACGTGGCTCGACTACACGTCCCAGCCGTGGTCCACGAAATGGATCATCATCGTGGGCTGCGCGGTTCTTCTGATCTGGTTGGTGGTCGAGGCCCGCTACTGGCAGGTCAAGCGGAAGCGCAACGCACGCATCGCGTCGCTGGACGACGTAGTGGAGGAGACTCTGCGCCACCAACGGAACGACTGAATGGAGGCGAGGGATGGTTCGGCACAACCGAGCCGCCCTCGCCCCATACGACACAAGAAACTATTTTGACAGTTCACAGAGCAAACGCGAATTCTCAAAACAGCTTCTTGCTCCTATCGCGCAACGTAGAGGTAGGCAAAATACCCGGCAACTGCGAGCAGCACAACCACCACAAACGCGATAAAGATCTTGCCCCACATGCTTCCGCCGCCTCGGTGCTCATGACCGGCTGCTTCGGCGAGGGGCGGGTGATATTCTTTGGTATCGAAGACAGGACGAGCAGCTTTGTCGGCCAGCTTTGCCTCGGTGTGGTATTGCTGTGGGATGGACATCATGGCTTGATTATGGAGATCAGGCTTCTCTGACTCTGTAGGCTTACTCGACTTCTCTTCTTGCGGCGCTGGAACTTCAGGAGATTCTGGCTCGGCTGGCTTTTCCTTTTCGGGCTGAGGCTCTTTGAACGTACCATCTTTTTCTGGCGTTAGCTCGTCGTGCGGCTTGGGCTCTTCGGGCGTTTGCGCCTCCTCAGCTTTTGGCTCAACAGCAGGCTTAAAGTTAGAGAACGCGCCAAGCGGTCGCTTTTCTACCTTGGCCTCCGCAAGGAAAGGCGTGACGGGCGGTTCGGGCTGGGTTTGCTCGAGGGATTTCTTATCTGCGTCGTCTTTCTCGCCTGCGCCAAAATCGAGCGGGTCAGGCCATGACACTTCTTGGGGCTTCTTCTGAATATTCGTCTCAGGCGTGTCGGGTTGAGAAGTTGGCACTTCCGGCTTGGGTTCTACAGTTGCTTCAGAGGCAGGAGCTTCTGGTTCGGACTGCTTCTGTGGTTCTTCTGGCATAACATCTTCTGGCTTGTTTACCGGCTGAATGAACACACCCACGCGGCCACCAGGCTTGCGAGACGTGGGCGGCACAATGTCCATGAATGCACCGCGGCTTCGGGGTTTTGTGTCGCTCAGGCGCGCTGAGTGTTTCTGCGGTGTAGCGACCGGAATCGATGTTGATTCGGTCGGCTGGGGTTCGCTGCGTGGCACGGTAGCTTTGACTACTACTGGCTCTGGCTTCCGAGGGTCACTCCGTGCGATGGCAAGAGATACTGGAGCAGCCTCGAGACCGACGTCGCTATGCTCGTCCTGCGTTTTGACTGCTAAGTCACTTACCGCTTTATCCAACTCCTCAAAATCAAAATCGTTCATTATTACCCTTTGTCGTTATCCTGTCCGTGAGCACTTTCGATGATCGCACTGAACACCTTGGCCTTCAGGCTTGCGCCACCGACGAGCAGGCCGTCGATGCCTTCGGTGTGTATAAAGCTCGCGTCGTTTGAACCATCCACGCTCCCGCCGTAGAGTACTCGGACCGCTTCTGCCGCCTTGTCACCGAATAGTGCGCGGACGTGTTTACGGATAAGCTTAGCGGCTTTGGCGGCGTCTTCAGTGCTGGCGTAATCACCCGTGCCGATCGCCCACACTGGCTCGTAAGCTATGACGACATCTTCGATCTCTTCGCTAGTGATGTTGCGAAGACCGGCGGTCACTTGATCGTGAATGACATGCGCGGTTTCGCCCTCAGCGCGTTCGTGTTTAGTCTCGCCGACGCAGAGGATGGGCTTCATGCCGTTTCGGAGCACGGCCTGAACTTTTTGCGCAACCTCCTTGTTCGTCTCACCAAAGATGTGACGGCGCTCGGAGTGGCCGACGATCACATAGTGCACCAACCCACGAAGCTGCGTGGCCGACACTTCACCGGTAAATGCGCCTTCGTCTTGGAAATAGCAATTCTGAGCGCCAAGGTGAAACTTGCGGTGATTGACCTGCAACGAGAGCGACTGAAGCGCAAGAAGATTCGGGCACAGCACCACTTCGACGTCACGATAGTTTGGCGCTTGCTCCTGAAGTTTGTGCAGATACAAACTGGATTGCCCAGTTGTAAAGTGCATTTTCCAGTTAGCGACGATCAATTTTTTGGACATCAGCTATGCCACCCGATATTATTCTTATGCTTTAATCCTACTATGTTTTGGCCAACCTGGCTAGGCGTCCATCAATGCTTCGACACCGGGAAGTTTCTCGCCAGCCATGAGCTCGAGACTTGCGCCACCACCGGTACTGACGTGAGAGAAACTCCCGCCCTTCTTCGGGTCCCAGTGCAGCACAAAGTCCGCCGTGTCGCCGCCACCAACGATTGTCTCGGTCGTGTCGTGCTGCTTGGCAAGCGCATCAGCAATGTAGGCCGAGCCGTTACTGAACGCCTCCTTCTCAGTGACGCCCATCGTGCCATTCCACACAACCGTTCCCGCGCCCTGTAGCAGCTCGACCGCTCGACTGATGGTCTGTGCACCAATATCAACGATAAACTCATCTGACGTCACGTCGTGCACGTTCACAACCGTGCGACGTTGCTGCTCGCTCTCTAGATCGGTCGTCACCGCGACATCAACCGGTAAGTAGAGGAACTCATCGACAGAGCGTTTGCCTGATACTTTATTGAGCGCGCGTGCATAGATCTCTTGCAGGAGGTGCTCTTGGTCGCCTTCAAACTTGCTCTTTCCGATCTCGCAGCCCTTGTACTTGAGAAATGTATTCGCCATGGCGCCGCCGATGATCAGCTGGTCAGCCATGTCCACGAAACGCTCGACGATCTTGATCTTGTCGCTTATCTTGGCGCCGCCAACGATGGCGACCATCGGACGTTTTGGATCTTCCATGGCAGCGTCGATAATTGTGATTTCTTTCTGGAGCAACAGCCCGGCGACACTCGGCAGAAAGTGCGTGACCGCCTCCGTGCTCGCGTGCGCACGGTGCACCACACCAAATCCGTCCTCCACAAAATACGCCGCACCACTATCGGTCGCGAGCTGCTTAGCAAATGTCGGATCATTAGCTTCCTCTTCAGGATGGAACCGCAGGTTCTCGAGCAGCACAATCTGCCCGCTCCCCATATTCTTAACGGCTTGCACCACGCGGTCGCCCACGCATTCTGGCACAAAAGCTACATGCTCATTCAGCAGCTCACCCAGCCGTTCAGCGACTGGCGCGAGACTGAGCGCTGGGTTTGGCTTGCCTTCTGGCCGGCCGAGGTGCGAACAGATCACAATCTGACAGCCACGTGCCCTGAGCGCTTCAATAGTCGGCAGCGACTGCGTAATACGGTAGTCGTCGTCAACCTTCGTGCCATCGAGTGGTACATTGTAATCTGCTCTAAGTAAGATGCGCTGACCGTCCAAAGGCACATCCGAAATCGTCTTTTTGCTAAACGCCATAATGAGTTTATTTAAGCATAAGTCGTTTACGCAGGCGAGTAGTTCCCACGGCGACAGGGTATACTAAGACTCATATGCAAGCATTCACGCAGAAGTACGCCATCATTCAGCTTTTCGAGGACGTACCAGAAGGCACCCAGTTTTTCTGGAAGGATTGGCCGCTCCATTCGACACTGGTCGATGTCTTTGCGGTCGATTGGAACGCATCCACCATGGGTGAACGGCTGGAAGCGTCATTGGCATCTCACACGCCAGCAACAAGCGTCGCCATGGGTGATACATTCTTCGGTCCCGACAAGCAGATTCGTGTTGTGCTCCTCGAGAAAACGCCCAGTCTTGTCCGCTTGCATCAAGATATCATCACGGTACTCGAGCAAGGCGGCTTCAAGCCAAACAATCCCGAGTTTGTCCGCGACGGATTCCTGCCACACTCGACCGTGCAGAAGCATACACGCCTGCGCGCCGGCGACTCCGTGGTATTTGACGCGCTCACTATCATCGACTTCTTCCCACGTGACGACCCGTATCAGCGCAAAATTCTCAAGACAATAAAAATCAGCCCCTGAACATGAGGGGCTGATTTGCTTCGGACCGTGGCTTTCTACTCGAGGACGCGAACGCGAATCGTGTCGGTGTTGCCCGGTACACCCGGCTGTTGGCCAGAAACAACAACGACCGTCGAACCAGCGTCGAAGAAGTCCTTCTCGCGCAGCTCTTTGGCGAGATCGTATCCAGCGTTTTCGCCGTCTGGGCGCAGGAAGCTCTTGTTGGCGTAAAGCAACGTGAGCTGCTGGGCAACACGTGGGACGGAAGTGACCGAGATGATCGGCATCGTGGGGCGGTGACTGGCGATACTCTGTGCGGTTGCACCTGTCTTTGTCTCAGCGATAATCGCCTTGGCACCAATCTGATGCGCAAGCGTTGTTACGGCAGAGCTAATTGAATCTCTGCGCTCAGCGTGATTTGGCTGGTCGTTATACAGAATCGGACGAACCGGCTCGTGCTCTTGGGTGTACATGATCACGCGCTTCATGGTTGCAATCGCTTCGATTGGGTAACTACCCATGGCCGATTCCTCGCTTAACATCAGGCAGTCAGCGCCACTAATAACAGCGGTCGCGATGTCGCTCACCTCGGCGCGTGTTGGCTCTGGTGCATCAACCATGCTCATGAGCATTTGGGTGGCGACGATGCTGATCTTGCCGTGCTTCTGGCAGAGCGCCAGGATACGACGCTGAACAATTGGCACAACTTCTGGACTAGCTTCGACCGCTAGGTCTCCACGAGCGACCATCACGCCGTCGGATTCTATGACGATGTCTTCAAGGTTTTCGTCGGCGATGGCTGCTGGCGTCTCGACCTTGGCAATGACTTTTACTTCGGAACCTTTTTCGCGGAGCATGTCCTTGAGGAGCTTGATGTCGTCGGCGCTCTGCACAAAGCTCAGCGCAACGTAGTCGTAATCTTGCGTGACGCCAAATTCGATGTCTCGTAGATCCTTTGGCGTCAGAATGTCGCCACCAAAGTCGGTATCTGGCAGATTAATGCCTTTGCGCTGCAGAACGAATCCATCGTTCTCGACGCGGACGTTTACAGCAGCGTTGGCTTCTTCGACGCCCAGAACGGTAGTGCGAACTTTGCCGTCATACATGTAGAGGCGTTCGCCTGGTTTTACCTTCTTGCTCAGGTCGTACTGAATTGGGAAGGTGTTGGCGCCATCGTATTCGCCTTTGAAAACAAGGCGGAGTTCTTGGCCTTTGTGTAGGTCAACCCTTCCTTCGAAGTCGCCGAGGCGGATCTTTGGACCCTGGAGGTCTTGCAGGATGGCGACCGGCTTTTCGCAGGCTTCACTCGCCTGGCGAACCCAAGCGGCCCATTGCGTGGCTCGTTCTTCGGTCGCGTGACTGAAGTTGAAACGGAAACCATTGACGCCGGCCTTAACCATAGCTTCAATTTTTTCATAGCTGTCGGTTGCGGGGCCGACGGTTGCCAAGATTTTGGCGCGCTTAAAAACTCGTGGTGTAGGTGATGTACTCATAGTCGACTCCTACTATATCAGATGTAGCAACTCAGATGCTAGCCGCTACTGCATGGGGGTAAATGTCGGTGGCGGAAGCTGCCGGTCGCGGCGCCGGCGACGGACGATAAGCCACACGATAACGATCAGAATCAACGCAGCAAGCCCCACGACTAACCACGTCAACCATATTGGCCATTCAGATGACGGAGCAACCTCGGAGTTCGGTGCTACTGACTTCTGATCGGCGCTATTGGTTGCTGACTGCACTGGTGTGACTGTGACAGAAAACTCGTGCGTCGTGGTGCCACTTCCTGGACCGTACACGATGACTTTCACTTTCGTGGCTGGTGTCTTGGTGGTATCCCACAGCCACTTGAGCGTGCCTGTTTCGTCTGGTGCGCCGCTATACGCGAGGACGCCGTCGAGGTAGATCTCGGCCTTATCAAACGACTTGCCCTGGCCATTGAGTGGCGTAATAGTAATGTAGTAGCCGGTCGAAGGAATAGCTTGCCCGTCGCTCAGGTTGATTGCAACTTGCAGGCCTGAATCGGTCTGCACGACTGTTGACTCATTGTTGGTCGACGCAGCTGTAGCCCCGCTACCGCCCTTCGTGGAACTGCCCGATGAGCTTGCGCCACTCGAGCTACCACCTGACGTCGATCCACCAGAAGAGCCGCCTCCAGATGTACTCGAAGAGTTATAGACATCGCTACCATAGGCATTGTTGCCATAGTTGTCGGCATGAACTGCTATCGGGCTTAACGTAAGGAGGGAAACAGCACTTACGGTCGCCAAAGCAAGCTTAGATTTCTGCCACAATTCCAATAAAAATCGCTTCACACTGCGCATATGCGCCTCCTATACAGGCTTCTTGCCACCAGCGTATGCTGCCGCACCATATGCCTGGCTATTGCCACTAGTTGATGAGACTTTGCCGCCGTGTTTGCCGTCGAATGTATTGATGATACTAGTAATACCGACCGCCGTGAGAAGCAATAGCCCTACGTTTCTAAGGAATTGCTGCCTACTCATTGGTTTCTGTAGTATCTCTTCGATTCGCTCTTTCACCATACTCATTTTTTTATTTCCCTAAGATTTTTTGATTATGGGCTCATCATACCAAGCATAGGCACTTTAATGCAACTTATTATTACAGGGGTGGACAATTATTTTTTCATAAGTGGCACTACTTGCTATTATAGGCTACACGCTTTAAGCTTAAAGAAGCATAATTACTATGTGAAGAGAGAGGGAAATCTATATGGTCACAAATGCCGCAGAAATCTTTGGGATCGGCACGCCAGAGTTACTGGTTATTCTCGTTATCGTGCTGCTCTTATTCGGCGCAAAGAAGCTTCCTGAGCTCGCTCGCAGCTTAGGTACATCAGTCAAAGAGATCCGCAAGGGTGTGAACGAAGGTTTGAGTGATGACAGCAAAAACTCAACCGGCACCAACAAGTCCTAACCAGACCGTTCACGCACGCCAGCAGACACTCATTGATCATCTGCATGAGTTACGCGCCAGATTGTTCTGGATAGTTTTGGCACTGATCCTGGCGGGATCGGCGAGCTATCTTATCCAAGACCAAATTATGCACGTCTTAATGCATCCGCTGGGTGGGCAGCGACTCGTCTATCTGACGCCGATAGGTGGCTTTAATTTCTTATTTAAAGTATCACTCTACTTTGGGCTCGGTGTTATTTTGCCTGTCATTATATATCATCTGTATCGGTTCCTCGAGCCGCTTATGCCCGTAAAGCGTAAACGCTCCGTTGTCTTCTATATAATAGCGTCGTTCTTTTTGGCGATAGGTGGTGCATGTTTCGCCTACTTTGGCAGTCTGCCTGCAGCGCTTCATTTCTTGACTGGGTTCAATATTCAGAACGTTACGGCTATGTTGACGGTTGATTCATATCTTAATTTTATAATCACGTATGTGCTTGGGTTTGCGGCGCTCTTCCAGATTCCGTTGATACTCATGATCATTAACACCATCAAGCCGATCCCGCCTAAGAAACTCATGGGCTTCCAGCGGTTTGTTGTGCTCGGAGCGTTTATCGTGGCTGCGGTTATTTCGCCAACGCCGGACGTCACTAACCAAGCTATCTTGGCGGTGCCAATTATACTGATGTATCAGATTGGCGTGCTGCTTGTGTGGCTCCAGAACCGCACCAAGCGGGATCGCAAAGTCGTTCAATCAAGCGCTCAAATCCACCTCGCCGCACAGCCGACGCCGATCAACCGACCACTCACGTCACACGCATCATCTCCGCAAGCAACAGTCGCGGCGCGCAGCCCAGCTCCGCGCGTTCGCCCCGTCATGGATATCGCCGCCCCTCGTGTTCGGCCAGTGCAGTCTGCGCGCCCAATACAAGCCGACATCGTACGCCAGCCCCCCAAGCTTCAACCAGTCCCGCGGCCCGGCCAACATGCCGTTCGCCGTTCAGGCTCGATCGATGGCGTCATACCCCGCAGCCAACAATTGCCTCAAGCCAGCTAGAATGGTATCTTTAAATTACTAACTAGTGAGTGATCATGAGCTCATCCAAAAACACCAAAAAGAAATCATCTCCGCAAGCAAAATCAACCCATCATTTTCTCTTCGTGCGCCATCGTCGCCTCTGGAAATGGATCGGCGGTATAGTGCTGCCACTCATAGTTCTTGCCGGGCTTATTTGGATTGCGTTCCAGGTTAGTCCGTGGCCTAGCTCGCTCCTCATCCGAGACGAATTCACCAAAGGCGCAGATAAGGTATCGGCGGCGCTCGAGAAGTACGTTCCGCCACATATCACGCAAATCGAAAACCAATCCTACCATAGCGGCGACAAAGACGCACGACTCGACGTGTTCTACCCAGATAATACGACAACGCAGCTGCCAACTATCGTATGGGTGCACGGCGGCGGCTGGGTCTCCGGCAATAAAGATCAGGTTGATAATTATATGAAAATCTTGGCCGGTCATGGCTTTACGGCTGTAAGCGTCAACTACACCATTGCACCAGAGAAACAATACCCCACGCCAATCATCCAGCTCAACGAAGCGCTGAGCTACCTCCAGCAAGACGGCAACGCCAAGCGGCTCCATGTCGACGACCACAACATCGTAATGGCAGGCGACTCAGCCGGATCGCAAATCGTCGCTCAGATGGCCAACATTATCACCAGCCAAAAGTACGCTAACGAAATCGGCATTCAACCGAACCTTTCACCCGACAGACTCAAAGGCCTTCTGCTCAACTGCGGCGCCTACGACCTTGCACTCCCCGACTACAACGGCGAATTCGGCAGCTTCCTCAACACTGTCTTGTGGGCGTACTCTGGCACCAAAGATTTTCTGCATGACCCACGCCTCAAGACCGCCTCGGTCGCTAACTACCTGACCGACAAATTCCCGCCAAGCTTTATTACGGCCGGCAACGTCGACCCGCTGCTCGCCCAGTCCACCGAGCTAGCGCAGCGGCTCAAAGACCTGAACGTTCCAACCGACACGCTATTCTATACACCCGAGCATCAGCCAAAACTCAATCACGAGTACCAGTTTGTTCTCGATAACGCCGACGGACAAAACGCGCTGACGCGGATGGTCGAATTCGTGAAGCAGCACGCCAAATAATATATACTACGTCCAGAATGACCGCTTCTAGAACATTCGCTTTGATTGACCGGCGAATCATCGTGGGTCTCGGTGTCCTTCTTCTGGGGCATGTGTTTTGGTGGGCAGGGGTCAGTATCATTTACGTGCTTGCGCTCGTGTTCTTTCTGGCGGTTGGCCTGCCCTATCCGCGGATATTTCGAAGTTGGCTGTCGCGACTGGCGGCGGCTTTTTTGCTTGCTCTGAGCCTTATACAAGTGGCAGCAACAGTGCAGTTTTTTGTTGCACCGGGCAGCCGGTTTGCGTTGCTAAGCTTTGTGACGTCAGCGGCGAGCGCCGGCCTTGTCTGGTCGCTGCGGAATGTACCTCGCCAGTCATGGATACTCCTCACAAGGGTGGACGTCGCTGGTATCGTGGCGGCGCTATTCTTTGCGCTGCCACTAGGTGTGCTCTGTTTCTGGCGTAATGACCCCGCGCAGATCGCAGCGCTCGCTAGCGTGCAAGGCGTGGACGGGCCCAACCACTACACCGCCATCGCCGAGATGAGTAAAGAGCAACACCTTAACTACCGCACTGCCGAGTATTACCCCAAAGGCTTCCACCTCGCCAGCGCGTTCTTGCTGCATGGCCTGCATGCCAATCAGCCGGATCAAAACTGGGCGGCGAATGCTCGCACGTATATGGGTATGTTTATTGCGTGGGGTGCATTTCTGGCATATCTCGTGCTGTATCTTGCAGCGCAGCTTGTTGATCATCTCCGGAAAAAGCCTTCACCGCTGCTACTTGCGCTCGCTATTGGGCCGATACTGTCTCTGGTGTATTTATTTGTTTTCTTGCGAGAAGGGTTCCTGAGCTACTATTACATCTGTGCTGCCGTGGTGTTGGCGGTGATGTATTTGTATGACGCCAAGCTCGACAAACGGCTGGCGCCGTGGCCTGTTATTGCGTATCTGCTCTTAGCATTCGGCATCGCGATGAGCTGGGGGCCGCTACTCACGATTCCGCTGCTGACTATTCCTATCTTGTACCTCTGGCCGCATTTTCAAAATATGCGTGCGCTACCACGCATGCTCGTAAGCAGAGAGTGGCGCTGGGTGGCGCTCGCGTTCGTTGCGCAGCTCGTGCCGCTCTATCTCCACCTGAGGTATGCCCATCTTTCGTCAGAGCAAGGCATCAATGCCACTGGCGGTCTCAAAATATTTCACTACGGACCGTTCCTAGCCGAACTTGGACTTATGGTATACCTGCTATGCGGGCGCGTGAACGACGAGTGGCGGCGATATGCCAGTAATGTGCTGCTGCCGTTCTTTGTCTTTGTTGGCGCATTCGTCTGCCTGCAATACCTCACCGTCGGCGAGCTGCGCTATTACGCTATCAAGAGTTCACTTCTCCTCGAGATCATCGCACTTGCGGTCGCTACGGTCGTGCTGGCGGTAGCTCTGTATCAAAGCAAAATCTCCAGCATCCAGCGCTGGCTTGCGCTCCCAACCGCCGTTATCGTCGGCGTCGTAGGACTCGCCGGCATGACCGCAAATCCGTTCAATCAAGCCCATATCATCCTCGGTACGCTTGCCCACAACGCCAAAACCACGGCCCCAACCCTCCGTAGCTACACTGATCTTGGCACCTCCGGAAAGCTCAGTACCAATCTGACGCACGTACGTTATGACGAAGCTACCGGCCGATTAACAGGCAACGCACCGGTCGTTAACTGGGCTAACCTCATGCAGTACACGACCGACGGCTCAGCCGCTTCGGGCACCTGCACGGGGCGAATCTTTGCACTCGAAACGTACGGGACCGGCGCGCCCGCCGAACAAGACCAGCTGACCACCGTCATTAAGGCCTGCATCCAGGCGGCGGCCGACCGACACCGCCCTTACTTTATCGTGACCGATGGCGCATCTGTTCAGCGCCTCCGTGAAACATTTGGCGAGAACAATACGACGTACATCTACTAAATAAGTTCTGTTGCTGGGAGGGGTCTGGCTGGGCGATCATCTCGCCCAGCCAGACCCGCATCCCTTCTTGCCGCCTTACACGGCGGCGACCAGCCTCTTGGCCAGCTTGCTGCCGGTCCACCCTCGACGGAGGGCCTTGATCGGCATGACGTACTCGCCGTTGGGGCCGTCCTTGCGGTTGTCGACGAACCCGGCCACACTGTCCGGCGCCCACGGTTGGGCACCCACACCGGAGTCGGTGTAGTCGACCTTGTGCGGCAGGTCCATGCCCTGGACGCCGAACGCCACCCGGAAGTCGCGGTAGACCGGCGCGCCGCGCACCGGCAGATTGCCGTCGTGCGCGTCCAGACCGGGAATGGTCAGGACTCTGGGATCGCGCGGCGTATACCTCACCGTGATCGGGTGCGTGGGTGCGACCGCCCCGTCGAAGCACGGCAGGGCGAAGCTGTCCCACGGGTAGAACGACATGTAGAAGCTGATCATCTCCTCCAGCCGCGGGGTCCGCTCGGGACGACGGCTCTCCGGCACCTGACGGAGCGCGAGGAGCATGTCCTCCGGCTGCTGCGCCAGGACGACCGTGTAGTCGCCGTATTCCTCTACAGTGGCACTGCGCCATCCGCCGAACGAACCGCTACGGCTCCTCAGCGCGGGCGGCGGGACCAGGAGCGGCAGCTCCGAGGTCATGTCGTCCATGAGGCTCTCGGTGCGCTCCGGCCCCTGAACCATCTTCAGGTTTGTGCCGGCGAAGTTGAGGAACATGCAGTTCCCGCCCGCCCGCGACTCCGCCACGTTCTGGTATCCGCAGACGTGCACCGGGCCGTTGCCCAGGTCGGTGGCGTAGACGTAGGTCCGCGTTCCCGAGATTTCGGCCTCTTCTGCTGTGACGCACATGGCGGCACTCCTTTAGGTCTCGTAGACAAATCGGACTGTGAGCCCGTAGGCACAATTACAAATTATAAAATAAAAGCATAAATTTATCAATACCATATTATCCGTGTGTTACCATAGAGACTATGAACCAACTGGGCTTCTCAGTCATATACTCAGCGGAGCATGATAGGGCATTCTACCGCACGCTCCTTCGCACCATGCTCGCCGCAGGCTGCAGCGCGATCGAAATCCAGGCGCCAGCCCGGCGTCCGCTTGATGACCCGGAGCTTCTCAATCTCATCAGCCAGTTTAGCTACCGCTCCCTCCACACCTCGGATTTTCATAATTCCACCGACGACGCTGAAGCTCTGGCGTACTTTCGGACGCTTGCCGAACGCGTTGACGCCCATGCTCTCACGATTCACCCGTACACTATGGACCACTGGGATTGGCTGGCGGAATACTTCGGCGAGCTGGCATCATTCGAAAACATGGACCGCTTCAAGCCCTTTGGCAGAACCCCAGCCGACCTCGCACTCGTGAAGAGCGAGTACCCCACCACCCGCTGGACATTTGATATCAACCATGTATTTACGAACGACCCCACGCTTGCACCTGTGGCGGAATTCTACCAGCAGCTTGGGGCGCCAGGGCACTATCACATCAGCGGCTTTAAAGACGCCAAGCAGCCGCACACCAAGCTGCACCTCACTCACCAAGACGACATTATTACGGCCGTCAAGACCGACGCGCCGATCATCCTCGAGAGCTTCGGTCCAACCGACATACAGGATTTCCAGCGAGAATATGACTATGTTGCCGAGCGTCTCACTCGCTTGCCCAGCCACCTAGAGAGCTAAAAGCCGTCCCGTTTTCATCCGCCCGTTTGGCAGCCTCAAAATCGTAATGATAGCTCGCCGGCGGTAAGCCCACCTGTCGGCGGCGTTCATCAAGCTCTTCCGGATCCTCAACGTCGTAGAGCACAAGGTCGTCGTCCTGCTTAACATATTGGGTGCCATAGAGTTGTGGCTGGTCGCGCCTTAGCCGTATTTTATCGATAAGATACGCACGCTGCCTGGGGTCGTTTTCTTCTGCAGACAGGTTATCCAAAAGTTTCAGGCAATAGTCCTGAAACTCAAGATCAGCGTGCTGCACCAGAATCCACGCCGCGTGCGAGGCCTCGGCCCCGACTTGCTTCTTACTCGGCCAGCCGTATGTACGCATAATCTCTTGAAGCCGAGCAGCATGGGCCTTATCTATTCGTTGTCTACCCGCGATATACTCAGGATCGTCGCGTTTCTCGAACCATTGGCTGCGATACGCCTGGTCGGCACGAGCCATCTCTATAAGTTCTTGGGTTACATCGTCCATGCTCCTACTATACCATCGTTATGAAGAGCGGCGGCGGAGGGCTACAGTAGCCCGCCGCCGCCCACGGAACGAAGAGGCTGCCCAGCCTCAAAGTCCTTCTTTATCCATCTCCCTCGCGGCTCCTCGTACCAACCGCCAGAAACCTGCCGTCAGCGATACCAGTTCGGCTGGGGTGATGACCTCGATGAATGGCCACAGGTCAACGCCGGATGGCAACCTACTGACCCGGTTGGCGACAATCCACGCATAGCAGACCGCGGTGACGATCTGCTCTGGATCCGCCATGATGGCAGCGTACTGCCTCTCGTCGCTGAGCTTCGCCTGTATCCGCGCGAAGAAAGCGTCGTCGGCGGGAATGCCAACGTTACGCATCTGCGCCACCAGTTTAGCGGCGACTTCCTGCTGAGTGGACACTTTCGTTACCTTTCGTCGTGTAGCCTCAGATACATTACGATAGTATATTGCTCAACGCCAGTCAATGACCCCAGCTCACTCTTCAAGCGCACCGGCGATATCTGCGCGCCGCCATGCCTCGAGTGCTGACGCTGTATCTTCTGCCGTGCCAACCGTTATACGTACACCATGACCAATGACTGCCTTGGCGAGTACGCCTTCTTGCTTCAAAAGGTGCACGACTTTCTCAGCCGCGCGCTCCAGGGGCAACCATACGTAGTTGCCAAAACCCTCAATAACTTCCGCACCTTGCTTGCGAAGCTCGCCCGCCAAGTGGGCTCTTTCGCTGCTAATTTTGCTGATCGTATCGCGGAGCTTATCTTGATCTTGGAGCGCTTTAATCGCTGCCGCCTGAAATGGTGCCGGCACAGGAAATGGCAGTCCAGCACTGCGAACTCGTTCGGCCAGCTCGGGCTGTGCGATCCCGTACCCCACGCGGATGCCAGCCAAGCCATACGCCTTTGAAAAGGTTCGCGTAAGCAGCAGGTTGGAATAGTTTCTCGTTGCGGCGAAGCCATCGACCGCCGTAGGATCGTCGACAAACTCACCATACGCTTCGTCGAGCACCACCATAACATGCTCTGGTACGCGCGCCATAAAATCATCAAATGCCTTCTGCGTCACGATCCCACCCGTTGGCGCATTCGGCGTACACACGATAAGCATGCTCGTGTGTGGACCGATCGCAGTCGCAAGCGTATCGAGGTCGCATGCATAATCCTTCAGAGCCACGTGCGTGATTGGCATCCGGAGCGCCTTGGCGGCGATATCGAAAGCCTCAAATGTTGGCCAACAGTACGCGACCTCCCCGACACCTGCCGTGATCATCGCCTGTTGGATCAGCCCGATACTCCCCGTCCCCGCGACCGCAATCCAACTTGGGTCGAACCCGTAGTGGTGCCCTAGCGCACTGCGCAGCGACATACCGTCCCACTCGGGATAGCGATTGCTGATAGCGCTTACTTCCTGAATTTCTTTAATAACATGTCCACTTGGCGCGAATGGAATCTCATTGAGATGTAATCTCGTTAATTGTTGCATCTGGTCCCACCCTTTCATGCAAAGTTTTGTTTGTCCGTTCGAATACTGCCCTGGCTCAATCGTCACGAGTAAAGGCTGGCCGCCGGAGTGATTCCCGACCGCCAGCCTTAGTGCGTAACTCTGGCCGCTACGCTACATCGTGAAGATCATCGAGAATCTGCTGGACGTGCCCAGCCGGTGACACACTCTCGTATGTCTTCACAATCTTGCCTTGCGGATCGATTAAAAGCGTATTGCGCAGTGTCCGGTCAGCAGCGTCATCGTACGCGCCGTAAGCCTTGATCACATTCCGCTCTGGATCAGCAAGAATCGTAAAGTTGAGAGAGTGATTATCGGCAAACTTTTTGTGCGAAGCCTCGTCGTCAGAAGATATACCCACGACTTCGGCACCGGCCGCAACTAGGTCATTACGCCCATCACGGAACATGCAGGCTTCTGCTGTACAACCTGGTGTTTCGTCCTGCGGATAAAAGTAGAGTACCAGCCACTTACCCGCATAATCTTTGAGTGAGTGCACCTTGCCGTGCTGGTCCGGCAGTGTAAAATCAGGAGCTTGCTTCATACTATTGGCTCTCCGCAAATTGCTCTTTAGACTGATCGTAATTGAAGACCGAGCTCTCTGTTTTTGCCTCAGGGATTATCTCGCCCTTTTCAAACTTTTCCCAGAGCTCGGCAGCAACTTGGTGAGCTTTTTCTTCGAGTTCCGGAAGGACGATAACGTCATCGTTGAATTTAGGATCCGTACGGATCTCGGCCAGCACGATGCGGTCAGTGCTGCTCAGGTTAATCCCGACATGCTCAACGCCGGCCGGAAAGTACAGGAAATCACCAGGTCCATGGAATATGGGTGTCATTTCTGGTCCAACCAATGCTGCGCCCCAACCCTCTACGATGAACAAGACAATCTCGTTGTCTTTGTGAATATGAGGTCGAGCGATCTTTTTTGGCGGCATAATGATGAGACCGCCGGAAATGTGCGAACATCCAGCTGTATCCTGAGCCATCGCTCGAGACAGCCGTTGGCTCTGCGCACCAATTTCTATTTTTGATTCGTATGGCGATATAACGCATCCGCCAGCCGCTTTACGCGGTAAGTGTTTCAAATCCATAAGTGCCCCCCGACTTATTAATTTTGAGATTCGTTTGTGCTGCCGCTTGGCAGAAGCTACGATTGAGCGACCATAATAGCACGCAGCACAAGGATATATTCTACACGGATTTAATAATTTATCCTACTAGTTTGCTTCGTATCTTTTTTCGAAAGGAGGAAACCATAGAACTCTCGCTGCTCATCGCTACAATGACCGCGAGGAAAATCAACAAACTCCCCACTAGCTCATTAAGGGAAGGAACTTCGTGAAAAAGTACGCGGCCAAGAAGCATGCCAAAAAAGATCTGCATCGCCAAGATAACGCCGCCTACGTTCACATCAAAATGACTAAATCCCCGCAGCAACAATCTCCCAAAAACGAGCGAGGCAATGGCATACAAAACCATCGCAAGGATAGCACCGAGGCTTATCGTTTTAATAGCGCCGCCTGGGCTTCCGATAAAGAGAAGTGGCAGCGTACACGCACCCGCTATCGCATACTGGTAGGTGACAACGGCGCCACGATCGACCTCCCGGAGCTGCTTCCGTACTACGTTTGATAAACCGTCGCAGATTCCCGCGCCAAAACCAGCGATAATCCCAACGCTCAAGCCAACAAGATCCATCCCATACATAGCGAGCCCCGCAAGCGCAACAAGTACCGCGCATACCTTCAAGAGCGATGTCTTTTCGCGCAGCCAGAACACTCCCACGCAAAAAGAAGTAAGAATGCTTCCAGCGTATATAAGTGAAAATGTATTACCGACCTTTGTGCTCGTAACAGAGAACGTAAAGAGCAGTGCCAGCCCGCACGTCAGCAGTCCCAACACGATAATCTTGGCGTATTGTTTCTTGGTATAACCGCGCCACGACAGTCGCTTTTTCCGGCCAATAAGTACTGCTCCTGCCATAATCGCCGCCGCAAGAAAGCAGCGAGTTGCAGTCTGAGCCACCGCGCTAAACATCGGCGATACAAATCTTGCCCAAATCCCAAAAGTACTTACCACGAAGGCGCCACCAAGCAGCGACGTTGCGCCGATTGCCTTTTCATTCAATTCTAACTGCTTCATTCCCACCCATTTCTTTCTCGTTTTTTACAACGCTTCATTATAGCAACTGCTGCGTAAAACACTAGCATTATGGATAATATTGACAAAAGTGTTTTAAAGTTGTAAAATCGCTAAAGCTTTGTCCCTCCACCTTGAGGTGCTGAAGCCCGCACCTCAGAAAGGACACACCATGCAGCACCAGCAGGTCTCCACCGGTTCGACCCCCGGCGCCAAGAGCGTGAGTCGCGACGAGTTCATCGAACGCTTCGGGACCCAGCTCGGGCTGGACTCCACCACCAAGCTGATCACCGACATCAGCGAGCTCTTCGGCTGTGACTACCACAGCAAGGAGATCTGGGTCCAGGCACTCTACGCCGTCCCCGCCGGGACGTCCACGGTCCTCCCGCCCGTCGGTCGCCTGATGCACCTCACCCGCGAGGGGATCGTGCTCAAGCACCCGGCGACGGGGGAACGGACCGTCACCTGGAGCGCGCTCGCCATCCCGCCGCGGATGACCGCGGACGGTGACGGGTTCGCCGTTCGGTTCATTCCGGCGCCGAAGCGGTCGATCTTCGACCGCATCCTGGGGTTCTTCAGCTGAGGGCACGGCCAGCCCGGGGATTCGTCCCCGGGCTGGCCACCCCACCATGTAATCTACTCCGCAAATGCAGCAAATTGTTGCGGTGCAATGATACGAATCTTGATCTTATCCCGCTTTGTCGCCAAATAATTCTTCAGGATCCGATAGGTGTCGAGATCAAACCCCGACCGCCTGCGTTCCACCACTGGTTCGCAGCCGTCCTCTTGGCGAACCTTGCCAATGACACACCACTTATCGATAACAATGCCGCTTGTTTTGTCTTCAGTAATCGCCTCTTCCACGACAATTGCGCCCTGATACGGCCAGGGCTGCAGCTGCTGATTGGTAAATGCCAGCTGAAGACGCGCATTGTAACTGGCGGGCGGTTCCTGGCCCGTACACGCGCCTCGGCATTTACCCAACTGCGACCAGAAGCATGCGCGACTCGACTTCTCGAGGCCCATAAGCTTGGGGCACAAGTCCCAATCTTTCGCCGCCGCCTGGAGTGCGGTGCGCATTTTGCCGCGCCGGTCATAGACGGCAAGGACGTGCTTTGGGTTATTGATATCTTCTGCATTTACTTCGGTCGTACGCACGTGATGATAGCCATCGGCGTCTGGCTCTTTCAGCGCGAGCACGAGCTTGTTGGTGCGGCGGAGCAGCTTGTTCTGATATGGCAGCAGTTCTTTCACTAGCTGCGATTCAAGAAGCAGGGCCTCGAGCTCACCATCCGTTTCGATCGCCGCTATGCGGTGCACATTCTGCGATAGCTTGAATTCACCAACATTATCGTGATCGCGCATAAAATGCTCGTTCACACGCTGACGGATATGAATACTCTTGCCCACATACAGCGGCGCGTCCGACTCGTCGTACATAATATACACGCCGATGCCAGTCGGAAGCGCGGTGATCATATCTGTCGTGAGCGCCTTTGGGAGCGACGGCTGCTTGAGCTGACGAGCAACCGCCTGCTCGAGCACGTCGGCAGCATGGCTACGCTGCGCATGCTGGATAAACTGCCACAAGGCATGCGCATCGTCGTACGCCCGGTGTCGCGCGCTGACCTGCAAACCATGGCGATCTATGAGGCTCTGCAACTTATGGCTCCGATGCTCGGGGTAGAGCGCACGTGATAAACGCACCGTACAGAGCTGGCGCGGATGAAATGATTTCCCGATACGTTTGAACTCTTGCTTCAAAAACGAGTAGTCGAACCTGACATTGTGGGCGACGAAAATCGCGCCATCCAAAACCTCTTGTAACTCCTGGGCTATCGCGGCAAACAGCGGTTGATCGGCTAGGTCGCCCTCCGTAATCCCCGTCAGATTCGTGATGAACTGCGGCAATGGCGTCGCAGGGCTGATCAGCGTCTGAAACTCACGAACAACTGCGCCGCGCTCTACCCGAATCGCGGCTACTTCTATAACCCTTCCCTTGATATGGTTGAGCCCGTTTGTCTCGATGTCGACGAAAACAAGTGGCTCGTCCAAAACGCTCATGTTCTTATTATACTTTGTTTGAATATGTGTCGAGTATGTTCTGGTGGAAGAAAATCTTTTTGTATATTCCTTGACACGAATATTCCCGTTGGGTTATACTTCAGTCATGAACATAACCTTGCTCAATGCTCTCGCCGAACCAAATCGCCTTCGCATCGTCGAACTTCTTCGCGAACACCCGCGTTCTGTTGGCGAGATTGCCAGCCTTCTCGATATCCGTCAGCCGCAGGCCACCAAGCACTTGCAGGCGCTCGAAAAAGCCGGCCTCGCGCTCACCTACGCACAAGGTCAGCGTCGCATTTATGCCCTCCAGGCAAAGCCGCTCCAGGAGCTATACGCCTGGGTGAGCAGGTTTAAACCAAACTGGCTTAACCCACCAGATAAGCTCGAGGAGTACATCGCCGCCGTAGAGCGCGAGCAAGCACTCGCCGCTGAGAATAGTTCGTGGGCCGACGGCCGTAGCGTGACTATTACACGTACTATCGCTGCGTCGCGCAAGACACTCTGGCGCTTCTGGACAAACGCCACCGACATGAAGCACTGGTGGAGCCCGGATTACCTAACCGCATCGTACGTAGAGTCTGACCCTCGACCAGGCGGAAAACTCCGCGTTGATATGCAGAACCCAGACGGCACCATCCATACCGCCGAGGGTCACTACACACAGCTTCAGGAACCTGAGCGATTAGACTTTATGATGGCGCCACTCGAGAATGGCCGACCGGTGTTCGAGAGCCACGATTCCGTAAAGTTTGAATCCATCGACGAAACGCACACCAAGCTGACGCTCTCTATCCGCCTAGCCGCATCGACTGCAGCCGGAGCACCCTACATTGCCGGCATCGAGATGGGCTGGGGCCAAACGCTCGACAAACTCGAACGCGCACTCGCCGCAGACGGGAGTGAAACACGTATGTGATGCTAGCAACGTATGAGTTCTCACCTGTAAAGTAAATCAAAGTAAGACAAGAAAGGAGCTGTCATGGCTACAGCTATCTTAAATGCGCCCAAATCGGCGCAAGCCCATGCGGCCGGCTACACCAGTAAACGGCGCACACTCGCACTTCTGGTCATCGCTACCGCGTTCGTCCTCGATCTGATGGATTCAACCATCATGAACATCGCATTACCAACTATTCAACACACCATGAACGCCAGCTACACGGCGCTGCTGTGGATGGCATCAGGGTACACGCTCACGTTTGCGCTCCTGCTGATCACCGGCGGACGAATGGGTGACGTGTTTGGCTACAAGAAACTCTTTATGTGGGGGTTGGTGGGCTTTATGTTCACTTCACTGCTCACCGGCGCGGCATGGAACGCTGAGGTGCTCGTCATCGCCCGCCTGCTCCAAGGCGCAACAGCGGCATTGATGGTTCCGCAGGTTCTATCGGTGGTGCAACTCCTCTATAAACCCGAGGAACGAGTTAAGGTGAACGGCCTGCTCGGCGCGCTGAGCGCAATCGCTACAACGCTCGGGCCGATCGTGGCCGGCATACTGATGGCGATGAACATCGCCGGCCTTGGATGGCGACCGATCTTTCTCATTAACCTTCCGATCAGCCTGGCGGCGCTGATACTCGGCGCGAAGTACCTCCCCGAAGGCAAATCAGAGCATGCCCCTAAAATTGACGGTCGCGGCACCGTGCTTGCCATGGCGGCGATAGGTCTGCTGATCTTCCCGCTTGTGCAGGGTCGCGAGCTGGGCTGGCCGTGGTGGAGCTTTGCGATGATGGCTGCCTCGGTACCAGTGCTCGGACTGTTCGCTTGGTGGCAACGACGCTTGAGCAAACGCGGTGGTTCGCCGCTCGTGATTCCAGCGCTTTTCAAGCACCGCTCGTTTAACGTCGGACTATTCTTGAGCCTTCTCATCTTTGGTACGATGACCGGATTTGCCCTCACCTTCACACTACTCCTGCAGGCAGGGTACGGCTTTAGCCCGCTTCACACTATTCTTACTGGTATCTTCGTCACGGTTGGCATCATGCCAGCAGCGGCAGTGCTGACACCCAAGCTCATGCCGAAGCTCGGTCGATGGACCGTCACGATCGGCGCTGCAATCATGGTAGTGGGCGCTGCGCTGCTTGGCTTGGCCGTGACGCACGCTTCAGGCGCACTCACCACGTGGCAGCTTGCACCGATGCTGATCATCTTTGGCGCCGGCATGGGCCTGTCCTTTACACCGCTGCTCCCGTATGTGCTGAGTCAGGTCAATCCACAAAATGCGGGCTCTGCATCTGGTGTCGCCAATGCGCTGCAACAGATCGGCGGTGCGCTAGGCATGGCTCTGGTTGGTATCGTGTTCTTTGGCAGCTTGATCTCGACGCAGAGCTATGCCCAAGGCTTTGGGCAAGGCAGCTTGCTTGAGATCGGTTTGCTTGTGCTGTGTATTGTGCTGAGCATCTTCTTGCCGCACAACATCGTATCTAAAAGTACTCAAAGCTAACAACAAACTGACAGCACATACAATAAAGATTCCACGGCCAACGTGGAATCTTTATTGTATGCAGCGGCAAAACGCCTTGTGCTATAGTTACCCTAAGATTAACTATCCAGCGGGGGCTTTCGATGAATAAAAATAAATTTGCGCTTTTCCTGATTCCCTTCTTTATAGCTTGCATTGCGCTCGGTTTCTTTGCGCCGCCAGAAGTCGCCTTGCCGATCGCCGCGGTGATCTTTCTCATAAGCATGGGTATTCATCACATGCAACAGCAGCAAAAGAAAGTACCCAAGGAAGAGCCCAAAGACTCGTCATCCTGATAATGGACTACACAATAAAGGTCGAGCAACCAAGGATCGGATCTAACTTGTAGAGGATGTACGGGAGGGCCCGCGGTACTGCAAGGCGCAGCCCGCTGACAGCCCTGCCCGTCAGTTCTTTCCGGATACACCACCGCCGCCCCTACCCAGGCTGGGTGCGCCGGCAACGAGGACATCCTGGAGTGACTGTGAAGTCGACGGCATGCTGCAGAGCAAGTCCGGCGGTACCGGTGCGTCGCCCCACTGCTGCGAGTAGTCCCACATCGCCGCCCGACACAGCAGGATCGCCGTATCGCGCCTCTGGGGGCGCGGCTTCTGGAGCACTTGATGGCGAAGATTGTCGAGCTTCAAGAGCGCGCCACGACCGACATCGCCACCGTCGGTCGAGTAAATGACGAGTCGGTCGGTCGTGATGCGCTGCCTTGGGTCGATCACGATCACTGTTTCCTTGACACCTCCCTGAGGGCCCACGATCAGTGCGAGGTAGACCTGCAAGGGTCCGGAGACCAAAAACATGGCGATGAGCCGATGCTTGCCGTGCCACCCCGCCTCGAGCGGTATGTTCTTCGCGACCTTTCTCCAGAGCTTTTGGAACTTTTCGACGAGCTCGTACGCTTCCATCGGAAACCCTTCTGCTGCGATACCAGAACCTACGACATTATAAAATACTTTTTGGCATCAAAGCTATAATCATAGAATGGAAGCCATACAGTTCAAGCTCATACGCCCCTCACCCACGCTCAAACGAGATATTGAATGTTTCAGGATGTCAACGCATAACGTCGAGGGCGATGTAGCAGTGCAAGTATGCCCTAACACATTCCCCGGCCTTGTCTTCCAGCAGCACAATCACCAGACCGCCATACAAGATATCGTCGTCGCCTCAGGCCGAGTGGTCCGCGTGCCGACGCTATTTGTGCACGGACAGGTGACCGATCGAAGCGTTATGCACTTCACCGCGCCCTACACCACCATCCAAGTTATCTTCAAACCGCATGCGCTACGGACTATCTTCGGAATAGACGCTTCCATGTTAACCAATAGTTCAATTGGCCCAACGCATTCGGCGGCGAAGCACCTCAACTTTCATGATCAGTCGCATTTTATTCGTGACATCAAGGCATTTTCAGGCATCAATCCCAAGGACATTACCCAAAACATTCACGATTTCTATCGCGACCAAGTCGGCTCGTCGTACATATATCGATGACGGCTCTGTACAATCAATAACCGCCAGAACCAATTACTATCGTACTTGTCACTAACGAAAGGACATAGGCATTATGGCAAACTGCAAAGTTATAGCAATCGAACACCTCTCGCTGGACGGCGTCTACCAGCCCCAGCCCGTACCGACGAAGACAAGCGTGATGGTTTCAAGCATGGTGGCTGGTCAAATGACACGGACGCTCATGAGACCGCCCAAAACGCAATCAGCAAGCACATGCAAAAGGGTTGGCGCCTCCTTGCTGGCCAGACAACCTACGAAGATCTCTACGAAGGGTGGCACGTTCGCCAGCCGGAACACCCCATGACCAAAGCTCTGACAAATGTACAGAAGCTTGTCGCAACACACGACGCCAATTACAAGCCGAAGTGGGCCAACTCCACTCTTCTGACAGGTGACGACGCTACTGACGCTGTCGCCAAACTCAAAGAGGACGGAGGCACGCCACTCATTATCTTCGGCAGCGGTGTACTCGTTCGCTCGCTCATGGAGAAAGGTCTCGTTGATGAATTCTTGCTCATGATCCACCCCGTGGTACTGGGTGAAGGCCGCAAGTTCTTTGATGATGCGCCTTTCGCTAAGCTCAAACTCGTCGAGGAAACAACCAGCGACACCGGTGTGATCGTGGCAACGTATCGGGTGCCCGAGTAGACGTACACCAAACTCGTCACATAAGAAAAGCTCCACGAACGTAGATGATGGAGCTTTTCTTGGTTGGAGATAATTTCATGGTGACCCCGCGGAGAGTCGAACTCCGGTTGCCGGGATGAAAACCCGGTGTCTTGACCGCTGGACGACGGGGCCGGAACGCAGGAACGAACGATTTTGTGCTTGCATAAAATCGGACATTCCGAGTATCCGGGTCAATTTGCCTAGGCAAATTGGGGCCAGATGCGATAAAGGTGCCTACTCTCTCGAGTATGTAGTCCAATATATCGCTAGACACATTGGGTCCAACCCATAAAATAGTTGGCTAATTCATTAGCCAGAAAACACAATGTCCTCTGTCTAACAGATGAAATTCTATCAAAAAAATAAGTTCTTGGCTAGTGCAAGGTGAAATCCCCGATCCAGATGGGTACTTCGGGGCGGGGCGTGAGGCGAACAGTGTCGCCCCAGCCCCGCCCGTCGAAGGATGGTCAGCTCGCGCGGATCTCGGCGGGCAACCAGATGTCACCCTTGTCGGCCAGGTAGCCGATGACCGTCGCCACGTCGCTGCGAGTCCACTTCGGCAGGTCGTTGCGCTTGTTGAGGCAGTGCACCATCGCGTCGAGGAGACGCTCGGCGTTGCCCTCACAGGTCGCGGCGATGTTGCCGCCGGTGTAGATGGACTGGACGACGTCGCGGAACTTCTTCGAGACCACGATCTCCCTGTCGCCGTGAACCACCGCGCTGGGCGCGGAGTTGTTGACGACGACGGCCTTGCGGCGGCGAGTCATGCCCCGACGACGCATGACATTGTCGTTGCCGGTGAGGACCGCGACGTTACCGGTGTCGGTGGCGGCGTGTCTCGGCTTCTGGTCCATGGTGGTGCTCCTTCTGGATCGGGGGATGTACCCTTTCTTCAACCCTTCCATAAAATGCGTGGCGCGGTCGTCGATAGGGTATTTTTACTTATACCGTAATACTAATGTAAAGTCAACAACGCTCACGCTTGCACCTTCGTCACCTCTTGATAATAGGCAGATCGCTCCACGATGTTGTGTACGCTGGACTGCGGAGTTCGTGCTTGCTATGCCACCCTGTAAGCTCGAGGTGCTCGCTGCCGTGACGGATTAATCGCGTATTGTATTTCGTATTCAGCTGATCGACTGACTGCATCAGCGCCGCTCTCTTATCTAGCCCCGAAGAATCTTGCAAGAGTGAAAGCTGCCAGGCTTCTTTCGAGACGAGCCCCACCAACGCCACGCCCGCGCGCTTATAAGCAAAATCCGGATCGCGGATAATCTCAAGTCCCTTGAGCGCAGCTGCAATAAGCTCACCAGTGTCAGAGGTAGGCTGAGGTAAGCGCACGAGGGTCGAGGAACCATGCCCGCCTTCGAAGTTATGCGGAGTTCGCACGAATACAACCACCCCTGTTGCAATCTCCTTTTGCGCACGCAATTTTACAGCCGCCTGAGCTGCGAACGTCGCAATGGCGCCCTCGAGCTGATAGTAGTCACGCACGTTGTGCCCGAATGAACGCGTGCGAGCGATAGATTGCTGCGGTTCGACTTCGTGCTCCAGGGGGAGGCAGCTCTCGCCTTTGAGCTCTTTGACGGTCTTGAGGCCGCGGATCGACATCTGTTGACGCGCCCACACCTCGCTCACCTGGGTTAGATCATATGCTGTCGAGACACCGCGCTGCAGAAGCTTCGGCCCCAGCGCACGCCCGACGCCCCACACATCTTTGACTGCGAGCCATCTCAAGAGGTCTTCTCTGTTATCTTCCGCCACGACATAGGCCCCAGATGAAGTTGCTGTCTTCTTGGCATACTCCGAGGCCGCCTTGGCGAGTGTCTTGGTGGGCGCCACCCCAATAGATACAGGGATACCCGTCCACTGCAAGATACAAGCGCGCACTGTCTCGGCCCACTCCTGATAGTTATCGACGGGCAGGCTCGATATCTCCAGAAACGACTCGTCGACCGAATACACTTCTATCTCTGGTGCCACAGAGGTCAAAATCCGCACGACACGCTGCGAGAAGTCGCCATACAAACGGAAGTTGGCCGAAAACAGCGTCACGCCCTTCCCCTTCATCAGATGGTCGATCTTGAAGAGCGGCGCGCCCATGGGCACACCCATCTCCTTAACTTCGTTGCTGCGCGCCACAATACAGGCGTCGTTGTTGCTCAATACCGCGACGGGCTTGTCCCAGAGGTCAGGTCGAAATACTCGCTCGCAGCTCACGAAGAAGTTATTGCAGTCGACAAGCGCAAAAACAGGTTTTCTTGCCATACTACCGAGCCTTATGCACGACAAATGTCACCACACCCCAGAGAGCGGCATCTGTTGCTTCATGGAGCGCGATCGGCGAATAACCGGGGTGTTCGGCCACTAGCCAGGCGCCGCTCCCCTGTTTCTTGAGTCTTTTAAGCGTAAAATCACCGTCCACCGCCGCCACGACGATATCACCTGACCGTGCCTGAAGCGACTTATCAACCACCACTATATCTCCAGAGGTGATACCCGCCCCGGTCATCGAATCACCTTCTACCCTCAGATAATAGGTACTAACAGGGTGCTTGACCAGATACTGATTGAGATCGAGCGCAAATCCACCCGCTTCTTCGGCTGGGTTAGGAAATCCCGCCTTTAAAGGGGCATTCATGAGCTGTGGTATCTGCGGCGTCTCTTTATTCACCTCTCTATTATGCCACAGTTTGCAGGGGTCGTTCTCCTTTCAGGAATCAAAGCGTAAGCGTAATATTGACATTCTGTCATACTTATGCTACTATAGCTAAGTTGAAAGGTAAGTTTGGGAGAACTTAATGAACGTATTTAATAAGATCGCGAATCGCATTCGCCATGCCTCTGGTAGCAAGCTACTAGTAGGCGCACTGTTTGTAGCCATGACGGGCGTTGCCCTGACGGCAAACTTTGCAGCTTCTGGCTCTAGCGCCAGCGCCGCAACGTGTGATAGTAATAACATTTTGCCTTGTGGTTACAGTACCATCGATGACTTTGTTGCTAAGTACAAGGCTAACGATAAAGGCGACTACCCTGCCATCTACGCAGATTACGGTCTTGCTCCAAACGAGATTGATCGCCTGAGCAAAACCGCCAAGATGGGTATGGCCTACCGAGACGGTACCGTAAAGGTAGATGGTAAGGTCGTTGCGACCGACGCTGTCAGCCTTGGCCGAAATAAGAAATCGTACTCTACTACTGTCAACATTGGCGGTAAGACGTACTACCAAGACCGCGACCAGGACGCTTTCCGAAGTGACATTCCTGCGCTGGTTATGATGAATGGCGACCAGTTTGAGTTCGCCGCCCTGACTGCTTGCGGTAACCCAGTAAAGGGTCACCCAACTGGTAAGGCTCCTGAATACAGCTGTAACATGCTGAACGTTACCCAGAAAAACCGCACCACCTTTAACTACACAACCGACGTAACTGCCCTGAACGGCGCCAAGGTTGCCAAGCTTGTGTACGAATTCGGCGACGGCACCAGCCAGACCGTTACAAGTGCAAGCCAGACTGTAACGCACGAATACGCCAAGGAAGGCTCATTCACGACCAAAGTTACTGTCTACGTATCTGTAAATGGTGAGGCCAAGACCGTCACCGGCGCCAAGTGTGCCAAGCCTGTCGAGGTTAAACCTGTTCCCGAAACCCCTGCCTACGCTTGTAGCGCACTGACCGCTACGACCATTAACAAAGAAAACCGCCAGTACCGCTTTACTGCCAAGACGACCCAGAGCGGTGGCGCTACCCTGAAGGATGTAAACTTCAACTTTGGCGATGGCCAAACTGTCAGCGGCGTAAAGCCATCTGACGAAAGCACCGCTATGAGCGAGCACACGTTCGCTAAGGCTGGCGACTACACCATTGTCGCAACTGTCAACTTCAACGTTGCCGGTAACGTCAAGAGCGTTACTTGCCAGACAAAGATCAGCCCTGAGCAAACTCCTCCACAGGAATGTAAGCCAGGTATCCCTGTTGGCGACAGCCGTTGCACCGAGTGTAAGCCAGGCGTTCCAGCTGACAGCAAGGAGTGTACTCCTGAAGAGCTGCCAAACACCAGTGCCGTAAGTGTCCTTGGTGGCACGATCGGTGGTGGTAGTATCCTGACCGCTGGTGGTTACTTCATCCGAAGTCGCCGCAACCTGATGAGCAGCTTTATCCGCCGCTAATCAGACCTCCAATCCTCAAACTACCCCCGTCACGGCAGGGGTAGTTTTGTTATTTGCGCAAGCCATACAATAGTGCTTAAGAATATTGACACCACTACCGTTTTGTGTTATATTTACTAAGACATCGTTTTGCGGCAGTGTGTGAGGAGAGGCGTAAGGATAGCTGCAGCCATGCGGCTTTTTTTATATTTTGAATCAGGCACAGCAAGACGAAGAGCTCTTTGACAAGTCAGATCATTTTAGCTTACTTTATCTGCCGCTCTCCATCTGAGGCGTGGCAGTGTATTCGCCGATGGGCATTGCCGCAAAACAAAGCCCTTGGTGAATACACTGCTGCGCCTTACAGGAGCGGCACGGTATAGCTTAAGTGCTCCTCCGTGCCCTGGCCTCTAGCAGCCGCCCGCATTACATCTGAAACCGCGCCCGCGGTCAGAGCGGGCAAACCCTTGGGGCTTCGACACGAAAGGAGTGCCCCCATGACTGCCACAACCGCACCGACCACAGCCACAGGACGGCGCTGGGCCCTACCGTCCATCGCCGCGCTGGTGGTGGCCGGACTGGTGGTGACCGGCGCTGCACTCGGGATGAAACCCGGAAGCAACGGCGGAGCCTACCAGTCACCCAACATCAGCGCCGGCATCGCGGCCGTGACGTGCGCCGACGCGAAGATCGTCGACGACGAGTTCACCCGCGCCGCCCAGGACGTGACCCAGTCCGGCAACTACGACGGCATCACCAAGTTCGGATTCACCGCCCCGGCCACCGCGCCGGAGCTCAAGACCCTGAACGACACGCTGAAGACCCGCAAGGCCGAACTCGACGCGAAGGCAGACGCCGTCGTCAAGGGCACCTGCACGGACAGCCCCACGGCGACCGTGACAGATGTCGACGGCAAGACCAAGACGCTGGCCATCATCTACGGGGGTCAGCCCGACAAGCCCATCACCGGCAGCGAGTCCAACCGCGACGCCCGCACCGTACCCGTCACCACGGGGACATCCGCGGATGCGCATCGGACAAACAGCTGGTCCGAGCTGGACGGTCTGTACGGCAAAGAGAAGTGGTACACCGACTGCGCCAACTCCAACCTCGCCATGAACTGGGACACCGACGTCCCGAAGTTCGTGGCCACGGAGAAGGAGCATGACGACCGCTTCATCCTCGCCGTCAACACGTCCCTGAACGACGACGCGATTCGACAGAAGGCTGCCAGCGACGGCAACCCCAACGTCGGCACGCTGCCGATCGTTCGAGTCGACTCGATCATCAACACCCGGCACTTGAACATCAACCACTGCGATCAGTTCATCGACGCGCGGTCGATGGTTCGAGTTTCGCTGGGAAAGGTTACCCTCGACGAGAAGGAGCAGTTCAAGGACATCGAGACCGACAATGGTGCCTTCGTCGACTGCCACAACCTGTGGCGGCTGCCGAAGTCCAAGCCGATCCCGACGCCGATCCCCACTCCGAGCCAGTCGACACACGGCAGCACGCCGCCCCCGGGGACGACAACGCCGCCGACTTCTCCGCCGACCACGACGCAGAAATGCATCCCGTCGGAACACGAGAACGAGAACGGCAAGTGCATCGAGTCCAAGATTTCCGCGCAGGGATGTGCGGACGGGACGAAGGTGTGCGCATCACAAGGAGGTCCCAACCCGCCGGCGCCGTCGACGACCGAACCCCGGCCGTCCGACCCGCCGACGAGTTACGACCCGCACCCGACAACGCACCAACCGACGGTCACGCACACGCCGACCCAACCGGTCGAGACGCCGGCTCCCAAGCCGAGCGCCCCGGCCACCGGCGTCAAGTGCCCACCGGGCATCCCCAAGTGCTAACCAGCACTGACCGAACCGCCGAGCTCGCCCAACCCGGGCAGCCCGGCGGTTCGGCGGGACCACAAGCTATACCACCCCACCGAGAGGAGTAACCATCTGGGCCCACAAGCTCGGTCGCGTTGCTCCCCTCGGGGAACAACCAAGCAAGTTGAAATGATCTGACCTGTAATTGAGCAATGAGCGTTCATTAACAATCTGGTTCCAAAGAGTTTCTAGAAGAAAATAGTTTCGATTACACTACCAATTTATGATATAAGTAAAATACTAAGGGAGAAGAGCATGAAGTTTGTTTCTACATTACTTCGTCGCGTTCCGAAGCGCTGGTTGCCTATGGGCGTTGCCGTAGCTGCTGTTATGATTCCTGCCGTTGTTATGGCATGGGGTCCTGACCGTCCTACCTACACCATGGCCAACCCTGCTGACCACGTGACGTTTGACTCGATCACCGACAACTCAGAAGTCGGCGACGAACGTAACTTTTTAACGATCAAAGACGCCAGTAACACCGCCGCCGGTGGCTGGCAAGACAGCGTGACCGCCCAGGCTGGTCACGAATACCTGGTTCGCATCTACGTCCACAACGACGCAGCTGCCAACCTCAACCTGAAGGCTACAAACGTACGCACCAAGGTAAATGTCCCGAACACAACTGGTAAGAGCGTCCAGCTTGGTGGTTTCATTACTGCCGACAACGCCGCTCCTCAGGAGATTTGGGATTCAGCAACACTGACCAGCAACAGCGACTTCAACGTTGCCTACCAAGCTGGCTCAGCTCGTCTGTACAACAACGCATTTGGCCAAGCCGGCGCACAGCTGAGCGACGGTATCGTTACCGACGCTGGTGCACCACTTGGCTACGACAAGCTCGACGGTATCATCCCTGGTTGTATGCAATACGCCGGGTACGTTACCTTCAAGGTAAAAGTTGAGGCTCCTCAGAGCACCAACTTCACCATGAGCAAACTCGTCAGCAAGCACGGCGAGAACAAATGGGTTGAGAGCTACGCTGCTCAGCCTGGCGAAACCGTTGACTACCTGATCCAGTACAAGAACACTGGTGATACCCAACAAGACAACGTTGTCGTCAAAGACACCCTGCCAGCTGGCGAAACATACGTCGACGGCAGCTCTGTCCTGGGTAACACCAAGACACCAGACGGCGCAAAGATTTCCGACAACGTCACCAAGGGCGGTGTGAACATTGGTTCATACGCAGCCGGCGCGAACGCGTGGGTTATCTTCAGCGCTAAGGTTGCCGATAACGACAGCCTGCCAACTTGTGGCGACAACAAGCTCACCAACTCTGCAACCGTCGAAACCGACAGCGGCAGCAAGAGCGACACCGCTGACGTCACAACCACCAAGAAGTGTGAAGAGACTAAGCCTCCGAAATACGAATGTTCTGCACTGAACGTCGAGCAAATCTCGCGAACTCAGTTCAAGTTCACCGCCACAAAGATGGTAGAGAACGCCGAGTTCAAGAAGTTTGTCTACGTCATTCGTGACGACAAGGGCACCGTGCTTGACACGAAAGACAGCATCGATGGCACCCTTACCTACGACCAGACAAAGGTCGGCAAGTACACCGTCGAGGCAACCGTCGTCGTAACGGTTGACGGTCAGGAAAAGACCGCTACCAGCGACAACTGTAAGAAGCCTTTCGAGGTCAAAGAACAGCCTGTCGAGAACAAATACACCTGTGACGCTCTTGACGTAATCAAGAAGTCACGCGACACCTTCGAGTACAAGGTAACTCCAAAAACTCAAGGTAACGTCAAGGTCAAGGAATACAGCTTCGACTTCGGCGATGGCCAGACCATCATCGTTGGCGCAGGCCAAGAAACCCAGACCCACAAATACGACAAGCCTGGTGATTACACCACTAAGGTTTCGGTAACCTTCGAAGTAGACGGCAAGACCGTTACTGGTATCACCAGTGACAACTGTGCCAAGAAAGTTACTGTCGCACCTGAAGAATGTAAGCCAGGTATCCCAATGGGCGACAGCCGCTGCACCGAGTGTAAGCCAGGCGTCCCTATGGGCGACCAAAAGTGTAACGAATGTAAGCCTGGTGTTCCAGCGGGTAACAAGGAGTGTGAAACTCCTGGTGAACTGCCAAACACCAGCGCCGGCATCGTAGCTGGCGGACTCTTTGGTACCAGCGCTCTCGGCCTCAGCCTCAAGGCTTGGGTCGGCAGCCGTCGCAACCTGCGCGACACGTTCAAGCGCTAAGCGCACGGTTTGACTGACCGCTCATACATACAAAACCACCCCGGATTACTCTGGGGTGGTTTTGATTTACGGCGGCGCGAGACGCCAACGTTTTGTGAACGGCTTCCCTGGCGCCTCGCGAGCACATGAAACCATTAGCTGGGTCGGGGTGTCAATACTATTGTTGTAGCAGGCTTTCCTGTTTGAGCCTGTCTTCTGCAACACCGGCTTTTCACCCACGCCCCCATTCCCTCCTGCTTGGGGATCAGAGCTATTCGCTCTTGGATCCGCCAGGCTCCGATACAGTCGGGAAGACGACGTGGGTGAGCGCCGGCTGACGATAGCACAAAGTTCCTCAGCGATCCGCCTGGCTTCCTGTGAAGCAACATCCGCACGAAGTATTCTTTGTGTTACAACAAACACAAAGAATACGAGCTCAGGACCGTTGCTGAGGAGGAAGTCGGCGGAGCAGCGACTGCGCTAAACATACGAGGCGAGAAGCGGCCGAGGTATTACACCATCTGATACAATAGAAATAATGAACAAACCCAAGAAAAAACGCACCAAGCAATACACCGGCCGTGATGCTGCCAGCACTCCGACGGTTCACCGCTACAAAGCCGAGGTCAAAAGCCCCGCCCGCGAATGGTGGGACAGCCACAAGAAGCAGTACAAGCTGATCGGTGGCATTGGCGGTGGCGCCGTGATTGTTGGCTGGTTACTGTTTGAGCTCTTTCGGATGATCTTCGGATAGCCCAGCGGGCTGCTTGAGCGGCAGACGGAAGCCAAATGTGCTCCCCTTGCCCTCGACACTGTTGAAAATAATCGACCCGCCGTGGGCGACAACAACTTTCTTGGCCATGAACAGCCCAATACCTGTGCCGTCAGGTCGGGCAGTGCGGGCGTTACTGGCACGATAAAACTTTGTGAACAAATGATGTCGTTCACTCATGGGCACGCCAATTCCGCTATCCTCAACTGTCAGCACGGCGTCTTTTGCGGTCTTGATGAGATCGACCTTGATCACGCCGCCCGGCCGCGAGTAGAAAATAGCATTATCAACAAAGTTCATGATCGCCTGGCGCAGCTTGCTTTCGTCGAGCTGTAGCGCCGGAAATTCGCTCGGGACGCTGCATTCGATAGTCAAGTTGCGCGACTCTGCGGTTGATCTCAGCTGGTTCACCTCTTGCTGCACGACATTGCTCAATATAACGGGCGTGCGCTCGATGGTAAACTTACCAGTCTGCAGGCGCGAGACGTTCAGAAAGTCGCTGATCAGATACACCATGCGCTGCGAGCTGGCAAATGCCTGCTCGAGCAGCTGGTGCTGCGTGGGGTTCAGCTTCCCGGCGTCGCCCTCGAGCACCATCGACATATAGCCCTTCACACTGGTAAGCGGTGTGCGGAGCTGATGCGAGGCCATGCTGATGAACTCGTCCTTGGCTTCATCAAGCGACTTGAGTTTTTTGTTGCTCTCGCGCAGTTCGCGTGTGGCTTCGCGGACCTGGCCTTGCAACGTCTCGTTGAAATGCGAGATCTCCTCGAAGCGCAGAGCGTTTTGAGTAGCGACGGCCAGCTCGTCCGCGGCAATCTGAATAAGATAAAGATCTTGATCGGTATACATACCGCCACCGCTCTTGTAACTGAATACGACGTAGCCGATACGTTCCTTGTTAGTCTCCATTCTGCCCACAACTGCCGCGCCAGCCTCCTGCATGCTGCGCGCCAGGTGGCGACTATCTTCAACTATTTCGTCCAAAACCAAGATAGGCTGCTTGCTACCTGATGCCTGCGCAACAACATCGTCTAGGCGCAGGCGACGGCCGCCCACTCCCACGACCTTCTCGATCTTGCCAGTTTTCTTGTCCAGTGCGACGATTGCTGCCGCTTCGGCCTTAAGGGCAGCGTTCAACGTTTTAAGCGAACGACGCGCCAAATCGTGCACTGAGGTGGTATGCACGAGGATATCGCTTAGGTCATCCAACACAAGATCGGTGTTATAGATATCCTGGAAAAAAAACCTATTGGTCAGCCGGCTGAAGAATCGACGTAGCGGATCGAGGGTGAAGGCCAAGAATAGACCGAGCGCCACATAGACTGCGTTTTGCCACACAGTTACATTGCTCGCTCCAAAGAATAACCGCGCCGAGCCAAAGATTGCCAATGCGTACATGCTGGCTAGCGTAAACAGCAAGAACAAATACGTGACGGTTCGCGCAATTGCCAAGCGTATGTCAAACAATCTGTGCTTTATGACGGCATAGGCGATCAACGACGAGAAAGCGAAAGCATAGAACGGGCTAAAGTTTGCAAACAGGCTCGTCTGAAGCGTAACCGAGAGCGCAAAGTTAGTGATGGGCACAATCCCCCATAACACCACAGAGCCGGCAAAGATGAATACCATCTGTTGATGGCGCGCGCCTTTTGAGGACCGTAACTCGCGCAACAAATAGCGAAAACCAATCGTAATCGACAATGCAGCATGCACCACAAATAGCGCCATACCCGGCTGCGCCACCGGATATATGCCGCCTTTTGCTGTTGGCGCCAGGTGTGAAAAAAGAAAGGGCGTAAGGGTGATTACTGCAGTGGCGAGACTAAGTAAGGCATACAGGATGCCCCTCCGCGTCACCCGCAATCCCCGACCATCCAGCGAGTATCCAAACAACACAAAGAAACAGTTCTGCGCTACCGCAAAGAGCATAATAAAGCGAATAACGTAGATCGTCTTCGCCACATCGGGGTATGTTTCGGATACGTAATTAACGACTGCCCATGCTAACAATGAAAGCGACAAGAAGAAAAACGCCCTGTTTCGCAGGCTAGAACTGTTCTTAACAAGCACACCTACCGTCAATAGCAGTTGTGCTACTAAGGCAATGATTGTTAATATAGTCAATATAGTAAACGAACTGAGCATAAGGGTTTTACTTTTATCACCATTATAGTGAGGATACAACTGAAATGAAAGCAAACTACAAAGCCTGGGGCGCTCAAACCATCAACCTCAGGAACGCCACACCCGAGGAGCGACTCCAAAATCTAATTTCTTTTGCAGTCCTTGCGCCATCAGCCCACAATACACAGCCTTGGCGATTCACCATTCATCCCTCACAAAACAGCATTGAGATCTCATTGAATCCAGACCGCCTCTTACCTGCGTCTGACCCTAGTGGCAGGCAGGCAACGTTGAGCCTTGGGGCGGCCATAGAGAACATTTGCACTGCCGCCACCGCCTATGGGGCAACCGTAAAGGTCCGGTACAAGACTTCGACGGAGGCGTCAGCGCTCGTAACGCTTACCTGGCCTGCACAATTGCCGACACCAGACGAGCAGGTGTTCCAAACCCTCCGCAGTCGGATGACTAACCGTAGCGTATATAAGCCCGAAGTGCTCGATGCCTCGAGCTTCTCGGCCCAAAACCTCAACAGCGCAGGAATCACCACTACCTTCGTCACCGACGCCAACGTGCGCGAACAGATCGCGTCTTTGGCCTCGAAAGCCGACCTCCAGCTCATGAACGACGAGTTCAAAAAAGAACTGGCTCAGTGGGTACACCCAAGTTGGACAACTCACAGCACTGGCATGCCCGCGAGCGTACAAGGCATGCCCTTGCCGGTTTCGCTCATCGCGAAATTCATTATCCCCAAAGCGCCAATCGAGAAAGACCAGGCCAAAAAAGACGCCAAACAGATCAGCGGCAGTCCGCTCCTTGCCGTCATTAGCGGCGCTAGCGACGATACTGCCTCTTGGCTTGAGGGCGGGCGCGTCTTTGAACGGCTATGCCTAGAGGCAACTTCGCACAAACTCGACACAGCGCCGCTCGCTTCGATCGTGGAGAGCCCTGAAACACGCCAGGAACTCAAAAAGCTCCTCGGGTTGAAGACGCAACCCCTGGCGCTCATTCGCATCGGCCATAGCACGAAAGCCATGCCACGCTGCCCTCGTCTCCTGGCCAGTGAAGTTACTGCTTAAATTCAAACGCATCGAGCTGGCGGCGAAATTCCGCCAGTTCTTCTTTGTGCGCTTCGTCTTGTTCGTCGCCATCGAGCACTTGGTCGGGACCGATGATATACCGACCAGCCTTGAGCGGTTGCCCCAAGATAATTCGGCGGGCAGAATAGGCAATCGCCACGCCGGCCTGAGTCGCGGCACCACCCAGCTGTGGCCAGCTTGGCAGCGTCTTGCTGACTTCGGCGAGCGACTTGAACATACGCAGCGGAATGTTATGCGAACCCACAAAGTACTTGCCGATCAGCACTCCCAGCGCCTGGCGCGGAATACCCGTCGCGGTCTCCAGATAGCTCAGCACATCAGCCGGAATCAATCCGTGGTACGGCGTGTAGTCTGGCTCGAGGTCGTAGCGCTCCACATCCAGAAGCGCGCTGTCACCATCATCGGCAGCGCTCAGCACGGCCATGCCGCGCTTTTGCGCTTCGCGGCGCATCTTGATCTTCAGTTGCAGCTGGTCCATTTCGTCGATAATGATGTCGGGCTTGTGCTTGTCCAGGATTTGCACGGTATTTTGCTCGTCGATACCATCGCGGTAGAGCTCGAACTCCAGATACGGATCGATCTCGTTCATGCGCATGGCGATGGCGTCCGCCTTGTGCGTGCCCACGTCGCGGTACGGCGCACGGATGCGGTTGAGGTTGCTCGGCTCGATGATGTCCATGTCGGCCACAATAAACTTTCCGCCGATACCCATGCTCACCAGCGCCTCAACGATATTGCTGCCGACGCTCAGACCAGCCACAAAAATCGTCGCACCGTAGAGCTTCTTCTGCTCGTCGGCCATGATGAGATTGCGGTTGCGAGAGGTCCGCAATGCGCGGAGCTCAGCCTTACGCGGCAGACGGATGAGCGTATCATCCCATGGGAAAAATACAAACACACCACGCGGCCAGTCGTAGCGAGTGGCGAAATCTTTGTGCGCAGTCTTTTGCTCGCGCGGAACGTCCTTTTCGTGCGGATACTCGATATCGTAGAGCTCATCAACAGCCAGGTCCATGCGGTCAAAAAAGCGCGTGACTTTGCCCTCATCCACCAGCTTCATGACGGCGGCAAGGTCGGTTTCGTTCTCTACTTCGAACAGGCGAGGCTGTTTCCAGGTTTGGTTTTGTAAGAGGTGACTAAGGTTGTTCGACATATTTGTGCTTATTCTGCTGGGTAGCGGTTAAATCGAACCTTCCGTATGGCACAAGGCTGAGGGCCGGAACCATCTTGAGCCCAGTGCCGTGGTACGATGACTTGAATTCAGTATTATTCTCACAGATCGTTTTGACAATCCCCATTTGGAGTTCGCGCCGCTTGATCTGCGACGGCGTGACGCCTGGCGCCAGTTCGATATAGAGACGGAATCGCTGGTCATGGTGCTTATCAAAATACACCTGCATGCGAAATTTGCCAGTGAACAATCCGGCAACCGACTTGTGCTCCAGCGCTTCCTTGATGTTTTCTGGGTACACATTGGCTCCGTAAAGCTTCACTGCGTTTGTGCTCTTGCCGTACAGGAACACGAACGGCAATCGCCAGCGGTACGCGTCCTGCATGCGCTGCGGCAGGGCGTCGGCAGCGGTCTTGCCATGAGCTCGTACGAGTTTGTCGAGCTCATCGTACGTAAATACCTTTGCGGTGTCGTGGATATTGTAACGGATGAGCGGGATGGCGCCATCGCTTGTGATGAGCAACTCATCGTTTACCACTTCCAGATATTTTTGCCACGGATAGTACTGCGCCACGGTTGGCATACGAGCTGGGCCGAGGATGTCATCCTGCATTGCCTCGTCGGCGTGAATCATACGGCGCAGCGCAATCGAAATCGGCGTCTCGTGACCGATAACCATGGCGTCGGCCGACCCGATGGTGTTCATGGTGTCGAGCAGCGGATTCTTGCTGCCGACCTGCTCGAGCATGTAGTCGCGGAGCTCTTCGCTGAATGCTTCGGCGCCGAAGATAAACTTGGGCTTTAGCTTTGGCCAATGTATGCCTTGTTCGCGGCCGAGGTCGATGATTTCTTTGATGAGTGGTGGGTACGCACAGATCACGACTTGATCGTATTGCGGGCCGAGGTTTTGGCAGATTTCGATGATTTCATTCTTGTTGTAACCAGGCGTCACAAATGTACAGCGGTGCTGCGCCATGTAGCCGATCGAGCTCAGCAGCGTTGTCGTCCCAGCCACCCAGCTGCCCATACCATAGGCAATGATCACCAGCGTGTTCTTGCGCCGCATATCAAACATCTGACTAAAAACGAGGTCATAGAACTGTCCAACCTCGTCGCGCTGCTGCTCGCTGCTCGGCCAATAGAACGGCTGACCAGATGAACCCGAGCTCCTGGTCACCATGCTCGCCTGGTGGAGCTCTCCGTCCCAGGCCAGCTGATGCAGCGGATACTTGCGCAAATAGTTATCTTTATCAATAGACGGCACACGCTTTAGGTCGTCTGCCGTCTTTATGTGCGCCGGATTAATGCGATGCGCCGCGAGGAATTTTTTGTACGCTGGCACCCGTTTTGCGGCCGCCTGAAAGAGTTGGACGGCCCGTTTTTCGCCCACAGAAGTCCAATAGTCGCTAGACCTACTTGTGAGTTGGGTGGAACTTGGCGCGTTCATAATACTGGTTCTGAAACTTTCGGAATAGAACCGTCGGGTTGCTATTTCCCAGCGTACTTAATGCTGTATACTGAGATTGTACAATAAAATTTATAGTTATGCTACATATTTCTGATCGTCTCAAGTATTTCGACAGCTCTGAGTTCCAGGAAGTCTTCCGCCGACAGCAGCAGCTGGAGAACCCAATCGACCTCAGTATTGGGGTACCGGAGGAGCTCACGCCGGCGCATATTAAGGCGGCTGGAATCCGGGCAATCGAAGCCGATCATACGACCTACACTCCGGCCAATGGATTGCCAGAACTCCGCGAAGCTATCGCCAAAAAGCTTGCCGATCGCAACAATCTGCATGTCGATGCCGCCGAGGTCACGATTGTCCCTGGTCTCACTACCGGGCTATTGCTTCTCTACCTGGCCATCCTTGACCCTGGCGACGAAATCATCGTCATGGACCCAGCCTATCCGCCGTATGAAGCGCTCGCCACCGCCACCGGCGCCGAAGCGATGACCGTGCTGACACTCCCGACGTTTCACCCGGACATTCCGGCTATCGAAGCCAGCATCACCAACCGCACTCGCGCAATTATCCTCAACACGCCAAACAACCCGACCGGCACGGTCTACACCAAAGAAGATCTGCTAGCCATCGCTGCCATCGCCGATAAACACGGCATCTGGCTGATATCCGACGAAATATACGAGCATTTTGTCTACGAAGGTGAGCACTTCAGCGTGGGCAGCGTGTATCCGAACACTATCACCATGAATGGCTTCAGCAAAGGCTACGCCATGACCGGTTGGCGCCTCGGCTACATTACCGGACCGCAAGAGGTTATCGACGCCATCAACCAGCTGCAACAATACGTCGTGTTCAGCAGCAGTTCGATCGCCCAACACGCTGCCATCAGCGCAATCACCGAACCAGCCACAACCAATTACCACAAATACCAAGACAAGCGCGACCTTGTCACTCATCGCCTCACCGAAATGGGGCTGGCCGTGCACGGCGCGCAGGGCGCATACTATGTGTTCTTCCAGGCGCCGTTCGGCATGACTGACCTTGAGTTTGTAGAGCGGGCGGCGGAGCGCAACGTATTGCTCGTGCCCGGCCGTGCATTCTCAACGCGTCATGGATACGTTCGCCTCAGTTACGGGACAAGTATGGAACAGCTCCGCGAAGGCTTGGACATTATCGAACAACTAATCAAAGACTTAGGAGCCACCAATGACTAAAATTGCCATCGTCGAAGACGACGCCGTTATCTCACAGATGTACCGTATGAAATTCGAAGCCGAAGGCTATGAAGTTCAGATGGCCGCCAACGGCCGGCTTGGCGTTGAGCTGGTCGAAAAGATGCGCCCAGACATCATCCTCCTCGACCTGCGAATGCCGGAAATGGACGGCGCCGAAGCCCTCACCCAAATCCGCAAGCACAACTGGGGCAAAAACATCCCAGTGCTCATTCTCACCAACGTCGGCGTCGAAGAAGCGCCGAAAGAACTCGAAGATTTGAACGTACTGAGCTATATCGTGAAGGCCGACCTGACGCCGCGGCAGGTGACGGAGCGGGTGAAAGAAGCGCTCGCTTCCTCCAAATAATCATGAAACTCCAGCAAATCGTTGGCGGCTACAACGCCTTTCTTAAGCAGATCGTGAGCGAAATCGAAGACGCCGGATTCGATCTGGATGACTTCTCTCAGATGGACCATATGTGCTATCGCGTATCGTCCACGGAAGATTACGCGGCCAAAAAAGCAGAGCTCGCAACTGTCGGAAAGCTCATTGGCGAGAACCAAGTGAATGGCAGGCCAATTGCGACATTCCGGCTTGCTGAACCAGTTCGGTATGACCGCTGGCGTATTGACGCGTTAGAGCTTCCGGCGCCAAAGCCGAACACGCCAACAAAAGAAGGGCTCGAGCATGTTGAGCTTGTCTTGTTTGACGATAAAGATGACTTTCTGAAGAAATATGCCGACAAAGGCTTCGACCTCAAGGCGGCAGATCGCGGCATTAACCCCGAGATTGGGTATAAGCTACCGTCATATACTGTCAAATTCCACTTGTTGGCACTCCCGACGGTGGTGTATCTCGAGGATAAGCTTGGTATGACGGACATTCGCGACGGACAATAAACTTATTTGATAATGGACTGGGGTCCTGTCAGTCGGTCCGCCCCTTCTTTTTATTAGTACAACAAAAAAAGCGGGTGCTGCCCCGCCGATTGCCACCCCATTCTTCTTCGGGCAAAGCCCTCAGGCATGCTAGCAAAGGGAATCTTGGTATTACGCCGGCCGGCGCTCACCCACCTCCACCGTCCCGACGGTTAAACCTAGCCTGGCGGCAGGCGAGCGAAGCTCATCTGCCCCAAGCTCGGAGGGACGGTGGGTGAAAAGCCGGTCCGTGCCCTAGAAAAAACCTCAACCTTACTGCTTCGCAGCCCGCCGTGCTGCCTCAATCACATTCTCAAACAGTGCACACACCGTCAGCGGCCCGACCCCACCTTTTGGTGGCGTAATCGTCAGATCGCTGCGTTCGCGCACATCGTCCGCGAGGTCGCCAACCATCTTGCCGGCATCGGTTGCTACACCAGCGTCAACAACAACCGCACTCGGCATGATCATGCCACTCTTGATGAGCCCCGGTTGACCGGTCGCAGAGATAAGCACATCGGCGGTTCGAGTCAGCGCGCCCAAGTCCTCGGTCGTGATATCTGCCGTTTCGACAGTCAAGCCCGACTCTTCAAACAATTGCTTCAGTGGTGCACCAACCAGGCGGCCTTGACCAACGATCACAATCTTCTTGTGCCGTAGCTCGACATTATACCCAGCAAGCAACCAGTTCACCGCTGTCGGCGTGGCTGGGTCGAAGGCAGGATTCTGGCCGAGACCATCCACGTCCTTGGCGGGGTCAACCGCATTTACGAGCTCATCCGTCTGCACAGGGTCGGCGACTGGCAACTGCACAATAATACCGTGCACCGATGAATCGGCGTTGAGCTGCTTGATCGTCTCGAGCGCGTCGGACTGCTCAATGACATGCGCCTCAACGACGACGTTGATATCTGCCCCATACGCCTTCTTGAGGCGAACGTACGCATCAATCACCGGCGTATGCACGGTCTGCACAATCGCCAACTTGGGCGTGACATAGTGCGCCTGAATAAGCCCACGCACCTGGTGCGCTTGGCGCTCTTTGATAAAGCCAGCTAAATCTGAACCGTTTAATGATCGCATATAGAGCCTATTGTATCACCTCTGTTATATAAGTTCGAGTAGAGGGGCGCGTGGCGGTCGTCCCTTACTCGATGTAGTAGTCTGCGTCAGCTCGGTCAGCTGACGCAATCAGGCAGTCGTGCGGTGCTGGAAGTTCAGCGCAGGGCCTGCATCAGGACCTCGTTGTCCACCTTGCGGATCAGCCCGTGCTCGTCGAACCACACGATCTCGCTGATCGGCAGGTTGACCCGCTGACGGTGCGCCGGCCCGATCTCGTCGAACCCGCGCATGGTGAAGTCGTACCGCCCGACCCCGAGGAAGCTGACGAGGAAGCACCAGGCGGCGCCCTCGGCCACGTGCACGAGGTGCGGAGCCTCCAGGACCTCGACGTTCTTGATCTGCGCGCCGGTGAAGCACTGCCGCCAGGAGTCCAGCGCGGCGCGGATCTGGCCGCGCTCCTGCGCCTCGAAGCCGCTGTTGATCTGGCAGTAGGTGGCGTCCGGCGCGAACTTCTCCACCAGCGCCTCGATGTTGCCGTCGTTGAAAAGCTCGTAGACCTTGGCGACGTCTTCGGTCGAAATGTTCATCTGAGCCTCCTGGCTCGCTTGTAGGTGTTGCCACGCGCCCACAAAAAGAAATAGTACCAGAAATTTCCTCCTTTGCAACCGCCGCTCCTACTTCACGCTGTCGAGAGCTTTTCGCGCCGACTCGAACTGGACGACCCATCCGGTCTGACGAATGCTTTTATACACCGGCGTCTCGAGGAATCGGCCATCTGGCGTGAACGTCTCGGGAAATCCGTGGTATGTCCGTATTTTGTCGGAATACATATCGATGTCACGCTGGAGTTCCTGCTGGTATCCTGCATCGGGCACGACATGCGCCAGCTGGCCAAGCAGCGTCATGTACTGCGCACCCCAGTAGCTCCAGATGGCGTTGCTGCCGTAGTTTGGCACGAATGTCCGCACCGCCCACGGCGCTTCGGGCACATCGGTTGTCGCTTGGTACTTTATAGGAAACGGGTCGGCGATATGCTGGGCGCGAATGAAATCAATGCTGCGCTGGAGGTATGGACGATCCGCAGGTTTGTCGACGCTCAAAAATCCAGTCGGGAGCGCCAGCAGCCAATCGGACGAATAGTTTGCATGTATTGCTCGGGTGCTCATGTCGTCCTTGAAATGTCCCTCTTGGTCATCCCAATACAGATCGAGAATACGGTCGTGCATACTATCGAGCTGTCCGGCGGATGCTTTCTGGACGCCAAGCTTGTCGGCCAGCTGCAGCGTCTTCCACAGCACAATATTGTCGTAAAACGACCGATCACGGACAACGCCATCTCGTGCACTGGCTAGATGCATGCCAGACTTTACGAGACCGGTGGATGGATCTTGCACCTGCGATAAATACTTCTGGAGCAGCAGCCGTAGATCGCTCTGCCGCTCGCGGATAATTGCCTGCGCTGCGTCCACGGTCTGCAGCTTGTACGTCGCGTTCGAGTGCTTTGCCGAGTCCTGCAAAGCATCGAGCGCGTACAGTATACCGTACAAACTATCCGACGGAACCGACCCAGGATGTACCTCGGTCAAAACAGCCGAATGTGACGCGACAGGAACAACTGTTGTGGTCAGGCGTTTCTCGGCCGAGAACGCATCCAGCGCATAGAGCGCCGACTGCAAGTAGATGCGCTGCTTGTTCTGCCAATCTTGCTGGTCGAGCGCGGTGCTTGGATTCAGGATGTCGTTGTAGAACACGCCGAGGTTGCGCGGATACAGCACGCTGAATTGATCGCCAGAAATAAGATAGGACCTTCCGGAGTCAAATCGCAACTGATGAATATCGCGAATAATCCCATCCACGGACGACGAGTGCGCTGGGCGACTCCCGAAGAACGTATTCTGCACAATCAGAAAGCCCGACTTGTAATAGCCGAGCAGTTCAGCCGGCGGGCTGCTATACGTATGAAGCGCGAACTGCTTATGAACAGTAATCTTATCGCCATCGACCGAAGTTGTATACGGCTGTTGCACGATATTCCACCCTGCATAAGGATTTGTGATATGCAGCCAGAAATGAAACCCAATAAGGACAACCACCACACCCACTAAAGCAAAAAGCAAGCGTCGGCGGGGGCGTTTGCGAGTTGGTGTGTTTTTGCGCATTACGCGCTCATTGTAGCACGAGCATTTCCACAAAATGAGAAAGCCCACGCCAGTTGCTGTGCGTGGACTCCTCGAGTCGTCGATGGGTCGCTTCGTCAGCCGGCGTGGGCGGTGCTACCTGGAGCAGGTGATGTTGTGGCTGCTCAGGAAAGCAAGTGCTTGCTCCTTGCTCGGGTTGGCGTCGGGATCGTCCACGGCACGGCCGTTGGCCTCCTTCAGGTAGAAGTTGGCGTTGGCCTGTGTGCGTTCCAGTCTGAGCACACACGTACCGATCTCCACGCGCGCGATGTACAGCTGCTGGGACTTGTTCCCACCGAGCGATGTGGTGCTTTTCTCGATGGCTGGTGCGGGATACCCCTTGTCCCGGAGCTGATCCGTGAAGGTCGAGTCTAGATCCCACAAAAAATGGACAACCGTGACGAGCAGAGCAACGCCCAGGAGCACGATCGCTCCGAGGCGCCAGATGACATACCAATCAAGCCACGACGGCTTTTCACGCTTCATCCAATCCCTTTCGCCGAAGGAATAGCAAACGATAATACTTATACCATTAGTTCTAAAGATTCACAAGCCTAGGCGTGAACCACGACCTTCGTGCCAATCGGCGCAAAGTCGTACAGCTGTTTCGCCGCAGCCTCAGTCATGTTGACGCAGCCATGGCTCATTGGATGGCCGAAATTATGATGCCAATAGGTACCATGAAGTGCCTCGCCGCCGTCGAAGTAACTCACCCACTTGATGTTTGGTATGTAGTAGTAATCGCCGAGAATCGTACCGGTCATCGTCGTCACGGGCAGCTTGCTGTAGATAGCAAACTCGCCGATCTGTGTTGGCGTGGCAGCCTTGCCCGAACTGATAAGCGTGGTCATGACCTGCGTGCTGCCGACCCACATCGTTAAGCGCTGCTGACTGAGGTCGACTTCGATCCATTTGCCGCTGCCGGTCACCGTGACGGTTTTGAATGGCGCTGTCGTGATGCTCACGTCACGGCTGAGGTCACGGCCACCGTTCACTGTGGCGACAACTTCGCCAGTCAGATCCTCGATGCCCTGGAGTGTGCTTCCGGATTTGCCTTGCTGGATAACAGACTGTGACCCAGTGGCGCTATCGACGACAACTTTGCGATCAACCGGCGGCGAAGCAACAGTTGTGGCGACCTTGTCGGTTAAGAATTGCTGGACCTTCGCCTTATCGGTCTCGATATTCACTGTGCCCTTTGTGGTATCCGGCACAAAATGCATCCAGTTGGCAATGTCTGACTTGGACGCGGTGTAAATAACATCGCCATTGAGCTTGAACTCAATCTTCTGGGCGATGCGCTTATTGGCTTCGTCCTTCACTGTCTCGAGCTTCGTTTGATCGAGCAGTGTCGGTACCGCTGCAGTCGTGAGCTTCAGTGTGAAACCATCCGGATGTGTGGCTAGACCGGGCAGTGCGCGCTCGAAGCTCTTTATATCAAGCCCTTTACCCGGTGCGCCGGGCTCGACCTTGAATGCACTCTCTTTATCATCAAATACGATCTGCGGATCTTTCGGGTCGGCAAACGCCGTGGGGAAATGCGCCTTGGCATACTCGATCAACACGCCCGGGTCGTTCGCTAGCACCAGTGGCACCGTGACTGTATTCCAGACGGCAAGGTTCCCGCCGCGGCGAGCATTGAGGGTATTCTGAAGTGTCGCTTCGGTGTCGACAACCACGCCAAGGTCTTTTGCCGGGACGGTTGTCTTCTTGCCGTTGTCGTCGAAGGTGATCTTGAGGGCAGGCGCCTGCTGGGCAATCGCTGCGCGAATAGTGTCAGGCTGCGCGCCGCCAACTTGCATGTTCCCGACCGCTACACCTGGAAGTGCGCGGTTCGCATAGAACCACATGACCCCGCCACACAGCGCGGCAATAAGAACCATCAGAGCAATCGCCACATAGATCTTCATATGTGACTTCTTGGACTCAACCGCCTTGGTAACCTTCGGCGTATGCAGTGTACGCTTTTTTGTTTTCATCCCACGCCTCAAATATGATAATTCGATCATAGCACACTTTTGTTAGCTATTGGAAAGCCCCGTTGGACGTGCTATAAAAAACACGTCATATCGGCCAAACCGAGAAGGAAGCCATGACAAAGAGAGTGCTCGGCCCACAACTATTCCCCGACAAGTTCCAGGGGCTGGTGGCAGTCCACATCGACTACTCGCAGTGGGCCGCCGAGTTCAGGGACAAGCGAGAAGGCGACACGGCCAGCGTCGAAATGCATGCCACTGCCACGGTGGGCACCACCGTGCGGATCCGCTACGGCTTGCGTGGCAAACGCGAGGCCGCGGCCGCATGGGAATGCACCGCCACGGTCATCAGAAGCGAACAGATCAAGGCAGGCACGCCCAAGAGAGGTCCGCGCTTCCGGACCACATTCGTACTGATGTCGGAACCCGAAACGATCGGCTGAGCTCGACAACGCATCTGAGTGCGGGCCAAGAACACGGCCCGCACTCAGATGTGATACTCCTTTCGAATTATTTTGCGCCCTTGTCGGATAATTGATTTCACAATCAGCCCCTAGCAGCTTAAAATAAACATAAGCATGAACGTCGATATCGAATCATTCGAGAAGTACCACCGTGCCGCGAACTATCTGACCGCGGCGCAGATCTTCCTGCAAGACAACTTCCTGATGCAGCGCGATCTCACGTTCGACGACGTCAAACCTCGCCTGCTCGGTCACTGGGGTTCGGGGCCGGGCGTGAACTTTGTGTATGCGCACCTCAGTAATCTCGTGAAGCGGCACAACCAAGACATGATGTTTGTGCTCGGTCCGGGCCACGCCTTCCCAGCGCTTCAGGCCAATCTTTTCCTCGAGGGTACACTCAGCAAATACTACGTCGACGTGCCGCAAGACCTCGAAGGCATTGCCGAAATGTGCCGTAAGTTCAGCTGGCCGTACGGCTTCCCGAGTCACAGCAATCCCGGCACGCCCGGCGTCATCCTCGAGGGCGGCGAGTTGGGTTATTCGCTGGCATCGAGCTACGGTGCAGCGCTGGACAATCCTAACCTTATGGTCGCCTGCCTGGTGGGCGACGGTGAAGCCGAAACCGGCCCAACCGGTGGCGCATGGCATCTCAACAAGCTCCTCAACCCCAAACAGAACGGCACCGTCCTCCCCATCCTTCACCTCAATGGCTACAAGATCTCCGCCCCAACCGTCTTTGGCCGTATGAGCAACTACGAACTCATGGCGCTGTTCAGTGGCTACGGCTACCACCCGCGCATCGTGGACACGACTGCCAGCGACAACCCGCACCAGGAAATGGCCGAGGCAATGGAATGGGCCTGGCAGCTGACCCGCGACATCAAGACGAAAAGCGACGTCACCGAGCAGCACCTGCCGATGCTGATCGTCCGCAGCCTCAAAGGCTGGACCGGCGTGCGTGAGCTCAATGGCCAAAAGATCGAAGGCAACGCACTCAGCCACCAAGTCGTCCTGACAGAGGCCAAGAGCAATGAAGAACAGCTCCGCCTGCTGAACGACTGGCTGCACAGCTACAACTTCAGCGAACTGTTCAGTGCCGAGCAGGGCTTTGGCGATTTCCTCACAAACATTCTGCCCGACGAGCCAAAACGACTCGGCAACACCAAGCACACTCTCGGTGGCGACGCCACGTATGAGCCGCTCGACCTCCCGCCGGCCGAACAATTCGCCGAAGACGCCGAGGTTCCCGGCACCATTGGTTCCAGCAGCATGCGCCGCGCCGGCTTGTACCTGCAGGAAGTATTTCGCCTCAACCGCGACAAGCAAAACTTCCGCTTCATGTCGCCAGACGAGACATACAGCAACAAGCTCGACGCTATTTTCAGCGAAACGTCACGCGCCTGGTTGTGGCCGATCGAACCGTGGGACCGCGACATGAGCCAGGACGGACGCGTCATGGAAATGCTCAGCGAGCACAACCTCCAAGGCCTGGCCCAAGGCTATATCCTCACCGGCCGCCACGCCATGTTTGCCAGCTACGAAGCATTCGTCCAGATCGTCTCCAGCATGATGGACCAATACGCCAAGTTCCTCAATCAAGCCCGCGAGGTTGAGTGGCGCGGCGATTTTCCGTCACTCAACTACATCCTGACCAGCTCCGGCTGGCGCCAGGACCACAATGGATTCTCGCACCAAAACCCTGGATTCATCGATGACGTCCTACGTCGCCAAGGTGACTTCGTGGACGTGTACTTCCCGCCGGACGGCAACAGCACACTCGCCGTACTGGAGCGCACCATGGGCACGACCAAACAGATAAATGTCATCGTTGCCGGCAAAACCCAAGAACCACGCTGGCTCACCCCGGAACTCGCCCGCACAGAAATGACCAGCGGCGTCATGACTTGGGACTTTGCCAGCGATGAGGACCCAAATATCGTGCTCGTCGGCATTGGTGATTACCCGACCAAAGAAGTTCTCGCCGCGATCAGCCTCGCTAAACGTGAGGCTCCCGACCTCCGCCTCCGCTGCGTCAACGTCATGAGCCTCACCAGCTGCGGCCTTGGCGCCCAAGGCACATGCGTGAGCCAAGCTGAGTTCGACCGCCAGTTCACTACTGACAAGCCGGTGATCTGCAACTTCCACGGCTACCCCGAAACGATCAAATCCATCCTGTTCGACTACGTCGACAACCCACAGCGCTTCACCGTCCGCGGCTACACCGAAAACGGCAGCACAACCACGCCATTCGACATGCACGTCCGCAATCAGACCAGTCGCTACCACCTCGTGATGGAGATTATGCACCGCGCCGAGGAAACGGGCCGCTTGCCCGCCGACGAAGCCAAACGCATCAGCGATGCCTACCGAGCCAAAATTGACGAAAACACCGCATATATAAAAGTTAATGGCGTCGATATGCCGGAGATAGATGCATGGCAATGGAAACGCTAACACTCATCGCTAACCCAGGCAGCGCTAGCCGCAAGTACGCACTGTACCGCGATGATCAGTGCGTGGGTGCGCTGCATTTCGAATATAAAGAAGGCCGCATCGCCTGCACCGGCACATTCGGCGACCAACACGAACCGGTTCCGGTCAACATTCACGATCTCAACGACGTTGCCGGCCAAGTATTGCCACTTCTGAAAGCTCACAACCTTATCCATGCCGACGAAACGATCGCGTGTATTGGTCTGCGCATTGTCGCTCCGAGCAGCTACTTCCTCGCCGACCGCCTGATGGACGACGAGATGGTCGGCCGCCTACGCGAATGCGAACCGCGCGCACCCCTGCATATCGGTGCGTCACTTCGCGAGTTCGACACGCTCAAAGATATTTTCCCAGACGCTGCAATCGTCGGCGTCAGCGACAGCTCATTCCACGCCGGCAAGCCCGACTACGCCTGGAACTACGGCGTACGCTTGCAGGACGCCGACCGGTTCGACATCAAGCGCTTCGGCTACCATGGTATTTCGGTTGCGTCTATCGTGCATTCCCTGAAAGAGGCCGGCAAACTCCCGCCCAAGGTCATCGTCGCGCACCTCGGAAGTGGCGCGAGCATCTCGGCAGTCAACGGTGGCCGAAGCCTCGACAACACCATGGGCTATTCGCCGCTGGAAGGGCTCATCATGAGCACACGCGTCGGCTCCATCGATCCGACCGCCGCCAACATGCTCCAGACGCAGCTACACCTCAATGACGAGCAGATGGAAGATTACCTCAACAGCCACAGCGGCCTACTCGGCCTCAGCGAGACGTCGTCGGCCGTCAACGAGCTCCTCGAGCACGAAGCGCGCGGCAACCATAACGCCGAGCTTGCGCTCCAGACGTATTTCTTTGTTATCCAAAAAGCAATCGGCAGCATGGCCGCAGCGCTTGCCGGCGCCGACATGCTCGTGTTCACCGGGACTATTGGCGAACGATCAGTCGAATCACGGCGTCGGATCGTCGACCGCTTGCACTATATGGATTTCATCCTGGACGAAAATGCCAACGGCGCCTGCGAAGATCCACACGAACCAACACTCATCAGCAGCCTCGCCAAATCCAAACCCATCTACGTCATCCCGACCCGCGAACCCGACGAAATGCTCCGACGAGTCAACGAAATCCTCGCCAGCCAACAAGATCAACACTAAAACGAAACTAAAACCACCATGACACTCCCAAAACAAAAACGCCGCTTCCCCTTCAAACTCATACTCATCGCCATTCTTATCTCTGGCGGTATCTTCTTTGCAACACATCGTTCTCAGCACGTCAGCGAAGTGGCGCACGCCAAACCAGCAAAGCCAGCCTACACGGCCACCGTTGACTGGCCCAGCGACATCCCCACCGCCGCAGTTGGGATTGCCGGTGGCGGTATCGTCGATAGCCACAACGACGCCAAGCCACGACCAATCGCCAGCATCGCCAAACTTATCACCGCCCTCGCGGTCCTCGAAAAACATCCGCTCGCTGGCGACGACATGGGCCCGAGTATTCCCATCACCGAAAAAGACGAACAGTATTACCGTGACTACGTGGCCAAGAACGGGACGGTCGTACTCGTAAAAGCCGGTGTGCCCCTGACTGAGCGTGACGCGCTCGAGGGGATGCTCCTCCCCAGCGCCAATAATATCGCTGATACGACGGCCGTCTGGGCATTTGGTTCGCTCAAGAAGTATCACGACTATGCCAACGTAATGCTGAAACGCCTTGGCCTCAACGACACGGTTGTCGGCGTTGACGCAAGCGGCCTAGACCCAAGCACTAAAAGCACCGCAAGCGATCTCGTCCGCCTCGGCGAAGCTGCACTCAAGAATCCCGTTATCGCACACATCGTCGCCCTGCCCACCGCCAATATTCCATACGCCGGCGATGTCCCCAACTACAATGCCATGGTCACAAAATATGGTTACACCGGGCTGAAGCCAGGCGAAAGCGTCCAAGCACGCAACACGCTCCTCTTCTCGACCAACGCAACGATCAACGGCCAGCAAAAGACAATCATTGGTGCCGTCCTTGGCTCTGAGAGTTATCGTCAGTCAAACGCTGGCGCACTCCAGATCGTTGACTCCGTCACCAAAACGCTCAAGCCGAACAACTAGCTCGCCCGCTGGAATAGCTTCCTAAACGGCACGAGCGCGAACATAAACAGCACGACATTAACCAGCAACATATACAGCGGAAACGCATACACCGCAAACGCCCATTCTCGAATCGTCAGAAGCGTAACTGCCATGCTGATAATCGACATGAAGTACGGCCACGCATACTCGCTGGCGTGATTCCGATACGCTTTCTCGAGCGTTGGTAATGTCGCGAAGATATCAGCGACAATACTAAAGATAATAGCCAGCTCCGGAATTGACGTCACCTGCCACAGCACGATACCGCCCAGCGCGAGCGCACCACACACTAATGCAAACGGCGTGAAATGTTCACGCCGTCGATGTTTGTGTACGATGAGCGCCAGACCACTCACGGTCAGGGGCGTGACCGCCAACGCCAGAAGTACCAGCGCCTGAGGCTGCAATCCATATTGCAAGCTCGCGAAAAGCGTAATGAGCGGAGTTAGCCCCCACAGAAACCATGTGATCGGGTTGGGCTGCGCTTTGCCGCGCAAAACTCCCCAGCAGTACTGCGCACCGCCGAATAGTCGAATAGCCACAGAAAATACAGTGAACCAGGCAGGTAACATTGGCTTTCTCCGATTCAATCGTAGTACGAATTGGGTGCAGCTGTAAAACTGTATTTACGCTAAGGGCGAACGACGATGGTCTTGCTCGCCATACCGTGCAAGCAGCTGCGCGCACTCCGCCTCGAGGACGCCGCCGTGTACCTGCATGGTCGTATTACTTCGTAAGTTCATGCGTTTGCCCTCTGCTTCGTCGCTAAAGTCGCCTTTGATATCAAAGAGCGACTCGTCGACATCCCTGCGATACGCACCAAAATACACCTTCGGGATACGCGCCCAAGCTGCACAGCTCAGGCACATGTGACATGGCTCAAGCGTACCGTAGAGCGTCAGACCATACAGTTGATCGGTCTGAAACTTGTCCGCAGCTCCGCGGATGGCATTGATCTCGGCGTGTGACGTCGGGTCCTTGGTGACGCCTACGATGCTCCCGCCTGTGGCGACAATCTCGCCGGTTGTATTGTCGACAAGCACCGCACCGATCGCGACACCGCCTTGCGCCTCAGCCTGCTGCGCCGCGGCTATCGCAGCTCGCATGTAAGATTCGTGGCTATCCATTCTGAACCCTCCGACCACTTAGTTGTCTTCGTATAAAGTACAACATGTCGATCATAATAAAGCTAATCACCATCAGCAGCAGCCACGAACCAATCTTCTCCAGGCTTACCGGCTGCCAATGCGCCAGCTGTTCCGGGTACAGCCACACGCCCGTAAATGTCCCGATGTTCTCGGCGATCCACACAAACAACGCAATCAGCAGGAACCCCACAACCACGTTCATATGATGCACCCGCTTATTCAGCACATAACTCACCCGCGTTCGGCCAAACAACACCAACACCGCGCCAAACAGGAAATATCGAAAGTCGTAGATATAATGATGCGTGAAGAAGTTGAGATAGATTGCAATAGCCAGCAACACCGTCCATTTCCGCGGCGGATACGGCTGGAACGATAGCTGCAGCACTCGCCACGAACGAGCGATGTAGCTACCGACCGCTGCGTACATAAATCCCGAGAACAGCGGCACATTCCCTACCTTCCAGAACGCATCGCCCGGATACGACCACGACCCGATCGCGCCCGACGTCTTAAAGATTTCCATCCCCAGTCCCACAAGGTGGAAGAGTAGGATCGTTAGCACCTCGTGGGGCTTCTCGAGTCTTGTCGCCAGCATTACCGCCTGGATGGCGATCGCCCACAGGAACAGCCAATCGTACTGCGACAACCACGGCAAATGCACATACGTTGTCACGACGATTCCCAGAAGCATCAGCCCACCAAACAGCGCTGCCCACGCCTGCCGAATGCCAAACGCCAACAGCGGACCCGCCGGCAAACGCCGCACCCGCATCAGAAACTGGTGTTTTGTAAGCTTCATGTAGTAGATCAACTATAGCAGACTTTGCCACCAGGCTGGATTGCCGTAGGATAAGAGTAAAGCATTAGCAGAAAGGCCACCGCTATACAGTATTTCGAAGCGCTCGCGCGGCATCTCCCGGTCGATATATTCGTGCTTGTGGGGACATTTATAGAGGAGGTGATCTCACCGATTCCATCTATTGTCGTGCTCATTCCTGCTGGCGCGATCGCGAGCACACAAGGCTTGCCGTGGTGGTACTTGGGCTGGTTAGCCGCGCTCAGTGGTGCAGGACGTGTCGCTGGTGGCGCGTTGGTGTACTGGCTGGCACAGCATCTGGAAGGATGGGTGTTTCGTAACCGCCAGCTCTTTGGCATCACCCACAAAGACGTCAATCGTCTCAGCAAGCGTCTCGGTAATCGTCGTAAACTGTGGCGCGTATGGCTCATACTCTTTACACTGCACTCGCTGCCGATCTTTCCGGGAACGCTTCTGTCGGCAGGGAGTGGGTTTATCAAGATTGATTTTCGTATCTTTGTAACCGCTACGTTCTTCGGCTCTATCGTGAACGCCTGCTTCTACCTTGCCATTGGCTATACCGGCATACAGGCCACGGAATACCTCAGCCGATTTGGCACAGTGAGCGACGTGATCGGCGGAGTCATGCTGCTGGCGATCGTCACCTGGTTGGGTGTCCGCTATTATCAGAAACGCACCTAAAAATCTATAAAAGTATTGACACTACCAACCGAAAAGCTCAGTATGTAAAGTAAACTATCTTAGCTAAGACTGAGAGAAAATGAAACACATCAAAAAACCAAACACAACAACCAAACTATCTATCTTCGCTATGGCCCTTGCTGCCTTTCTGGGCAGTATTTTTGTAGCGCCGGCGAAAGCCTCAGCCTGTCCAGCACCTGGTGCTGACTACGGACAAGTAACAACAAGCGTCTCCGTGCCAACCGCGGCGACCTACTCGCTCTGGAGCCGAGTCATGCCGGCCGACGCCGCCAATAACAGCTACATGCTCGAGATCGACGGCACGCAGTGTTATGTCGTGAGCAGCCCGACGCCAGGCGCATGGACCTGGATCAACTACCAAGACGGCACCGCAAACTCGCCAATTCGCCTGTCACTCGCGCAAGGCGCACACTCCGTTAAACTCATTGGTCGCCAGCCAGGCGTCGAGGTTGATCGACTTGTCTTCACCTCAGACGCTACCTGCACCCCAACCGGCATGGGTGACAACTGCGTCACAACCGCCGATACAACTCCTCCGGGCGTCACGCTGACTGCACCAGCTGAAGGCAGCGGTGTATCTGGCACCGTCGCTGTGAGCGCAAACGCAACCGACGAAGTAGGCGTATCCAAAGTTGAATTCTACGTCGACAGCGCACTTGCGAACACTGCATCAACTTCGCCATACAGCTTCCAGTGGAATACGACCTCTGTCGCTAATGGCCAACATCTCCTGACGGCCAAGGCATACGACGCAGCTGGCAACTTCAGCAACAGCAGCTACTACGTCACCGTCCAGAACGGCGACTCACAGGCACCGACCGCCCCAGGCGCACCATCGGCTAACGCGACGTCTCCTACAAGCGTCACGCTGAAGTGGACCGCCAGCACCGATAACGTCGGCGTCGTGGGCTACCGCATTGTCCGCAACGGGGCGCTCCTAGCACAGGTCGGAAACGTCACCAACTTCCAGGACAACCAAGCCCTGCCGAACACACAGTACAGCTACACGCTCACCGCCCTCGATGCAGCCGGCAACCAGTCGCCAAGCTCAGCCCCAGCAACAGTAACCACGCCATCGCCAACAACGACTGACACGCAAGCGCCATCAACACCAGCTAGCCTGACCGCTACAACCATCAGCTCGCAGCAAATCAACCTCAGCTGGAACGCCAGCACCGATAATGTCGGTGTGGCCGGCTACGATGTCTACCGAGCCGCAAACGGCAACGCTCCACAAAAAGTCGCATCAGTCACCACGACCAGCTTCGGCGACACCGGCCTCAAAGCAAACACGCAGTACAGCTACTACGTAAAGGCCCGCGATGCAGCCGGCAACACAAGCGATCAGTCCAACACCGCCACCGCCAAAACAGCCACCAACAAGCGCAAGTCACGAGTCTTTGGCACCGTCAGCGGCTCAGGCAAGAAACTCTCTGGCGTCAGCGTCACGCTCTCGACAAACGACACCAAGTACACAACCACTACAAACGATCGCGGCACCTACACCCTCCGAGATGTACCATTTGGTCGCTACAACGCAACATACCGCGGTGATGGGTTCTCAGCCAAGACAGTCTCCCTCAAAGTCGACTGGTACTCAATCGAGAAAAACGTAAGGCTACAAAAGAAATAGGACATCACAATGGACCCTACAACTCCCACAGCTACACCCAAAACAAAACCATGGCTCGTGCCGCTCGTCGTAGTACTCCTGGTGGTCGCCCTCGGCGTCGTCGCCTGGATGTTCTTCCAGAACTCCAACGACAAAGCGTCCGAAGAAACACCAACCGCCGTGGTCACCATAACCGATGACGGCTACACGCCAGCAACCATCCAGGTCAAAAAAGGCCAAGACATCACCTGGAAGAACCAAACCAGCAAATCCAAACAGCTGACAAGCGACGAAGGTAAGCCAGCCGGCTTCGCCACCAGTGAGGCACTTGGCCGAGGCGACACCTACTCGTTCACATTCGATCAGACGGGTACATTCCACTACCACGATCCGGACAACGTAGGGCACAAGGGAACGGTCATTGTCGAGTGACTTGGGCGTTAGATAATTAATGAAAATGAAAATGCTATGCAAAAGATAAATCGGCTTACCACATCTATCAAATCTAAACTCACCGGCCCATCGCGCTTCAGCATCGCAGCAGGTGTCGGCGTCGCGGTGATCGTCGCGGTCGTTGGGTACGCATTCGCCACCACTAAGGCTGCTGGATCATTCGTAAGTATCGAACCTGAAGCCGGCGCGCTCTCCGGCAACGCAAGCGTCGTGTCTGACGTGAACGCCTCAGGCGGCAAAGCCCTCAAGTTCGGCACCAGTGTCGCAACCTCTGGTGGCTGGCCTTCAGCACCGCCAGCTCAGATCTGTGGCAACACAGGCATCCTAAATGGCCCAACAGCTGCTCCAGCAGACGCCATCACCGTACCCGCAGGCAACAACAGCAATGTTAACTTTGCTCAGGCAGGCAAAACATACTGGTTCGCGCCTGGCGTACACACGCTCGGAACAGGTCAGTACGCGCAGATTGAACCCGCCGACCACACCACCTATATTGGTGCGCCGGGTGCTGTCCTAGACGGTCAGAACTCCAACCTCTACGCATTCACCCAGCACGCCACGTACGTTACCGTTTCACACCTCGAAATCCGCAACTTCGGTAAGGCTGGCGACAACAACAACGAAGCAGTCGTCAACCACGACGCTGGCGACCATTGGACAATCGAATACAACAACATCCACAACGTTGCCGGTGCAGGTGTTTTCCTGGGCAGCGACAACCTCGTAAGGTACAACTGCCTGAAAGACAACGGCCAGTACGGCTTCAGTATGTACAAGGATCCGATCGCTAACGGCTCTTCCATCACCAACATCGAGCTCGACCACAACGAAATCGCCGGCAACAACACCGACAACTGGGAAGCCAAGATCGACGGCTGTGGTTGTACCGGTGGCGGTAAGTTCTGGGACGTCAAGGGCGCCAAAGTCACGAACAACTATGTCCACGACAACAAGAGCGTTGGCCTCTGGGCTGACACCAACGACATCGACTTCCTCTTCGATGGCAACTGGATCGAGAACAACGACTCCGAAGCTATCTTCTACGAGATCAGCTACAACGCCGCTATTCGTCACAACGTGATCAAACACAACGCGCTCGTATCTGGCGGCGAGTTCGCCAAGAACGGCGACGACTTCCCCGAAGCATCTGTCTACATCTCTGAATCCGGCGGTGACAGCCGTGTCCAGTACAAGACTACCCAGACGCCAACCATCGACATCAGCAACAACCTCTTCCTCGACAACTGGGGCGGTGTCACCCTCTGGGAGAACGCCGACCGCTACTGCAACTCACCTGCCAACACGAGCGACGGCTACTGCACCATGGTCAACCCGAATGTCACCCTCAAGACCTGCGTAACAGGCACCATCAGCAGCGAGCCAAACTACTCCGACTGTCGCTGGAAGACCAAGAACGTCACTATCAGCAACAACGAGTTCCGCATCACCCCAGCCAACGTCAATAACTGCAACACCGCCTACTGTGGCCACATGGCTGTCCTCAGTAACTACGGCACCTACCCAAGCTGGTCACCATACAAAGGCGACGTCATCCAAAAAGCCGTCACCTTCAACCAGAACAATAAGTGGTCCAACAATAAATACTACGGTCCATGGCAGTTCATGACTGAGCAAACAGGCTCACTCAAAGACTGGAACGCCTGGCGAGCAACCCCATACGGCCAGGACGCTGGCAGTACTAAACAGTAAGGTAACAACAGGAGGCTCCGCACTGGAGCCTCCTTCTCTACCTACCAGATCGACAGCCTCAATAAGGTCATCCTCCAGCTTACCGGCTACCGCTGGGCCGACACAAAGAGTAAGGAAGCGCTCGAAGCAGACTTTCGCAACGAGCTTGCCGACATACTTGCTGAAGTACTCTACATTGCAACCGAAAGAGGTATCGACATGAACGGCGCGATGAGCGAAATGATTGCAGACGACCGACGAAAAGTGAGCGAACGCACCGAGCGCTAGTCGTCAGTCCAGTTGAACCGCCCACCCGCCAAACAGCCGCGGACGAAGCAATGACAAACGTGCCAAGATGACAATCACATGAAGGCTCAGTATAAGATACAGGAAGCTCAGCACAAACGACCCAACCGCCATCAACGGCGACACCGAGAACTGATCAATACCGTTCTGAACCATCAAAATACAAAATGGCACAAGAATATTTACGAGAAATAGCGTGTAAACGAGCAGCCCGATCGCCCCGAGACAGCGCGTCGCTATACGAATAAGTGTCTCTTTGAGCGCTTCCTGCGCTTGCGGCGAATTAGAGTGGAACTCGTACCACACAACTGACGTGCTGCTCGTAACCCGCCGAAGTGTCTCGACGAGCTCGAACACAAGCACTCCGATCAACACCGCACAGACCAATATAAATGCGTCATACGTGATCGAATTGTTGACGATCGTCTGCCGAAAGAGCACAAAGAGGTCGGGCGCATACACCATAGCAGTCACAACCCCAAACGGGCCAAAAAGATAATCGTGCAGGAACTCGCCCTGCGACACATACGACCACGCGCCTACGCCAATTATCGCAAGCGCGACAAAGAACATACAATACCCGCTTAAGATCGAAGGCGTCAGGAGTGCTCGAGTAAGCGAACGTTGACTCATACTACTCCCATAATAAGCATTGGCCTCACCACCCACAAGCCTTCACATATTCGTGTGCCCGTGCAAGCACGGCAAGCCAGTGCTCCACGCCACCGCCCGTGTGCTCGAGCGACTCTCGAAGCTCGTCGTAGCCCAGCCACACAACATCGAACTTCTCGTGCTCCTCTAGCTCTTGTTCACCTCTCGTATTGCTGTCCAGGACAAAAAGAAATGCCAGCGAGTTCGAGCGGCGATGCAACCGTTTCTTCTCGTTATAGTAGTGCGACCGGATGAGTCCGCCGAGCTGGACCTGTTCGCGGAAGTCGGCGTAGCCGGTCTCTTCCTTGAGCTCACGGATAGCAGACTGCTCGAACGTCTCACCGTCTTCCCTGCCGCCACCGACCAGCCAGATAGTCTTCTTCTCGCGCCACTCCAGCGCCAGCCATGTGTCGGTTGCCGGGTCATAGCCAACGACCACGACGCCTTCTACATCTGTTGCGTTCGGATGCGCCGTGCCGTATTCCTCCGTTTTTTCTGCCTCGCCAAATACCTTCATGCACCAATGATATCAGGTTGCCTATAACATACTTCTATGGTATAAACTATTTTGTTCCTGTCAGCAAGCATGGAAAGCGAGGTCCCGTATGTGGGGCTACATCATCGCCGGGCTCATCCCCGGCATCGTCCTCGGCTTCATCATCAAGGTGGTGTACAACCGCACGCCGCTCCACGACCAGGGGCTTTCGATCGTTCGCTTCAACTCGAACGTGACCCTGGAAACGGTGGCGCAGGCGCTGTACGAGTGCGGTGCGCCCTCGACGCGTCCGCAGTTCCGCCTGAACAGCCCGGGCTTCCGCCGCATCCTCTTCTCGGGTGGCCGGATAATGAGTTGGACCAGCCCGACGATCATGGAAAGGCTCGGCGTCGACAGCGCACACGCCTTCGTCGTCAAAGACCCCCTCGCCATGGCCAAGAAGGCGGCGGCGACCCTCCGCGACCGCGGCAACGCGTCCGACGTCATCGAGAACTTCGACCCGTCGGTGAAGCCCGGCGCCATGGTGATGGTCACCATCGAAGGTGAGCGCACTGGGGTGATCTTCCGTCGCCACGTGCTGCGCCTGGGCGGCCCCAAGCCGCTGCGCTACCGCATCGTCATGCGCTGATCCATCAGCCCGGCTCGCAACACAGGACTCGGGCGACGTCTACAAACGTCGCCCGAAGCTCTGAACTTATTTAATACAACCCCACGCACCGCTCGGCGTACGTCCGGGTGGCAACCTTCTGTTAAAATAATCGCAAGATGGACACACCAACTCCTCATCCCCCCAAATTCCCCGTCGATGTCGCACTCTTTCGGCAGCAGTATCACATCGACAGCACAGACCTGCACCACATGCTCGATGGCGGCTATGCTTCGATTTACCGAGTCGGAAACTGTATATTGCGCATCTCGCAGGAGAGCGAAGAAATCGCACAGCTTGAAGACAGCATTCGCCAGGTTGCAGGAAAACATCCAGAGCTGGCAGTTGACGATGCGATCCTCACCAAAGACGGCCACCGCCATGTAACCGTTGGAGATACCGTCTGGAGATTAACGCCGTATGCGGAAGGCACCATCCTAAAGACTTCGGAGATCACTGACCTTCACCTAACGCATGCAGCAATTGAACTGGCGAAATTTCACAATATCATGGCCGAGTTAGACGCAGTCCCCGCGCCAGACTATCGGCATCTTCCTGTCGTTCACCTACCGAATATCGCTGTTGCCCATGATCGCGTGGACAGTTTGCTGCAAAAGCTGAGCAGAGCACCACGGGAACATGATCATTTCATTGTGAGCCAGCGCGACTTTATCCTGGCGCAGTTCGACACACTACAAAATACGACGAACGCAGTCCTCCACACGCTACCAACAATGGCGGTCCACGGTGACTACTGGAGAGGCAATATCTTGTTCCGGCCAGATGGGAACGTCGCACAGATCGTCGACTTCGGTATGAGCGGACTGGCGCCGCGTATCAGCGATCTTATCGGGCCCTTGCTGGAGACGGACGCAAAGTTGCCCGACCTTGATAAGTTCGCTACTTTCCTCGACGCGTATCAAAGCGCCGCAGTAGCCAAGATCACGCCTGCGGAGCTCGGACACATCAAGGAGGACTTCCGGCGCTTTAGCCTGCAAGAAATTTTCTACGAGCTTTATGTCTGGGGAACTGGGGCAGCATACGATTTCAAATCGATCGAAAAACGTATTGCAGCTCTCAAGACATTGGATAATTTCAAAAATACAGATTTCTTCTCCAAAAAGAATGTCCGTCACCTGCCCTTGAGCAGGTGACGGACACGCAGCGTGCAGCTTCTCCTGGCTCAGCAGGAGTACTGCCCCGGGATGAGGGCCACGACGAAGTTGCCGATGAGCCGCAACACCCCGCCTCTGCCCTTGGCGGTGCGGTTGATGGCCACCACCAGGGCGACCAGCACGATGAACACGCCGGAGCCCAGCAGCACCCAGGGCCACGGACCACCAAGCGCGTACGTCACCAGGGCGAGGTTCGCGCCGATCAGCGCCGTGGGGATCATCCAGTAGGCGCCCCAGATCCCGCCGAGTGAGTAGCCGTAAGACAGAATGATGAGACCGATGATCGAGGCGTTCGCGCCCGCCACCGCGCCGACCGAAGCGTTCACGATCAGCCACCCGACCATCCCAGTGATGGCCGCGACGGGCAGCGCGACGCTCCAGCCGAAACCGCGCAGTCGACGGAAGCCGGCGTTTTGTGCTTGTGACATGTCTTGCCTCCAAGGCAATCGAGAGATGCGTGTGTATATTATGCCATACTAAACTATATATGGCAATTATATATGCGCCGCGTAGCTTTTTTGAACCAACAAGAAAAGCCCTGATCGGTAGCGATTGATCAGGACTTTTCTATGGAGGGCCACCTGGGACTTGAACCCAGGACACGCGGCTTAAGAGGCCGCTGCTCTAACCAGCTGAGCTAGTGGCCCAGAGCTTGTAACAGGTAAAACTATACCAAAGATAGCTTATTTTGTAAATACATTGTATAATCTGTCAGATTCGTTGTCGACATAGATAAGGAGTACCATGCCTGGTCGTTCAGGCAGAAGGCGTCCGGAATTGACCGAAGAGCAGAAGCTCCAGATCGCCACGCAGCGCGCGAATGCACTGCGCGCGCAGATTCAACACTGGCTGGACGCTATCGCTCAGTTCGTGGATGTGGCCAAGGCGCCGAAACATCCGTTCACCACTGCCAGCTGCTTGCGCAACAACGCCAAGCACCTCTGGCACGTGCGCTTGGTTCCTCGACCGCCCCACCGCCCCAGGCGACTGACCTGCACAGTGTCGCGGCGCGAGATCCCCCTCGAGGTGCTCACCGAGAAAATCATCACGCCTCTGAGGAGAGCCGGTTACGCAGTTAGCGCCCCGGCCACCGACAGATGCGGATGCCAAGCATTCGATGTCGTGCCTCGTGAGCGAGCGCAAAAGTGATGCAACGTTTCAAGGCCCAGGTCTCGCACCTGGGCCGCATCATTTCTAGGCGTGCTACACTAGCGGTATGAAAGCTCGCACACATGACCTTGCAGCGGTAACTGCGCTGGGCGTTATCGTCATGGCTCAGCCAGAACATTCGCTGACGCTCGGGACGGCGGTGGCGGCGCTGCTCGCCAACCAGCTCGGTGGCATCGCGCCGGACGTCGACCAACCGACGGCACCATTTTGGCGGAACTTGCCAATCGGCGGGTTTATCGGGCGGATCATCGATCGTCTGCTTGGCGGGCATCGCTTTATAACGCACTCACTACTTGGGCTGCTGCTGTTTGGGCTTCTCACCAAGCTTCTGCTCGTGACGCTTCACCCCATCATGCCTACCATCGACATCGAACTGGTGTGGTGGGCGTTCATGATCGGCATGGTGTCTCACCTGATCATGGATACCTTCACCAAAGAGGGCGTGCCATGGCTGCTGCCTATTCCAATCAAATTCGGCATTCCGCCCTTCAAGCATCTTCGTGTCACAACCGGGAAGCTCGGCGAGGGAGTCTTCTTTATTTCGCTTCTTGTTTTCGATATATGGTACTGTGCAGCGCACTACAGCGACTTGCTGTATCTGATGCACCACCGAATTGTGTAGACGTTACACGTGGCGACGCTTATGGCGGCGCTTCCCACGGACCTTATCCATCCAGATATAGTGCACCACTTCGAGCTCGCCGAGCCAAAAACTCGCAAGCATGAGGAGGATCGCGAGATACGCCGGCCAGAGCGCCCATAAGTATCGCTCTATCTCGGCGCCAAATGGCATAGTGGTGACGGCTATGATTGGCCAATCTTTCACAACTGCCGAGAGTTGCAACTGTACAGTGGCACCGTCGGCATCAGTGACGTGCAGGATAGGCTGATAGTCACCGCCCTTCTTGTATGCGTGGCTGAGGTTGAGGATGCCGTCTTGGCTTTGGAAGGTTGTGGTTTCACCGTCACCCCACGTTATAGTGATGGTATAAGGCCGTGCGCCGCCGCTCACCTGGAACTTCCAGCTAAATGGCTGCCCCGTATAGTGCGCCTGGTACTGATAGTCCCCCGTTATGACGAGTGGCCCATTGCCAGTGCCCGAAATAGCACCGGAGCCGGACGGCGTCGATGTTACAGGCGGCGCTTGGCCCGTCGGAGCACTCGGTGTAGGCGTGACCGGACGGTCGTAATAGACGATGATCGGCGCAGAGGCAGGTCCTTCATCGTCCGTTATGTTGTATACCTTTGCCTGGAGCTTGTTGGCGCCGTCGGCAAGGCTCGTGCTGATACTAAAATGCCCACCGACGCACTGTGAAACACCGCTAAACACATCATCGCGGTACAGCTTGACGTAGGTGTTGTCAGGGCATGTACCCGCAACGGTAATCGGTGTCTCGGTGAGGTGATCTTGGTCGTGTGGGGACGTGATAATAGCCGGTCCTGCTGGAAGCGGCGCCGGAACCTTGGCGGTCACCTCGAGGGTATCGGCGCCTGCGCGCCAAGTAGACGCCACGATAAGCACACCGGCACACAACACCAGAAAAATACTCAGCGGATGCAACGCCACACGCTTGTGAAGCGGTCGCTCAGAGTGGTGGCGACGAAAACGAAAACGGAGCTTTGGCTTTTTTGATTTTGTCATGGCAAGTATATGGCCTTTGGCTTTATAATATCACCTGAGTGAACAAAGCGCTTGCGCTAATAATGCATTCAGATTATGCTTAGGAAATAAGATTAATGCGCCGACAACAAATAGATATGCAAAATCGATTCAAACCACTCGTGTTTACACGAAGCATTGCTGCTGCCTGCCTCCTTGTTTTATCAGTCGCGTTATCGCTCGTAACCAGCTCTACAGCGCATGCTGGCACGCTCTCGCAAGTATTCGTACGGTTTGACCGTATGCAAACCAGTCAGCCCACAACCGGAACGGTGTGCGCCAACCCTGCTACTGTGGGCGCCGAAGCTGACGTACAGGTGACGTTCCCGACCGGATACACACTCGGTGCAGCCGGAACCTTTACGGTCAACACAACCAACCTGGGGTGGCCAACTGGCGGCACCGCATGGCTTGGTATTGGGACGGCCACCAACGTTACAAGCCAAACAGTAACATTCCCAAGCACTGACCTTGTCGTCGGCACGCTCTATTGCTTCAACTGGATAAACAGCGCGGCAGTTACCGTGTCATCCAGCGCAACGCCATCGAACTCCGGAACCGTCACGACACGCACCTCAGGACCTGCTACAATCGACAGCGCCACATACAATACGGCAAGTGTTTCGAGCGACCAAATAACGGTTTCGGCAAGTGTCCCATCAAGCTTTTCGTTTGCCCTCAACAACACCACCGACAACCTCGGCACGTTGACTACCGGTTCGGTCAGTAGTAGCCCGACACCAAGAACCGCAACAGTCAACACAAATGCCAAAAACGGCTGGATGGTCTGGGCCAAAGACGCCAATACCGGCCTACTGTCCACAACCGCCTCGTCCACTATCGCATCCACAACACCGGGCAGTAACAGCACACTTTCTGCCGGTACGGCCGGCTACAACACCGGCGTGACACAAACGCAGACGAGCGGGACTGGCACCATTACTGTCGCAACGCCATTTGTCGGCGGCTCGACCGGAAAAGGTGGTGGCCTCGATACATCGCTCCGAACGCTCGCTAGCTCCAATGGCACCGCCAATAACGCTGTCCTAACACTCACCAACAACGCCGCCATCTCGGCCACGACCGCAGCTGCCTCAGACTACAGCGATACTATTACGGTGGTCGGCGCGGGACTCTTCTAGTCCGCATATGCGACGCTATCTTCCCGTAGCGCTGCTCTCTGTAGTTCTCGCTGTGGTTGCTACTGCACACGGCGCAAAAGCTCAGAATGCTAGTGATTTTGCGATTCAGGTTACCCCTTCGCCCCTCGTGACGACGCTCAAGCCTGGTCAATCCACAACGCTTGAGCTCAACGTCCGTAACCAAGGCACCCATACCGAGGACCTCAGAATCCAGCCACGCAGCTTTGAATTTGACAGCAAAACACAGAAGATAAACATCGATGACACCAAGCTCGCGCCCGTAGCGCCGTGGCTAAAGTTCTCGTCACCAACGTTCACCGTGGCGGCGGGTCAAACTATCACCGAGAAGATCACTATTTCGCTCCCCAAGGAAGCTGGGTTTAGCTATTCGTTTGCCCTCGTCATAAACCGCGTCACCGAACCTGCAAACCAAGGCGGCACCAATCAGCTTAAGGGGTCGCTCGCACTCTTTACGCTTATCAACGTCGACCGTCCCGGCGCCACTCGAAAACTCGAATTGGGTAAGATCACGACGACCCAAAATATATACGAATACTTACCAGCCGAAGTTGATATCGAGCTCAAGAACACTGGCAACTCTATCTTTCAGCCACTCGGTAATGTATTCATCCAGCGCGGAGAAAACGACAAGTCGCCCATAGGCACCCTCCCGCTCAACCAGAGCAGTGCCTACATCCTCCCCGGCACCACCCGCATCATCAAAGCGCAGTGGACCGACGGATTCCAGGTAGAGAAGACAACCACAGCCGCCGACGGCACAACAAAGAAAGATGTCGAATGGAACTGGAGCAACCTGTCACACCTGCGCATCGGCCGCTACACCGCTAAAGTCGTCGCTATCTATAACGACGGCCACCGCGATATTCCGCTCGAAGGCACGGTGAGTTTCTGGGTTATACCGTGGAAAATCCTACTGATTGCGCTTGCTATTCTCCTCGTCATTGGCGCTGGCGTGTGGTCTATCGTCAGCCGATTCATCAAGCTCACCAAGCGCGTCAAACGCCGAAAATAAGAACAAACTGAGAACGACTAGATTCTCGCTATCTTGAAACATAAGCGTTTTTTGCGTATGCTACGAGGGAGATAGTGTGGATTTTGGGGACCGCGTATGCGGGATGATATAAAAGATATCCTAAATAAACAGATGACCCGTAAGGAGTTCCTCCGCTACGCCGGTGGTACATTAGTGATGCTCCTGGGTCTGAGCAATCTTTTGTCGTTCCTCAGACAACCCACACGAACCATTGTGCAAACGCAGGTTGATGATCGTCACGGATTTGGTTCACGGAAGTTCGGAGCGTAGCATATGGTGCAACAGCGACTTCCGATCGTAAATAGCGACGATGGCATTTGGGGTGATATTATCCGCCAGTTCCTCATGAAGGAACACTACAACGACGACACCGACAACGCCGCTAACGGTGGCCACCAAAAGATAACCGTCCGCGCAGGCACCGCAACCGCTGGCACAGCGCCGCTCAAGTTCACATCCGGCACGCTCATGACTGCGCCAGAAGCCGGTGCGGTTGAGTTCAACACTGACAGCCTCTACTTCACGATCACCACTGGCACGGTGCGCAAAAAGGTCGCTATCTACGACGACTCGTCCGGCGCAACCGGTGACCTCCACTACCGAGACTCATCTGGAAACTTTGTACGACTTGCGGCTGGCAGTAACGGTAAAACACTCCGCGTCAGTAGTGGCCTTCCCGCCTGGAGCGACCCAACGTTCGCCACCAGCACCAAGACAAGCAACTACACTATCGGCAGTAGCGACACAGTCATCTTTGCTGACGCCACGAGCGGCAACGTCACTATTACGTTACCTACAGCATCCTCGATTGCTGGCTACCGATTTTATGTCAAACGCATCGACAACTCAGGCAATACCTGCTCGATTGCTCGCTCCAGTTCAGACACCATCGATGGTCAAACAAGTGTTTCACTTTCGCAGCAATACACCTCGCTCACGATCGTCTCAGACGGCAGCGCATGGTATATAATCTGAGGTTGATATGACATATATCCCACCTGCTAATGGCGGTCGCATCAACGCAACAATTTCCGGCAACACCGCCGGCGCTGGTGCGCTTGTCTCGACAGGCACCATGACACTTGCGGGCGGGAATAATATCACGCTGAGTCAGAACGGCAATGCGATCACTATTTCCGGTGGTGCAGGCGGCGGCGCATTCTCGGCTGGCATGAGCAACATCGGTAACACCAGCGGCAGCACCGGGCTCGCCACCAACCAGCTCGTGCTCGCTGGCGGCAATAATATTACGCTCAGTCAATCGACCGCAGTAGGCGGCAACACCTTGACTATCTCTGCTGCAAGCCAAACCATCCAGACGCAAAACCTCCACAACGTCACGCTCAGTGGTAACACGGCCGGCGCCATGGCCCATGTGAGTTCAGGCACGCTCACGCTCGCCGGCGGCAACAATGTGACGCTCAGCCAGAACGGAAACGCCATTACCATCTCGGCCGGCAACGGCGGTGGGGGTGGTGGCGTGGCGATCGCCAACTCACAGTCGACATTTAGCAGCGGCACAGTCAACCTTATCGAGGGCAGCGGTGCGATTACTATCAACTCCACCACGGGCCAGTCTCTCAAGATTAACGTCCCGCAGACATCGAGCCTGTCGGCGACGGGCGGCCTCAGTATCTCCACCAATGGTTCTACCATCAGCATGGGCGTGCAATCACCGGTAACGCTCTCACGGTTCGATTACCCCGAAGGATTCTTCAGTCCACTTAGTTCCGTCTCGGCTGGACAGCTTTCCATCAACCACATGTACATGCCCTTCAATCTGACTGGTACGGCGATCAAGATCGGCGGATCTCTTTCTGCCAACACTAACACCTCAGCCACAACCGCCTCGGCAAACCTAACGCTCTGGATGGGCATTTACACCCTGAATGGCTCGACGCTATCACTTGCCTCTTCGGGTAGCGCCAACCATGCCTTCGCGTGGTCGCAGTCCGCCAGCTCGAGCGCAAACACTTCTATCAATGGCGTACGTCAGTTAACTGCCCCCATGAACGTCAACATGACACCAGGCGAATACTGGATCGCTGCGGTCATCACCAGCGCCACAACGTACACCGGTGCGTTATTCACGCTCTACGGCAACAGCGTCATGCCAACGGCCGCCGGCGCAGCAGCGCTCACGCCAATCGGCAGCAACACCACGGCTGCGCGCGACGCAATGCTACTGCAAGGCTACTACTCGACGACCACCACAGCCGGTCCAACCTCGATCGCCAACTCGCAAGTTAATAACACCAGCGCCAGCGCCGTGTTACGCGCGAACTTCTATAATGCAATCTATAACGCGACATACTAAATGGCAGTAGCATTTGACGCAGTAGGCCCAAGCTCAGCCGGTACCGCCGCGAGCGGCACAAGCCTAAGCTGGAGCCATACATGCACAGGGAGCAACTTGGTGCTCGTTGTTGGTGTTGCCATTGGCATCATCGGCGACAGCGGGAAGTCCGCTTCGGCTACCTATAACGGCGTGGCGATGACTTCCGCTGGCGTCGTCCATAGTGGAGCTGGTACCGATGGTTTTGTACAGATGTTTTATCTGGCTGGTCCGGCAACAGGAGCCAACACTGTTGCGATAACGATTACCGGTGGTTCCGTCGATATTACCGGTGGTTCGGTAAGTTTTACCGGCGCGCACCAGACAACACCGCTTATCAATATCGCTACCAATACAGGGGTCGGCACGACGGCAAGCGTTTCTGTCACCAACGCCAGTGGTAACATGGTCGTCGACGCACTCTGTGACGGCGCAGGGGTGAATGCAGGCTCTGGCACGACAGAGCGTTGGCACAAAGACTCCAATAGCAACAGCGCCGCCGGCAACGCAGGACAATCGACGTCGAGCAGCACCGGTACGGTCAACATGACATATGACCTCAATAGTGACTCGTGGGGTATCATCGGCGCCAGTGTCCAGGCCGCGCCATCGACGCCTACAGTCACAACCGACTCAGTTACGAGTATCACCGGCACGACTGCTACCGGCAATGGCACGGTTGTTTCTGACGGCGGCTCCACCATCACCGAACGCGGCGTCTGCTGGAGTACGTCCGCCAACCCAACGACCAGCGACAGCAAAGCCACAGCATCCGGCACCACAGGGTCGTATAACGCCTCAATTACCGGCCTGAGTAATGGCCTCACCTACCACGTCCGCGCCTATGCAACCAACGCCAACGGGACAACGTATGGCAGTGACATTAGTTTTCTGGTTTACTATGCCGCACTGAGCTGGATAAGGGTATAATAGAGGCCATATGACAGCAAAGCCGCAAATCCTTGTGCCTGATAATGCCGGCCTTCACAATGCCAGCGATTACACTGCACGCCTCAAGAAAGAGAAAACCTACCGCGACCTCAGCACCATCATCGTCTGCCCGACCCGCGGGATGATTCCTGCGCGTATCGTTCAGAGCTGGCAGGGTCTCATCCGCCCGATGAACCAGAAAGTACTCGGCCCAATCTTCATGGAGGGCATGGAGGTTGGCGAGGCATACAACCAAGTCATCAAGATGGTTCTCGAGAACCCCGAGCTCAGTAATTTCAAGTTCCTGCTCACACTCGAAGAGGACAACGCCCCGCCAGTCGACGGGCTCATGAAACTCTACGAATCGATCGACGAATACGACGCCGTCGGAGGACTCTACTGGACCAAAGGCGAAGGCGGCCAGCCAATGTGCTACGGCGACCCCTCCGTTATGCCGCAGAGCTTCATGCCGCAGATTCCACACCCCGATACGATCACACCGTGCAATGGACTCGGCATGGGCTTCACACTGTTTCGCATGGAAATGCTCAAAGACAAGCGCTTCGAGTATGGCGAGTGGTTCAAGACTATCCAGGAAGTCACACCAAGCGGAGGCGTCACGATGATGACGCAAGATCTGTGGTTCTTTATGAAAGCGCGCGAGATGGGCTACAAATTTGCCTGCGACTCGCGCGTGCGGGTGGGCCACTACGACGCAGCTAACCAAATAATGTGGTAAGGAAACATATGGCCAAGAAGAAAGAAACCGTCCTCAAACTGTCACTCGCCTGTGGCGACCGCGTACCCGAAGGATTCAAGGGCGTCGACATCGCCAAGACGCCTACCGTTGATTACGTCCAAGATCTACTGAAATTTCCATGGAGCCAGTTCGAAGACGACAGCGTGGACGAGATCGAAGTCTCGCATTTTATCGAGCACATTCCGCACGGCGATGGGTACCATGACCCATTCTTTCAGTTCTTTGATGAGATCTATCGCATCCTCAAGCCAGCAGAGTTTACGCCCGACAATCCAAACATTCCAACCAAAGGCTTCGTCCGTGTCTCGTGCCCGTACTACAGCAGCAGCCGCGCATGGTGGGACCCAACGCATCAGCGCGCTATCTCAGAGCAGAGCTTTCTGTACTTCAACAAGCAGTGGCGTATCGACAACAAGCTCGACCACTACCCAGTAACCTGCGACTTTGACTTCAGCTATGCGTACATCCTCGACCCTGAATGGCAGAATCGCAGTGCCGAGGCACAGGCTTTCGCCATCAAGCATTACAACAACGTCGTCAACGATATCCAGGTTCAGCTGATTAAACGACCGAAGAGTTAGCCTCTATGCGTCGTGGGCTGGGGATTATTGCGAGTGCGCTGCTTGTTGCCCAGGTTTGCGCTGCTCCGGTCCACGCCGATAACCAGCCGGTCAAGAACAAAGGCCTCTACGTCACGCCACTGCGGACGTACATAAGCTCCAACGCGGACGCGGTGCAACGCGGCACGTTCACGGTAGGCAATTACACCAATACGCCGCTCACGATCTCGCTGTTTGCCGATCAGTTCTCGGTGAGCGACTTCACCTACAACTTCAAGTTCGAATCGCCACCCAAAGAAGATTGGGTACGGTTCGCCACCACCCAGCTCACCCTTCAGCCGCTCAAGAGCGAGGTCATCAACTACACCCTCAGCGTTCCGCCCAAAGCCACGCCCGGCGGTCACTACTTCACACTCTTCGCCAAGACAACCATCCAAAACGGGAGCGTCACCAGCAATGTCCAAGCCGCAACCATGCTGTACGTCACGGTCGCCGGTAAGCTCGACTACAGCAGCACGATACAGAGAAGCTCAGCGCCATGGCTGATCTTTGGCAATACGGTTCCGTATAGCTTCGACGTCCGCAACACGGGCAACACTCATTACTTTGCCTACGTCTCTGGTCAGCTCCAAGGTCTCACCGCCAAGCCGCGCGAACCCGCCACAGCGCACATCCTCATGCCTGGCAGCGTGCGCGCCGTGGATGGCACTATTAGCGTGCCCGTCCTCCCTGGCGTCTACAAGATGACCTACGGCTACAAGACAGACAACAACCAGACCGTCGAACGATCACAGTACGTCCTGTATATGCCACCATGGTCGGTGCTTATACCGCTCGGTTTGGTCATCATACTCTGGCCTGCTCTGAAACGGCGAAGAGCGAAGCAGTCTACTGATTCTTAGCGACTGCCGTGTACGTCACCGCTACACTATAGGTGCCCGCCGGCTGCGTCGAAGCTGCGTAGGCGCCGTACGTGATTGTTGTCGGATCGCCACTGGTGAATGGACCGCTGGCGTCCTTTAGGAGTGTGTTTGTAGAGAGCATGCCGAGGAAGTTGGTTGTCGAACCTGTGGTGTTGTAGCCCCAAGAGTTCAAGGCCAGAGCGGCGGCCGAGCTGTTCGAGCTTGCCGGAATCGTGGCACTACCGCTGGTCATATTTGTGGAGCCGGTGGTGTGCACGTAGAGCTGATAGCCCACAACATCTGTTGAGGTCACGGTTACCGTGTGCGAGCCGGTGCCGCTAAAGTTATTGGAACCATCTGGCGTCATGGTGATTCCGACGTCTCCCCCGAGGGCGATCGACAAGCTTGTGGACGAACCGAACGGCACATTCGCGCCGAACTTACCCCAGCCAAATGGTGACGCGCCTGCTGGCATCGGCGACGCAAAGAACGCCAAAGCGAGGCTAGTCACAAGTCCCACAACCCCGCTTCGAGCCATAAGCTGTTTCATGATTTCAGTATAGCATCTTGTAAAATTAGCATTTCTAGTTCATAATTTGTTCTGCCCATTCTACAGAGAGACAGGGAGACGGGCATGAAGCAGCTACCGAAAGTAAAGCTCCTTGGCAACGGACTGCCGCCAGGCTGGTGGCGTCCCACTCATGGACTCGTCGAGGCCTACCGACGTGAGCTGAGCGAAGGACTGGCGCCGCCGTCATCGCCCCACCTTCGCAGGCCGGCCTCGCGAGTGACTCGCGCCGATCTGAAAAACCCCGAGATCCGTCGCGGTATCGAGCTCTTGGGCGAGCACACCAACCGCGACAGCACCTCACCACTCAAAGCGGTCGGCATGGCCTTCCCCCAGCTCGCGTGCGCCAGCAAACGCAACGTTCGCGCACTGGCCGTGCAGCTGGGGATGGCGGACGCTCGCGAGGAGAACCGCACCGCGAACGTGGCCACCCTGCTCAATCCGAGCTACAAGCCGGTCAAGGAAGCCGGCATGGTGGAGCGGCGGGAGTCCTGCTTCTCCGCACCGGGAATCGGCGTCGTGGTCATGCGGTGGAAGAAGATCATTCTCTACGTCCCCGGCAAAACGCCCCAGATCGTCGAGGGCACCGACGCGTGGTTCCTGCAGCACGAGATCGACCACCTGGAAGGCCTGATCGACACCGAACTCGCACTGAACCAGGGCCGTCCGCTCTACTACCTTCCGCCGGAGTGGAGGAAGGCCTGGAGGCAGTTCACGCCCGACTGGCCGGTCTACTCGGCCGACCACTACAACGCCATGCAGATCGGTGAATTTGACCTGAAGAACTACTTCAAGTACCTCAAACCCCTGTAGAAAAGGGCCGGGGGAGCCACGCGCTCCCCCGTAACCCCCATGAAATTATTTCATTGTGTTCACGGTGGGCGGGGCCAGGATTTCTCCGGCCGCCGCCCACCGCAGGTTACGTTTCCGTGACCTTATTGCACCCCTGAGCTCACGCGCCGCACAGCGTGTACGTCGAGTCGTTGTGGTTCTCGGCGTAGTCGTCGCACAGGTACGGGTTGCCGGGTCGGTCCCCGGTGCCGTTGCTGGTGATCAGCGTGTGCTCGTCATTGCGCCGCATGGTGAACGTCTTGCCTTCCATGCGGCCGTTGTACCCACCGTCGAAGCCCGCGGGCGCCGGCTTGCCGTCGGCCGCGAACCACACCTTGACGTACGTGCCGGTCATCGTGTCACCGTTGACCGTGAAACGCAGCGAGGCGTTGCCCTGACACATCTGGTCCTGGCCGGCCGTGTCGGTGCAAGGACCGGCATTCCAGCTGTAGGTGCCGGTGCCGTCCTTGTTGATCGTCATCTGCGCGCCGTGCACGGTCCACTTGCCGACGAACAACGCAGCCGCCGGCGCCGGCGGGTTGAAGCTGACCGTCACCATCTCCTGGTCCTTGGCCTGGAGCAGGTCGCCGAGGGTTTCGAACGAGTTCCGGAAGAAGTTCACGATCGGCGCCGCGGCCATCACCACGGCCACGAGCACGCCCTTCCAGCCGAACATGTCGGCGATGGCAGCGGGGCTGAAACAGCCGCTGAGGATGGCGCCCGAGTCGGGCTTGTCGGTGCTGAGCGCGTTGAGACACTCCTTGCGCTCGATAGCTTTGCCCATCTTCTCGGCGACACGGTCGAACTCGGTGATCTTGATGGCACCGTTGCTGATCGTGCCCCCTCCCGCACCGTAGCGCGTGAGGATGTTGATCAGCGTGGTGACACCGAACTCCAGCTGGTACAGACTCTCGGCGAAGCCGTTGTACTCGGTGTAGAAGGTCTTGCTCCCGCCCTTGTCCAGATCGAAGTTGAGTCCGAGCTGATCGAAGGGCATCATCACCGTGCGGTCGTCACTGAAGGACTGCCGCCCGAGCATCTCCAAGCCGAGCTTCGACTTAGGCTTCTCGGGGACACTGATGCCCTTGTGGTTGACGAACACCGGGTACCGCCGCTTGTTGGCGATGTGCACCACGGGCTTGCCGTTCTCCAGGCCGAGGCACCAGTACAGCACCTCGGCGCCCTTCCAGCCGATGGAGTAACCCTTGTCGCGGGCCTCCTGCTCGTTCTGGCACTTCGGCTGTTCGGCTTCGGCGAACGCGTCGCTCGTCAGGCCGTTCCACTGTCGCTTCAGTTCGTCCCCGGTCGCGTTGACCAGGTTCGTGAAGCTCTGCCACAGCGGCTCCCACCACGACAGGTGGTCGGTGATGAAGTAGGCGTACTCACCGTCGACCTTGGTCGGGCGCTCCAGCGTCCAGTCCTCGGCCTTGCCGGTCTTGTTGACCGCCAGGAGGATGTCCCGGGGGTCGTCGACCTTGTGGGTGAGCTTGAATCGCAGCGTGGCCGATGCGGCGAGCGGCCCGTCCGGCGTGATGTGCACGACGGCGCCGGTCTGCTCGACCTGCGGGATCTGCGCCTTCGCGATCTTGTCGTCCAGCTCGGCCTTGACGTTGTCCGGCGCGCCCTGCGAGATGCTGACACCGTTGCCGATGTCGTGGTACGCATCCTTGGTGACGTCTTCGGGCTTGCGGAAGCCGAACCAGTAGATGGCTCCGGCGCCGAGCGCCAGCACCACCAGCAGGACGACGATCGTCTTGCCACGGTTTTTGCGCCGCCGCCTGGGCAGCGCAGTTGTCTGACTCACGGATTCTCCCTGAGGAATCGATCGAGACGGATATGGGGTGCATGTAGCAAAAAAGAGGCTGGGTGCCTCTGCTGCTACAACATGAGTATTCTAAAATATTTTGGCATCGATGTAAAGATAACCACATACCCATTCGATAAATGCTAGAATAAACATATGCAAGATTTTCTTATCCGGTTCGTCATCACCGGTGCGTTGATGGGCGTGCTCGACTTTGTGTGGCTTACCACCATGACACAGAAGTTTTATCGCAGCCAGCTTGGCTCGCTGCTTCTCGAAAAGCCCAACATGCTTCCCGCCTTGGCCTTTTATGTTCTGTATGTCGTTGGCGTTGTGGTGTTTGTGCTTTCGCCGGCGCTCGAGAAAGGCTCGTGGCAACATGCGGTTGGCTACGGCGCATTATTTGGGCTTGTCGGCTTTGCCACGTATGATCTCACCAACCTCGCCACGCTGAAGCACTACACGCTCAAGCTCACCCTCGTCGACATGGCTTGGGGTGCCTTGATGACAGCAATCGTATCACTCGTGGCCTACTGGATCGTCAAAGCATGGACCAGCTAGCCGTTGCGCTCGGCCTGTCGATTCTCTGGGCAGCAGTGTTCATGTCGGTCGTGTTTGTGTACGGGCACACCCAAAAACGCTACGATATCATTGATACGGCATGGGGGCCGACGTTTATTATCATTGCACTGATCAATGTCGCGTCAACCGCTCCGACGAGTTGGGCAGCATGGCTCGTGGTTGGGCTCGTGACGATCTGGGGAACGCGACTGGCGTGGCATATCTTTCAGCGGTTCAGGCGGGCGACGGCCGAAGATCCGCGCTACACTGACCTCCGCCGTAAGTGGTCGCAGGAGTACGTGGGCCTGCAAGTATACACACGTGTGTATCTGGTACAGGCCGTGCTGGCATCGCTCATATCACTGCCAGTTATTGTTATCGCTCACTCGCCTGCGCCACAGTGGTGGGTAGTGCTAGTGGGGAGCTTGGTGTGGCTGGCGGGATTTGGTATCGAGGCAACCGCCGACCGTCAGCTCAGGCAGTTTCTGGCCCAGCCCGCCAACAAAGGCAAGCTCATGATGAGTGGGCTATGGCATCGCTCGCGTCACCCGAATTACTTTGGCGAGATGACGCAGTGGTGGGGTATTGGTATTATCGCGCTGGGCACGAGCTTGGGACTTTTTGGGCTGATCGGCCCGGTCATCATCACTGTGCTGCTTCGGTTCGTATCCGGCGTGCCACCTGCAGAGCGACGAGCCGAGGCGAAACCAGAGTGGCCTGAGTACAAGGAGAAGACGCGGATGTTGATTCCGTTGCCTAAGTAAGGTAAAAGTCTAGCTTCGGCAAGATGGACGCCCGCTTCCACTCATGCTCGGAGTAAACTCCTGCGCGTGAGTTTTGCGAACGAACTTACGACCTTGCGTCAGCTGAAGCTGTCGCGGCCGCAAGTTCAACCACTCAGAACAAGATTAAAGCCCCTACCTAAAGGCAGAGGCTTTAATCTTGGTACCCCCGGCAAGATTCGAACTTGCGACCAACTGGTTCGAAGCCAGTTACTCTAATCCGCTGAGCTACGGGGGCGTAACAACTGCTCATTATAACAGATGGGGATGAGACCGTGTACCCTGTTGGGTTTTTGTTGGGCCCGCGCCGCCACTGAGTGGCGCGGGCCCAACACGAGCGTCTGTCGGCGATCTTCCTTCTAGATGTGACCGTTCCTGCTTGCCCAGATTCGGAACGAGTGACCATGGTGCCACGAGGCCAGCAGCGCTTGCACGACTTCTTGGAACTCCTCCTTGGTCAGCCCCCGCTCTTTGAGGGTTACCCTGGTGGCTGTGGCTACGGCGTCTGCGGCCACCTGCGCAACATGCGGATTGGGGCGCCGCACGCGCGACTCGATTTCCCGAACGAGCCGCCGAGCGAAGCGTGCCTTTCGAGACTTCGGGCCCACGGACTGCAGCCAGCCCTCCCATGCTTCGCCGCTTCGCCCACGCTGAGCCGGAGTATCACCAACGAACTTCATGCTTGTCCCTCCACGATGTATCCACGCGAGATGGCCCATTTATGTAACGCTTGGCCGTATTTCCAGACCGGCCTGAGTGCCCGGATGACATCCACGAGCTCTGCGTCGGTCAGCGAATTGTTGTTCAGCGCCTCGCGGTTCGCTATCTGCACGGCGCTCCAGGCCACAGGGGCCAAAGGAAATGTCCCCGCGATGAAACCTTCGGCTGCTTCGACAAACCGAACAGCGAACTTCGCCTTACGCGATTGTGGCCCGACCGACTCGATCCATCGCTCCCACCGGATGCGACTTCGATTCTGCTGAACCACGTTCTTGCCCAGGAACTTCATAGCGCTCCTTCGCGTCGGTGAATCGCAGTCAGCGGTCGCTGGCCGTGATGTAGCCCTGCGAGATCGCCCAGTTGCGCAGTGACACACTGTACTGCCAGCACTTTATCAGTGTCAGGAGGGCATCCCTGAGCTCGCTGGGCTGCAGCGCGCGGCCGTCCAGCTCGTTCTTCTCCACCTGCTCCTTGATCTCCCCCGCCACACTGGAGAGATGGAACTTTGTGGATTTGGCCGGCGCGGTGATTTGAGCTTCCATCAGCGGCACAAAGCGCTCAGCGAAAACTCGCTTCGGCGACTCGCGATTGGCCTGTCGCCATGCTCTCCAAATTTCCCGGCTGGCTTCTCGCTCGCGCATGGTTCCACCCAAGAACTCCATCGTTGCTCCCTGTGTCAGAAAAAACGGACAGAACAATGTATTTTTTACCATACACCACACATAGTGTCTACTTTTTTACTTGGCGCGCTATAATGATAAAAGTATGCAGATCAAGACCAACGTGCCGCTCAAAGATTATTCCACCATGCGCCTGGGTGGTATTGCCGAGGCACTGACAACCGTTTCATCCAAAGAAGATCTCAAGGAAGCACTCGACTGGGCCGAACAACACGGCAAGCCAACGCTGATGCTTGGCGGGGGCAGTAATATCATCTTTAGCAACGGCTATCACGGGCTGGTTATTATCAATGCGCTTCACGGATTTGAAGTTGTGAGCGAGGACAACGAGTCAGTTGTTATGCGTATCGGCGCTGGCGAAATCTGGGACGACATCGTGGCCCAGTCCGTCGCCCGAGGGCTCAGCGGCATCGAGAAGCTCTCGGCCATTCCTGGAACCGTTGGCGCAACGCCTGTGCAAAATGTTGGTGCATATGGCGCCGAGATAGCCGATGTACTGCTCGAACTCGAGGCGTATGACACTCGCACGAAATCATTCGTCACGCTCAAAAGCGACGAATGCAATTTCACGTATCGCGACAGCATTTTCAAATCGCCCAAGGACCGCCACTACGTCATCACCAGCATCACCATCCGTCTGAGCAAACGACCGCCCGAGCCACCGTTCTACGAGGCGCTCCAGGCGTACCTAGATAAACACCACGTCACCGAGTACTCACCCGCGGCGCTTCGTGGCGCCGTTGTGGCAATCCGCGCACAGAAACTCCCCGACCCGCACATTTTGGCCAACACTGGGTCGTTCTTCAAGAATCCAATTGTTCAGCGCGGAACGCTCGCACACCTTCAGCAAGAGCACCCCGATATGCCTTTCTACGAGATGAAAGACGGGCGTATTAAGCTCCTCGCCGGCTGGCTCATCGACCACACCGGCCTCAAGGGCTATCGCAGTCACGGTATGAAAATCTACGAGAAAAACGCACTCGTGTTCATCAACGAATCCGCCAAAGGCTATGACGATCTCGCCGCATTCCGCCAAGAAATCGTCGATAAGGTCCACGACCGTTTCGGCATCACACTCGAACAAGAACCGGAGCTCATCTGATGCATGAAGATAACCCCAAACATCTCATCGACAAGCTGGGCTACCAGGAAGGTGACGCAGTCGATACGGTCGACGCACCCGAATGGTTCCTGGAATACCTTCGCGGCAATGGCGTCCATACCCATGCCAAGCTGCCGAGCGAGTGGCTGCACATGTTCATGACTCGCCGCGAACAGACCGAACATTTTATGCAGCATCTTAAGTTCAATGAAATCCAAAAAGGCCTCTGGATCAGCTGGCCCAAGAAAGCCAGCGGCGTTCACAGTGACATTTCCGAGCAAGACCTCCGCGACATCATCTTGCCGTATGATTGGGTCGACGTGAAAGTGTGCTCCATCGATGACACCTGGAGCGCTCTCAAATTCGTCCGCCGCGGCCACTAAAACCGCCACTCCTTTCGGAGCGGCGGCGAAACCTAACCTCCACGTTGTTTACTCTTGTGCGTCAATTCGTGGACCCATTGGCCACAGATCTTTGGCGATATTGTTTGCTTCTGCCCATTTCACAAACTCATCCATCTTAGTCTTCACCGCGCCCATTCGCTCGCCAGGCTTCTTGTCCTTCAGCGAGTCGCGGTACGTCGCAAGCTCTTTCTGCTTGGCGATCAGCTGATCGGCCAGATCCTGCGTGATCTTGCCATCGGTTACTGCTTGCTTGACCTTTGCCTCGTACTTCTGCTGGTGCTCTTTCTCTCTGTCCTGGTGATTTTGGTCAAAAACTTTCTGAACATCAGCTTTGTTGAGGTGAAAAGTGTTCGCTATTTTATCAACCAAGCCGTCTTGGCCGGTGTTGGCGCTCGCGGCATTCACCGCGCTGACCCCGACGAGTCCGCTGATCCCTGCTGCCACGACAGCACCAGGTATGATCAAGCGTTTTGGTATACGCATAGTGCCTCCTCTTATGTTGCATTAGTTTCTTGTGTCCGGCGCCTGGACACCATGCGTCATAGTAGATGCTCTTCATGAAGCGAGGCTGAGAAAGTATACAGGATGGAGGACCGCCATGACTTGATTTTTCACATTCGCCCACTATAATAAGTGGTCCAATGACCCAAAATACTGCACAAACCTACTACATCCTCGAGGAAGATAAGACCCTCGCCCGTACGAGAATTGCTGCTATTGAACGCGAGATTCTGAACCTCGGGCCAGCTTTCCACGAGGCACTCAACCAAACATCCGAAACCTGGCACGACAATGCCCCATTCGATGCACTCCGCGAAAAACAAGCCGTCCTTGTGGCCGAACTTCAGACACTCAAAGAGACGCTCAGTAAATCTTCGCCCTCCGTCCCTACCGCACAGACCGACAAGGTCAGCATTGGTTCGCGCGTCAAACTCGAGAACAAAGCCAAGCGGTCGCACCATCACTACTTCCTCGCTGGCCACTGGACATTCCGCCTCGGTGAATTCATCGACGAGCACATGGTCATCAGTTGCCAGTCACCGCTGGGCGCTTCACTCCTCGACAAACAGGTTGGCGAGAGCGTTACACTCCCCAATAAGCAAGAACTGACCATCGCAAGCATCGACTGACATAGCTGAGTCCACACATAGATGGTATAGTATACAAGCTACAGCCCGGTAAGGACTGCGATGCCCCACCACGATCACGCTCAATTCATGATGGACAACCTCACAAATGCTCTTCCCACCTTGAAGGCAGGTGGTGCCTTTGAGGCCACGGACCCTCTGATGTGGTCTCTGTCCAGAGAGAAGCTCAAGAAGCACCGCTGGTCGCGCAGGCCCAAGCCCACCGGCAAGGTGGTGGCAGTGTGCATCGACGTGGACGTGCTGCGTGAATTCGTACAGCTCGTCGAAGCTGACGGCCACTCCGTGGAACGCGTCAACAACCAGAAAGTACTGATCACCCCCACATTCAAGTAGCCCCGCGGGGCCCGACCAGGGGCTGTAGCACCCCCCTGAACTTATTGCGTAAATTCGCTACCCCTGAGACTTCACGCGCTCTACAGTAAGACCTGCTGCGTCTACGATAGAGGAGCGAGTATGGACTCTGCTGCCGCGGCACTCGACTACATACAGTTGGGGCTGCGATTCATTGGGCTTGAGACCTACGTGGAGTTGAACGTCTACCGTAGGGGCGACTCTCCGTGGGAACTCAAGCGGTCGGGTAAGGGGTTGCGATTTCATTGCGACGACTTCGAACTACTCGACGAAGTAGTGGCCGCAATCCTCGAGCTCGACCACACCGTCGAGCCCACAGACCAGACCGGCACCGTCGTCATCTCCCCCTCACAAGCAGACTAATCCTGCCCTGTGCCTGGCGAAATGTCGGGCACAGGGCGGGTTCCCAGGGCGCAGCAACTCCCCGGGGCTATTCTTTGATAAGCGACTGGTCGTACCCTTGCGCGATTAGATATTCCATCGCGGCTCGAGCTTCGGTTGGAACGTCTTGCTCAATCTGGAAGCCAAGCTTGGGATACTCGATAATACGCTGGAGATCGCCAACCATAATGTTGATAACTTTATCGCGAGGAAGTTCGTCCGTCGGATAATCTTCCCAGCTAATCTCTGGCGAAGCCATTTGCATCGTCACACCAGCAAGCTGCTTCATGCCTGTGGCGTATGCCCGGCGCTCCATATACGGCTTGGTCACCACGATGAGCGACTGCGCCATGTAGCCCATCTCCGCGAGCCGACGCATACCCATCACGAAGTTATCACCCGTGTTTGTCGACCGATCCTCTTGGAGGATGACGCGCGCCGGCACACCCTTTGAGACCATGCGCTTGGCAAAGACCGATGCTTCACTCTCGGTAAACATATCTTTCGTAAACCGTCCGGCACCTCCGGTCACCAGCACCAGCGGCGCGAGACCTTGATCGTACAATTCAACCGCGCGATCAGCGGTGCGGATATCGCTATTGCCCAGCACGAACAAGCAGTCTGCTGGCTTGAGCTCGTGATGCATATGGTGATAGTCCCAGAGTATCTGCGTTGCTTGGTCGATGGTCATGAGCGCTCCTTCTTGCCAATTATGCCGAGATGCGTGTGCCCAAACCCATCAGGATATTTCAGTCCATACCCCAGCACGCGGTCTGTTGCGATGTGGAAAATCCACACCAAGCAGACCAGTAGTAGCCAGCTCGGCGTCGCACCCATCGCATAGCCAACCGTCAGTGCGCCGACCGGCACGAGGTAGTTGTGAAATGCATTGTACATAATCGCGCCGATGCGTGGATTCACGATGTACCCGAGCGTCGATAGGTCAAAAGCTATGAACAAAATCGGCAGCCACCACCATGCAAACTCGAGCCGCGTATATACCAGCAGCGCAAGCATCGCGATGCTGACGTTTTCGATACGCTGAAATATCGTAGGGAGCGATTCCTTCATGCTACTTGTCGCTCGGCAGCGGGTACTGGCTGGCGAAGTCGACTACCTCGCTCTTCAGGCTTGCCAGTTTCTTTTCGTCGCCCTTTGCCTGCAAGGCGGCGAGCATCCACTCGGCGATCTGCGCCATGTGTTCTTCCCTCAGTCCACGCGTCGTAATCGCCGGCGTGCCGAGGCGAATACCACTCGGGCGGAATGGCGGGAGTGGGTCATCTGGTATGACGTTCTTGTTGAGATTCAAACCAATCGCATCGAGCGCGGCCTCAGCTTCGCCGCCATGCATGCCAAAGCTGGTTTGCACATCAGCGACCACCATGTGATTGTCAGTACCGTTGGTGATGAGCTTGAAGTTTCGCTTCATGAGCTCACTGGCCAAGACCTTTGCGTTCTTCAGGACTTGCTCGGCGTACGCTTCGAACTCCGGCGTGTTCGCTTCGCCAAATGCCACTGCCTTTGCCGCGATGACGTGCATGTGTGGACCGCCTTGCACACCCGGGAATACGGTTCGGTCGACAAGCGTCGGCAGATTCTCGATCGTCTTCTCTGGCGCCTTCAGTGGGTTGCCGACTGTGCCCTTGGTCAAAATCATGCCACCCCGAGGACCGCGAAGCGTCTTGTGTGTCGTAGTCGTAACCATATGGAAGCCGTAGTCGAACGGGTTCTTCAGCGCTTTGCCGGCGATGAGCCCGGCGATGTGCGCCATATCCATGATGGCCACCGCGCCGACTTCGTTCGCGATATCTGCAAACTTCTGGTAGTCGAGCTCACGCGGGAAGCTGCTAAAGCCCGCTAGAATCATCTTTGGCTTGTGCTTCAGCGCCAGATCGCGCAGCTGGTCGTAGTCGATCTCGCCGGTTTCCACGTCCTTCATGCCATAGCGCACAAAGTTAAACAGCTTCGCCAGCACCGTACCCGGCCGACCGTGCGTCAGGTGGCCACCATGGCTGAGCTCCATACCGAGGATCGTGTCGCCCGGTTCCATCCAGGCGTGGTAGGCAGCTTCGTTGGCCTGCGCGCCACTCAGCGGTTGAACATTTACGTGATCAGCACCGAAAAGCTTCTTCGCGCGTTCGATTGCCAGCGTCTCGATCTGATCGGTGTTTTCTTGGCCGCCGTAGTAGCGCCGGCCTGGGAAGCCTTCGGAATACTTGTTCGTAAAGACACTCCCCATCGCCGTCAGTACATCGCGGCTGACGTAATTCTCGGACGGTATAAGTTCAAGTCCCTCGCGCTGGCGCTTTTCTTCTGCTTCTATAAGTCGTGCAACATCCGCATCTTTCATCGGTTAATCTCCGTATAAAGTTTAGTAACTCTGGTTGATGCGAGTTCTATTAGATCATAAGTTCATTGTATCACTATAGTGTGCCGCGGGGCTCGGTCAGGCGAGGTGCCCGACCGAGCCACCGCTGGCGTTCAGTGGAAGACGCGTGTGCCGGGTCGGACGAACAGTTCGACCATGATCGGCGCGCCCGAGTCGAGGCGTTCGAACGGTTTGTCCGTGATCACTGTGACCTGCGGATCACCGCCGGCCTGCGCCTTGCTGTTGGTCAGGACCAGCTTCTTGCCGTCCTTTTCGTTGCGCGTCACGGTGGTCGTCACGCGACGGATCCTCACGGGAGGACCGGTGACGAGCGGGTCGGTGATGCCCTGTCCGCTGGGGAAAATCTTGACCTGGGCGTTCAGTCTGCGAACGTCCACCACCCCCACCTCCTTGAACCGGCCCAACCTGTATTCGCTCACGACTCAACTCCTCGAGATCGGGGATTCTGAACAAAACTATAATAGCATCTTTCTGATTTTTCGCAACGGGGCTCGGTCGGGCGAGGTACCCGACCGAGCCACCGCTGGTATTCAGCTCTGCACGATCGTGCCCGGCTCCACGGTCATCGTGATCGTGACTCCCGCCATGGGCGGAGCGGAGCGGAACGGCGCCTTCTTGGTCACCGTGTGCTCCACGGCGTCACCGACCGGCTTCTCCACGTTGGACACGATCAGCGTGACGCCCTTCTTCACCGGCAGCGCGTTGCAGTGCACCAGGCCGATCATCGAGCGCGGACCCTTCACCTTCGGAACGGTGGGGCCGTCGCCCGCCGTGATCTCGATGTTGGCGTACGTGGACCGCACGTCGACGATCTTGACCCTGTCGTGCGACTCCATGGTGCGCGTGGACATCCTGACTCCTCTTGATAGCAGGGATTCTGAACGTATCAATCGTACCACCTAGATATACTATGTCAAAAATGGCCGCTTGTGCGCGACAAAAACTTGCATTTATCTCATTCGTGATATAATAAAAGCATTATGGATGCAAGCTACAAGGAAAAAATAGGCAAACTTATTCAGAAAGCCCGCCAAGATCGGGGGCTGACTCAGGCCGAAATGGCGAAAGCGCTCGGCACCAGCCAAAGCGCGGTGAACCGTATCGAGAATGGCGGCCAGAACCTTAGCATGGAGATGCTGGCGCGCATCAGTGACGTGCTTAACAGCGAGATCGTCTCGCTCAACAAGCCTGGCACGCTTAACTTTCGCATTGAAGGTGGCCGCAAGCTGCATGGCACCATTGCTGTTAAAACCTCCAAAAACGCAGCTGTCGCTATCATGTGCGCAGCGCTCCTCAACAAAGGCAAGACGACGCTGAGGCGGATGCCGCGTATCGAAGAAGTCAACCGACTCCTCGAGGTGCTCAATAGTATCGGCGTGCAGACACGTTGGCTCAACGAGCACAACGACCTCGAGATCAAACCACCCGCCAAGCTCAAGCTCGATGAGATGAACGCCGAAGCCGGCCGCAAAACCCGCAGCGTCATCATGTACATGGCGCCACTGATGCACATGTTTAAGGAATTCCGCCTGCCCTACGCTGGTGGCTGTAAGCTTGGCGAACGCACCATTCGTCCACACCTCTTTGCACTGGAAGAGTTCGGCTTGAACGTCGAGACTCACACCGGATGGTACACCTGTTACAGCAAGCCAAAAGCTCCCGGCCGTGTCGTTATGTACGAGCCCGGCAACACACCAACCGAGAATGCCATTATGGCCGCTGCGCGCACGCCAGGTGTCACCGAAATCCGCCGCGCCGCATACAACTACATGGTTGTCGACCTCTGTAATTTCCTTGAAAAGCTGGGCGTCAAAATCGAAGGCATCGGCACCGACCGCCTCCGCATCCACGGCATCAAAGACATCAACAAGAATGTCACCTATAGTCCGGCCGAAGATCCTATCGAGGCCATGACGTTCCTCAGCATCGCCGCGACGACTAACTCGCCTATCAAAATTACGCGCTGTCCTATCGACTTTCTCGACCTCGAGCTGCTCAAGCTTGAGAAAATGGGCATGTACTTCACCGTGGGGCCTGAATACAAGTCAGATAACGGCAAGGTGACGCTCGTCGATATCCAGTGCCACGAATCACCACAGCTCATTGCCCCAGAAGACAAGCTCGAAGCCCACGATGCGCCAGGCATGAACATGGACAACCTGCCCTACTTTGTACCTATCGCCGCGACAGCCGAAGGCCGCACGCTCATCCACGACTGGAGCTACGAAAATCGCGCCATCTACTACACCGAGCTCACCAAGCTCAACGCCAACGTCCAGCTCGCCGATGTGCACCGTGCCTATGTAACTGGCCCAACCAAGTGGAAAGCCGCCGAAGTCATCTGCCCGCCAGCGCTGCGCCCAGCCGTGTTGGTACTGATCGGCATGTTGGCCGCCCCTGGTACATCTATCCTGCGCAATGTGTACAGCATCAGCCGTGGCTATGAAGATCTCGCCGCTCGACTCAACGAGCTTGGCGCTAGTATCGAAGTATTCCGCGAAATTTAAGAAGTTGCCCGGGTGGCATCGACCAGTGCGCGGAGCTCTTCGCCCCACAAACTAAAGTCGTTACCGGGACAAACCGTCTGCACGACAGCGTTGTGCCCCAAAATTCTGGTCGATACAACGCCCGCATACTGCTCAGCTATGAGCTCAGCCGCCGAGTCCAGCGCAGCCTGCGGTGGCCGACCGGTCTCAAAGTCGCCGTCAAAGCACACCGCAACACTCCGCGCATTCGTCTCCCAATCGCCCGAATGCCAGCCGATCGCCGCATCATCCAGCAGGCGCTCTCTTGAACCATCTTCCCGAATCAGCCAATGATAGCCGTAAAACACCTGCCTTCCGGCTTGATCTGCATGGCCCGAATACACCGGCGTGCCACCAATAATCTCGAGGTCGGGGCCAGGATTGCGGTACTTTGGCACATAGAGATTCAGGAGGTGCATGGCGTTCAGCTGCGACAAGTCCATCGGTGCTGGCCGAGAGGTATGATGCACGACAACCGTATCGATCGCCTGGCGCTCGACGTCCCAGTTTGGTCCTGCCTCTCCGAGTGTCGCGGCGCCCTCCTTGAGCAGCTGCGTAAAAAGCGTGAGCGTGAGCTGCGAAGCTTGTTCGCCTGGCTTCTTACTCGCATCCACTGCTAGTGATCCGAGCGACAAGCAGCTCCGTATTAGGTCAAGATGGTCGTACCAGTTCGGCTCTCCTGCAATCTGACGAACCCGCGCCGGAACGTGCAGCGACGGAACGCTCATTCGATGATCCAATAGCTGAAGTTATATGTCGTGCTATTGGCGCCCGCCGCACTTGCGCCAAAGCTGACCGTAAAGCTCGTCGCGTTCGACGAGACCACGTAGGCTTGGCGCGCGGCAGATGCGGCATCGGTTTTGCCCACGACGATAATAGATTTCGGTGCAGCGCCGTATGGCTTATTGAACGTAAACACCGTGTCGCACGTCGATGATGTCCCGCCCGTCCCAGTCGTAATGGTAAATGAACCCGCAGAGTCAGTGGAACCAGCCGTAACGGCCGCCGTTGGCGTGGTGCCACAGTTAGTTGGCGTGGCGATCGTTGGCGGGTTAGTTTGCGTCGAACCAAAGTGCGCGTTGGCAAGCGTCAGCGATGCAAAGGTCGTCGCGGTGCCGGTAACAGAGAGTTTCATGGCCGTTGTGTCAGCCACAAGCAGCTGTACGCCCGTGCTGTTCTGAACCTGAAACGCCTGAGCCGAATCTGCCTGAGGCTTGACCACCACGCTACCTCCGATGCCACCACCATTCTGGTTGCCGCCCTGCAGGACGAGGTCGCCACCATTATTTGCACCGCCGGTAGCTCCATTACCACCATGGAGCGTGAGATTACCGCCCACTCCTGACGTTGCAGTCGAGACACCCCAGCTTGCGGTCGTGGCAGAATTGACAGTCAAGGCGCCACCAGTCGTGCTCAGTGTCGAAGCCGCGCTTCCGGTGAGGTTGATAGCTCCACCAGTCAGCGTGATGCCGCTCTGTCCACTCTGGATATCGACGCCACTGCCGCCTTTTATGGTCGTTGCGCCAATCTGATTCATATTGCCGATGTTCACGATCTGCGCGTTCGTATTACCAAGGTTCAGAACTGACGTCGCGCTCGAAGAACTGAGGTCGGTAACGACCATGTCGTCGAAGTAATGCACTTCGCCAGCTGACGTACCGCTTCCCGAAACTTCCCAATACGCACCGGTTGTGCCCGCCGGTGCCACGCCATTACCGGTCATTTCGATCCAACCGGTTGTGCTGTCTACGACTGGCTGCAGAGGAATCGTCCCGGAGCCACCATTCCAAACAATCGTTGCGCCAACTGTTCGAGGCGTCGTAGCTGCGCGTACCCACAGACTAAAGTGATAGCTGTGCCCAGGCACAGCCGGCGCCATCTGATTATTGACGCCTTCTATGACGCCCCAGAATCCACCTGTTGTCGTCATCTGCAAACTCTCGACGCCGCTGTGCGCCTGTGCCGACGACTGCGCAATCGTGCTGCCAAACCAAGGCGTCATGTTGTCGAGCCCGCTCTCAAAAGTCTTATTTCCAACAACCGTACCAGATACAAACCCCGCTCCAGCGTCGACAGTAACATCGCCCGAAGCCGTGGTAGACGAATCCCCGCTCTTGATCGTTATATCGCCGGTTACGCCGCTAGCCGGAGTGGTCGTGACGGTAATTCCGCTTGTATTCGAGGTAATAACACTCTGTCCGATCGAATTCTGCACGCTAAATGTCGGCGCCTTAACCACCAATGTGCCATTATCTGGATCAATCAATGATGTCTTCAGGTTACCGACCTGCCCCGTCCCTGAAACGTTAAAGTTGCCCACCTGCTGCACGCCTGGCGCCGCTGACTGTAGCTCCACACCAAACTGTGAGTTGCCAGAGCCGCCCAGCACATTAGTGACATTCGTCGTGATAGCGCCGCCGGTCGTATTCGTGGTGTTGTTTACGGTCGTATTCGAAGATCCGACACTTATGAATTGCTGGCCGTCGTAGTACAGCAGCTTACTCGACGCTTGGTCGAAGTAGAGTTGGCCGGCAAGCGGGTTCTTGGGCTGTGTCGAAGGAGTAAACCGTACCGACTGGCTGATGTCGAGTTGACCATTCACCTTCAGGCTGGTTGCATTCTGGAGCGGGACACCTTTGCCCGCAAAGCTCGTGAGAGGTACTTTCAAGACATTGTACTCACCGGATTGGACTTGCTGCTGACGACTAAGCTGCGTAAACAGCGCGATAATGCCACCAACCAACGCCACAATGACGACGAGTCCAATCGCAATAAACCGCCACAAGCTGCGCCGTGCCTGTGCTGGTGCAGTATATGAAGGGGCGCGTGGTGGGATGGGCGTCCCCTGAGGTGGAGGCGCCACCCGAAGAGGGATCGCCTGGGAAGGCGACGTGCCAGCCGTCGCGGTCCCTGTTTGTTGGACCGAAGGGTCTGGCGCTACGTCGAAGGAGCGCTCGTTTTGCATTTTGTTTGTTTTAAAAACCCAACCTCAGTTGTTATGTTTATTTTACAATGAGGCGAGGCAAAAAGGCAAGAACTTGCTTGCGCTTATCTACAAAATCAGGATAAGATAACACGCTACCAGAGTAGCGCCCAGCACCAGCAACGTTACGCCACCGACTTGGTAAATGCTTTTACGAATATTGCTCGCCGCCAGTGGGTTGCGCCCGAGCGAGATCATGGCTGAACGGATTGAGCTGGATATAAGAATCGCAATACTCACAAAGCTAAACAGAAGCAAAATCGTCGCAAAGACCACTCGTATCAGCGATACCTGCCGCCCCGCGACGCTGTTAGCGATATTCTGTACAAATGGTGGCAAGAAATTACTCCCCGGTGCTTGATAGTTCGCAAGCCCTACCTGGAGCTGAATATATCCGACGTGTACCTCATGTGAGGCGCCATGAATGTCAGTGATGGTTTGCGTCTGAGCCTTTCCTGTATCGAAGTCGGTTTGCGCCCCGCCAACAATCCGCGCATCTGTCGTCGCACGCATGCCAACCCCGGCAATCGGCGAGGCAGTCACTTTGTCGCCAGCCTTAATAGTACCGTTGATATCGCTCACGAGCACCGCGGTCGTACCGCTTAAGACGATTTGCGACTCCTGCGCATTACCCGATATGACGACCAGCGGCTTCTGATCAACCACGCCAACAAGGCGATCCACGGTGTCCGTTGCTGCCAATTCGACGCTCTGCGAGTCAGATTTGAGGCTCACCAGCGCCCCAGATACGATCTGACCCCTGTCAGTACTCACTGCGTACCCCTGAGCTAACGAACCATTCGACTGCGCACTTGCCAGAGGTGCTAACATCAGCGAGACGCCAAAAGCCAGGGCGAGCGCTGCCCCACGTCGACGTATCTTTAAAGAAGAAAAAGCGCTCATGGTTATCTAGAGCTTACCACGTCCGGTGATAAGCATAAAAGGTATTTACATTATTGACATACTATGGTATAGTATTCGTATACCCCACCTCAAGGGAGTTTGTGATGAAGAAGAAGTTTTTAACCCCTCCAAATATTGCTATTGCTGGTGTTGCGCTCACAGTCATTGGACTGATGGGCTTGATCCCCGCCCTCTTTAACAGTGGCGCTACCACTGCTTTTGCTGAATCGAATTCTTCCCAGGTTGCAACCCCTGTGACAGAGGTGAAAAAAACCGAGCCGGCCCCTGAATCTATCAGTGGTCACCCCGTTCGTGTCGTCTCGCCATCTGTTGGTGTGGATATGTCAGTTGTTGATGGTTTCTACGACAAATCATCTGGTGACTGGACGCTCTACGACGATAAAGCTATGTTTGCCGCTATGACTACTGAGCCAAACGACAAGTCCGGCCAGACGTTCATCTACGGCCACGCTACGCAGCGTGTGTTCGGTAAACTGTTGAACATGAAGGTCGGCCAGGTCGTCGAAGTCTACACCAGCAACGGCTACAAGTTCACCTATACGCTCAAGGAAACCGAGACCGTCACCCCTCAGACGACGAACGTCCTCTCGTACGAAGGCTCGCCTCGCCTGCTGCTGCAGACGTGCGTCGGTGCCTTCTCGGAAAGCCGCCGTTTCTTCATCCTCGACTTTACGAAGGTTGAAAAGGTCTAACCTACCCCCCACCCTCAGCCACAAAGAAACCACGCATAATGCGTGGTTTTGTGGTTTACGGAAGCTGTATGGCTTGAGCGGGAGTTACCCCGCCCAAGCCGGACGATCAGTGGAGAAGAAGCATGAGCCCTCCGATGAGGAACATCAGCACCACGGTCGGTACGGCGCACATCACGAAGGACGGCCAGAATCGGACGATGTAGCCCCAGTCGTGGGCATTCGCGACGCGGAAAGCACCACCGAAGAGACCGACGATGAGGCCGAAGCCGAGAGACGCCATGATCAACCCAAACACAACGACCACTTCCCTTCAGATAGTCTTAAACATATTATAGAATAATATCTGCCTAAAACAAAACACCACTCTCTGGTGGTGTTTCATCCCTACGATATCCGGCCGCTAAGCCGCAACCTTCACGGCGCCACCGGTCCGCTCCACATGCTCCCAGTGGCCGACGCTCACCTGACCACCAAAGAGCTTTGGCAAGCGGACCAGCGACTTGATGAGCGCCATGAAGTCAACGAATGACATAATCAGCAGCAGCCCATACGCAAACGGCGTAAGGAGCATCAGCGACAGCTTACCGCGGCCCGACTCGGTCGTCTCGCTCAAAATGTTGATCGTGCTAAAGATAACCACAAATATATAGGCACTCAGGAAACCGCCCATGCCACCGTACAGGAACGAGTTATAGAGCACGAACCCCGTGAGCACCGGCTCCAACAGGAGCTCTAGCTCGCTGAAGACAACGAACGGCAGGTACAACCAGCTGAGCTGCTTGGTATGCTTTGCGTCGCGGCTGAAGAACACCGAGCGGTTCTTGACGAATGTCTGCATACGCCCGTACTTCCAGCGGAAACGCTGACGGATAAGACTCTTGAAGCGTGTCACGCCCTCGGTGTACGCCAGCACGTCAGCGGCGAACACAACTTTACTGTTGCGATTGCCCTGGCGAGCAATGATCTTCATGGTGAAGTCGATGTCTTCGGTCATGGTGTCAGTGTCGTAGTACTCACACTTTTCGATGATATCTTTGCGAAAGGTTGAGCCGACGCCGCCCACAATGTACTCCATGTTCAGTGCCGTCAGCGCACGCTTCATACGGTGCGAAACAACATACTCGAGCCGCTGTGCTGCGTTCAGAACACTGCGACCAGAGATAACCTTGACGTTTGTCGCTGCCGCCGTAACGGTTGGGTCACGAAAGTACTCGACCATCTTACTGATAGCCTGTCGGTGCAACAGCGAGTCGGCGTCGAGTACCATTACGAGGCTACCGAGCGCGTGCTTCTTTATGCCGTTGTTGATGGCAGCGGCCTTGCCTTTATTGGCTTGGTGGACGAGTTTGACGATACCGATATTGTGCTTACGGAGGTAGTAACGAACCCGGTTATAGGTCTTATCCTTCGAGCCATCGTCGACGATGATAATTTGCTTGTACACATAGTCGTTCGCCAACACCGACTCGAGCGTACGGATAATACAAAGTTCTTCGTTATATGCCGGAATGACGATAGATACAAACGGCGTGTACGATTCCTGCGGCGTCTTTGCGGCCAGGGCTTGCTGGCGCTTGCGGCGCATTTCGTACAGATCGGCGCTGACCATAAAAGTCGTCAGCCGAATAAGGTTGAGAATCCCGAGAACAATAATGATATAGAGTATGATATTCATAATGACTAAGCCTCAAATACAAATAACCGCCCGAAGGGTACCCTCGAAGCGGTTATTTGTATTTTTATTTGAGACAACCGTTAATAAAAATTAGCGGGTTGCGCGAAGCACGAGACGAGAAGCGATGAAGCTGCTCAATGCGACGACGCCTGCGACAATTGCTACGATGCTAAAGACCATCAGTAGTGGATTGCCGGCGGTGTTTGGGAGGACTGCGACGCCTGCTGCAATTGGAGCAACAGGACCCGCACCTTTACCAATATCGTTACCAGACATGTACTTTACTCCTTACATTATCCGTCGGAACGTGACTATATACCTATTTACCTGATTTGTAAATACTAATGTCAGGCTAAGCACTAGTGATAATAGGTATTGACATCTGTTTTATAAGTTGTATCATTAACTTAAAGTCTCATTCTCTAATTACGTGAAAGGTATTCGAGATCATGAAAAAACTTGCGCCACGTATTGCCCTTGGCATACTCCTCAGCTGGCTGACTCTGACCCCGTTCCAGGGAGCCCTTGCCGCCTCGCCTAATCTTATTAGCAACCCATCAGTCGAACAAAGCGCCAGCGGCCAACCAACGGGCTGGTCTACCGATAAATGGGGTACCAATAACGCGACCTTTGCATATAAAAACAACGGCCAAAATGGCAGCCACAGTCTGTACGTCTCTATGACAACTCATAGCAGTGGTGATGCAAAATGGATCTTTGCACCCGTCACCGTCACTCCTGACACCACATATACGTATAGCGACTACTACAAGTCTTCGACCTGGACCGATCTCCTGGCTCGCTTCACCGATGCACAGGGCAACGACTCCTTCCAATGGCTCGGTGGCGCCAATAAAAGCACCAGCTGGAAAAAGCTCACCGCCAGCGTCAAAACACCAAGCAATGCTGTTACTATGACCGTTATGCACATCCTGAGCGGCACCGGCAACCTTCAGACAGACAACTTCAGCCTTGCCACCACAGCGCCAGCTGCTCCTACGGTCAGCATCACGAGCCCGTCGAATGGCTCAACCATCAGCCAAACCGTCACCGTAGCAGCTAACGCCAGCGACACGATCGGCATGGCCGGCGTCCAGTTCAAGCTTGATGGCGCGAACCTTGGCGCAGAAGTAACGGCCGCCCCGTACCAGACACAATGGAACACCAAAGTCGTCGCCGACGGTCAGCACACGCTCACGGCCGTTGCTCGCAATACGTCAGGCAAGACAACCACTTCGAGTGCAGTTATCGTAACGGTCGCTAATAACGCGCAGCCGACAGGATCGAACCTTGTGCCTAATCCATCGGTCGAGACCGCATCCGGCAGTCTGCCTGCAAACTGGCAAACCAACAAATCCAAGACGAATACAACCACTTTTGCCTACCAAAACAGCGGCCATAGCGGCAGTCGCAGCCTTAACATCACTATGAGCGCCTACACGAACGGCGACGCCTACTGGTCATATCCGACGCAGCCTGTCACCGGTGGCGCGCTTTACGAATTCTCTGATTACTACCAGTCAAACGTCGACACGTACATTTACGCCGAAGTAACCATGAAGGACGGCAGTCAGCAGTGGCTGAACATCGGGACTGCATGGCACAGCACAGGCTGGAACCACTTCGACCAGCAGTTTACCGTACCAGCTGGCGCGGCTTCGATCATGGTATATCACAGCATGGCCGGCGTGGGCTACCTCAACACGGATGATTACAAGCTGGTCAAATACGAACCAATTGGCTTCACCCGAGGCATGGTCAGCCTGACATTCGACGATTCGCTTCGCTCGGTATACCTCAACGGCTTGCCACTCCTCCAGAAGTACAACTTCCTCTCGACCCAGTACATGCTGAGCGGCTACACAACCGACCCTAACTACATGACACCTGCAATGATGAAAGCCTTCGCCGACACTGGCCACGAGATTGGCTCGCACACCGTGACGCACAGCTCGCTCATCACTCTCACTGCCACACAGCTCCAGCAGGAACTGTCGCAGTCGCAGAGCGACCTCACGACGATCACTGGCCAGAAGCCAACCGACTTTGCAACGCCACACGGCGAATACAACGCCGAATCGATCGCCGCGATCAAGCAGTACTACCGATCACACCGCTCAGTCGACGTTGGATTCAACAGCAAAGATAACTTCGACATCTATAACATCAAGGTGCAAAACATTCTGGCCACAACCACAACCGAAGAGGTTGCCGCGTGGGTCAATCAAGCCCAAGCTCAGCACACCTGGCTCGTGCTCGTCTATCACGGTGTCGGCGACCCTGTCATCGCTGACAGCGCTGCGTGGTCTATTACCGCCGCCAATCTCGATGCGCAGTTGGGCGCTATCAAAGCAACAGGGATTCCTGTTCTGACTGTTTCGCAGGCATTAAACGAGATCACGCCACAGCTCTAACTACTGTTCGCCAAAGCTCGCGTTCGCCTGTTGATCAAGCGCTGGGCTGATGCGATGCGCGCCAATAGCCGGCCCGGCCAACGCCGTTCCGGTCGCATCGGCTGCATAGAGCGTCAGACGGTAGCCGTCACTCTTCTGCTCGACGCTTGTATCGCCCGATGCGACACTGGCCGTGCGATCTACCTTATAGACATAACGCTTCCCCTTGTAGTCGAGCGTCAAGTCATCACCAGTCTTCAGCTTGCCGAGGTTAAAGAACGGCGATTTTGCACGCGCCCATTGCGGCAGTGTGTCCCAGGTAAATTTGTATCCACTGAGCACAAAGTTGCCGCCCTTATCAGGGTTACCAAGATCAGTATTGCGTTGCCACACACCAGCTTCGAGCTGTGATTTATCGCCGCCAACGTTGATGGCCACATCGACGTTTATTTGCGGGATGAAGAGATGATCACCAAACTGCCCAGCCTTTGAGCTCTGAATCTTGTTGTCCGTAGCATCCGCGGTCAGGCTTGTAAAGGGTACTGTGACGAGTTGCGGCGCCAAGTACACGGCAGCTACATACGCAGCGGCAGCAAAGATAATCGCACCAATAAGATAGAGAAACCAACGACTCTTTTTCTTATCAAGAGTCACACCCTCGCGATAGTGATACCGTGCCATGACCAAAGTATAGCATTAGCGTTAGCTTTTTGCCCGCACCTTCGAGCATGCTACTATAAAAATAATAGTATTTGTGGAGGTTATTCTATGCGAGCAGCTCAAATCAACGAATATGGCGATGCAGACGTCCTACAATTCACCACGGATGCAGACAAGCCGACCGCCGGCGCGGGCCAAGTGCTCGTGGAAGTGCACGCTGCCAGCGTCAATCCGTTTGACTACAAGGTTCGCGCCGGACAAACCCAACAAATCGCGCAGCTCACCTTCCCTGCCACATTGGGTGGGGATTTTGCGGGAACGATCGTCGAGATAGGTGACGGCGTCAATGGCTTTGAAGTTGGCCAGGAAGTGTATGGCCAGACAAGCCCGCTGAGCGGCCACGGGTCGTTCGCGGAGTTTACTCCTGTCAAAGCAGAATCTCTGGCGAGCAAACCAGCCAGCGTCGACTTCATCACGGCCGCGGCGATTCCGCTGACAGCTGTGAGCGCATACCAAGCACTCGTCGACACGCTCCACTTGAGCGCGGGGCAGAAAATCCTTATCCACGGTGGTGCTGGCGGCATCGGGAGCTTTGCGATTCCGCTGGCCAAGCATCTAGGCGCATACGTAGCGACGACCGCATCGCCAGAAGACCTCGACTACGTTCGGCAGCTCGGCGCGGACGAAGTCATCGACTACACTGCCGAAAAGTTTGAGGACAAGCTACACGACTACGACGCAGTCTTCGACACGGTTGGCGGTGAAACATACAGGCGCTCGTTTGCCGCGCTGAAATCCGGCGGCCAGATCGTCTCGATGGTAGAGCAACCCGACAAGCAGCTCGAAGCTGAGCACAACGTCACGGCAACGAATCAGTTCACCATAGTCACGACTGAGCGCCTTTCTCGCATTGCAGAGCTCGTCGATAGCGACGCGCTGCCTGTGACTATCGACAAAACGTTCCCGCTGGAGAACGCCGCTGAGGCGCTAGAGTACATCCACGTCGGTCATCACCGCGGCAAGGTTGTCATCCGAATCAAATAGATAATTTCATAGGTGTTGCACCGGCCCGGGGCATGGGCAGTTTGCTTTCTGCCCCGGGCCAGTTGTGTGTGCGTCAGCGGCGGTACAGAGTTCTCGCGAGCGCCACCAGCACAGCCTTGGCGAGCGTCTCCGTTGCGCCGCCCGCGATGTAGACGGCCGGCGAACGGTCGAGCTGCGAGCCATCGCAGTCGTTCCTTCGAGCGCCCGGAAAGGCTACTGCCACCCGGGCTTTACCCTGGAACTTGAACTCGATGATCCGACGCCAGACGTAGTCGTCCGATGTCCGGATGACTCGGCTGGCCGTGTCGAAACCGTGGCAGGCTCTGGCCGCCGCATCCAACGTCCTCGCCATGAAGCCCTCCGGCCCCTGTGAGGTGTACGCCTTTGTGAGGCTCCAGATCTCAGCCTGCGGGTAGATGGGCGGGCCGTAACCATCGAGGTTCGCCTCGGCCACTTGGTTCAGGCTCATGAACAGGTTCCTTTCTGACTCAGCCCTGCACACTGCGCAGGGCTCGGGCGAATCGTTCCGCGATCCGAGCTGCATCCCGCGTAGAAACCGTCCCCTTCAGGTAGACGGCTGGCGAACGGTCAAGCGGAACGTTGTCCCGCCTGTTGAGGTCTCGCGCCCGCGGTAGGGCAATTGCTCCCCTCCCACCAACGAGACCAAATGTCGCTACTGCGTACCACTGGTAGCCGTCTTGGGTGATGACATTCCACCTGATGGAATGGAACGCGTAGCCACGACGTGCGGCGAGTTCCACCCTGGAAGCATCCAGGTTACCGCATCCCACGTAGGCCTTGGCGACCTCCTCGATCGTCAAGGGGTAAAAGGGGCCTCGAAAATCTGCCAGTTGAGCCTCAGGGGTCTCCTGCATGCTCATAACCGCCTCCTCAGTACTTCGTAACAAGTACGCCACGAATATAATTACTATACCACAAAATAAAACACTGTATTTACAAACTTTCCAACTCTGCTATACTGGCGGAGATATGAAACGATATCGCCCAAATCATAACCAACGTATGGCAACCGCACTTACCGGCGGCATTGCTGTCTTTGGCATGGTCACTTCATGGGACCTAGGGCGTATCGTACTCACGTAAAACATATAGTTTCATCTTCGTCAGTCGCGATACGCCTCCGAGTCAGGAGGCGTTTATCGTTTCAAAAGTATTTTTACACCGCAGGGCTCGGAGGCGGATCGGGTCTGAGAAAGACCCCTGTCATCTCTATCAACTAACAAACGAAAGGAATTCACGTGCGTCACTACAGTCAAAATGCTCGCTGGTTGCTCTGGCTGGCGCCTTTTCGCGCCCTCAGCATCAGTGCCGCGTACCTGACGCCATTCTTTGTCGAGCACGGTTTGAACACCACGCAGATCTTTCTGTTGCAGTCTATCTTTAGCGCGGCGTATCTGTTGTGGGAGATTCCGAGCGGCATGTTGGCCGACCGGCTGGGCCGTGCCGCGAGCATCAAGATCAGCGCGCCAATTGCAGCGCTGGGCATGATCCTCTATGGGCTGAGTGACGAATTCTGGCAGTTCGTGGTCTGCGAGTTGATTCTCGCATTGGCAAACGGTCTGATCAGCGGCATCGATACGGCGCTGCTGATCGACTCGCTGAAGGCCGATGGCAAAGAGAAAGACTTCGTCCGCCTCCAGCAACGCATGGACGGGCTGGGGTTCGCCTCGACCGCCGTTGCAGTTCCGCTGGCCGTTGTGCTGGTTCACTTCTTCGGTGTTGCCTCTGCACTGCTCGCGGATGGTATTGCGACGGGCCTGGGTGCATACTTTGCCTTCAAGCTTGTCGAAGCGCCGCGCAGTAATGGCGGCCAAGACAAACTTCGGCGAAGCACCTGGCACGCCCTGCGCGAATTGGCGCGCAAGTCCCACGTCCGCTGGCTGGTCATCCTCAAGACGACCCTAAGTACCGCGACGTACCTCGCCTTCTGGCTGAGCGCGTTGTACTACACCCAAATGGGTATTCCGGTGGTGCTGTTCGGTGCCATCCTCGCTGTCCGCAGTTTGTGGAAGGCCTGGCTGTCGCATCGATTCCACCATGAGGCTCACGTCAGCCGCACTATGAGTATCTACTCGATCACCGTCGGCGCCGTATACCTGGCGATGGCCACTGGCCAACTCTGGTTGGTGTGGGTCGTCCTGGGCCACGATGTTGTCCAGGCGCTGGGCAATTCACCGCTCACACACCGTCTGAACGCGCACATCGAGGAAGATCACCGTGCCACGCTGAATAGCGTCGCCAACCTCGTCCAACGCATGGGTTACATGGTAGCCGGACCGCTGGTCGGCGTGGCCGTCGACAAGACGAACCTCGCCACTGGCATGATTCTGACCGGCGTCATTTGTAGCGTTGTTGCCCTCGCGGCCACTACGCGACTGCGCCAGATCGGAGCCTTCCGCTAGAGATGACAGACCCCAGGAGCTTGCTGCTTCTGGGGTTTTGTCATCCGAAAGGTTTATACTAATTACCAATATGGCCAACAAACCTCATCATGCAGATGTGCAGAACCTCATTACGTCGCTCATGTTGCCGTTTTATCACATCAAGCGCGACATTCCCGTCCCCACGAATGAACGACGGTTCGAAAACGATGCCGAGCATTCATGGTCTCTCGCTTTCTTAGCCTGCGCGTTGGCGCCCGAGATCGACAAGAGCTTGGATGTTGGAAAAGTATGCCAGCTGGCAATCGCTCATGACATCGTTGAAGTATTTGCCGATGATACCTCCACCTTTGCAGACTCAGAGAAGATAGCCTCAAAAGAACAGCGCGAGAAGCGAGCACTCCATAAGATAGAAGCGGAATATGCGCAATTCCCGTGGATCGTAAATATCATCCACGAATACGAAAGAAGGGAGTCAGAAGAGGCAAAGTTCGTCTACGCGCTCGACAAATACCTGCCAGTCTACTTCGACTACCTCGACCACGCGCAGCTTTTCCGAGAACGCAAGTTCACGTTGGAAGCTTACAACAAAGTTCTGGAGCCGCACCGCAAGAAAGCGCACGCCCACTGGGCGGTAGGAGAATATTATGATGAGATTAGGGAACTGATAGATCAGCATCCGGAATACTTTCATCAGTAATCATAGAAAACGACGGTCTTGACACTCTCCCTCTCGCTCGGCGCGAGCGCCGCCAGCCCCATGATTAAAGCCCCACACGAGGTGGGGCTTTAATCATGGGGCGAACGATGGGTCTTGAACCCACGGCCTCCGGAGCCACAATCCAGCGCTCTAACCAACTGAGCTACGTCCGCCATACTTGATACGAAACTTATTCTACCAGATAAAAACAACTTTTAACAGAGTAATCGGGAGCGCCCGCGCGGAAGCCAGGGCGGCTCCGCGCGGGCGACTCAGACAGTTCAGGACTCGGACGACGGGCCGGGGATGGGGTTGTGCTTGACCTCCCCGGTGCCGATCAGTTCGGCGTAGCGCGCGAACGCCGCGTCGCACGCCGCCTCACCTTCGCACAACTCGGCGAAGCCGGCACCGATGTTCATCTCCAACTCGTCGGGGTCGTTGCCCCGCAGAGTCTCGAGGAGTTCCTCGATGTCCTGCGGGTCAGCATTGGGTGCGTGCTCGTTCAGGACCTGCTTCACGATACCGATGATCTTCTCGGGCGTGAGCTCCGTTTCTTCTGTCATGAACTATATTATATAATCTTATACAAACCTTGTCACCACAAACATAAACACAGCCCCAAGCACGGTCAGCGCAATCGTCACCTTCGACGAATGCTTTGCGTGGGCCTCTGGCAAGATATCACTCGCGCCAATGTAGAGCAAAAATCCTGTAAAGAACCCGAGGTAGATAACAAGCGTCGAAGCATTCAGCGCAAAGAACAGCGTCGAAAGCGCGCCAAGCACCGGCGCGAGCGCGTCGAGAATCAGGAGTACAATGCTTCGCTTGCGCGAATTACGATGCGCCAGCATGAGGCTGACGGTGTTGAGGCCATCGGCGAAGTCGTGCGCAATGACCGCAATCGCTACGGTCACACCGACCGCCTCACCCGCCTGAAATGCGAGGCCGATACCGACACCATCTAGGAAGCTATGCCCCACCAGCGCCATAGCCGACGCCAGACCAATCTGTGGATGCTTGTGGTCACTGTATTCGTCGTCGTGCGCATGATGCAGCGCCATAAGCTTCTCGACGACATGAAATGCCAAGAAGCCCACGACCAATGCAACCATCGGCAGCGTCGGGTCAATATTGTTAGCATGAACGCTCTCGAATATCTCAGGCAACAGATCAAAAGCAACCACACCCAATATCACGCCCGCGGTGTAGCCCAGAATGCGATGCAGCCGATCGCGATTACGCAGCGCGGTTATACCGCCCAGAAGTGTTGATAGAAATGTCGAAAATGCGAGTACGATAGGTAGAAACACGGTAATTTTCCTTTAGTTTTCTCTATTTTTGCAGATTGGCGTTACTTTTTGCAAATAAGTCGCAATTGGCTTCATAATTGCAACTCTCCACTCGCTCCAGCCTCAGCATAAATCTGTGATATACTGTCAGCCGTTGTCACCACAGAAAAACACGACCGATAAGGACGATCTGTGACCGAATACGTGATTGCTCTCGCGGATGGAGTAAACGCAGACAACCCGGCATGCGCCTGGGGTGCACGGAAGGCGTTTTGGTCCAAAAGATACAAGCTGGCAGCCGTCATTGTGTCAGCAACGGCCGTCAACTATGGTAAAAATGCTCCCCTGGGATCACGAAACATCAAGGACTCCCGGGCGGCACACAGGCTGCACACTGCGCGAATGGCTGGAATGTTCACGCGGGCCGAAGAGGATGTTCCTGTCTACATGGGGCTGGATATAGCGGATACGGCGATCACATCGCCCATTCCGCATCAGGCCCACGTAAGGCATGAAGACTACGATATCTACGGCGACGCCTCCGGTTTGGGCGCGCGTTCTATCGCCGGCGGGTTCGACGATGCCCTCAAGCATGTCGCTTCACTCCCGGGGCGGGTCCACCTCATTGTGGGTGGTCCTTTTTCGGAAGTTTCCCGCATGCTGCAGTACAAACGCATACGACAGAAGCTCGGCTACCTGGCCGCTCAAGCCGGGTTCGATCTGTCGCAGCGCGCGATCTACAGCAAGCTCGCGTTCAATGTGGACGTCGACATGATGGCGGCACTCGAAGTGTACTTGCGCTATCCGCAGCAAATGTATGTCGTACCTTCGGATATCACACGAGATCCAAGCGTGACGTTCTCGGGCGCCGAGGAGCTTGTCCGTCTGGGCGTACAGCCTGAAATTGGACAGCTTTTCCTTCGTCATCGGGCCCGTGCCGAGCAGCGACACAAGAAAGAGCAGCTGCGTCGCCAGGCCCAAGGCGAATACCTCAAGCCCTACCCGGCGCTGTCGATTCACGACCTCCAGGCGGTGCTCGCACTGTCTCAGGCTCTGGGCAACGAGAAGGGCCTGTACCAGTTCGCGCCTGTCGACCCCGATGAGGCGGTTGGCAACCTCATCGCTGCGGCCCAACTGCGAGTGCCCGACAGTTACTCCCAGCCGATCACAAGGGACGTAGTGCGTAAGCTTGGGTACCGTGGCGCAGGCCGCACCACCCAGGGACGACTTCCTGCTCGACATGTAGTGAGGGCCCAGAACGTCGCGCTCTACAAAGAGCGAGTCCGTGCCTTGCTCGCTCCATAATTTGACTACCCTCCGGGATGGCCGCCTCTGGCTGCGTTATCCCGGAGGGTAGAGACATTCCCAGATCTTATTACTTGACATAACCTATAACATAGTATATTATAGGCATATTCTGCTCATTCAGCAGCGTTCCTACCGCTGGAGGCCATCATGGCACCGTCCCGCAAGTCCCCCACCCACCCGATGGCGGCCACGTTAGCTCAGGTTCACCCGAGCCCGGCGACGTGGGTCCTCTTCGAGCGAATCGACGAGGGTGAGTTCCGGATCAATAAGATCGGTCAGATCTTGGCCGACTTCCGCTCGGACCAGAATCGGATCTGGGCGAAGTTCAGGACGACGTTCCGCACCAGCTACGTCCACCCGTACTACGGACAGGAGCACTGGGTGTACACGCCGGCCGAGCTTGGCTTGGTGCCTTTCGAGACGTTTTGGCGTCTCGACTGGCTGAACAAGCCGATGACCCCGCCTACCGACGAGGAGGTCAGAACCCGGTTCAACGGCGCCTCCACGCCCGTGCGCGACCGGCGCGATCCGTACACGTTCTGGCTGCCTCACTTCATCGTGAAGCTCCAGCACGCGCACAAAGTGCTCGGCTGCACCGCTGAAGAGTTCCGGCAGATTCACCTGGCCGAATTCTACAGGGAGATGGAGTCCGAGGCGGATCTGCTCTTCTGGCTGGAGGAGGACGACAAGCAACGTGAGGCCGACGAGTTGGCCTAACAACTGCTAGTCGTTTGAGGTAGGCTATACTGCAAGATGTAACGAAGACTCACCTGGTGTAATACACGTAAGACTGTGCACTATGTGCGCGCCCGTCGCTTTTCGATGAGGCGCTAGCTCCCACCCGGGACAGCCCCTGATGTACCACGCTAAAAAGCGTGACGCACCACCACGGCCGCCCTCGTGGCGCGCCCGATATATGGCCCCTTAACCGGGGCCCTTATAAATTTCTGGAGAAATTATTCGAAGCTAGTTGCTATCCGCGATAACAATATCGTCGAGATACAGCGAGTTGCCAGCAGTGCCCGAACTGTCATCAACCACAATGCTCACCGTCTTAGCACCCGCCGGCGGCGTCAACGTACTGGCGGTCTCTTGCCACGTTGCGTTAAGGATCGGCGAGGTCAGGATGTCGGTCCTAATCAAATTCTGCGTTGCGCCCAACCACCGAACTTCCAATTTAGCCTTGATGTTCGTGCCGGAGCCAAGCTTACCCCAAAAACTAATGTGCTTATCCCGCGTCGTGATCTGCGGCCCGACCGGATCTGACAGCTGGACACCCCACCCGAACGGCGCTGTGATGTTGATCTTGAGGCTGTGCGTACCGGTATGTGCTTCGGCCGTCGACTGCGCGACCGTTGTGGAGAACCAGCTTTGCCACTGACCGATCGAGCCCTCGAGCGTCGCGGTGTTATCGTCGAGATAGTTCGTCACCTGTTGGTGATCGGCGCCATTGTACGTACTACCTACATCCTGACTGTATGGCGAGCCCTGCCAGATCGCAAAGATGGTCGTTGCACTTTCGGTTAATGGACGGAACCTCCAGTCGCCGATGTACGTATTGTTGCTGAAATGATTGTTCTGGTTATACGTAATAGCCGTCTGGATGACATCGCCCATATACGGCGACCAACTCGGGAAGGAGCCGCTATTCGAGAAAATTCCCTGGAAACCACAGCTCGCGGTTGATGCGCAGTTGGTAATGGTAGCCCTGTTCATCGAGAAAACGTTGTTGTGAACAGAAACATTCTGCGTCTTCCAGCGACAATCAGACTTGTACGGCTCGACATTGACGTGTCCGCCATTTGCCGGGTCGGTACAGTTTGCGAGCGTCGCGGCCGGATTCACGATGGTACAGTAACCCGAGCTCGTGTTGGCCGGCGATGAGCAGAATCGGTCGGCATTCTCCCACAAGACCACGCCGCCCCAGTTATCGGTAAATTGGTTGTCGTAAATATCGATCTTGTCGGTACGTCCGGCCACACGGCTGTCACCACCCGACTCAGAGAGGTAAATAGCGCCGGTGGGGAAGCCTGAGTTCCCCGCACCTGCCGGCCAGCCATTGCGAACGAAGTTATTATTGCGCACGATCATGTTGTAGCTGATCTCGTAGAATAAGCCCTGGCTCTCATTATCAGAGATGTAGTTACCCTCGACGAGGAAGTCCGTATCGTTCGTATCAGCCCAGAGACCAACGCTCAAGTTGTTATGAACGTAGTTATTAGTCACGTTTACCGTATGCGCATCCCAGAACTTACCACCACCGGTACAGCCGCAGCCGGTTGGATCGCCGTTGGTGTCGACTTCCCAGTTGTCAGTGTTGTTACCGACGATCTCGTTATGGTCGAGTGTCGCGTTCTGCGGGCCGCCGACGTCGCCACTGTAAACCTGGAAGCCATACTGGCCATTATCTTTCAAACAGCTATAGCGTAGGAGATTGTTTGTACCGACGAAGACTGCGCCGCCCTTGTTGTTCTGTGCGGTTAGGTACTCCATAGTCCAACCTACACCGCTGTTGTGGTTGATGACGCCCTCATCTTTGGGCGAGATAAAATTCTTGATAGTTAAATATTGGATTTTGACATTCGTGGCACTTCCAGAAAACGCATAATTATTGAGGCCTTGCCCGTCTAGAACAGCACCGGGCGCACCTACAAATGTCGAGTTGTTCCCTGGGGAAATTTGGCTAAATTGCCCGCTGCCAAGCCTGTGTGTTCCAGGCGCAAACCAGTAGGTCTTGCTTGCAAGCGTAAAGTCCACGCCGCTATTATCCCCGGCGGCTACTATAATCGTATTCGGTCCAGTAGGTGCGCTGCTCGGGCCACTCAGGAGTGCTGTGTTGCCGCAGATAAGTGTCTCCGGCGCGTCTGGCCATGGTGTGGTGTCGCCGCCACCTCCGCCGTTGCCAGAATCTCCCCCGCTTCCGCCTGTGCCATCGCTATTTTGCGATCCACTGCTGGTCGATGTCGAAACGGTTCTTGCCCCATGGCTGGCACTACGCCCGAGCACGCTCGATGTAACACTCTGGTCGACTACTGTTTGTGACTCGTCGTTAGACGGCTCAACTTTGCTATCCCCACTCAGCGTAAACCTGAAGACGCCGCTCTTGGCAACACCGCCATGTACCCCGTAAGCAATTGCTTGCAGCGTGTGCTCCCCTGCTGCGAGCGTAGAGAGGTCAATCTCGACATTGAACGGTGCCTGTGTACTGTAGGTCGCCAACTTGCCATCGATCAGATACTCTACGCGAGCAACGTCCTGGTAGCTGTCGGTTCGGACCGCAACTGGTAAGCGCCTGCTGTTCTGGGCCGAGGCTAAGCTCTCCTGAGAAACATTCAACTGGATAGATGGAACGGTCGCGTTTTGCCGCGTGGGGTTTGAATTTGACGTTTGCTGACCAGGGCGTAGCACAAACCACGCCCCTAATCCGAGCGAAATCGCCACGAGCGCAGCAATTATAATAAGTACCTTTTTCTTCAACGTTTCACCCTTTTTGTTTGTAAGTTAAAAGGCACCTGCCCTCCAACATCTACTCCACTTGCACTTGTATAATAAGGCTTATGTTTAGCATACCCTGTCGCCTGAACGCCGTCAAATAGTAAGTGCTCGTGCTAAGATAAAGTATATGGAAGATCACGAAACACTCGAGGGTCCAATGACGCATTCATATCCTTTTGATTCGGAGCTGGCTTCGACGATCAAGCAGCGCCGCGAACGTGGCGAAAAAGTTGATGAATGGGTTGAGCCAGGTTTTGACCTAAAGGGCGCTATCGAACATATGCAAGGGCCGGTCATCGAGCTGGCCGGACCGACAGCTATAGGCCATTACTATCTTGAGGGCGTCAAGTTACAACATGAACCGGTTATCAGCAACGTCGCCGAGGGTACACTTGCTTCTCAGCGTGACGAAAACGAATCGCTTGATAAACTCCTTGACGTCCGGCATTTAGATTTCGCGGATAGTTCGGTTGACATGATCGTTGCAGCGCATCTTCCAGCAATTGCCGAAGATGATTTTGAATTCTCAGACTTCAGCGAGGAAGACAATATTGAATACAAACGACGTCAGGCTGCCGCTGAACAAGCCATAGACGACCTTGCGGTGTCGGGCAAAGTCGACGAGGCAGATCTACAAAAATCCTTGAGATTAACCGCTGCTGCAGAAATACAGCGCTGCCTTAAGCCTGGCGGTCTATACCTGGCCGATGGTACTGAGGCCGAGAGGGTTGCATTCGAGCGCCTAGGCTATAAAGTAGTCGCGGCCGTCAACGAAAAGCCGAGCAACGCAACTCCGTATTACTATATGGCGTTGCAGAAGATTCCCGAAGAAGTCTCTTAGTATAAGTGCTGGTACAGCGTGTTGTATGAGATTAGAACTAAGTTTGCAGGGTATCGTTGCGGAAAAGGCTGCCGTCGGTATCTCTAAATCCACACTCTAGGTACTTTTCATGAAGCAGTTTAGGATCCGACTCATGTAAGTAGAAGTATCGCATACCTCTTTCTTTAGCAAGCCGTAGGTTTTCATCTGTAATAGCTTCAGCGATTCCAAGGTTTTTGTGATCGGGATCAACACTAAGATCGCATAAAACACCATGTCGTGAATTACCGGCTATGAATCCAATACCAACAAGCTCCGAATCGTAACGAACTCCAACAACGATTGAATTATCTAAGCATTCACGCCACCTCTCGGCCGTATCTGGATTCCAACCATATTTTCGACGCAGCTCGTTTACTTCTTCTGGTTGGATGTCGCTATACACAAAGCGATATCCATCTGGTAGCGTAACTTTTTGTATATCCATACTTAGTATTTTAGCAAATAATTCCTTTGCACCACGGAAATGGTACCCCGGGTTGGAATCGAACCAACGGCCTGAAGCTTAGAAGTCTCCTGCTCTATCCAGCTGAGCTACCGGGGCATATTGAAATAATACACTGATCGAGAGGGAATCGACACTCCTGCTCGCTCAAAGTGACAAGCACTTTCGCTCGGCCAAGCAAGGAAAACTCGAATTGCCACTGGCAATTCTCGCCCTAACGGGTTCGAAACCTCAGACATACAAGTTATGAAAACTACTGCAAGGGTACTTTTCATAACTTGGTGCGAGTGGAGGGAATCGAACCCTCATCTTCAGCTTGGAAGGCTGACATAATAGCCTTTATACAACACTCGCACAGTTTTACCTCAGTTATTATACCATGGCTCATCTGTGGGTCGTGTATAATTAGAAGTAATCATGAACAAAACGACATTTTACACCCGGGCGGTTTCTTCGGTGCGGAAATATCCAGTTTTCGCGTTGGTCGCCGCCGCCATGCTTGTGGGCCTCGGATTCCAGCTGGCCGGCATGCACTCTATTACTAACGTGCTTCTCGTGGCCGTATCGGTCATTGCGGCTATCCAGATAGTTATCGAGATGGCTAAGACGGTTCGCGAAGGCGGGCTGGGGCTCGATGTGCTAGCGCTGACCGCCATCGTGGTGGGCGTGCTTCTGCAGGAATATTGGGCGGCCGTCGTCATTGCACTGATGCTCACCGGCGGTGAGGCGCTCGAGGACTATGCTGAGCTCCGCGCGACCAACGAGCTCACCGACCTGATGGACCGCGCGCCGAAGCAAGCGCACCTTGCGGGAAAGGACGGTTCGACAACCGACGTGCGTATCGAAGCCGTCAAGGTCGGCGACCGCGTCTTGGTCAAGCCAGGCGAAGTTATCCCAGTTGATGGCAAGATCGTCAAAGGCACCACCAGCCTCGACGAGTCCAGCCTGACCGGTGAGAGCCTGCCTGTCGGCAAAAAACCCGGCGACGAGCTCATGAGTGGTGCCGTAAACGTCGACGCACCGATCATCATCGAGGCGCTACACACCAGCGCCGACAGCCAATACTCCCAGATCATCAAGCTAGTCACTGAAGCAACCACTGCGAAGTCACCTTTCGTACGCCTTGCTGATCGCTACAGCCTGCCCTTCACTGCTATTTCTTACGCGATTGCGTTCACCGCCTGGGCAATCTCGAGCGACGTGCATCGCTTCCTAGAAGTCATCGTCGTGGCGACACCGTGTCCGCTGCTGATTGGCGCACCAGTTGCGATCATCTCCGGCATGAGCCGCGCCGCCAAGCACGGCATTATCGTTAAGAACGGTTCGAGTCTTGAACGTCTTGCTGCCATCAAGAGCATCGCGTTCGACAAGACAGGTACGCTCACCAAAGGCAAGCCGGTTATTGACGCCGTCGAGTCGTATGGCGATATGGACGAGAACACTGTGCTCAGTCTGGCTGCCGCGATCGAATCAAACTCCGCCCACATCTTAGCTGAAGCTGTCGTTGCTGAAGCCAAGAACCGCAAAGTCACCTCGACCAGCGTTGAGAATGTGAGCGAGGAACCAGGCTTCGGCCTCCGTGCCGACTGGAACGGCAAGAAAGTTCTCCTGGGCAAATACGCCTTCATGCACGACAACGACGCGACCTTCCGTAGCGAACAAGCAGCAGCCGAAAACGAGCGCACCACAACGTTCGTCGCTGTTGATGGCAAGGTTGTGGGTGCGCTACATTTCACCGATGAGATTCGCCAAGAAGCCAAAGCCACCATTCAGGACCTCCGTGAGCATGGCGTCGAACATATCCTCATGCTTACCGGCGACAACCAAAGCGTCGCCAAAAACATCGCCCAGCAAGTTGGCATCACGGAAGTCTACGCCGGCCTCCTGCCTAAGGACAAAGTTTCGGGGATCAAAAACATCGACCGTAGCTACCACCCGACCGGCATGGTTGGCGACGGCGTCAATGACGCGCCAGTACTTGCTGCCAGCGACGTTGGCATCGCGCTGGGTGCACGTGGTTCAACCGCGGCAAGCGAGTCGGCTGATGTGGTGATCATGCTCGACGATGTGCACAAAGTCGCGCAGGCGGTTCGTATTGCGAAGGATACAATTCGTATTGGTCTGCAGAGCATCTGGACTGGCATCATCATAAGCGTCGGCATGATGCTCGTGTTCTCGACTGGCCACTTCCCCGCCGTGCTTGGTGCGGCGCTGCAAGAGGTTGTCGATGTCGTAGTGATCATCAACGCTCTGCGTGCGCATGGCAGTTTCGCCAAGAAAGTCAGGCAGAAACTCAGCGCGTAATTACGGCTGAGTTTTCGGGGGGGGCGGCGGGCGCAGGCTCGCCGTTTTGATTGAGCGCGGCCTGTACGTCGGCGAGTGTAATATCCATAGCCGTGCCCGGCATGACGGTACCCGAAAGCATACGCTTGGCCACGATATCCTCGATACTTCGCTGCACAATACGGCGCATCGGACGCGCGCCCAGGCGTGGGTCGTATCCGGCGCTTACGAGCATCTTTTTGGCATCGTCGGCGACATGCACCGTGACTTTCTGCAGCGCGAGCGTCTTGTTAATACTCGCGACAATGAGGTCAAGCACTTGCAGCAACTCATCTTGGTTGAGCGGACGGAAGACAACAATTTCGTCGAAGCGGTTCAGGAACTCAGGTTTGAACTGACCAGAATCGATGAGTTCATTCACAAACTTCTCCTCGAACTGCTCCAGCTTCCACCCCGCATCGATATACTGACGAATTCGGTCAGCGCCGGCGTTACTTGTCGCGATAACAATCGCATCCTTGAAGCTCACGGCGCGGTTATTGATATCGCGCAGCACGCCTTCATCCAGCAGCTGCAGGAGCGTATTGAGCACGTTCGGGTGCGCCTTTTCGATCTCGTCAAGCAACACAACGCTGAATGGCTGCTTGGCGATCTGCGCAGCCAGGCCGTTCGGGTCATGCGCGCCGTCGGCGATTAATCGCGTAACGTCATCGGGGCGAGAGAATTCGTTGAGATCCAGACGTACCAGTCGATCCTCACCACCGAAGTACACCGAAGCAAGTGCTTTGCTCAGCTCAGTCTTACCGACACCAGTTGGCCCAAGAAACAGGAACGTACCGATCGGTCTATCTTGGTTGCGCACACCAGCACGGGCGCGACGAAGCGCGCTACTCACGACATTGACGGCACGGACTTGATTGATCATCCGCTCGTGGATAAGTTGCTCGAGGTTAAGAAGCTTGGTGCGCTCGTCGGCGGCGTTGGCATTCCCAACCTTCACGCCAAAAGTCTTTTCAACCGCTTGCTGGATTGAGCTCGCCGTCACCAGGCCGTTCGTCGTCTGCTGCGCCGCGGCTTCGAGTAAGCTGATGGCCTGACCCGGCATCGCGCGGTCTTGCACGTAACGGTCACCCAAGCGATAGGCCTCCTCCAGCGACTGATACATATACGTCACGTTGTTGCGGAATTCGAGGATGAGCAATTGATCTTGCAGCACAAGCAACGTGTCGTCTTTGCCAAGCGGCGCGACGGTGATGCGGTTCATATACTGCGTCAGCGCCGGGTTGGTCTGCGAGAGCTGTAGCCAGCGCTGTTCGTCCATGGCTAGAATAATTCGCAGGCCACCACCTTCCAGAATCGGCAGAAGCAAATTACTGAGGTCAACCGAACCAGTGCCCTCCTGAAGAAACAGCTGCGCATCATCCAGGAAGAGCACGACGTTCTTGGCTTTGAGCGCCTCAACGAACAATCCTTGCACGAGGTTTTCGAGCTCGCCCCTTCCCCGGGCTTGAGCGATAAGACTTGCCGGGTCCAGCGCCATTACTTGGCGGTAGCGTAAACTCTGCGGCAGCTCAGGCGACGGGTTGATAAGTCGCTCGGCCAGTGCATACACGAGCGTCGTCTTGCCGACACCGGTTGGCCCCACCAACACCGCGTTCTGACGGCCGCCACCGGCCAACAGCTTGGTGACTTGCCCGATAACTTCTTGGTGTCCTTCGAGGTCACGCGTCAGCAGCCCGCCCGACACGCTTTCAGATACGTTCAAGGCAAATCGACTCAGCATTGGCGTATACCCGAAGGCCCAGTCGCGACCAATACCGCCTGTTTGTTCCTTCGTGCCATGTGTCTTTACGATATGTCGGATGTGTTGATACCATCCCAGGCCAGCCTCGATATCGTCCGGACTGAGCTGGAGATGAGCAAGTATCTGGTCGTTTCCAGGAATTTGCTCGACAAGTGCAGTCAGGAGCGTGGCAGCATCGACGCTTTCAGCTCGGTACTTATCGCGGAGCTCAAGCGCTCGCTTCCAAATAACCTCCGTGCTTTCAGGCAAATGACTACTCAGCTCGGTCAGAAAGTTCGGCCCCACCCCAAACCGAGTCACAAAGAACAGCCCACCGTTCAAGCTCATTACCACGTCAGCGATCTGTTGCGGTGAGGGGTTTGCGCCGAGCCGCCCCAGAACATCACCGCTGAGTTGACCGTGCATTGTTGGTTGCGCTTCCTTTAGCGGATGGAGATCGTCGAGTTCGTATTTGTGCCAAATGAGCAGCATGAGCGGCCAAACCGCCAAACTCGCAACGATCACACCGACCGGCTGGAGCGCCACGACCACAATTACCGCGCCCAGCAGAAACAACCCCGCGACAGCCGCCATCAGCGATAATTTTACCGGCTTGGTCCCCAGGAGTACGCCAAATCGTGCCTTCTGTGCACGCGCCGAGCGGTAGTCGAACATGCCTTGGTTCATACGTGCGTCCCCACCACCAGCACCGTTACGATAATCGGCACAAAGGGCACCAACGGCCACAGCACAAGCAGCGCCACAGCCACGATAACCATCAGCACAGTCGCGATCAGCCCAAACAAAATAACGCCAAGTCGCACCATCGCACCAATACCACGCGAAATCTGCCGATCAGCCCACGCACGAACTTGTGTATCAAGTGAGCCCTGTACGCGTCCGACCGATATTTGCCGGAATGGCGCAAACAGGCTCTTCAGCAACAACCCGACCGAGAAGAAATCGAGCACCCCAGCGATACGCAAGACGGCGCGCCTACCCAACTGGGCCCACCCGGCGGTGTACCACCACGAAAAGAGCGCAACGATTACCATAAGTTCATTGTATCATCCGCAAGGCGGAAAACCACCTTGTTGCTGTAGTCGCTCAGCCCCGAGAATCTGGGGCTGAGCGACTCGTCCGAGCTAGAAACCAAAGCCCACAGTGCCGAGCACCGTCCCCCTACGCGTACCACCACGGTAGGAGCGACTGCCGCTCCCACTTACGGCGAAGACCTCCGTCTTCCCTTCGAGGACTCGGTACGCCAGCCTGGCGCCACGCTCTTCCAGGACCACCCGAAGGACGAAGTCGATGATGAACTTCCCGCCCTCGAAACTCAAGCGACTCCCGTTGTCGAATACGTCACGCACATCGAGCTCACGCTCTTCCGCATACGACACCTCCAGTGTGATGCCGATGTATTCGAACACTTTCTGGGACATGCGACCCTCCAAATCCAACGCGTCGGACCTAGCCAGTATGTCAAAACTATTTCTTAAATACAATGCAAAGCGGCGTTCGCTGATCGGCCTGTCCGAGCGGATTGTCGCCAAAGATATCTTCGAAAAGCTTCTCGTCCTCGCCCGTGTTTTGACCCAAGACATTGCGGCCGATGTCGTTGCTATCGATCACGACCACGCCTTTGAAATGCTCAGCTGCTGTCTTTGGGACGGCCGCACGAATGGCGTCAGCAAGCTGCTGCGAAACAAGGTCAGGGTCTTTCGGTGCAAGCTTAGCACTGACATTACTGGGGTAGACTGAATATTCGGTCGGGCCGTCGATGGCGCGGATGTCGCTGCCCACGAGATTATAGAATGTGCCGCGCTTACCGATCATCTTGCCAATGGCGCCGCCGATTGAGGCATACAGAATCTTTGGCAAGCCCACTTCCTGGATGGCAAGCTGCATTGTCCATGGACTGCCCAAACCAATGCCATACGGCGTCTTGGTCACGCGCTTGCTCAGGAACCGCGCCCACCAGCCTGGCGTAATATCCCATACAAAGTAGCTACGACCTTGTGTGATGGCGACAATCTTTTCGCTGATGAGGAAGTACCAATCGTGTGTTTTGTACTCAGCATGCGCTTTGTCGGAACTGAGATTTTCGAAGAATTTGCTGACCCGAGCCGTGACAAACTCCTGCAAGTTGTCCTTAGCCGTCACGAAGTCGGTGCGCAGCGGATAGCGGCGATATTCTGCACCGCCGGCTGTGATATCGAGCTGCTTGCCTTCGTTTGGTTCGAGCTCGCCCTTCTCGTGCACGGGCTCTTCGTCTTTCTTCTCGTCAAAGAACTCGCGCAGCCAGAGTTCGACGTTCAGGAATCGCCAGTACAGCAAGCTGTTGCTGTCGTTCTTGCCTTTGATAAATCCTTCGAACGCTTCGGCGACTGCCTGTGCATCCCAGTACGGTCGGTTGACGAACTCTTCGCTCAGGAATATGCCGTAGAAGCGATTCTTGAGGCGCATAAACCATTCGTGCTCTGGAGTCGTGAAGCCGATCTTGTTGCGCCGGCGGTTGATCATCGGTGGTAGTAAGTCACGAGTGGCGTCGCGCAAGATGCGTTTGTTCCAGCCGCCCTTGATGATCGACTCGTCGTCCAGCGCAAAGAGGAACTTCAGCACGTCTTTGTCGAGGAATGGCACACGACCTTCCAGGCTGAAGCGCATGGTGTTTTTATCTTCGTAGCGCAGGAGCGACGGCAGGCTGTTGCTGAATGTGTCCTCGACAAGACGGAGCTTGAGATTGTCCGGCGTGGTCACGAACTTCTCGTCGGCAAACTTTGTGCTGAATTCGCGGTTCATGAGCTGGGCCACGCGGACTGGCGTCTTGCGGAGGATCCGCTCGCGGAGGTTTACTTTGGCGAAGCGATAGAAAATATCAGAGCTGCTGATGATCTCGCTGATCAGCTTGCCCCACTCGCCCCGTGCCTTCAGCTGTCTGAGGTACACGAAGTAATACGGGATATAGCCAGCCATTGTCTCGTCGGCGCCCTGGCCATCCAGTAGAACGGTGACGTGGTTGGTTGCTTCTTGCATAACCTTGTACTGAGCGTATGGTCCAGTGCTGATGAGTGGTTCTTCCTGGGTACGGATGAAATCTTCGAGATCCTTCACGAATGTGTCGGCGTCGGGCTTGATCTTGTGCGCCGTGACGCTGTCGCCAACACGCTGGAGTAGCGAGTCGACGTATTTTTCTTCGTCATTGGCCGAGCCAGGGAAGATAGCGCTGAAAGTGTTCTGGCGCGCGCCGACTGATGCAGTCGAACCTTTGTCATCCTTCATGAGCTGGTTGATGACCGCGACGACAGTCGAACTGTCGAGCCCACCAGAGAAGCTGGTACCAACTGGCACTTCGCTTTGCAGACGGACTTTGATCGACTCCATCAGACGCTTTTTGTACTCTGCGGCTGCGTCGGCGCTGTATGGGTTGTTTTCGCTCGCCAAGCGTTTGAGGTCGTCTTTGAGCGTTGTGAAGCTACTGAGTTTCTCACCGTCTTTGGTGATTTCGAGGACTTCGCCCGGCATCAGCTTGGTGATGCCAGCAAAGAACGTCTCACTCGAGTCTTCGTGGATGCGGAAACGAAGATAGCGGTAGATAGCGCGGTCATTTGGTTTTTTCTCGATAAGACCAGATTCGATAAGTGGTTTGATCTCTGAAGCGAACATGAGCTGACCTTTTGCTGGTCGCGCCACATACAGCGGCTTGATGCCGAAATGGTCGCGCGCCAGGACGAGCTTGTCGGCCTTCTTGTCGTGGATAGCCAGCGCAAACATGCCATTGAGTTTGTCGAATGCGGCAGTACCCCAGGCGGCGTAGGCTTGGAGCACAACTTCGGTGTCCGACTGCGTGGCAAACTCATGCCCTTCGGCTTCGAGTTCTGTGCGGAGCTCACGGTAGTTGTAGACCTCACCGTTATAGACGATCACGAGTGATTTGTCTTTGTTATACAGCGGCTGTACGCCGTGTTCGCGGTCGATAATAGCCAGACGCAGCTGCGCTAGACCAATCGACCCATCCACGTAATAGCCCTCGCCGTCAGGACCGCGGTGGGCCTGCGAGGCATTCATGGACTTTAGGAGTTTTTCGGATCCGTTTTCAAGATGACAATAACCAGCAATTCCGCACATACTACTGTTACTTTAGCATTTATGCAGTCGACTGACCAGTTACGCTGCCGCTTTTAAGGTCTCGAGATCATGGATGATCTGCAATGCGTGTTCCTTCGGCGTCACATCGGGATATTCGCGGACGATCTCACCATGCGGGTCGATGATGAACGTCCTGCGCAGCGTGCCGATGAACTCACGCCCAAACATCTTCTTCGGTGCCCACGCACCATACGCTTCGATCACGGCGTGATCTTCGTCGCTGAGTAATGTAAAGTTCAGCCCGTACTTCTCGGCAAATTTCTTGTGGCTTTTCACGCTATCCTTACTGATACCGACGATTTCCGCGCCGTGCTCGGCAATGACCTCTCGCTCGTCGCGAAACGCACACGCTTCTGTTGTACATCCTGGCGTATCGTCCTTGGGGTAAAAGTACAATACCAGCCACGAGCCTTTATAGTCGGCGAGGCTGCGCTGGCGACCATCTTGATCGAGGAGGGTAAAGTCAGGTGCTTTCATTTTCATTACTGATTCGGCGTCACGCCGCCATTACCGCCGCCGTTTCCATTACCGTTGCCGCTATCGGCGGTTGTTGTTGCGGTAGCTGTTGAGCTCTGCTGCGACATATTGCCTGCCGCATCAACAGCGACGACGTAGTAATTGTACTTGGTGAGCGGCGTGAGGCCGGTGTCTTTATAAGTTGGCGTTGTGACGGTTGTGACCAAAGCGCCATTGCGATACACTCGGTAGCCCGTGACACCAGTATCATCTCTACTTGCGTTCCATGATAGCGAGATGGTGGTGATGCCTGGCGTTGCTGAGAGCCCGGTTGGAACGGTTGGAATGCTGGTGTCTTCTTTGGTTTGCTGCTCTTGTTGGTTTTGCGGCGTTGTATCTTGCTTTTGTTCTTGCTTGGCTTCGTTGCAGGTCGTCGTCGGGAGCGTGCCGCTGAGGAACACTTCGCTGTAGGTGTTGCTACCCGATGTTTGCGCGAGTGCACCGTTATTCTTACAGACGTCATGCGAGACAACGGTTGAAGGCTGGTTGAATTTCTCGACAGCTTTATTTGTCAGTAACTGGCGCATTAGGCTAAGCCATATCGGACCCGAACCGCTCGACCCGGCGACCGAGCTCATCTGGCTGTTGTCGTTGTTACCAATCCAGACGCCGATAGCGAGGCTTGGCGTGTAGCCGATCGTCCAGGCATCGCGGTAATCCTCGGTCGTACCTGTTTTGACAGCGACAGGGCGGTTGGCGGAGACGGTCAAGCTACTGCCAAAGATCTCTGAACGCGCGCTGTTGTCGGACAATATATTCGACATGATATACGCCGTGCCAGACGACCACACCGAATTGCTCGAGACTTTTTCTTCGTAGATCTTCTGCTTGTCTTTGTTCACAATATTCAGCACCATTTGAGTTTGTGCGTGGTTACCTTCGCTGGCAAACGCGCCGTAAGCACTCGTCATCTCGATCAGCTTAGCCTGACCACTACCGAGCGCCAGCGGCAAACCATATTGGTCAGCCGTCTTGTCGAGCGTGGTCAGCCCAGCGGCTTTGGCGTTTTGGATGACGTTATTGATGCCAACCTTCTGCATTGCCTCAATGGCCGGGATGTTCAGCGAGTTACTCAGCGCACGGCGAAGTGTGACATCGCCACGGTATCGCAGGTCGTAATCTTTTGGCTTGTAGCCACTAAAATCTTGCGGTGTATCAGAGAAGATTGTTGCACCAGTCATCTGCCGGTTCTGAATACCCGTGGCATAGACAAATGGCTTGAACGACGAACCAGGCTGGCGGCTGGCCGTGGCCATATTTACCTTACCAAAGGTATTATTGCTCCAGTCGGCGCTACCTACGAGGGCCAATACCTCACCCGAGCGCGGGTCCATCACGACTGCACTACCGTTACTCACCTTACTTGTCGCCAAGCGATTGACCTGGTTCTGTACGGCGGCCTGTGCTTTGGACTGTGCGTCGAGATCGAGCGTGGTTGTCACTTTGTAGCCCGAGCGAGCGACTTTTTCTTCACCATACTTATCCTCAAGCCATTGCTTAACCATGAGTGCAAAGTGCGGCGCTTCTGGCGCTTCCTCGGCCTTGGCAGGCTGATAACTGAGCTGCTCGCCTTCGGCAGCAGTTGCTTGATCAGCGTTCAGGATACCGTCCTCTTGCATTCGTCCAAGCACATAATCTTGGCGGACCTTTGCCTTATGCTCATCACCCGAAATTGGCGAATACACACTCGGCGCTGGCAATAGACCAATCAACATGGCCGCTTGGGCGTTATCGAGATCTTTGGCGGACTTACCAAAGTACGTCTTGGCCGCGTCCTCAATGCCGAACGCACCTTCGCCAAAGTAAACCGAATTCAGATACATTTCGAGGATTTCATCCTTGGAGTACCGACGCTCGACTTCAATGGACAGCACGAGCTCCTGATACTTACGGAAAATACTTCGCTCCTGGCTGAGCAAGGCGTTCTTGACCAACTGCTGTGTCAGTGTCGAGCCACCGCCAGCACCGCCGCCATGAGTGACGTTCTGTAGCAGCGCATTCGCGATACCCGCAACCGAGAAGCCTGGATGCTTGTAAAAGTCTTTGTCCTCTGACGACACAACGGCTTTCTGTGCGATTGGCGCAATATCTTTCAGCTGAACGTAGGTGTCATTGTGCGCGTTATTGAATGTATAAAAGACTTTACCATTGCGATCGAGCAGCGTCACACCGGTGTTGTTTCGGTTCATCAGTGCTTCTTTGCTACCGAGTGCACTCGCGAACGAAATAGTCGTAATGACCGCAACAAATACCAACAGAATGACCGTTGGCCAAACAATGACAAATATCTTTTTCCAGAGAGGTAGCCGACGATACGCGGCTATCAAATTTCCAATACGGCCGCCCCGCTGCCCACCAGCGACAGAACTAGGACGACGAATGCTTGATCGACGTGACGATTTGAGTTTCATCTTCGCTTTATAATATCACTATTTTCCTGAGAGTTTGCGCCATCCGCCGGCGCGGTTGTTGGCGACGACAGCTTTTATCAGATCGACAAATGCCGATTCGTTCAGCGTGTCATACTCATACAACTGAATTGCTCGCGCAGTCTTATTGCCCTCGCCCTGATTGATAATCTTGTGCGGGTCAGGCGCAATCGGATCGTAGATAAATATATTCAGGTGATCTTTTGCGCCAAGCAGTGCCGCTACGGTTCCCTGCAGTGCGAAGTACGGGCGGTCACCGCGCTTGATCGTCTCCTCAATCTCTGGCTCGGCTTGGTGGATGAGCTCGCGCACTTGAGTCGCGACAAGGCGCTGCCACTCAGGTAGCGCCTCGATTGCATCGTCTATTCGTGCGTCTTTGGTTGCATTCATTATTGGCATTTTAACATGGGCAAGGTAGGCTAGAAGCACGCCCGACCGCAAGGGAGTTAATCATGGATCCGAAGATCGCGACCGCCGAGCTCCGCAACCTCCTCATCGAGTCCAGGATCAAAAACATCACGCCCATCTGGCAGCATGATGCCGGCTGGGAGCTGTACCTGTCCACAATGAGTGGTCTCTACCTCATTCGAGCCACGGAGAACGCAGGAACACTTTTCTTGGCCGTCTCGTCGAAAACCGGCGAAGTCAGGGACCTGACCTTCTGCGAGCCGATCAGCATGGCCGACCACAACATCGTGCTGAACACCTTCCAGGCTGCCAAACTTTTAGACATGAGGGCCAAGACCCTCCAGTGGTTCAGAACACGACCGCGGTAGGCCAACGGCGGGGCGGCCCGGGCAGCAGTGTCCTCGGGCCGCCCCGCGCCAACTTTTGCTATTGTTAGAGTATGTTGAAATTTCAATTGAAGAAGCTCGTCCGCGACAAGATCGTTGACCACCAAACCGCATCCGGTGCAAAACCATCGTATCGCTCGCTAGGCACCGAAGAGCACAAAGAAGAACTTATCAAAAAAATCATCGAGGAAGCACACGAAATACTCCACGCTCCTCCTCAGGACATTGCAGCCGAAATCGCAGACGTCCAGCAAGCGCTCGATGATCTACGAGAGCTCTATGGTATCAGCAGTTCAGAGGTAGCGCAGGCTCAATCGATAAAAAACAAGAAGGACGGACCTTTCACAAAAGGCTTCTACGTCGACTTCATCGAAATAGACGAGGACGACAAATGGGTTGCGTACTACCGCAAAAACGCCGATCGATATCCAGAAATAACGTAAATGGTCGGGGATATCGGATTTGAACCGACGACCTCACCGTCCCGAACGGTGCGCGCTACCAAGCTGCGCTAATCCCCGAAGCTATTTTCTAGACTACGCCTTCTCCGACTCTTTTTGCAATACTCTTGTGCACAGGGGTAATTTCAAGTATAATTCTGTTTGATTAACACCTATCGGGGTGTGGCGCAGCTGGTAGCGCGCGCGGTTTGGGACCGTGAGGTCGAAGGTTCGAGTCCTTTCACCCCGACCATGAAAAGGCATCATCCGTTTTGCGCGATGATGTTTTTTCATGTCTAATAGAACTATGCGAAGCTTTATCCCCCATGTTGTCTATCAGAAACTACCTAACGTTGCCAGAAGGCTTGAATGGGCCGACGAGCAAGGCCGTGCCATGCAGGAATTGATTAAGCACTGGCAACAACACTCAAACTTTGCCATTGAACCAACTATATCCAAGGATAGGCTCACTTGCACCTGGAGAATTAAGCTAGACACCCCGCCACCTCTAGAAAAGCTGGGCTTTATGTTTAGTGACGCGATTCACAACACAAGGAGCGCGCTTGACAATGCTGTCTATGAAAAAGCGCTCTCGCTCGACATCACAGAAAAACTCAACCTGCTAGAGTTTCCGATCTGCGAAACTCCAAAAGACTGGCAAAATAAATCGCACAAGCTAGCCGCCTTACCGGCAAGTTTGAAGGTCACCATCAAGAATCTGCAGCCCTTCAATCTAGGCCAAGTGGTGGGCGTCCACCTCCTTAGACTCGCATCATTCAATAACATCGACAAACACCGCACGCCCATCCTTGCGGCGACGGCAATCAGTCACGCACAGAATGAACTCAAAGCAGACCCCTTTGGGGATGAGCCGCCCCACGAGTGGCAATGGACCTTCAGCGTCCCCTCTCTATCGTTTGAAAATGAATCGCCAGTCTTTCACCTTGTTTCCGACAGAAAACTAGGCAAAGTCAGCGGTGAAATCCAGATTAGTTCATTGATTACCGCAACGGATGATAAAAATCGGACGGACGGATTACTCCAGGGATTTAGTAAAATGCTCGAGCAGACAGTTCGGGTCGTAGAAGCCTTAGCCCAGGATGGGCCGCCAGAAAATACCTAGCTAACTTTCTGCACAGCCGAATGTATCGCCTCACGCTCGGCCTGGGTAAATTTAGAGCAGCCGAGCCGATCTGGCATGGTTTTCATAATTTCTGTGACGACTTTTTTACCCTCATCGGTCAGCGCGATTGTCTTGGCGCGGCGGTCGGTTGCGCATTCCTGACGGGTCACGAGATGGTGTCCGACAAGTCGATCGACGATGCCTGTTACATTAGATGGGTCACAGTGCAAGACATGCGCAACCTTACCCATCGCCAGCTCACCATGCTCGTCTATCCTATAGAGCGCCGCGAGCTGCACAGGCGTCAGACCCCGCTCGTCAGCAATAGAGCCCATTTCTTGCTTGAAACGGCTCAGTAGTGAGAGCAAATCCTGACAAACGACTTCGGCTGTAAGTTCCATACGACATATTATACATGAAATTGTAAATACTTGAATACTTCAAATATATATGTATACTATTACTTTGGTACCTCAAGTAATTAAAACGAAGGAGAAATAATGATTGAAAAGGTAAAACATAAAGGCCTGGCGCTTGCACTGCTCGCGACTGCGCAGTTTATGGTGATCCTTGACGCTACGATCGTCAATGTTGCCCTACCTGCCATTCAAAAGTCACTCGGCTTTGCTTCTGCCTCTGACCTCCAGTGGATTGTGACCGCTTACGCACTCGTGTTCGGCGGATTCCTCCTACTCGGTGGCCGCCTGGCAGACCTATTTGGTCGACGCCGCATGCTGCTCATCGGTACGGCAATCTTTGCCGTGGCCTCTCTGCTCGGTGGTTTTGCACAGGGATCGACTGAGCTGATTGTCTTCCGCGCAATCCAAGGTCTTGGTGGCGCGCTACTGTCACCAGCGGCCCTGTCACTCGTGCTCACCATCTTCAAAGAAGGCCCAGAGCGCAACCGCGCGCTTGGCGTATGGAGTATGGTTGCCGGTGGTGGTGGCGCCGTAGGACTGGTACTCGGTGGACTGCTCACGCAGTTTGTTGATTGGCGCTGGACGTTCTTTATTAACGTACCGATCGCGATAGCAGTCTTACTGCTTGCACCGCGCTTCGTACCGGCAAGCATCCCGACTGCAAAGCAGAAACTCGACATTCTCGGTGCGCTCACCATTACCGGTAGCCTGATGGCTGCTGTGTATGCGCTCGCCAAAGTGCCTGAGTTTGGCTGGGCTGGCGCAAACACGATCTGGATGTTTGTGGCTTCGGCCGTACTTCTTGCGGCGTTCATTGTAAATGAGCGACTCGTCAAGCAACCGCTGATCGACTTGTCGATCTTTAAGCGGCGCAATGTAACTGGCGGTGCGCTGATTCAGACATTTATGCCAGCGGCAATGTTTAGCATGTTCTTCTACCTGTCGATTTACCTGCAGGGCTTGCTACACTACACACCAACCGAGACGGGTATTGCGAATGTGCCATTCACTCTCGTAATAATTCTCATCGCCGGTTTTCTGTCGCGCCGAGCCGCAAAGATCAACCCCAAGCCATTCCTCGTGGCAGCTCCATTGCTTGTTGCTGGTGGATTGCTCTACCTGTCGCGCTTGCCGCTCACGAGTAACTATTGGATCGATCTACTGCCCGGTATCATTACGATGGCCGCTGGTATGGCAGTCGGGTTTGTACTCGTTACCGTTACCGCGACGAGTGGTGTGAGCCACAAAGAGTCTGGCCTCGTTTCTGGCCTGCTCAACACTGCGCAGCAGATTGGTGGCGCGCTTGGCCTGGCGGTTCTCAGCGTCATTTCAACGCAAGCAACGAACGACAAACTCGCCGCAGCACATGGCAATCCTGCGCTTCTGCCAGAGGCACTGGTGCATGGATTCCAGGAAGGATTCCGTGCTGCCGTGTTCTTTGCGATCGCCGCAAGCGTCGTGGCACTCGTTGTCCTTCGCTCGAAGAAACCAACCGCATCGCTCAGCGAAGAACGCGAAAGCGAAGCCGAAGCCTTGGCTGCCGTTCCTGGCGCCTAAGACTCCAGCGATTCAATAACCTTTTGGACAGGCTCGATCGATCGGGCCTGTCCGTTTTTGGGGTCAATTTCAATCAGCACGGCATTGAACTGGAACGGCGCGTCCTCGGCGATGTCGTTCTTATTAGCCACGCCGTCATGCCAACGGTCGACGATCGTGCTCACGCTCACACCCAGCGACGAATGGAGCGTACCGACCATGCCGACATCGGTAATATGCGCCGTGCCTTTGGGCAGAACCATGGCGTCAGCGGTCGGCACATGCCAGTGGTCACCCACGACAGCGCTCACTTTTCCATCCAGATAGTACCCAATCACGCGCTTCTCGCTCGACCAATCAGCGTGGAAATTGACAATGCGTGCCGCATACGGACCAGTCGTCTTAGCCAAAATCGCATCCATCGCCTGCAGCGGGTTCTGCATGTAGCCGTTGATGTTTGGGAAGACCGTGCCAAGCAAGCTGATCACCTGCACAATGCCGTGCTTTGTCTCGATAGCCTTCACGCCCCACTCTGGCTCCACACCGTGCTGGTTGATAGGCGCGATAACCGGTTCGGCAGGGTCAGCCAGGAGCGGCTTGATTGCTGGCCGCTCAATAGTATGATTGCCACCGGTGAAGAACTGTATACCGGCCTCCTGTAGCTCACGCATATGTGTCGGGCTCATCCCCTTGCCGTGCGTCACGTTCTCAGCTTGGGCGATCGTGAGATCAGGCTTGAGCGTCTTTAGTAGCCCTGGCAGCAACTTCTTGGCCACGTCGCGCCCAGGTCTGCCCATGATGTCACCAATATAGAGTACTCGTAGATAATTGCTCATAATTTTCGCCGCGCGTCAGACGCCTTTACGTGCTTGTGATTCGTTCGCCTTCCGCGAGAGGGCTTCAAAGTAACGATAACATAGCTCGGCAATCTGTTCGACCCGTCGAGGAATAACTAGTGGACTTCTTCGACGGTCATTGCTATCCTGCTCGGAGCTTATTACCCACGCGAACAGCGCGGCGAAAGCGTTTCTCGGCGAGCTCGTCGGCGTAGCGTACGAGCGGACCGTAGACGATGATTCGCTCTTTGCCCTTATTGCCTCGCGAGGCATCGGCGTCTTTGATGGCGGGCGCCAGGAAATCCTGGATAAGCCATTCACGCCCCGGCGCCGTGTGGGCCATCATAGTGATACGCCAGAGATTATCGGCAAGTTGCTCCTTCTCTTGGATAGCAAGTGGACGCACGAGCATAGTTGGGCCGGTTGGGAGCGTCTTGGCGACATCGCGCAAAATTTCTTCGGCTTCATCTGGTTTACGCACAAAAACATCGACGGCCATGGTTCGCACGCCGCGCGGGGTCACTTTGACGCCCTGGATGTATTGGTTGTGAAGCCAGATCGTTTCGCCGTTGAGGTCACGAAGCTTTGTCGAGCGAAGCGTGACCCGCTCGACCACACCGCCGACCTCGATGAATGGCTCTACTCGTACAAAGTCGCCTACCGAGAACCACCGCTCGACGATCATCACTGCACCCGACGTAAAGTCACGCAGTAGCGGCGCAACCGTCGCGTTCGCAATCACGATGAAGAACGTACCGGCGCCAATGGTTGTCACCAACGCACCTTGCTCCGGCAGGATTATAGTAAAGGCAATATACGCGGCCGCCCCGATGATAACCGCACGCATAATCGCAATACCCACGCTCAGATATGTCTCAACGCGGCGCAGTCGAATACTGCGCTCCTCTGTCGAAGCCGTATCTGAGCGCACCGAGATCGCCTGGGCAAGTTTCACAACGAGCTTCGCGCCGAGTGTGCTCAGGATATACGCCACCGCAAAGACCAATACCAAGACGATAACCGATCGAGTTGTGGTCGCTTTCTGAAAAATATCGTTTACAACTTGGCTGGCTGACATGGCGCTCCCTTCGACTATAGTTCTAATAGTACGCGAACGTCGGGGGCAGCCACAAGAGGACTATTTGGCGTATTCGATTGCGCGGGTTTCTCGGACGACGTTCACCTTGATCGTACCAGGGTATTGCATGGTGCTCTCGATCTTAGTGGCAATATCACGGGCGAGCTTGATCGCGCTGAGATCGTCGATAGATTGCGGCTTCACGATCACGCGAATTTCGCGGCCAGCGCTAATGGCGTAGGCCTTGTCGATACCATCGAAACTGGTCGCGACATTCTCGAGCTCACGCATGCGCTCCACAAAGTTCTCGGCACTAATGTTACGAGCACCCGGACGAGCAGCACTGAGGGCGTCGACGACACGGACGATGAGTGCCTCTGGCGTTGTGGCTTCGACATCATCGTGGTGTTGTTCGGCAGCAACAGCGACTTCCTCTGGCACGCCATACTTGCGAGCCATTTCACCGCTGATGTGGTGGTGCTTGCCTTCCATCTTGTGCGTCAGCGCCTTGCCCATGTCGTGGATCAGCGCCGCGTACTTTGCGGTGCGAACGTCAGCGCCGATGTCTTCGGCGATGAGGCCAGCAATGTGAGCCATCTCGGTAGAGTGCTTCAACACGTTCTGGCCGTAACTGGTGCGGAACTTCAGCTCACCCAGGAGTCGCAAAACTTCCTTCGGAATGCCTACAACGCCAACTTCACGCGCGGCGTCTTCACCAGCTTGGTCGATTTCTTTGTCGATCTGTTTGTGAGCTTTGGCCACGACTTCTTCGATGCGCGCCGGATGGATACGACCGTCTTTCATAAGGAGCTCGAGCGCCACGCGGGCAACCTGGCGGCGAACCGGGTCGAAACTGCTGAGGATAACCATACCAGGCGTGTCGTCCACAAGCACGTCAACACCTGTCTCGCGCTGGAGCGCCTGGATGTTGCGGCCTTCTTTGCCGATAATGCGACCTTTCATTTCTTCGTCTTCGAGCTTCACAGCGGTCACGGTCTTCTCGGCAGTCACCTCAGAAGCCATACGCTCCATCGCGCTGACCAATACAACCTGCGCACGCTCTTCGGCGTCGCGCTCGGCGTCAGCCTGGAGCTTGGCGACCAGACCGACGAGGTCGTTCCGAATGTCGCGCTCAGTCATTGTCATGAGTTTTTGGGCGGCGTCCTTCTTGGTGAGGCCGGCGATCTTCTCGAGCTTTTCTTGCTGCTTGCTTCGAATATCGCGAATCTCTTGCTTGAGGTTGTCGACTTCGGATTCAGCTTTGCGGAGCTTTTCGGAGCGCTTGTCGAGATCGTCGAGCTTCTTGTCGAGTGTCTGCTCGCGATCAGCGATGCGATTCTCGGCAGCTTTTACTTCTTTGCGCCGAATTTGCTCGGCTTTGTTGGCCTCTTCCGTGACGGCGAGCGCTTTGTTCTTGGCCTCAAGGAGAATGTCTTGAGCCTCGTTTTTTGCTTTTGCTATAAGTTCCTCGGCTTTGTGCGCACCAGACACCCCTTGGCGCCTCGCCAGTAATGTCGTTCCGCCAACACCAGCAGCAGTACCGGCTAAAATGGCGGCAATTACAGCAGCTATTTCCATAGCATTTCCTTTCTGTTCACGACACAACCGCTTGGTGTGCGGCGTCGCGGTGAGCAACTATCAGGGCCCGCTAAAGTCCAAGGGTGTATCAGAAAAATTCTTAAGTATGTAATGAAAAGCAGTCAGTCGGTTATCTTGTCTTAATGTATAAGAAAACCATTTTCATTGTACGCTCCACAACGAAAGATAGTCAAACGCATTATAAATACGAAAAAGAGGCCCGCGGAAATGGGCTCCGCGGAGCCTCTTTTTCGTTGGGCCTCGAGGGCTCCTGCGGCTTATCGGCGGACGATCGCCTCGCACGCCGCCAGGTAAGCCCGCTTGGCTTCCGTGAAGTATCGGAACGCGCCGGGACCACCCGGGTCGACGGCCGGCAGCGGTACACCGCGCACTGACTTGACGTGCGCGACCAGCAAGAACTCGGTGTCCGGGTCACCCTCCAGGTCGAGCACAACATGGCGCGCAGCGAGCTGCTGCAGAACCTTCTTGGTCTGCTGCGACGTCGCCTCCGAACACGAAGGCGCAATCTCCAGCGTGCCCCACTCCGAGGCGACCCTCAGCGGCAACCCTTCGAGCACTAACGACAGTCCGGCGCCGTTGGCCGGCCTGGCCTTGAGGTGTGGCGGCCAAGCCAGAGGCCGGCCGTAGCGAGGAGCATTCGGCTGGCCTTCCATGCTCGCGGCCACTTCGATGCAGATCGCCCGAACCGCCAGCGCAGCGCGCACCAGTATCAACGCCTGAGCGTCAGGGAGTGTAGGATGGAATGTGCCCATCGCGGCTCTTCCAATCTGTTGGCAACAAGAACGCACGTACTATACATGCGAAAAGATAGTTTCGTCAAATACCTAAAGCGCTATTTCTTCTGCTGAGTAATGTGTGCTTCGGCACCATACTCCGGCATAACAAGCTGGTCGCTTTCGCCATCTTTTAGCTTGGCCAGACCCCGCTCGAGCCATTCGTGCTCGTCGGCAATCCCCACAATCGGCACCGATAGCCCATGGCTCAATGTGTTCGCCACCGTAATGCCAATGCGCAGCCCGGTAAAAGAACCCGGCCCACGAAATACAAGCACGCCCCCGATAGCGTCAAACACTGCGTTCTGCTTCTGCAGCTCATCGCGGATCACGCCGAGCAGCGTCGAGCTCAGCTGCCGGTGCGCCTGCCACGTGTAGTAGCTGAGCTGCTCGCCGTCCATGTTGTAGATACCGACCTCAGCTTCTGGCTTGTCGGTGCGGATCGTCAGAATATAGCTCATGCTAGATGCCTCGAACTGGCGAAGCTAGCCAATGTGTCATCGATATAGGTCAGGCCCTCGGGCGTGACGATAGTTATCTTGCGTTCCGTGTCGCCCAGACTCGTCAGCCGGATCGTAACCCTGTGTGGTGGGAGCACATCGTGCACAATTTCGCCCCACTCGACTGCGACAATCGCATTTGGTTGCTGCAATGACTCAGCCAGCTCGTCCGCTACGATTCCAGCTTCGTTTAACCGATAGAAGTCAAAATGATGAAGTTCGAGATCGTCGCGACCGCTGTAAATACGACTGATCGTAAATGTCGGACTCTGCACCGTATCGTGAATATCAAGTCCACGCGCCAGGCCCTTCACGAATGTCGTTTTGCCGCCACCAACATCACTAATAAGTTCAATGACTTCGCGACCACGGAGCACTCGGCCGAGCGCTTGGGCGAGGGATTGGGTCTGGTCTAGATTGTCGGTTTTGAACGTGAATTCGGACATATGTACATTATAAAGGATGATCGTAACTTTTAGCGATTTGGTGAGGGCCGGGCGCTTGCTCAGCCCTCACCAAATCGATTCTCCGTCAGTCCGCGAAACCCTCAAAGGGAATCCTCCGGAACGGTACGTCGTCGGGGAGCTCGGCGCGGATGAGCGCCAGAATTCTGGCGTCGGCAGCCTCCTGGTCGGCGCCATCTCCGAAGCCCACCCACATAGCAACTCCCGACTCGAAGTCGCCATCGATGCGAGTCACACCCGGGACGGCTTGAGCCGCCTCTTTCACGGCGTTCCACCTGTCACGAGCCACGCCGCCGAACGTGTAGATCTTCAGGCGCTTCCCGTCTTCCACGCTGATTTGTGGTGGATAGAGCGTCACTATTCCTCCTCAGACGTTTCTGAACTTGCAAATGTTACCATCAAATGTGCTTTATTTCAAGCTAAGCCGCAAATAAAACCATTAGCATTACCGACCAAAATTCTTTACAATAGTAAGCAACTATGGCAAAAGGGACCACGAGCGCACCACTGAGCAAGCTTCTCAAACGAGCGGAAAAGATCTCCATCGGTGATCTTGCGTCAAGCTCGCGTAGCAAGAAGAACACGCCGACCGAAGTAACTGAGCTTGTTGCCTCTATTTTGGCGGCTGGAATACGCGCCGGCGCAGCCACTATCCATATCGAGCCACGTGCCGAAGACGTACGCATTCGCCACCGTATCGACGGCGTGCTTACCGAGGCGCAGACATTACCACGCGCTGTTGCGCCCGTGCTTGTTGCCGGGCTGAAGCTTCTGGTGCATGTGCCAATCGACGAAGAAGAAACGCTTCCGCGCATAGCCGCTACAACAGTGACCGTTCAGGGCAAGCCCTACAAGCTACAGGTTGCCACAATTCCCGTCGAAGATGGCGAAAAGGCTGTCGTGCAACTCACGAGCCTCAGCGGTAAAGCGCCGAAGCTTCAAGAGCTTGGCTACTGGGGGCCAAACCTCAAGGCAATAAGCGCCGCCATTACCAAACCGCGCGGTCTTGTGCTTCTCGCTGGACCACACGACTCCGGCCAAGCCGAAGGCGCGTTCAGTATGCTGAGCCACCTGAGTTCACCACAACTCAGTATTGCTACTATCGAAGACCCTATCTCATACCGGATTCCCGGGGCGACTCAAACACAGGTGAACGTCAAGGTTGGCCTCACCTTTCCAAACGGTTTACGAACACTCCTGAGACAAGATGCCAACGTCTTGCTCGTCAGCTCGATCCACGATACCGAGACAGCCCGCTTGGGCATCGAGGGCGCGCTCTCTGGCCGACTTCTCCTTGCGGGACTTTATGCCGGCAACGCCACTGGCGCGCTGAGCTATCTACTCGCCTCGGGTATTGAACCGTATCTCGTGGCACACACCGTTCAAGCAGTCGTCGGTCAGCGTGTTGTGCGTCGGCTCTGCGAGAACTGCAAGCAAATCTTCGCACCAAGCGAGCAAGAAATGATCGGCATCCTGAAGAGCCTTGGCATCCGTACCGCCGCCCAGCTTCAGCGCGTTCGCGAACTAGAGCAGCAAGCGCTGGAAGAAAAAGTCGTCGTTGGCGCATCAAGCACCGATCAAGGTCCGATCACTAACCTCTACCGTGCCTCGAAGGACGGCTGCGCCGAGTGCAGTCACACTGGGTATAAAGGCAGCCTAGGAATTCATGAAGTTCTCGAGATGAATGAAAACATTCAACAGCTCATTCTCGGAAACGCCACGGCGCAAGTTATCCAAGATCAAGCAGTCCAACAGGGTATGCCGACCATGCAGATGGACGGTTTAGTGAAGGTACTGCTTGGCCTCACGAGCGTTGATGAAGTTGCTAGCGCGACAGAGGTGTAGCATGAAGCACAAACAATCTACGGGCTTTACGGTGATAGAGGTCGTTATTGTACTCGTCGTTTTGGGGATCCTGGCGGTACTCATTCTTAATAGCCTCCAAACCGTGCAAGCCAAGTCCCGCGACGCCACTCGCCGTAGCGATATCGATAATATCTCTAAGCAACTCGAGAACTGCTGGAGTAATAAAGACACCTGCAATGGCAGCTACCCGACAATCATGCAGCTGACTGACACATCACCGAACGGCTTCATAGCCACTAACCTACCGGGCTTCACTAACGATTGGCTCTACGACAGCAGCAACGGCACAGTTCAAAGTGGAAATGCATCGGCAGCCACTCAGTACCAGTATGTAACCACGCCAGACAACTGTACAGGTAACGGGGGTGACGTGCCCTGTCATGGATTTACCCTCAAGGCGTACCAAGAAACCAATCCCGATCATCCTTATGTGAAAGAAAGTTTTAATAAGTAGGGCTTACTTTCTCCCCATAAGGCCCGCTACTGTCTGCCACCTGCGCCTCGCAAATCCACCGATTTCCTGCCTGTACTCATACAGCGCGTACCCAACGCCAAGTGTGCCTGCTCCTGCAAGCGCCCACATGCCGATCTGATTCCCATCGGCCCCGCCAGTGCCAGGGTGCGCCGTTGTTGCTGCACCTTTTACCGCAGAGGTCACCGCCTTGGACGACGAAGCCTTTGTGGCTTTTGGCGCACTCGCAGCCTTTGTCGTCGACTTTTTGGCTGCTGAGCTGGCGGCCGCCTTGGGACTTGGAGGTGTTTGCGCCGGAGTATCAATGGCATTTTGAGCGCCCGGGGTTGGCGTCGTCGTCCAAATCCATTGACCATTGGTGTTCTTTGCCCAGCTGCTCCCTGTTTGCGCCTTTCCGTACGATGGCGCTTCAGACAGTAGATTACCCGAGGGGTCATAGAGTCGTACGCCGCTGCCTGTGTTACTCAGCGAGAGATGCGTCTGCGCTGAGGTAAGTGCTATATATCCGTACGGATCAACGGCTACATCGCCTATGGTGTATTTGTGCGTCCAGTCGGCGCCGGTCATAAGCACATACCCTTTCAGGCTGAGCTCTTCTGCATAAGGATTGTACAGCTCTATAAACTCATCAGCGCTATCGAGCTGTGGCGTCGCCGGATCCGGAAATACCTCTGTGATTTCAGCCGACTGGTAGATTACTGGAGGATCTCCCGCTCCTTGGCCTGGAGCGGTATTTTCATCACCCGGCTCTTGCGCTGGCGGCGGTACGTCGTCGTCTTCATCTGGTGATAGCACAAAATCAGTATCGTTATGGTCGGTGTCTATGAACGCCCCTGTCTCGTCATGCGCCCGCACGATACTTTGCCCAGCCTTTGGGGATATTGCAGCCTTCCCTTCGTAGTCCGCAGCGTCACCGTAGCCCACCATATCTTGAAGCATCTGGCTATCGCCAAGGGTCGCCACAAGTCGTACTTCACCACCACTCGTAGCCATTCCTGAGGCAAGTGGCACAACACCATCGCCAGTCTCAAAACTCGAGAGCCGCAGCGTCTCACCAGGAGAAATAGTAGTCGTAGCCGGATTCGTACAGTCCGACTGCTTTGTTGATTGACAACCAATAATAGCCTTCGTCGTCCAACCGCTCGAGTCATCAGGTTTGTGGCTCGCGCTCCTATACTGCACAGCCCAGCCCGCGACATCTACCGCTACTGCATTGGGATTATACAGAACGATATATTCTTTACTTGCCGAGTCTTTAGCCTCTGGCGAGACCTCTGCGAAAATAATATGTTTGGGCGATTCTTCTGCTGCAATTACTGGAACGCTACTACTTAAAACTGCCACGAGTAGAGCGAGGCATAGGCCAGTGATTCGGGGTAAGTACTTCATGAGCTGGAATTATTCAAAACCTTGCCCCAGCATGTAAAGCAGATTGCGCAAAATACAACAATCTACCAATGTTCGCGAAACTAATTCCGGACAAAAACTTGACGGCACCCCGCAGCGCACCATATTCTGCCCCTGCACACTTCTATCCACACCCCGTAACAGGTATAATTAGTAAGGAAGAAAGTGAGGGAAACTAACTATGGCCGATAAGAAAAAAGCTGAAGACAAACAGACCGAAAAAGCCGCCGCCCCAACCGCTGACACTGGAAAACTGAAGGCACTTGGCCTCGCAATGGAACAGATTGAGAAGCAGTTTGGTAACGGCGCAATCATGAAGCTGGGCGAATCGCATAAAGCGGATGTAGAGCTCGTCTCTTCGGGCGCGCTGAGCTTGGACCTGGCACTCGGTGGCGGCTATCCGAAGGGTCGCATTATCGAAATCTACGGCCCAGAAAGCTCCGGTAAGACGACATTGACACTCCATGCAATCGCCGAAGTGCAGCGCAACGGTGGCACGGCAGCGTTCATCGACGCCGAGCACGCGCTTGACCCCGTCTACGCCAAAAAGCTAGGCGTTGATACGAGCAACTTGCTGATTTCGCAGCCGGACAACGGCGAACAAGCACTCGAGATCGTTGAGACACTGGTTCGCAGTAATGCCGTCGATCTCATCGTTGTCGACTCTGTTGCGGCGCTTGTTCCTCAGGCAGAGATCGAAGGCGAAATGGGCGACAGCCACATGGGCCTTCAGGCACGTTTGATGAGTCAGGCGCTGCGTAAACTGACCGGCATCATCAACAAGAGCAAAGCGACTATCATTTTCATCAACCAGATTCGCATGAAGATCGGTGTCATGTTCGGCAACCCAGAGACTACTACCGGCGGTAACGCGCTGAAGTTCTACGCCTCTGTTCGTTTGGACATCCGTCGTACTGGCCAGATAAAGGTCGGCGAAGAGGTCATCGGCAACCGCACCAAAGTGAAGGTCGTCAAGAACAAGATCGCGCCGCCATTCCGCCAAGCCGAATTCGACATCATGTACAATGAAGGCATCTCGGCGAGTGGAGACGTTCTCGACCTTGCCGTCCAGCATGGCGTGGTTGGTAAGTCTGGCGCTTGGTTCGATTATAAAGACGGCAAGATCGGTCAGGGTCGCGAAGCGGCGAAGGTGTACCTCAAGGAGCATGCCGACGTCATGAGCGAGATAGACAAACTCGTCCGCGACAAGGTGGCCGCCGAGAACGCGCTGTAGGCAGCATGATTACCGAACCAGGACGAATCATGACTGATACCTGGGACACGCTATCCCTCCTCAACTTGCCCAATCTCTATAAGCGAGCGATCAAGCTGGCCTATGAAAATCACAGCGATTAAAGCCCAAGTCAAGAACACCGAGCGGGTCTCGGTGTATCTTGACGGCAAGTACTCATTTAGCCTGGCCCAGTCCCAACTTCTTGATTTGAGACTCCACAGCGGCATGGAGATCGGCGAGCAACAGCTCGAAGAATTCAAAAAAGCCAGTGACTACGGCAAATTATTCGAGCGGGTCATGAACTATGTCATGATCCGTCCTCGGTCAATTCGTGAAGTGCGTGATTATTTTTGGCGCAAGAAAGCCGACCCGGGAATGGGCGACCAGATCATCCAAAAGCTAGAATCGCGGGGATACTTAGACGACGCCGCATTCGCCAAAAGTTGGGTGCGTGCACGGCAGCTCACCAAACCCGTCAGTAAACGTCGCCTCCAAGCCGAACTTATCCAAAAAGGAGTTGCCAGCGAGCTTATCGAGCAGGCCATTACTGGCGACGGCGACTATGATGAGCACGAAGCGCTACGTGAGATTATTACCAAGAAACGCCGCCAAACCCGCTATCAAGACGAGCAAAAACTTATGCAATATCTCGCCCGACAGGGGTTTAGCTACGATGTTATAAAAAGTACACTAGCGGAAGTGAGCATCGAAGATTAAACTAATCGCACGAGCATCGCTGCCGTGCGACTCGTCATAAGCGGCTGGGCTGGGTGGCATGCCAAGTGAGGCCCATCCAGCCCGGCCTTCCACTCTGCCCTACGCTCCGTGTAAGTCTTCGACTGTTTTCTTTTTCTTGTGCGACTGGTGCGCCTCGGGCATGCCATGTGGTGCCTTGCGGAACGGGTTGTCTATAGGTGGGATTGGCGCAAAACGCGCGGTCTTTTCTTCATCATGTACTGTTGCGCGACGTACGACAATCTGTCTGTCGTTTATCTCGCTAATTTGCGTACGGTCGATGAGTAGCTCTGATTGACCAAAACTCTGCAGAAGCGTGGGCTTGACTTGCAACTTCATAATATAGAACGACTCGCTCTCGACTGTATAGCTCCCAACCTTTCCCAGCTTGTGCCCATTCTCTTCGATAACCTGTTTGCCCTCAAGCTCAAAGTGGTAGTCGAGGATTTCTTTGAGCCGCACCAAATCATCAGGCGGCATGAGGTTATCGGCGCTGTCGACAATAAGTCCAATGCTGCTAAACTCTCGAATATCCGTGACGTGTAAGATCGCGGGGCTAAAATCGATAAGCGGCCCTTCGCAGTAAAACGCCACAATATTAAGACGCCTAGGGTCAACGATATGGCCCACAGCCGTACCAATCTGTGTACCCGTCTGCAAACTCATGATCGGCAGGCTCAACAATCGATCTCGCGGAAGTAGCATAGTTCTATTATAGAACAAACACCGCTCACTTTTAGGAGATTATGGGTATAATGAATATAAAAGGAGATGCTTCAAGTGAGGACTACATCATCGCAGCGCGGCTTTACCGTCCTGGAACTTATTATCGCAATTGTTTTTGTGCTGATTGCTGGTACTGTTTTCTACGTTCAGAAACGTGATCTCGAGGTACAAGCTCGTGACTCAGCTCGTAAAACGGCCATTAATGCCATCTACTACAATCTTGAGGACGTCTATTACGCGGCTAATCACACGTACCCCCAGAAGCTTACCGCCGACCAGCTGAAAGGTCTTGACCCAAGTACGCTCAAAGATCCAGAAGACGTTGCTATTGGCGAACAAAACTCCGACTACAGCTATGATCCCAAAGATTGTACTGACGGCAAATGCAAAAGCTACACCCTTCGCGCGAATCTCGAACACGAAGCCGACTACACAAAGACCAGCCGAAACCAGTAATACTTTTACGATATACTGGGCCTAGGCCGAGAGGCAGCATTGTTCCCGACTCGAGGAGGACAGCATGCCCAACAGGGGCGAACGGCGCCACGAACAGCTGGTGCGGTATTACCGTGGCGAATTCGACAGGATTTACAAAAAGACGGTCTTGAAAGGTCCACACGGTGTCAAGGTGGAGACCATCTCCTACTTGGCGCTCTATGCCGAAGGCGACATGTCGTACCTCCGAATTCAGCCTGTTGCCGTGCAAAAACGAGAAGCTCAGCAGCAAGCGCTAGGGCTAACGCTCCCTGCGCAGCCCATAAGCCCTCAGGCGCGTATAGCCGGAACGCGACAGGGCCGACGCTCCTTGGTTAACCTCGATGACCTGAACTGGAACCTCGCGACCGAAGAAACCGAGAAACACGACCTTCCGGCGATCTTCGTCGTTTGGGCACTGACCACCTACGGAGGACACGAGCAGGTAGCGTTGTGGTGCCCGGAGATGGTGCCTAGTGATTGGGCACTGGCTCGTTTCAAGCAGGGCATTCGGAACTGTCTGGCGCGCGGCTAAAAACGCGCAAGACGCGGCGGGAGCGAACAGACGATGATTCGCCCCGCCCGTCGGCTAAACTACACACCTCGGGCTAACCTCGAAAACCAATAGTACTTTTACGATATACTAGCCTCAGGCCAATGCTGCTACCCACCCCCACAGGAGAAGGCAATGTCTAATATGGGCAAACAACGACATGAGCGGCTTATGCGGTACCTCTCCGACGCTTCTTCTCCGGAGCTTTACCACAGTGCTATATTGCTCGGGCCCAACGGCAGTACCGAAGTGATGGCTCTCTCCTATCTGGCTCTGTATGCAGAAGGGGACATGCCGTATGCCCAGCTACTGCCGCCCGAGGCCCTACCGCTAAGGTCAGCGCAGCGACAATCACTGCAGCTCACCTTTCCACCAAGCAAACTCGGGAGGAGAACACCCCGGCTGCGATCACCCGAAGAGGCGGAGGCGGAGGGAGATGTCGATAAGGTTCTGTGGACAGTGAGCACCCAACAAATGCAGAAGCATGGTCTGCCTGTCATGTTCATGCTATGGATGCGAACAATCAGCGACCAGCACGACCAAATATCGTTCTGGTATTCCAACCGGATGCCTGGAAGCTGGGCGCTCCCACAATTCCAACAGCGTGTGCGCCGCAGCTTGGCACGCTAGGGCTAGCTCAAATGACGCGGCGGGAGCGAACAGACGATGATTCGCCCCGCCCGTCGGCTAAAACTTTTCAGGTGGCGGAAGTGTCGGATCAGCTGAATCGATATTCTGTTTGTGCTGACGATAGCGGACAGCAAAGCCAGTTGCTTCCTCCATGGCGTCATTGATAGTTCGCACCACAAGCTGCGGCCTGGCTACGAAATAGAACACATACGGATTGCGCTCGTCACCTTCAGTCGAAACGCGCACAGTACCATAGTTCAGCACCTGCTGTAGAATTCCCTGCTGGCGGTAACTCACGTCATCGATATTCACCAGGTTGATTTGCTGCTCCTTTGTAGAGAAAATACTCGACTGAATGTACTGGATAATGCTCTCATTCGTAAGGTAGAAAAGATTGCTGTTGTACACGTAGACAGCCACCAGTCCACCCAGAAAGAACAGCGCCGCAAGCGCCAGAATCGGAAACGTCAAGGAAGCCGCAGTAGGTAGCGAAGCAGCAGCTATGGAAAGTGTTGACGCAATCAACTCACGATTCATCGAGTAAAACGGCAAGATTGCGAATGTCGCAACCACGAGTAGCACTATCAACACCCATATAGATACAAGGCCAATCGGGTGACGACGAACCTCCATAACCACATACTCACCCTTGCTTAGGTGGACGCGAGGGTATTGGCGGAGCGATTCCTCATGCTTGGCCATGAGATCTGGCGGTATGCTAATCTCCTGTCGACTGGCGACTGAGTTGGCCGCAGTAGGACGTTGCGCTGGCGGAATATTCTGTGCTGACTGCTGCGCTGACTGGAAATCACTTCGTTTGCTTGTAAATAGTCCCATATCGCTTCCTTGCTTGTACCTACATTATACCAGTTCTGTCTGGCTAATTTCACCGCCGACCGGTGGTTTGCCCAAATGCTGGTAGGCTTTTGGCGTGACCTTTCGCCCGCGGGCAGTGCGTTCCAGGAAGCCAATCTGCATAAGATACGGTTCGTACATGTCCTCGATGGTCGTACGCTCGTCGCCCGTCATGGCCGCGAGTGTTTCGACGCCGACGGGACCACCTTTGTAGTTTTCGATGATTGCGAGCAGCAACTGGCGATCTGCCGGATCAAGACCGGCGTTGTCTACTTCGAGAAGTTTGAGCGCTTGCTCGGCCAGGTCAGTATTGATAATGCCGTCACCATGGACTTCGGCGTAGTCACGCACGCGCTTGAGTAAACGGTTGGCAATACGCGGCGTCAGACGGGCACGCTTGGCGATCTCAGCGGCAGCTTCAGGCTTTATTTGCACGCCCAAAATATCTGCCGCACGCACTATGATTTGCTGGACTTCGTCAGGACTATAGAATTCCAAACGGTGCATAATACCAAACCGGTCACGAAGCGGTGCAGCTAAACTACCCGTCCGCGTCGTGGCACCGATGACCGTAAACTTTGGCAGATCAAGCCGGAGACTTCGCGCCGACGGCCCTTTACCGAGCATGATGTCGAGCTTGAAATCTTCCATCGCGCTGTAGAGTACTTCTTCGACGGTGCGACCCAAGCGGTGAATTTCGTCGATGAACAAAATATCGCCGTCGACAAGGTTCGTGAGAATACTCGCCAAATCCCCCGCCCGCTCGATAGCCGGGCCACTGGTGACTCGAATGTTCGCGCCCATTTCGTTAGCGATCACCGTCGCCATGGTGGTCTTACCTAGGCCCGGCGGCCCAAAAAGCAGCACATGATCGATCGGTTCGCCACGCTTCTTGGCGGCAGCAATCGCCAGCTGTAGCTGTTGCTTCAGTCGCGTTTGACCAATGTAGTTCGCAAAATCTCGCGGGCGCAGCGTGTTTTCGAGTTGCTGCTCCTGCTGATCGTCGTCAGTTGCGCCAGTGTCTACGATTCGCTCAATCATGCAGTTGCGAGGATCTTGAGCGCCTGCTTAATTCGCACCTGGATATCCTGGCCAGCATCGACTTTGCTGAGGGCGTGTGTGGCGTGCTGAAGCGTATAGCCCAGCGCCACGAGGGCGTCGAGGGCGTCGTCGCTGCCAACGATCTTGGCTGGCGAACCGGCAACTTGCAGTGTTGGCAGACCTACTTTGTCGCGGAGTTCGTTGGTCACGCGCTCGGCAATTCGCTTGCCCACGCCAGACGCTTGCTGCACATAAGCAACGTCGTCATTCGCGATGGCGCTGCGGACTTGCTCGGCCGAACCGAGGCTCAGGATGCTCAAGGCCATGCGCGGGCCAACGCCGCTCACCGTGATAAGCATCTCGAATAATTTCTTGGCTGCAAGGCTCGTAAATCCAAACAGGTCATGCGCGTTCTCGCGCAAATGATCATGCGTATAGAGCTTCACGCGGTCATGAAGCGTGGCCGAATCAAAGTCACTGGCCGCAACCAGCACTTCGTACCCTAACCCACCAACATCGACGATAAGCGAGCCGTAAAACTTTTCTACAACTTCCCCAGAGACGTGTGCAATCATAACTGTATTATTATGTCATAGTTATAACCTCTCTGTACACCTACTATTGCCAAAATAACGACATCATTGTACTCTCATAAAGTCCAATCCCCCTACCTGGAGAGTGTGATGAAGCCCGGAACGTACGACGTCAAGCACGTGGAGATCGACGGCCACCCCAAGATCACCTCGGTCAGACGACTGCGCCAACTGATGAACGACCAGCCGACGCACGTGATCGTGCGCACCAAGAAGAACGGCAGCCCCATGTTCCTCGGCGGTGACCACATCGACGACGACAAGGTCGCCCTGACCGGCGCGAGGCCGAGCGACGCCACCTCGGCCGTGCTCCAGCACCAAGGGTTCCTGCGCAAGCTGAAGCTCGTGGTCAGCTGACCTTCCCGGACGAAGATGAGCGAGGGCGGCCTTCGCGGTACGCCCTCGCTCATCTTTCTTATTTTGGTATTATCTCTATTATTGCGTAAATGTATTAAATATTATATTATAATTCTTGTCCTAGCCTCAACCGAGGAGCGAATATGGTTTTTTCCAGACGAGGCTTTCGTGAGCAACCGCAACGAAAAGCAGTCATCTTCGAGATCAACCGGGAAGGACCGGTGCCCGACTTCTACGTTCTGACGAAAACGCAGGAGGGGCTCAAGGTACTGGGCGAGGCCGGCCAGTACGTACTGGCCGCCACCGGCGAGCACCCCGTCAAGGGATGGCTGGTGTTGGGACTTGTCAGCGCCCAGACGCCGTTCGGGCAGGGCGGAACTGCGGGTGTCAAGAAAGCCGACGTGCGCAAGGCCACACCGGACGAGATCCGGCGCGCCTTGCGCAGCCGCCACCCTGTCGTGAACGGGCCATACATCCCGAAACACCCCGGCCCGATCGACGACGCGAGCCTCCACCGATGGCACGACATCGCACTGGGGCAAGCTGCCGCGGTCTTGGAGTCGCTGATGTGACCGTGTGAGGGCGCGCCTCCACCTGGAGCGTGCGCCCTCACACGAGGAATTTGAGCTTATACCGTTGGGTTATGACTGGTCAGGACCGACATCGTCGAATGCGTTAGCGCGGCGGCAATTGCGTCAGCGCAGTCGTCGGGCTTTGGCACTTCGCTGAGGCCGAGCATCACACGGACCATCTCCTGGATTTGCTTTTTATCGGCTTTGCCATAGCCAGTGATTGCCTGTTTAATCTGCATCGGCGTGTATTCATAGATAGGAATCTTGCGCTGTTGACCAAGGAGCAGTACTACCCCGCGGGCGTGGCTCACCGAGATCGCGGTTGTCACATTACGCGCGAAGAATAATTTCTCGACCGACATAGCATGCAGCTCATGCGCGTCCATCAGCTCGGCGAGCTCATCGTGGATTGTCACCAGCCGCTCGGCCAAAGGCTGGTGTACGGGCGTACGGATGACACCGGCGTCGATAAGCTTTGGCTTCTGGCCTTTGCTCTGCTCCACCACACCAAACCCAAGGATGCCCGTCCCTGGGTCGATGCCAAGAATTCGCATCGCCTACTCTACAATCTCGGCGTTGCTGTGCACGTTGGCGACGTCTTCGAGTTCTTCGAGGGAATTCAACAGGTTGGTCGCTTTGCGAGCAGTCTCGGCGTCGCTAATCTCAACAGTGTTGTTCGGTACAAATGTCAGCTCAGCCTCTTTCATATCGAAACCGCGGGCGCTCAGGTCGTCGCGCACAGCAGCGAGTTCTTTAGGGTCGGTGTAGATGATCAACTCTTGATCGCCAATGTCATCAGCGTCTTCTGCGCCAGCATCGATTACGTTGAGCATCGCTTCATCGGTGTCGCCAAGGTAGCCTGCGCGGATAACGCCCTTGCGAGTAAACTGAAACGCAACCGCGCCAGTCTCGGCCATGTTGCCGCCGTTTTTAGTGAAGGCCAAACGGACTTCGGGCAATGTGCGGTTCTTATTATCGGTTGCACACTCCACGATGACTGCCATGCCGCCGGGGCCATAACCTTCGTAGGTGACTTCTTCGATGATTGCACCACCGAGCTTACCACTTCCACGGTCGATAGAACGCTGGATGTTGGCCATTGGCATGTTCGCTGCACGCGCCTTGTCGATGGCGAGGCGCAGCGCAAAGTTCATGTCCGGGTCAGCGCCTCCCTTGGCGGCTACGGCGATTGCATTACCGAGTTTGGTAAAAACCGCACCGCGTGCTGCGTCCTTAGCGCCCTTCTGCCTTTTGATCGTTGACCATTTCGAATGTCCTGACATAATGAATTCCTCGTTGGTTTTGCAAATGCTTCGTTACTATTATTTTACCACCATTTTGCTCATTCGACGACACTTTTACTGAGGTAGTTGTAGCGAATACGACGCTGCATAACGACGCCAATTATACACAGATAGGCATACGCCAATACAAACCCAAGCAGCGTCAGGGTTACTGTCTGTTTGGCCCACGAAATACTCGCCAGCCAGGCGACCATCGATGTCATATAGGTCAGCACGACATGTGCGGGCAACGCCAACCATGCGCCAACACCCGGCAAGAATACCGCCGCTACACCGCCGACAAACGTTGCCAGCATCGCGACCGGTACAAGCGGCGTCACGAGTACATTGCTCACCAGCGCCACCACCGACACACTTCCAAAAACAAAGAGCGTAAGCGGCAGCGTGGTAAGCTCCGCGCAGAGTGTCTCAAGTACAATCTGCACAATCTGCGGTGGCTCTCGCTCACCGTATAGTCGTTTCTGGAGCAGTGGCGCGCCAAGCATCACGCCAGCAAACGCTGTAAACGACAGATACCAACCGACGTCGCCCCAAACATACACCGGATTCCACGCTCCTGTAATCGCAGCCGAGAAAAGCAACAACACGACCGGGTGAATAGCGCGCCCATAGTACCACGCCGCAAGTGACAGCGCCGTCACCAGCGCCGCGCGGCTCATGCTCGGGCTGAGCCCAGTGACGCCCACAAACCCGACCATCAACCCAACCGCGGCAAACGTTGCCTGAAACTTTGAGCGATTTGCGAGCAGCCTGCGTGCCGCCCGGACCAAAATGGTGAGATTATATCCCGACGCCACCACAATATGCGTCAACCCCACGGTCTTGAGCTGGTCATTCAACGAATCAGGCAGCTGCGATTTGATCCCCAGCAAAAATCCCAGCCCTAAACTTGCCTGCGGCTCTGGCACGACATTCAGAATAGCGGCACTAAACTGCCGACGAAGCCCGACAATCCACGACGTGCCCTTCCCTACCACCTCCACATTGGCGTAGTACATACCGAGCTGATAGTTTCCAAACCCAGGTTTGGCCTTCGCTGTGGCAACGATTTCGTCACCCTGCTTGGGCTCAATCGGGTCAAAGCTCGTGACTCGCACTTGTCCTGGCAATCGCTGCTCGCCAACGCGGACGTGGTCGACCAGAAAATCAATCTGTTTCTTGCTTCCATAGGTCGAATCCTGAATAACGATACCACCTATCGAAACCTTCCGGTCAACTAGCCGATCGTAGACCTTTACTTCACTTGCAATCACACCGCCCCGCCACAGTCCGAGCAGTAGTCCTATCGTCACCACTGCCGGCACTGCGATAAACGCCCGTCGACGCCAGCAGAGTGCCACCAGCCCAACGCTCGCGAGCGCGATAAGCCCAGATACAGCCCATAGCTTCGCCACACCAATCCCACCCAAAAACGCCAGGCTTCCCCAGCTTATTAGCGTCGTGCGATTAACCGTTCTCTGCATCACCGCGCGCAGTATACGCACAGCTGCCCCACAAGCGCCAGTGCTTATGCTATGATGCAGCTATGGAACCGGACAAAAACATCGCCGAAGAAGCCGAAAAGTCGAAATATCGGCTCAAGTCGGACATCGATACGCCGTCGGAAGAACTCGCCGACCTGCGCATGGCAAACAAGCGTAAGAACACACTGCTTTTCGTAGCGGCGCTGTTTATCATCGTGCTGGGCGTTATGCTGTGGTGGACGCTCGCTCACCAATCAAGCTAGACTGATCTGATAGCCTGGGAGTAGTCGCCCTTGATACTGTTTCGCTAAGGCCTAATTTCTCGTGCCGCAACCGTACACTATAATTTCAAAACCTTCGTTGTCCGGACCGCCACACTCCCTACAGGAAGGGGCGGACCGGACAACGAAAAAACTGGGAGTCAGCGGCCCTGTCGCACGGACCACAGGACCGTGTCGTTCCGGTCGGTGACTTCGCACTTGCGGAAGCGCGGGTTCTTCTCGAACTTGTGCTTGTCGAAGAACTTCTGCAGCGCCCGCAGGGACATACCGCAGACGACGAACTCCTCCCTGCTGCCGTAGAGCAGGATGTAGCCCATGCCCAGGTCGGGCGCAACCATGTCCACGTAGAGCTTGTAGGGGTAGCTCGTGTCGTCCGGCAGATCGAGCCGAGCGGTAGCCTTGATCACCTTGACCCGGGGCTTACGCCACAGTCTCATGGGAAATCCTTTCACCTCAACATCTACGTCCTACCACTTTAGGGCGCAGGATTACGAGGTGAAGTCGTTCACTCTCAACAAACATACTTATTTTAATAATCATACTAACGCTTTGTCAACCCATGGAAAACGCCCCACCGTAGAGGTGAGGCGATTTCCATGGAGGGCCCACTGGGACTCGAACCCAGGACACGTGGCTTAAAAGGCCACTGCTCTAACCGGCTGAGCTATGGGCCCACAATATACTTGTGACAGTCGAGATTTTACCACTTTTCCCCTGTTACTGTCAATGCGAGGACTTCTTGCCGCTGTGTGGCGTACGCGTAATGAGGATATCGCCCAGCGCGATGAAAATCCCGAACACCGTAATAAGGCTGGCGCTCTGCTGCAATGTGGTATAAATTTGCGTACCTGCGTCGTCAAATACCAGTGCGATCCCGATAGGCTGGAGCAAAAATACAAACGACAGCAGTGCAAATGCAGCTGACCCCGCAACCCTCTGGATAGTGCTCGAATAAGTTGGTCCACTAAACAGCAGAAGCAGTGCTGGCCCCAGAACAAGCAACGTCGCCACGACCGCCGACAGTGGCGGCGAAACAAACGTCACTCCTTGCGACTCGATCCACGGCGTCAATGTCGACGTCCAGCTGGCACTCAGCAGAGACCCCGCACATAACGCCAAACCAAGCACACCAAAGCGACGCTTCGTAATATAGCTCAGTGTAAAGAGAGCTCCAAGTAGTACCGCCAAAACCAATAGCGCATTCATATACACATCATAGCACTTTAGACGCTGCGGGCTAGTTCGCCGTGAACCCGACCACTTGGCCGAGGCTCACATTGTTCCGACTGATATATCCAGCCGGGAGCTCCAGCACGTATAGTGCGTCTTTGTCAGGCAGAAACACTTTGGGATATGTATCAGGCGTGACATTTTCCGCCTTGGACACAATTTTCTTGTCGCCGTCGATCCAAAGCATATCGAGGCTGTACTTCATATCTTTCATCCACATACCCCAACGGCCGGGGACTGCAAAGACGAAGAGCATGCCTTCGGTATCGCCCAGTCCAGAGGTGCCGGAAAGCCCTTTCTGGCGCAACTGATCAGTATCGGCTACGCGTGCGCGGACAACTTGGCTGTCAATCGTTACCGTCGTCTTGTGGCTATTGAGCGAGAGCACCATGCTCACGCCAGCCACAATAACCAGAATCAACGCGACGCCCATTGCCCACTTCCCCCAGGTGTCACGCTGCATATGTGCGCCTACGCTCCGACTCTATCTTTTTTGTTGCGTCGTTTGGCGTTCAGCTCGATGTATTCGATGACTTTTTCGGCGATGTTTCGGCCGGTCACTTTCTCGACACCAAATCCTGGCGAGGAGTTGACCTCAAGTACGAGTGGTCCGCGTGAGCTGCGCATCATGTCTACACCGCAGAATGGCAAGCCCATGGCACGAGCTGCCTTGATAGCCGTGCGACGTTCTTCCTCGGTCAGCTTGATGGCTTTGCCTTCGCCGCCTTGGTGCAGGTTACTGCGGAAATCGTCGTCCAAGCTCTGACGCATCATGCTAGCGACAACTTTGTTGCCCACAACCAGAGCACGGATGTCGGTACCAGCTGATTCCTTCACAAATTCCTGGACCAAGAAGCTTACGTTCTCCACAAAGAACGCCTGCATTACCGCCTTGGCGGCTTTGTTGGTCTCGGCTAGCACAACACCATTGCCGTGTGTGCCGCGAGCCACCTTGATGATCAGCGGCGCACCGCCTGCTTGCTCGATAAGGTCGTCGAAGCTACTTGTCTCACTGGCGAAGAGTGTCTTCGGGATACCGACACCGGCGCGGCTCAGCAGCTGCATCGTGCGCAGTTTGTCGCGAGAGCGAGTAATTGCAATCGATGTCGCGGTGCTGTAAATCCCTTGCATCTCAAATTGACGCAACACGGCCGAACCATAGCGAGTATAGCTCTGAGCGATACGAGGAATAATCGCATCGTACGTGCCAAGGTCTTTACCTTCGTAGCGAACGATTGGCTTGCTTTGCTCGACTTTAACGTAACACTTTGCGTAGTTAATGACACGGACATCGTGACCGCGCTTTTTGGCTTCTTCCTTCAACCGCTTGGTTGAGTAGTTGCCCGGGCCTTTGGATAGAATGGCGATTTTCATAGCTTATTTCCGATCTTGTTGGAGTTGTTCAGAGCGTCGGGATTCGGCGTGGTGATCTGGTCGGCCCGACTTTACATCGACGAGGAACTTGCCTCGCAAGGCATTACGCCCGATAAGTACAGGATAGGCCTGCTTTGACCGATCAGCAAGGGTAAAACTCGTGCGGAGCTTCTTGCCTTTGATCTTGGCAAGCAACACAACTTTGTAACGACCCTGCTCGGCACCGATTGAGCTTGCCACTGTGACGAGCGAAAACTGCGGTACAAAATGTTCTTCACCAGTGTAGAGCGGGCTTTCTGGACCAAACAATGTAAAGGCCAACCCGCCGTCGCGCTCGATAATATTTGTAGCCCAGAGCGCAGATGTCTTAGCCCCGGTGTCTATCTTGGCAGGAACGCCAACAAAACCCAGCTCAGGCAGGTCTAGCTTGTCAGCGCGGCCAATGATCTTTCGTGTTTCGTGTGTCATGATGACGTACCACCCTTATTATAACAGCTTCGAGCTCCCACCCGTCGCTGTGCTCATCAGTTTAGGTAGCGTAAGCATAATACAAAAAGCTGTTTTAGTCAATACAGATTCTCACTCTGACTGCGAACTGTTGCTCTCGAGGAACAGCCGCATCACATCGTGCGCCGGGCTGAATGCTGCTTTCTCGGGTAAGTGCAAGAGCCCAAACTGGTGGAGAAGCGCACTATCCTCGAGGCTGAAGCTCGCGCTCCCCAGCAAAAACGCATCAACCTGTTCTGGCTGGAGGCGCCGCATTAGCACATCACACACGACCGATTGTTCCACATAGTCCAGCACTTGCGAGTTGTGTCCACCATACCGATAGAGCCTGGCCGTACGGTTCACCGCAAAGAACCTCGCTGCTTCGTCTTCCTGGGGCGACAGCGTCCGACCGGCAATGGTCGATTCGTAGAACACACGCGCGACCTCGAGGCGATTCTTCCCCTCGCATTTTGCCAGATAGGCATTGAGATAATGCGGCGTGGCTTCGCGATCAGTCCCAAAGTAATCGCGGCTCATGATTCTCTCTTGATACATGCCGCCGGCCTCACGTAGTACGCGGTAGCGTCGGCCTTTTATCTTCGCGAGCGGAATCTGCTCGCCGAGCTCATAGTCGGCAAATGCCTGCAACACGTGGCTCAGCTCGTGCGCCACAAGTGGCAGTGCGCCAGCCGGATATTCGCCGATCAACCCACGCACCGTATCTGCCGGAATGTTCACGATGCGGCGCGTGCTGTCGACTGACAAGTTCTTGCGCTGCGGTGTGGTGATGACCTGAAACTTTTCGTCGTCGGCAAAGCCATCGCGATCCTCCACCTCTTGCCAGGATGTCGAAAATCGGCTCAGCATGCCCCACTCGTCGAGAACCGATTCGATGCACGCCTTGATCTGATGAGCATTCCACGTCACGCCCTGAAGCTGACGAGCGAGCTCGGTTGGCTCATTATGCGACGATTCCGGCGCCAGGATGCGGATGGACGCAGTGAGTTCGCGAATCGTTTCACGGCTGAATACATTCGCTTCAGTTTCGTCGACTTCATCGAGCTCAAATGGCGCGCCTTGACGAATTGCGTCCAGATGCTTGGCGTAGACCTCGCGGACAGCAACGCGCGCTTCACCCTCGAGCTCGTGGAGCCGCCCGATCGCTGGCGCAACAGTGGCGAGCCGTGCAGCCCAGCGGTCGATCAGCGGGCTCGGTCTGCTCCGCGTCATTTGCTCTTCGAGCGACAAAAGCCCCGGAAATACATCAACGGCCGCCATGGTGTTGAGTCGCCCGACATGGACATGTATCAGCGCCCGCTTTGCCTCGGCCAAGTGCGCGTCGGGCTCGCGCTGCGTTTCTTCGAACGCCTGCCGATAGAACTGTCGATAGGCTTGGATGATAGCTGCTTTGATGAGAATTTTGTCGGGATCGTAATTGACCGTCAGCCGCGCTGGTGCGGTGTAGTGTCGATCCTCGGAAGCGTCATGCGCAAGCTGTTCGACCACCTTTGTCTGGAACCAATCGCTCCCCCGCTCGGCCATCTCCTTGCGCTGATCAGCAGGCATGAGCCGGCGCATAGCTTCGACGTCGAGCAGTGTTTGTTCCGGCGACGAACCGAGCTTTTGCGCACCCTCTTGACCGGCGTCGTCGGCGAAATAGTCGAGAATGAAACGCTGTTTCTGTGACAGCGTATGCATTCCCTGCAACTGCTGCATAGTGACATCCGACTCCACCTGCAAATCGCCGATTCGCCCGACGAACAGGCCGACGGCATAGTCGAAGGCCATCATTTTCTGCTCGGCATCTAGAGGTTGAGTTGGTTTATCCAAGAGTTGATTTATCAGTTTTTCGGTCTTACGGATATTCATTGCCTTCATTCCTCTATGAGTTTCGCGCGAGCTCGAGCATGTGCAGAGCGTCGGTCGGGTCGTACTTGCCAAGTGTCAGCAGTGACCACAGTTCGTGTGGCTGTGTTCCGGCCTGTAGCTCGTCGATCACAAAGGCCGTCATCTTTTGGTACCCCTGATAATACGCGATGTCTTTGGTGAAGACGCCCACGATGTCATTGCCGAGCGTGCCACGAAAGATACGGTTCACATGCGCCCAGCTCTCGCGCTCGATAGCGCTTGGCCGTGCTTTTTTGCCTACCGCTTGGGCGCGGACAAGATTGCGCGCATAGACGAGCTCGAACAGTTCGTGGCGCGCTCTCGGCTGGCCGTCGATGGTACCCAGCGCAAGCGCAACGTCTAAATAGCGATCGTACATTTTGCGTGGAGCACTTCCGCTCAATGCATGCTCCACAAAGCAGGCAAACCCCTCTTCGGCGTCGATATACCCCGGCAAGCCCTGCTCAAATTCGTCGCTCAAATGCTGGCCATTCCCAGCGCGCATGGCATGAACCAATACCTCGTGGCCAAATAGCCCCTCGAGTTCACCCAGCTCCACGCCAGCACGGTGCGAGCCGACTATCAAACGCTTCTCGAGCGGATTCACCGACAGACAGCTGTCGTCCGTCACGAGCACCTTCCATTCCTTCCAGAACTCATCGCGGTGTGTTTGCAGCTCCGCCAGCGCTAGTTCAAATCGCTCTACGATTCCTGCCGCATCGATCACCTGCGCTGGATCGCCCTTAAACACACTGAGCGAAAATGGATAAAAGTCGCGAAGAAACACACCAAATGTCTGCGCCGCGCGCTCAGCATCAGCAGCGCCAAATGGCAAAACGTATTCGTATTGCTTATGACCGTGACGCAACACGTCGTCGTACGTCAGCAGTAAGTGGTCGAGTAGGTCAGGGTCGACATCGTAATTCGTCTGCAACACACAAAGCTCGGTGAGAAGCTGCTCCAGCAAAAACGCCGCCGTCATCGCATCTGGTGCACCAAAAAGGTCAACCGATGCACCGGTAAACTGCGCGCTCAACTGACGCTGACGTTCAGGTGATTGTGCATTCTGCAGCGCTGCTGCGGTTTCTATAAGCTCATATTCAGCCAATCGCTGCGCAGCCGCAAGTTGCGCGGCAGGCTCGTCCTCTGCTGCATAAAACGTTCCAACCAGTACTTCGCTCAATGATCGAGTATCACGTGCCGCTCGGGCAAGGCTGGGGTAAGTCAGTATTTCGTTATCTGGCCGGGCGGGGTCAGGGCTTAATGCTTGGAGCAGCCCGATCGCCGGCAACAGTCTATCACCATCCACGTATATCTATTATACACGCTTATGCTAGTACTTCGAAGCTAAGCCACCAGGTTTCGGGCGTGTTCTACCTCTTGTGGATCGGTGTGGTTAATTTTACCCAACATTGCATCATCGAAGGCCGCATCGAGGTTATCGATACGATGTTTGTAGAAGTCAGCGTTTTTTACGAGGCCTTCATAGTAGATTTTGAGCTTGGCGTAGATAATGCCAGGCATGGCAAAATTGGTACCGCGAAAAGCGTTTTCGACATGCGCGTAAGCCTGTTTCATGGCGCGTTCTCGAACATCGTCGTCGATCACGCCGTCACGTGCATCACGGACGGCAAGCACCCGCCACATAACCTCGAACGTTTGGCGCGAATCGCGTGGCGTATCGCCGGAGCCAAGCGCCATGCCTGCAGTCAGATATCGGTCACGAGCACGATGAAATGATGGATTGTCCATGTTACCAGCCAAAATGCACTCCAGCAGTACACCCAGCCCCTCTTCGACATCAGCGTAGTCGGCCGTGCCTTTCTGAAGGAGCTTTACGTCGGCATCTTTACCGTTCTGACCGCGGCGAGCGTGGACTTCCATCTCGTGGATAATCAAGCGCTTTAGCTCATCGGGCGTGCGGGCCATTTTTCCTGGAAGCGATATCTTCTGTTTGTTGGCAGCTGTTGCAGGATTTGACTTCTTGGGGTCATTGATGACCTTCCAGCCTTTCTCGGCTAGGCCTGCAGCTTCGAGCGCTCGCTCAAATAGCTCGCGGCATTGCTCGGCATCGTAGACAATACCTTCACCGTCGGGCACGACCGCGAGCACCGTCTCGTAGCGCCGGAGAATATAGCGTTGCAGCTGCTCAATGAGTTCAGGTTCGAGGAGTTCTTCCTCCACTTTGCCGGCCAAGTCCTTGCGGGCAAAGAACTGCTCAAGCTCGCGTTTAACCGCAGTGGCTTGTTCGTTCTGTGGCTCGAATGCATCCAGATTGCGCTGCTCGGTCGCTAACATGCCGGCGTACGCCTCGTGGTCGAACTCGCCGAAGAGCTCGCGGTTCAAGTCTATAAATGCCTGACGCGCAACTTCATCTTCCGAACCGCTGCCTACACCAAGTCGTCGCGCCGCCTCGACAAGCATAATGCGCTTCAGGCGGGTCTCGTGAAATGCGGCATAGAGCTCAGCTTCAGACTCGCTGAGTTCACCCGTGCTTCGGGCCTGCTCCAAGCGATACACCGCGCGCTGAATATCAGCCTTGCGGTCCATTAAAAACGTTGGAGACGTCGATTCTTCATCTGTGTCTTCGTCGATCTTGCTGTCATAGAGGCGGTCGAGTTGCGGGTAATCGTAAGCCGGGAAAAGCATTTCACCCCTAAAAAATCGATCTCGTTGCTCAGCACGGTGCTCAGCATCGCCTTCAAAGCGCTTGTAATCAACAAATGTGCTGTCTACTCCACGAGCGGCAGCAACCGATAGTTCGGGGCTCATACTGTCCATAATTAATAGATAATTATACTACTTTATGGACTATCTGGCAACTTACTGCCAAAGTTTCTTCTTGCGATTCTCCGGCTTTTCAAATTCGCTGAGCAGCTCTTTCTGTTTCTTGCTGAGCTTCGTCGGCGTGTCGACGTGAACAGTCACAATGTGCGGGCCGCGACCGTCGCCACGAAGATGCGGCACGCCGCGCTCAGACAGCTTGAAGTCTGTGCCGCTCTGCGTACCAGCCGGGACTTTCATGGTCAGCTTGCCGTCGACCGTATCGATGTCGATCTCGGCGCCCAGCGCCGCTTGCACCATACTGACGTGCTCGTCGCTGAGGATAATATCGCCTTCGCGCGTAAACTTTTTGTGCGGCTTGACGCGGACGTTCACGTACAGATCGCCCTTCTCGCCACCGCCAGGCACAGCTTCACCGCGGCCATTGAGCCGAATCGTTGCGCCGTCGTCGATACCGGCTGGGATCTTGAGCTTCACTGCTTGGTGCTTTCGCTCGACACCCTTACCGTGACAGACGCTGCAGACCTTTTCTGGAACCTTGCCGCGGCCTTCGCACGTTGGGCAAATGGTTGCCTGCTGGATCTGACCAAACATCGTGTTCATCACACGGTTGACTTGGCCCGAGCCTTTGCAGGTGTCGCATGTCTTCATGTCGTGACCTGGCTCTGCACCGTTACCTTTACAGTGCGAGCAAACATCGTCGAGCGTAACGGAGATCTCTTTATCGACGCCAAAGATTGCCTCTTCGAACGTGAGCGTTACATTAACAGCCACGTCCTGGCCACGCCGTGACCGCTGCTGCTGTGACGCACCACCGCCAAAGAAGCTGCCAAAAATATCGCCCAGATTGCCCATATCACCGAAGTCAAAGTTGACGTTCTGGCCGTTAAACCCCTGGAACCCCTCGAACGGGTTACCACCACCTGCGCCGCCATTACCGCCCACACCAGCGTGGCCGAATTGGTCGTAGCGTTGGCGCTTGGGCTGGTCCTTTAGGACTTCGTAGGCTTCGTTGATTTCCTTGAACTTGGCTTCGTCGCCGCCTTCTTTGTCAGGGTGGTATTTGACCGCCAGCTTGCGGAAGGCTTTTTTAATCTCGTCCGCCGAAGCGTCTTTCGAAATTCCAAGAATGTCGTAGTAGTCTCGTTTGCTCATAATCAGTTCTATTTTAGCACTTTGTGGGGGTGGAGTGCTAACTTTTAACTTCCTGTGTAGTACATATTGAAAATATCGTACAAATATGTCACAATATACAAATCCTGTGGCACCTGCCCTGGTGAACCTTCGAGGCTACGGAGAACTTCTTTGTCCGAATCCGACACAAAGTCCTACTACGTGTGCAACCTGCGTGTTCGCCGTGAGCTCATCCCGGTCAAGGAAGATGGCAAGCTCGTCGCCTACCGCTGCGTGACCCACCGCGCCGACGGTCCCATCGACCGCGTCGACGAGATCGTCGAGGGCCAGGTCGAGTTCGAGAACGTGCTGATCGACCTAGGCCTGATGCCCAAGCGCAACCCCGTCCGCAAGCTGTACGCTGTGGCCTGGCGTGGGCTCCACATCGACAAGCTCTTCGACCAGCGGCCGCCGGAAGACAAGCCCCACGAGACGCTCCTGCGCATCATCCGCTGAATCCTAGAAAGGAAGTTATGTCCAAGAACGCGCCCCAAAAGCCCCGTGGCAGTGGGTCCAGAGGATTCCTTCTGGGAGCCCTACTGGCCACGCTGGCGTTCGCCGTCATGGGCGACGTCGCCAACCGCTTCGGCTTCAAGCCGGAGTGGGACGTCATCAAGTGGGTCATCTGCGCGGTCTGTGGCGGAGCCGGCCTTCTCGGTCTCTTCTTGAACCGGCGCCGCTGAGGCGCCGCCCCGTCAACCCGCTGTGCGGCCCTCCAAACGAGAGAGCCCCGCGTGTTGCGGGGCTCTTTTCGTTTTTGGAGCGACTATTTCTTTTCGTCGACCACTTCGCCTTCGACTGGCTCGTCGGTCTTTTTGTCGTCAGGCTTTGCGTCCTCACTTGGCTTCTCGTCCTTCGACGCTGCTTCGTAGAGCTTGGCGCCGATAGGCATGATCTTTTCATTCAGATCTTTGATGGCTTGGTTGACCTTCTCGAGGTCGTCAGAGCCGTCGAACTCTTTGGCTGCTTTGACGGCGTCTTCCAGAGTCTTTTTGTCTTCATCAGTGATCTTATCTTTGTGCTCGCTCGGGAGCTTTTCGGCCTGATAGATTGTCTGGGCGAGGGTATTCTTGGCGTCGACCAGCTCGCGCTTTTTCTTGTCTTCGTCGGCGTGCGCTTCAGCTTCGCGCTGAGCTTTCTCGATGTCGTCCTTGCTGAGGTTGCCGCTGCCACTGATAGTGATACTCTGCTCTTTGCCAGTACCCTTATCCTTTGCGGTCACGTGCAAGATGCCGTTGGCGTCGAGGTTGAAGGTCACTTCGATTTGCGGCACGCCGCGAGGTGCTGGCGCGATGCCGTCGAGGATGAACTTACCGAGGCTCTTGTTGTCGGTGCTCATTTCGCGCTCACCCTGGAGCACGTGGATCTCGACTTGCGGCTGATTGTCGCTGGCGGTACTGAACGTCTCGCTCTTGCTAGTAGGAATAGTCGTGTTGCGGTCGATCAGCTTGGTCGTGACGCCACCCATTGTCTCGATACCGAGACTCAAAGGTGTAACGTCGAGCAGCAGGACGTCCTTGACGTCGCCAGCCAGCACGCCACCCTGGATGGCTGCGCCGACGGCAACGACTTCGTCGGGGTTTACACCCTTCAGTGGGTCTTTGCCGAAGATCTTCTTGACCTTCTCGACAACAGCTGGCATGCGGGTCATACCGCCAACGAGGACAATCTCGTCGATGTCAGATGCGTTCAGGCCAGCATCCTTGAGAGCTTTCTCGCAAGGAATTGCGGTGCCATCGATAAGGTCGGCAACGAGCTCTTCCAGCTTGGCACGAGTCAGCTTGGTCTCGAAGTGCTTTGGACCGTCAGCGTCGGCCGTCAGGAACGGCAGGTTGATATCGGTTTCGGTTGTAGTGCTGAGCTCTTTCTTGGCTTTCTCGGCTTCGTCCTTGAGGCGCTGCATGGCTGCGTTGTCACCCTTGAGGTCGACTCCGTGCTCGCGCTTGAACTCGTCAAGAAAGTAGTTCACGATGCGGTTGTCGAAGTCTTCACCACCAAGATGCGTATCGCCGTTGGTGCTCTTCACTTCGAAGACGCCATCGCCGAGCTCCAGAACAGAGACGTCGAACGTACCACCACCGAGGTCGAAGACAGCGATCTTTTCTTCCTTCTTCTTGTCGAGGCCGTAGGCCAATGCGGCTGCGGTTGGCTCGTTGATGATGCGCTTGACCTCGAGGCCGGCGATTTTACCAGCGTCCTTGGTAGCCTGGCGCTGCGAGTCGTCGAAGTACGCCGGAACAGTAATGACAGCTTCGGTGACTGATTCGCCAAGGAATGCTTCGGCGTCAGCCTTGAGCTTGCTGAGAATCATGGCGCTGACTTCTTCTGGGCTGTATTCTTTATCACCCATCTTGACCTTCACGCTGTCGCCGGCTCGGACGATTTCGTATGGCATGATGTCGAGATCTTTCTGAACCTCTGCGCTATCGAACTTGCGGCCGATGAGCCGCTTCACGCCATAGATCGTGTTCTTGGCGTTGGTGACGCGCTGGCGCTGAGCCACTTGGCCCACGAGACGCTCACCGCCCTTATTGATAGCAACCACGCTTGGTGTCGTGCGGTTGCCTTCTGCATTTGCGATAACCTCTGGTTTGCCGGCCACCATATACGCCATAGCGCTGTTGGTTGTACCGAGGTCGATGCCGATAATTTTACCCATATGTCCTCCTGAATAGATTGTCTAAAGCAGTGCTTTTATTCTAGCAGCCGACGTGGTCGATTGCTAATCTACTTCAAGCATAGGAAATTAGCACTCTCGCGTCAAGAGTGCTAATACATTTTATCGTTACGCGTTTGGCTCCGCCTCTGGCGATGGCAGATTCACCTCTGTTGTCCGTCGCTGCCTACGGCGCAATAGGCCGCCCGCTGCTATCAGTGCCACGCGTTGCTCTGTCTCGGTAAGCTCATCAAATGTTACAACTTCGCCGCCCTCACCGCGCCACCTAAAAGTTTCCAGCTCTTCCATACTCCCCCTTTATAAGAAAATCACCCGCAGATCGCGGGTGATTTCGCTTTTTTTGATAATACCTTGACTCTTGCTGCGTTGCTTTGAATCATCATAGGAATAATACCACAGTGAGTTACAAGGAGGGCTCGGTGGGTGGGGCGTTGCCGGTGGGCAGCACCCCACCCCAGCGTCAAGCCGCGAGCGCGTAGCCCTTGTACTTGTTGGCGTGGCGATGAGCTCGAACCACGAGCGGTAGGGTGACCGCCAGCAGCACCAGGCCGTGAATGACCAGCGTGAGCCAGACGGGCATCGTGCTCCAGGCGAACCACGAGTCGCCCGCACGGTAGGTGACGTACAGAACGCACGTCAGCTCCGTCAGGCCGAAGGCGACGATGCCGGCGAGCTCGATCATCTTCCGCACCTTGCGGCCGCGGCCGGTGAACGAGTAGAGCTTGCACGTGATGTCAGCCGGGAACAGGTCCGGGTCGAGCGCGTCTTTGCCTCGAGGAATTGGCAGCTTGGTGGCCGCCGTTCGCACGAAGCCGAACACGCCTTACGCCGTCACGCCCAGGGCCATCACGTACAGCGTGATCATCATCAGATGGAACGAACCCACGTTCATCGGGTTGATCGGGCTTGCACCCATGTCGGATTGCCTCCTAGATTGAGCCTCTCCTTGCGAAACATATTATATCACAACAGAGATATTTTGTCTAGGCGCTAATCTTCGCCCTTGACCTCGTCAGCCTGCTCGTCTTTCTTGGTATCTTCAATAACTTCTTGTACTTTTTCAGCCGGCTCGACGGGCATGTCCTGATGAACAACCTTCACCAGGCTATGGCGCACCACCTGCCCATCAAGCAGATAGCCAGCACGCAGCTCGTCGTCCACGATTTCGTGGTCACCTTCGCCCTCAGCGCTGATTGCTTCGTGAAGGTTCGGATCGAATGGTTGACCCTTGGCAGCAATACGCTCCAGGCCAAGCTCTGCAAGTGACTTCTCGAGATTCTTGCCCAGCGAGCTCACTCCCTTGGCCCATTGGTTGTCCCCTAGCTCGGCTGGCACGTGCGCCACAGCGCGCTCGATGTTGTCGATGACTGGTAATAATTTCATGATAGTCGCGGCCTTCGCGCCAGTAATAACGCGCTGCTTGTCTTCTCCCATACGGGTGCGATAGTTGATGAAATCGGCCTGCACACGCTGCAGATCAGCGGTCAGCTCACCGAGGTGTTGTTCGAGTTCTGTCTCGCGTTTGCTTTTCTTGTCTGCCATTGCTTTCGGGGCTCCTTTTATAATTACAGAACGTCTTCGAGTGTCTGACCAGCGTGCGCCACAAGGCCCATCACCTGACGGTAACTCTGTCGGGTCGGACCGAGCACGCCGATGTAGCTCTGATCAGAAAACGGTGAACGGAATCGGCTGATAATGAGCGAACAACCGCTCGCCTTGCCGATGGGATTCTCTCGACCGATATACACGTTTAGCGGCTGGTTTGGCGTTGTTTCGCGCAGCCACGGCTCGAGGTTGTCGAGCAGTTGCGCGACTTCGTGAATCGGACCAGCTGCTTGCATAAATTCTGGCTGGCTAAAGAGCCGGCCAAAACCACTCATATACAACTGATCGCCGATAGTCGCCAGGCCGACGTTGTGCGTCAGCTCAGCGAGCGTATCGACAGCAGTGCGGATCGCCGCCTCTGGTCGACCAGCGTGGCTCAGTCTCGTGTCGATCGCTCTCGCAGTGCGATCGACGGTGCCGGGGTTGTGATCCTGAGCTAGCTGATTGACATAAAAGCGGTATCCTTTGTCGGTCGGAATGCGTCCCGCCGAAGTATGTGGCTGCGCAATGTAACCCATCTCCTCCAGGCGACCCATCTCGGCGCGAATAGTAGCCGAGCTGACATTGAAAAGCTTGGCAAGCATCAGCGAACCCACCGGGGATGCGACCTCGGCGTATTGTTCGATGATTGCTGCTAGGATTTGAGCCTGTCGTTCGGTCATAATAGTCGCTTCGCTGGCCATCTAGGCCAGTGCTTTCATAGTACGTTGCCTAGCACTCATGCGTCAAGAGTGCCAAGTAGCACTCCCTCTGCGAGATCTACCGAGCGCTTCCTTGGCGAGCTGCATTGACAAAAATACAAAAAGTACGTACTATATTTCGGTCAGTCACCCAAGTGTGAGGAGCACACATGCGGACCGTCAAACCGCTGAACCTGGCCGAGAGCGTGCGCGTCGGGCGTGAGGGCGACAAGCTCACCATCGAGCTCAAGTTCACCGACGGCACGACCAAGACCGCCGAAGTCAGCACCGCGGAACTCGTCGCCCTCGAAAGGGGAAAGATCCTCGCCAACGCCCCGTTCAAGCTCGGCATCAGCCGCAGGAAGTTCACTCACCACCCCCCGAAGCAGCGGCCGATCGACGCCCTCTACATCGGCATCGGTGGTGGCGGGCCTGACCTGGCGATCGTGTCCAGGGCGGCATTCTTCGAAGCAGCCGGCCTCCAACGCTGACGACCGTGAGGGCGGCGGCGCCTCGTGCGCCCCGCCCTCACCGAAAAGAACTTATTATCTACCTGCTCTAGCTCGACAACCACTCGTTGTATGCCGACAAAATCAGCTCAACAACTTGCTTGGGGCCATTCGTATCGGTATCTACCACAAGGTCGTAATTGCTGCGGTCAGAAATATTAACACCATATTTAGCTTGATAGCGCGTCTCTTCAAGGTCGAGACGATGTGCGAGCGCTGCGGCGTATTCTTTCGGGTCATCGGGGAGATGCTCGTGCTGTTTCCGGACTGGGTCGATATTGCCGAGAATACGCTTGGCGGCAACCTCGAGATCGAGGTCGAGGTACACCTTGAACGAATCAGGAATCCAGTGCCAAGCAAGTCGTGAATCAATCGCTACACCGTCCTGCGTCTTGCCAATCTCCTGGAGGCGCTCGTCGACGAGACGATCGATCTCGAGGTCGTCAGTTGCGGCGCGATTGGTCTGCGTGACATCGATGCCGCGTTCGCGACCAATAGCCCGGAACAGATCACCAGAGCTAAAATGCTCAAACCCCAGTTGCTCGGCTATAGCCTTCGATGCTGTTGATTTACCGCTGCCTGGCCGGCCAGCAATAGTAATGATTCGCTTTTTCTGTGTATCGTTGTGCATATATTGGCACTATAGTATCGAAAGTTCCCCAAAAAGCAAAACCGCCGCATGATTCTGTGGCGGTTTTGCTGAGTGCTTGACGCGGATGAAGCGCAAGGCGGGCGAGAAGCGCGGACTGAGCTGTGCTATTGGCACTGCGAAGGAGCACTGGATCGCCCAACGCAGCGATTCGCCGCGTCATGCGCTCAGCTATTTGTTATTTTGTTTGTAGCTGTTAATCGCTTGCACAACCTTACCGTCGTTCTTGAGGTTCTCCCAGAACAGCACTTGGTCGCGGTTGATGTTCATGGAGTCCTCTGGACCGTGGAGCTCGCTTCCGAGCTTGGCGAGTGAGACCTGCGACTGGTCATTGCTGCTCTTGCTCTTGTCGGTTGGCTGCACTGACTGCTGGACCTGGAGATAATAGATGTCGCTGAGCTTGACGTAACCATTGTTCACGTCGCTCACTTTGCCGAAGTATACCTGGCCGTTGGTCAAGAAGACCGCTTGGTACTGGCCGCTCTTTACGCCGGCGTCACCGCCCATTTTTGACCAAGCGAACCATACGCCAAGTACTAAAAGAACCACGACGACGGCTGCGACGACGACCATCATTGGCTTACCAAACTTACCATTTGAAGAATTGTTTTGCATCTGCATAGTATTACGTGTTGGCGCGTCGGCACCCCCTCCTTGCGTCGTTGTATTTTCATTGGTTGTGGCGTTGGCCCGCGTTGGCTCGGGATAACGTCGAGTATTTGAACCAGCTTGGCTGTTTCTGAATTCCATAACCTCTACCTTTTAGTTACTACCCTACTAATGTTTCAGTTTATTAAAATTACGTCTTAACCGCAAGCGTCATGAGGTATTATTAAGTTTGTAAGTTATAATGTTAACCATAAGCACTAATGGTGGGTCTTGATGTCGCTGAGCGCATGGCAACCGAAAAATCGTATACCCTGGGTTCTGGGTTTTTTGGTGGCACTGTTTATGGGATTCTTTACGCTAGGCCCAGCACGTGCCGATAGTACCGCGGCCATCTCGCAAGGATTTAAGACAAGCGAGACCGACCTGGCGACGGGAGCACTGGTAAGCCTGACATCTGGCTCGCAGAATACTATTGAGCTCACCAATATCGACCGGGTTAACCAGCTCGTCGGCGTTATCGGCGACAAGCCGCTCATCGAGCTCAGCAATAAAAATGATAAGGAAGCGCAAGTTGTCATCAGCGGCACAACCGTCACACTTGTGAGCGATATCAATGGCGATATAAAGGCCGGCGACAAGATCACCGCCTCGCCTATCAACGGCATCGGCATGCACGCCAGCTCCAGCTCGCTGGTGGTCGGCACGGCGCAGGTTGACCTCAAATCCGTCGAGACGGCTAGCCGCACTATCACCGACAAAGAAGGCAAGCCACAGACAGTCAAGGTCGGCGCCCTCCCCGTCCAAATCAACGTCACCTACTATGCCGCGCCCGAAGAAAAGAACACGTTCCTGCCGCCCTTCCTCCAGTCGCTTGCTAACTCCGTTGCTGGCAAAGATGTCTCACCAGTGCGAGTACTCGTCAGCACGCTCGTGTTGGCCTTTGGGTTCATAAGCATTGCCGTGCTGCTCTACTCGTCTACTCGTTCTAGCATTATCAGTATCGGCCGCAACCCGCTCAGCGAAGGCGCAGTCCGAAAGAGCTTGTTCGAGGTCGGGGCAACGGCGCTCGGTATTTTACTGGTAATGCTTATTGCTATATATTTGGTGTTAAGCACATAAGGAAAATAAAAAGATGGATTCACTGCAACTCGTCCTGGTCCTCGGTCTGATCGCGATGGTGGTTATTAATGCCTTCAGCCTGATCTGGGCTATGAAACTTAATAGACAACTCCACGAGCGTCCATCACCCAAAGTCTACGAAGTAAAGGTCGACGCCGGCAAAGTACTCGCCGATGTCGACATGACCGAAGTCGAAAAACTCACGAAGCAACAGCTCAACAAGGTCGCAAGCGAAGCGGGCGCGCGTTTCAAGGAGTCGCTGGACAATGCCGTCGACGGACTGAGTGTACGCATCAGCGACATGGCCAATAACTCACTGGCTGGCGAGTTCGAGAAGTATCAGGTGAGTCTGCAGGCCCTCCGCGACCAAAGTATCCAAGAGTTCACCAAGCTTCAGAAGGAACTCGACGACCGTCGCACTCAGCTCACCGAGCATCTCGACAAGATCATCCAGAACGAAGGCGAGAAACGTTTTGCCTCGCTGGACGAGCGCATGAACGACATTGTCAGCAGCTATCTTGTGGAAAGCCTCGGTACGCAGGTCGACCTTGGGGCGCAATCGGCGTACATCTTTGAGACGCTCCATAAGCACAAAGACGAAATTAAGCGAGATATTCTTTCATGACCGCGGATGCCGCTGTTCACCTTCCGCTTGACCTCTACTCGCCTGAGCAACTTAGTGCGATTATCATCGAGCTGCGCGGTCATATTAGCTCGCTTCGGGATGCAAACGTCCGCGCCAAAGCAACGCATGCGACGGTCGGCGCACCAGCGCACACATCTGCGCTCCTCCTTGGCGTCCTGCACGAATCCGCCATCACGCCAACCGACCAACCAGCAGCCGAAAAGCTCCTTAAAGAGCTCGAGGCTATTCGCGACAAAGCTCCAGCCGTCCATCTCATGATGGCCGCCCTTCCCAACCGCGACCTCAAGCGCAAGCTTACTGACTGGTTCCGGACCGAAATCCATCCCTACGCGCTTCTCACCTTTGCCACGCGTGCCGACATCGGCGGTGGAGTCATCGTCCAAGCCGGCTCGCACGTCTACAACTGGTCGTTCCGCGAGCAAATCCTTTCGCACAAATCACGCATTTCGGAGATCTACAACAGTGTACGATAACAACCTCTTCCAGAAACTCGTCGAAGCTGGCCAGCCAACCGGTGAAGTTGTCGGCGTCGATCGCTTCCTGGTGACCGTAAAAGGGCTCGACGGAATTTCAAGTAACGCCCTCGTGCTATTCGAAAACGGCCAACAAGGTATGGTACGCGAAGTTGGCGCCGAAACTGTTCTTATCCTGAATCTCGAGTCCGAAAACGCGCAGCTCGGCAGCCTCGTTGTCCTGCAGAACAACGTTCTCACCACCGGCGTTGGCGATGCGTTGATTGGCCGCGTCATCAATCCGTTGGGCCAGCCGCTCGACGGCAAAGGCTCAGTCCGTTTCGAAGAAAACTGGCCGGTCTTCAACAGAGCGCCTGGTATCATGGACCGCGCTATCCTCAAGGATCAGCTCGCTTCGGGTGTGACGATGGTCGACATGATGTTCTCGGTCGTGCTCGGTCAGCGCATTGCCGTGCTGGGCGACACGAAGTCCGGCAAGACAAGCTTCCTCACGCAGCTCGGCGTCAACCAGGTTGGGACGGATCGCATCGTGGTGTATGTGCTAATCGGTAAACGTCGCCTGGAAATCGATTCGCTCCTAAACCGCCTGAACGAAACTGGCGCTATCAACAACAGCATCGTGGTGGTGGCCAACATCTTCGACTCGCTAGCGCAAAGTTACCTCGCGCCATACGTTGGCTGCTCGATCGCCGAATATCTGTGGTATCACGGCCGCGATGTGGTGATCATCTACGACGATCTCAGCTCGCACGCCAAGGTGTACCGCGAAGTTTCGCTCCTTGCCCAGGTCAACCCAGGCCGCGACAGCTACCCGGGCGACATGTTCTACGCGCATTCGTCGCTGCTCGAGCGCGCCGGCAAACTCGCCGCTAACGGCAAGACGCTCACCGCGCTGCCAGCCGTCGTAACTCCGGGCGATGACATCACGGCTTATCTGCCGACAAGCATTATGTCCATCACTGACGGTCAGCTTATATTTGACCTCGCCACGTTCCGCCAGAACATCAAGCCAGCCATCAACGCCGGCCTTTCTGTCTCGCGTGTGGGCGGTCGCGCACAAAACGCTCGTCAGAAGAAAATCTCCGGCACACTCTTCAAGAGCCTTGCCGCGTATCGCCAAGCCTCTGAATTCTCGCACTTCGGTGCCGACATGGCACCCGAAACAATGCAGGCACTGCAGCTCGGCCAGCAGCTCAACGAAGCATTCCGCCAGACACCGGGCGAGCTCTTTACTCTTACCGAACAAGAGCTCATCCTCTCGACCGTCCTCGAGGCAGCCGGCCAGCGTAAGCTCAATATCGGTCTGCTCAAGATGAAAGTGCGCGAGATGAGCCCGAGCATAGAGAAAGACGAAGACATCGACAAAGCCGTCCAGCAACTACTCGAACTCAGCACGATGGGAGGCGCCACAAAATGAGACGCGCCATCAACATCGCCCAGGAGCTGAGCCAGATCCACACCGTCGAAGACCTCACGGAAGTGTTCGAAAGCATCGCCAGTATCCGTATCGCGCGTATTCGTAACCGTGTGGTTGCCAGCAAAGACTTTTTCGCAGAACTGTGGCAAACCTACAGCGGCCTGCGCATCGACCCGTCGCAACGTCTGAATGCAGGGCGTAATCGCCAACAGCGTGGCAAGAACGTATTTGTGGTCGTCACCAGCGAAGGAAGCCTCAGCGGCGCCATCGACGAAGAAATCGTCACGACCATGCTCGAAGCCTATGGCAAAGCGCAACCCGGCACGACCGATGTCGTTGTCCTTGGTTCGCACGGTGTCGGACAGCTCAAACAACGCACGATTCCTATCGCCAAAGCATTCACCATGCCGACCAGCGACGAAAGTTTCAGCGTGAGCGAAATCATCGCAGGCCTCAGTCAATACGACCGTATCTCGGTTTGGTATCAGACATACGAGTCACTCCGGGTGCAAAAGGTTGCGCGCATCGAGCTCCTCGCGGCCGTCAAAAACCTCGGTGAAGACGTCGAAGGTGGTGGCGAAGTCGTGAGCAGCCGCGACTACATCTTTGAGCCGAGCGTCGACGAGATCGCGGACTACCTGGAGTCTGTCATGATGGGTGTGGCGCTTATCCAGGTCATCATGGAGTCCAAGCTCGCCCAGTACGCCGCGCGGTTCAATGCCATGAGCTCGGCCAAACACCGTGCGACAGACCTCGTCACCGACTACAACCTGCAGTATCACCGCGCCAAACGCGCCGAGGGCGACGAACGCCTGAAGGAAATCATCAAGATCGTACGACATCATCAGAAGGGAGTTGCGTAATGGCATCATCAGTCATCGGCCAAATCACATCCATCCGCGGCTTGGTCTGCGAAGTTGAAGTTGTTGGCGCCCGGCCCGAGCCCAAAGAGTTGCTCGTGCTAGCAGACAATCCAGAAGTACTCCTCGAAGTCGCCACCTATCCCAACCCGTACACCGCGCGGTGTATCAACCTCGCAGGAAGCGCAGAAGTGCGGCGCGGCGCGGCTGTCATGTCTGCCGGTGGTACCATCTCCGTACCAGAAGGTTCGGGCGTGCTCGGGCGCATCCTTGATGCCTTTGGCCAACCCATTGACGGCAAAGGACCGATCAAAGCAACCAAGCGCCGTAGCATTTACCAAACCGCGATCACCACCGACGGCGCGGGCGGTAAACCTGAGCTCCTCGAGACAGGCATTAAGGTCATCGACTTCTTCACGCCGTTCGTAAAGGGTCGCAAGATCGGCATCATCGGTGGCGCTGGTGTGGGCAAGACTGTGCTGACAATGGAGCTGATCCACAACATCGCCAAAGACGACACCAAGCTTGCCATGTTCGTCGGCATTGGTGAGCGTATTCGCGAAGGCCACGAGCTGGTCGAGACACTCAAAGAACGCGGCATCCTCGAGAAAACCGTCATGCTGATGGGTCAGATGCATGAGACACCGGCCATGCGTTCGCTGGTTGGCATCAGCGCGGCGACGGTTGCCGAGTACTTCCGCGACGAGGAAAAGCGGGATGTGCTTGTCTTTGTGGACAACATTTATCGTTTCGTCCAAGCCAGCAACGAACTTGCCACAACCATGGGAACAATGCCGAGCGAAGGTGGCTACCAGGCGACACTCTTCTCTGATCTTCGCCGCCTCCAAGACCGCCTGACAAGCAACGCCAATGGTTCTATCACTTCTGTGCAGGCTATTTACATCCCGGCCGACGACCTCTCAGACCCAGCCGTACAAGAAATCGCCCAGCAGCTCGACTCGACCGTCGTACTCTCACGCGCCGTTGCCGAAAGTGGCATCCGCCCAGCCGTCGACCTTGTGCGCACGGTGAGTTCCCTGCTGTCACCAGACATTGTTGGTGACCGCCACTACGTGCTCGCCACGCAGGTGCAAGCCATTCTGCAGAAGTATGAGTCGCTCAAAAACATCGTCGCCATCATCGGTCAGAGCGAGCTCAGCCCTGACGAACGACGCGATTTCGAACGCGCCAAGAAGATCGTTCAGTTCTTCAGCCAAGAATTCTTTGTGACCGAAGCGCTGACGGGGCGCCAAGGGCAATACTTCACCCGCGAAGATACGCTCCGTGGCATTGAGGAAATTCTCATCTAATGAAGCTCAAAGGCGAACCTCGACTCCGCGCCCGCGTGCTCTCGCCGACCCAGACACTCTACGATGGGCCAGCGCTGGCCGTGTCGGCCACCAATAAGGTTGGGCCATTCGATATACTGGCTGACCATGCCAACTTTTTCTCGCTTCTGACCGAGGGAGATATTGTGGTCAACACCGGTTATCAGATGTTAAGTTTCCCTATTCAGCATGGGATCGTGAAGGTGAAGAATAACGAAGTGACGCTTTTTATTGATATCGATACGGCATTTGCTGCGGGTAAATAGATATGGAAGGGGTCCTGTCACGGCGTCCGCCCCTATTTTTTGTCCTCGGATTAAAAATCCTGCGGGCAAAAACCTGGGAGCTGCCCCGCGCCGCGCCACCCCATTTTATTGATTTGGCCTTCGGCTTGCTGACACCGCTCAAGGTCTATTGTCTTCTCGTCAGCCGGCGCTCGCTCACCATTCACCTCCCGACGGTTAAACCTAGCCTGGCGGCGAAGAGCATTTAGCTCGTAGTCCCAAGCCTCGGAGGGAGTGATGGTGAGCGAAAAGCCGGCTGACGTGAGCCTCGTAAAAGGCTAAAAGATAGCTTGCCTTCCCAAACCGTAAGCAGTATATTAGTTAGTGAGAGACTATAGAAACACAAAATGTTTCAAAACAAATAGGTGGAAAACGAAACTCAAAACACTAGGGGTGTGCCAAATGTTAGCAGTCGGAGCGATCTCGTTTCGACGCCTTTTGATGTCCAGCGACCGGCACAGTCGCCAGCATCACCCACCCCTATTCCTGCATCGCCAACACCGTCTCTCGAGTCTCCCCAAACCCCACCGCAGCAGGTTCCCACGTCGCCAGCACGCCCACTTCGTGGCTGGCGCGTGAAGCCTCGGTGGATTCTCGTCGGCGCAATTATATTAGCAATCCTAGTTGGCGGCGCGATCGTCACAATGCGACTGGTCAGCCATGCGTCTCTGCGCTCGGCCGACAAAGCCATCTCGGCCGGCCAGTTCAACACCCTCAATATTCCCCTTGGCGAGCTCTCACTTGCTGGCCAGCTCAGCACCGACCCGTCACGGACATTGAGCGTCAACGGACAGCTAAAGGTCAATAGCTCATTCGTCCTTTCGCCAACGGCAAAACCACAAAACGGCGTTGCCGGTCAGATGTACTATGACCGCGAGACGAACCAGCTGAACTACTATAACGGCAGTGGTTTCGTATCGCTCACCAACAATCCGCAAACCGTCACGAGCATCAATGGCGTTTCGGGCTCGCTCACCCTTGGCGGCGGCTTGAGCCTGAACGGCAGCCAACTGACCAACACTGGCATCATCAGCATCACATCGGCCAGCACCAACCTGACCGTCAGCGATGACGGCAGCGGCAACATCACGCTTGGCGAGTCACCAACGAGCGCCAACAACGTCCAGTCATCGGGCGGAACCGCCGGACGTATTGCGGTGTTCAGTGGCACAAACCAGCTCGCCGATTCGCTCCTCAGCCAAACCGCAACCGATGTTGCGATCAACGGCGGCCTGGCTGTGGGTGGCACACTCAGTCTGAATGATGGCCCCACCAGCACAATCAGCCTCAGCAGCACAACCAACAGCGTCATCGGGCAGATCTACAACGACGGCAACCTGCACGTCGATGGCGGTTCGAACAACCTCTGGCTGGACGCCGGCGGCACGGGTACCATCTTCCTGAATGCAGCAAATAGCAACCACGTCGCCATCAACGAATCGACCATCCCTGCCTACCCACTCGAGGTCAACGGCGATATTAACATCACCGCGGGCCACAGCTACCGCATCGGCGGCACGGTCATCTGCGACATCAGCGGCTGTACTGGCGGTGGTGGAGGCGGCAGTGTTAGCAGTCTGAATGGTCTGACGGGTTCGCTCACTATTGCCAATGCGGGCGCGTCGGGCAGCACTATCACTATCAACGACGCATCGACCAGTCAAAAAGGTATTGCGCAATTCAACGCGACCAACTTCACCTCCACCAGCGGCACTATCAACACCGTTCAGAACATCGATGCAACAGCGGCTCCAACATTCGGCCAGCTGACGCTCACGTCAGCTCAGGCAACTGCCAATATGGTGACTGTCAACAATACCAATGGGAGCGCGACCGGCAACTTGCTCGACCTGCAGCTCACCGGCAATAGTCGCTTCGCGGTCAACCCAGCTGGAGCGCTGACACTGAGCGGCACAGTCAACGGCCAAACGATCAGTAGTGCCGCCAATCTCACTGGCACACTCGCCGTTGCAGGCGCAGCCAACTTTAATGGTGGCGCGACAGTGGCCGGCACATTGAACGCCAATACGATCACGCCAAGCGGCGCACTGACGGTCGGCGTCACCAGCCAGAGCTTCCTCCTGCAGGGTAATGCCAGCAGCACCATCACAAGCACCAACGGTGGCAGCAGCACAACACTTGCCTTCCAGACGCCAACCGCTGATGTAATGTATCGATTCCTCACTGCCGCGGCCGGCACCTACGATGTCTGTACGACGGCCGGTAACTGCGTCGGTATTGGCGGTGGCGTCACGACACCTGGCGGCACAATCAACAAGATCGCTAAATTCAGCGGCGGTAACACAATCAGCGACTCTATCATCACCGATAACGGTAGTGTCGTGACGATCGGCGGCGGGTTAGCGGTCAACACGATCACGCCAAGCGCCAGCATGACCATCGGTGCCGTCGGCCAAGATCTGACCCTGCAAGGCGCCACCGTCACCATGACGAGCACCAACGGCGCTTCGACAAACTCGCTCATCTTCGCGACACCAAGTGGCAGCAACAAAGCCATCACCATTCCTAATGCCAACGGCACCCTCGCGGTCAGCGCCAGCGGTCCACTCGTGCTCGATGCCAGCGGTAACTTGACCTGCCCAACGTGCATCACGAGTAGCACGGCGGTGACCAGCTTGGACGGCTTGACCGGCGCGATCACCATCGCCAATTCGAGCGGTGCGGGCGGCGTCATCACCGTCAACGACGCATCGACCAGCCAGAAGGGTATTGCGCAGTTCAACGGTACGAACTTCACCTCGGCCGGCGGCATTGTCAACACCGTCCAAAACATCAACAGCACCGCCGCTCCAACGTTCGGCCAGCTGACACTCACGTCCAGTCAGCCGACCGCCGCAATGCTCACGGTAAACAATACCAACTCAGGTGCGTCTGGGAATCTGCTCGACCTGCAGCTCGCTGGGACGAGCAAATTTGCCGTTGCACCGTCTGGTGCGCTGACGCTCAGTGGAACCATTAACGGCCAGACGATCAGCAGCGCCGCCAACTTCACCGGTACGCTTGCCGTTGCCGGTGCGGCCAACCTCAACGGCGGCGCGACCGTTACGGGCACACTCACCGCCAACACCATCACGCCGACCGGCGCATTGACCGTCGGTGCCACAAGTCAAAGCTTCACCTTGCAGGGCAACGCCAGTAGCACCATCAGCGCAACATCTGGTGCTAGCAGCACCACGCTCGCCTTCCAGAATCCAACCGCCAGCGTTACCTACCGACTCCTCACCGCAACTGCTGGCACCTACGACATCTGTACGAGCGTCGGCAACTGTACGGGCATCGGTGGCGGCGTTACAACGCCTGGCGGTACCGCTGGTACAATCGCCAAGTTCACTGGCACTGGCACGATCGCGAACTCCATCATCACCGACAATGGCAGCACGGTCACTATCGGCGGCGGCCTGGCGGTCAATACGATCGCGCCAAGCGCCGCAATGACCGTCGGCTCTACGGCTCAGAACCTCACACTCCAAGGCGCAAGCGTCAGCCTCACAAGCACATCGGGTGGCATCACCAACAGCATCGTCTTCGCCACGCCAAGCGGCAGCAGCAAAATGGTCACCGTACCGAACGCGTCTGGCACGCTCGCTGTGTCGGCATCTGGTCCGCTCGTGCTCGACGCCAGCGGAAACTTGACCTGCCCAACCTGCGTCACCAGCGGTGGCGGTGGCGGCGGTGTGGCCGCGGTCGATAGCGTCGACGGCTTGACCGGCGCGATCACAATCGCCAATTCGAGCGGCGCGGGCTCGACCATCACCATCAACGACGCATCGACGTCTCAGAAAGGTCTGGCCCAATTCAACAGCACCAACTTCAGCGTCAGCAGCGGTGTGGTCAACACTATCCAAGATATTGCGGTCAGCTCGGCCCCAACATTTGGTCGCTTGACCGTCACGAGTAGCCAGGCTAGCAGTGCCATGCTGCTCATCAACAACACCAACTCCAGTGGCACGGGCAACTTGATTGACTTGCAGCTGAACGGTACCAGCAAGATGTCAGTCAACCCCGCCGGCAATATGACGCTGGTTGGTACCGTCAATGGCCAGACAATCGGCAGCGCCGCTAACTTCACTGGTAGCCTGACAGTCGCCGGTGCGGCAAACCTCAATGGTGGCGCAACAGTTGCCGGGACGCTTACGGCCAACACTATCACGCCGAGCAGCTCACTGACCGTCGGGGCGACCGGCCAGAGCTTCCTCCTCCAAGGCAGCGCCACCAGCACTATCACGGCAACGAGCGGCGCCAACACGACGAGCTTGGCCTTCCAAGCACCAACCGCGAATGTTACCTACCGCTTCTTGACCGCGGCGGCCGGAACGTACGACGTTTGTACGACCGCCGGCAACTGCGCGGGCGTGGGCGGTGGCGTCACGACACCTGGCGGTACGACGAACAAGCTGGCGAAATTTAGCGGCAGTCAGTCGATCGCTGATTCGATCATCACCGACAACGGCAGCACGGTCACCATCGGCGGTACGCTGGCAGTCAATACGCTGACGCCAACGGCCGCGCTCACCGTCGGTTCGACCTCTCAGAACCTGACACTCCAAGGCGCAAGCGTCAACATGACGAGCACTGCTTCCGGCATCACCAACACACTGGCATTTGCCACGCCGAGCGGCAGCAACAAGACAATTACCATTCCAAATGCTTCTGGCACACTCGTCGTCAGCGCCAGTGGCCCGCTCGCCATCGATTCCAGCGGCAATATTTCGTGCCCAACCTGCTCAACCGGCGCAAACGTCAGCTCCCTGAACAGCCTGACCGGTGCCCTAACCATCGCCAACGCAAGTGGCAGCGGCAGCATCATAACCATCGACGACGCATCGACCAGTCAGAAGGGCATCTCGCAGTTCAATGGCACGAACTTTAGCGTCAGCACTGGCATCGTCAACACCGTCCAGAACATCAACACTTCAGCCGCCCCAACGTTCGGCCAGCTGACGCTCACGTCCAACCAGGCAACTGCAGCGATGCTGACCGTCAACAATACAAACGCCAGCGCAACAGGCAACTTAGTAGATCTGCAGCTCAATGGCTCGAGCAAATTCGCCGTCTCGCCGGCCGGCGCGCTGACACTCAGCGGCACGGTCAATGGCCAGACCATTAGCAGTAGTGCGAACTTCACCGGTAGCCTGACGGTCGCAAGTACCGCCAGCCTCAACGGCGGCGCGACCGTTACGGGCACATTAACCGCCAACACCATCACGCCAAACTCATCCCTCACTGTCGGCGCCACAAACCAAAGCTACACGCTCCAAGGCAATGCCAGCAGTACCATCAGCGCGACAAACGGCGCCAACACGACAAGCCTGGCCTTCCAGAATCCAACCGCCAGCGTCACGTACCGCCTCCTGACAACCGCAGCGGGCACGTACGACATCTGCACAACCGCTGGCAACTGCGCAGGCGTGGGCGGTGGCGTCACGACCGCCGGAGGCACCACGAACAAGATCGCCAAATTCACAGGCAGCCAGGCGATCGGCGACTCTATCATCACCGATAACGGCTCAACCGTCACTATCGGCGGTACGCTTGCCGTTAATACCATCACGCCAAGCGCTGCAATGACCGTCGGCGCGACCGCCCAGAATCTCACGCTCCAAGGCGCAAGCGTCAGCCTCACAAGCACATCGGGCGGCATCACCAACACCCTGACATTCGCTACACCGTCGAGTGCCAACAAGACCATCACCATTCCAAATGCTTCAGGAACAGTTGCCGTGTCGGCTTCAGGGCCGCTCGCACTCGACGCCAGCGGAAATCTCACCTGCCCAACCTGTGCCACAACCGGCTCTGGCGTCACCAGCCTCAACAGCCTGACCGGCGCACTCACGCTTGCGAACGCAGGCACCGCAGGAAGCACCATCACCATCAACGACGCATCGACGAGTCAGAAGGGTATTGCGCAGTTCAACAACACAAACTTCAGCGCTTCATCCGGCACCATCAATACCATCCAGAACATCAACACAACTGCTGCGCCAACCTTCGGCCAGCTGACGCTCACTTCCAGCCAAGCATCTGCCGCAATGCTGACCGTCAACAACACGAATGCTAGCGGCACAGGAAACTTAATCGACCTCCAGCTCAATGGCTCCAGTAAGTTCAGCGTCAACCCAGCAGGCAATGTCACAGCCGCCGGCACCGTTAATGGCCAGACCATCAGCAGCGCGGCCAACTTCACCGGGACACTCGCCGTAGCAAGCACCGTCACCGCTGGCGGGCTGGCCGTGAACGGCACCGCAACGGTCAAAGTCGATAGCGCCACCGCCTTCCAGGTTCAAAACAGCAGCTCGCAAAGCCTGCTGACCGTCGACACAAGCGGAAATACCATTTCGCTCCTTGGCAACAACAGCTCAGCGCTCAGCACCTGGACAACCACGAGCGCCCTCAGTGCGCCCGGCACAAGCAGCAGCACGCCTCGTGTCCGCGGGGGCGCAATCGCAGCAAACGGCTATATCTACCAGCTGGGTGGCGTCGACAGCAACGGCGCAACGGTCGCAACCGTCCAATACGCCAAGCAGAACGCCGATGGTACGCTGAGCAGCTGGACGACAAACAGCAATGCATTGCCAAACTCCCTTCGCCAGTTCCAGCCGGTTGTCGCAAACGGCTACATCTACGTGATCGGTGGTCGCGACAACAGCAACGCCGCCTCGTCAGCCTCCTACTACGCTAAGCTAAATGCTGATGGCAGCATTGGCACATGGAGCACCGGCTTACCACTGCCGAGTCCCCGTTTCGGAAGCGGTACCGTCTACTACAATGGCTACATCTACGTCATCGGTGGCTTCAACGCCACACCGACAGCTCAGACCACCGTTTATTCGGCAAAGGTAAACGCCGATGGCACACTTGGCAGCGGCTCATGGACAACCAACACAGCGCTCTCCAGCACGACCGCAAATGTCAATGCAATCGTTGCGAATGGCTATGTCTACCTGGTAGGTGGCTTTGTGGGCGGCTCAGATGCCGACAGCATTAGCTACTCCAAGATTGCCAGCAGCGGCACGCTTGGCACCTGGGCTACAACTTCATCAGGTGTAGTTCCGGGTGGTGGCGATGAAAACTTCGAAACATACGTTGCCAACGGCTATCTCTATGCAGTCGGTGGTGATGCTGGCAGTCGCGTAACCGCCTTCCCGCTTACTGGCACAAACGGCGCCCCTGGGACGGCTCAACCACTCACTACTTTCCCCGGCGGACAAGTCGGTGAAGCTGGCATGGCGCAAGCAAACGGATACTTCTACGTCATCGGTGGTAGCAACGCGGTTGATGGTGGTGGCACCGTTCGAAATTCGGTCTATTACACGAGCACGCCGCGCGTAAAGATTGGCGGCGGGCTCGACCTCACTACCTATGGTGGCGCAAACGCAAATGAGACCGAAGGCAATACCGGTGGCATGCTGACTGCCGGCAATACCAACATCGTTGGCTCCCTCAACGTTCAAGACAAGGCTACCTTTGCCCAATCTGTTACTATGGGCGACACCTTGTCGGTGGCGGGCACAGCAGCATTCCTGAACACCACCAAATTCAGTGGTGCACTCGTCGTAGGTAACTCGAGCGTAAGCGACCAATACACGCTCCGGGTCGATGCAACCGACAATACGCTCAAACTCGGTGGCGCCAACGTCATCGGTAATGCCAGCAGTGGCGACACAACCGACAGCGGCAACAACGGCCAGATCAGCGCTTCCAAGTTCAACTCCGGCTCAGGTGGCACCTTGAGTTCGCTCAAAGCCTACTTCGAATTCGTCCAAGCCTCGCCAAGTAACCACGCAAAGGTTGCGATCTACTCCGACTCGAGCGGCACGCCAGGAACACTCCTCTCGAGCGCTACTGCGTCATCGACCGTCGTCACAGTAGGCTGGAACACGCTCTCCTTAGGCACGAGCGTCTCGCTGGCAGCCAATACCAACTACTGGCTCGCCTTCAATATCGATGGCTCAGGCACAAACTACGGCGTCAACACCGGTGAGACAAACAGCGCCTTTGTAAATATGACCTACGGCAGCAACTTCCCAAGTAGCTTCAGCGCGACAAGCACAGGCACTGACGCTTTCAGTGTCTATGGAGTGTATGATACCGTCTCGAGCCCAAGTGCGACAGCGGGCGCCATAAGCATCAACTCCAACAATGAAGTAACCGTGAAACCACGCTTTAACAGCCTAACCGCCTTCCAGGTACAGAATCTTGCCGGCTCCTCTGTGTTCTCTGTCGACTCAAGCAATAATGTGGCCAAGGCAACGAGGATGCTCGTCGGAACTGGTACGTATAGCTCGTCATACTCGCTCAGCATTACCGATACAGCCATCCCGATCGGGGCTTACCGCCAAACCTCCTCGACAACGGCCGACTTGCTTGACCTCTACTCTGACGTCGGCGGTACTGCCAACCTTAAGTTCAAAGTCCAAGCCAATGGAAACATATTCACCGACGGCTCGACAACCATCGGCACGCCAGCCGACGTTGCAGAAAATTACGAAACCGCTGAGTCGGTCGAGCCGGGCGATGTCGTTGCCTTTACCGATGACAGAAAGCTTGAGAAAACGACGACACCGTACACCTCTAAGCTTGCTGGTGTTGTATCGACAAATCCAGGCGTTATCCTTTCTGGCAATACCACTGGCGCACCACTCGCGCTGAAAGGTCACGTTCCGGTCAAAGTATCTGCCGAGAATGGCGCCATCAAACCAGGTGATCCGTTAACCGCTTCAGCCACTAAGCCCGGTTACGCCATGAAAGCAACTGGAGCTGGTACGACAATCGGTACGGCACTCGACAGTCTTGCCAGTGGTACTGGCACCATTGAGCTGTTCGTCAACCTAGGCTACAGCGACCCAAGTCAGAGCCTGCAAAACAACCCGACATTTGGCGACATCAACATTACCGGCAATGCAACCATCAAGAACCTGGTCGTAACCGACAATCTGACCACCACACAGCTAACGGTGAATGGTCACATCATTTCCGGTGGCGGAGCACCAACTGTTAGCCTCGGCGCCGACGCCTGTAGCGGCTCGTCCGTCAGCGTGAGTGGTACCGACACTGCTGGGCTCATCACACTCACAACCGGTGCAGGATGTACCGCAGACGGCAAACTCGCAACCGTCAGCTTCAATAAGGCTTTCGGCGCTACCCCACGAGTCACGCTCACCCCCGCAAGTGCGGATGCCGCTTCGGTCAAATCATATGTCGACAGTGGCAGTGCAACCACAACCAACTTCTCTATCGCCACTTCATCATCCTCCCTTAACGGTTCTACTGTTTACAAGTGGTACTATCAGGTTATTCAATAACCTCGTCCTAAAGCGTACAATCGATCTATGAGTACTCTCCCAAAAATCGAGCGCGTTATTGATCTCTACCGGCTACTCGTGGCGTTCAATGGTATCGATCGGCAGGTCTTCCTCCCCGATACACCGCACCGCAAGGACCGTCCCGAAACCGATACCGAGCATAGCTATGCACTGGGCATGCTAGCGTGGTTTATTGCGAGCAATATCGAGCACCTCGATACGAATAAATGCATTCGCTATGCCATGGCGCACGACATTGTCGAGCTTCACGCTGGTGATACATTCGCGTTCTCTAAAGACCAAAACGTACACGATAGTAAAGCCGAGCGAGAACGAGTTGCCCGCGAAAAGCTCCACGATTCATGGCCAGATTTCAGTGAGCTACACGCAGCCATTGCTGCATATGAGGCTCGAGAGGACATCGAAAGCCGCTTCGTGTATGCACTCGATAAGCTTGCGCCCATGGTTTTAAATGTTGTTGCAGAAGGAAAAGCCTGGCACATGCACGGCATTGATCTCGAAGAACTCCAAACCTACAAATCAAACAAAGTTACCGTATCTCCAGAAATCGCCGAGCTCTACAAAGAGCTTATCGGCATTCTCGAGCAACACCCAGACTACTTCCCCAACAAGTCTACTTCTTGAGCAGCACCATAAACGCCTCGGCCGGGATATCAACCTTGCCAAATCGTTTCATGCGTTTCTTACCCTTGGCCTGCTTAGCCAGAACTTTCTTTTTACGGCTCACGTCACCACCGTATAGTCCCGTCGTAACATCTTTACGATAGGCGCTGATGTCTTCGCGCGCGATAAATTTACCGCCAATCGCTGCTTGCAGCGCAACCTGGAAGTTCTGTCTCGGGATAACTTCTTTTAGCTTGGAGACCGTTTCGCGACCCAAGCCTTGTGCCTCGCTGCGGTGCACCATAATACTCAGCGCATCAACCTTCTCGCCAGAAATATAGAAGTCCAGTCGCACCAGATCCTCGGCATGGTAATCTGCCAGCTCGTAGTTGAACGATCCGTAGCCGCTCGTGATGCTCTTCAGCTGATCGTAAAAGTCAGTCAGCAGGTTCGCCAATGGCGCTTCGAAACTCACCAGTGCGCGCTGATCCACATAGCTCAAGTTCTTATGAACGCCGCGCTTGCTCACGACAAGCTGGATGACACCACCGACATATTCGTGCGGCACGACGATCTCGCCCTTAATCCACGGCTCACGGATCTCACGGATCTGCGCCGGGTCGGGGAGGTCAGAAGCTGATTTGATGTCGAGCTCGTCACCATTTAGTAGCAATACATGATAATCAGTACTTGGGTTCGTAACAATGAGACTCAAGTTATACTCACGCTCCAATCGCTCGCGCACAATGTCCATGTGGAGCAACCCGAGGAATCCAATACGCACGCCGAAGCCCAGCACAGGCGAATTCTCTGGCGCAAACTGCAGCGCCGAATCGCTCAAACTTAACTTCTCAACCGCGTCCTTCAGCTCCTGGTAGAACTCGTTGCTCTCTGGGAAAAATCCAGCGTAGACGAATGGCTGGACGTCTTTGTAGCCGGGGAGTGGTACAATTTTAGCAGAGGAGGCGGTATCATGGGCGACCACTAGTGTGACTGTATCACCAACCTTTGCCTCACGCGTTGACTTGAGGTTTGTTACGATGTAGCCGATTTCGCCCGTGAGTAGGGCATTGTTTGGCGACATAGCCGGCTTGAGCGCGCCAACTTCGAGCGCGATACCATCGGCGTTTGTGGCAAGCATCCGTATCTGACTGCCCTTTTTGATTTCGCCATCAACGACACGGACGTACAAGACAACGCCACGGTAATCGTCATAGTAACTGTCGAATATAAGCGCTCTTGTGGTCTGGTTTTCAGATAACGTTGGCGCCGGAACCTCACGAATAATCTTATCCAGCACAGCATCGACGCCTTGGCCGGTCTTGGCTGAGATATGCAGAATGTCGTCTTTATCGCACCCAAGCAAACTAATAATCTCGGCACTTACTTTGTCGACATCGGCGGCAGGGAGGTCAATCTTGTTGAGCACAGGAATGATCGTGAGGTCAGCCGCCATTGCCAGATACACATTGGCAAGTGTCTGCGCCTGGATTCCCTGCGTGGCGTCCACGACAAGCAGTGCACCTTCGCAGGCTTCGAGGCTTCGCGACACCTCATAGCTAAAGTCAACGTGACCGGGCGTGTCGATGAGGTTTAGCTCGTACCCCTGATACTCCATGCGGACTGGAGCGAGCTTGATGGTAATTCCCTTTTCACGCTCGAGGTCCATCTTGTCGAGGAGCTGTGCCTTCATATCGCGCTTGTCGACGGTGCCGGTCAATTCCAAGAGGCGATCCGCGAGCGTGCTCTTGCCGTGGTCAATGTGGGCGATGATACAGAAATTTCGAATAGAATCAGTAGACATTACTTCTTAGGATACCGCAGACAGGGCTCTGCACCAAGGGGAAATGTTGAAAATACGTATACTTGTTGTATAATAGGCTAGTTCCGTCAAACAAGAGAAAGAGGCGAAGATGTCTTCCAAGAGGGAGCCCGTGTTCGACGCCACGATCGTTGCGAGGTTCCGCGCGGAGGCGCAGAAGCGCACCAAGCGCATCTCGTTCAAGCGCCGCTTCCTGAACCGCGTCGCCGACGTCATGGAGGGGAAGCGTGGGCCCAGCCGCGACATCGAGGTCCAGAAGGGTCTCGGTCTCGTGCTCCACAAGCCCACCTTGCAGTACTGGGAGCTGGTCGAACTGATCTGCGACAACACGCCGGGCATCCGCGGCAACCAGCTCGAGTTCGGGTGGTACTACGGCATCCGCCGTTCCGCCGGCTCGAAGTGACGTCAGCCGCCCGCGCAGAACACCTGCGCGGGCGGCGGCCCGATTACTGCAGCGGTTTTGTCTGACGGAACAAAATCTTGTTGATCTTATCTATCACCGGATTCGCCTCTTCCAAACGGAAGATACGACTAATAATGAGGTAGGTGCCCAACCCAACAATCACAATAATGCCAAACTTCGGCACCAGCGCAAAGAACCTTGTGTCGGTCGCACTCAGGTCGAACGTCTTCACCGTCACGTACGTTATCACAAACATCAACCCGGTCGCTGATATCATACGCAAAACGCCGTTCACGAAGTCGACATCAAAGAGTCCCTTCATGCGCCGCGACATGATGGAGAACAAGATACACACCTCCACAAACGCCACAATTGACTGCGCTGCCGCCAAACCAAGTACGCCGACATGCAGTCCCTGCACAAACCACACCGCCAAACCAATGTTCAGTGCAATAGCCGCGATCGAAATATACAGCGGCGTCCGCGTATCTTGCTGCGCGTAAAAGCTGCGCGAGCTGATATGGTAGATCGAACGGAAAAGAATCGCGACAGATAATAGCCCCAAAATGTCAGCGATAGTCGGATCGCCGCCATACTTCACAAAGCTCACGATATACCCTCGCCCCAGAAAAGCAATCACCGCAGTCGGCAGCGCCAGCCAGATGATGATGCGCAGCATCGACTGGAGTTCCTTCTTGAACTGCTTTGTCTCACCATGCGCAATGCGCTCAGTCATGGTCGGAAAGGCAGCGGTCGAGATCGCCACACCGATCAGCGTAATCGGCACCATGTGCAACGTCTGCGCTACCTGGTACGCCGTAATGCTTCCCTCGCGGAGTCGCGACGCCAGGTTAATCTCCACCAGGTTATTAAAGTAGTCGATGCCTTGGTCAAATGATCTCGCCGGCAGCAGGCGCAGCACTTGCTTGAGCCCTAGGTTCCGCCAGTAAATCTTGAACTGATACACAAAGTTCATGCCATGCATGCCCACGCTACTCACCAGCAGCTGCAATATCGAACCGAGCACAACGCCCAGCGCCACACCCATAATGCCGCCCTCGAAGACATGCCAGCCAAAGATTGTCACACCATTTGTCAGGAACAAAATACCGATGATAATGCCGACGCTATACATCGACGGCGCCAGCGCAAAGAAGAAGAACCGCCCCACCGCCTGCTGCATACTCGCCAGAACGCTACTGATCGAGAAAAGGAACGGGTTGACGGCTATAACGCGCATCATTGATACAGCCAGGTTGCTCGTGCTCTCGTCTAGTCCCGGCGCAACGATGTACTTCACAAGCGGCTCGGCAAAGATGATGATCAGAATACTCGCGATGAACGTCAGGACTGCCATCAAGTTCATCAGGCTCGAGCTGAGCTCCCACGCAGACTTCTTGTTGCCCTTGCTCAGGCGTTCGTTGAAAACAGGAATAAACGTCACGCTCAACGCGCCGCTCACCAAGATAAAGAACATGAAGTCGGGGATTGTAAAGGCAACTTTGTAGGCATCGATCGCCGTTGGGTACGTGTCGTAATAGTAACTCAGCAGGAGCTTTTCACGGTACAACCCGAGAATATTGGCAATCAAAGTAGAGCTTGCTAACAGGACCGCTGCCAGTCCAATGCCCATGCGCACATTGGCGCGCTCTAGAAATTTGTTTACCATTCTAAAGCCATTATAGCCGCTTGCAACAGATTAGAAAAGCAAGTTGCTATTCTGCTCATTTTCATTTCATAGTATAATTTTTACGTCATCCACACGACAATCCTGTGATCGGGGCTGTAATGTCACGAGATGTACAAATCCTGGCCTTACTGGCCAGAGAGGATACGCCCAAGGGGATGTACGGGCTCGACATTGCCCGCAGCATCGGTGTCCTAAGCGGCACGATCCACCCCGTTTTAGTCAGGCTCGAAAGGCGTGGTCACATCGAAAGCCGTCGGCAAGACGTGACACCGTGGCCGCGTAGCGGACGCGACGCACCAGTCGAACCAGTGGCGGCTGACAGGCACCCGCGATGGTACTACCGCATTACATCTGAAGGCCACCGTGCGCGAGCCGAGGCCGTCCAGACCGCGGCCAAACCTGCGCGCCTCCCTTCCGGCCTGATGCCTGCGCCTCGACCAACGTGAGCAGGAGAGGGCAGCCTACCCAGGCAGCCCTCTCCTGTAACATCTACATGTGAACTTATTACAATCATTCTCAACCGATTCGCAAAGCGTGATGTTGGTATGTCATAATCGAATTGTTCAGCCCTTCTGTCAAAGGAGTAGGCATGCGCCTCAATCAGAAGCATCGAAAGATCATCGACGCCCTATGGGGCAGCGCGCACGGCACCACTTCAGGCGTCCTCGGTGTCGAGCTGGGCTACCAGGACCGCAACCTGCGTACGCCGCTTGAAGAACTCTTCGGAATCGGCTACATCGAGTTCCGCCGGAGCGAACAGGATGCATGGCATTCGCACAACGAAACCGTAACTCCGCCAGCCGATCCGCGGTTCGAGCTCTGCTACCGCTTGACTCAGGCAGCTCGCATCGCGGTGCCAGGACGCTGAACGAAAGTGGGCGCCGCGAGATGATCGCGGCGCCCACTAAGCCCCTGTGATAGCTCACTAGAAAATACGCCTTGCATTATTTGCTTTATACTAAAGATCATTATACTATAGGCGGTGTTCAATCTACTGGAGGTGTGAAATGCAGCTCACTCAGCGTCAGAGGCGAATTCTGACCGTGCTGCTTGAAAGCGATGACCGAGTGGGCATGGCGCTCATCGACATCGGAAACGTCATCGGTACCCAACGCGGCAATCACGTCGCTCGGCCGCTCGGTCAGATGTACGATGCCGGGTACGTCGAGGATCGATGGGAAGGCAAGCCGTGGCCGGGCGAGAGCACCTCGCCCGACGAACCGCCCAACCCCAAGTACCCGCGGCGGCGATACCGAATCACCGCCAAGGGCAAGCAGGTGCTTATGCCCCCATCCTCCTGAACACCAGCGAGGGCGGCCAACCCGGCCGCCCTCGCAGAAACTACATTTATTGCAGATCTTCTATTTCAGCACAACGGCCTTCGGTAGCACTGCGTCGGCCAAAATCTTGGCAACATCATCGCCTTCAAGCGTTTCCTTCTCGAGGAGTGCGTCAGCCAATTTCTTGAGTGGCTCAGGGTTCGCAACAATAACCGCTTCAGCTCGGTGCGCAGCCTCCTTGATGAGATCCTGCACTTCTTTGTCGATAATCTTGGCAGTTTCTTCGGAGTACGGACGGTCATGAACCATACGATCGAGCATCATGCCGCCTTCGTCTTCGTGGAAGACTTGGTCGCGCAGCTCTGTGCCCATACCCTGTTCAATGATCATGTCCCGAGCAATTTCGGTCGCCTTGCGTAGGTCGCTTCCGGCGCCCGTCGTCACATTCTCAGAACCGTATTTTACTTTCTCAGCAATACGGCCACCGAGTGCGCGTGCAAGGACATCTTTGAACTCAAGGATAGAAGTGTAGACGCGATCTTCAGGAGGCAAGAACCACGTCACACCACCAGTACCACCACGGGGGATGATCGTTACCTTGTGGACCGGGTCAGAATGCGGCAATACATGGCCAACGATCGCGTGGCCAGCCTCGTGGTACGCCGTCATTTCCTTTTCTTGCTCGGTCATGACGCGAGCTTTGCGCTCTGGACCGATGGCAACTTTCTCGAAAGCTTCGGTAACGTCGCGGTTGGTAATATGCTTACGATTGTGACGGGCGGCGATGATCGCAGCTTCGTTGGTAATGTTCGCGAGGTCCGCGCCAGAACTACCCGCAGTCTTGGCGGCCAGTGCGTTTATGTTCACGCTTGGGTCAATCGGCTTTTTGGCAAAGTGAACCTTCAGGATAGCTTCGCGCTCCTTGCGCTCAGGCAGCGTGATGTTCACGCGACGGTCAAACCGACCTGGGCGGAGGAGTGCAGGGTCAAGCACGTCGGCGCGGTTGGTCGCAGCCAGTACGATGACATTTGTATTGCTGTCGAACCCGTCCATCTCTACCAAGATCTGGTTCAGTGTCTGCTCACGCTCGTCGTGGCCGCCGCCCATACCGCTACCGCGGCGTCGACCGACGGCGTCGATCTCGTCAACGAATATAATGCATGGCGCATTCTTCTTGGCCTTGGCAAAGAGGTCGCGGACGCGGCTTGCACCAACACCCACAAACATTTCCACAAATTCAGAACCAGAGATACTGAAGAACGGCACACCAGCCTCACCAGCTACAGCACGTGCCAGCATAGTCTTACCGGTACCGGGAGGGCCCACCAGGAGCACGCCCTTTGGAATCTTGGCGCCTACCTCGAGAAACTTCTTGGGGTTCTTCAGAAAGTCGACAACCTCGACCAAATCTTCTTTGGCTTCTTCATTGCCTGCAACGTCCTTAAAGACAATCTTGTCTTTTTCATTGCCATACAGGCGAGCCTTTGACTTACCAAAACCGAGGGCTTGGTTGTTCTGGCCTTGTGCCTGACGGAACATAAAGAGGAAGAACGCACCAAAAAGCAGCACCGGCAGGAAAATACTTGCCAAATTCCACAGTGTCGCGCCTGTATCGCTCGGTTTTTTAACGTCAATCTGAGCCTTTGTGTCATGGCTCAGGCCTTGATCGTAAATACTACTGCCATCTTCCTTGTAGGCGCGCTGCGTAGGGTGGCCCTTGTCTGCATCGGCAGTTGGCGTAATAAGTAACTGATCGCCCTGGATCTCAATCTTGGAGATCTCGCCATTATTGGCTTGGCGAATAACGTCAGAAAGTGGGACGTCCTTCAAATTTTGTTGCGGTGTATACACCGCCCACAACACGAGAGCTAGCACAATAAGCATCGCCCAAAAAACAGTGTTGCGCATGAACTTACTTGGTTGTTTCGGTTTCAAGTCGCGTTATCCTTATTTAATGTTGGTCCAGTCTGGACCCCGGCATTATCTAAGCTTAACACGTCAGCCCTTTGCTCGACAATTACGTCGCGGAGAAGTGCGCGCAGCTGCCATGTACGGTCGATAGGAAATGTCCTGTGCGCTTTTGCGACTTTAATGAAAAGGAGCGCGCGTTCGACCAGTGGTCGCACTGCTGACTTCCCGACTCTTTGTCGTAAAACTGCCTGAAGGAGCTCATGTGCGACATTGCGTGGCATCATAAGTAGTTCGTAGCGGGGGAGGAGTAGACTAGTGTTTTGTGTCCTGCTGTACTTTTGCACCCACATGGTGGACTCGTTATCAATCTGGGTTGTCAAATCGTTTTGTCGCACAATATATTGATGAAGTTTTTGCCGTTGTTCTGGCGACATACGCGGCACAATATTGTGGCGTACATGATTCCGCAGATACCGTACGTCGTTGTTTGTGCTGTCATGACGCCACTGCAAGCTGTGCTCTACCGCATAACGCACAAGCTCGTCCTTGCTGAAGCCTAAAAACGGCCGAATAATTTCATCAGTGGAACGCAGTGAACTAAGACCGCGCCACCCAGTTCCACGTAACAAGTTGATAATCGCTGTCTCAAGCACGTCGTCACGGTGATGCGCGGTAATAATGGCAGAGGCGTTGTATTTTTTGCAGATATGTCGCAAAAACTTGTATCGTGCCGTCCGTGCCGCCTCTTCGCTCGCATCTACCCCAAGTGAGAGCGATACTTCCTCATATGGTAGATTGTGCGACATCGCAACACGACGTACCAGTTTTGCGTCTACAGTCGCATCCGTGCGAATTCCGTGATTCACATGTGCAATAATCACCTGCACTTTCGGCAAGCGGCGCACAACATCTAGGAGCGTCATAGAGTCCACTCCCCCAGAAATAGCCAGAATATACGTCCCTGGCTGTAGACTTACAGAGATCACATCTGTTATTACACCGTAAAACCCCAAGAGAAACAAGTGGTATACTTGGGATACTATGCAGCAACTCTACCTTATGCGACACGGCCAGAGCCAAGCCAACGCCGATCAAGTCATCGCTGGCTCGCACGATTCCCCGCTCTCCCCCACTGGTATCAAGCAGGCCGAATATGCCGGCGATACTGCTAAACAATACTTTAGCTTCGACCTCATCGTCAGTTCGCCCATGAGCCGAGCGCTAGGCACGGCCCGTATTGTAGCAGAACGCATCGGCTACCCTCTTGAAAAGATTCTTGTCGTGGATGACCTCAAGGAACGCAACCTCGGAAGCGTCGAAGGCGACACCTACGATATGCACGCCAAAGCACGCAAAGATGGCAACTACGAAGATGCCGAGAATGTCCCTGGCGTCGAGCCAATCGATCACCTTTTCGCCCGCATGCACCACGTTCTCGAACAAATCCACGCCCGACCCGAACAACGCGTTCTCATCGTTGCCCACAATGGCTGCGGCCGTATGCTCAAAGTTGTCTTGCGCGGCGAGAAGCCGCTGGATATGTACAAACAGCCTCGGACAGAGAACGCGATTATCTACCCACTCTAGACTTCGACAAAGTCTTCGTCGGTAAGGACGGGCAGAATTCGGAGGGCGCTGCTGATAACGTCGCTGGTGTTTTCTACTTTGGGGTTGAGGGTGTTGATTTCGGAGACTGGTACCCACTTATAGTCTGAGTACTCTTGGTCGTTGAGCTGGACTTCGCCGCCTATGTGCAGGGCTATGTAGTGTGGCAGAATCATATGTGTGCCGTCTTTCTTCTGGTAATGCACATTGTAGCAGCTCACGAGCGGCGCGACACGGAGACGGAATGTGTCGCCGACTTCTTCGTCCTTCTCGCGCTTGATACCAGGAACGATGTCGCCGTCGGTCGTTTCGAGCTTACCCCCAATGAGCGACCAATAGTTATCGAAGTCTGCTTCACCTTTCCGCCGCGCAAAAAGCACCGCCTGCTTATCAGCCGAAAAAACAACCAGCTTCTGGCAATACTGAAAAAGATACTGCGTATTCATGCGCCTCAGTATGGCATAGTCTGGGGCAAACAAAAAAGACCAACCGGTCTCATAAGTTCAGTGTCTGCCCGCGAGGGGCGACTCGAGCGTCGATGCTCGGTCGCCCCCTGCGCGGGGTGGACGGAAGGGTCACGCACTGGTGGTCTTGGGCTCCGGGTGGAAGCCACCGTAGCGGATCATGCGGATGACCGTGTAGGCGTACAGCCCGATCAGGCCGCCGGCCAGGATGAGTCCCAGCCACACGGGCATCAGCGGCGCGGCGAGCATCGTGACCATCAGCGGGCCGAAGCCCGCGAAGAACACGACGATCACCCACCACAGCGGCGTGCCTTCCGACTCCTTGTTGGGGTCGGAGGGGTCGAGCCTGCGGTTGCCGATGGCGTACCACTTCATGTGCTCGGTGACGGCGCGCATCTTCTTCGCCGGCCAGTCGCGCTTGACCTGGAGCGCCGCACGCTTGAGCGCGCGGAAGCTTTCCAGGTGGGCGAAGATGCCCGACACGAAGATGGCCAGGGAGAGGATGAGGCCGACGACGAACCCGGCGAAGATGAGCGCGATCAGGATGCCGGCCGTAGCGAGCGCAATGCTGCACAGCCGGGGCATCGCGAGCGGTTCGCGGCGCTTCGTGTCGTCGGTGGTCTCGTGGTCCGAAGTGGACATAGTAAAACCCTTCTCGTGAGTGTGGCGGCGTTCGAGCCACCTGTGGGGTGCGTCCCGCATTGATGTCATCTCTGTTGGACGTGATAATTGTACTATAAAACGTCATAATTGTCAATAGTTTCACACTCCTCCACCCCTATACCCATTAAATGCGAACTATTTACTCGGACCCCTTTTCGCCCTGAGTCATAATCAGTACTCGCAGCGTGCACGAACTGCTATGGACACTTGGGTCTTTCGCTCGGCGTAGCGCTTGCTGTTCAGGTGGGCGTGTCTCTGGGCAAATAATTTTACGATCGCAGTTGCAAAAGCGGCCTCTTATCACGGGGCCGCTTTTATTGTCATTATTAACGCTTTGATCTACCGTAGAGGTATGAGTCCAGAGGTATCGAAACCGAGCCCCGAAAGTCTCTGGAAGGCCTCAGAGTATGCGCGCCATCCGACCAAACTCCGGCGAGACCTGACCGGCCGCGGCGTGTTTACGTTCCCTGCCTACGAGAGTGGCCTTTTTCCGGCCAGCGACCTGACACCCGAACAGCGTCGGGCTACCGGTATGGGTATGGCGTGGTTTCGCGACAATGCGCTCGTCGCCACCGCGCTGTACCAAGATGGGCGCATAGAGGAAGCCGTACGCACCGGCTCTGCGTTTCTGGCCGTCCTCCACAATAATGAGCACATTCTGACTAGCCACAATACCGACCGGCTACCCGTACGTGTCGAAGGCGATACGCTCGAGAATGATACGGAACCGCGACGCCAGAATGACTCAGTCGGATATGCCCTGTGGTTTACGAGTCATCTGATAAACGACGGCGCCTACCGGCCTACCTCTGCTGATCTTGAACGATTAGCGCAGACAGCCCAGTACTTGGAGCGTGTTGAATATTGGCACGATCCCGACGAAGGCCACTGGGAGGAAGACCGACGCGTCCATAGTTCGAGCATCGGCGTTGATGTAGCAGCGCTCCACGAAGCTCGGCAGATGTTCGAACGGTTCGACTTTCAGCATGATATTGACTTCGAAGCGCTTATCGAGCGCGGCTCTGAATCACTCTACAGCATCCTCCAAAGTGGCGTCACCGATGTATCGCCATCAGGGGAAGTCGAGGAAACAGATGACGCATATCCCGATTCTGTTACGCCTCACCCAGAGACGGAAAGATTCTTTCAGCAATTCAGTACGCATCGCCGGGAGCACGATGCGGCGTTGCTATTTTTAGTCGAACCACTTGGCGTCCTTCATGGTGAGTGGGCCGAGCACATCGTCAGTGGCGTCGAACGTGATCTGGTGCGAACCCATGGTATTGCTCGTTATGCTGGCGATACGTACTGGGAGCCGCGCTTCCCTGACATTATGAGTATAGAGGAGCGTACCACCCAAGCCGAAGGTCGGACCGAGCAACGGAACTTAACTGCGGCCGGTGTCGCCTACACCGAAACCGAGGCGCAATGGAAGATGTTCGACCCTATTCTTTCTACCTATTGGGGTAAACGCTACGCCGAATCGGGCGACCCGGCACACCGTGACAAGCAGCTTCATTACCTCGACCGCTCGCTCAGTCACCTCAAGCCGCAAGAAGACGGCCGGCTTGCTATGCCGGAGGCGGACTTTTACGACTACGTCGACGGCGAGTATAGGTGGGTCACCAACGACCATTCGCCATTGCTCTGGGCGCACGCCAACCTACTAACAGCGGTGAGAATTTTCGAAGCTACATCATAAAACAAAAGTGTAGTAAACTATTTGGTGTTCAACCCTCGAGCTAGGGAGTTGTGAGTAACGTGAGGAAAACCATTGGGCGACTCTCCGTCATCGTCGTCGCGCTCGCGCTGAGTCTCAACGCGTGCAGCAGTAACGACGGCAGCAGCGCCACTCCGTCCAACGTGCCGTCGACCGAAGTGGCAACTACCGCCACGCAGGACCCGGCGGAAGCCAGCCGTGCAGAATCATCGCTCGCAGCCAAGGCGCAGGACGACAAGAAGCAGGCGCAGAACCGCGCCAACGGCATCGAATCCCGCGTCAAAGCCGAGCGTACGCTCGACCAGCGGTTGTCCGTCATCGTCACCGAGTACTGCAACACCGGTGGTGGCAACAAGGAGGGAGGTCTCTCGGAAGTCGACCGCCAAGTTCGAGCCCTCTTGGACGACATGTTCAAGCGGTACTGGAAGGCCGGCGGCAAGTGGAACACGCCACTGTCATCCGCAGGCAAGCAGCAGGGCGGCTGCCCGGACACTTACCCCAACCCCAGCGCCAAGCCGAACATCGGCACGGGCGGCTGAACCTGCTCGGGCGCTGCAGACCTCCTACGGGAAGTTGTCTGGGGTGACCCGGGCAACAACCCATGACACTATCCTAGCCAGTCAATGAGCTTGCGTGTAAAACGCTGCATGTGGCGGTCAAAGATCGCCGGATCTGACTGAAGAATTTCGTCAAAGGTAAACCAATTTACCTCTTGCAGTTCGCGTTTTTCGTAGTGTATATACTCATGTACGCTGCCGCGAAGCACATACCACAAGCTCACGTCGATGTGACCTGGCGTCAGCCCCACTGTCTCGTTGCATGTAATAAACAGCGGCTGCTCGCGTCCGCGCAAAAACACCGCCGGCTTGGACAATTCCTCGATAGATTCCCGCAGAACCGTCTGCTTGGGATGTTCATCAGGCAGCACGTGCCCGCCGGAGGGCAACCAAAGCTGAGCCTTTATGTGGTCGCCCAGCAAAATGCTTCGGTGGTCAGGATCGATAAGCACAAAGTACGACACCAGATGCTTGGGTGGCTTATCGGGTGGCTCGATGCGAAACAGCGGTGCGCCGCTTGCAACCCACTGGAGCGCGTCCTCGGTATGCTGGCGCTCCAAGTCATCGGACGGCTGAACCGCGGCAATCTCATCGTGAATATAAGTTCGTATGGTAGTTGGCATGCATGTTCTCCTGCCATGAGTGTGACTGGCGTGCAAGGCCTATTCAACGTCATTATTTACAACAAAAGGAGAAGGGCGCTTTCGCGCCCTGTGCTCACCTCCTCTTTCCCTTCCTGGTTGTCCTGCCTGCCGGCTTGTTGCTCGGCTTGCGCCGTCCACGCTGGCGCTGGGGGCGCTGGCTGTGGCGCTCAGCCTCGATTGCGGCCTCGACCGTGGCGTCGAGCTTCGGCTGCAACATCTTGGCCACGACGACTCTCCGCCGCCAGACGGTCAGTAGCCAGTAGCAGACTGCGGCGCCAAGCGTGTAGTTGGCGATGTCGTCCCAGTCGAAGTCGCCGATCAGCCCGGCCTCCGCCATCACGTCAGGCTTCAGATGCCACAGGAGTCCGCAGAAGCCTTCGTAGCTGTAGCTGACGACAAGCCCGATGATCAGCGCCACTCTGTACTGCCGCAGCCACTGTGCAAGGTCAGCCATGTCGTTGTGCCCGAGTGTGGCGTTGCCCTTCTCGAAGCTCATACGGAAATGCCGAAAGAGCACCGTTGCGACGAACACCGGAAACCCGATGTCCGACAAGTGGTATCGGAAGAACAGCGGACCAAACGCGATGCCTTTACAGGCTACGCCGAGCGGGTACAGCGCCAGCAACACCCAAGTCAGGCGGTACATGCGCTTCCCAAATGGTGACCTCAAGGCCTTGTACCCGTTGTACAGGAACATGACCGCGCCGATCACGAGCACTCCGTAGCCGGCATATAACAAAAACCCGGTGCCCGGTGTCATGGGCGCCTCCAATTGATATAGGGATGGTAAGGGGCGATGCCCGCGAATTATACAATAATATCTACGAAGTATCCAGGCTCCCACCAAAAAGCAGTGCTCACAAAATAAAAACCGCCCCGAAAGGCGATCTAAAAATATAATTTCATGGTAGCACCGACTGGAATTGAACCAGTGACCTGAGGCTTATGAGTCCTCCGCTCTAACCGACTGAGCTACGGTGCCATATATGCGATTCGGAGTTATTGTAACAGATTAGAACGCTCTGTGCCAGCCCTCAGGGCCACCTCTTTGACATATCTGTACTAAGGGGTGTATAAATGGAAGTAGCTTTACTAGCAAAAACAAAAAACCACCACTATGATATCTTCGTTCCTCTCGGGGCCACTGCATATAACCGGTATTGCAGCTGCCACGGATCTCGCTTCGTCTATCGGTAGCCTCTCGGTTGCCTTGGTTAGTGCTGCCGTGGTGATGATCATCATATTGACGGCCATGGCGGTCCTCACCCATGAGCGATGGCCGAAGTTTAAGGCGCCACTCTTCACTCTTACTGTCCTGGTAACCGTCATCACGACGCTTGTTCTTGGGGGCGCAACGGTCACCCTCAGTCTCAATTCTCCCACCGGTGGCCCCGTCCGCTGGGGCACTGACTACCAGATATGGGCGTGTGGTAATCAGCTCGATCTGCGAAACCCGCACGGGCTGATGGGCAATCGCATTGGCACTGCCACATTGTACGAGCAGAACGACGGTCGCATGCACTACGATGGCACACCGACAAACCTGCCAGACGACGCTTCACTCGGCCGGTTCATGCAATCCGTTGGCGGTGAGATAAGTGACGGTTCGCTTACGGTGCCGCTGAACGATCAATCTGGATTTTCCGGCCAGCCCACAACACCCCAAGAAGTTGAACCCTACATCAACACCACTCAGAGCGGTGCCACCGCGCAGTTCGTCAACAATCAGTCGTGCGGGGGTACAATTGCTCAGGTGCAGGCATTTGTCTATCACTACAATGAAGGCACCAAGACGTATTATCAGACCAAGCTCGACCACCCTGCCAACTACGAGCTAAGTCGCACGAGTACATCGCCACCAGGCGACTGTGTGATTATCGAATTTGCTCCGCCCAAAGACCGAACCGACCATTTGTGCCAAAGCTATGGCGCACGCGACTACGACCGCTGCACTGAATTCGGAGTCGCCGCCGATAAGGTCGCTTCCTGCGATATACGGGAGCTCCGCTGATGTTTGACCCCACGCTCTCACTTGTCCTTCTGACGGCGCTGGTCAGCGCGCTCAATCCGTATACCATTGGCGTCCTCCTTCTGCTCGTGTCCGTAGTCTATGGCAGCGGTCGGCTGCGTCGACATGTGTTTGGGTTGGGGCTGACGTATATTTTGACGATGTTCACGGTGTCGTTGGTTGCTGGTGCTGGACTGCTCTACCTCTTCACGCTGCTGCCGCTTGTGGCGGCGAACTATTTGGCGCTCGGTATCGGCATGCTCGTAGTATGCGCTGGTCTGCTCGAGATCAAAGACTTTTTCTGGTACGGTCAAGGGCTCAGCCTGGGCGTGCCTAAGCTCGCCGCGAGCACTATTAAAGCACTCACCAAACGGCGCCCGAGCTTCCTCGGCGCCATCGCGCTTGGACTGTTCGTGGCAGTCGTGACCACTCCGGGTAACAGCGCGCCGTATTTTGCGGCTATCACGCTTTTGCGGAATCATTTCGATAGTGGCAGCGTCAATTTACTCGCGCTCTACTCTGGCATCTTTGTACTACCCACGCTCATTCTCCTTGGTCTTTTGACGGCCGGCGGCGTGCGGGTCAGTACTATCCAGCGCTGGAAAGAAGAAAGAAAAGGCAAGATGCGCCTCTGTGTTGGTATGCTTCTCATTGCGCTTGGCTGGATTCTGATACTCGTAACGAGCGGAGTACTAAACTTTGGATAAGCCCATGAACACCACAATCATCAAACGTACGCGTACCATCGAACCATACGATGACATCAAGCTCATGAAGAGCATCTACGCAGCGTGCCTGGCCGTGCGAACTCCTGCTGGCGAGGCCGAGCTCACTGCCAAACGAGTCGCCAAGGACCTTCTCCCCTGGCTCCAGAAGAAGCAAGAGGTCACCAGCCACGACATTCGCGCTCGGGCCAGCACCCTACTCCACGCCTACAATCCACACGCAGCGTACATCTATAAACATCACGGCACGATTCACTAGAAAGGAACACCAAAATGGCAAAACACAAATACGACTACGATCTCTTGGTTCTCGGAAGCGGTGGCGGCGGAAGCGTCGCGGCCTTGATTGCGGCTGGCGCGGGCAAACGTGTGGCTATGGTTGAGCCCGACGTGATGGGCGGCGAGTGCCCCAACTACGGCTGCGTCCCGACCAAATCGCTCCTACACGCCGCTGAGATCTACGATGCCGCCAAGCACGGCCAACAGTTTGGCATCCGTTCCGCCACACTCACCTACAACTATCCGTCGCTCAAGGCCTGGAAAGACCTTGCCGTCGAGCGGTCCGGCACCGGCGAAGGCCGGCGACTGTACGAAGCAGAGGGCATCAAGGTGCTCGAGGGTGAAGCGCATTTCATCAGCGATCACGAAGTAACGGTCAATCGCCGGCATATCAGCGCCGAGAATTTCCTGATCGCCACTGGCTCGCACAACTTCATTCCGCCCATCGAGGGCCTCGACAAAGCTGGCTACATCACCTTCAAGGAAGCAGTCAACCTGACACGTCCACCAAAGTCGCTTTTCATTGTGGGCGCCGGTTCGGTTGGCTGTGAGTTTGCCGAACTCTTTGCTATCTTTGGTTCCAAGATCTACCTCACCGACATCACACCGCGCATCCTCTCCAAGGAAGACGAGGAAGTCAGCGAGCTGGTGCGCGATACGTTCGAGAACGACCGCGGCATGGAAGTGCTCACCAATACCAAAGTTCTTCGCGTTGCTAAGGAAGGTCTGGCCAAACGAGTCTTCTTCCAGCAAGGAGCGGCTGAGAAGTCGGTGAAGGTCGACGAAATCCTCATCGCTACCGGCAAACTCGCCAATGTCGACATCGGCCTCGAGAATGCGGGCGTCGAATACACTCCACGAGGCATCAACACCAACGAATACATGCAGACCACCGCGAAAAACATCTTCGCAGCCGGCGATGTTGTGGGTCCCTACAACTACACGCACACCGCGATCTACCAGAGTCGCATCGCCGCCAACAATATGCTACACAAGCAGAAGATCGCTGCCGATTACCGCGCCGTACCGCGTGTTATATTCCTAAGCCCAGAAGTCGCGTCAGTCGGCCTGACCGAAGATGAGTGCATCAAACGTGACCTGCACATCAAGAAAGCCGTCGCCCCGATCGCCATTATCGGTCGCGCCAACACAAGCAATGTCGAACGCGGCTTTGTGAAGGTCATCGCTGACCGTCATGGCGTACTGATTGGCGCGAGCATCGTTTGCCCGCGCGCCGGTGAAGTCATCCATGAGCTGACACTCGCCATCCAGATGAGGCTCAGCGCGCACGACGTCGCCAATACCATCCACGCCTTCCCAACATGGTCCGAAGCAGTGCGCATCGCGTGCAGCAAAGTCGCACGCATGTAGGTGCTATTTGCAAAAATCCAAAACTGTACTACTATAGACATTCGTACGATCCATGTTGAAGCTGGAGTTACGCATGAAGTCACATTTGACGCTCAAAGTATCCGGGCTCTACGCCTGGGAAGGGCGCGGCGATAAGGCCAGGCGCGTCTGGCAGAGCCTCCCCACCCGGGCGATGTTCAAGCACGCTCAGTGCACCGGACAGATCCAGGTCCCGGCCAGTGCGGAACGGCTGGCGTCGCTCGCCGAAGTCTCCGAAGAGCTGAAGACGCTTCCGCAAGTTCGAACCGCCGGAGTCGTCTCGAGTGGCGACGGCAAGAAAGAACTGGTGGTGCACTCCGTGCGCGGGCTGGTCACCAACCACGATCGCCAGAACTTCGCCCAGGTGGTGCAACAGTTCCTGGCGACCAAGCTGGCGACGAACGTCGAAGTGGAATACACCTCCCCCCGCTAGAACACATCGAACGCATACCGCAGGCAGCCCCCCCTCATCAGTGGGCTGCCTGCGGGCGATCAGAACTTATTATCACCAGACATTGCTAAAACAGTGAAACTATACTACTATATGTTTCCGTACGATCCGTCTGAGATTGGAGTACGAGATGACACAGACCCTGGTTCTCCAGGTGTCCGAGATGTACGGCCTGGACACGCGCGGGACCTCATCCCGACGCACCCGCTCCATGCTGTTCACTCGCCTACTCGGCAAGCGCGCCCAGTGCACGGCGATGCTGGAACTGCCGCAGGGCGCTACCATCGAGCAGTACGAGGCACTGGCCGAGCAGCTTCGGACGCTCGTGGTAGTGCAGAGCGCTCACGTGGAACCCCGCGGGCACAAAAGCTATGAGCTGGTAGTGCACTCCCGGCAGCAGCTGGTCACCAACCGCGACCGTGTGACCTTCATCTTCAGCGTCCGGCGCCTCCTGACGCAGATGCTGCAGATGAAGGTCAGGGTCGAGAACATCACGATCCTCTAGAACATCGCACGCAGCCCCGTGGGCGGCTCACACCGAGCCGCCCACGGAAGACATTCCACCACGACCTTTTCAAGGAAGCGCCATGTCGCAATCATTGCCACCCTTCTCCACGCTGCCCTCTCGAGCCAATCCGCAGCGAGTCAAGAGACTGCTTGCCAGTGATGTGTACAAGCCGGTCCGAGCGCTGTTCGCCCTGGCCAAACGCCTCGAGGGACACGAGCGAGATTTGCTCGACGTGTTCTGGTCGGTTGCCATCACCGCCGCACTGGCGGAAGTAGCCAAAGCCAACTACACCAACGGCGAGGTCAGCGCCGCCCTTGCTGTTACCACAGGTACCGTAGCGCCGCCCCTGTGAAGCACCCACCCGCCCCAGGGCTTCGGCCCTGCGGGCGGGTTGCTTAACTACTAAGGCAATGATATTATATGCATCCGTACGATCCCATCGAAGATTTGGAGCACAGCAATGGCGAAAACGCAGCCGACGCTTCGAGTGTCGGAGCTCTACTGCTGGACCAAGAAGCGCCGACGTCGCATGGCCAAGCGCATCTACCCGAACGTGGCCGTCAGAGCCGCGCGCAAGGACGCCCAGTGCATGGGGCTACTGAAGGGGCGAGACTCCGCGCAGCTGCAGACGATCGCAGCGGTGCTGAAGCACCTGCCGGGAGTGCGCGAGGCAGCCATGCAAGCCGTGAACGACAACGGCGACTACGAGCTGGTGGTCTATTCCCAGCTGGGGCTGGTCACCGAGCGCGACCGCCGAGAGTTCATCCAGGCCGTCCGCATCAAGCTGATGCAGATGCTCGGATCCGAGGTCACGATCGATCGCTTACCCCTCCGGTAGAAGCGTCGTCGCACCACCGTGGGCAGCCCTTCGACGGGCCGCCCACGGTGGTGAACCACAAACTTATTAGATTCACAAAGAAAAAACGACCACAGGACTGTGATCGTTTTTTCATGGTAGCGGGGGCTGGATTTGAACCAGCGACCTTGTGGTTATGAGCCACACGAGCTACCGGGCTGCTCTACCCCGCGGTATCAGCGCTATGCGCCGTTTGGTCAGCTGTAATAATACATCAAAAAGCCGACTTCTGTCAAACCCCTACCCCTTGTTGCCAAACAAAAAGTACAGCCATTGCTGGAAATTGCTCCGCTTGGAAATAGGCATCACAACAGAAGTAGTAGCCGGAGCCTTATCGCTCACTGTATTCTGAGGGAGAATGAGTAGCTTCTCGCCCGGCGCTGATTTATTGAGGTGTGATCGCGCACTGAGCTCGAGGTATTCGTTACTCCCATAATATTGGTTCTCGAACTCAAGCGTCTTGTTCTCTAGATCCTGAAACGCAATCTGCTGTCCGATACCATCTACTTGCTGCTGCAACACAAAGTTCTGCTGTATCGCCTGCACCGTTCCCCATACCCAGCTCATAGTGATCAACAGCGCAAGCAGGAGCACGCCGTTATTAAGGGTGAAATGAGATCGAAGTTTGGCTAGCATGTTTGTTTTAGAGGTTTTACCTCTTTAATTTTATATCGCGCAAGGAAGTAAGGCAACTGAGTCGCAAAGCAAGTAGCAGCTGGCCTGCCTCTCGGATGCGCTACACGCAGGGCGCAATCTGTTAAAAACAGACTGCGCTCTGGTTGCACTCCGCCTGACGCTCCGCGAAACAGGCCAGCTGCTACTTGCTTTGCTCTTCTTCCCTCAAAAGCGCCAACAAAACCCCATTCGTCCACCCAAACCCATCCTGCAACGGATACTCACCGCCACCACCAGCCGCGTTACCAGGATCGACGACATTATACTTCTCGATAAGCTTGCCCTGTTTCTGGTAAATTGCCATGTTGGTCGCAATCCACCGCTTCCTAATTTCATCCGCGAGCTCGCCGTAACCGTAGTTACGTAATCCCTGGATAGCAACCCAGTGCATCGGTGCCCATCCGTTTGGCGCGTCCCATTGCTGGCCGGTATACTCGAGCGTCGTGAGCAGCCCGCCGTCCTTCAGGAACTCTTCTCGCAGGCACGTCGCAACCGCAGCCGCCTGCTCTTTGCTTGCCGCGCGCGAAAACAGCGGATATGCAGCAGCGATCGTCTTGCGATACGTGTAGTCACCACGCATGAAGTCGTAGTCGAAGTAGAAGCCGTCTTTACTGGACCAACAGTACGCATTGATCGAATCAATACGTGCCTGCGCCTGCGCCTCATACCGTGCAGCGAGCTTGGTCTGCTTGAGCGAGCGATACGCCTCGGCGATCGTATTCTCGAGGTCAAGCAACAGACAGTTCAGGTCAATCGGTACGATATCGGTTGTATGGATTGTATGCAGCGTCTTGCCATCCTTCAGCCAGCGCGACGAAAAGTCCCAGCCCGATTCCGCGCCAGCGCGTAGATCCAAATACACCTGGCTGGCAACGCGGTCATATGCCTCGCTGGCCGTCTCGACGTCTTCTTTGTATGACTCTGGACGCGGCGTGCGCTTGTTGTCGTAATAGCGGTTCAGGATGGACTCGTCCGGCAAGAAAACCGTCCGACGGTTAGCGGTGTTGGCGGCGCTCAGACGCTTCACGCCTTTCATCCAGAATCGATATTCGGCAAGCAAATACGGCAGATAGCGCACAAGTGTCAGCTTCCCTTTCTCTTCAGCGAGCAACCGGACCATGTGTGCGAAGAACGGCGGCTGCGACCGACTGAGGAAATACGTGCGATTTGCCGTCGGAATGTAGCCAATTTTGCGAATCATAAATGCATAGTTCTTGACCATGCCCTCCACCAAATCCCAGCGACCAGACGCTGCGAGGCCTTGCATCGTAAAGTACGTGTCCCAATAGAACTGCGCACCGAACCGCCCGCCCGGCACAATGTACGGGTACGGCAGCGCGACCAACGACCCGCTGTTCTTGTACGCTGTGCGCGTCAGTACATCCCACAGCTCGGTGATGTGCTGTTCGATGGTATTCTCGGGGTTGCTGTGGTAGTCCTGTTGTTGTTCGGCCAGATAATCTTTGAAGTATTCGGCGACAAAGTTATGTAGGTTGAAGTTCGGATTCTCGCGCTGGATCTCGTAGGCCTTTAGGATCTTGGTCAGCCGCTCAGCCGGCACTTGGTCCACAAATGTCATGCCATCCGCATGCACACGCTTGAGCTGCACATCGGCAAAAAGTTCACCTAACAATTCGTCAGGTGATGGCTTGGGGCGGACAAGTCCAGGACCGAGGTTGGTTATCTGAGCTTGCAGCTTTTTATTGTTCTGAAAACGATACTGTGGCCAGTGCATAAAAAATTTGCTTCCGTACAACAATTATAGCTAATCAATGCAAGACCTCATAGGTGAGTATTACAATCTGCTATACTGTATCTGTTACATGGGGCCATAGCTCAGTGGTCAGAGCAGGCGGCTCATAACCGCTTGGTCGCTGGTTCAAGTCCAGCTGGCCCCACCATGAAATTATTATTCGATCTACCAATTGTAGCCGCTGGAGCCATACGTGTTACAAGAACTTGTGTATGCCGAACAGTATGTACTCGAGCTACTTCCGTCAGACCCATACGTGGAACAGCTGCGCGTATACTGGCTGCAATAGGTGCTGCTGCTCGTTCCGTTAGAGTTATACGCGTTGCAGCTTGTTGTGTAATTAGAGCAATAGGTACTTCCTGATGAGCCATCGCTGCCATAGGTACTGCATGAGTTAACGTAGCTTGAACAGTGTGTGCTATAGGATGACCCATCTGATCCATAGGTAGTACAACTGCTTGTATATTTAGAGCAGTACGAGCTCGCCGACTGCCCATCAGAGGAGTATGCCGAGCAGTTGTTTGTATACCTCGAACAGTTTATAGACCATGTCGTGCTCCCACCTTTGTAGGTTGAAACGCCGTCGCCAATGGTGCCCAAATTGTTATTTGAGAAGTACGACTTCAGACTATCGTAGTTGAAGTCGTACGTCCCTTCGGATGAATTGTATGTTGACTTATTCTGCGTAAAGAACGAATCCGTATCAATTGTCGGGGTGGGGGTTTCCTTTGCGGTTTCCTGCGGTGCTATGGTTTTTGTTTTGGAGGTACTCGAGCTATTCAGCGTGGATTTGTAGTTCAGCGCGGAGTATATTCCGATACCAGCTATCGCGACGACGAGCACAAAAGTGAAGAGTAGCGTCTTTTTCAAGATAGCCTTTGCCCTGTTTTCTTGCTGAGCCTGTCCGAAAGTCACCTTCTGGTGTCGCATGCACTTACCCACCTTATGTATGTCTATAATGTCGCACCATTTACCTCAAAAAACAAGATATTCAGTCGAGCCATCTCGGGCCTTTGCTATACTATTTACATATGCATAACTCCCTCACCCACACCGCCGCCAGCGCCACGCTCCACTGCCTCACCGGCTGCGCAATTGGTGAAGTGCTTGGCATGATCATCACGACGGCTTTCAACTGGGCGAACGAGCCAAGTATTATTTTGTCGATTATCTTGGCATTTATATTTGGCTACGGTCTCAGCATGCGACCGCTCTTGAAGCATGGCCTGGACCTGCAAAAAGCGCTGAAGCTTGCGCTTGCCGCTGACACCGCCTCGATTGCCACCATGGAGCTGAGCGACAACGCGTTTATCTTGGCCGTCCCAGGCGCTATCAACGCCGGGCTGAACACGTGGCTATTTTGGATTAGTTTGCTGACTTCTCTGGTTGTGGCCTACGCGGTTGCTTTCCCGCTGAATCGCTATCTCATTGCGCACGGCAAGGGGCATGCTGTCGTCGCCGAATATCATCACGATCATCACTAAAACAAAACACCGCTTTCGCGAGCGGTGTTTTGTTTACGCGGAGCGTCTCTACCAGCCAAAGGCTTGCGCCAGGATCCACAGTGTCACTGCGGTGCTGATGAAGAACAGTCCCAGACCAACTGGCGAGCCCCATGAGAACCATGAGCCCCAGGCGCGCCAGTGTTTCAAGTTGGCGCTATCGTCCCAGTAGTCTGCACGATGTTGATCGTGAAGCTGCTTGACCGACTTCTTTTTGTCGTCCATGTCGTTTCTTCCGATTAGTTGCTGCTTGTAACCAGCGATCGACCAACCGCTTTGGTTAGCTCGGAGGTAAAACGCGAAAACCACTTCATCCTTCTTCGGCCCCAGAGCGAATGCCGGTGGACTTGAGCTATGGTGGCTTTATATCACATCAGTTTTATAGCATAGAAACTGAAAGAAATCTACTGCTCGCGCGACGGACGCCGGCTTTTGCTTTCGCGGCGCATACGGTCGGTCTCTTCCTTGAAGACTTCGGCCGCCCGGAGTGCGAAGTCAGCAATCGCTTGCTTTTCGCGCGTGCCGTACTCCGCAAATATCTTGCCCATTTCGTCGCGCAACGGGCTGAATAGGGTTTGCACTTCGTCGAACTTACCGCGAGCAATTGGTTTGATGATAACGCGGCGTCGGTCACTCTTGTCATGCTCGCGCTTCACAAATCCTTCTCGTTCCAGACGATCAACCAACCCAGTAACTGCCCCTGTTGTGAGGCCAGTCTGCTCGGCGAGCTCGCCGGCGGTCATAGGACCAAAACGACGGAGAATGTCCGCCGCTTTATGTTCTGTCGCGCTGAGCCCCATTCGTTCGCCCACGGCGTGGTGGAACATAATGGCTCGGGAGTTGAGCTCCCGCCCCCAGCTTTCGAACTCTTTTTTGGAATCACTTTGTCCTGTTGTCATACTGCCTTTCCAGCCGTTCGTAACGGCGGTGTGTGACTGCTATCGTTATAGAAGTATACTTTACTTATTATATCATGGACAGCGTCTCGCACTCTAGTCTTCGGCTGCCAATTCTGTGTATTTAGCATGCCTTCCTTTTGCCTTCGCAATCGGGTATTTGGCTTCGTTCTGCTTCATTTTGTCTTCAAGCGCTTCGCCCAAATCAATATCGAAGTAACTGCACATTAACACAATCCAGTAGTATGTGTCAGCAAGTTCTTCTGCAATTTGAGATTTATTGTTTGTAAGATGCTGCTTCATTTCCTCGGGATTCTTCCACTGAAAATGTTCGAGAACTTCAGCAGCCTCGAGCACAAGTGATGCCGCAAGATCCTTTGGGTTATGAAACTGCGCCCAATCTCGCTCCTCACAAAATTGGCGCACGAGTTTGGTGTGGTCTTTGATTGAATCACTCATACGTTCAACTATACACCTTGTGACAGCAGCGCCGCCGCGCACCTGAGATGGGCGCGGCAGCACTGGCCTGCGTCAGCGGTTCGGTGGCGCGACGGGCTTCACGACGTAGCCGAGGAGCCTCGCGACCCGCCGCGCTCTGTCATGCAGTCGAGCGGGAGCATGTGTCTGGCTGTCATCCCTGAGAACCAGATGGTTGCCCCGGAAGAGAAGAGTAGGCTTTTGCTCCCCCTTCCTTTTATCGCCATCCGACATGGACCTCGTGAGCGCCTCTACGGCACGGTCATGGGGGACATGATGGACGAAACACAACACCGCTTCCTGGCGGTCGGCGTTCATCCAGGTGTACATAGACACTTGGGGTTTGGGCGGTCCAAACCCCTTCTTTTTGCTTACCATGAGCCACCTCATAACGAGTCGAGCAGGACTTGCCGTAGGTTACAATAATTCCAGCCAAAGATCAATCTAGAAGAGCGTCGCCTGGCGAGCCTTCTGCTCACGACGATCCAGCTTCTTCTCGAGCTGTGCTGTGTTGGGGTCGTCGATCCGCGGCAATATCGCCTCGTCCAGCTCGCGCACAAATCGCGAAACGTCACGCGGTTCATTCCCCCGCTTCTTGGCGTACACAATATCAAACTGCTCCTTGGCCCTGGTCGCTGCAACGTAGAACAACCGTTTCTCTTCGTCAAAATCCGTCGGCATAGTCTTACGGATGTGCGGCAGCGTACCTTCCTCGGCGGCGATAAGAATAACGTGCGGGAACTCGAGGCCTTTCGACGCGTGAATAGTTAGCAGCGTCACCGAATCGGCGTCAGGGTCGTAGAAATCACCTTGCTTGATACGATCGAGATACTCAACGCACGCCTCTAGCCCTGCACGGTCAAAGCGCACGAGTGTTCCGACGAACTGGCTGAGCCGTCGCTGCTTCTGCGCGTCGCTGGCGAGTTTGCAACTATCGATAACAGCCTGCGCGAGCCTGCTCACCGGCTGGTTCTCGTCGATTGTCTCGAGCAGGGCGCGTACTTGCGTGTCACTCAAACCTTTCACCGTCGGCACTGTTTGCTTGTACGCGAACCAACTCAGCGCCTGCACGACAGATTGCACATCTGGCTGCTCATATGGTGAGCCCTCGCCAACCACCTGAAACGGAATGCCCGAGTCCTCAAGCCGGCGCTGCACGATCTTCGCAACCTGATGTGTGCGGTAGAGAATCGCAAAATCACGAAAACCTCGCTCGCCTGATTGGACGCTCGCTTTCAGCATGTCGCTACCACCAATTCCTTGTTCGATAATGCTCAGCACGAGATCCGCCTCGCTAAATTCATTGAGCGTGCAGATAGCACGGACATTTCCGTGCTCTACAGCGTGCGCCGTTAGTGCATCTTTGCCCGGAAAGATAGTAGAGGCCAGCGCGACGATCGATGTCACAGATCGATAGTTAATCGCCAGCGTGATCTCTCGGCAGTTCGGAAAATCGCGACGGAACACCGCAAACATGTCAGCCGTGGCGCCCCGAAATCCATAGATCGACTGCTTGGGGTCACCGATGACAAACATGTTATCAGTGCCACAGATAAGCTTAATGAGCGACCACTGGAGCTCGCTTGTATCTTGAAACTCATCGATCAAAATATGAGTAAACTTCTTCTGCCAGGGCTCACGGATTACCTGTTCGTGCGCAAGAATGTGGTGCGCGCGGTACAGAAGATCATCAAAATCAACCAACTGCTTCTCGGTCAGAGCCGCCTGATATCGCTCGAGGAACAGCGCGACCGCCTTCTGCACGTTGCCCGTGGAACTCTTTGCGTTCGATACAGCGAGCGATAGCTCACGAGCTGAGAGCCCAGACAACTCCTTTGGGCGTGGAAGCGAACGAAGGAGTGCCAACCGATCAGCCTCGCTAATAAAAACAAACTCCTTATCCGGCTCTGCCTGACGAAGCACCTGATACCCCAGCGCATGAATAGTAGAAATATGCACCGCAGTCGCTTGGCCCAAGAGCGCCTCGACGCGCTCCTTCATTTCACGGGCTGCCTTGACAGTGAAGGTCAGGGCTAGAATTCGCTCGGCGGCGACGCCTTGCTCTACTACGTGCGCTATCCGCGCAGTCAGCGTCTTAGTCTTGCCGGTGCCAGGGCCGGCCACAATCATAACCGGGCCGTTATCGCTCTCGACCGCTTCACGCTGCTGTTGGTTTAGTTCGATCATCATGTATTACTATACCCACACTGATGATAAGATGATATCGTTGGTTATCCGACCGTACCGAGGAGAACGTATGGCACCCCTGCAAGCCGATGTCACCAGGGTTCGCATCCTGCGGCGGCGGCTGGAAGAGCTGAAGGTCTGGGCACCCGAGGCGATGACACCCATCTTCACCCGAATGCAAAACACCCTGACCGCCATCAGCCAGGCCGGCGCGCCGTCGAGGCCATTCGTGACCCTCATCGAGGAGCCGAATGGCACGTGGAAAGTCAGTCGATTCGCCGCGCACAACCGGCCTTGGATCGGTCTGGAGTGGCCGGCCGGGGCCAAGCCGGAGTTGATCAGCTGGCTGCGCACCCACATGCGCAACGGCGTCCTGGCTACGACGCGTCCGGACGTCCCCAGCAACCAGCTTTGGTTCAGCTGCGACGGCTGACCTACCACTGCACGGCCCTGTCGACCCACTCCGGTCGGCCGGGCCGTGCAGCTCAAAGCAACGACAATTGATTCATAGTCTCAAGTCGTTCGGCTGTATCCCTAAACACCCTGATTACGCCAAATACACCATCATAACCTGGGTCGAGCACGACCTCTTTACGGCGCATCCGTTCGATAGCAAGCGCCAGCGCCGGAAACCCTGCATCATTGATCTTATCTATCGGCACGCTCCGCAGAATCGAGAACTCATCACCGAGCATTCGATAGGCACGCTCGTAATCTTCGACGACTTTGCGCGATGTCACGCTCTTGGTATTGTGCAGCTCAGCCAAAATTTCTGGCAATGGAATGATATATTCTGTTTGCTTGCTTGTCTGCGGCTCAAAGCCAGCAGGGCGAGCAGCGTCCGCTAGTTCGCTGATTCGATAGTCGACGCCAACGACTAGTGGCTTGCTGCATTCTGGGCAGATGCCGTTATGGGCTTTGGTCTGCTCGGGCGTGAATCGTACGTTACACGCGCGGTGTCCGTCATGGTGGTACTTGCCTTCCTCGGGGAAGAACTCGATGGTCCCGACAAGCCGTTCGTCGTTTGTGCGTATGGCGCCGATGATACTATCATAGCTGAGCTCGGCACGGATAACGGTGGCCTCGCGGCCAAGTTTCTGTGGTGAATGCGCGTCAGAGTTTGACGTTATGGATAGCCCGTCGAGGTTCTTGACGCGTGCGTTCATGGCCGGGTCACTGGAAAGTCCGGTCTCGATAGCGTGAACCTCAGGCGTCAACTCTTCGTACGCCTCCTCGAGCGTATCGAAGCCCGATTTACTTCCAAACAGCCCGAACCATGGGGTCCAAATGTGCGCCGGAATGTAGAGTGCCTCGGCGTCAGCCTCGAGTGTATGGCGGAGTAACTCTTTGCTATCTAACCCCAAGATCGGGCGACCGTCGGCCTTGAGGTTGCCGATGCGCTCCAGCCGAGCGTTGATCTCGCTCACTGCCTCGAAGCTTGGCGCTACCAACAGCTGATGGAGCTTTCGGACTTTGCCACCCTTGCTGTATATGGTGGCGATCTCGACCGTCGGCACAAACCGGATAATATTGCCGCGCACGGTTTCGGGCAGCGTCTTGTCGATCTCGGCGGCGAGTTCCGGCTTGAGTCGGAAGAGTCCGGGCTCGGCCGGCTCCATCGTCTCGCGGAGTTCGGCAAACCATTCCGGATGCGTAAAATCCCCGGTTCCGATAATGTTGATACCCTTCAGCTTACCCCAATAGTACAGCCCGCTCAGATCTGCATTTTTGCTGGTCGCGCGGGAGTAATGTGTATGCACATGAAGGTCGACAATAAGTTCTTGCATAATTTCTAGTGTACCGTACCCGGGTCGGGCGCCCAATGCATGGACGCCCGACCGCGGGGTTGAACGTGAACGAAACGATCCGAGATGGATCAGCTCTTCCGGCGCTTCACCACCGGCGTGGCGGACTTGTTGCCCCTGAGCTGGGCGGCCGGCTTGCTGTCCCTGCCGGGCACGAGCTTGCCGACGAGGCCGGGCACCTTGCCCTTGATGACCTCGATGCCCAAACCGGTCTTGCCGATGGGACGAATGCGCTTGCGGGCGCTGCGCTGCTTCCTCGGTTTGCCCATTTTCGCTCCTCGTTCCGCGGCCCCTAAGGCCTATCTCCTCCGACGCAATAGAGCAATCGGATTGACTGAGCTACAGTAGCAAACAAGTTAACAAAAAACTAGGTCTATTCCCAGCGGAACACTCGGAACGCAATGGCGTAAATCACAATACTCCACAAACCGATCAGCCCAAGCTGCGGCAAGATATCCACAAAGTGCTTGCCCTCAGTCGCAATCATACGCAACCCATCAATAACCGGCGTCAACGGCAAAAAGTTCGACGCATTCTGGAGCCATTCCGGCATCAGGAAGCGCGGGAAAAACGTGCCCGACAGGAACATCATCGGAAAGACAACGATGTTACTCAGCGGCGCAGCTTGGCGTTCGTTCTTTGCCCAGCCACCGAGTGCCAGACCGATGCCCAGAATCATCATGATACCCAGCACGATATAAATCGCCAGCTCAAAGATATTACCCACCACCTTCAGATGGAATATGCTAACTGCTACTGCAAATAGGATCGTGATAGCGAACAAACCGGTAATCGCTTGCGTGATCATGGTCGACATAAAGTACTGCCACACGCGAATTGGCGTGGTATGGAAGCGACGAAGGATGCCTTGCTTCTTCAGTTCTGGGAAAATATTGATCGGGCCAAAGATGCCCATACCCATGATCGAAAAACCAAGCAAACCGGTAAACGTATAGTCGAATGAGCTGAGGCTCTGATCGTTTGTCTGCTGGGAGGTGACGGTGAACGGTTCTTTGTTGTCCACCAGCTTAGCATTGATACCTTTGAATACACCCTGTAGTACCGACTGGAGAGTCTGGCCAGCCTGCTGGTTATTTTGGCTATAGAGAATCTGTACTTGGCCGCTTGGATAGGTTGCGCCTTTCTTTACTTCGCCAAAATCTTTGGGCAGGATGATGGTCGCGTCGATCTCGCCGCGGTTCATGCGCTGCTTGGCTTCGTCGAGGGTGGTGACTTCTGAGTTCACCTTCAGAATCTTGCCATCATTGAGCTGCTTGGCGATGTCCTTACTTGCTTGGGTACTCGATTCGTTGAGCATCGCGACCTTGAAGGACACGCCGTTATCGTTGTTACCGAACAAACCGCCAAAAACGAACAAGAAGATCAATGGGAATGCGACCGTAAAGAAGATCGCCATGCGGTCACGGAAGTAGCGGCGGGTGTTGAGGCGTGCGAATGTAAATACCGTGTAGAGTTTTCGTTTCATAGAATTATCCTCTCAGCTCCTTACCGGTCAGGTCGATGAAGACATCTTCGAGATCGGCTTGTTCGACATGTTGTTTCTTCTTGAAACCACGTGCCAGGAGATCTTTGATAAGTTTTTGCGGTGTATCAAGCGCCACGATATTGCCGCTCTCCATGACGGCCACGCGGTCACAAAGCACCTCGGCTTCGTCCATGTAGTGAGTCGTTAGAATCACACTGATACCTTTGTCACGCACATGCCGGACGAGATCCCACAAGTTTCGGCGAGCTTGCGGGTCAAGGCCAGTCGTTGGCTCGTCCATGAAGAATACTTTTGGATTATGCACCAGTGCAGCTGCAATACTAAAACGCTGCTTTTGGCCGCCGCTCAATGTTTCGATGTAGCTGTCAGACTTCTCGAGCAGGTCGACGTCTTCGAGGAATTCAGTCACATTTACCTTCTCACCATATGCAGCTGCAAACAGCTGAATCAACTCTGAAAGTTTGGTTTTGTCCTGAAACGCCGGGCTCTGCGGCTGCACGCCGATGATGCTGCGGATTTTGTAAGGATTGCTCGCCACATCGATACCGTCGATGGTTGCGCTGCCTCCGTCGATAGGACGAAGCGCCTCAATCATCTCGAGCGTTGTGGTCTTGCCGGCGCCATTTGGCCCCAGGATTCCGAAAATCTCGCCCTTCTTTACTTCGAACGAGATGCCGTTGACGACCTTTTTGTTGTCGTAAGATTTCTGCAGGTTTTTTACAACCAGAATGTTATCTTTAGCCATGTTGCTTTTTATCTTATCACTGCACCTCAGCGACCACAATAAATCACTTCTACAAAAGTAATAGTTGACTTAAGCATTTTTATATAGTATTATACGGCCTGGCCAACCCAGCTCCACCTCAAGTAGAGGAGAAGTATCGTGACCATCCGCATCTTGCCGCGTACCCGCGGCAGACGCATTGCCAGCCTGAGTTTCATCGTGACGCTTGTTGCGGTCTTGACCACAGCATGCTGGCCCTTCGACAAGGCCGCCGACACGTTCGACCAGGCCTTCAACGGGCTGCACGCGACCTTGACCACGTACAACCAGGCCGGCCAGCCGGTCGACGAGATCAAGGGCTCGAGCTTCCGCGTCGTCCGCGACGAAGAGTTCGACACCGAAGACAGCAACGGCAACAGCCAGAACGACAGCTCCGTGCTGCTCATCTCGCTCGGCGACGCGCACATCCACCACGTAGGCTCCACGATGATCCTGGCCGAGGACGGTCTGACGGACATCACGGCGCAGCTCCCCAAGGAGTTCCACTTCGCCAACGACAGGCCCGGCACGCCGTGGATCAACGACATCCGGTACCGGTTCCAGCAGCTCTGGGGCGGCACCGCCAAGACCATCATGATCCGCTCCCAGGACGGAACGCCGGTGAAGGTCTACGGCGGTGACGAGGTCCAGATCAACAAGACCGACGTGCCGAAGTCGACCTGGTTCCGCATCAAGGGCAAGGACGGCGAGACGCGCACACTGTTCGTCTACCGCGCCGACTACACAGTGGTCGACAACAGCCTCCTGCCCAAGTAGGATCGGGCAACTCACCCTCGCGCTCCACGGGCCTCCCGCCCCATTCCCCGCTGTTTCTCAACGAGAACGCCGAGGGAGGGGCGTTTTCATTTGTTGAAATTATGTGATTATATTGATTTATCTTAGAATTTATGTTATAAAATATACAAGCCTATTTTCCTTAGAAGGAGTGTGACAGAAATGCCCAAGGCTCTTCCACTGCTGTACGCCCTGACGCTGCTCATCGGCCTCGAGGTGTCCACGGTGCTCGAATCGGGCTGGACCGAGGCGCTCATCGGGCTGGCCGTGGTGGTCGTCATCACCGGGTTCCAGCTCCTGGTCAGCAAGTGCCTTCGTCCCAAGAAAGTCAGGCTGCTGTTCAGCCGCGAGGTGATCACGCTCCCCGGCGGGCGTACCTCGTAGCAGAACCAGCGGTTTCTCCGCCCGCCCCTCAATGTCGAGGGGTGCGGCGGAGAAACCATCGCAATGAAATTATTTGAGAAATAGTAAAAATAAGTCCGGATTATTTAGCAAAACCCCTTTCACGCGGGGTGTAATCTGTCCTTCGGACGACTACACTCCGGCTGCAGTCGCTTTACGTTCTGCTAAATAATCCGGACTCATTTTTTCCTTTTCCCAACCAAAAAGACCGACGGAACTAAAAGATCTCGTCGGTCTTTTCTCCCCTTTTTGTTTGATACTAGCTTAGCATTGCAAACGTTGGGGACACAAGCCAAAATTATTATGCTTCGGCTTTTTGGACTTTCTTCAGAGTAAGAAATCCGTTGCGTGGGTTTTCCTGAACGCCGTAGCCTTCTGGAAGTGCTGAGACAGCGTCATCTGGGCGCTCGTCCTTAGCGAAGAAGTAAATGGTTTGCTCTTTACCACCGCGGAGCACAACCTTCTTTGAGTGCAAGTAGTAAGTTACCCCTTTTGAATTTGTGTGAGTGTAGGCTGCCATGCTAGTAGTTATCCTCCTTTTAGCTGCTTACGTGATTTTACATTACGCTCGGGCGTGACTCTTTGTCAACAGAGAAGTACAGATAAGAACAAAATCAGCACACCAACAGTTAGCGTCGGAGCAAACCAAATAGCACCCACACGAGAAGCAATCTGCCCACCAGCAAAATCGCTAAAAGCACCGTCCCCAGAAGAGTAAATCCAGCCACGTCCGGACTCCATGCCGGCGAGACAAAATTGAATCGATAGAGATCCGCGCTCGGCGGCGCCAGTGGGGCCGCGGCAATGCCGCTCGTAGCAGCCTTATCTGTCATGCACTGCACATAGGCCGAGAATCCGCTCGCCTTAGGAAACGCACCTTGACAGTCTTGATCGATCTGGCGGTAGATCGTTGCGCCTGTTGTGCCGCCCTGAGTCGCCTTGGTAACGACCGCTTCGTATGCGCGCTGGTAGCTGTGTTCCAGGTATACACCCTTGTCGCCCATGCCCGTGTTCATGTGCGATGCGATGTAGTTACGGAGGTTGGTGACGGCCTCCGGAATATCCCTATTCTGCTCGTCGGCCTGTATCACGAGGTTGCGGCGTTCGATCATGTGCAAGTTATTTTGGCGCAGAAAGAGAATACTCAAAATGCCCAGCACAGCGAGCACTATCACCAGATGTTTTACCTGGAGCTGCCGAAGTACAACCAGTGCATGATGTATGTTCCGTTTATTCACTGCCCACCTACTCTCTTTACATCTAGTATAGCAAGGACGAATAATAAAACTGTCCGTTCGACGAAAGTGAGAGCGATGAAAGACGATCAAGTGGTCTTGGTAGTCGGCGTTAATGGTGCGCAATGCTCGTGTGGTGGTATGGCAACCCTGGGCGACGCGACGCACACCAGCGAACCCGGCGGCTCGAAGAATGGCAGCTCTGCGTGTGGTAAACGCTTCACGCACATTGTCCTCCACCCGCTCGCGGCGACGCCGGGACGCATCATCAACATCGTGACCTTCTTCGGTAACCTAAGGTTCCTTGGGATCGGCAGTCTCGTACAAGACTCTGACGGGTGGAGCCTGGAAATTCACCACCGCGCGAAGGACCTGTTCCCGGGAGTTGTCCCGAAGAGGCGCAGATGGCTCTGGAAAAGGCGCTGACGTCACCGTCGGGCGAGCGGGCGGTCGAATCTGCCTGCTCGCCCGACAAGTGTTATACTGAGGAGTAATTATGCGTATTTATTTTGCGGGTATTGGTGGCGTTGGTATCGGGCCCTTGGCGGCGATCGCCAAAGAAGCTGGTTACGATGTTGCTGGTTACGACAAAGCAATGAGCCCCATGGTTGAAGAGCTTCTGAGCAAAGATGTCGAGATTTCTATCGGCACCGGGCTTTCTGAAATCATGGCCGCGCACCAGCACAAGCCGATTGATTGGCTAGTTGTCACTGCTGCGATTCCCCAGGACGACCCTGTTCTGAAGTTTGCACGCGACCACCACATTCGCATCAGCAAACGTGACGAACTCATCAATCAACTCATCAAAGACAAACGCCAACGCCTCGTCGCCGTCTCTGGTACGCATGGCAAGACAACCACGACGGCGATGCTTGCGTGGCTGTTCAAACAATTCGATATTCCCGAAAACCACTCTATCGGTACGCGTGTGAGCTTTGCGCCGAGCGGCAGCTTTAGCGATGATGGGCGGTACTTTATCTACGAGGCTGACGAGTACGACCGCAATATGTTGCACTTCCATCCCGACGTTGCGCTTATTACATCGCTCGACTACGACCATCCAGATGTGTATCCGACGCGAGATGATTACAAAAAAGCCTTTGTACAGTTTACGAAGCAATCCAAGAAGACATTCGCCTGGCAAGAAGATCTCGACTACATTGGCGTCAAAACCGCCGAAAACAAAGTAGTCGCCGTCGACGAGCTGCTCACACAGGAAGACACCATCACACTACCCGGTCACCACTATCGCCGGAATGCGCTTCTGGCCTGCGCGGTGTTTGATTCGCTCTTTCCGGAGCTTCGGTTTGAGCAGATTGTCGCTGCCATCAACCGCTTCCCCGGCACGCAGCGCCGCTTCGAACGCCTGGCCGAAAATCTCTACACCGACTACGGTCACCATCCGGCAGAAATTGCCGCGATGCTGCAACTTGCCCGCGAGCTGAGCAAGCACGTCGTGCTCGTTTATCAGCCGCACCAAAACATTCGCCAACACGAGATGGCCGACCAATATAAAGACTGCTTCAACCAAGCACGTCACGTCTACTGGTTACCGACCTATCTGTCGCGCGAGGATCCGCAGCTGCCGGTGCTCACGCCCAAACAGCTTATTGCCAAGCTCGATAATCCCAAGATCGCCGAGCCCGCTCAGATGAACGAAGATCTCATTCACGCCATCCGCCGTGAGCTCGACCACCGTTCGCTCGTACTTGTCATGGGCGCTGGCGATGTTGATAAGTGGGTGCGTGAGCACTTGCATGAGATCATTGGTTCATAGCTGCTATTGACAAATAGTAAGTAAAATTATAAAATACTTTAGTTCTCACTTTTGTGAGATTGCTTTTTGCGAGGCGTGGTATTTGCCGAAGTGCTGATATATGTCGGTAGTTCGGCCAATACCACCAACGGGAGGACGCATCATGCGCAACTTCATGAGCATCGACGGCGATGACGCGCAGCTGTTCCTGGACACCATCTGGGCAGCGGCGAGGAACGACAAGGGTCCCAACATCGCGATCTGCGTCGTCGACATCCGGTGTCACGAGCTCCGGGCCGCCGCCATGGACGACGTCGTGCCCTCGTGCGTGGGCTACGCCCGCGCCAAGGCCATCACGGCGCTGAACGAGCAAATCGACACCGTCGCCATCCAGCACGTCGAAACGCGCATGGGAGGCTGGAAGCTCGAGGACGAACTGGTCGACAGCCCCGCCGACGTCGGCTTCGGCATCTCCAGCCTCGAGCGTGAGGCCTGGAGCCTGGTCGACATCATCGCCGCGTCCAAGTCCAGCAGGCCCTTCTCGCCCTGGGCCGGCGGCGTGCGCATCCTTTCGCCGCACGACGCGTCCATCCTGGGCGCGGTGGGTGTCTCGGGTCGGCGGCAGGTGGAAGACCACCGGCTGGCGTCTCTGCTCCCGTCCGGCTGGTCGGCCTGATCGTCGGCCGATAGCCCGCAAGAAGCATCTCGCCGCCCGCCCACACGGACGGGCGGCGAGACCGCTTCAACTCTGAACTTATAAGACCTTACGCGTTTGGCAAACTGCCGCGCAGCACCTCAACCTCGCCGTCCTTTTGGCGAATAAGCGTCGAGGGCTGATTACCCGACAAGTCGCCGGCATCAACATAGAAATCGACATGCTTGCCAAAGTATTCCTGCGCCTTCTCGATCGTCGCTGCTGGTTTCATACCCGCTGGATTCGCACTTGGCGCAAAGAGCGGACCGGTATGCCAGAGCAGTGCCCTGAGGTCATCCCTATCTGGTACGCGAAAGGCCAACGTCCCGTCAACAGGATGCAGGTACGCTGGCGTCGTTGCGCTCACAGGCAGCACAATGCTCACCGGCCCTGGCCAGTACTTGCTCGCGAGCTTGCGGTCAAACTTATTCCACTCGACGTTCGCTGCCTGCTCTTTATCAGCGATCAGTGTAATGCAACCCTTTAGCGAAGAACGGTGCCGCACTTCATACAGCCGCTCAATCGCATCCGGAAAAGCCGTACTCGCCACCACGCCGTACAGGGTGTCGGTCGGCAGCACGCCAACGGCACCACGGCGGAGCATGGCAACAACTTCTGGGTCTGTAATACGCTTGAAAACTTTCATAGATTGATTCACTACTGATATACTACCACTACTATGTGGAATATAATTGTGGATTGGTTTCAGGCAAATACTATACCTATTATACTCATTTTGATCGTGAGTTTGCTTGTCGTGCAGTTTGGCACCAAGTTCCTTGCGGTCTTTATTCGCCGCACGGTTGGACGTATCAAGACTGACAACTCCGAAGAGGACGTCAAGAAGCGCCGGGACACGCTCATCAGTATGTTCAGTACGCTCCTCAAAGTATTGGTGTGGCTGACGGCCGGCTTTACGATCTTGCGCCGCATGGGCATTGACCTCACGCCGCTTCTGGCGGGTGCGAGCGTGCTGGGCGTGGCGCTTGGGTTTGGCGCGCAGTCGATTATAAAGGATCTGCTGACCGGACTGTTTATTATCATCGAAAACCAATACCGCGTGGGCGACGTCGTAGATATCGAAGGTGCCGCTGGCTCAGTCGAGCAAATCACCATTCGCTCAACCATCATCCGCGACGCCGACGGCAACGTGCACTACTTGCCAAACGGTATGGTTGCACATGTTATCAATAAGACAATGGGCTTCAGCAAGGTCAACTTTGCCATCGCCGTTACGGCCGACACAAACGTCGACGTCCTAACCGACATCATCAACGAAGTCGGCGAGAAATTAGCTGGCGAAAAAGCCTGGAAGGATAAAGTCCTTGAACCGCCACGATTCCTCAACATCGGCAACTTCACGGATACCGCACTCGAGGCCCGCATCATCGGCAAAACTCAACCATCGCAACAATGGGCGGTTACGGGCGAACTTCGCAAACGCCTGCTGGTAGCATTCACCAAACACGACATCAAGCTCGCGCAAATGCCAGGCGTGCCGATGCTTGCGGCGAAGAAGAAATAATATAACGGACTGTGGGGGGTCCTGCCCGTCGGCCCTTACCTTAGTTTTTTCTTCGGGTAAACCTTCAGGT